>CAVOFX010000002.1:0-633780 GCA_963695115.1 uncultured Microthrixaceae bacterium | reverse complement strand
AACTTCCGGCTGTGGCGACGGGAATCCTGGCGCCTGAACCGACGGTTCGATGGGGGTCGTCGGGTCAGTAGCCGAGGGTGGGGTCGACCCGGCCCAACAGGTCACCGCCCTCGAGGAAGCGGTGCACGTTCTCGCTCACCATGCGGGCCAACCGGGGCCGGAGCATCTCGAACGTGTTGGCGACGTGTGGGGTGATGAGGCAGTTGGGGAGACTCCACAGCGGGTGTCCCGCGGGCAGCGGCTCGGGATCTGTGACGTCGAGGGCCGCGCCCACGATCGAGCCGCTCTCCAGCGCCGCGACCAGGTCGTCGGTCACCACATGAGCCCCGCGGGCGACGTTCACCAGCCACCCGTCGACCCTCATGGCCGCGAGCGCGTCCGTGTCGATGATGCCCCGGCTCTCGTCGGTCAGCGCCAGCGCGAGCACCACGACGTCGGCCCCGCCCAGGGCCTGCGTGAGCCTGTCGGGCGTCACGACGGCACGAGCTCCCTCGAGCGGGGCTCCCGAGCGTCGCACGACGGTCACGTCGACATCGAACGGGGCGAGCAGCGGCATCAGGGCCCTCGCGATGCCTCCGCCTCCCAACACGGTCATGCGAGCGCCGTACAGGTTCCGGCCGGGCAGTGGCCGCCAGGACTCGGCGCGGAGGTGATGACCCAGATCTCGGAACGCGGCAAGGGTCAGCGCGAGCGCGTGCTCGGCCACGCTGTCGCCGTAAGCGCTCTTCGCACAGGTCCACAGATGCCTGTCGTCGAGGAGCACCCGATACGGATCGATCCCCGCGAAGGGCAGCTGGACCCAGGAGATCCGCGGGTTGGCGTCGAGCAGCTGCCCCAAGGCGTCAGGGTCGTCCACCTCGAGCCAGACCAGGGCCTCCGCCTCGGCGGCCGCCACGACCCTCCCACCACCGGCCTCGACGGCCTCCACGATCCAGCCCGCATCCCCGCGGCCCGCAAGCCAGCGGCTCCCCTCGCGCGGCTCCACCGCCACGTTCCCGAAGTCAGCCACGACAGGTGAGACTATCCCCGGCCCTTCCGGGCCCAGCCCCGCGATCCGGCAACGGATCACACGGCTACCATGCCCGCCCATGTCCGGGGAGCAGAGGTGACCAGCGAGCACCCTCCCGACGACGGCGCACCGGGACCGCGCGAGAGCCCTGCTCCCCCGCCGGGCTCGGGTCCCCCCTCCGATCACCCACCGCCGCCGGGTCCTGCCCTCCCCGAGAGCCCCCCTCCCCCCGCGGGGTCCTGGGCTCCCCCCGAGAGCACGTCGGCAACGGGGGCCGGGGCCCCCGGAGGAGCCGCCACCTACGGTGCGCCCGGGCCCTGGGCCGAGCACACCGGCTACGCGGCACCCGGTACACCGGCAGGCTGGATGTACGTACCTCCCCGCAACGATCCGATGGCGATCTGGGCTCTCGTGCTTGGCATCCTCGGCAACCCCCTCTGCTGCACCATCGCGGGTCCGATCGCGCTCGGCTTGGGTGTCGGCTCTATCAACCGGATCAAGCGGTCCAACGGCAGCCTCGAGGGACGGGGGATGGCGATCGCCGGGATCGTCCTCGGGTCGCTCGGCTGCGTCTGGCTCGTGGTCGGCCTCATCCTCTTCGCCGGCGGAGGTCTGTCGGCCGGGTTCTGACCACCCACCCTCACTCCACGAGGCGCAGTCCGGTCGGGGCGATCGACTCCTCTGCCCGCGGGAGCTCCACCGCGAACTCCGTCCGATGACCAGGGAAGACGAACTGGCTCACCAGCACCACCCGCCCGTCGACGGCCGACGTGACCCGCTCGCACACCAACGTGGGCGACCCGACGGGAATCCGGAGCAGCTCCGCCTCCGGCTCTGTGGCCGCGCCTGCTCCGATCGTCTGGGTCGCCTGGCCGATCTCCACCCCGATCAGGTCGTAGAAGGACCGGCGCTCCACCTCCGAGCGGGACAGCTCCCCGGCGAGGTCCTCGGGACACCACACCGTGACGACCGCGAACGGCTCCTCGTCCGCGAGGTTCAAGCGCCGGACCCGCAGGACGCTCTCGGTCCCGAGCAGCTCGCGCACCCGACCCTTGGCGGTCACGTACCCGAAGTCGAGGATCCGCCTCTCCGAGGCGATCCCTGCCTCCGCCAGCTGGCTCTCTATCGTCCCGAGCCTCCCCAGCGACTGGCGCAGAGGATCCGCCGCCACCAGCCACCCGAACCCCTGACGGGACACGACGAGCCCGTCGTCCCGCAACTGGTCGAGCGCGCGGCGGACGGTGATCCTGCTCACCTCGTAGGCCCCCGAGAGCTCCGCCTCGCTCGGGAGGACCCGTCCAGCGGAGAACTCGCCCCGCTCCAGGCGAGTCCTCAGGTCATCGGCGATGGTCTGGTAGCGAGGCCGGGGCACTTGTCATATACTTGTATAGGTAATACGACCGGTCAACCACCACGCAGTTGACCGCCGGGAATCGAGCCAAAGGATCGCGAGATGTCGCCCACGGCCCCCAGCACGCCCCTCGACCTCATCACCTCGCTCTACGAGCGCCTGCCATCGGCCACCGGAGCCGCCCGCGAGCGGCTCGGAAGGCCCCTCACGGCCACGGAGAAGGTGCTGGCTGCGCACCGGACCGACCCCGAGGGGCCCGCACCGCGGAGCGGCCACTCGTACGCGGATCTCCGACCGGACCGGGTCGCGATGCAGGACGCGACAGCCCAGATGGCCCTGCTCCAGTTCATGACCGCCGGCCTGGCAAGGGTGTCGGTCCCGACCACCGTCCACTGCGACCACCTGATCCAGGCACGTGTCGAGGCCAAGATCGACCTCGACTCGGCGCTCGAGGCGAACGAGGAGGTGTACGAGTTCCTGGCTTCCGTCTCCGCTCGATACGGGATCGGGTTCTGGAAGCCGGGATCCGGGATCATCCACCAGGTCGTCCTGGAGAACTACGCGTTCCCCGGCGGGCTCATGATCGGGACCGACAGCCACACCCCCAACGCCGGTGGGCTGGGGATGCTCGCCATCGGGGTCGGAGGTGCCGACGCGGTCGACGTCATGACCGGCTACCCCTTCAACCTGCGGTGGCCCACGCTCATCGGCGTGCACCTCACCGGTGAGCTCAGCGGCTGGACGGCGCCCAAGGACGTGATCCTGAAGGTGGCCGAGATCCTCACCGTGAAGGGAGGGACGGGAGCCGTCGTCGAGTACTTCGGGCCCGGAGCCTCGACCCTCAGCTGCACCGGCAAGGCCACGATCTGCAACATGGGGGCCGAGATCGGCGCGACGACCTCGATCTTCGGCTACGACGATGCGATGGGCCGGTACCTGCGAGCGACAGGACGCGAGATCGCGGCGGATGCGGCTGATTCGTTCGCCTCCCACCTTCGCGCCGACCCGGAGGTGCTCGAGGACCCGGGCCGGTTCTTCGACCAGGTCATCGAGGTGGACCTCGGCTCCCTCGGTCCGCACATCAACGGTCCCCACTCCCCCGACCGCGCCAGGCCGGTGTCTCAGCTCGGGGCGGAGGCGCGAGGTGAAGGATGGCCTGTCGAGATCAGCGCCGCGCTGGTGGGATCGTGCACGAACTCCTCTTATGAGGACATCACCCGAGCCGCCAGCATCGCCCGCCAGGCCGCAGGCCGCGGGTTGCGCGCCGCGGGTTCCGCTCCTCGTGACGCCGGGATCGGAGCAGGTGCGCGCCACGATCGCCCGCGACGGGCTGCTCGCCGACCTCGAGCGGATCGGTGCAACGGTGCTGGCGAACGCCTGCGGGCCGTGCATCGGGCAGTGGGCCCGGAGCGACGTGGTCGAGGGTGACGCCAACACCATCGTCACCTCGTACAACAGGAACTTCCCCAAGCGAAACGACGGGCTGTCCTCCACGTACGCCTTCGTCACCTCCCCCGAGACCGTCATCGCTCTGGCACTGGCGGGCACCCTCGACTTCGATCCGCTCACCGACGTGCTCACCACCGCCGAGGGCGACGAGGTCCGCCTGGAGGTGCCGCTCGGCGAGGAGCTCCCCGAGAAGGGCTTCGATCCGGGGGAGTCCGGCTTCGTCGCCCCGCCCGAGGACGGCTCCGGAGTGCAGGTCAGGGTCCGGGCCGGCAGCGAGCGGCTGCAGCTCCTCTCCCCCTTCCCTGCCTGGGACGGAGCGGATCTCGTCGCCCTGCCGATCCTCGTCAAGGCCAAGGGCAAGTGCACCACCGACCACATCTCCGCAGCAGGGCCGTGGCTCCGCTATCGCGGCCATCTCGAGAACATCAGCGGGAACCTGTTCCTCGGCGCGGTGAACGCGTTCACGGGAGCGGCCGGAGAGGGCAAGGACCAGCTCGACGGCGCCACCAGGCCGTTCCCCGAGATCGCCGAGCACTACCACCGCGAAGGCGTCGCGTGGATCGCGGTCGGGGGCGAGAACTACGGAGAGGGGTCATCACGGGAGCACGCTGCCATGGAACCGCGGTTCCGAGGCGGGCGAGCCGTCCTGGCCCGCTCCTTCGTGCGCATCCACGAAGCCAACCTCAAGAAGCAGGGGATGCTCGCGCTGACGTTCTCGGATCCGGCCACCTACGACCTGATCGAGGAGGACGATCGGATCTCGATCTTGGGCCTGGCCGATCTCGCTCCCGACACGGCCGTCCGCTGCACGCTCCACAAGCCCGACGGAAGGACGATCGAGTTCGAGGCCCAGCACACGATGAGCGCAGAGCAGATCGAGTGGTTCCGCGGGGAGCGCCCTGAACATCATCCGTCAGGCACAGGGTGCCTGACTCTCGATCCGTGCCCGACCTGGAGCTGCGAAGGGCCCGCCCCGACCAGCTCGAGGCCATCGTAGAGACGGCCGGGCAGGCCCTCGGTTGGGATCCGGGAAGACCGAACCTGGAGCTGTTCCGGTGGAAGCACCTGGAGAACCCCTTCGGCCCGTCTGCGTTGTGGGTCGCCGAGGAGGGATCCCGACTTCTCGGTGTCCGGGCCTTCCTCCGCTGGCGGTTCCGAACCACCTCCGGGCCGGTCGAGGCCGTGCGGGCCGTGGACACAGCGACCCACCCCGGTGCCACCGGCCGCGGCATCTTCACGAAGCTCACCCTCCACGCGGTCGACGAGCTCACGGCAGAGGGTGTCGGATTCGTGTTCAACACGCCCAATGAACGCAGCCGTCCGGGCTACCTCAAGATGGGCTGGGAGATCGGGGGGTGCCCCCGAGTCGCGTTCAGGCCACGCCCGGGAGGACTGATGCGTCTGCTCGGCGCCAGGGAGGCAGCCGAGCGCTGGGGGCTGCCCAGCGACGGGGGCGCGCCGGCGGGCGAGGTGCTCGGGCAGCTCGGCGATGCCGCGCCGGTGCTGGCGCGGGCGCCCTCCGGCTTCGCGACGGATCGGGACGCCGAGTTCCTCACCTGGCGGTACGGCTTCGCTCCCCTGCACTACCGCGCGGTCACTCTGGGCGCCGACCCGCTGGAGGGAGTCGCAGTGTTCCGCAGGCGTCGACGGGGCAAGGCGGTGGAGGTGACCGTCTGCGAGATCCTCCTCCCGCCCTCGGCGGGGCGCCGCGCTCGTCGGGAGCTCCTGCGGCGGGTGCGCGGAGCCGCACCGGGCGAGTACCTCCTGTGCACCCCGGGCCCGAGCACGCTGAGCGAGGGCCTGCTACCGCTCCCGGGTGGCGGTCCTCTCGTCACCCTCCGTCGCCTCGCTGAGCAGCCGCCGCCGTTCGACGCGATCAGCTGGAGCCTCGGCGACCTCGAGCTCCTCTGACCGACGGCCTCCGAACCAGCTCGTCCAAGCCGCGACGCCAGCGCTCCCTCCACGGGTTCGCGGGGCGGCGTGGGAGCATCGTGGCCCCCAGGTAGCGCAGCCTGGCGGCTACTCCCGGCACGACCTCGAGTCCTTGCAGCACCTGGCGCGGCCCGCTCCTCCCCGGACCGGACGCGGCGCGCAGCCAGCGACGGTCCCGGGGGCCCGGCTGGTGGCCCCGGGCCCAACGGACCACGGCCGGCTCGTCCTGCGGATGGAGGGTCGCCCACGCCTCGCGGATCCCCCGAGCCAGGACCGCCTCCCCCTTCCACCTCCGCGCCAGCTCCGGTGCCGTCTCCCCGGCGTCCGTGGTCATGACGAGCTGCACGACGTCGCGCAGGCCCATGAGCGGCGGCGCGGCCGAGCCCAGCACTGCGTGGTAGCAGGCAGCGAGGAGCTGCAGGTCGTACTCCGGGGCCGGCACATCCCTCCCGCCGAGCGGGAAGGTCAGGTACCTGTCGAAGAGGTCGTCCAGCCGCACCGCCAACCCGTACGGCCCCGGGCTGAGCGTGCGGTGGAGATCGAGCTCTAGCGGGCCAGGCATGACGAACGACACCCCCTTTCCGAACTCCCGATCGTAGGAAGGTCGTGGCTCGGGGAACCGGCGGTGTCCGGAGCGGCTCTCCAGGATGCGACAGGCGCTCGACATCTCCGCAGCCTGCACGAGGAGGTCGACGTCGCCGAAGGGCCGTAGCGCCGGATCGGGGTAGAGGAGGTTGGCCGATGCGGGGCCCTTCACGACCCGCGCGGCGATCCCCGCTGAATCGAACCAGTCGATGGCCTCCAGGAGGAGCGCCTCGAGCTCGACCGCTGCCACCATCGCCTCCACCTGCGACGCCTCCAGCTCCTGCTCCTGCTCTGCGGTCACGGGGAACGCTCCCCGCTCCACAGCCGACCACAGCAGTCCGGTGAGACGCCCGGCGAACGCTTCGGACAGCAAGCTCCCCCACGCGACGGGGTCGAGGGGAGCATCGGGGTACTCCCCGTCCCGCGTCCGGAGGCCCTCCGCCGCGATCGCCGGGCAGAGCCCGTCGGTCGAGATCATCTCCCCGGGGCGGTGAGGAGCTCCTCTACCAGTCTGCAGGTGGAGGCCAGGTCGTCACCCGAGACCCGGTACGCCGGTACCGCACGCACGAGCTCGACCAGCCCTGGGAAGTCCTCCCGGGAGAGACCAGGTGCGAAGACCTGGCTGGTGAGGGTGGTGAGCGCCGCGGAGCGCGGGATGGGTTCGAGGCAGGTGCTCTCAGCCGGCTCGTGACCCGGGAGCACCACTGCGGCCAGCGACACCGGCCCACTGACCGAGCCTGCGCGAATCCGGTCCGGTGGGATGTGACGCGAGGACCCCGAGGCCCGTTCCCGCGCTTCAGCGGCCCAAGCGCACGAGAACAGCTCGAGCGCCGCCACATCGAGCTTGACCGGCTTCGGCAGGGGGAGCAGGACCCGATCGTGCAGGTCGAGGCCGATCGCCTCGTCTCCCAGATAGGTGAGACCGTGTTCGACGAGCGCCGCGACGAGCGTCGACTTCCCCGCGCCGGACGGACCGGGGAGGAGCACCCCCCGGTCCGAGGAGGCCGCGGCTGCGGCGTGCAGCACGGGGCCACCCGGCACCGAGGCAACGGCCCGGTGGACGATCTGCCACAAGAGGTGCTCCGCTAGACGATCGGGCGAGTCGATCGTGCCGATCGGTTCCTCCCCGATCCAGACCTGGAGCGGCCAGGCGGATGCCCCGACTCTCGCAATGGTGATCCGCGTCAGCGGCCGGCCCTGTGCTGGCTCCGGCCCCCCCAGCGGCTGCAGCATCTCGACAAGACCCGCTCCCTCCACCCCGTCGGTGTCGACAACGAAGTCGAGACCCAATGCCCTGTAGGTGCCGAGACGGGCGAGACCATAGGCGCGGGGCGGCTTCGACGAAGGAGGGGCCGGCGGCGTCGGCGGTGGTGGGTCCTCGGGAGCCGGGCCCGGCAAGGAGCATTCCGCCTCCGGGGTCGATCCCGAGAGCAGACCCAGCTCGTCCAGATCGACCAGCACTGTCTCCACATCGCGCCGAACGAGGTCCTCGTCGGCGCGATGCTCGTCCGCCAGCCACGAAGCGACCTCGCCCACCGTCGTGACCCCGTCGAGGCGACACCAGACTCGAGCGGCCGACGGGTTCAGCAGGTGCACCGCCATGCCGGCTTGGTCGAAGACGACGACCTCGCCATCGAGCTCTGCCCACTCCAGGTCAGGACGCCGATTCAGCGCCCCGAGGCCAGGATCCCTCTCGGCGCTCATGGCTCCGCCAGTTCGATGGCGTCCACAGCTCCCTCGGCCGTCAGCCGCCGCAGGAGCTCGAGCAGGTCGTGCCGCACCTGCTCGAGCTCGTCACCATCCCGCTCCCCCATCGCCTCCACGAGCTCGTCGATGCTCCGCCTCTGGTCCAGGAGCTCCCAGACGGCGGCACCCGGCTCGGTCACCACGAGCGGCTCCGCCGGGTCCTTGCGCTCACGGGGCCGAAGCACCAGAACCGAGCCGACGTGCCGCCAGAGCACGTCCTCACGCCGTCGCCAGGCGACCCTCACCGCTCACCCCGCCGTCTTCGGACCGGCTGGGTGAGGAGCCTGTCGACTGCCTCGCGCAGGTGTCCCAGTGGCGTTCGGCCCATCGCCTCACGGTAACCGGCGGTCGGCAGAGCCAGTGCCGACAGGTAGCTGATCCGGGAACGCAGTCCTGGTACCACCGCGACACCCGCGATCTCGGCCGCCGTGTGACCGTAGCGATGGTGGACTTCGAAGAGGACCCGTTCGCGACGCGTCGCGGCCAGGGCTCGCGCCCAGTCGAGCAGCTCGTGTTCGGTGTCGAGCCTCAGCCACGACCACGCCTGTTGGACTGCGGCGGCGACCACCGGTCGTGCCGACCAGGATCGCGCCAGCTCGCTGATCCTCGCGACGTCGAGGTCGCGGCGGATCGCCATCTCCGCGACGTCCCTCGAATAGCGGACGGCCGGTGGCCGGTCGGCCAGCACAGCTGCATAGCAGCTCTGGAGGAAGAGCTCCTCGAGTCCGAGGGTGGAGATGGCCTGATCACCCACCCGAACTCGGACCTCCGTCGCGAAGAGGTCGTCCGGATCGATGAGGATGCCCAGGGCGCCGACCACGAAGCTCGAATGGAGGTCCGCCTGGTGACCCGAGGCCGTGACCAACATCCCGCCCTTGCCGAAACGAGCGTCGAAGCCGGGGCGGAGCTCCGGCCTCGCCTGCCGGTAGCCCTGCTCCCCCAGGGCACTGGTGGCGAGGTCGTAGGACCCGCGATGCAGAAGCACGTCGAGATCACCGAAGCCTCGCAGGCGAGGATCCGGGTAGGCCGCGTGTGCGAGCGCCGCGCCCTTCATGAGCCTGTAGGGGATCCCCCGGGACTCGAGGAGACGGGCCATCGGAACCAGTTCCCTCTCGAGCAGGAGCTCGTGGTGGATCTGCGAGCCGCACGCGACCCGAAGCTCCTCGCGCTGCGCTCCCGTGACCGGGAAGCACCCCTCCTCCACTGCCGAGACCAGGAATCCGAGGAGACGACCCGCGTGCGCCTCGCCGAGCACTCCGCTCCAGGCGTCTTCCGGGAGCGGCTCCTCCGGTGGTTCGTAGCGGGACTCCAGACCGAAGGCAGCGATCGCGGCGCCCCGCGCTCGGTGAGCTCCAGAGATCCCGGCTCACCCTCCGACCTCCTCGCGCGGCTCCCGGAAGACGAACCCGCGCCCCTCGAGCTCCTGAAGGAGCGCTGTGACGTCGCGCTCGATCACCTCGGGTTCGGCCTGATAGCTGGCCGAGAGCACCTCGACGAGCCGCTCGACCGACAGCGGCTCCTCCAGCAGGTCCCACACCGCCCTGCCGGTCGAGGTGAGCTGCGTCGGCTCACCGTCGTCGTCCCACCGGGCGAGGATCACGCCATCCAGAGATCGACGCCACAACACGGCCGCGGCCCGGTGCCACTGCACCGCCCCGCCCCGATCGTCCTCGGATGCTCGTCCTCCGGGGGGATCCAGCCCCGCTGGGAGGGTCACTCAGTCCTCTCCGGGACGGCGGTCCGCCTCATGGTCCGGATCGCCCTGGTATCCGGGTGGAAAAGTCATCGCCAGCTCCCGCTCCGTCGGCTCTCGCTCCACGTGAGCGACCGGCGGGAGAAGCGCGGTGATCGCGTCCATGATCCTCTCCGTGTCCTCTCCCAGGTCGTGACCCGCGAGCTCCACCGGTTCGCCGACACGGACGCGGACCGTGGGCGGATCCGTCACCGCCAGCAGGTTCGGGAGGCGCGCGCTGCGGGGCCAGACCTTCTCGGTGCCCCAGATGCCGACGGGCACCACCGACGCTCCCGTCATCGTCGCCAGACGCGCTGGCGCCCCAGCGTCCTCGCAGCACCGGATCGAAGAAGGCACGGCCACGGGGGATCGTTCCCTGAGGCATGATCGCGACGAGCTCCCCCGCCAGGAGCGCCTCCGCCGCCCGTTCGAGAGGCTCACCGGAACCGGTCCCGCGATCCACCCTGATCCCGCCCAGTGCAGCTACGAGGTTGCCGACCACCGGGACGTCGAAGACCTCCTTCTTGCCGAGGAAGCGAGCCGGCCTGCCCTTCTTCGCGAGCGCGTAGCCGATGGCGAGAGGATCGAAGTAGCTGCGGTGGTTCGCCACGAGGATGACCGGTCCGCTGTCAGGGATCCGGTCGAGGCCTTCCAGGTCGAACCGGACCCAGGGCAGGAGCTCTCTCCGCGCCAGCGGCATGATCATCCGCTGGGGCTCCACCACGCCCGCGAGCTTCGGAACCCCCGGGGGCACGTCGAACCACACCACGGGCCACCTGCGCGCCACAGCCAACATCGCCAGCCTGGGATCGGGGTTCACCGCGACCGGATGGCCGACCCGACCGAGCAGCGGTCGATCGAACCAGCTGTCCGAGTAGGCGTAGCTCTCCTCGACGAGCACGCCCAGCTCCTCGGCCCAGGCCTCGAAGGCCGCGCACTTCTGTCCGCCCCAGATGAAGCCTCCGTCGATCCGCCCGGTGAGCAGGCCTTCGGCCTCCTCGTACCGAGTAGCCAGGACGTGGGAGATCCCGAGCTCCTCGGCGAGCGGCCGGACCAGCTGCTCCGGTGTCGTGGTCGCAAGAACCAGCTCTCGTCCCGCAGCCCGATGCTCCTCGATGGCGCTGCGGGCGAACGGCTGCACCATCTCGATCAGCCGCTCGGCGACGAGCACTCCGGCCTTCCGCAGGAGATCACCCGACCAGCCGGCGCTGGCGCGGGCAAGCTGGCGGGTCATCAGCATCGCTGGCCGGGTCTCACCGACCAGGTCGTAGAAGCGGAACACCAAGCTCTGACCCGGCACCGATCTTCCCGGCAGGAGGCCGACCTGCTGCAGCGCCTCGGTGATCACCGGACCGCTCGCGCCGCGGATCAGGGTCCGATCTAGATCGAAGACAGCGGCAGACCTGCCCATCGGGTCAACGTACCCGCGCCACCGCGCATGTGTCTCACCGCGGAACGCACGGAGGCCGGCCCTCGGGCCGGCCTCCGCTTCACGGGCTGGAAGTGGGGGGAGACTCCCAGACCTTCGACCCTTCGAGTGGCCCGGGGGGCGGGCCTTGCTCTCGAGAGGTGCTACCCGATCACTCTGCCCATGGGTGGCCCGATCTGTCCAACAGTTCCTGTTGATAGGTGCCATCATTGCGCACGATGGATCTGCGTCAGCTGAACGCCCTTGTGGCGATCGCCGATCACGGGAGCTTCTCCAGCGCCGCGCGTGCACTCCACACCGTCCAGTCCAACGTCTCCAACCACATCGCCCGTCTCGAGCAGGAGCTCGGTTCGAACCTCGTCGACCGTTCGACAGGAGAGCTGACCGAGGAGGGCCTGGCCGTGGTGGAGCGGTCGAGGAGGATCCAGCAGGAGCTCGCGGCGATCGACTCCGATGTCCGGTCGCTCCGCGACGAGGTGTCGGGCGGAGCCCGGATCGGCGTCATCGGCACCACCGCCCGGTGGCTCGTACCGCTGCTCCTGGACGCGATGGAGCGCGAGCACCCCAAGGTCGAGATCGTGGTGGTGGACGCCACGACCACCTCCCTGGTACCCCAGCTCGTCAACGGGCGGCTCCACCTCGCGGTGGTGAACCTGCCGGTCGACGAGCCGGAGGTCCAGGTCGAGCCTCTGTTCGACGAAGAGGCCGTGCTCGTGGTGCCGAGGGGACATCCCTTCCACGATCGCGAGCGCGTCGCCCTCGCGGAGCTCGACGATGTGCCGCTGCTCCTGTCCGCCCCCGGTACGGCCTTCCGGCGACGCCTCGAGCAGGCTGCCGACGAAGCCGGGATCCGCCTGCGGGCCCAGGCGGAGATCGACGGGATGCGCCTGTTGGCGACCCTCGCCTTCCGTGGATTCGGCACCGCGGTTCTCCCCGCCTCGGCTGCACCCGGCTGGGTGGGTGGGGAGTGGGCGCGGCTACCGCTCTCCGGTGCTCCCGGCCGCTCGGTCGGCCTCGCCCGCCACAGGAGAGGACTCCTCCCCGCCCCGGCCCGTGCCCTCCGAGACGTGCTCACAGAGCTGATCGGAAGAGAAGCGGAGGGCCAGCCCGGGATCCACCCGGCCACCGGTCGCGACCGCCGGGCCGGCCGCCGGTAACCTGCGGCGAACAAGGGGGGTCGCAGCTGCAGTGAGCGTGCTGAACCTCAGAGCCGGGACTTCCGGCTCGGTCACGGCGATGCTCGGCGAGCTGGGCGGCCGGGAGGTCGTCCTCGTCGAGATCGGGCCGGGTGCCATACCGTCGCGCACCCTGAGCCTCACCGACGGAGAGAAGCTCGCCCACGCTGCCGAGACGGCACTGGACACCCAGCTCCCCCTGGTGGCGGTGGTCGACGCGACCGGTCCTCTGGTGCGCGACGGGATCCAGGCCTCGCACGGGTGGGGACGGGCAGCCAGGGCGCTCGTGCGAACCTCGGGCGTCGTTCCTGTCATCCTCTGCGTCACCGGGCCGGCGATCTCGAGCTCGGCACTCCTGCTCGGCCTGGCCGACCAGGTCGTGATGACCATGGATGCCCACGCCTTCGTCAACGGGCCGACCATGGTGCGCCAGTACACGGGGGTGAACCTGGATGCCCTGGACCTCGGCGGTGCCGAGTCGCACTGGACGAGGACCGGCGTGGCATCGCTGCTCGCCACCGACCGCGCCGAGGCGCTCGACCTCACCGCCGAGCTCCTCGCCCACCTCCCCGACCACTGCGATCAGGCGCCTCGATGCAGACCCTGCTGGGATCCCCTGGACCGCCCCGTGGCGGAAGCAGGCGAGCTGCTGCCACCCAACCCGGCAGGCACCTACGACGTGAGAGACGTGCTCCGGGCCGTGCTGGACGACAACGAGCTGCTGGAGCTGCGCGGCGGATGGGCGTCGAACCTGGTCACCGCCCTGGCCACGCTGGCCGGCCGTCCGGTCGGGATCGTCGCGAACCAGCCACTGCACCTCGCAGGCACGCTCGACATCCCCGCCAGCCAGAAGGGGGCCCGGTTCGTCGGGTTCTGCGACGCCTTCAACCTGCCCATCATCACGTTCGTGGACACGCCGGGCTTCCTGCCCGGGAAGGATCTCGAGTGGCGGGGCATGATCCGTCACGGCGCTCAGCTCGCCTTCGCCTACGCGCGAGCGACCGTCCCCCGAATCTGCGTCACCCTCCGGAAGTCCTACGGCGGTGCCTACATCGTCATGGACTCCAAGGAGATGGGCAACGACCTCGCCCTCGCGTGGCCAGGCGCCGAGATAGCGGTGATGGGTGCTCGCGGTGCGGTCGAGATCCTCCACCGAGGATCCCCTGATGCCGAGCGCAACCTCCTCCAAGAGGCCTATTCGGAGCGCCTGCTCAACCCGTACGTGGCAGCGGAGCGTGGATCGATCGATCAGGTCATCGAACCCTCCGAGACGCGGCGGATCCTCACGAGGGCAGTGACGAGCCTCGAGGAGAAGCGAGAGAGGATGATCGGCCGTCCTCACGACAACAGCCCACTGTGAGCCTCGTGGACACCCCCGACGGCCGTGTAGGGGCTGCGACTCTCGTAGGATGTGGAGATCGAGAACCACCACATCCCGAGCTCGCATCCAGCGCCTGAGCGGGCTCGACCAGGGGGATCATTGGCGGAGAGCATCACCATCACCGACAACCGCAGCGGGGAGTCCATCGAGATCCCGTTGACCAACGGAGGGATCGACTCCACCGAGTGGGGGAAGCTCCTCCCGGGGATCTGGTTCTACGACCCGGGCCTTGCCTCCACCGCGATCACCTCCAGCGCGGTCTCCTACATCGACGGGGAGGCCGGCATCCTCCGGTACCGCGGCCATCCGATCGACGAGCTCGCCGAGAGGTCTTCGTATCTGGAGGTGAGCTACCTGCTCATACACGGCCAGCTGCCCACCCGTGAGCAGCTGGACTGGTGGCGACACGAGATCACGCACCACACGTTCATCCACGAGAACGTGCGGAAGCGCTTCATAGAGGGCTTCCACCACGACGCCCACCCGATGGGGATACTGGTGTCTGCGGTCGCGGCGCTCTCGACGTTCTACCCGGATGCCAAGGAGATCCACGACCCCGACGTCCGGATGCTCCAGATCATCCGGCTCATCGCCAAGATGCCCACCATCGCCGCCGGTGCGCACCGGTTCAGCGTCGGGATGCCGTTCGTCTATCCCGACAACACGCTCGACTTCGCAACCAACCTCCTCTCGATGATGTGGAAGACGGGCGAGCTCCGCTACGAGGCCGATCCCCGGCTCTCCCGCGCACTCGACGTGCTGTTCATCCTCCACGCCGACCACGAGCAGAACTGCTCCACGACGGCGATGCGTGTGGTGGGGAGCGCTCACGCGGATCCCTACTCCGCCGCTGCGGCGGCATGCGCCGCGCTGTACGGCCCGCGTCACGGGGGTGCCAACGAAGCAGTCATCCGAATGCTCACCGAGATCGGCTCCTTCGAGAACGTGGACGAGTACGTACGGCGGGTGAAGACGGGGGAGGTCCGGCTGCAGGGCTTCGGCCACCGCGTCTACAAGAACTACGACCCGCGCGCCCGCATCATCAAGCGCACCGCCGACGAGGTGTTCGAGGTGACGGGCCGCAACCCCCTGCTTGACATCGCACTCAAGCTGGAGGAGGTCGCTCTCTCGGACGACTACTTCATCAGTCGTCGCCTGTACCCGAACGTCGACTTCTACTCCGGTCTCATCTACCAGGCCATGGGGTTCCCCATCGCCATGTTCCCCGTGCTCTTCGCCATCCCGAGGGTCTCGGGTTGGCTAGCCCACTGGCGGGAGCTTCTGGAGCAGGACCACAGGATCGCCAGGCCTCGCCAGCTGTACACGGGCGAAGAGGAGCGGACCTACGTGCCCATCCACCAGCGTGGCGACGGTGAGACGCCCAGCCACGCGCCGAACACACCTCACGAGCGACCGCACGAGCCCTGGTGAGTCGGGTACGGCAACCCGTCCCCGGCGTCGGCGGCTCTACTCCTCCAGCCACACCTCGGTGAGGCTCATCGAGCCGTAGAACCCGGCTCCCAGACCCAGCAAGGGCTCACCGTCCGGCAACGATCCCTCCCCCAGGTTCCGCACCGTGTTGTCGGCCCCGATCGCCCACACCGTGTGAGTCAGCCACAGGTAGGGGATGTCCTCGTTCATGAGCCGCTGTGCTTCGTCGTAGGCCTCTTTCCTGGTGTCGGGGTCGTCCGACTCGCGACCCCGATCCAGCGCAGCCTGGAGCTCCTCGTCCCGATTGCGCGCGAAGTTGAGAGAGAAGCTCCCGATGTCGTTCGCGTTGTTGATGTCCCACCAGACGTAGTCCCCGTCGGGGTCGGCCGCGCCGAACTGCCTCCACAGGTTCGCCTCGAAGTTGCCGGCGATGGCGTCTGTGATGAACACGCCCTGTTCGGTCTCCTTGTACTCGACATCGATTCCCACTTCCTCCCAGAGGGCGCCGAGGAACTGGATGGCCTCGCGGTTCTCCGGTGTGGGGGTCGTCCCGAGAGTCACCTCGAGAGGTCCCTGCTCCGCCTCGATCTCCTCCACCAACGCCCTTGCCGCCTCGGGGTCGAAGGCCGGGTATGCCTCGGCAGCCTCCTCGCTGTACCAGGGGAGTCCCTCGGCGAACGGCGTGCGCGTGACCTCCCTGATGCCCCGATCGACCGTCTCCGCGTATGCGGGAGCGTTGGTGGCAAGAGCCAGCGCCCTCCGCACATCGGGGTCGTCAAGAGGGGGCGACATCGTGTTGAGCATGACGAACGTCTCCTCTCCGAGTCCTCCGTCCTCGATCTCCTGGATGTTGCCGGCATCTGCCTCCGACCTCAGGTTCTCCACCGAGCGCGGATCACTTGTGTGCAAGGCGTGGATGTCGCCGGAGACCAGTGCGTTCACCCGCTGGGCCGACTCGTGGATCGGCCGGAACTCCACCTCGTCGAGATATGGGAGTTGCACTCCGTTGGCGTCGCTGCGCCAGTAGTCGGGGTTCCGTTGGACCACGAGCTTCGAATCAGGCTGCCAGTCGACGAACTCGAACGGTCCGGTCCCGATCGGCACCTCCGATGCGTCGCCACCCTCCAGCTGCGAAGGAGCCGGTACATAACCCACCTGCATCGTCAGCACCACAGGGAACGAAGCCCACGGTGAGGACATCGTCACTCGGACCGTGAGCTCGTCCACGGCCTCGACCGACTCGACCGTCCGGAATATCGGCCCAGTGAGCGGAGAGGCGATGTGACCGTCGAGGACGCCCTTCACCGCTGCCGCGTCGAGTGGCGACCCGTCGTGGAAGGTGACGCCCTCCCTCAGCCCGATCTCCCACTCGGTGAAGTCCTCGTTCGGGGTGAACGACTCGGCGAGGTTCGGACGGACCTCACCGCTCTCGTCGTACGCGGCGAGCGTGTCGTACAGGGCCTGGGCCACCTGGTGGCCCGAGATGGCCCACCGGTCGATCCTCGGATCCCACCCGGTGGTCTCGGCCTCGACGCCGAACACGAGCGAACCCCCCGAGACGGGATCGCCTTCAGGCTCCACGAGCCTCGACCGCGCAGTCGTGGTCGAGCTCCCCTCATCGTCGGCGGCGTCGTCCGAGCCGCAACCCACCGCCACCAGGGCCATCAAGGCGAGCGCCACCAGAACCCGGAACGATCGTGCCTCACCCATGCATAGCTCCCTTCCCATGCCTCCACCCATCACGAGCCCGTGAACTCGAGCTGGGTCCCTGGGCGGAGTCCGGCCCTAGTCGAGTTGGGCCATCCTGCCACGTCCGGTCCATCGAAGGGCGATGGACCCAACGCGGTCTCAGGGGCGTCGTGGTGGGTCCCTCTTGCCCCGTCTAGTGACGTTCCCGTATATTTCCTGCTATGTCCATATCTCTGAGCACTGGCCCTGCATGAGCGGGCGGGTCTGCCTGGGTGCCGGGGTGGACGGTCGGCTCCTCGCCCGGAAGCGGGCGAGCACCCCGGCTGAGGATGCAGCGCTCGAGCACGAGGCGCTGATGCTGGAGCGGGCGCGGCACCCCGGTGTCGTCGGGCTGGTCGGGCTCGAACGCTCCCCGGCGGGTCGGCTCGAGCTGGTCACGGCCTGGGTCGGCGCCCACTCGCTCGCCACCCACCGACCACGATCGGTCCCGGAGGCAGCCGCGATCGTCGCAGCCGTCGCGGCAACCGTCGCTGACCTGCACGAGATCGGCATCACCCACAACGCGCTCCGCCCGTCCCACGTGCTGCTCGACGGCGCGGGTCTCCCGGTGCTCTGCGACTTCGCCTCCGCATCGACGGAGGAGATCGCCCCGACTGGCGCCGACGATCCGGCAACTCTCTGGAGTGGCCGAGCGGATGACGTAGCGTCTCTGGGCAGGCTCATGCACCACCTCCTCGGTGAGGACCCCGACACCGAGCCGATCCCCGACTCGCGGCCCCGCCTCTTCGCGCTGCGGATCCGCTCCGACCGCTACCACCGCCGCGCTCTGCGGCTGCTCGCCGATCATGCCCTCGCCCCGGAGCCCGCCCATCGGCCCTCCACGCGTCAGCTCGCGCGCGCCATCCAGGAGACGGTTCCGAACGCACGCCTCGACCCCCCGACCGACGCTCCCCACACATCCTCCGCCGGAGCGCTCCGCTCCCACCCCGGAGCCCGAGAGCCCGCCGATCGTGGTGAACCTCCCGGCGAAGCCGCTCCGGCCGGCCACACCTGCGATGACGACCTGGAGCGCCTCCGCGCCACGGCCAGCGAGCCAGCGCCTCCCCGCCGCACAGCGACGTTCCTGATCCCGGCCGCTCTGTCGGCCGCGGCGGCCTTGGCCCTCCTGATCGCCTCCGGAGCCGACTCCCCCGGCCGACCCGGCCGCCTCCCCGCCGGAGACGGCAGAGAGGCCTCCACCCAGCCCGCGCTCCCTGCTGACGGACACGGGCCGACCTCGGAGCGCGTCGGGGCGATCCACCCTGCCGCTTCCTGCTCCGAGGCAGCCGTCGTCGACATCGACGGCGACGGCTGCGACGACGTCATCGAGATCGAAGCCCAGATCGTGAGGGTCGGAGGCAAGGTCTGGAAGGTCGGCCAGACCGGGGACTCGCTCGCCGCCGGAGACTGGGATTGCGACGGCACGACCACCGTGGCCGTCCTGCGCCCCCTGACCGGCGAGCTGTTCCTGTTCGAGACCTGGGCGGAGCCCGGGCAGGCAGTCGAGGTGTCCTCGGGCGCGATCCTCGATGGTGCCGTCGGGTTCGAACGCTCGCCCTCCGAGGGTCGCTGTGGACCGCCTCGCCTCACGAGGGCGGACGGCACCGTCTTCGACCTCCCCTCCCCTCTGCCCTCATGAGCTCCCCCGTCCCGATCACCACAGAGAGAGGTCCCACCTTGATCATCCGCGATTGCCCAACATCCTTCGCCTGTAGAGCCGCTGCTCTCCTCGCCGCCGGCCTCGCGCTCGGAGGGCTGGAGAAGGCGCTCCCACCCCCACCTCGATCGCTGGACGCAGTCGCCTCATGGGCAGGAGAGGTGGGGATCGAGGCCGCGGTCGTCACCAGCCTCTTCTGGATCGGCATCGCATCCGCCTCAGGTCTGGCCATCCTGCTGCTCCTCACCCTGGTCGTCCAGGAGGTCCCGCGATGGGCTCGCGGCACCCGGCCACCCTTCCACCCGCGGCTTCGCCACGTCGCCGGTCTCGCTCTCACCGCGGTCGCGGGTGCAGCCCCTCCCGCCCTGGCCCAGCCCTCCAGCGATCCCCCAGCGACGTCGGCTGCCACCGAGCCCGTCCAGCGGGCCTGGATGGTCCCCCTCCCCTCAGACGGGGCGGAGGTCGAGGAGGGCCTCACCGAGATGACCACCAACGCACCCGAGCCAACGACCCCAGTGCCAGGCAACGGAGTGGCTCGGATGGAACAGCTGCCACATCCGTCCGCGCCCCCGAACCCATCGGTCGATGAGGCCTCTCCTGCCGAGCCCGTCCAACCCGGCGAGCTCGCCGCGCCTGGGGCCGGAGCGGATTCCCGGGACCCGGTTCGGAGCGGCGCGGAGACGCACTGGCTGGTGGCCGCGGGTGACCACCTCTGGGGGATCGCCGAGGAGGCCCTCACCGATCGCGCCGGAAGCGAGCCCGACCTCCGCGAGATCGTCGGCTACTGGCAGGATCTGATCGAAGTCAATCGAGAGCGGCTCGTGGATCCGGGCAACCCGGACCTCATCTATCCCGGGCAGGTGCTGGTGCTCCCCGGTTGAGCTCCAGGACAAGCTGGTGGCGCAGAATCGGAGGTGCTGCTGGATGCGCGAGCGCTCGCGCTGAGCGACGCGAGGGAGTCAGCGCCGGGTGAGGCTCAGACCGAGATCGTCGAGCCTCTCTCCGGCAGCATCGACGCCGGTACCGAGGATGCAGGCGATCGCACGCAGGTCATCTCTGCGAATCGTGAGCATGCGGCCGTTGAAGTCCTGCCGCTGGACCTGGATCATGGAGAGATACCGCTCGAGCATGTCCGCCTCCGGTCCGGAGAGGTGGTCGAGGCGGGTCAGGTCGATCTTCACCGAGTCGCGTTCGGTGGCCCGTCGCTCCGACTCCGCCGACGGCTCCTCGCCCTCGTCATCACCCGGCAACAGCTGGTCCACCGGAACGTGGTACAGGCTGGCCAGGCGGTGGAGACGAGGCACGGAGATCGCTCGCTCACCTCTCTCGTAGGCGCCCAGCACGGACGCCTTGAACTCCTGCTCGGAGATGAGCTCGACGTCCTGGAGGGACAGCTTCTTCTGCCTTCGGATGGCCCGCAGACGGGCACCCACCAGGCGGCTGTACTCACCCGGCGGTTCGGTCGGTTCCTTGAGCTCGGCAACCACCCTCTTCTCCCCTCCTGGCCGCTGACTCAGCCACCGACCCACCCCCGCCGAGGTCGGTCCTTCTGTTCACATCGCCTTCGTCAGGCTAACCGCGCTCCGTGGCCAAACCAAGCGCTACTTGGATGATCGAAGGCGATTTCTCACCCTCCGTCACGCTCGCGCTCCGAAGAGGCCTTCTCTCAGACCGCTGAGCACCACTCCAGCAGCGATGGCCGCCGTCTCGGCCCTCAACACGGCGGCACCGAGAGCCACCCGCGGGAGGCCCACGGCGCGCTCTGCTTCCGACCAACCCCCTTCCGGACCCACCAACAGGACAGGGTGGGCCAGGGACGGCCCTTCGCCTCCCGGATCGGCGAGTGCCGCTCCTGGTCGCCGTGAGGCCTCCAGGAACGGCACCGGTGACAAGACCTCCGGAAGACGGCACCGACGTGACTGCATCGCGGCCTCGCGGCACACCCGCCTCATGCGGCGCGTCTGCTGCTCCGCCCGGTCCTCCGACCACCTGACCACCGAGCGCTCGGCCACGAACGGCACGATCACATCGATGCCCAGCTCGGTGAGCTTCTGCACTATCAGTTGAGGCCGCTGCCCCTTCACCAGAGCGAAGCCGACGGCGAGCTCCGGTGCCGTCCGTGGTTCGACGACGATCGGTCCCGCGGGTCGGGGTGGCCGGCCGAAGACGCACTCCCTCCACCTACCCCGACCATCGCTGAGCACCATCCGATCACCCCGTGCGATGCGCAGAACCCTCTCGAAGTGGTGCTGGTCCTCGGGATCCAACGCCGGCTCGTCGAGGTCGTCGACGAATGCGATCGGCCCCGGCATCCGCGAAGCGTTCGCACTCGCCACGGCTGCACTACTTGAACGCGGATCGCAGGCGGCCCAGGAGTCCGTCCTCAGCCGGTGCCACCGGCTCACCGCGGAGCTCCGCCAAGGTCCGGAGGAGCTTCTCCTGCTCAGCGTCGAGCCGCTCCGGCACGTCCACGGCCACCCGCACCAGAAGGTCGCCCCTTCGGGCGCCTCGGCCCGTAGGCACGCCCTGCCCACGGAGGCGGAACAGGTTCCCGGTCTGGGTGCCCGGGGGCACGATGAGCGTCTCGGTGCCGTCGAGGGTCTCGTACTCGAGCCGCGCTCCCAACGCCGCCTGCGTGACGGGGATGTGGAGCTCGTGGAGAAGGTCGGCGCCGTGGCGCTCGAAGCGATCGTGGGGCTGGACCCTCACCTTGATGAAGAGGTCGCCCGGAACACCGCCCCACTGGCCCGCTGCACCGCGCCCGGGAAGGTTGAGCACATCCCCCGAGTCCACCCCGGGGGGCACGTCGACGGTGTACGTCTTCTCCACGATGCTCCGACCCTCTCCCCGGCACTCCGGGCAGGGGTTCTCGATCACCCGACCCAACCCGCCGCAGCGTGGGCACACGGTCTGCGTCACCATCTGCCCCAGGAACGACTGCCTCACCTGCCGGATCTGTCCAGCCCCCCCGCAGTCACCGCACACCACCGGTCGTGTTCCGGATGCAGCGCCCGTGGCCTCACACATCTCGCAGGCGATCGCCGTTCGGACATCCACGTCGTGCTGGCAGCCGAACACGGCTTCCTCGAAGTCGAGCAGGATCGTGACCTCGAGGTCTGCCCCTCGCGGCGGACCCCCCCGCCCTGACCTGCCACCCGGGAACGGGCCCGACGACCCGAAGAAGGCCTCGAAGATGTCGCCCAGCCCACCTGATCCGAAGAAGTCCCCCGAGCGCTCGCCGACCGCCTCGGGACCGAACATGTCGTACCGTTGCCGGCGCTCGGGATCAGAGAGCGTCTCGTAGGCGAGTGCCAACTCCTTGAAATGACCCTCCGCCTCGGGGTCGTCGGGATTGGCGTCGGGATGGAGCTGACGCGCCTTGGTCCGGTAGGCGCGCTTGATCTCCTCGGTCGTGGCCGATCGGCTCACGCCCAGGACCTCGTAGAAGTCGCGAGCGCCGCTCAACCGGACTCACCGAGCGCTGTCCCGAGGCGCTTGCTCACCACCGCCACCGCGGCCATCGCCTGGGGGTAGTTCATGCGAGTGGGACCGAGCACACCCACCGTCCCGCGGGTCCTCCCTCCACCGAGTACGGAGCTACCACCAGCGAGCACTCCGCGAGCGTCTTCATCCCGGTCTCGGTCCCGATCGCCACGCTGAGGCCTCGATCGATGACGTCCCGCATGAGGCTGACCACGACCAGCTGCTGCTCGAGGATGGAGAGGACCTCGCGCACCGTCTCGACACCGTCGAACGCACTCGCCATCCTCGCCGCGCCACCTACGTACACCGCGTCGGCGTCGCTGCTCTGGCCCGGTCCGACAGCCTCGAGCGCCAGCCTCACCATCTCGTCGGTGCCGGCATCGCCCGTCGGGGCCGGCTGGGCACCGGAACCCATCACCCGACCCACCAGCGCCTCGTTGAGGCGCGCCGTGGCGGCGGCGATTCGGATCTCGTCACACCCGTCCGGAACGTCGAGCCGGTGCTTCTCCACGATCCCGCTGGAGAGCACCACGACCAGCAGAACGACCTTGTCCGTGAGGCCGACCAGTTGAACCGACTTGATCGTCGCGCCCTCGTGTTGGGGGCCGATCACCAGGGCCGCGTAGTCCGTGAGGCTCGCCAGCAGTCGGGTCGTGTCCTCCAGCATCCTCTCCAGCTCGCCGTGCGCGGTGGCGAAGAACTCCGACACCTGCTGGCGCTGGCCCCGCGCCAGCGAGCCGGGCTGCGCGAGCGTGTCGACGAAGAACCGGTAGCCCTTCTCGGTCGGGATCCTGCCCGCGCTGGTATGGGGCTGTTCGAGGTAGCCCTCCTTCTCCAAGGCCACCATCTCGTTGCGGACCGTCGCCGGGGACACCCCGATGCTGGCTGCTCGGGACACGTGCCCCGAACCCACGGGCTGAGCCGTCTCGATGTACCCCTCGACCACCGCGCGAAGGATCGCCGCCTTCCGCTCGTCCAGGAGCCGGGTGTCGGCCGCGGTGGGGTTCACCTGTTCGCGCTTCGAGTGGGCTTCCGACGCCATTGGCACTCGATGATACCGAGTGCTGACGGGTGGTCGTGGCCCCCGGTCGTTCAGCCCTCGAGACGTAGTGCCTGTATGAACGCCTCTTGGGGAACCTCCACACGGCCGAGGGTCTTCATCCTCTTCTTCCCGGCCTTCTGCTTCTCGAGGAGCTTCCGCTTGCGGGTGACATCCCCCCCGTACAGCTTCGCCGTCACGTCCTTGCGGTAGGCCTTCACGGTCTCCCGAGCGATGATCTTCCCTCCGATCGCCGCCTGGATCGGGATGTCGAACTGCTGACGCGGGATGAGCTCCCGCAGCTTCTCGGTCATCCGTCGGCCGTACTCGAAGGCCTTGTCCCGATGGATGATCATGCTGAACGCGTCGACAGGTTGTGCCTGGAGGAGCAGATCCACCCGCACCAGGTCCGCGTGGGCGTACCCGGCCGGCTCGTAGTCGAGGCTCGCGTAGCCCTGGCTGCGACCCTTCAGCTGGTCGAAGAAGTCGATCACCACCTCGGCCAACGGGACCCGGTAGGCGAGCTCGACCCTCTCGGGAGACAGGTACTCGAGCTTCTGCTGCTCTCCCCGCCGCGACTGGCATAGGTCGATCATCGTCCCGAGATACTCGGTCGGTGTGATGATCGTGCAGTCGAGCTGCGGCTCCGAGATCGTATCCAGCTCGGCTGCTGGCGGCAGCTTGCTGGGGTTGTCCACCACCAGCTCTTCTCCACCCTTCGTGACCACGTGGTACTCGACCGAGGGTGCTGTGGCGATGAGGCTGAGGCCGAACTCCCGCTCCAACCGTTCACGGATGATCTCCATGTGCAGCAGCCCCAGGAATCCGCATCGGAACCCGAACCCCAGCGCTCCCGAGGTCTCCGGTTCATAGGTGAAGGAGGAGTCGTTGAGCCGCAGCTTCTCGAGCGCGTCCCGGAGGGCCTCGTACTCGTCGCCGTCAACCGGGTACAGCCCGCAGAAGACCATGCTCTTCGGCTCGCGGTAGCCGGGAAGAGGCCCGGCTGCAGGTCGGTTGGCGTCGGTGACCGTCTCCCCCGAGCGGGCCTCGCCGACATCCTTGATCCCGGCGATGAGGTACCCCACCTCACCCGGGCCGAGGACCTCCACGGGGGTCGCCTTCGGCCTCCGCACGCCGATCTCGTCTGCGTCGTGGACTCCCCTCGCCTGCATGAAGAGGATCCGGTTCCTCGAGCGCAGTGTGCCGTCGACGACGCGGACCGAGCTCACCACACCTCGGTACTGATCGAAGTGCGAGTCGAAGATCAGGGCACGCAGCGGTGCTCCCGGATCTCCCGCGGGCGGGGGGATGCGCTCCACCAGCGTGTCGAGCAGCTCGGGCACGCCGTCTCCGGTCTTGGCGCTTATCCGCAGGATGTCGTGGGCCGGTATCCCGAGGACGCCCTCGATCTCCCGCGCGTACCGCTCGGGCTCGGCGGCCGGCAGATCGATCTTGTTGAGGGCGGCGACGATCTCGAGGTCGTTCTCCAGCGCCAGATAGCAGTTCGCGAGGGTCTGTGCCTCGATGCCCTGCGAGGCATCGACCAGAAGCACCACCCCTTCACATGCAGCGAGCGACCGCGAGACCTCGTATCCGAAGTCGACGTGGCCCGGTGTGTCGATCAGGTTGAGGACGTGGTCCTTCCACTCCAGCCTCACCGACTGGAGCTTGATGGTGATGCCCCGCTCCCTCTCGAGATCCATCGAGTCGAGGTACTGCTCACGCATCTCCCGCTCCTCCACCGCGCCACACAACTCGAGCATGCGGTCGGCCAGCGTCGACTTGCCGTGGTCGATGTGGGCGACGATGGCCAGGTTGCGGATGCGGCTCGGATGGGACACGGGGAGGACCGACTCAGCGGGGACGACCGGAGCCTGAGACGGCCGGCTCGATCGGGGATCCGATCGAGCGTAGCGGGCGAGGCCTCGCACCCAGCGATCCGGTTCCTCGCTGGTGGCTGACCGCCCGAACCCGGTATCCTCGGATCTTCCCCGAGGACCTGCCCATCCGGGCTCCGGACGGCAGCCGACACACAACACCGAGCAGGAACGCCGTGGCCAACATCAAGAGCCAGATGAAGCGGAACCGCCAGAACGAGACCCGGCGTCTCCGCAACAAGGCCGTCCGCACAGAGATGAGGACCCGCACCAAGACCGCCGTGCGCTCGGGTGAGGAGGGGGCCGACGACGCCGACGAGGCCCTGAGGCAGGCCATCAAGGCCATAGACAAGGCAGCGCGCAAGGGCGTCATCCACAAGAACCAGGCAGCGCGCCGCAAGTCCCGTCTCGTCAAGCGCCTCGGCAGCGCCGAAGCCGGAGCCTGATCCACGCGAGCCTCCGCCCGGGTTCAGGCTCCACGGCCACGGGTGGGGCAGGGGCCCCGACTCGTGGAGGAGGGTGGGCCGGCGGGGTGCCCGCCCGGGTTCAGGCAGAGCGCCTCAGGTGGGCCAGGCGTGCCACCAGTATCTCCAGCACCAGCTCAGGTGGTTCGCCGGTCCTCCCCTTGAGATCGAGATCAGCCCTCGCCAAGAGCTGGATCGCTCTCGAGATCCCTTCGTGTCCAAGTCTCTGAGCCTGCTTCCATGCCTTCTCCGCAGGGAAGGGGCTGACTCCGAGCAGCTCGGCGACCTCGCCACGGTCGAGCGGTTCGCGTCCGTCGAGCACCAGCATCTTCTGATAGTGGCCGTGGAGCGTGTACAGGATCCCGAGTGCGGGGCGCTCTCCGGCACCCAGCAGGCGCCGGAGACGTTCCAGGGCGAGCGACACGTCCCCGACGTCGATCGCGTCGGTGAGGTCCCACGGCGCGACACCTCCCTTCTCCCCTAGGAACGGCTGCACCTCCTCCACCCCCAAACGGGCATCGGGACCGTACGCACCGGCCAAGGTCTCCAGGAGAGATCCGACCCGGTTGACGTCCTCACCGAGCTGGGTCGCCACGAGGCGTGATGCAGCAGCGTCGAGGCGCAGGCCGGATGCGGCGATCTGATCGGCCAACCACTGGTTGCGTGCCCTCGACTGAGCGGGAGGTGCGGTGTCCAAGGTCACGCCACCGGCGTCCCGCACCGCCTGCGCGAGCTTCTTGGGAACGGCCGCCAGCTTCTGCTGCTTGGGGCCCTTCTCCCAGACCAGCACCACAGAGGATGTCTCCAGCGGGGCCTGCAGGTAGTCGACCAGGGGCTGCACAGCCTCGGACGACGAGAAGAGGCCGGCCTGTCGAGCCACCACCACCCGACGGTCACCGAGGAACGGCGGGGTCTGAGCGGCGTTGACCACCGCGGTGAGGTCCGGCGTCTCGCGCCCCGCCATGTACTGCTCCTCCGTCAGCTCCTCCAGGACGAGACCCCTGTCCCGCCCGCCCACCAACTCGTCGACCAGGCGTCCGACCACGCGACGTAGCTCCACCTCGTCACGTCCCTTCACCAGGTGCACGGGAGGAGCCGGATCGCTCACGCGGCCTCCAGGATCGCCGCCATCACGTCGGCCACACGGCAGGCACGCCGGACATCGTGGGCCCTCAGGATCCTGCAGCCGAGGGCGACGCCCAGGGCATGTGCTGCCGCCGTTGCCTCCCTCACCTCACCCCGATCCACCCCGAGGTGCTCCCAGAGGAACCGCTTGTTCGACGCCGAGAGGAGCAGCGGGTAGCCGAGACCCGCCAACCGATCCGACGCTCGGAGCAGCTCGATCGACATCGGAGCTGTCTTTCCCAGATCGAGGCCCGCGTCGAGAACGATCCCCTCGGGTGGGATACCACTGCGCTCGGCAGTGGCAGCACGCTCGGCGAGGAAGTCGGTCACCTCGCCCACCAGGTCGCCGTAGATCGGATCGGGATCGGGCACGCGAGGGGCAAGCCGGATGTGGGTCGCCACCACGGAGGCCCCGTACTCCGCGCAGGTGGAGAGGTACTCGGCGTCCGCGAACCCACTGATGTCGTTGCCGAGGACCGCCCCGCGTCCAGGGCTTCCCTCAACACCGAAGAGCGCCAGGTGTCGACCGAGACCGGCAGGTCGAACCGCTCGACCAGCGCCTCCACCGCGGGTACGACCCTCTCCATCTCCTCGTCCTCGCTCACCTCGGACCCGGGTCCGGCCTTCTGGCCCCCCACATCGAGCAGATCCGCGCCGTCGGCCACGAGCTGAGAGGCCTTCTCCAGGAACGCGTCGAAGTCCCAGTACTGCCCCGCGTCGAAGAAGGAGTCAGGGGTGCGGTTCAGGATGCCCATCACCAGCGCCCGCGACGTCAGATCGAATCGGTGAGGCCCCAGGCGGAGGTGCACGGTCCGAAGCTACTCGGGGCCCGTCCGAGCGGGTGACGCTCACCTGCAGGCCTCCGCCCGATGGTCGCACCCGGACGAGCAGATCTCCCCACCTGATCTCGGATCCAGCACGAGGGTGCTCGAGGCCGGGCAGCTCCAGCTTCCGCGGTCCCCAGAGCAGCGCCGGCTCGAGCCGCTCCACCAGTGCCACCGCCAACTGCTCGGCTTCAGCCCCCGCCGACTCGACGACGATCAGGTCCACGCTCCGCACATCCGACTCGCGGAGGGAGCGCAACGTGCGACCGACCGGGAACCCACCCTCCACCGCGAGCACCGTCACAGACCCGTCTCTCCAGACTCGCACCCCGGGTACCACCTCCTCCCCGAAGGCGAGCGGGGCCGGACCCCGGAGCGCAGCGGCTGCCAGGACGGCGAGGGCGCCGCAGATCGCCGCCACCGCGGGAGCACGCCAGTGGCGGCGAGCCCACACCTGGCCCAGAGCAAGCCACAGCGCGATGGAGAGCAGGTGGACCGGGCCGAGCTCCACCGAAGGCGAGCCGGCGGCCCAGCGGGCGACGGCGAGGATCCAGGCCAGGAAGAGTCGCGTGGGCTGATGCAGCAGCGTCGCCAGGACGGGCTCCGCCACGCCGGCCAGCACGCCACCCGTCATCCCCCACACCATCACGGGACCCACCGCAGGAGCAGCCAGGAGGTTGGCCGGCACAGCCAGCAGCGGCAGGCCGCCGAAGGTGCTGGCAGCGATAGGTGCGACCCCGGCCTGGGCGGCGACGGCAACTCCCACCGCGCCTGCCAGAGGTTCCGGTCCCGGGAGGCGGGCTGCGATCGGACGCGCCAAGGCGAGTATCCCCGCCGACGCGGCAACCGAGAGACGGAACCCCACCGAGTGCACCAGGAGCGGATCGATGAGCAACAGCAGCGTGACGCCGAGGCCGAGCGGCCTCCAGCCGCTCAGTGGACGACCTCGGGCGACCCCGACGGTGGCCAGCGCGGCCATGGCGGTCGCCCTGAGCACCGACGGTTCGAAGCGCGTCATGAGCGCGAAGAAGACGAGCACGAGGAGGCTGAGCACGAGACGACCCCACCTGCCCATGCCTCTTGACAGCGGAGAGATGACCGCGAGCACGAAGGCCACGTTCTGCCCCGAGACCGCCAGCAGATGGGAGAGCCCCGCTGCCCGGAAGTCGTCGGCGACCAGCGGGGTCTGCTCCCGGTCGTCGCCCAGGACCATGCCCGCCAGCAGTGCGCGCTCGTTCTGCGGCAGGCCCGACCACCCTCGGGCCAACAGCCTCCTGAACCGGTTCGCGGCACGGGGTATGAGCCCAGCCTCCCGAGTCCCCACCACCCGGTCGACGACCAGCCGCCCTACGACGTGCCTGTGCGCGAGCCACCCCGCACCCGCGCCCAGGGGCTCGATACGACCCGTCACGGTCAGCCGCTCACCCGCCAGAAGCGAGAGCGCGCCCTCCACAGTGCTCTGGCGAAGCTCGGCCTGGTAGTGACGTCCCTCGAAGGTCACCTCTGCCGACAGCTCCTCGCCGACCAGCTCCGGATCGGTCACCAGGGTGACCTCCCCCGCAAGCACACCCGTCGGCGGGGCGTCCAGGCCCGACCAGGCCCGAGCCGCGAGCCCCGACGCCAGCACGAGCACCCCCAGGGTCATCACCCACGGGATCCGCATCGACGCTCCCACTGCAACGGGTATCAGCCCCGCCAGCAGCGGCACCGGGACAGCGCACCACGCTCCCAGAGCGGTGGCCGCGGCGAGAAGGAGGATCGCCACCTCGCTCATCCGAGTGTCACGAGGTCCCGGATCTGGGCGAGCTTGGCCTCGCCGATGCCGCTCACCTCCAGCAGGTCGTCGACGCTCTGGAACGGCCCGTGCTCGTTGCGGTACTCGACGATGGCTCCCGCGGTGGCAGGTCCGACCCCGGGAAGCGACTCGAGCTCCTCCGTCGAAGCTGTGTTCACCGGGACGAGCTCTCCCGATCCGGCCGGAGTCCCGCTCTCGGGCGACACGGGTTCCGGCGCTGCCGGCACCGTCTCTCCCACCACTGGCACGTACACCTGCGAGCCGTCGACGAGCACCTCCGCGAGGTTGAGGCGATCCAGGTCCGCGTCAGGCAGCCCTCCCCCGGCCGCATCGAGCAGATCGGCGACCCTCGACCCTGCCGGGAGCCGGTAGACACCCGCACTCCTCACGGCCCCAGCGGCGTGGACCACCACGTGGGTCGTCATGGTGGTGACGCTCGCAGTCGTGGTCGGGCTGGAGGGCAGGGGCAGCCCGTCCTCGACGGGTGGCGCCGCGGGCCGGGTCAGGTACCAGAACGCGATGATCACCGCCGCGCCCATCAGCACACCGGCGACGAGCTGTCGTCCTACTGACGGTCCCAGGTACAGCTCGAGGCGCTCCCACCACGACGGCGGCTCCATACCGACCAGGTCGGGGGCCGGGCGCCTCCGGTCGGCGTCGCGAGGCGGCAGGCTCCGCGCATCACCTTCGAGCTGATCTCCGAGATGTTCGCGCACGGTTCCACACCCGAGCAGAGGACCTCTGAGGGGGAAGCGGCGCTGCGGCGCCGGATCAGTGTAGGGAGAACCCTCCCTCGTTGGAAGGGGTCAGGGGGCTTCGCATGGGCCCCGACGCGTGGGCACCTCAGAAGAGCCGGGCCGTCAGCTTCTTCCGATAGAGGCCCCGGCGCGGATCGTCCGGCTCCAGCCGCTCGAGGAGGTCGAGGAACTGCTGGCGTGCCCCGTCGTCCTCCTTGACCTGCTCGAGGAGCGCGTCGAGGTTCGTCTCGATGTCCTGATCGGTGACATCGGCGCCGGTGCGGGCCAGGGCAGCGAGATGTCGGACCTCGCCCGTCTCCGGGAGTCGAGCGAGCACCTCCAGCGCCTCGTCGCCCCGACCGTCCGCTATCAGCAGCGAACCCAACGCCAGCGCGGCTCCCTCGTGGTCCGGGACCATCTCGAGCACCTTGTGAAGCGACTCCTCGTCACCCGCCGAGATGAGCCCCTGGATGAGGAGATCCTCATCGCTGGGGAGCAGCTGGTCGACGAACTCCCTGACCTGCTGCTCACCCTGGGCGCCGACGAACCCACCGACGACCTTGCCTTCCTTCATCGCGTACACCGCAGGGATGCCCTGGACCTGGAAGGCCGCAGCCACCTGGCGGTTGTCGTCGACGTCGACCTTGGCCAGCACGACGCGACCGTCCGTCGATTCGACCGCCTTCTCGAGGATCGGCCCGAGCACCTTGCAGGGTCCACACCACTCCGCCCACAGATCGATCACAACCGGGGTCTCGTTGGATCGTTCGACCACCTCTTGCTCGAACGTCGCATCGGTTACGTCGATGACCACGGCTTCTCCTTCTCGATCGGGCCCATGGCGACTCTTGGCCGGGACTGTCCGGCTGCTCAGGATTCGCCTGACCAGCCTACGGCGCCGGCACACGCCCACCGACCGGCTCGCAACTCGCCACGCATTCTCTTACCCTGACCGCACCAGCCAACTCCGGGGGAAGCGTGCCTGATACTCCAGCAGGGATCGACCGAGACGGTGTGACCGCCTGGTTCGAGTCCAACGCACCGGACGTGAGGTCGCCTCTCGCCTTCGAGCTGATCGCCGGTGGACACTCGAACCTCACCTTCACCGTCACCGACGACCAGGGATCACGGTGGGTGCTGCGCCGACCCCCGCTCGGGCAGGTGCTCGCCACCGCACACGACATGGGCCGTGAGCACCGGATCATCTCGGCCCTCGCCTCCACCGACGTACCGGTGCCCCCAACCATCGGGCTGTGCGTCGACGAGGACGTGAACGGTGCCCCCTTCTACGTGATGGGTTTCGTCGACGGGACCGTCCTCCGCAACGTAGAGGTGGCCAGGTCGTTCACCGCCGACCAGCGCAGGAACGCCGGAGTCTCCCTCATCGACGTCCTGGCGCGCATCCACGCAGTCGACGTCGATGCCGTCGGCCTGGGTGACCTGGGGCGCAAGGACGGCTACATACAACGCCAGCTCAACCGGTGGTACGGACAGTGGGAGAAGTCGAAGACCCGCGAGCTCCCCGTCATCGATGAGGTGTTCGAACGGCTCAGCGAGGCGGTCCCCGAGCAGGGCCCCGCGACCATCGTCCACGGCGACTACAGGCTCGACAACTGCATGGTGGACCGCGAGGGTCGGGTCATCGCCGTGCTCGATTGGGAGATCTGCACACTCGGCGACCCGCTCGCAGACCTCGGGCTGCTCCTCGTGTACTGGGGTGACCCCGACACCGGTCCGGCAGGAATCCCGCTGGCGCCGACCCAGCTCGAGGGCTTCCCCCCACCCGACGAGGTGCGCGACCGCTACACGGAGCTCACAGGTCGGGACTTGAGCCAGATCGACTTCTACGTGGCCTTCGGCTTCTGGAAGCTGGCCTGCATCGTCGAAGGCGTCTACGCGCGCTACGTGGGGGGCTCGATGGGCGAGGCCAACCGTGAGGCGTTCGCAGGCTTCGCCACCCAGGTCGAGCTGATGGCGGAGCTCGCCCGCGAGGCCGTGGGGAGGCTGCCTTGAGCTCCCGTTCGGAGCTCTGCACGCTCCACGAGCGCCCCGAGCTCCTGTCACCCGTCCTGGTGATGGTGCTCGAGGGATGGATCGATGCCGGTCTGGGTGCCCAGAAGGCCCGCTCCGTGATGGAGGAGCAGGGCAGTTCGGTCACCGTGGCCTCGTTCGACGCCGACGAGCTCCTGGATCACCGTGCACGTAGGCCGTCGATGGAGCTGGTCGACGGTGTTCACCACGGGCTCACCTGGCCCGCGATCGAGCTGCGGGCCTCGACGGACCGGGACGGGCGCGAATACCTGCTGCTCACGGGAGCGGAGCCCGACCACCGCTGGGGTGCCTTCTCCGAGGCTGCAGTCGACCTCGCCCTCGAGTTCGACTGCCGTCTCGTGGTGGGCCTCGGCGCGTACCCCGCGGCAGCCCCCCACACCCGTTCGACCGGCCTGGTCACCACGTCGACCACGCCCGAGCTGGCCAGTGAGGTCGGGTTCGTCCAGGGACGGGTCGTGGTGCCCGCCGGGGTCCAGGCCGCCATCGAGGATCGGTGCCGTGCCGTCGGGCTCCCTGCCGTCGGGTTGTGGGCACAGGTCCCTCACTACGCTGCGGCGATGCCCTACCCGGACGCCGCACTGGCGCTCCTGGCAGGCCTGGAGCACGTGAGCGAGCTCGTCTTCGACATCGGCAGCCTCCGGAGAGAGTCGCGGGAGACACGCCGGCGGATCGACGAGCTCGTCGCCAACAGCGAGGAGCACCGCGACCTCGTGACCCAGCTGGAGGCACAGGCGGACGCCATGGCCGAGGCACAGAGCCCGAACCTGCCGTCGGGAGAAGAGCTCGCAGAAGAGCTGGAGCGGTTCCTCCGCGACCAGGGCGGCGGGGGCACCTGAGAGCGCGCTGATCAGCCCTCAGCCGCTGGTGATCCCTCCGGGGGCGGGTAGTCGGGTGGGGTGTCCTCGGGCGGGAGCTCGTAGAAGACCAGCACCGAGCCCTCCTCCACGAAGGGGTTCGGCAAGGGAGCGTCCTGGGCGGTGAAGCGCTGGGCCCCGTTGGAGCGCCTCCACAGGCCGGTGCCCTCCCGACCGATCTCGTCAGGACCCTCGGCGTCGGCATCCCACCAGATCTCCACGGAGTCGTCGATCCCGAAGTAGTCGGGGTCGGCGAAGAAGCCCCAGCTTCCGTAGCTGACCTGAGGTGTGGTGGGCCCACCGCCGCGGGCGGGATCCGGAACAGCCCGCGGGCGAAGGTCTCGGGGGTGAGGTCGGGCCCGGCCATGTGCACGCCGGCCACCAGCCACGCCGGAATGGGGGCGATCACCGCATACTGCCGGCTCGCCGCGGGTTGCGTGTCCTCGCCGAAGTACCACTTGTACAGGCGCCAGGAGTCCTGGATCGCCTGGTCGGTGGGGGCCGCCAGGTTCGAGAGGCCGAAGGCGGACCGCATCTGCTGTTGATCCCACTGCCGGGCCATGACGTTGCTGTCGGTGAGCCCGACACCGGTGAAGATCCACTCCGGGTAGTACTCCTGCCGGGTCGCCTCCTGGGTGAGGTAGATCGGCATGATCGGGTCACCGATGAAGAGGATGGTGGTCACCCCCTCCTGCTTCATCCTGGCGATGAGCTCCGTGGCTCGCTGGGGCATCGTGGCGAAGTCGAAGACGTATGTCTCCCGGACGCGGAAGCCCCGCTCGAAGAACTCCTGCTGCTCGTTGGCGGTCTCCTCGAAGATGGGGGGATCCTGCTCGAAGTGGACGACGCCGGTCACCCGCTCGAGCTCGTGGAAGGACTCGTCGCCCGCGAAGATCGCCTTGTTCGCCTCGTCTGGAGCCCCCCGCGCCTCGGCGGCCTCGTCACTCCGGTTCACCCAGGCTGCGAGCGTCTGGAGGAACTGCTCCGGTGAAGGAGAGGTGCCCCAGATCAAGGGGGCGTGCGCCTGCATGAAGCTGTCCGGTAGAGCCGCGCCGCAGCCGAAGCAGAGGATCCCGTTGTCGGCCAGCTCCTCGGCGAACGCGCCGCTGTCGAGCGCCGGCCCGCCGAGCACGGCGAACGGCTCGTACTCGCTCGCGATGGTCTCGGCGTCCGCCCGCGACGCCACCTCGTCATCCGCTGCGCCGCCTGCGTCGAAGTCGATGATCTCGAAGCGACGTCCGTACGTCTCGGTGACGGACCCGTACAGCTCCAGGTAGTCGTCGAAGGTCGATCTCGTGTCCTCCCGGGACTCGGCCACGCCCATCGAGCCGAGCAACGAGGTCAGGTCGCTCGACTCGTCGGCGATGTAGCGGACCACGCGGATCGTGTCGGCCGTGACACCCTGAGAGGTTGCACCTCCGTTGTCTGCCTCGAGCTCCGGCACGCAGGGCAGCGCGTACACGGAGGGCACGCGTACGCTTCCCAGCTCTCGATCGCACTGCTCTCCCCACCGGTAGTCGTCCACGGTGCCCGCTTCCTCGGCCTCGGCGTAGGTGGGCGGCATCTGACCGGTCGGATCAGGGGCACCGACCGCTCCGTCACCCGGATCGCGCTCGCTGGTGTCCTCGGTCGTCTCGGACCCTCCACCGTCCCCACCCAGTGCCACCGCCGACACCCACGGCCGCGAGGACGACGACGATCACGGCCAGCGGTCCGTAGCGACGAAGCCTGCGGGATGCCGCGCCGCCATCTTCAGGGTTCGTGGGTTGCATCGGTCCTCCCGTGGAACCTGTTCGCCGTCTCCCGCGTCACCGATCGGGTGGCGGGTAGTCACCTGCCGCATCGGACTCGGGCAGCTCCGTGTACAACATCACCGCTCCGTCCGGATCGAAGACCCTGGGTGGGGTGTCCGGCCAATCACCCGGCATGTACCGGGCGCCGCCGTCGACGTACTGGTACATGCCCTGGCCCTCCTCGGCCCGCTCGTCGGGCCCCGTCGCGTCCGGATCCCACCAGAGCTCGGTCATGTCGTCGAGGGCCGCGTAGTCGGGTGATGGCCACCATCCGTGCTCACCCCAGGAGACACCCGGGTTGGAGAGACCTCCCGGTACCGGCAAGCTGCTGAACAGGGCGTCGCGGAAGGTCTCCGGAGTGAGGTCCGGACCAGCCGACTGGATGCCTGCGAAGAGCTGGGTCGGGAGTGGGAACAGCACCGACACCGAGTTGTCCGCGGGTGGGGGCTCACCGTGGTACCACTCGTACAGGTAGTAGGCGAACGACGCCTCGGGGATGCCCCTGGCCCACAGCGCCGCTCATGCCGAAGGCGTGCGACCACTGCTCCTGGTCGTAGGTCCTGGCGAACACGGTGCTGTCGACGAGATAGGAGCCCGTGACCACCCACTCCGGGAAGTACTCCTGGCGAGTCGCCTCCTCGGTGAGCGTCTTCGGCGCGAGGGGATCCCCGACGAACACGACGGTGGTGACCCCGGCCTCCTTCAGCTCGGCGATCATCTGGGCCGCCACACTGGGAAGGGTGACCGGATCGGTGTAGGTCACGTCCGCAGCGAACTCGACACCGTACTCGCCGGTCGCGTCCACGAGCTGCTGGTGCAGGTAGTCGAAGTCCGGACCGATCTCTATCGAGACCAGTCCGAAGACGCGCTCCTGCTCCGCGAGCTCCTCTTCGCCAGCGTGCTCAGCGGGATGACCCGCGAGCCGCTTGCCCACGTACTCCCCCACGTGGAGCATGTTCTGCTCCGACGTCATCAGGACCGTCCAAAGGCTCGGATCGCGATCCGCGTAGTACTGGTCGGCCATGGTCGCTGTCAGCGAGATGTTGAGCACACCGTTGGCTGCCAGCTCGTCCGCGAACGCATCGGTGAGGAGCGGCCCTCCCCACACCATGAACGGGTCGTACTGCTCGACGATGGTCTGGGCATCGGAGCGCGCCGCCACCTCGTCCACCGATGTCGCGGTGCCCGAGAAGCGCACCAGCTCCACGCTCCGACCATAGGTCTCGTAGTAGGAGTCGTAGATGTCGACGAACCCCTGGAGGGTCTCGGCCGCCTGCTCGGGGGTGTCATCGACGTTCAGGATGTCGAAGATCGTGTCCACGAACGGGTCCGGCGGGGACTCGTACACCACGACGGTGATCGTGTCCGCGGTGACTCCGTTCGACGTGGCACCTCCGTTGTCACCCTCGAACGGGGCGACGCACTCGGCTGCGTAGTTCGTCGGGATGGCGATCCTCCCGGTCGCGGTGTCGCAGGTCGCGGGCCAATCGACCTCGATGCCCTCCTCCTCCGCTTCCGAGAACGTCACCACCCCCTCGACCGGCTCGGTGGCCGAGCCTGAACCGTCTCCGCTCCCCGATCCCGTGGGCTCCTCGTCGTCACCGCCCGAGAGCACCACGGCTGCCGCCACGACCCCCACCACCACGACGATGGCGGCGACAGGGCCCCAGCGGCGCAAGATCCGGCTGCTCCCCCCCGCGTCACCCTGAGCTGGTTGCATCGCTTCCTCCCCTTTGGGTCTCCCTCCGAACCGCCCCGCGGGATGCGCGCCTCATCGGCACGGCGAGGGGTAGTCGGGCGCCTGCTCTTCGGCTGGCGGCTCATCGTAGAGAACTACCGAGCCCTCGGTCTCGAAAACCGCCGGGTCGGTCTCTGGCCACTCACCCGGCAGGTAGCGCCGGCCTCCGTCCACGTACCTGTACATGCCTCGACCCTCCTCACCGGTCTCCGAGAGACCGGTGGCATCAGGGTCCCACCACACCTCCGTGGCATCGTCCACTCCGAAGTAGTCCGGCTCGGGCCACCGACCGTGGTCGCCCCAGGACAGGGACGGGTTGGTGATGGCGCTCGGAGTGGGGTCACCTGCGAACAGCGCGTCGCGGAACGATTCGTGGGTTAGATCGGGCCCGGCCGCCTGGAGCACCGAGAAGAACGCGTTCGGGGCGGCCATCACCAGCGTGAGGGTCTCCGAAGCCGGCGGTGGGCTGCACGTGTACCACTCGTACAGCCGCCAGAACCCCGAGGCCTGCGGTGCAGTGCGTGCGCTCTGGTTGCTGGGCCCGAAGGCGTGCGACCACTGCTGCTGGTCGTAGATGCGTCCGAACGCGGTCGTGTCCACGAGTGCGGTCCCGGTGAGGATCCACTCCGGGTAGTACTCCTGGGCCGTCGCCTCAGCGGTGAGAGCGCGCGGTGCGAGCGGGTCTCCGGTGAACACCACGCTGGTCACTCCCGATGCCTTCAGCCGGGCGATCACCTCGGGTGCGTCGGCCTGGAGCGTCGTCGGGTCGGTGTAGGAGATCGCCTCCGCCAGCGATACGTCGAAGGCGGCGAGGTACTCCTCGAAGAGCTCCAACGTCTCGGCAGCCTCCGCTCCCGTGTCGAGGTACACCGTGCCGAAGACACGCTCTTGGCCCTCGATCTCCGGCCCCGCATGGGAAGCAGGCCTCTCCGCGAGTCGCTTGCCGATGTACTCGGCGAGGTGTTGGCGAGCCTGCACCGTCCCGATGCCGATCGAGAAGAAGTACGGATCGTTCTCGGCGGCGAAGTCTGGTGTACCCAGTCCGCCGGTGCTGAACACCGGTACCCCCTGCGCCGCCAGCTCCTCCACGAACGGGGTTGCCGCTATCACCGGGGTACCCCACACCATGAACGGGTCGTACTCCTCGACGATCGTCTCGGCATCCGCGCGAGCCGCGACCTCGTCGTCGGATGCTCCCGTGCCCTCGAAGAAGATCAGCTCCACCTCGCGCCCGTAGGTCTCGTAGTACTGGTGGTAGTAGGGAAGCATCGTCTCGAGCGTCTCGCGCGCCTGCTCGTTCGTGTCGTCGGAGACGAAGCTCGAGATGGCTGTGAGTATGGGGTCGTCGTCCGGTGTCTGGTACACGACGACCGTGATGCTCTCTTCCGTCACGCCACTCTCGGTGGCGCCCTGGTTCTCCCCCTCGAACGGCGCGTAGCACTCCGGAGCGAAGAAGAACGGGGCGGCCAGCACCCCCCGCTCGGTGTCGCAGGTCTCCGGCCATTCGACGTCTGTGCCCTGTTCCTGCGCCATCGAGAACGACAGCACCCCCTCGGGGGGCCCGGCTCCCTGCTCCCGGGTTGTGGTGGTCGTCGGGCGCTCTCCCTCCTCGTCGCCGAGGAGCAGCACGAATACGAGGCCCACCAGGACCACTGCTCCGATCGCGACGATCGGGCCCCAACGGCGCAGCTGCCTGCTGCGGTCCTCGCCTCTGGTCTCCGAATCCACTGGCACCTCCTGGCCTCTCGACCTCCGCGACGTCCGTCAGGCGCCGCCCACTGCCCCGCTGCGGGCGATCACCGCTTCGGTGGTGCCCAGGTACGACGCGACGACCTCGGGGTGGTGCAGCACCTCGGTCGGAGGTCCGTCGGTCACGACACGTCCCTGGTCGAGAGCGAGCAGGCGGTCGGCTATCGAGGTGACGAGAGGCATGTCGTGCTCGATCACCACGAGGCTCGCGCCCAGCTCCTCTCTGATTCGAGCCAACACCGGGCCCAGGGCCTCGGTCTCACGTTGGGCGATCCCGCTCGAAGGCTCGTCCAACAGGATCACGGTCGGTCTGTGGGCTACAAGGCATGCGAGATCGACTATTCGCCGCGACCCTGTGGAGAGCTCGTGGACGAACTTGGACCGGAACGCGTCGAGGCCCAGCAGGTCGATCAGCTCGTCGACCCGCTCCCTGACCTTCTCCTCCGCGTCGAACACGGCAGGCAGGTGAAGCGCCGCCATGATCGGGTCTCGCACCTCCACCCAGCGCTCGAGCGATACCGCGATGGTCTGCTCGACGGTGAGCGCCGGGAACAGAGCTGCATCCTGGAAGGACCGACCGAGACCTCGCTTGGCACGTCGGTGTGCCGCGAGGTGGGTGATCTCCGAGCCCGCCAACAGGATCCGGCCGGCGTCCACATCGGTGAACCCCGAGACGAGGTCGAAGATCGTCGTCTTGCCCGCGCCGTTCGGCCCGATCACTCCAAGGATCTCCCCCTCACCAACCGTGAAGGAGACGTCGTCGACGGCCCGGATGCCGCCGAAGCTCCGTGTCACCCCCACGAGCTCCAGCACCGGTGCCGTGCCCAGATCAGAGCGCTCCGCGATCGGCTCCGGCGAGTGCTTCGTCGCTGCATCAGGGGCACCGGGTCGGGCTCCGTTGCTGCCCACACCTGCTTCGGCGACTGCGAGGCCCGCCTGGGCACCCTCCAGGAAGACCGAGCGGAGGACGTCAGGACGCTCCAGCAGCTCTGCGGTCGGACCGTGGAAGCGGATCTCTCCCTTCTCCATGAAGTAGGCCTCCTCTGCGAGGGTGAGTGCCACGTTCACGGACTGCTCCACGATGATCACGGTCGTCCCCTGGCGCTTGAACCCCTCGACGATCTTCAGGAGCTGCTCCACGACCACGGGGGCCAGACCGAGGGACAGCTCGTCGATCATGATCAGCGAAGGGCGCGAGAGGAAGGCCATGCCGAGAGCGAGCATCTGCTGCTGTCCGCCCGAGAGGTTGGCCGCCGGCTCCGATCTGCGCTCCCGGAGCACCGGGAAGATCTCGAGGACCTCTTCGATGCGCTCCTCGACGACCGCCTTCTGCCGCCGCGTGAGCCAACTCGCCACCTTGAGGTTCTCGCTCACCGTCAACGACGGGAACACACCCCGGCCGCCGGGCACCTGGACCACTCCCTTGGCAGCGACCTCGTTCGGTGGGGCGTGGGTCATGTCCCGTCCATCGAAGATCACGGCGCCTCGATCGGCCTCCACCACCCCCGAGATGGCCTTCAGCAGCGTGGACTTCCCAGCGCCGTTGGTGCCGAGGAGGGCCACGATCTCGCCTTCCCCGACCTCGAAGTCGACGTCGAAGAGCACCTGGACGTCTCCGTACGAGACGTCCAAGCCCCTCACGAGGAGCAGCTTGGAGCGACCCTGGTTCCTCTCGTACATGACCTCGGAGCGTGCGGCCGCCGTCGTCCAGACGTCGCTGATGTCCCGCTGGATCAGCGAACCCGCCGAGGAGATCGCCAGCCCCCCGATCAGGAACATCGGCGTGAGCAGGAGCATCCCGGGCCGGATCCCCCAGACATCACCGATGAGCGCGATCACCGGGAGGACGAGCAGGCCCTGGAGCACGAACACCGAGCCCATGGAGAACCCCATCGCCCGCGCCCGGGGAGGGATCGCGACCGACAGCGCGGCGAAGATCCCCGGGAGGACGAAGGCCAGGCTCGCGGTGATCACGATGTTGGCACCGACCGCGACCAGGTAGTGCGGCGAGAGCGCGAAGACCACCGCTGCCCCGGTCACGACGAAGATCACCTTGGCGAGCAGCCCGAAGACCAGGGCGGGGTCCTTCGCGAACAGCTTCATGCCCAGTCGGGCGCCGACCGTGAGGCCGACGAGCTGGAAGGGCTCGGCCACCGAGGTGATCACCCCACGAGCGCGCGCGTCGAGACCGAACGCGTCGGCGTAGAGGAACGATGCGAAGAGGACGAAGCCGATGAGAGCCGGCGCCAGGAACGGCAGGGTGCGGTAGATCCTCCGGAGGCTGTCGATCTTCCAGCACATCCGCCAGGCCTCGGAGAACGACGGCGGCTCCTCTTCGGTGTCGATCGCCTCCTGCGATGCTCCGAACGCCTTCCTCTCCTGCGCGCCTCTGATGGGCTCGGGGAGGCGGGATCCCACCAGCACGAGGGCGAGGGTCGGGATCGCGAAGACGAAGAACGGCACCCGCCAGCCGAAGGCCGACGCGAGGAAGCCCGCGGAGATCCCTCCCACGAACGCCCCCACCGCGTTGGCCGAGCGGTGGAAGGAGTAGACCCGGGGCCGGACCGACACCGGGAAGTAGTCGGCCAGCAGCGAGTTGTGCGCCGGCTCGATCACCGACTTGCCGATCTGGGTGCCCGCGAGCATGAACCCGAGCATCCAGACGTTCACCGAGAGGCCCACCGCTGCCGAGAACCCGGCGAAGATCAGTCCGCCCAGGAGCGCCAGACGCACCCGGTTGTGCCGATCGGCGAGGTTGGCCACCCACACGGTGAGCCCCAAGGCCGCGGCGAATGCCAGGAAGAAGGGGATCGTGATCCCGGTGAGCCCCACGCCGAAGTCATCGGCGATGTCAGGGGCGAGGACGCCGAAGGACGTTCGTGCCAACTCGTCGAAGGCGTTGAGGCCCCACAGGACCAGGAGAGCTGTGGTGGGGCCATCTTCGGTCAGCTCACCGAGCCAGCGCACGGGGTGGGACGCAGCGGCCACGAAGCGCTCCGTCCAGGGCCGGTCGCTGGATGGTGCGGGGAGCGGGATCACGGCTCGACCCTCGTCGGGGAGCCCACAGCGGTCTCCGACCCGACCTCTCCCGGCGGCTCCGCCTCTCCTCGGAGATCGCCGACATCGAGGTGGGGGATCGCCGGCGCCGCCACAGGGTCCGGCTCCTCGGCCATCTGTCGGGCTCTGGCCTCGAACTCGGTCTCCGCTGCCGCCTCGACGCGACGGGTGTCTGCGAGAAGGCTGGGGACGGCTATGCCCCTACGGAGCGCCACCCAGCGGAGCCATGAGTCACGTAGGTGGAAGAGCTGCCCGGCGAGGCCCCCCGGCAGCGCCCACAGCACGATGAGGACCCCCAGGGCCGAGGCGAAGAGCCGCCACTCCCCCGGCAGGAACCACTGGCCGCCCTTGAGGAAGATCGCCCCGAGCACGGCACCGGTGAGTGATCCGAGTCCGCCGACCACCGTCGCCGTGAACACGACGAGGTTCTCCTCCGGCGGGAAGAGCCCGAGGCTGAAGCTGCGCTGGTGGTGCACCAGAAGGGCCCCGGCGAACGCCGCTATGAACCCCGACAGAGCGAACCCGGTGAGCTTCACCCTCACCACGCTCACGCCGTAGGACTGGACCCCCTGCTCGTTCTCCCTCATCGCAACCAGCACCCGCCCTGTCCTGCTCCGGCGGATGCCCAGCACCGCGAGCAGGATCAGCAGGAACGCCCCCACCGTGACGTAGTACATGCGGGTCGGTGTGTCGATGCTCCACTGGCCGAGCAGATCCGGACGCTCCACCCGGCCCGAGGGAACCCAGGTCCAGAACTGCTGGTTCAAGAAGTAGGAGGTCGTGGCCAGCGCGAAGGCGAGCGTGGTGACCGCCAGGTAGAGGCCCCTGAGTCGGAGTGCGGGCAGACCGACGAGCATCGCGACGACGGCACCAGCGGCGCCCGCGACCAAGGAGGCGAGGGTCAGATCGAGTCCCCACTCCTGGGTTGCGATCGCCCCGATCGCTGCACCCACCGCAACGAAGGCCATCTGTCCCAACGAGACCTGGCCGGCCCATCCGGTGAGGACGACCACCGAGATGCCGATGATGGCGAAGATGACCACGGCCGACGCCTTCAGCGAATCTCCGGCCTCGAGGAGGTGCGGCAGGGCCAGAACCACACCCACGAGCACACAGAGTCCCAACCACCGCACGATCCGCACCTCGCGGACGCTTCGGAGCTCTGCCGGCGTTGGGCGGACCTCCTCCGCCGACCGCCACGAGGAGGACGCATCCCGTTCAGCGCGCGTCGAGCCTGCTCGCTGGAGCAACAGCCCCACGACTATCACCGCACCCATCACCGGCGCGACCACGAGCGCACTCGAGATGTCGAGCTCGAACAGGAAGAGGTCCAGCTCGTCGTTCCAGCTCACGCCCTGTTCCAGCAGGCCCAACGCGACCGCGCTGAGGACGATCGTGGCTATGTCGGTGAGCTTCCCCAGCGTCAGCGCAGCGAGGGCGCTGAGGAGCAGGGTGAACCCGAGGGCCTGGCCGAACGGGAGCCCGGAGATGCCCGCCCGGAGGAACATCGCCACGAACGCGAGGAGGCCACCGACTGCCCAGACGTAGGTGTGCAGCCGCTTCACCGGGATCCCGAGCAGCGAAGCCCTGTCGGCACCCTCGGCACTGGCCCGAATCGCGACGCCGACCTCGGTGAACCGGAGGAAGAGCCCGATCGCCACCATGCAGGCCGGGGCGATGATCCAGGCAAGGAAGTAGTCGGCATCGAAGATCAGCGGCTCGACGGTGAGCTTCCAGTCGAGCGGCGCGTCGATCCCCCGGAACGTCGGGTCCTCGCCCCAGAGCCACGGAGGGAGGATGAACGCCAGGAAGGTGAGGAGCTGCGCGATCCCGATGGTCGCAACGGTCAGGATGAGCCGAGGCGCGTGGAAGAACCTCCGGATGAAGGCGAGCTCCACGAGCGCCCCCACCAGCAGCGCTGCAACCAGCCCGAGCCCCAGCGCGAGGAAGTAGTTCAGTCCGCTCAGGACGATGAGGTGGACGACGAGTGACGTCGGCACGAACCCCAGGTCGGCCTGCGCGAAGTTGATGATGCGGTTGGCGCGGTAGATGAGTGCCATCCCGAGTGCCACAAGAGCACCGAGCAGGCCGATGGTGAGCCCCTGCAGCGCCACCCCGGCGGGCATCGGGAAGAAGACGACCTGGGCCGCCACTATGCCCGCCGCCGGAGCGAAGATCGACGCACCCCGCCTGAGCCGATCGGATCCGAACCGCGTCTGCCTCTTCGGACGTTCGAGGACCGCGGCCGTCACCGGGGCGGCCCCTCCCTCAGCTCCCCCGCTCGTCGTGAGAATGCCTCTCCCCCCTCCACGCCCGATCCTGGCTCAGACCGAGATCGGGGCTTCTTCCCCCTGTAAGGTGCCCCAAGCCTAGATCGTGGCTGTGACGGCCATCACAGAGAACGTCGTCGCCGACTGCGGCGGGCCGCTGCGCCCACCCGGGGGGAGCACGCGGCGGCCGCGGCCAACAGACCGACACGGCCCGGCGTGGGCCAGGGGCCCCACGCTCGGGAGGAGGGCGGGCCGGCGGGGTGCCCACCCGGGAACAGACCGACACGGCCCGGCGTGGGGCAGGGGCCCCACGCTCGGGAGGAGGGTGGGCCGGCGGGGTGCCCGCCCGGGAACAGACGAGGAGCAGCGGATGAAGGTCGACGGGGTGATCGGCTTCCAGCCCGGGGAGAACGCCGCCAGCGCGGCCCGGACGGCCGAGGAGCAGGGCTACGACGGAGTCTGGACGGCCGAGACCGGCCGCGACCCCTTCCTCCCCCTGCTGTTGGCATCGCAGTCCACCGACCATCTCGAGCTGGGAACCGGGATCGCGGTCGCGTTCGCCCGCAACCCGATGACGACAGCGATGGTGGCCAACGACCTGCAGCAGTACTCGGAGGGAAGGTTCATCCTTGGCCTGGGATCCCAGATCAAGCCGCACATCACCAAGCGGTTCTCCATGCCCTGGAGCAAGCCGGCGGCCCGGATGCGGGAGTTCGTCATGGCGATGCGGGCGATCTGGTCCTGCTGGAGCGACGGCACCAAGCTCGACTTCCGCGGGGACTTCTACCAGCACACGCTGATGACACCGTTCTTCTCGCCAGGGCCCAACCCCTTCGGCCCACCGAAGGTGATGCTTGCCGGCGTGGGCCCCCTCATGACCGAGGTGGCCGGTGAGACCTGCGATGGCTTCCTCTGCCACGCCTTCACCACCAAGCCGTACTTCGAGCAGGTGACGATGCCTGCCCTGCAGAAGGGACTCGCCCGAGCAGGTCGTTCGCTCGAGGACTTCGAGATCTCGGGGCCGGCGTTCGTGGTCACCGGCACGGACGAGGCGGAGATGGTCTCCTCGAGCCAGGCGGTGAAGCAGCAGATCGCGTTCTACGGATCGACTCCCGCCTACCGGCCCGTCCTGGAGATGCACGGCTGGGGGGACCTCCAGGACGAGCTGAACCGCCTCTCCAAGGAGGGCCGGTGGCAGGAGATGGGAGAGCTGGTCGATTCGGACATCCTCGAGGCCTTCGCGATCGTGGGCGAGCCCGAGGAGATCGCCGCAGGCTGGAAGGCACGCTGGGGGGATCTCGTCGACCGGCTCTCCTTCTACGCCCCCTACAGCGCCGATCCTCAGCGTTGGGCCCGGGTCATGGAGGACCTCAAGCGCGCTTAGCGCCGGCGGCAGGCTCCCGAACCTGCTTCGGGACACCTGCGGGCCGAAGATACGCTGACCGCTCATGGCGCCCGGTGAGATCGAGGTGATCCTCCCCGACGGATCCGCGAGGGTCCTGCAGGACGGAGCCACGGCAGCGGATCTCGCTTCGGCGATCGGCCCGCGGCTGGGCCGGGATGCGCTCGTAGCGGTGGTCGACGGCGAGGAGCGGGACCTCGGTGCCCGGCTCCCCGACGGGGCCCGGGTTGAGATCGTGGTGCCCGACAGCGAACGCGGCCTCCACGCCATCAGGCACTCGACCGCCCATCTCCTGGCACAGGCGGTTCTCGATCTCTGGCCCGGAGCGACCTTCGCGATCGGCCCGCCGATCGAGAACGGCTTCTACTACGACTTCGAGCTCCCCGGTGGAGAGACGTTCCAGGACGAGGACCTCGAGCGCATCGAGGCGAAGATGCGCGAGCTGGTCTCCGCCGACCAGCCCTTCGAGCGGCTGGAGCTCACTGCGGAGGAGGCGCTCACCCTCTTCGGGCGGCACCCCTACAAGTGCGAGATCGTCCGCAACGCCGATGAGTCCGAGGTGGCCGGTGGGACGGTGATCAGCGCGTATCGCAACTCCGCTGCCTTCGTCGACCTCTGCAGGGGCCCACATGTGCCCTCCACCGGAAGGTTGGGCGTATTCAAGCTGATGCGGGTGGCCGGCGCCTACTGGCGAGGTGACGAGCGCAATCCGATGCTCCAGCGGATCTACGGGACGGCCTGGGCCACGCAGGAGCAGCTCACCAGGCATCTGCACCACCTGGAGGAGGCTTCCAGACGGGACCACCGTCGGCTGGCCACCGAGCTGGACCTCGTCTCGTGGAACGAGAAGATCGGCAGCGGGCTCGCCCTCTGGCACCCGAAGGGTGCGACGGTGCGCCGGGTCATGGAGGACTACTCGAGAGCGCGCCACGAGCAGGGCGGGTACCAGTTCGTCTTCACACCCCACATCGGCAAGGCGGAGCTGTGGCAGACGAGCGGACACCTCGACTACTACGCCGACTCCATGTACCCGGCCATGGAGCTCGAGGGGTCCACCTACTACCCGAAGCCGATGAACTGCCCCTTCCACATGACCATCTACCGCAGCGACGCTCCACTCCTACCGCGAGCTGCCGCTGCGCCTGTTCGAGCTGGGGACCGTGTACCGCAACGAGCTCTCCGGGGTGGTGCACGGTCTGCTGAGGAGCCGTGGCTTCACCCAGGACGACGCCCACATCTTCTGCACTCCGGAGCAGGCCCCTGACGAGATCGCGTCCCTCCTGGACTTCGTCCTCGACCTGCTCCGGGCGTTCGGCTTCGACGAGTTCCAGGCCAAGCTCTCCACGCGCCCCGAGGAGAAGTCGGTCGGGTCGGACGAAGAATGGGAGTCGGCCACCACCGCCCTGAGGCAGGCCCTCGAGCGCCAAGGGCTCGAGCACGCCGTCGACGAAGGAGGTGGCGCGTTCTACGGTCCGAAGATCGACGTCGACGTCCGTGACGCCATCGGGAGGTCCTGGCAGCTGTCGACCATCCAGGTCGACTTCCAGCTGCCGCGACGCTTCGGGCTCACCTATGTGGGTGCCGACGGAGAGCGCCATCAGGTCGTGGTGATCCACCGCGCTCTCTTCGGTTCCATCGAGCGCTTCTTCGGCGTCCTGATCGAGCACTACGCCGGCGCCTTCCCGACCTGGCTCTCACCGATCCAGGCCCGTGTGCTCCCTGTCGCAGCGGAGCACCAGGACTACGCGGCCGAGGTGGTCGACCGCTTCCGCGCCGAGCGGGTCCGGGTGGACGCGGCCGACGCCGACGAGCCCCTCGGGAAGCGGATCCGTGCGGCGAAGCTCGAGAAGATCCCGTACGTCCTCGTCGTCGGCGACGACGACGTCAGGGCGAAGACGGTCGGCGTGAACCGCCGCGGTTCAGAGGTCGAACGCGATGTCCCACTCGACGAGCTCATCGCTCGGCTGAACAACGAGCTGGCCACTCACCGCCCTTAGAGGCTGCGCGGGTAGCCGCAGCCTCGGCCGTTGGGGCAGGGGCCCCGACCGCAAGGTGATGAGCCCCTTGGGGCGAGGAACCGACAACATGACTACCAGCTCCCGCGGTGCACCATCTCCTCGACGGGCACACGACGCCGAGCGAGGGAGCTGCTGAGCTCGTCGGGCGCCGGATGTCCGAGGGCGATGGAGCCGATCGGCTTGTAGGCGTCGGGGACCCCGAACTCCGCCATGACCTCCTTCTCGCCGAGGAAGATCCCGAAGAACAGCGCGCCGAGTCCTTCGTCCGTGGCCGCCAACAGGATGTTCTGGGCGGCCATCGCGGCGTCGGTCAGCCAGTACGGGACCGGCCAGGCCTCCTCGCTCGATCCCAGACCGCTCGCCACCTTGTCGCTCTCCGAGTAGCGATCCAGGTACGCCTGTGAATGGGCCAGGGGGACGATCAGCACCGGCGCCTGGAACAGGCCGGGCCACCGGAAGCCCTCCCTGGTGAGGAAGGTACGGGACCAGAAGCGTTCGGTGCCGGCCGCTCCCTCCACTACGAGGAGCTCCACTCCCTGGCTGAAGCCTGCGGTCGGCGCCCGCCTCCCCGCGTCCAGGATTCGGTCCAGCACCTCCCGCGGCACCGGATCAGGCCTGAAGTTGCGGACCATCCGCCGCCGCTGGACTACCTCCCGGAACTCCAAGCGAGTGCTAGCCGAGCTTGGCGAGATCTTCGGCCATCGCCCAGCCGAAGGCGACCAGCGTGTCCCCACGCGCTTGGTCCAAGCCGTCGAAGTACGCCGCCACCGCGGGTGCGATCTTCTCCGGCTTCAGGCTCTCGTGGTCGAAGAGAGGCGGGGTGCTGCCATCGCCCTTCGCGACGAAGCGTCGGTCGTCGTAGGCGCCGTTCTCGACACCGAACCTCTTGGCCAACCGACGACCCCATGCCCGCTCCTCCCCTGTGACCCTGTGGTCGGGCCTGGGGATGATGTCCTCGAGGGTCTTGAACGCCTCGAAGCCGCCCGCGTTGCAGAAGCGGGTGCCGACCAAGACGTCCTCGTCAGGGAACGCCAGCACCGCGCGTCGGAACTGGTCTTGCACGAGTGCCCGCAGGACCGGGTCACGCTTGCTCGAACGCTTGACGGAGGCCAGTCCCACCAGGACGCAAGGTGTACCCCCCACACGTTCCAGCGTGCAGAAGGAGAATCCCTTCAGCTTCCCGCCCTCACGTGCCTGGCTCACCAGCACCCATGCCTCGGTCTGCTTCGAGAGCATCCCGACCTCGAAAGAGATCGGTCCCTCGACGCACATGTCGGCCATCTCGGCCAACTCGCTGTCGGCCAGCGCTGTGCAGTCCTTCGTCTCGACCTGGATCGCCATGTATCCCAGCCCCCACTGGCTCTTCGCGGACCCCCCTAGTCCAGCGGAGGATTCGTGTCGTCGCAACTCGGAACGTCGACCGCCCGGCGGACAGCACGTGTTCAGGCGAGCACAGCCCCCGGACCCAGCAGCACCCGGAGCTCTCCGAGGAGACCTCGCCCGGCGTCGACGCAGAACTGGTCCGGCAGGAGCAGCACCTGTCCCTCCCCGAGGTGGACGAAGACCTGGGAGGCCCCCGGGTGCTCGCAGAGGAGGCCTTTGAGACGCTCGAGCACCGACTCCGTGACCATCGCGGGGGCAAGCCGGATCCGCACCGGTGGGGTGACCTCCTCGACCAGCTCCAGCGGCTCCACCTCGAGGGCGATGAGCTTGGGGCTGTCGTCACGTCCGTCCATCCGTGCCTTGATGCCCACAACTGCATCGTCCTCGAGCAGCTGCCCGAAGTCGCGCATCGTCCTGGGGAACACCATCACCTCGGCCGATGTCTGGAGGTCCTCCAACACGAACACGGCCATCAGCTCACCTCGCTTGGTCCACTTCTTCTGGAGGCCCGTCACCACCCCACCCACGGTGCGCTGCGTCCCTTCGTCGGCGTCCATGAGCTCGGTGAGCGAGCAATCGGTGCGTCTCCTCAGGGCGCCCTCCAGGCCGAGGAGCGGGTGGTCGCTGACGTACAGACCGAGCATGTCCTTCTCGAACGCCAGTCGCGGCTTCTTCTCGAACTCCAGGTCGGGGATCTCCGCCCTGTGCTCGGCCGCAGGTTCATCCTCCGCATCCTCGAGCGCTGCGAAGAGCTCGAACTGCCCCTCGGCCTCCTTTCGGCGCCGGGCGACCGCGCGATCCACGATCTGCTCGAAGACGGTGAGCAGGCCACGACGAGGGTGGCCGAGGCTGTCGAACGCCCCCGCCTTGATGAGGGACTCGATCGTCCGCTTGTTCAGCACCTGCGGGTCCACCCGGTTGCACAGGTCGTAGAAGTCGGTGAAGCGCCCCCGGGCATCCCTCTCGACCAGGACCTGCTCGACCAGGCCCTCGCCGACGTTGCGTACGGCCGAGAGGCCGAACACGATCGCACGCCGGCCCTCCCCCACCAGGGGCGTGAAGTCGGATGTGGATCGGTTGATGTCCGGCACCAGGACCTCGATCCCCATGACGCGGCACTCAGCCAGGTACACAGCGGCCTTCTCGAGGTTCGCCTTGACGCTGGTCAGCAGTGCCGCCATGTACTCGACCGGATGGTTCGCCTTCAGATAGGCGGTCTGGTACGCGATGCGTCCGTACCCATACGCGTGGCTCTTGTTGAACGCGTAGTCGGCGAACGGCTCGATGATGTCGAACAGCTCCTCGCCCAGCGCGGCGCCGTAGCCGGTCTCGGTGCAACCCCGGACGAACTTCTCCCGCTCCTTCTGGATGAGCTCGCGGTCCTTCTTGCCGCAGGCCTTGCGAAGGTTGTCCGCCTCGGCCAGCGAGTACCCGGCCACCTTCTGGGCCACTCGCATCACCGACTCCTGGTAGATCATCAGGCCGTAGGTGTCGCCCAGCACCTCCTCGAGGTCGGGGTGGAGGTAGGTCACCGCCTTGCGACGGTTCTTGCGATCCGCGTAGTCGTTGTGCATGTTCGCGGCCATCGGGCCAGGGCGGTACAGCGCGACCAGCGCCGCCACGTCCTCGAACGAAGATGGGGCGAGCGAGCGCATGAGTGCACGCATCGGGCCCCCCTCGAGCTGGAACACGCCGATCGAGGAGCCCTCGCAGAGCATGGCGAAGGTCGAGGGGTCGTCGAGCGGGATCGAGTCGATGTCGAGATCCCGACCACCGGTGGCAAGGATCAGCTCCAGGGTGTCGGTGATCACGTCCAGGTTGCGCAGGCCGAGGAAGTCCATCTTCAGGAGCCCCAGAGCCTCGACCCCGTGCATCTCGTACTGGGTCACCACCGGGGTGTCGTCGGGATCCTGGCCCGCCTCCGGCTTGCGCTGGACCGGCAGGTAGGAGGTAAGGGGCTCGTTGGTGATGACGACCGCCGCTGCATGGATGCCGTCCTGCCGTCGCAGCCCCTCCAGCCCCCGGGCGACGTCGACCACCTCCCGGACCTCGGGCTCTGCCTCGTACATCTCCCTCAGGGTCGCCGCCATCTTGAAGCCGTCGGCGAACCTCTCGTCGTGCTCGAGGCACGCGTGCAGCGGCGTGTCGCGTCCCATGATGAGCGGCGGCATCTCCTTGGCCACTCGGTCGCCGAGCGAGTAGGGCTGGCCGAGAACCCGCGCTGCATCCCGAACGGCCGCCCTCGCCTTGATCGTGGAGAACGTGACTATCTGGGCGACGTGATCACGGCCGTACTTCTCCGCCGCGTAGCGGATCATCTCGTCCCTGTAGCGGGAGTCGAAGTCCATGTCGATGTCCGGCATCGAGATCCGCGACGGGTTGAGGAACCTCTCGAAGAGCAGGTCGTAGCGGATCGGATCCAGATCGGTGATGCCCAGGCAGTAGGCGACGGCGCACCCCGCGGCGCTCCCTCGCCCCGGACCGACCCGGATGCCGTTCTCCCGCGCGTGCCGGATCAGGTCACCCACGATGAGGAAGTAGGACGAGAAGCCCATGTCGGCGATGACCTTCAGCTCGAACGCCAATCGCTCGACCACCTCATCCGGCAGCGGCTCTCCCCAGCGCTCCTTCGCGCCTTCGAACGCGAGGTGCTGGAGCAGCTCCGAACCGGACGTGAAGCCCTCGGGCAAGGGGAACTCCGGAAGCCTCGGCTTGCCGAACTCGATCTCCACGTCGCAGCGTTCGGCGATCAGGAGCGTGTTGTCACACGCCTCCTCCACCTCGGCGAACAGCGAGCGCATCTCGGCCGCCGACTTCAGGTAGTGCTCGTCGCCGTGGAACTTGAACCGGTCGGGATCGCTCATGAGCGATCCGGTCTGCACGCAGAGCAGGGCGTCGTGGGCCTTCGCGTCCTGCCTGCTCGTGTAGTGGCTGTCGTTCGTGGCCACGAGAGGGGCCCCGATGCGGCGCGCGATCTCGACGAGCTGCGGATTCGTCCGCTTCTGGTCGGGTATGCCGTGGTCCTGGAGCTCCACGAACAGGCTCCCGCGCCCGAAGATCTCCTGAAGTCGGCCGGCCCTCCGGGTGGCGGCGTCGACGTCTTCGTTGAGCAGCGCCTGGAGGACGTGGCCGCCGAGGCACCCGGTGGTGGCGATGATGCCCTCGCTGTGCTCCGCCAGGATCTCCCAGTCGACCCGTGGCTTGTAGTAGTAGCCCTCCATGTAGGCGCGGCTCGCGAGCTGGATCAGGTTCCGATAGCCGTGGTCGTTCTCCGCCAGCAGCGTGAGGTGGTAGTAGAGCTTGCGGCCCTCGTCGGTGTCCCCACCCGAGTCGTCCAGCCGACCCCGCCGGTTCGGCCGCTCGAACCGCGAGTCGTGGGCCATGTAGGCCTCGGTGCCGATGATGGGCTTGATCCCCTCGTCCCTGCAGGCGCGGTAGAAGTCGAGGACCCCGTACATGTTCCCGTGGTCGGTGATCCCCACCGCCGGCTGGCCATCCTCGCGAGCGGTGCGCACCACGTCGCCGACCCGCGCCGCCCCGTCGAGCATCGAGAACTCGGTGTGAACGTGGAGATGGGTGAACGAGCCTCCCACCGCTTGGGGTCCTTCCTTCGCCTCGGCCTGCCCTCCGACGCCTTCTCCACAGCAGATCCACAGAGGATGTCCACCGGCTGTGGATGAATTACACGGCTGTGATTACGCGCCTGCCCCATGTATAGCGCGGGTGCACGGCCCTCACCAGCCCCCTTCCGGACTCCCGTCCGCCTCCTCGGCCCATCGACCCTGACCAGCACCCGTGCCGTAGGGTGTCCGGCACCCCTCACGAGACCGCAGCCCAGGGAGGACGCGTGCCCGAGCTGATCTCGATCGACCGCCCCCAGGAGGCGACCGCGCTGCTCACCCTCGACCGGCCGGAGAAGAGGAATGCGCTCTCCATGGCTCTCCGGGACGAGATCAGCGACGCCCTGGACCGGTTGCGGGACGACGACCGCGTCCGCACGCTGGTGATAACAGGTGCGGGCGACGTCTTCTCGGCAGGCTTCGACCTCCGTGAGTTCGATCGTGCGCTCGACGACGCTCTGTTCGCCGAGCAGCTGTGGGCCTCGAGCGACCGCTACCACCGGGCGGTCGCGTCCTTCCCCGTTCCGACCGTGGCGGCGGTCAACGGTCCCGCGGTGGCCGGTGGCTTCGACCTCGCGGTGCTGTGCGACCTCCGGGTCGCGAGCGAGACCGCGACCTTCTCTCACCCCGAGTACGCGTTCGGCGACGTCGTGTACTCACCGCTCCAGGACCTGGTCGGAGGGGCCTGGGCCCGCGAGCTCACGATGACGGGAACCACGATCGACGCACTCCAGGCGCTCGACATCCGGCTCGTCAACCGGGTCGTTCCCCCGGACAGGGTCCTGCAGGAGGCGCTGGGGCTCGCCGCTGTCGTCGCCCGGGGGCCTCGCGCCAACCTGGCCCGCACCAAGTCGAAGGCCCAGCAGCGCGGCGCACGCCTGGAAGCCGGAACGCTCGACCTCTGAGCCGCGGAGCACCGCGAGCAGGCTGTGCAGGGCGGGTGGCACAGCGGGCGGCCCGGCTCGGTGCCCGCCCGGGCTCAGAGGTACGTCCCCGGCCTCTGGTCGGGACGCTCGCCCGGCGCCAGCTGTCCCTGCGCACGCATCTGCTCGAGCTGCTGGCGCGCCGCCATCTGCTGCGCGAAGAGCGTCGCCTGGATGCCGTGGAAGAGCCCCTCGAGCCATCCGATCAGCTGGGCCTGCGCGATGCGGAGCTCTGCCTCGCTGGGCACCTCGCCGGTCTCCTGAAGGAACGGGAACGCGAGGCGGTCGAGCTCCTCCCTGAGGTCGGGTGAGAGCGCATCGCACAGCTCGCGCACCGATGCCTCGTAGATCTCCCTCAGGCGAGCTCTGCTGGCCTCGTCCAGCTCGGCGTTGTGCACCTCGTCGAGCAGCTGCCGGATCATCGATCCGACCCTCATCACCTTGGCGGGTTGAGCGACGGACTCGCGGTCCCCCCTCCTCCTCCTCGGTGGCAGGGGTGTCGGGCGTGACGCTGTCGGGGACGATCAGCTCACTCGGGGTGGCATCCGGAGTACTCATGAGGCGACACTCCCTACCAACTGGAGGCCGTCGCGTCAACGTCCGCCAGATCGATCACACCCGATCGCCAGGACGGTTGACCGGCCCGGCACCCGGGTCCGGAGGCGGCGGAAGCCGCTTCAGCCGTTCGGGCCGCGGGCGGCCAGCAACGGTACCAGCATCTCCGCCGAGGTGAGTCCTCCGTGCCTCCCGACGAGCTCGTACGGGCCGGTGTCGTTGGGGTCTATGAACGACACAGGGTCTCGGGCGACCAGCGCCACGTCTCCCAGCCGGGCGCGCGCCGCCGGGGAGACCCGTGGACCGAACCACTGCTCGTCCAGCACCTCTTCCACACTCCGCACCCAGGCGATCTCCTCGTGGTGGTCCCTGGTGACCTCGAGCAGCTGGCGTGCGCGTCCGGGACGTGCGTGCAGCCATCGGAAGCGACCTTCGCCGGACTGGAACGCCAGGTGGTCGAAGACCTCCGAGTGGAGGGAGACCAGGTCGTCGCCCACGTCCACCTGACCGTGATCGGAGGTGACCACCAGGACCGCGCCTGGCGGGAGCGCGGCGACGAGGTGCTCCACGAGGAAGTCGACCGAGCGGAGCTCGGCATCGAAGTACCGATCGAGGCCGTACTCGTGACCCACCTTGTCGAGACCGTCGTAGTAGGCGTGGACGAAGGGCTCCCCCGCCTCCAAGAGCCCGAGGATCTCGACGAGCAGCGTCGAAGGCATCCGATATCCGTGGAACACGGCCCCTGACAGATGGGCGGTGGTGAAACCGGAGTTGGCGAACTCGGCCCGAGTCACCACCGGGATCCGACTCCCGCAGAACGGTGGTGTCGGCTGGAACTCGTGCGGCGGGATCGATCGGCGGGCATCACCCGCTGGGGTGGTCCAGCGCAGCACGTTGAGGATCTCGTGGTGGACATGGATCCGGTATCCGACGACGCCGTGCTCTCCCGGGGTGAGACCGGTCGCGAGCGAAGTCATCGCCGTGGCCGTGGTCGACGGGACCACCGTCGTGATCGGCCCCCCCTCCATCGAGCACAGCGTCGGGGCCAGCTCCTTCCGCTCCTGCAACTGCTCCCAGCCCAACCCGTCGACAGCGAGGAGGACCACCTGGCGTGCGTCGGAGCAGGCCTCGGGCAACCAGGTCACCGGACCAGCGGGGCTGGCCAGGAAGGCCGGGACGAGGTTGGCGACGCATGCGCCGGCGTAGTCGGGGAGCGTGGGGTGTTCAGCCATGTCGGGACAGTCCGAGGATCCACGCTACTGCGGGTCGGCCCCGCTTGGGATGATCCGCGCGGGCCAATATTGACGGCACCGGTTCCGGGACCGTCGACGCCGCAAGCGGCCAGGCTCGTCGAGGACGGGGCGTCGGGTACCGTGTCGCGCTGTGAAGGTCTCCACCCGCGGTGACTACGCGGCTCGTGCCCTGCTCTCCCTCGCACTGCACGACGCGGAGGGGGGCCCGACCTCGGTACGCGACATCGCCGAGCGGACAGGACTCCCCCAGCCGTACCTGGAGCAGATCCTCCTCGCCCTGAAGGGAGCCGGTCTCGTCCGCTCCAAGCGTGGGGTGGGAGGCGGTTACGTGCTCGCCCGGCCCCCAGCCGAGATCACCCTGAGCGACATCGTCAGCGCGGTGGATGGTCCGATCGTGGCGGGTGACTTCGGGGAGCCACACACTGACGGAGCATGCGACCACGAGGGCCAGTGCGTGCTCCTGGCGATCTGGGCCGAGGTCGGCGGTCACATGCGCAAGTACCTCGACTCGTGGACGCTCGGGGACCTGGTCTCCATGGCGCGCGGTGAGGCGCCCTGGCCCAGCGAGGCCTGAACGTGTAGGTCTTCCCGGGCCGCACCCCGCCGGCGGGCCTCACGAGAGCTCCGCGAGGACCCTGTCCAGATCCTGGGGCAGCGGGGAGACGAAGTGGAGCCTCTCCCCGCTCACGGGATGCTCGAGCTCCAGTTCACCGGCGTGGAGGAACAAGCGCTCGATCGGGAGCGCGGGGCGCGCCCCGCCGTACTTCTCGTCCCCCACCACGGGGTGGCCGATCGCAGCCAGGTGCACCCGGATCTGATGGGTCCTCCCGGTCTCGAGAGTGCACCTCAGCCGGGTCAGTGGCTCGGGTCGGGTGAAGCGCGCCACCACCTCGAAGCGCGTCCTTGCCTCCCTCCCTTCGACCGAGACCGCCATTCGGGTCGGCTCGCGCCGAGAGCGGCCTATGGGAGCCTCGATCATCCCGGCCTCCTCGGCCATCCCCCCCCACGCCAGGGCCTCGTAGACCCGTGTCGCGGTCCTCGCCGCGAGCTGCCCGACGATGGACCGGTACGCCTCGTGCGTGCGCGCCACGACCAGGAGCCCCGAGGTCCCGCGATCGAGGCGGTGGACGATGCCGGGGCGCTCGCTCTCACCGACCACGGCGAGCTCCGGATAGCAGGCGAGAAGCCCCTGCACCAGCGTGCCGCGGGACTGCCCGGCTCCCGGATGCACGACCAGGCCCGCAGGCTTCTCCACCACGATCACATGCTCGTCCTCGTACACGACCTCCACCGACACAGTGCTGTCAGCCTCGGTCCCGCTCTCGACCTGCTCCGGGCGCTCGAGCTCGACCACGTCGCCCTCCTCGAGTCGTCGCGCCCTGGCCGTCGTCGTGACCCCGTTCACCGCAACCGCTCCATCGGCGATCAACCTGGCCACCTGGGCCCGGGAGAGATCCGCCAGCATCGCCACACCGCGATCCAGGCGCTCCCCGCCCATCGCAGCGGGTACCACCTCGCGCAGCCGGCTCATCCCGACCCTGCACCGTCTCCGGCCGCGGCCGCACCGTCCGACGGCGCCTCCCCCCAGAGACCGGATACCAGCAGCAGAGCGGCGCCTACCACCACTCCGGCATCAGCCACGTTGAAGACGGGCCACCACTGCAGGTCGATGAAGTCCACGACACCTCCACCGAGCGGCCCGCCCCCGTCGCGCAGCACCCGGTCCAGGAGGTTGCCGACTGCTCCACCCAGAACCAGGCCTATGCCTGCGGCCGCCAATCGGGTCTCCACCCGACGCCCGGTCCAGATCAGCAGCGCGACCGTCACGATGGCCGCCACACCGATGAGTGGACCCAGCCCTTGCCCGAGGCTGAACGAGGCGCCGGTGTTCTCGACGAGCCGGAGGCGCAGGGTCCATACGAGGTCGATGGTGCGGGACCCGAGGGTTCGCACCGCCCACCACTTCGACAGCTGATCAGCTATCACCACACCTGAGGCGATGGCCAGCACCAGAGCGAGGCGCCGGCGCGAACCCGACCCGGGAGCGGTCAACGGGTGCCGAAGCCTCCGGCCTTGTACTCCACCCGGACCCTGGCCCACGGGATCGCACGCAGCCGCTCCTTCGGGATCGGACGACCTGATGCCTCGCAGACCCCGTAGGTACCGGCCTGGACCTTCGCGAGGGCGTGATCGATCTCGGCGATGGCCACCCGCGCCTGTGCGCTGAGCGCCAGGTCACGTTCGCGCTCGACGGCGAGCGAGTCACCCTCCCCGGACTCCTCGTCGAACTGGACATCCCCCGGCTCACGCTCAGCCACGAGCTGATCGGCCTCGGCTTGGAGGGCATCCGCCTGGTGCAGATAGGTGGCGCGCTCCTCCTCGAGCAGGACGCGCTGCTGCTCGAGGAAGCTCTTGTCGTACGGCGACTTCTTCGGCAGGACCTTCTTCTTGGCCGGGGCCTTCTTCTTGGCCGGGGCCTTCTTCTTGGCCGGCACCTTCTTGGTTGGTGCCTTCTTGGCCGGGGCCTTCTTCTTGGCCGGCACCTTCTTGGTTGGTGCCTTCTTGGCCGGGGCCTTCTTCTTCGGTGGCACCTTCTTGGTTGGTGCCTTCTTGGCCGGGGCCTTCTTCTTCGGTGGCACCTTCTTGGTTGGTGCCTTCTTGGCCGTGGCCTTCTTCTTGGCCGTGGCCTTCCTGGAAGCGGACGTCGCCATGAGCTGGGTTCCTCTCCCCTTCGGCGAAAGGTGCCGAATGCTAGGTGGTGCTGCGGGGGCGGTCAACGTGCGCGACCGAACCCACGACCAGCGCGTCGCTCAGCTCGACCGGGTGACGGTCCAGCTGGGAAGGGTCTCAGCCCCGTCTTCCGAACCTGACTCGCTTCGGTTCGTCTTCCAGATCCTGATCGAAGAACGCCTTCATCGCCTCGTCGGCCTCGGGGTCGACTGGACCCAACTCGGACTCCTCCGTAACAGCGCGCTTCAGCTCGGTGAGGAACCCGTCGTCGCCTGACCCCGAGCTCTCGGCCGCTGCATCCTTCGTGGTGGGCGCGGCCGCGGCAGCTCCCGCGCCGACCGCTGTCGCCGAGATCCCGGTGGCGGACGCCAGGGTCGTGCTTCCTCCGGCAGCCTCTCCTCGCTCCGACGAGCCGGCAGGGCCCTTCGGGCTCCCCGGCTCCCGGGTCGGGAATATCCCTCCGCCCGGAGAGAGCTTCGAGTCCGCCTTCGATCGAGGCGCATCGCCCTCGCCCGCACCACCACCAGCAGCGCTCCCGGGCTTGTCGCCGGAGCTCTCCTCTGCAGCGGGAGGGGCGGCGCCCGACGAATCCGCCCCGCGATCCGTGCCGGGTGACGAAGTCGGAGCGCCCGGGCCGGCGGACTCCGGCCGCGGCGGTGGCCCGGCGGAGCCTTGTCCCGGCGTCCCGGAGGGAGCTTGCCTTCCGGCCACGGCGGCCGGGCGCTCCGGGAGTCGGGGACCCTCCCCGGCCCTGAACCGTTCCGGGTGGTCGAGCAGGTCCCGGATCTCGTCGACGCCTGCCCGGAGGCGCCTTCGGACTTCATCGAGATGCCGCTCGAGCAGCCCCACGTCATCGCTGAGCCCATCCCGCTCGGTCGTGAGACGGGTGATGGCTTCACGCACAGGGCGAGCCGCTGCCTCCGCCGCTTCGCGGGCCTCGCGCTCGGCCTCCGACACCAGCTTCTTGCGCTCGTCCTCCGCCTTGCGGACCAGGGCCTCCGCCTTCGACCTGGCCTCGTCGAGCAGCCTCTGGGCCTCCACCTTCGCCTCGTCGACGGCCTGGTCCGCCGTCTTCTGTGCCAGGACGAGGGTCTTCTTCAGGGTCTCGCCGAGCTGCTCCTCGTCTGCCGCCGGTGCCTTGGCCGCCCGATTCTCGGCCTCGTCCGCCCTCCGGTTCGCCTCCTTGACCTTCTCCTGGAGCTTGACCACTGCGTCGCCGAGCTTCTCGAGGAACGAGTCCACTTCGTCAGGGTCGTAGCCCCGCTTCCGCTCTGTGAACTGGATGTCGGTCAGCTGGGTGGCGGCGTCCATGCCAGCCGATGCTAGTGCAGCGTCAGGCGACGTTCGCTGGGTTCACGCCACCCGGATGCCGCCCCTCGCGGGGACCTCGGTCGCCTTCCGATCCGGGGAGGCCTTCGTCTGCATCCTCGCCAGCGACGACCCTGGGGCGGAGATCGCCAGGCTCACCTGGCGCGGCACGGGCCGGGCATCGCGACCACCAGGCCACGACTTCGACGGGTGCCGTGGAAGGGCGGCGTGCCCCCCGCTCCGGAGCCCCACGGCTCGCTCAGCAGAAGAGCCTCTGGAGCACCATGATGATGACGAAGACCACGATCGGCGACAGGTCGATGGCCGCTCCGCCGGCCCGCACGGGCCTGAACAGACCACGGATCGGGCTCAGCACGGGCTCGGTCAGCGCGTACAGGACACCGTAGACCCGCTCGGCCAGCCCTCCCGGCTCGATCGGGAACCAGCTCATGACGATCCGCACGAGCAGGATGAACCAGTAGAGGTTCAGCGCTAGGCAGATGATCTGCATGCGGGTGAGCGTACGACGACCTGGCTCAGCAGATCAGGCGTCGTAGCCACGTTCCTCGAGACGGCGCCGCTCCTCGGCCGAGACCTCGACGTTGCTCGGGGTGAGCAGGTACACCTGACCCGCGACCTTCTCCATGTGGCCACCGAGCCCGTAGCAGACCCCACTGGTGAAGTCGATGATCCGTCGGGCCAGGTCGCGCTCTACGCCCTGGAGGTTCACGATCACCGGTTGGCTGGCCTTGAACCGGTCAGCCACCTCCTGGGCGTCGTTGAAGGATCCCGGCGCCACCACGTGGGGCTTCGCGTTGAGCGAGGCCGCAACGGGGCGCACCACCGCGGCAGTCGGACGGGCGGCCCTCACGGGGGAGTCGGCGCCCGAGTTCGGAAGCGGTCGCACCACCGGCTGACCGGGAACCTCCCGCGCAGTTCCCCGTGCCTGGGCTCGCGTCGAGGACGCCTCCGTCGGCGCACCGACCGCCGCGCGCTCCTCGTTGGCCTCGTAGTCCTCGTACTCCTCGTCGGGTCCCAGCCCGAGGTAGAGCATCGCCCGGCGCCACATCGATGTCATGGTTCCCTCTTCGGGATCTCTCGAGGAATTCGGTTGGAGGGCAGGGCCGACCACCCTACCGCGTGCCGAGCCGGGGCCCGCCGGCCCCGACTTGCTTCCAGTCTCCCATCTCGCCCACCGACGAAGGTGGATGGCGGACCCGAGGTGGATCAGCCCGGGGGGCGCGCTCCGAAGAGACTCCTTCCGACGCGGATCATGGTGGATCCCTCCTCCACGGCCACCTCGACGTCGTCCGTCATCCCGATCGACCGGACGGGCAGGCCGAGGTCGTCAGCGAGGCCGACGAGACGGCGGAACGGTTCTCGGGCATGCTCGGGCGAGCCTGCCGGACCGACTCCCATCAACCCCACCACGTCGAGCCCGAGCTGCCCGAGCTGCCCGGCCAGCGGCGCAGCCTCGTCCCACTCGCAGCCGGCCTTCTGCTCCTGCCCCGAGATGTTGATCTGCACGAGTACCCGGCTCCCCGGCGCCCACCGGGCGATCTCCTCCCCCAGGGCAGCCCGGTCGACGCTCTGCCACACCGCCACGTGGGGAGCGAGCCGTCGAACCTTGTTCCGCTGTAGACGGCCCAGGAAGTGCCACTCCGGGTCCGGGAGCCCCGGATGAACCATCGCCGCCTTCGCCAGCAGCTCCTGCGCATAGTTCTCCCCCACCGCGGCCAATCCGAGTGACAGAGCAGCATCGACCGCCGACCGGTCGAACCCCTTGGTGACCGCCACGATCGAGACGTCGGAGCCGCCGGCAACCCGGATCCGCTCCTCGAGTCGGCCGAGCCGCTCGGCGACCTCCGCCTCCGCCACCGACGGCTGGCTCACAACGCCTCCTTCCACACGACCAGGGCCTGCCGGCCGGCATCACCCCTCACGCGGTGCGAGAAGAGCCTCCCCGGGTCCTCCGCCGTGCAGCGCGGCGAGATCCCCGCGAGCTCGACGTCCAGACGTCGCAGCACCGACTGCACCCCGACGCGGAGATCGAGCGCCGGTTCCCCGCTGGCCGTCTCGGAGCGCACCTGCCCACCGACCGCTTCCGCCACACGATCGAGCTCGGTGGGACCGAAGGCGTAGTGCGCCGCACAGATGCACGGGCCGACGAACGCCCTGACCCGACCACCGCCAGCGGTGGACCTCAGCAAGGTGGCCGAGGACTCCAGGACCCCGGCCACCAGACCCCGCCATCCGACGTGGACGACCCCGATCCGTCCGCTCCCCTCGTCGACCAGCGCCACCGGCGCGCAGTCCGCCGTGTGGACGGCCAACGCGAGGCCATGAACGCCGGTGAGCACTGCGTCAGCCCGCTGTCCCGCATCTGCCTCGTCGATCGCCTCGGCGACGTCAGCACCGTGGACCTGCTGCATCCAGACCCACGGGAGGTCGACGACCTCGCGCCGGATCCTCTCCAGCTCCTCGCTCGGGCGGTCGACCGCGAAGTCCCCGTCGCTCCGCTCCGTCACGACGACGGTGAAGAGCTCGCCGGTGCTAGCGATCTGCCCCCTGGCCAGGATCTCCATACCTCGACGATGCATGTCCTTCCGAACGTCATGATCGGGAAGGCCCTCCCCGTCCCGTTCCAGCCGTGCCGACCGAGTGCCCTGGAAGACCAGGCGGACGGCCGAAGCCGTCCGCCTGGGAGCTCCGCCGTGATGAAGCGGACCGCGCTACTTGAGGAAGCTCGGAACGTCGAACTCGTCCTCCTCCCCGAGATCCTCCTCTGCTCCGGCGAAGACGTCCACCGGCTCGAGGGGACGCCGCTTCGACGCGGCCTCTGCCTCACCCTCTGCACCCTCGGCGACGGCCTTCTTCTTCACGACCTTCTTCGTCGGAGTCGCGTCCGCCCTGCGGCCCTTCCCCTCGTCCCAGCGGTCGAACCCCGCAGCGATCACCGTCACCCGAACCTCATCACCCAACTCGTCGTCGACGACGGTACCGAAGATGATGTTCGCGTCCGCGTGAGCGACGCCGTGGATCACCTCGGCGGCCTCGTTCACCTCGAACAGGCCCAGGTCGCTTCCACCGGAGATCGTGAGCAGGATCCCTCGGGCGCCCTCGATCGAGGCCTCCAGCAGCGGGCTGGAGATCGCCGCACGGGCGGCGTTCAGCGCCCGTCCCTCGCCCGAGGCGTATCCGATGCCCATCAGCGCCGAGCCGGCGTCGTGCATGATCATCTTCACGTCCGCGAAGTCGGTGTTGATCAGCCCCGGGGTGGTGATCAGGTCCGTGATCCCCTGAACGCCCTGGAGCAGTACCTCGTCCGCCATCTTGAAGGCGTTCAGGACGGAGGTCTTCTCGTTCGAGACCGTCAGCAGACGGTCGTTCGGGATGACGATCTGGGTGTCCACCTTGTCCTTGAGCTTCTGGATGCCCTGCTCGGCCTGCACCGCGCGACGCCTTCCCTCGAACGCGAACGGCCTCGTGACGACACCGATGGTCAGAGCCCCGATGGCCTTGGCCAGCTCTGCCACCACCGGGGCGGCACCGGTTCCGGTGCCGCCCCCTTCGCCGGCGGTGATGAACACCATGTCGGCTCCGGTGAGCACGTCCTCCAGATCCTCGCGGTGCTCCTCGGCGGCCTGGCGCCCCACCTCGGGATCGCTCCCGGCCCCGAGCCCTCGCGTGAGCTCGCGGCCGATATCGATCTTCACGTCTGCATCGCTCATCAGGAGTGCCTGCGCATCGGTGTTCACCGCGATGAACTCAACTCCCTTGAGGCCGGCATCGATCATGCGGTTGACGGCGTTGACACCGCCCCCGCCGACGCCGACCACCTTGATGACCGCTAGATAGTTCTGCGGACTCGACATGGGTGTCAGCACCTCCAGGTTGGCCTTCTCGCTGGCATCGAAGAGCTCGGGCACGTTCGTCAACCTCCGCCCTCGGGCCGGGTTGTCCCGGACCACCGGTCTCGACCCCGGGGTGCGTCGACGGCCGGACACCTCCGCGGTGCCCGGCCGGTTCCGTCCCGGTGATCGCTGGTTGTCTCCACCCCTCGGCTGCCCAGCCCCGTGTTCCGCCCTCATCAGGCACAACCCGGATGGCCTCCGAACCCTAAACCTGAGGTTTACAGTTATGTCAACCTCAGATGACGGTTGACACTTTAACCACAGGTGAGCTCCCCGCGTCAAGGGGCTCTCGCTTCACGGCCCGAAGACCCAGCGCCGAGAGGCGTCCTCGCCCCCTCCCCCGGCCGCCACCCAGAACCGATCAAGGCGAGGTCGTCGGCGACTCCGGGAGCGCCGGCGCGCACTCCCCCGAGCGGGTCACCACGGGTGCCGTCGGCACCCGCACGTCGATCACCGCCAGGCAGCGGGTGTCGACCTGAGCCCACACCGTCTCCACGGCCCGGAGCTTCGCCTCCAGATCCTCGACGCCACCCAGTCGCGCCATGCCCTCCGGTCGGAGCCGGAGCATCGCCTCACCGTCCTGCCACACGACCGCGGCCACCGCCTCCTCCAGCCCGGGGCCGATCGCCGCCGCCACCTCCAGCACCGCCTCCGGGGCCTCGAGACGGGAACCCGGCTCCGTGCCCGCACCCACACCTTCTAGGAGGACCAGGCCACCCGGGTCCTCGGTGTCCTCCAGCAGACGGCCGGCCTCGTCGACCAGGACCAGACCCCCCGAGGCCCGCTCCACCACCGCGACGGCGACCCGCTCGGATACTTCGATCCGGACGGTGGAAGGCCAATCGCGCACCACCCGGGCCTCATCGATCCAGGGCAAGGCGGCCACATCCTCCTCTGCCTCCTGGGGGTCCAGGTCCACCATCTGGTCGCCGCGCTCGACTCCCGCCGCCTCCACCACGTCAGGTATCGGAGTCCGTTCCGCCCCCGCCACCTGGATTCGATCCACGTCCAGCAGGGGTGAGCGGATCACCCCGATCACCGCAGCGGCCACTGCCCCGAGCAGAGCCGGGACCGCCAGGAGCCTGACCACCGTTCGGCGCCTGGCCTTGCGGACACCCTCACGCCTGTCCGCCATCCGTGGATCGATCCGGGTCCTGCTGGACGCTCTCACAAACCCTCAACCTCCAGGTGAGGCTGACTTGTCGGATGGCCCGAAGCCCACGAGGTGGGTCTCGGGGCGGAGCTCGATTCCGAACCGCCTCCGCACGCGCCCCTGGATCTCGGTCATCAGCCGGAAGACGTCGTCCGCGGAACCACCTTCGTCGCACCGGATGAAGTTGGCGTGCTTCTCGGAGACCTGCGCCGAGCCGATCCGCAGCCCGCGACAGCCAGCTGCATCCACCAGGTGCCAGGCATGGTCGCCCGGGGGGTTGGTGAACACCGAGCCCGCGTTCGCTCCACCTGGCTGGTGCTCCCGACGCCATCGGACGATCTCGGCGATGAGTCGATCGGCCTCTTCCGCGTCGCCCTCCACGAGCTCGAGCTCCGCCCACAGCACGAGCTGGCCGGCACGCAGGTTGGAGTGGCGGTACGAGAGATCGAGATCTGACGCGAGCACCACGTCGTCCTGCCCGGTGCTCAGATCGAAGACCCTCACCCGGGTGAGGGTCTTCGAGATGTCCGATCCGTGTCCTCCGGCGTTCATCCGCACCGCACCGCCGACCGAACCCGGCACGCCGACCGCCCACTCCAATCCCCGCAGGCCCCGGGCCGCGGTCCTGCGCGCCAGCACAGGCAGCAGACAGCCCCCTCCTGCGCTAACCACCTTCCCATCCACGGCCATCTCCCCGAACTCCCCCGCGAGCCTCACGGCGAGACCGTCGAAGCCCCGATCCGCCACCAGCAGGTTCGAGCCGTTCCCGACTACCAGGACGGGCACCGTCGAACCCACGGCCTCCGCCACGAGCAGGAGGTCGTCCTCTCCATGGATCTCGACGTACAGAGCGGCTGGACCACCCACGCGGTAGGTGGTGAGTGGACCGAGCGGGTGCTCGTGTCGGGCCCGGTCACCGAGCACCGCCGCCGCTCGGGCGAGGTCGGGGGTCACTCCATCAGCTCCATCAGCTCGTCGGGCAGCGAGGTGAGGTCACCTGCGCCGAGCGTCAGGCACAGATCCCCTGGGCGCAGCTCCTCCCGCAGCCATGAGGTCAGCTCCCCTCTCCGCGGGAGGTACGCCAACCGCCGCCAGGGAGACGCGTCGAGCACGGCCTGGGCCACCAGCTTTCCGGTGACGCCGGGGCGAGGCATCTCACCCGCCGGGTAGACATCGGTCACGGCCAGCACGTCGGCCTCTCCGAAGGAGCCCGCGAAGCCCTGCCACAAGGAGGCCGTGCGGCTGTAGCGGTGCGGCTGGAACACGCAGACGATCCTCTCCCAGTCACCCGCCGCAGCGGCCGCGAGAGCCGCGTCGACCTCGCTCGGCAGGTGGGCGTAGTCGTCCACGAACGTCACGTCGCGGGCGACACCCCGGAACTGGAAGCGCCGGGCCACACCCGCGAAGCGATGGAGGGCCCTCTGGGCCGCATCGAAGGGGCACCCCAGCTCGACGGCCGTGGCCACCGCGGCTCCGGCGTTGCGGACGTTGTGGACTCCCGGGATCGGCAGCTCTATCCGACCCAGCTCCTCTCCCTCCCTCTCCACCACGAAGCTGCTCTCCGTGCCGCGCATCTCCAATCGCACCAGCCGGTACCGCGCCGCCTCGGCGGTGCCGTAGGAGATCGCCTCGCGCCTGGAGCCGAGATCGGCCGCCACCGGATCGTCCGCGCAGACCACCGCCAGACCAGAGCACCCCTGCAGGAACCGACCGAAGCTGGCCTGAAGGGCCTCGAAGTCTCCGTACTGCTCGAGGTGATCAGGCTCGACGCTGGTCACCAGAGCCACCTCCCTCACCAGCTCCAGGAAGGTGCCGTCGCTCTCGTCGGCCTCGACGATCAGCCAGTCTCCCGAATCCCACACGGCACCCGAACCGATCTCGTTCAGATCCCCCCCGATGATGAACGAGGGGGCCATGCCTCCCTCGCGCATCACGAGCGCCAGCATCGACGACGTGGTGGTCTTGCCGTGGGTGCCCGCTACCGCGATCGTGCGTCGCGTCGCGGTGATCGCTCTCAGGATCTGGGAGCGCCGCAGCACCGGGAGCCTCCTGTCGTGGGCCGTCGCGACCTCGGGGTTGGTGTCCGCGATCGCGGTGGAGACCGCCACGAGCTCCGCTTCGGCCAGGTTGTCGGGGTGGTGTCCGACCTCCACCCGGACACCGAGCGAGCGGAGCCGCTCGAGCCCCGGTGAGTCCTTGAGGTCGGAGCCCGAGACCCGGTGACCCATGGCCGCCAACACCTCGGCGATGGCGCTCATCCCGGCCCCACCCACGCCCACCAGGTGGATCGCGCGCGCTCGGTCCAGATCGACCAGCGGAGGCGAGGAGCTCACCTGGCGTGGGCCTCCAGGAGATCGGCCACCCGCTCGGCGGCATCGGGCCGACCGAGCCTGGCTGCCGCCGCGCTCATCTCCCCGAGGCGCACCGGATCGTCGATGACGACGGCCAGCTCGCGGGCCAACCGGGTCTCGTCCAGCTCGGCATCGGGCAGATGCACCACCGCACCGGCCTCCACCAGGCAGCGAGCATTCGCCGACTGGTGATCCCGGGGCGCTATCGGGAGCGGCACGAGCACAGCGGGAAGCCCCACCAGCGCGAGCTCGGCGACCGTGTTGCCACCCGCGCGGCAGACGGCGATGTCGGCCGCCGCCAGCGCCAGCTCCATCCGATCCTCATAGCGCACCACCTGATAGGTCAGGGCTCCGCTCCCCATCTGATCCGCCGCTCCGGCCATCACGTCGAAGTCGCGGCTACCCGTAACATGGCGTATCGCGAGGTCGCTCCGATCGCTCCAGCGTCGCGCCAGGCCCAGGACCGCGTCGTTGATCCGCCGAGAACCGAGAGAGCCCGAGAACGCCAGGATCATCGTGCAGTCCCGGGGTATCCCGAGGGCGTCCCTCGCACCCGGGCGATCCGCCTCCCTGTCCACGGCCAGCACCCCCGAACGAACCGGATTGCCGGTCACCACCGCTCGCGGCAGGTCCGTCCCCGCGAAGGAGACTGCGCAAGCACGGGCGAAGCGACCTGCCACCCGGTTGGCCAGACCGGCTCGGGCGTTCTGCTCGGCCACCACCAGGGGAACTCGCAGGACCACCGCGGCGAAGGTACACGCGACGCTGGCGAAGCCACCCACCACCAGGACCACCCTCGGACGGAGCCCACGGAGGAGCCTGAACGCGGCGACCTGTGCTCGCGAGAGCTCCCAGATGGCAACCAGGTTCCGGAGCGTGAGGCGACGCTGGAGCCCGTGACCCGGGAGCGCGGTGTGCCCGAAGCCTTCCCTGCCGACCAGCTCGGCGTCGATCGAGCGCTCGCTCACGACGAGGTGACAGTCCGCGGCGGCGTGACCGCGCGCGACCAGCGCGTCGGCAACGGCCAGACCGGGGATCAGATGACCGGCCGTGCCGCCTCCGGCGATCACGCAGAACATCCGACCGGGCCCGTCCGAGGACGGGCCCACCCCTGCCGCCATCAGCGAGCCTGGCGCGCGACGTTGACGAGCACTCCCGTCGCCGCCATCGTGACCACCATCGCCGACCCACCGAAGGAGACGAACGGCAGGGGCACCCCGGTGATCGGCAGCAGACCGACCACCGCACCGAGGTTCACCACCGCTTGGGCCACGATCCAGGTGGTGATCCCGGTGGCGAGCAGGGTGCCGAACAGATCGGGGGCACGACGCGCAGCCCGGAAGCCGAAGACCGCGAAGGTGACGAACAGCGCGAGGATCGCCAGGGCACCGATGAGACCGAGCTCTTCGGCGATGATCGCGAAGATGAAGTCCGTGTGGGCCTCGGGCAGGAACTCCCACTTGGCCCTGCCCGCTCCCAACCCCCGACCGAAGAGACCGCCGGACGCGATCGCGAGCTGGGACTGGATGGACTGGTAGCCGGTGTTCAACGGATCTGACCAGGGGTCGAGCACGCCCTTGATCCGGGCGAGCCTGTAGGGCGCGGCCACTGCGAGGAGCCCTGCGGCGATCGCACCGGCCCCGACGATCGTGGCCAGCGATCGCAGGGGTGTCCCGGCCACGAAGAGGAGCGAGAACGCGATGGCCGCGAGCACCACGGTCGTGCCCAGGTTCGGCTGCAGCATCACCAGCCCCGCGAAGCCGCCCAGCACCACCATCACCGGCCGTAGGGTGGCGTCGCTGCGGCCGATCTTGTCCGCCCGCCTCGCCAGGAGGTCCGCCGTGAAGAGCACCAATGCCAGCTTCGCAAGCTCCGAAGGTTGGATCGACAGCGACTCGGTCCCCAACCACCTCTGGGCACCGTTCACCTCCAGCCCCACGAAGAGGACGAGGACGAGCAGCGCGAAGGTGACGGCCACGAGCGGGCGGGCCAGCGGTATCAGCCGCCGGTAGTCGATCCGCATCACCACGAGCATCGCGACGAACCCGAGCACGACCCAGACGGCCTGCCGGAGGAAGAAGTGCCAGGAGGACCCGTAGTCGTACAGCGCGGTGACGGACGACGCCGAGAGCACCATCACGAGCCCGAGCATGTTCAGCACCGCGACGCAGCCGAGGATGACCGGCCAGGAGCTCCCCGTCCAGCTCGATGGAGGTCCGGTGGGGGCCTGGCGTCCGAACCGGCGAGGAGCCGCCGTCGGGGCGGACTTCGTCGGACTGCGCCGCCGGGCCGGTGTCGCAACCTGGGTGGGGGTCATCCCTCTGCTCCGGTCTCGTCGCCGACCAGTGCGAGCACCGAGCAACGGAAGTCGTCTCCGCGATCCGCATAGGAGCCGTACCAGTCGAACGACGCACAGGCCGGAGAGAGGATCACGGCGTCACCTGGACGCGCGGCCAGGCCGGCCTGCTCGACAGCCTCCCGCATCGACTCTGCGACCGAGAAGGGGACCACTCCCTCGAAGACCTCCCCCAGCTCGCCTGCAGCTTCACCTATGGCCACCACGGCTCGGAGGCGGTCCCTGAGATCGCCGAGCACCTCCAGGTCGAGGCCCTTGTTCCGCCCACCCGCGACGAGCACCACCGACTCGAACGCCCGCACCGCGCTCAGCGTCGCATGTGGTGCCGTGGCCTTGGAGTCGTCGTACCACCTGACACCGCCCGACTCGACGACGAGCTCCACCCGGTGCGGGAGACCCGGGAAGGTCCGGAGAACCTCACGGATGGCATCGGTTCCGGCTCCCGCCGAGGCGGCCGTCGCCGCCGAGGCCAGAGCGTTGCTCAGATCATGAGGAAGCGCACGCGGGAGCTCGTCGACTGCGACCAGCTCCTCGTCCCGCGCCCGGAGCACCCCCCCATCGACCCTGTAGTCGCCGCCAGTCCCGAAGGTGACGACGTTCCTCGAGCGGTCGAGGTGTGCCATCACCACGGGATCGTCGGCGTTCGCCACCTCGACAGCGGACTCGGGAAGATGAGCCCAGATCTTCGCCTTCGCTGACTCGTACGCCTCGATCGAGCCATGGGCATCCTGGTGATCGGCTCCGAAGTTGAGCCATGTGGCGACCGCGGGCGCGAAGCTCCGCGAATGGCCGAGCCGGAAGGAGGACGCCTCCACGACGAAGACAGCCGCGTCACTCTGCTCGATGGCAGCGACCAGCGGGAGCTCCGTGTTGCCGGCGGCCACCGCAGGGATGCCCGACCGGTTGAGCATCTGCGTGACCATGGTGGTCACCGTCGTCTTGCCGTCGGTGCCGGTGACGGCCACCACGGGTCGCCCGTCGAACCTCGCTGCCAGATCGAACTCGCTCTCCACCGCCACACCCAGCTCGAGCGCCAGCTCGAAGACCGGGTGGTGGTCGGGAACACCCGGGCTGGGGAGCAATACGCCCGCCTCGGCCACGAGAGCTCCCAGCGCGGCGCGATCAGGCGCTTCGATGAGCTCCACGCCCATCGATTCTGCCGTTCGTCGCCGTTCGGTCCGGGGATGGTCCTCGATGACCTTCACCGGGAGGTGGCGCTGGACGAGCGCCCTCACAACTGCCTCTCCGGTCACTCCGAACCCGACGACCAGTGCCGGGAGCTCGTCACTCAAAACAGCTCCGACACACGGACGAAGTCCGCATAGAACAGGCCCAGCGCCAGAGCGGCGCACATCCCCGCGATGATCCAGAACCGGACGATCACCGTCGTCTCCGGCCAGCCACCCAGCTCGAAGTGGTGGTGGATCGGTGCCATCCGGAAGATCCGCCTTCCCTTGAAGAGACGGAAGGCACCCACCTGGAGGATCACCGACAGCGTCTCCAGCACGAACAGGCCGCCGACGATCGGCAAGAGCAGCACGACATCCAAGGAGACGGCCAGCGCGGCCATCCCCGCCCCGATGGCCAGCGCGCCGGTGTCCCCCATGAAGATCCGGGCCGGCGCGGCGTTCCACCACAGGAACCCGACACACGCCCCGAGCATCGCCGCGGCCACCACCGCGAGGTCGAGGGCGTGGTCCACGTCGTAGATCTCCGGATTGGAGAAGCACCAGAACCCGATGACCACGAAGGCGACGAACCCGAGGCTGGCCGATCCGGCCGCCAGTCCGTCCAGGCCGTCCGTGAGGTTCACTGCGTTGGTGGTGGCCAGCACCAGGAGGATCGCCAGCAGCACCCATCCCGCGTCGCCGATCTCGATCCCGGGGTTGTCGAACCGGGTGAACGACAGCGTTGTGTGGCTCTCGGTGAAGGTCACGTCCAACCACGCGAACCCGGTGGCGACGATCAGGAGACCGAAGAGCTTGGTTCGCTTGTTCAGTCCCAGGTTCCGCTCGTTGGACACCTTCAGCCAATCGTCGAGCAGGCCGACCAGCCCCGCTCCGGCGATCGCCAGCATCACGAAGATCCCGGACCGCGTGTAGATGCCACGGTAGAGATCGCTCACGACGTAGCCGGCCAGTGCCGCTCCCACGACGGCGAGACCGCCCATGGTCGGCGTGCCGGCCTTCGTCTGGTGTCCCTCGGGACCCTCGTCCCTGATCGGCTGACCGATCCCGTAGTGCGTGAGGAAGCGTATGAGGAGCCAGGTACCGACCAGGGAGGTCGCGATCGCGACCGCGGCGGCGATGAGGAGGCGGATCACCGGTCCGCTCCGAGAAGTCGTCGGAGCTCGGCCCGCGCCACGGCACGATCGTCGAAGGGGAGCTCCTCTCCTCTGAGGGCCTGGGTCGTCTCGTGCCCCTTCCCCGCGATCACCACCACGTCACCGTCCTGCGCCTGGCCGAGCGCCGTCGCTATCGCTTCGCCGCGGTCGGCAACGACCACCACCGGCCCTCTCCGTTCGATTCCCCGCATGATGTCGTGGATGATGTCTTCCGGTTCCTCGCTCCTCGGGTTGTCCGATGTGAGGATCACGGAATCCGCCATTCGTGACGCTACCTCGCCCATGGCCGGCCGCTTCTCACGGTCCCGGTCACCGCCACATCCGAACACCACCGTCACCCGGCCGGTGCTCAGCTCACCGGCCGATGCCAGCAGCTCGGCCAGTCCGTCGGGTGTGTGGGCGTAGTCGACGATCGTCATGAACGGCTGGCCCTCATCGACCAGCTCGAACCGGCCGCGAACCGGATCGACCGTGCCGAGACCCCTCGCGACCTCCGGCGGGGTCAGCCCCATGGCGACGCCTGTCTCGGCCGCGGCGAGCGCGTTGGCCACGTTGAACCGACCCCCGATCGGCAGGATGACCCGCTCGTCGCGCCATGTGAACCCGGATCCGGTCGCACCGACCTCGAGGTCCTGGACCCGGCTGGGGTGGTAGAGCACGGTCGGGACCCGAGCCCGCTCGGCGATCCTCATGCCGTACGGATCGTCGCCGTTCACGACCGCGATCCCCACCAGCTCGGGAACGAACAAGCGTGCCTTCTCCTCGAAGTAGGTCTCGATGTCACCATGGAAGTCGAGGTGATCCTGGCTGAGGTTGGTGAACACACCGACCTGGAACCAGCATCCATCGACCCGGTGCAGCGCGAGCGCGTGGGAGGAGACCTCCATCACCACGGCGCCCACCCCGTCGTCCCTCAGGTGAGCCAGCCTTGCCTGGAGGTCGGGTGCCTCAGGGGTTGTGCGGCTCCCCGTGAGGGTGCCGATCACCGTGGATCTGCGACCCGAGCCTCGGAGCACGGCATCGATCATGTATGCGGTGGTGGTCTTGCCGTTCGTGCCCGTGATGCCGACTACGGCCATCTTCCGGCACGGATCGCCGTTGAACCGCGCCGCCAGGTGTCCGAGGGCGGCGCGGGTCTCCGGCACGATCACCTGGGTCACCCCCACCCCCAGCTCGTGCTCGGTCAGGATCGCCACCGCGCCCGCCTCCACCGCCGGCGACGCGAAGTCGTGGCCGTCGAGGTGGAACCCCGGCACGCAGCAGAAGAGGCTCCCGGGCTCCACCCGCCTGGAGTCGTAGTCGACCCGGGTCACCTCGACCTCGGCGTCACCCACCACGGTGAGATCTGACCGGTCGAGCGCCTCGAGCAGCTCTCTCAGCCGCACGGCCTCAGCCCGGCGCCGCGGTCTCCGGATCGGCCTCCTGCCGCGGATGCCGGCTGGGCCCTGATCCTTCCGTCCGGTGGTGGACCCAGTGCTTCCCCCACGACAGGCTGTGCCGCCGAGGCGACCGGGGCCTCGGGATCGTGCACGAGACCGGACGACGGAATCTGGAGGTGACGGAGAGCGAACTGCGCGAGCCTCGCCCACGGCGCCCCTGAGACTGCGCCGCCGGTGTAGGCACCCGCTGTCGGGTGCTGCGTCACCACTATGAGCGAGAGACGGGGGTTGTCGGCCGGCGCGAACCCGACGAAGGTGGCCATGTAGTGCTTGGTGCCGTCGGGCCAAATGTAGCCTCCATCGGGAGCCGGGATCTGAGCTGTACCGGTCTTCCCCGCCGCGTCGTAACCGGGCATCTGGGCTGACTGGGCCGTGCCTCTCGACACGACCTGGGCGAGCATGTCACTCATGGCGGACGCGGTCGACTCGGAGAGAACCCTCCTCGTCTCCGGCCTCGGGACCAGGTGCTCCACACCGCCTCCGTCCATCGAAGAGCGAACGAGGCTCGGCGGCACGAAGACGCCGCCGTTCGCGATCGTGTTGTAGGCCAGCAGCATCTGCAGAGGGGTCACCGAGATGCCTTGGCCGATCGGCATGCTCCCGATCGAGGTCCCCCACCACTCCTCCACCGGGCGCACGTACCCGCTCAACTCGTTCGGGAAGCCGAGACCCGTCGGATCGCCGAGTCCGAACGCCTTGAAGTACCGGTACAGCCGGGACTCGCCCAGCATCAGTGCGATGTTGATGCTCGCGGTGTTCGACGAGTTCGCGATCACGTCCTCGATCGGCCAGCAGCCGACGGCGTGCGGTTCGTACTCCTTGAACGTCGCGCCTCCGACGCTGATCTGGTTGGGAGCATCCACGCAGCTGCCTGGAGCGAGCAGCCCCTCCTCGAGGGCGCCGGACATCCCCACGATCTTCATGACCGAGCCTGGCTCGAAGACCGTCGTGAGTGACCTGTTGTTGGTGCTCACCACCGGCTCGCCGGTCTCCTCGTCGGCCTCCACGTTCGCCATGGCGAGGATCTCCCCGGTCGCGGGGTCCATCATCACAGCCATCGCGGCTTCGGCCTGGTTCGCTGCCACGTGCTCCATCAGGATCCGCTCTGCCTCGTACTGGAGCGAACGATCCAGGGTGAGCACCAGATCGTCTCCGGGAGAGGCCGGGGTCAATCGGTGCTCGCCGACGGCGATCGTCCGTCCCTGCGGATCCTGCTCGATGGTGAGCTCACCGGGGCTGCCGCTGAGCAGCTCCTCGTACTGCAGCTCGAGCCCACCGAGTCCCACGTTGTCGATGTCGGTCATCCCCACGAGCGACGTCGCGAGGTCGCCGGCGGGGTTGAAGCGGTGTGGCTCTTCGACCAGGTACACCCCCGGGAGCTCCAGGGCCTCGACCTCTTCAGCCACCTCGGGCGGAACCTGGCGGGCCAGGTAGCCGAAGCGGTTCTCCGCCCCCAGGACCTCCGTCAACGCCTCCGGGTCCTCCCCCAGGAGCGGGGCGAGGGCCTCGGCCGCCTGGCGTGGGTCCTCCACGAACTTGGGGTCCGTGAAGACCGTCTGCAACGGGATGGAGAGAGCCAGCTCGTATCCGTTTCGGTCGAGGATCGATCCGCGATCCGCGGCGATCGTCTGCGTCCTCAGAGTCTGCTCCTCGCCCCTGGCGGCGAGGCGCTCATCGTTCACGGCCTGGAGTTGCACCACCCGTGCGGCGATCACCGCGAAGAGCAGCCCAACCATCACCAGGAGCACTGCCAGCCGGCGACCGGGCCGGCCCACCCGGCGGGCGCCGACTGCGATCCCCTGTCGCGAGTGGGACTTCGGCGCGCCCGCCCGCACCGGAGTGCCCCCGGACCGGCGACCCGATGTCGACGGGCGCGACGTGGAGCCAGATGAACGGCCCCTGGATCCGCGCTGCACCACGGGCGTCTGCGCTCGCCGAGCGGAGCTCGTTCGGGTGGCAGTGCGCGTCGCGCTGCTGCGGGTTCCGGTTCGGGTGGCAGTGCGCGTCGCGCTGCTGCGGGTTCCGGCTCGGGTGGCAGTGCGCGTCGCGTCTGCTGCGGGTTCCGGTTCGGGTGGCAGTGCGCGTCGCGCTGCTGCGGGTTCCGGTTCGGGTGCTGGTGCGCGTCGCGCTGCTGCGGGTTCCGGTTCGGGTGGCAGTGCTCCGGGCACCGGCGGTGCGTCGAGAGCGTCCCGGGACGGGATCCCGGCGGACAGGACGTGCGGGGGCGCCCCGCTGCCGTCGCGTCCGGACCCGCGGCTCGGCGATCAGCGTCCGACCTCCCGCAGTCCGGGTCATCCCTCCCCTAGCAGCTGCGCCGGGACCGATGCGACGGTTCCGGCCGGGGTGAGCACCACCACGTCGTGCGGTGTCACCATCCCGAGATCCTCCACCGCCACGTCGACCAGCCGTTCCGGTGCTTCGAGCTCGGCCACCCTGAGTCGCAGCTGCTCGGTACGGGAGCGCGAGTCGACGATCTGCTCGTCCATGTGATCCAGCTTCGACTGGCTCTGCACGAGGACCGTGTGGAACACGGCCAGGCCGAACAGCGAGGCGAAGAGGACGAGTGTCGTGAGCGCGAGCACCAGACCGGTGATGCGACGTCGGGCGACGCGGGCCGGACGGGCCTCCACCACCCTCAGGTGAGAGCGACGTCGCAGGGGCTCACGCGTCGCCGGTGTCCGGGCGGGCAGGCTCGAGGCGCGGGCGGTGCTCACGACGCGACCCCCACCTTCTCCACCGCCCGGAGCCGGGCGCTCTTGGCTCGTGGGTTGAGCGCAACCTCGGCGGCACTCGGTCGGCGCGACTTGCGGTACAGCACGCGGATCGGGGCCACCCCGGAAGGTGCGGGAAGGCCTGTCGGCACCTCGCGGTCCTCCCCCGATCGCGCGCCGGAAGTGCTCCTTCACCAGACGGTCCTCGCCCGAGTGGTACGAGAGGACCGCACACCTACCGCTGGGCACGAGTGCGTCGAGTGCCTGATCGAGCGCGACAGGCAGCAGCTCCAGCTCTCGGTTCACCTCGATGCGGAGGGCCTGGAAGGTCCTCCGCGCGGGGTTGCGTCCCCCCCGGCGAGCTGCAGCAGGGATGGCCCCGAGCACGACCTCGGCCAGCTGCGTGGTGGTCTCGATGGGTCGCGCCTCCACGATGGCACGGGCGATGCGCCGGGAGTACCGCTCGTCTCCGTACCTTCGCAGGAGTCCGGCCAGTCGGTGCTCGTCGTAGCTGTTCACCACAGCGGCGGCCGTCGCCGGATCGCGCCGGTCCATCCGCATGTCGAGAGGACCCTCCTGGTGGTAGCTGAACCCCCGCTCCGCGACGTCGAGCTGAGGGGAGCTCACACCGAGATCGAAGAGCACGCCGGACACCTGGCTCCGACCCAGATCGGCCAGCTCCCCTGCCAGTTCGTCGAACCGTGCACGCCTCAAGGTCACCCGCTCCGTGAAGTGCTCGAGCCGGCTCGCGGCCGCGGCAAGGGCCGCACCGTCCCGGTCCAGCCCGATCAGCTCTACATCGCCCCGTGAGTCGAGGAGAGCCTCCGCGTGACCTCCGGCCCCCACCGTGGCATCCACGAGGACTCCTGACGGCACCGGCCGGAAGACCTCCACCACCTCGTGCACCATCACGGCTTCGTGCATGAACGGGGTCGGATCAGAGGTCATGTCGCCACCTGGGACGTGTGGTCGGGTGAGGGTCCATCCCGGGCGACTCGCACCGAAGGGCGGAGCTGAGCCGATCCGGAGGTGGCTCACCCATCTGCAGCCCCCCGGCCAACAGGCGCACGTCGGGATTTCTCCCCCGATCGAGCTAGATGGGAAGCGGGCGGAGTAGGGGCCTTCCATCTCGCTAGCCGGGAGGCTGCACATGGGCGAACCTTCCTCGTCGTCTCTTCTCTCCTCTCTCCTGGTGCTCTCCTTCCCTCTCTGCTCTCAGATCCCCAGGTCCGTCACGGCGCGGGTGAGCGACTCGTCGCTCCCGGCTGCCGCCTCCCGCCACCGGCGGGCGTCCCAGATCTCGACCCGGTCGAGTGCTCCGATGATGACCACGTCTCGCTGCAGTCCCGCGAACTCCCTCAGGCGCTCGGGGATCATGATCCGGCCCTGCGAGTCAGGCTTCACCTCGTGCGCGTTCGCCGCGAACGCCCTCAGGGCGAACTGGGAGGCCTCGCCGGCCCGCACACGCTCGGTGAGACGCGCTGCCACGGCTTCAAACCCCTCCGGGGTCCAGAGCCCGATGCACTGGTCGTACTGAGAGAGGAACCCGCGATCGGCCAGGTGGTGCCGGAAGAGGGCAGGCAGGACCAACCTGCCCTTCTCGTCCACCGAGTGCTCGAAGGTTCCTACGAACACCCCTGCGTCCCTCCTTCTCGTTCCCGGTCAACCCGACCACCCCCGATATGGCCCACCTGGACTCAGACCCGAACCCCGGTGCGCCATTTCGTGCCACAATATGCCACTTCCCTCCACTCCGTCAACCCGACCCGCCACAATGGGCCCAACGGCCCGACGTCAGGTGCGATCCGGGTCGGCGGCGCCCGCGACGCGGGCTTCGCTCAGGGGAGAGCGCCCAGGAAGGCTGCCTTCAGCTCAGCGGCCCCGACGGCGAGCCCGACGGCCGCTACCGCAAGCTCCTCCCGGAGCGCAGACCTGTCGCTCTCCCCGAGGGCCAGCAACGACACGAGCTCGTTCGGCTCCCAGGCCAGGACGGCGATGGACTGGAAGCGCGCGGAGGCCCGGGTGCGCCGCTGGGCGAGACCCACCACCTTGCGACCTTCCACGCTCAACTCACCCGGAGCGAGACCGGCCATGCACGCCACCCTCCCCCACTCTCCAGTCCTCGGAGGACCGGTGTGGAGGTCGGCCGACAACCCGAGCTCGGCGAGGGCTCTCTGCCAGACGCGACCGAGCCACCGGGGAGCCTCCCTGACGTCCTCCTCCCACAGCTCGTCACCGGCCGGCAGGAGCACGTCCACCCACAGCGAGTCACCAGGACGGACCACGACTGCCCCACCTCCGCTTCGCCGGAGCACGACCTCCAGCCCCGCTCGGCTCACCGCACCGCCGTCGACCACCGACGGTCGCTGGGAGCTCCCCAGGACGAGAGCCGGGCGGTCGACATCGAAGAACACGACCTGACGGCCGCGACCGGGATCCAGGTCACGCCGGCAGAAGTCAGCCGCCTCGCCCCTGTGGGTCGCGACCTGCCACCCCCCTTCCGACGGCGTACCCGTCATCCCTCCAGCCGAGCGCGGTCCACGGTCACCTCCTCGAGGCGAGACCGGATCGGCTCCACCCCGATCCCGGGTCCGGTGGGCACCTCCATCCACGCGCCCCCTGAGAGGGTGAACCGCTCCACCAGGTCCTCCTCGAAGTAGTGCTCCGATGGACCCAGGTGCGTCGGTAGGGTGCAGACCTCGAGAGCAGCGAACGCCAAGGCGTGCGCCCGCCCGATCCCGGTCTCGAGCATCCCTCCGCAGAGCACCTGCAGCCCGGCGGCGCGCCGCGGTTCGCCACCTCTACCGCCGGGCCGAATCCCCCGAGTCGACCCAGCTTCACGTTGACCACCGCGACCGCGCCCGTCCGGATCGCCTCCTCGAGGTCGGAGGCCGATCGGATCGACTCGTCCAGCGCGACGACCAGCCCGGTCCTCCCGACCAGGTCGCCGACAGCGCTCATCCCTGGAAGCGGCTGCTCGAGGTGGTGCAGCCCGAGATCTGCCAACTCGGTCGGCACCGACTCCGGGTCCGGGTAGGAGCCGTTCGCGTCGGCCGCGAGCACAAGATCGGGCCACATCCCCCGAATCGCCCGAAGAGGCTTCACGTCCCATCCAGGATGGATCTTCACGCTCACCCATCGGTACCCCAGCTCCACCCGGGCGGCCACCGTCTCGACCAGGTCGTCGAGCTCCGCCGCGCTGACCACGGCCGCAAGCTCCACCCTGCGGCGGCTCGCGCCGAGGGCGTCGGCCAGGCTCCTGCCCTCCGACCTGAGGCCGGCGTCCCACAGGGCGCCCTCGAGCCCGGCCCGCGCCATGGGTTGCTCCGGAGCAGGCGAGCGCGAGCCCCGTAGCACGGCAGGAACCAGCACGTCGCGCAGAGATCGGAAGGCTCCGTCGGCGCTCTCCTCCGAGTAGTGGGGACGAGCGAGGGCCACGCACTCACCCCAGCCCCGGGTCCCGTCGTCCAGGGTCACCTCGATGACCGTCGACTCCCGGGTGGGCTCCGTGCCGTGTGCGCTCCGGTGAGGGCGGCGGAGGGGGATCGAGACCCTCCGCAGCTCCACCACCTGCGGCGAGACCGGCGCAGGAGGCCGGTTCACGCGGAGAGCTGGTCCAGCTGCAGGTACAGCCGCCACTCCAGCGGTACCTGGCCGACCACCGCCGCCACCCAGGCGGAGGCCGGAGGTGGCGTGGGGCGCCGGATGAGCTTCATGGAGGTGTGCTCCAGCAACCTGTCACGCTTGCGGGTGTTGCACGAGCGGCAGGCCGCGACGACGTTCTCCCAGACGTGCTCTCCGCCGCGGCTACGCGGAACGACGTGGTCGATGCTGTCCGCCCGACTGCCGCAGTACTGGCAGCGATGGCCATCCCTCGCGAACACCCCTCCCCTGCTGAGGGATGCGCAGTGGCGGTACGGGACCCTCACGTGACGACGGAGGCGTACCACCGACGGCACTGCGAGCCTCAACCACTCGCTGTGCACCACCTTCTCCGTCTCGTGCACGACCTCCGCCTTCGAGTCCAGCACCAGGACGACCGCTCTCCGTCCTGGTACAACCGAGAGCGGCTCGTAGGTCGCGTTCAGCACCAGCGCCCGCTGCATACGGCGGTGAGGGTAGCGAACCGCATCCGGGTCCGCTCGACCATTGCCCCCTCAGGAGCCGGTGATGGCACGGTACGAGCGGCACCACTGCAGGTAGCTCACCACGTCGCCCGGCTCCGGAGCGCGATCCGGATCGCCGTACTGGGTGACGAGGCGGAAGCGGAGGTACTCGCGGCCCGGGACCGGGAGGAACGGGGTTCGTCGCCACCAACCGGGAGGGGAGAGCTCCAGCAGCTGACGCAGCGCGATCCACCACAGCCACGGCCTCACGAGGACCGCCAGGAACGCTCCGAACGCCCACCTGGCATCCATCTCCCTGCCGTGCATCAGCCCACCCCGACGACGCGGCCCACCGAGCGCCACGCCACCGCGGCCGCTCCGACGAGCGGCCCGTCCTCGCCGAGGCCCGCTCTCCGGATCACGGCTCCGCGGGCATGATCGATCCGGCACCGCACGTCGAGCTCGGCCTGGGCTGCTTCGAAGAACTCGGCGCCGTACCCGAGGGCCACGCTCCCCGCCACGACGGCGAGCCGCAGGTCCAGGAGGTTGCACACAGAGGCGACGGCCCTCCCGACGAGCGTCCCGGTGCGTGCCCGCACCCACCGGTCGGCCTGCGCGGGTGGGCGGCCTGTCGCCGCCTCGATCGCGGTGCCCGAGGCCTCCGCCTCCACGCATCCCCGAGCACCGCAGCCACACAACCGCCCGTCCGGCTCGACGATGACGTGGCCGACGTGACCGGCGTTGCCGTCCTCGCCGTCTAGGAGCCGTCCGTCGAGCACGATCCCACCGCCCACACCGGTCGAGACCACCATGGCCATGTAGTTGCGCGCCTCGGCGGCTGCACCACACCAACCCTCCGCAAGGGCGAGCGCCTTCGCGTCGTTGTCGATGAACACCGGCAGACCGGTCAACTCGGTCAGCCGGGCCCTCAGTGGGAAGCGTCTCCAACCCGGGATGTTGATCGGGGAGACGAACGCGCCCCATCCGGTCATCGGACCCCCGCACCCGACACCTGTCAGCTCGGCCTGATCCCAATCGGGCACCGACCGGACCAGCCCGGCGAGGACGTCGAAGAGCGCCTCGGCATCTGCACCAGGCGGTGTCTCGACCTGCCGCCGGGTGATCACCCGGCCGGTGTCGTCCACGAGGCCGGCGGCCAGCTTGGTGCCTCCGACGTCGACCCCGAGTGCCACCGCCATGACATCGGACGCTACTCGCGCGGACCGGGAACCCGGACGGTTCGCATAGCCTTGTCACCTGACCGGCCCGAGAGGAGATCCCGACTTGGCCACCCACGAGCTCCCGTCCGAGACCCGCGAGTTCGCCGACGCCTTCGGTTCCATCTGCGACAACGTGAGCCGGGTCATCCAGGGCAAGTCCGACGTCATCGAGCTCACCGTCCTCTGCCTCGTATCAGGCGGTCACCTCCTCATCGAAGACGTACCCGGAGTCGGGAAGACCAGCCTCGCGAAGGCACTCGCCCGATCCATCGACTGCACGTTCGGCCGTGTCCAGTTCACCCCGGATCTCCTGCCCTCGGACGTCGTCGGGGTGAACGTGTGGAACCGTGACACCTCGCAGTTCGAGTTCCGACCAGGCCCGGTCTTCGCCTCGATCCTCCTCGGCGACGAGATCAACCGCGCCTCACCCAAGACGCAATCGGCTCTCCTCGAGGCCATGGCCGAGGCGCAGGTCACCGTCGACGGGATCAGCTATCCCCTGCGCCCTCCCTTCATGGTGATAGCCACCCAGAACCCGATCGAGCACGAGGGCACCTACCCCCTGCCGGAGAGCCAGCTCGACCGGTTCCTGATGCGGACATCGGTCGGCTACCCCGACCGCGAGGCCGAGATCGACGTGCTCGACACGCACGCGGACGAGGGTGCGCTCGCTGCCCTCGGCCCTGTGGTGAAGGCAGACGACGTAGTGGCCATGGCGGAGGTGGTCCGCAGCGTTCACGTGGCCCCTTCCCTCAAGGCCTACCTGGTCGACCTCGCCGATGCCACTCGACGCCACCCCTATCTGACCCTGGGCATGTCCACACGGGCGACGCTGAACCTGCAGAGGGTCGCCAGAGCGCGGGCCGCTGCATCGGACCGCGGCTATGTCCTACCGGACGACATCAAGGCGCTCGTCGATCCGGTGCTCGCCCACCGCCTCATCGTCACACCCGAGGGACAGCTCCAGCGGATGCGGTCTGACGACATCCTCGCCGAGATCCTCGCCGCAGTGCCCATCCCCGACTCTCGGGGCATGTAGCCAGCGCGGTGCATCGATGCTGACGAGACGCGGCTGGACCCTGTTGGGTGTGGCGCTGGGTCTGCTCGTCGGGGGCCGTCTCCTGGGGGTCATCGAGCTCTACGTGGTGGGTGCCTCTGCCGCTTCGCTGGTGGTGGTCGCGGCGATGCTCGTCGCGCTGGCGCGTCTGCGCCTGGAGGTATCACGGGAGATCCATCCGCCGAGGGTCCACGCAGGCTCTGCAAGTCGGGTCGCGGTCCGGGTGCGTAACCGGGCCCGTCGTCGAACACCGGTGCTGCGCCTGGACGACGCGGTCACCCGGACCCGCGGCGTCCGACTCCTCCTCGGACCGCTCAGACCCGGCCAGACGGCCTCCGCCTCCTACCAGCTGCCAACGGAGCGCCGCGGCCTCGTCGAGGTCGGTCCTCTCGAGGTGGTCCTCGCGGACCCCTTCGGAATCGCCGAGTCGCGGATGCGGGGAGCAGGTGTCGCGGAGCTGACGGTCTTCCCCCGGATCACCCAGGTGTCTCCTCCCCCGCACACGACCGGCGACGACCCCCACGCCGGGGCCGAACACCCGAACGCTCTGGGACGGTCAGGAGACGACTTCTACGCGCTGCGCAACTACGTGCAGGGCGACGACCTGCGCCGTGTCCACTGGAAGGCCACCGCTCGTCACGACGAGCTCATGGTCCGGCAGGACGAGCTGCCCTGGCAGGGTCGCGCGACCGTGCTGGTCGACCTGCGCCGGGCGGCCAACACACCGGAATCGCTCGAGTTGGTGATCTCCGCCGCTGCCAGCATCGTCCACGCCTGCTGGACGAGACAGGACCTGGTGAGGCTCGTGTCGACCGACGGAACCGACCTCGGCTTCGCGGCAGGACATGCGCAGGTGGACGCGATCATGGAACACCTCGCGACCGCCGAAGCGGTGGTCGAGGGCGCGTTCAGGGCGACGGTCGAGCGCCTGGCCCGGTCGACCATCGGTGGCGCTCTGGTGGCGATCGTGAGCGACCTCTCGCCCGGGGAGCTCTCCGCTATCGCCAGACTCCGCTCTCGCTTCGCCTGGATCGCCGTGGTGAAGTTCGAGCCGTCCTCGTGGGACCCCCATGCTCCCGACGAAGCGGCCGGCCACCACCGGCTCGTGCAGGTGACCCGGAGCAGGCCCTTCGGGATCGCCTGGGAGGAGGCCGCCAGGCCGCTTCGCGCGCCTGACAGGTCTCCCTTCGCAGGTGTCCGGTGAACGAGCTCGGGAGTCGAGGGCGATCGGTGCTCCCGGCGGAGATCTCGCTCGTCGCTGTCTCCGCTGCCACGGTCGTCGGGTTCGGTCGGGTCTTCGAAGACGGCTCCTTCGCCCTGTCTCTCACGCTGGCGGTGGTGGGTTCCCACGTTGTGGCCGCCCTCGCGCGCCACCGGGGTTGGGGGCTCCTCTCCAGTGCAGCCGTCTCCGCGCTCTCCCTGCTGCTTGCGGCGACATGGTTCTTCTACGTGGACACGACGGCCTTCGGCGTTCCGACACCAGGCACCGGTGAGGCGCTGGTCGGCGACCTCGAGGCGGCCTGGAGGCTCTTCGGCGAGGTCGTCGCCCCCGCGCCCGCCGAGACCGGGTTCCTGACTGCCCTGGCAGCCGCCCTCTGGGTGGCGGCCTTCCTGGCCGACTGGGCCGCGTTCCGGATCTGGTCACCCGTGGAGGCGATCGTGCCCGCGTCGGCTCTCTTCGCCTTCGGATCTCTCCTGGGCGCCGACGAGAACAGGATCGCCAGCGCAGGGATCTTCTCCCTGGCAGTGGGGGTCTTCCTGCTGACCCACCGGGTGGCAGAGCAGACCACCACCCAGTCCCTGGGTCGGTGTCACCGCCACCCGGGGGAGCAGGTCGCTCCTGGCCGCGGGAGCAACCCTCGCTCTCACCTCCGTCGTGGTGGGGGTGCTCGTGGGACCCGCGCTGCCGGGCGCCGAGGATCCCGCCGTGCTGGGCTGGCGAGAGCTCGACAGCGAGCCCGGGGCCCGGGTCACCCTGAGCCCGATGGTCTCCATCCGCTCCCAGCTCGTCGAGCAGGCCGACGTGGAGGTCTTCACCGTCGAGGCCGACGAGCGCTCCTACTGGCGGTTGACGTCCCTGGACACCTTCGACGGCAAGATCTGGAAGTCGAGAGGCGACTACGACGACGTCGGGGGACGGCTCCCATCGGGTCTCGGATCGGGTGTCGGCACGGAGACCTCCGTCCAGACCTACACGATCGAGTCCCTCGCCTCGCTCTGGCTACCCGCAGCGTTCGAGCCCCGGCGCATCGATGCACCCGGCGTCGAGGTGGTGTACGAGGAGTCCTCCTCCACGCTCATCGTCGGCAGCGAGCACGAGGACTCCGACGGGATCACCTACAGGGTGGAGTCGGCGCTCCCGCGCTTCGACCCCGACGAGCTTCGTGGGGCCGATCGCGCGCCTCCTCCGAGATCACCGACCGCTACCTCCAGCTGCCCCCCGGCCTCGGCTCAGAGGTCGGTCGCCTCGCCCGCGAGGTCACCTCGGGCCTCGAGCACCCCTACGATCGGGCCCGGGCGCTGCAGGACTGGTTCCAGCAGGGCTTCACCTACGACCTCGATGTGGCCGCCGGCCACGACATCGACTCCATCGAAGGCTTCCTGGCCACGAGACGCGGCTACTGCGAGCAGTTCGCCGGCACCTTCGCGGCCATGGCCCGCAGCATCGGGCTGCCCGCTCGGGTGGCGGTCGGGTTCACCCCCGGTGACCAGGACGCGACGAACCCGGACCTCTGGCACGTGACAGGGCGCCACGCCCACGCATGGCCCGAGGTGTACCTGCCGGAGGTGGGCTGGGTGGGCTTCGAGCCCACCCCTGGCCGGGGTGCTCCGTCCGCCGAGGCCTACACCGGCATTCCGGAGCAGCAAGAGGGCGAGGTCCAGCCCCCCGATGACCCTCGGACGACCACCACGACCGACAACACCGATCCCGGCGGTGAGGACGAGGAGACGGATCCGACGACTCCCACCGGGGCCCCGGGGACGGACGGCTCCGGTCCCCCTGTACCCGACCAGGGAGGAGGCAGGTGGCGGGGTCCCGCAAGGGTCGCGGCCCTGGGGTTCGCGCTCGCCCTCTCCTACGGCATGGGGGTGGTCCTCCTCAAAGGCCGCAAGGCGAGGCGACGACGGGACGCCGCCACCAACACCTCGCGCACGGGTCTCTGTCGCCTGGATCGAGACGATCGAGAACCTGTCCGTGGCCGGCCTCCGTCTCCGACCGAACGAGACCCACGACGAGTACGTCCGGAGGGTCACCGATCGCCTCGAGGTCGATCGCGCTCGCTCTCATCCGACTGGCACAGCTGGGCGCTGCGGCCGAGTACGCGGGGCACGAGCCCTCGGAGTCCGAGGTGGCGGCGGCCTCCGGGCTCGCAGACGAGATCCGGGACCAGGTCACGGGCCTGGTCGGGTTCCGGACCCGACTCGTGCACCTCCTCGATCCGCGGCCGCTCATCCGGCCGCGCCCCGCCAGGCTGGTCAGCACTCCGGTTCTGGCTGCGGGGGCAGGTCGGACCTGAGATCGTGATCCCCGGCCCCGTCACCATCCCGGGGTGATGCTCTCAGGGTCCCTCTGGGCCCTCGCCTCGCCGGAAGCGCTCGCGCATGCGATCCGACTGGCTGCCGAAGAAGTCCCGGAGGCCTGCCGCCCGCATCTGTGAGGTCACCTGGTCCCAGCCGGCCCTGCCCATCCGCCGGAAGTTGCGCTCGGCCCACAGGGCGGCTGCGAGCATCACCCCGAATCCCACGAAGGCGAGCACGAAGCTCGTGGAGAGCAGGGTCAGCATCAGGAAGAGGCCGGCCATGAACATCAGCACGGCCCACTTCACATTGCGGAAGGCGTGGGAGTAGACGGTGGTCTCACCGATGCCGCGCGCGAGGTCCGGATCGCTCTCGTAGAGCTGCTCCTCGATCTCGCTGAGGATGCGCTGCTCGTCCTCTGATAGCGGCACTTCGGCTCCTCGGGGCTCCTCGTTCTGCACCTCAGGATCACGCCCAGGTGGGGTCAAGTCTCGCACAGAGACCCGACTACGACAACGCGCACCGGGAGCGCTGTGTTCCGATCCCCTGCCCGATGCTCAGCCCCACGGTCGCTCCCCGGGTGCGTCCTCGGCACTCCCGTCGAGCAGGCTCGCCGGACCGATGGCCCGGCGGCCGTACCGCTCCCGGATCCCGTCGACTGCACGGTTTGCGTCGTCCCACGTCGAGCGCGCCTCTTCGAAGGAGAGCTGGCGGGTACCGCCTTCTGTGAGGTTCGACAGGCTGATGCCCAGAAGGCGGATCCCCTGGTCCGCGTCGAGCGTGCGGAGCAGGACCTTGGCCTCGCGGGCGATGGTCTGGCCCGAGTCGGTGGCGCCGGAGATCGTGACCGACCTGGTGACCGTGCTGAAGTCGCCGAACCGCACCTTCAGGTTCACGGTGCGACCGGTCCTCCCGGCACGACGTGCCCGGTCGGCGACGGCGTCGGCGAGCCGGACGACCTCGCGCTCGAGCACGTCGGAGGTGTGGAGATCCCGGGGGAAGGTCTTCTCGTGCCCGATGGACTTCACGTCGTGATGCGGTTCGACCCTCCTGTCGTCCCGGCCGCCGGCGAGCCTGTGGAGGTGCTCGCCCGATGCCGATCCGAGGGCCGCCACCAGCGTCTCGACCTTGATCTCGGCCAGGTCACCGACCGTCACCACGCCGAGCCGGCGAAGGCGGGTGAGGGTCGCGGGCCCGACGCCCCACAGCCGCTCGACCGGCAACGGGTGGAGGAACCCGAGCTCCTCGCCCGGCCTGACCACCTTCACGCCGGAACCGAGCACCGGTCCCTCCATCGACGCCCGCGGCTTGGCCTGCTCCGATGCGAGCTTGGCGACGAACTTGGTCGCTGCCACGCCGACCGAGCAGGTCAGGCCCTCTGCCTCCGCCACACGGGTCCGGATCGCCCTCGCGATGGCCACGGGCTCGCCGTGGAGCCTCCGCACCCCGGTCACGTCCAGGAACGCCTCGTCGAGGGAGATCGGTTCCACGACCGCGGTCACCTCGCGGAACAGCTCCATCACCCGATGGCTCACCTCGCGGTACAGCCGATGTTCACCGGAGAGGAACACGGCGTCAGGGCAGAGGCGACGCGCTCGTGCCGAGGGCATCGCGTCGTGGATCCCGAAGGCACGCGCCTCGTAGCTGGCCGCAGCGACCACTCCGCGGGGGCCCGAGCCGCCGACGACCACCGGCCGGCCCACCAGCTCGGGGTGGCGCCGTAGCTCCACCGCGGCGAAGAAGGCGTCCATGTCGACGTGGAGGATGGCGCGTGCTCGTTGGGGCCAGCGCGTCTCTGTCACTGCCTCGTGACCGAGAAGGTCGCGAGGTCACGGCCACGCAGCACGTAGCCGAAGCTGCGGAGCTCGAGCCAGCGCTCCGACAGCCACTCCGTGAGCGGTTCGCGCACCCAGGGGTGCCCCGCCTGCAGGCGGTCCTCCAACTGGTCGAGCGGCACGAAGTGGGCGTCCACCACGATCCCGTCGGGGTCGTCCACCTGGACGGAGCCCTCGAACACCTTCGCCAGGTGGATCTCGGCCCGCATCCTCCACCCCAGGTCCGGGGCCTCGGTCTGCACCCGGTACACCGGTCCGAGCCACTCCGTCACCCGGAGCCCGGTCTCCTCGAGCACCTCGCGGGCGAGGCCCTCCACCAACGTCTCCCCGTCGTCGATCACCCCTCCGGGCGGCGACCAGTCCACGAGTCCGTTGGGTCGGCGGTTCTCGACCAACAGCAGCCCTCCGCTGCTCTCGATGATCGCTCCCCCGACGACCCACTCACGCATCGGTCAGCTCCCCCGTCGGAGGACCCGGTCACGGATAGCCCACCAGGTCACCAGAAGCAGCGCCTCGAAGATGATCCGGCTGGACATCTTGGACTTGCCGCGTATCCGATCCGTGAACGCGATGGGCACCTCGACGATGCGGCCTCCTTGGCGGGCGACCTGGTAGGCCATCTCGATCTGGAAGCCGTATCCGTCGGCTCGGACGGCGTCCAGGTCGATCGCCTCGAGGATCGAAGCCCGGTAGGCGCGGTATCCGGCAGTCGCGTCGCGGACCTCCAGACCGAGCACCAGGCCCGCGTAGCGGTTTCCCCAACGCGAGAGCAGCCTCCTGTGGAGTCCCCAGTCGGGGATCGATCCGCCGGGTACGTAGCGCGAGCCCACGACGAGGTCCGCACCTCCGTCGACGGCGACCAGCAGCTCCGGCAGTGCCCGCGGGTCGTGGGAGAGGTCCGAGTCCATCTCCACCATCACCTCGAAGTCCTTCTCGAGGCCCCACCGGAACCCGGCCCGGTAGGCAGAGCCGAGGCCGGCCTTCGCCGACCGGCGCATCACCTCCACCTGCCCCAGCTCCGACCCGACCTTGTCGGCCAGGTCCGCTGTGCCGTCAGGGCTCCCGTCGTCGACCACCAGCACGTGAGCCGATGGGACGGCCTCGCGCACGAGGCCGATCACCTCTTCGATGTTCTCCGCCTCGTTGTAGGTGGGGAGGATCACCAGGACGCGCACCAGGGCGAAGCCTAGAGCGTTCGGGCACCGAGCCCGCGTTGGGTCGTGTTCCTCCGTCCTCGTAGCATCTGGTGGTGGCCTCCGACGGCGCTGTCCGAGAGAACGCGAGCGGTGGTCCGCCCTCGGCGCTCCCGTCGCGGACGGCCCGTGTGCTCGCCTTCGCGGCGATCTTGCTCGCCGGCGCCTGCGGTGCGCTCATCGGATACGCGTTCGTCGACCTCCAGTGCGAGGGTGATTGCGGGACCGCGTCCGGGCTGGGTGGCGTGGTGGGGGCCGCCATGGCGGCAGGCGGTGTCGCAGTGGTCGCGGTGCTGGTGCTGAGAGCGATGGGTGAGTGGCACACGATCCGCGAGCGCGACCGCGAGGGGCCGGGAGCGAGCGGGACCACGGATGGCGGGGGTCGGGGATCCCGCTGCTGAGGAGAGCAGCCCGACTCAGGCGTTCGAAGCGCCGGAGTCCGTGAGCAGCTCGAGAAGGTCCCGCTCGATTCCGGGCGTGGCTGCCACCACCATCGCCGACGAAGGCGGCCCTCCCTCGAGATCGCTCACCACGGCACCGGCCTCGGCGGCTATCAACGCGCCGGCGCTGTAGTCCCAGGGGGCCAGACCTCTCTCCCAGAACCCGTCGAGGCGCCCGCAGGCAACCCAGCAGAGGTCCACGGCAGCGGCGCCACCTCGGCGGATGTCTCGCACCCGCGGCAGGACCTGGGTGAGCACCTGTGCCTGCCGTCGCCGCCGTCCTGCCTCGTAGGAGAACCCGGTCGCCATCAGGGCCGTGGCGAGTCCGTCGTGCCCGCTCACCGCGATCGGGACCCCGTTGCGACGTGCGCCGCCACCCCGTGACGCGCTGTACAGCTCACCGTGCAGCGGATCGGCGACGGCCCCGGCCACGACCGTCGAGTCCGAGGCAGCGGCGATCGAGACGGCGAAGCCCGGAATGCCGTACAGGAAGTTGGTGGTGCCGTCGAGCGGGTCCACGATCCACACGACGCCGGAGCTCCCCGACCTGCTCGATCCCTCCTCGGCAACCACTCCGTCGTCCGGACGGGCCTCGGCGAGCCGCTCGACGATGAGCTCCTCGGAGCGATGGTCCCACTGGGTCACGAGGTCGGTGGGGCTGGTCTTGGTGCCGAGCACCTCTCTGGCCTCCCGTAGCCCCTCCAGGAGCAGGTCGCCCGCGAGGCGGGCCAACTCCTCGGCGAGCGCCACGAGCACCTCGGACTCCTGAGCTTCGGCCATGCTCCAAAGCTAGTGCCGTGTCCGGGAACGTCTGTGGGGGTTGCGGCGAGTCAGGGTCGTCATCCGGCAAGGACGCAGGACGCCGCAAGTGTGGACCCACTTGCCAGGACGAGGACGCAGCCGGGGGCGAGACCTGGCCGGTGCAACGACGCAGAGGTTTCCGGTCACGGCACAAGGTCCTGGCGCTCCTCCGCCCGGACCGGGCACCAGGCCCGAGGCGACGGAGATGTTCGGGAATTCCGCGAAATGACGCCCGATCCCCTTCGGGATGAGGCACCATGAACGGCGTGGGAACACGCATCCTGACGGTCGAGGACGACGAGCGCATCCGGACCGCGGTGAAGATGGCTCTCGAGGACGAGGGATGGCTCGTCGAGGAGTCCGACACCGGGGAGGACGCTCTGGAGAAGTTCCTGGCCGATCCGGCTGACGTGGTGCTGATCGACATCATGCTCCCGGGCGTCGATGGCTTCGACGTGTGCCGCTCCATCCGTCGCTCGAGCGACGTGCCGATCGTCATGGTCACTGCCCGCGGCGGACACCCACGATGTGGTGGCCGGCCTCGAGGCCGGTGCAGACGACTACCTCACCAAGCCCTTCGCACCCAAGGAGCTGTCGGCGCGCATCAGGGCGCTGCTCCGCAGAGCACGGAGCACCGATCCGACGGTGACTCACCTGAACTTCGGCGAACTGGAGATAGTTCCCGAGGAGGGCGTGGTCCGAAGGAACGGCGAGGAGGTCCATCTCACCAAGACCGAGTTCCGACTTCTCGTCGAGCTGGCCTCCAGCCCAGGACGGGTGTTCAGCCGCGAGGTCCTGCTCGAGCGGGTCTGGGGCTACGGTTACTTCGGCGACGGCCGCCTGGTCGACGTCCACATCCGCCGTCTGAGGACCAAGATCGAGTCCGACCCGGCCAACCCCAAGCACGTGGTGACCGTGCGGGGACTGGGCTACAAGCTTCAGACCTGACCCCGGCCCGGTCGGCCACCCGGTACGACCATGCGACTCCGCCCGCGAGCACGGCTCGGCCTGCGAGCCCGCATCACCCTGGCCTTCGGGCTCGGCGCGATGCTGCTCTCGATCTTCCTGGCCTCGATCACGTGGGGACTCACGCGCGAGAACCTGCTGAACCAGCGCGACCGGGTCGCCGTGGACCGCGTCATCACCAACGCTCTGGCGATCTCCGACCAGCTGGATCCGCAAGCCGACCTCGCGCTCCTGCTGCAGCGCGTCAGCCGGCCCGAGGGTGCGACGCCCCTGATCCGGGTGAGAGGCGAGTGGACCGCTCTGAACCCGGTCGTGTTCGCGGACGACGACATCGACCCCGACCTGCTGTCCACCGTCGACGCAGGCAGCGCGGCACGGATGCGCTACGACCTGAGCGGTGAACCGATGCTCGTCGCGGGGGTGCCCATAGCCAGCCAGGACGCCGTCTACTTCGAGAGCGTCAGCCTCGCCGACACCCAGGAGTCGCTGAACGGCCTCGCGGCCATCCTCGCGGGGGCGGCCACCATCACCACCGTCGCCGGGTTCGCTACCGGCTTCTACGCGAGCGGACGCACCCTCAAGCCGCTGGCCGAGGTCGGTCAGGCCGCCGAGGCCGTGGCTGCGGGCAACCTGGACATCCGCCTGGAGGCCCGCCGCGACCCCGACCTCCTGCCCCTCACCGAGTCGTTCAACACGATGGTCACCGCGCTTCAGGAGCGCCTCGAGCGTGACGCCAGGTTCGCCAGCGAGGTGAGCCACGAGCTCCGGTCGCCCCTGATGACCCTCACCGCCTCGGTCGAGGTGCTCGAGAACCTCCGTGCCGAGCTGCCGGAACGTGCCCGGACCGCGCTCGACCTCCTCTCCCAGGACATCGTGCGCTTCCATCAGCTGATCGAGGATCTGCTCGAGATGTCGAGAGTCGACGCCGGCGCGATCCGGCTGGACCTCGACGAGGTGTTCGCGTCGGAGTTCGTGCGGCAGGCGGTGAAGGAGCTCTCGGACACCAGGGTTCCGGTGATCGTCAGCACGGAGGCCGCCGAGGTCGTGATCGAGGTCGACAAGCGTCGGATGGCCCAGGTCGTGGCGAACCTCCTCGACAACGCCGAGAAGTACGCGGGCGGTGCCACCGAGGTCCGCGTCGACGAGCTGTCCGGACAGCTCCGGATCTCGGTGCTCGACGAGGGGCCCGGTGTACCGCTCGAGGACCGAGAGGTCGTCTTCGACCGGTTCTCCCGGGGTAGCACTGCCGGTCGGCGCGGCGACGACCTCGGCACCGGACTGGGACTGGCGCTGGTCAAGGAGCACGTGTACCTGCACAAGGGCCGCATCTGGGTGGAGGATCGTCCCGACGGGCGGTCGGGCGCCATGTTCGTGCTCGAGCTCCCGGCGCTCTCGCCCCTCGAGGAGCGCGACGACACCTCCGATCGCTACGAGGCGGGGGGCGGGGGGCACTCCGCCCTGGCCGCGGCACTCGGGCCCAGCGAGGAGGAGCCGGCTTGAGGAGACGGATCCTCGCTCTGGTTGCCTCTGTGGTGTTGCTGCTGACCGCGTGCGCCCTACCGAGCGACCCCGAGCCACGCACGATCGACACCGGAGCGCTGCCCCCCGAACTGGCCCAGGGGACGGTCGCCCCCACCACCACGACACCCGTGTCGGGGGACAACGCGATCGTCTACGTCGTGCGCACCTCCGGGGACGAGCAGCTGTTGCACGCACAGGTGATCCCCGACCCGGGATCCCTCGAAGACCGGGTCCGGGCGCTGCTCTCCCCCGACCTGGTCCTCGGCACCGGTCTCTCGACGCTCATCCCCGACGGAGTCGAGCTCGAGGGGATCGAGGTCGACGACGGCCTGGCAACTGTGAGCCTCAGCGAGGAGTTCGGCGAGGCCGAGGGGGACACCCAGCGGTTCGCCGTGGCCCAGATCGTCTTCACCGTCCAGCTCCCCCCGATAGACGAGGTGCGCTTCCGGATCGGTGGCGAGATCAAGCCGGTGCCCGCCCAGGGCGAGCGCTTCGCCGAGGTCGTTGACCGTGGCGACTACAACGACATCAAGCCGCCCGAGGGCTGACCGCGGGCAGCGCCACTCCGATAGCCGGTGCCCTCAGCCGAAGAAGACCTCGGCCACCCCGTGGTACAGCGCCGGGTCGACCAGCTTCAGCTCCCCCACCGCTTCTTCGATCGGGACCCGGACGATCTCTCCGCAGCGCAGCGCCACCATCTGCCCGAACGCGCCCTCGTGAGCGGCGTCGATCGCACCGATGCCGAACCGGGTGGCCAGGATCCGGTCGAACGCTGTGGGAGTGCCCCCGCGCAGCACGTGACCGAGGATGGTCACGCGGGTGTCGAAGCCCGTCCGCTGCTTCAGCTCCTCCGCCACGACGTTGGCGACCCCGCCGAGGCGCACGTGCCCGAACTCGTCCGTCTCGCCCGACACCAACTCCAGGGTCCCTGCCTTGGGCTTGGCACCTTCGGCCACCACAACGATCGAGGCGTAGCGGCCGCGGTCGTGCCTGCGCTTCACCACCTCCACGACCTCGCCCATGTCGAACTCCTCCTCGGGGACGAGGACCACGGTTGCACCTCCTGCGATCCCCGCCCAGGTGGCGATGTGGCCGGCGTGGCGTCCCATCACCTCGACCACCATCACCCGATCGTGGGACTCGGCCGTCGTGTGGAGCCGGTCGATGGCGTCGGTGGCGATCTGCACGGCCGTGTGGAACCCGAAGGTGACCTCCGTGCCGGAGAGGTCGTTGTCGATCGTCTTGGGCACGCCCACCACCGGTAGGCCGTCCTTGAACAGCCTGCTGGCCACGCCCAGCGTGTCCTCCCCACCTATGGCGATCAGGGCATCGATCCCGAGAGCGGTGAGGCACTCCTTCACCTTCTCGGGGCCACCGTCCGTCTTGTAGGGGTTGGTGCGCGACGAGCCCAGGATCGTGCCCCCGCGCGGCAGCAGCCCGCGCATGTCGTCGACCGTGAGGCGTCGGACGTCGCTCTCGATCGCGCCCCGCCAGCCGTCCAGGAAGCCGAAGACCTCGTCGCCGTAGTGCTCCTCGCCCTTCCGGACGATCGCCCTCATCACTGCGTTCAGCCCGGGGCAGTCCCCACCACCCGTCAGCATCGCCACCCTCATCGGCTTCCTCCCTGTCGCTCCCCCGTCCACCCGGCACCGCTCGGCTGCTCTGCCGGTCGAGCCTACCGCCGCACCTCCGGCCGCAGAACCGCGCACAGCTACGCTGCCGACATGGGGCTGATCCTCTCCCTCGACGCGGGGACCACCGGCGTGCGCACCATCGCGTTCGACGAGGACGGTCTGCGTGTGGACAGCGAGTACAGGGAGTTCCCCCAGCACTTCCCGCGGCCCGGCTGGGTCGAGCACGATGCCGACGAGATCTGGGACGCTGCCGCCGAGACGTTGGCCGCGGTCGTCGGCCGGCACGACGAACCCATCATCGCGATCGGTATCACCAACCAGCGGGAGACGACCGTGCTGTGGGACCGCCGCAACGGCGATCCGGTCCACCGGGCCATCGTCTGGCAGGATCGCAGGACCGCGCACCGATGCGAGCAGCTCGCCGACGCGGGGCATCTGCCGCTCGTCCGGTCGACCACGGGCCTCGTCCTCGACCCCTACTTCTCGGCCACGAAGCTCGAGTGGCTCTTCACCGAGGGTGGGATCGATCCTTCGGATGACCTCGCCTTCGGCACGGTCGACTCCTGGCTCCTGTGGAAGCTGACCGGTGGGGAGGCGCACGCCACCGACGTCTCGAACGCGTCGAGGACGCTGCTCTTCGACATCGGCTCCCTCGAGTGGTCGGAGCAGCTCCGCGAGCTGTTCGGGGTCCCGTCGGCCGTGCTGCCCGAGGTTCGGCCCTCGAGCGGGAGGTTCGGGCTCACGACCGCAGAGGCTCCGTGCGGCGCCGGCATCCCGATCAGCGGGATCGCCGGCGACCAGCAGGCGGCGCTCTTCGGTCAGGCCTGCTTCGATCCGGGCTCGGCCAAGAACACCTACGGGACCGGATCGTTCGTGTTGATGAACGTCGGGCCCACCTGTCCCGAGCCGGTGGAGGGACTGCTCACCACCGTGGCCTGGAGCATCCCCGAGGGCGGCAGGCTGCGGACGGACTACGCGTACGAGGGCGCGATCTTCGTGACGGGCGCGGCGATCCAGTGGCTGCGCGACGGCCTGGGCGTCATCGACCACGCCGCCGAGACGGAGCCGCTGGCCGCCTCCGTGCCCGACACCGAGGGAGTGGTGTTCGTCCCAGCGTTCACCGGGCTGGGCAGCCCCTGGTGGGACCCGTTCGCGCGGGGCGCGATCCTCGGCCTGACGAGAGGCACCGGTCGGGCACACCTCGCCCGTGCGGCCGTCGAGGCGATGGCCTTCCAGACCCGCGACGTCGTCGAGGCCATGACCACGGCCTCGGGTGAACGCCTCGAGAGCCTGAGGGTCGACGGCGGGGCGTCGGTGATGGACCTGCTGCTCCAGCTCCAGTCCGACCAGCTGAGGGTGCCCGTGTCTCGACCCGAGAACCAGGAGACGACGGCGACGGGCGCGGCCTACCTGGCCGGGCTGGCCGAAGGGGTATGGGCTTCCCTACATGACATCGAGCTGCGATGGCGACTCGATGCGGAGTTCCGCCCGGAGGGGGACGAAGCCGAAGCCGATGGCCGCTACGGCGAGTGGCGTCGGGCGGTGCAGCGCTCGCGGGGTTGGGCGATCTGAGATCGACACTTGACCAGTCGGTCAAGTATTCCTAGCGTTCCGCCCCATGAACCGGCGACTCACACCGCGTGGCAGGGAGCGGCGTCGCCAGCTCATGGAGTACGCGGCCGCGCGATTCGCCGAGCAGGGCTACCACCCCACGTCCGTCGCCGAGATCGTCGAAGGGCTCGGTGTCGGCAAGGGCGTCTTCTACTGGTACTTCGCCTCCAAGGAGGAGCTCTTCCTGGAGATCCTCCGGGAAGCCCAGCTCGACCTCCGCCGGGCTCAGCAGGCAGCGATAGAGGGAGAGGACGATTCTCTGCGCCAGATAGAGCGGGGCATCCAGGCCTCGCTGCGCTGGTCGTCCGACCACCGCGACGTCAACAGGCTCTTCCAGTTCGCCCAGACCGAGGAGAGGTTCGCCCCGGCGCTGAGACGCGGCGGTGAGGTCGCTGCCGACGACGTCATCCGCATCGTCAAGGAAGGGATCGCCGACGGCAGCATCCGCGACGGTGACCCGGTGATGATGGCCCATGCCGTGCTGGGGGTGACCGCCTACCTGGCCCACGTGTTCGTGCACGAGCAGCAGCAGGCTCCCGACGCCGTGGCGACCGAGGCGGTTGCCTTCTGCCTGGAAGGCCTTCTCGTCCGACCCCGTGGGTGACCCTGCCTCACGCCGGCCGCTCGGTCGGATCCCGCGGTGAGCGGATCGGGTTCGCCCCACCTGCGGGAGCTGCCTCAGACCTGAAGATCGGTGAGGGCCCGACGTAGGTTGCGCACGGCCTGGTTGGTCCGCTGCTCGTTCTCGATGAGCGCGAAGCGCACGTATCCCTCACCACCCGGCCCGAAGCCGACTCCGGGCGAGGCGGCGACGTTCGCCTCGATGACCATCCGCTTGCAGAACTCCACCGAGCCGAGTGCGCGATACGGCTCCGGTATGGGGGCCCACACGAACATCGTCCCCTTGGGCGGCTCCAGCGGCCAACCGATCCGCACCAGCCCCCTGCAGAGGGTGTCCCTCCTGCTCTGGTAGATCTCGTTCACCAGCTTGGGATGCTCGCTGGACTCGTTGAGGGTCACGGTCGCCGCGATCTGTATCGGCTGGAAGGCGCCGTAGTCGAGGTAGGACTTCAACTTCGCCAGCGCCGCGACCACCTCGGGGTTCCCGACGAGGAACGCGACCCGCCACCCGGCCATCGAGAAGGACTTCGTCATCGAGTAGAGCTCGACGGAGCACTCCTTGGCACCTTCGGCCTGGAGGATCGACGGGGGTTGGTACCCGTCGAAGCCGAGCTCGGCGTAGGCGTTGTCGTGCACCACGAGGACGTCGCGCTCGCGGGCGAAGTCGACCACCTGCTGGAAGAAGGCAAGGTCCACACACGTCGTCGTCGGGTTGTGGGGGAACGACATCACGATGACGCGAGGCTTGGGCCACGAGTACTCCCAGGCCTCCCGCAGGTTCTGCACGAAGTCGAGGTCGGTCCCGAGCGGCACCTCCCGGATCTCCGCCCCCGCGAACAGGGGCCCGTAGATGTGGATCGGGTACGAGGGCGAAGGCACCAGCGCGGCGTCTCCGGGCTGGAGCAGCACCCACATGAGATGGGAGAAGCCCTCCTTCGCCCCGATCGTGTTGATCACCTCGGTGTCGGGATCGAGATCCACCCCGAAGCGACGGCGGTAGTACCCGGTGATCGCATGCCTCAGCTTCGGGATCCCACGACTCGCCGAGTAGCGGTGGTTGCGGGGGTTGCGGACGGCCTCCGCGAGCTTGTGCACCGCCGCATCCGGGGAGGGCAGATCGGGGTTCCCGAATCCGAGGTCGATCACGTCCTCGCCCGCTCGCCGGGCCTCCACCTTCAGCGCATCGATGACGGTGAAGACGTACGGGGGCAGCGATGTGATCCGGCGGAACTCCATGCCACCAAACCTACCGCGGGTCCCTCCGGGCTCTCCCCCCACATCCGACCGACCGATCACCTGGGCTCACCGCATCCGCTCCGCTGCCAGCAACGCCGCCCCGGTCGCGCCGGCCTCGTCTCCCAGCGCCGCGACGACCACCTCGGGCACGGGCCTGCTGCCCGACGCGTACAGCCGTCCACTCTGCGCCTCCCGCACGGGCTCCATGAACAGGTCGGCAGCTGAGGTCAGGCCCCCTCCGAGAACGAACATCCCGGGATCGAGGACGTTGGCCAGGTTCGCGAGCCCGAGCGCCACCCATCCCGCGAACTCCTCGAGCACCACCACCGCCTCCGGATCTCCCGATCGGACCGCGGCCGTCAGGTGCTCGCCGCACAACCCGTCCAGATCACCATCGACCCTTTCCAGGACGCGACCGAGCCGACCTGCCCGGGCAGCCTCCCGTGCCAGATGCGCCAGCCCGCTCCCCGATGCGTACCGCTCCCAGCAACCGCGACCGCCGCACGGACAAGGGGGGCCGGACGGATCCACCACCATGTGGCCCGCCTCGCCTGCGAACCCGTTGCGGCCTCGCAGCAGCTGACCACCTGCGATGATCCCCACCCCGATCCCTGTGCCCAGGGTGACCACGACCAGCTCTCTCTCACCCCTGCCTGCTCCCAGGAGGTGCTCCGCCCAGGCCGCCGCGGTCGCGTCGTTCTCCACAGCGACGGGAAGACCGGTGGCGGCGTTGAGGAGCTCCCCCAGCGGTAGGTCTCTGACACCTGGCAGGTTGGGGCTGAGCAGGAGACGTCCTCGGCTGTCCACGAGTCCGGCGATCCCCACGCCCACCCCCGCCAAGCCACCCGAGGCCCCGGCATCCGCCTGCAGCGTCCGGACGAGCGAGGCGAGAGTGCCCACGAGCTCCTCCGCCGGCGGTGTCGGCAGGCGAAGCTTCACGGCAGGCCGGCTCGGATCGGCAGGATCCACGACAGCACCCAGGATCTTGCTGCCCCCGACGTCGATGCCGCAGACCAGGCCGGGCTGTGCCATGCCTTCGAACTTCAGAATCGGAGCAGCGCGCCGATGCGTCCCATGACATCGAGATCCGCGTTGCCGACGCAGATCTCCACCGCCCGCGACTGCGCGAGCGCGACCTCGACCGCCTCCTCGACGACGTCGTCGATCGGCCGCATCTCTCCGCGGCAGACCTTGCACACCCGGCCCACGGCGTTCAGTCCTCCGCAGCCCGGGCAGAGCCATCCGGGCTCGGAATACCCCTGCGATACCAGCAGGCGGTCGACACGATGCTCGCCCAGTGCCCGGAGCACAGGGTCCAGGCCTGCCACCCCGCGCCCACCGCGCGCGACCGCCTCGCGCAGCCGGGCCACCATCACGTCCTCCCGTTGGCGTTCGACCCGGAGCTCCAGGTCGATGGCCGCGGCTCGGACGTGCTCCGCTGGTGCCGTCGGAGTGACATCGACGCGACCCCGTAGCCGCTCACGGAGGTAGGGGTGGAGGGAATCCTCGAGCTCGCGTGCGATCGCGTTGGGTGCCCCAATGGCCAGGTGTTCGAAACCGGTCTCCTTGAAGACCCTGAACGCGACACCGGCAGCGTGGCGGAGGTGCTGATGGACCAACTCCTCCACGTGGGGCCGCGTGTCGCCTCGCTCGCGCTCACCCCGCTCGTCGTAGTCACGCGGGAGGTCGTCGAACAGCTCGGACCGGTCGAGAAGTCGGCCCAGCTCGAAGACGAACATGCGAGCACGCTGCCGGTCGACGAGCAGGACCCCGAACCGCTCGTATTCGTGGACGACCCGCTCCAGCTGCCCGACCGCAGGCACCGGGTTGACCACGAGCTGGGTCCGCACGGGGACGGGCAGCGGGAGGCTCCGAAAGAAGTCGTGAGCCGTGCAGGAGAACATGGCGAGGCCCCTCACCGTGGATCTGTCCACGCCGCCCCGCACGTGGCGCTCGATGCGGTCGAAGTCGCCTGCCACCGAGGCATCGCCGTTCACCTTCGTGCGGGCCCGCTTCAGGAGCTGGTGGAGCTCCTGCTCGTAGTCACTGCTACGGAGGTGACGGCGGCCGTCCACGTCCAGGTAGCAGCTGGTCACCGGTGCCGACTCCCCCTTGAACGCGGCCAGCTCGCGGATCGCGTCGCGGGTGATTGCGGTCACGGTTGCGACAATAGAGGCTCCCCGCCCGGACTGCTCGGGGTTCCGGTCGCGACAGGGACTCCCGTCACCCCGAGAGACCGGCGATCGGCTCGACCACCGCGGCCCTCTGGAACCCCAGGCGGTCGGTCCACTCGATGATGGTCTCGTCGTCGGTGAGGTAGATCACCTGGACCGACTCCGCCATCCGCTCGAGGCTGCCCATCAGGCGGATCACCTCGTCCTGTGGCCTGCCCGCGAGGGCGTCGTCGATCACCAGAGGTACCGATCCGGCGTGGGAGAGGTTCCTCAGGGTTGCGAGCCGCGAGAGGAAGAAGAACTCGACCTCCTCGCGGTCCTCGCCCGGAGCCGCCTCGCCCGCGCCCTCGTCTTCCGCCGCGTACGGGAGGTCGTCGTACACCTCCGGCTTCCGATCGTAGGAGGGCGGGAGCGGGGGGTTGGTGCCCTTCGGGATCACGGCTGCCGAGGCAGCCGCCGCCTCCTTCCATGCGGCTTCGGCCACCCGGAGCGCCAGGTCCGCCGGGGTGAGCAGCAGCTCGCGGGCCTCCACCTGCCCGTCCAGCTCGACCTCCAGCTCCGAGGCCTGCTCGAGATCGGCGAGGATCTCGGCGACCGCCGCCTCGGCCTGCTCGTACGCGCGCTCACGCTCCTCGGGGCTGTTCGACTCACCGACCACGCCCCTCCCGGCCAACTCCTCCTCGATCCTGCCCATCTCCGCTTCGAGGGTCGCCAGCTCGTGCTGGTGCTCGGTGTAGCGCTGCCAATGGTCCGCCGCGGATTCGAGCCAGCTGGCGGCGGCAGAGACGGCCACGTCATCTGGGCTGAACTCCGGCACCTCTACCCCCCTCAGGCCGAGCTGGTAGATGAGCGCGTCGATGAGGTCCTGGCGGGAGATCTCTTCTTCCACGATCGTGTGGCTGCGGAGCGCCTCCTCGAGGTCGCCCTCCGGCTCCCCCCCGAGGATGTCGATCGCTGCCAGCACCACCGACTCGAACCGATCGATGAGCTCGCTGTACTCCGGATCCGCTTCGAGCAGTTCGTTCAGGGCCATCCACTCCGCGTTGGCCTGCTCCGCCGTGAGCCGGGCCTGCTCGAGCCGCTGCTCGGCCACCGGGTCGATGTTCAGGAGCGATGCACCCATGATGTAGGACGCCCAGGTGGGGAACCCGACCCGGTCCAGGATCTCGCGCTCCTTGGCCTGTGCCTCCTCCAGTCGCTTCAGCGCGGCCTTCCGGCCCATCCGACCGGAGGCCTTCATCTCGGCCTCCATCACCTCCTCGTGAGCCGCCTCGAGCTCGGTCACGTCCTCCGAGCTGAGCTCCGGCTTCGCCATGGCCTTCTCTGCCTGTGAGAGCTCCACGCGGGCATCGTCGAGCCGCCGGATCATCTCGTCCATGCTCATGCCGTCGGCCTGGAGACGACGCTCCGCCGCGTCGAGGTGCTGCTGCACGACGACGAAATCGTCGGCGAGCGCGATCGCGTCCTCGGACGGCACCATCGTGGTGGACCGTGGCTGGTTGATGGCCTCGAGAAGGACCTCGATCGACCTGGGATCCTGCTCCTCGAGTTGCGCGATCGCCTCGCTGAGGACGGAATGCCGCTCACCCATCTGCTCGACGCGCTCCGCCAGCTCGCGATCTGCCCCCGGATCCAAACCCTCCCCCTCCGGCGCGTCACGACGGGCTCGAGCCAGATCGCGGTCACGACGGGCCTTCTCCAGGGCGGTCATGATCCTCTGTCGTGCCTCACCTGCCGCGTCCCGCTCGAGTCGGGCCCGCTCCAGGGCGTCGACCATGACCTCGTGGGCCTCCTTCGCGTCGCGGTAGGCGTCCAGGGACTCCGCCAGCTCAGGGTTGGCATCGGCGCTGTCCAGCGCCGGCACCGCCAGCCCGTTGTCCTCGGTGGCCGGCGTGTGGACTCCGGCAGGAGACGAACCGTTGCCGCCCGGCAGATCGTCCTGCCGCACCACCACGTCCACGGCGGAGTCGAGACCGAAGATGCCGAGGGTCTCGGGTGAGAGGTCGAAGATGATCCCGTGGGACTCCACCAGCCCACCAAGACCGGGATCGGAGCCCGACGCGATCGCGGCGATCGCCCGGATGACCACGTCCTGGTCCTCGGATGACAGGCCGCGGACGATCGTCAGATACGGATGGAACTCGAGTGAAGGGCTCTCGGCTCCCGGTGAGCGCAGCTCCAGAAGTCTCATGTGACGTCACCCATCGGCCACCCGCCCGCTCGGCGTTAGGTGTTCACAGCACCTTGATCTGCTCGACATGATCCCCTCCGGACCCCTCTCGGGGCCTTTCGTTGCCGGATCCGCTCACCCGGGTCGCCACCTTCGCGATCAGGCCAACCGCCTGGGCGGCCTCGGCCACCCGCTCCTCGTCTCCCACCAGCTCCTCGAGCACGTCGAGGAAGGCCCTCGCCGCCTCGATCATCTCGCGGGCTGCCGCCTGGAGATGGTCCACGCCGTCCTGTGCCCGGTCACCGGTGCCGGGGTCCACGCTCTCCGCTGTCATCGTCCGCTCCCACCACCCCGGTGTGCTCCCCGGGAGTGACATCCTCGAAGCGTACGCGCAATCGCCCCTCGAGCAGCGAAGCCGATGCCACCTCGCGGCGACGAAGGCTGTCCGGGAGGAGCAGTGCTCGTCGGTGCTGGCCCACACGCAGCAGCAGCTCGTCGCGGCGCCTGCCGAGCTCGAGGTCGTGTCGGCAGGCGAACGGGAGGTCCAGGATCAGCTCGTAACCACCGTCCACCCTCTCGATGGCGAGTGGCTCACCCTCGTGGAGCAGGGACGAGGGATCGGTGCTCCCGTAGACCTCTCCCGCCAGATCCCGCAGCCGCTCCAGTCCGATGATCTCGTCACCGGCCAGCCTGGCCCTCAACACCGGCAGGGGAGCGAAGCCGCTCTCGATGGTCTCGAGGTGCTCGGCCTGCACCCGTCGCCACCGGTCGAACCAGGGGTCGGCTACCTCGTCCGGGAGCAGCCTGTTGGCGATCACCGCGTCGACGGCGTACCCGAAGAGGGAGAGATAGGTGTAGGTCCGTCTGGCCTCGGCGATGACCATCCTCTCCGGGTTGACGACGAGACGGATGCTCGAGCGGGCCGAGTCGGTGAGCATCTCCTTCACCCCCTCGAGCTGGAGGTAGAAGCGCTGGCCCGCATCGAAGACCCCGTCGTCGGCCACCGGGAGCGTCGAGAGGTGGCGCAGCACCGGGCTCACCAGACGACTCACCCGCCTTCCCATGGGGAAGACCCGCTCCATGTAACGACTCAGCACATCCGGCAGGGAGAGGAGCCTGAGGGTCTCGGCTGTCGGAGCGCAGTCGACCACGACCGTGTCCCAGGCAGCGTCGTCGACGAAGCGTCTGATGTCCGCGAGGCTGAACACCTCGTCGAGGCCGGGCAGAACCGCCAGCTCCTCGGCTTCGACACCCTCCACACCTGCCCAGTCGAAGACCTCGCGCAGCCAGGTGCGGATCTCCTCCCAGGAGGCCTCCATCCTCTGCTGGGCGTCCAGTTGCTCGCCCCAGAGGCCGCCGGTGATCTCGGTGGGCTGGTCCCCCAGAGGCAGGTCGAACGCGTCGGCGAGCGAGTGGGCCGGGTCCGTGGACAGCACGATCGTCCGCTGACCCAGATCCGCGCACCGGAGAGCGGTCGCCGCCGCGACCGAGGTCTTCCCGACCCCTCCCTTCCCGGTGAAGAGGAGGACCCTCACCGGCTCACCGCAGTCACTTCGGGCCGGCGTGGTTCAGCGCGCCCGCTCGGAACGGCCAGCCTCTATGTACGACTTGAGGTCGGGAAGGGCCGCCTTGATGAGCCGAGCCTCGCCCCTGCGCTTCACGAACCCGGGGAGCGGGACGATCAGCTCCACCTCGAGGCGGTACTCGAGGTCGGTCCGACCGGGCTCGCCCTCGACAGGCGTGAAGAGGTAGTGGCCCTGGTAGCGCCTGAGCAGGTCGCCCTCGATCAGCGTCCAGCTGAGCCGTCTCGGCGCCTCCGAGTAGTCGTAGGCGAGGCGCACGGTGGTGCTTCGGCCCATGGCCGCCGCTCTGAACGTGACCTCCAGTCCTCGGCCCTGTTCGTCGACCCGATGGATCTCGGTCTCCTTGATGTCGGCCGCCCAATCCGGGTAGTGCTCGAAGTCGGCGACCACCTCGAAGCACCGTTCGAGCGGCGCGTCGATGCGGGCTTGCTCGGTGGCGTGGTCGGTCATCGCCGGGAAGCGTACCCAGCGGCCGCTCCGCCGTCAGGTCCGCCTCGACTCCTCGCGGGGGTCGAAGGTGCCGTACCGTGCACCCCACAGACCTGCGAGGCCCAGGCCGAACATCGGCACGAGGATCCCGAAGGCCAGAGCCGTGTAGATCCTCACCGATGCGGTCACGAGAGCCACGGCGAGCTGGGTCCCCAGCGATGCCATGAGCGCCCTCTGCACCACCGGGGGGGCGCTCCCCTGGAGGAAGAACAGCCCACCGATCCCGATCGCATCGGTGCGGCTCCTCGCCACGGCCGTCCCGTACGCCAGGAGGAAGGCAGCACAACCGACGACGAAGAGGGCGAGGGCGATCACGGCGGAGACCGACCCGAGCTCCTCCGGCCAGATGCACGCGAGTCCGGCGCTGGCGGAGAACAGAGTCGTACCGGCCCACGACGCCCGGATGATGCCGAGCCCCGGTGCAGCGGAGAGCTCCGATCTCCACCCCATCACCGGGGCCCTCCGTGGCCGCAGCCAGCACCGCCCTGGTCCTCGGCCATCCGCAGCAGCCCGGCGCGAAGCTTCTCGGCCAGGACCGGATAGCTGAGCTCCTCGACCGCCCGCTTCCTGCTCTCGGCTCCGAGGCGCGCCCTCAGCCCCTCGTCGCTCATGAGCACGCGCAGATGCCCGGCCACCTCCTCCACCGATCGCGGTTCGCCGACCACGATCCCGGTCTCGCCGTCCAGCACCGCTTCCGCTGCACCCCCACTGGAACCCGCGAGCTGCGGCACTCCCGCCGCGGCCGCCTCGAGGAAGACGATGCCGAACCCCTCCTGCTCCAGACCCCTCCAGCGGTCGTGGCACAGCATCGCGAACACGTCCGCGCACCCGTACAGGGAGGGCAGCTCCTCGTCGGGGACGCGGCCGAGAAGGCGCGCCGGCGCGCCTGTGCTGCGGATCAGCTGCGCGAGCCTCCGGCGCTCCCGCCCGGCACCTGCGATCGCCACCACCAGATCGGGCACCTCCCGCCGCAGCTCCGCCGCCGCGCGGATCAGCACATCCATCCCCTTGCGTGGCACCAGGCGGCTCACGCTCACGACCACACGGGCCCGCTCGGGGAGGCCGAAGCGGCGCCGCGCCGCGCAGCGCTCGTCGTGGTCGAGCGGTGAGAACCGGTCGGTGTCCACGCCCGGCGGGACGAGCACAGCGTCCAGCGAGGCGCCGAGCGCGCGCTCGGCCTCGGCCAAGGGATAGGTGCCGGCAGCCACGGCGAAGCGCGCACCTCGCAGGACCCGACGCGAGGAGGGTGCGGGCGAGGGGGAGACGGCCCGGGACCGTCACCTCGGCTCCGTGCAGCACCACTCCGTAGGGCCGCGTCAGGTGGGGACCGATGAGCCCGAGCGGGAGAGCGGGATCGAGCAGCACCAGATCGGCGCCCATCTCCGCGGCGCGGTCCTCCACGCGGCGTAGCAGACCCGGCGTCGGGAGCAGCACCCGCTCCTTCGACCTGTGCACGCGGAAGCCCTGTCTCGCATCCCACTCCGCCGCGCCCTCGTGAGGGGTCGTCATGACCGCGAGCTCCTCCGGCGGGAGGCGCCTCCACAGCTCCCAGAGGTACGACTGGATCCCACCCACCTTGGGCGGGAAGTCGTTCGTCACCAGGAGATGTGTCACCAGGTCGCCCTCACCGCTCCCGCCACGTTCACCGAGTGCAGCTCGGCCCGCACCCCCGCATCGGGATCTTCGCTCACGAGCCGCAGCAGGTGGATCAGGCCCAGCCTCCCTGCGGCCCACACAGCGTGGGCGCGCACGAGGCCGTCGGGGTGCCCGAGCGACTCCGTGATCGCGCCGACCACGCGGGGGTCAGCGGGATCCCCGCAGCTCCCCAGCGCGACGAGCGCGTTGCGCCGCAGGTGGTTGGGATCGCGCCGGGGGATGTACCAACGACCGTGCAACCGGAGGAGTGCTTCGTCGTCCTGGGCCAGGAGATCGACGAGCGGGACCCAGGCGTCGGCGGGTCCGTCCGGGGGCTCCGATCGGCGGTCCTCGGCCCTGTTCGGCGGGCACACCTCCTGGCAGTCGTCGCACCCGTAGATCCGGCTGCCGAGCGCCACGCGATGCTCCCGGGGGAAGCTGCCCTCGGATTGGAGCAGCCAGGCGAGGCACCGGCGGGCGTCCACGACGCCGGGCTCCACGATGGCCCCGGTCGGGCATGCGTCCATACATCGCCGGCAGGCGCCGCAGCCGTCAGCGATCCGATCTTCGGCCCGCGGCAACGGCGCTTCCGTCACCACCGAGCCCAACACGTACCAGCTGCCCCCGCCGTCGAGGAGCAGGTTGGAGGACTTCCCGTACCAGCCCAACCCTGCCCGGTGAGCAGCCGCACGATCGACGAGCGCGTTGTCGTCGGCGAGGACCACCGCTCTCCAGCCGCACTCTCGCAGACGGTGTGCGACCGCCTCGAGGCTTCGACGGAGCAGGCCGTAGTGGTCGGCCCACGCGTGCCGTGCCACGCGAGCGACCGGGCCCGCATCCGCCGGAGGCGCCACCTCACGATGCCTGTACGAGCGGGCAGCGACGACGAGCGATCGGGCCCAGGGGGCGGTGAGGATCGGATCCGTGGAGCGGGTGGGGTTCCGGTAGGTGAACTGCATCCCCCCGTGCAGCCCTCGGTGCTTCCGGCGTTCCAGCTCCGCCCGGGTCTCCAGGAGGGGTTCGACCCCGGTGACCCCCAGGGCGTCCAGCCCGGCATCTCGCCCGATCTCCTGGAGCTCTTCCACGTCGGGAACCCGCGACACCGAAGTCAGGTTAGGAGGGAGCACCCGCCGTGACCGCACCCGCCCGGGTGGGGGATCCACGGCCACGGGTGGGGCAGGGGCCCCGCCTCGTGGAGGAGGGCGGGCCTGCGGGGCGCCCGCCCGGGCAAGAACGCTGTCACACCGGTTCCGCATACTCGTGCCAGCCCATCGAACCAGACCCACCTGCTCGAGGAGCCAACGTGGACCGCTTCCCCTCGACCGAGCCCGACCCGCCGCTCGTCATCGACTGCGACGACTGCGCCATGCAGGGCGGCCCCAGCTGCGATGACTGCGTGGTGACCTTCATCTGCTGCCGTCAGCCGGACGAGGCCCTCGTGATCCCGGTCGAAGAGGTGAGGGCTCTCCGTCTCATGGGTGATGCCGGGCTCGTTCCGCAGCTGCGGCACCACCGGCGGACCGGATGACCCGGTCAGCCCTCCTCGACCTCCACCGGCTCGACGTGGGTGCCGGTACCGCACCACCGGCACACCACCTCCTCCACCTCCTCCCCCAGAACCTCTGTCTCCTCCACCTCGAGCTCCCCCCCGACCGTGTAGTGGTGGAAGCTGCGCGTACGGCGGGAGGAGGTGACGTCGAAGCGCGTCAGGTTCCCGCACCCAGTGCAGCGGTACCGGGGCCCGGTCATGGCGGTGAGTCTGCCAGATCCACCCACTCCGAACGTCTGTTCCCTACAGTTCCCCTCCGATGAGCGCGCCGGCGGCACCTGTCCTCCAGATCTCCTTCGACGACCTCGGCACACCGCTCAGCGAGGTGAGGTTCTGCGTCGTCGATCTCGAGACCACCGGGACCTCGCCTGGTGAGTGCGGCATCACCGAGATCGGTGCCGTGCTGCTCCAGGGGGGCCGCTGCCTCGGCACCTTCCAGACCCTCGTCAACCCGGGGCGGGCGATACCCACCGAGATCACGGTCCTCACCGGCATCACAGAGGCGATGGTGCTGCCAGCGCCTCGCATCGAGGAGGTGCTGCCCCCGCTGCTCGAGTTCATCGGTGATGCGGTCGTCGTGGGCCACAACGTGAGGTTCGATCTCGGCTTCATCCGCGCCGCTCTCGAGAGAGCCGGTCGGCCAGCTCTCGCCAACCGATCGGTCGACACCCACGCCCTGGCCCGTCGCCTGGTACGGGACGAGGTACCCAACTGCCGGCTCGGCACGCTCGCCACCCGTCTTCGACTGGATCACCTGCCCTCCCATCGTGCACTCGACGATGCCCTCGCCACGGGAGACCTGCTCCACCTGCTGCTCGAGCGGGCCGCCAGGCTGGGCGTGACCGGTCTCGACGATCTTCTCGCCCTCCCCACCATCAAGGGCCACGAGCAGGCCGGGAAGCTCCGACTCACGGAGTGCCTGCCGAGGAGTGCTGGCGTCTACCTCTTCCGGGACCGGAGAGGCGACGTCATCTACGTCGGCAAGGCGTCCAACCTCCGCTCACGGGTCCGCTCGTACTTCTCCGGTGACCGCCGGCGGAAGGTCACCCAGCTCCTGCGCGAGACCGTCCGCATCGACCACGCGGTCTGCCGCCACCCGCTGGAGGCGGCGGTGCGCGAGATCCGGCTCATCCACCACCACCAACCCCGGTTCAATCGCCAGGCCAAGACGTGGCGTCGCTACTCCTACCTGAAGCTCACCCTGGACGAGCGCTTCCCCCGCTTCTCGGTGGTGCGGGCCGCCCGCGACGATGGAGCGCTGTACCTCGGTCCCCTCCCTTCGGCGAGCGCAGCCCGGCTCGTCGCAGAAGCCGTCGAGTCGGTGGTACCCCTGCGCCGCTGCACCGCCCGGCCGAGCCGATCCCCGCGACCGGGACCCTGCGCACCCGCCCAGCTCGGGGTGGCCACCTGCCCCTGCGCCGGCCAGGTCACCGAAGCGGAGTACTCGGCGCTGGTCGACCGGGCGGTCCGCGCCCTCACCGTCGAGCCGGCGCTCGTCCTGGAGCCCCTTGCCGAGCGCATGCATGTCCTGGCGGGCGCCGAGCGCTTCGAGGAGGCTGCCGACGTCCGGGATCGAGCACAGGCCTTCGTGACGGCCCTGCGCAGGCAGCGCGTGATGGACGGCCTTCGCCGAGGCGGACGGGTCCAGCTGGAGCTCGAACGCGGTGGCGGGCTCCTCCTGATCGACGGCCGCCTGATGCGATGCTGGGCACCCGGCGAGGCGGAGGCGGACGCGCCCGGCCCCTCGCACGAGGAGCCCGTCCTGTTCGATCCGGATCCCACCGGGGCCACCGGATGGGAGGTCGAGCCCGGGCACGCCGAGCTCCAGGCGCTCTTCGATGGAGTCAGCGACCCCGCTTCCCGTCCATTGCCGCGTGACCACGCAGACGAGGTCGCCTGCATCGCCCGGTGGCTGGAGCGCGAGGCCGGTCGCGTGCGGCTCGTCAGGTGCGAACGACCTCTCTGGTGCCCCTTCCCTCCCCTCCCCGACTTCTCGCCGCGCGACGGCCCACCGTCACTCGCGCCCCACTAGCCTCTGGGTCAGTGGAGGATCTCCTGATCTGGCTGGCGATCACCACCGCGATCGCATTCCTCGCCGTCGCCGTCGCCGTCTTGATCGCCCTGCACTCGCTGCAGCGGACCAACAGGGTCGCCCGTCGCAGCACGACTCCCGCACCACTGCTGTGGATCTGGCTCCCGACCGCACCTGCCCGGCTGCACCGCCGCCTCCGAGCCGCGATCGGTCCCGTTGATCCCGATGGACCCTCTGGCCTTCCCTCCGCACCGCGCACCGACGAGCTGCGGTGTGAGCTCACCGATCGGACGGTCGAGCTGGACCGTTGGCTCGTCTGGGCGGACAGGGTCCGCCCCCGCTCTCTTCGTCGAACGCACCTGAGCGGAGCCGAGGTTCAGGTCGCTGTCGTCGAGGACCTGGCCGCGCGCCTCTGCGGCATGGAGGGGTCCGGTGCCGCCCACCACGCCGAGGGTGAGCTGGCGGACCTGGCGGAGCAGGTCCTGCTCCTCGAGGCGGCTCGTCGCGAGCTGGACGCAGGGGCACCTGCCTCGGCAGAGCTCCGACCAGCGGAGGAGTTGGCCCCGGGTCTGCGTCCACCCTGGCAGAGCTCTCCCCCCGTCGAGGAGGACCGCGCCCGCTGACCGCCGCCTTCTGCGGGCTTCGCTCGGTCGGCGCGAGGTCCGTCAGCGTGCCCCGACCGCAGACACTGTGACCAGACGCTCCAACGTCGCCTTCGCTCGGCCGTCGTCGATCGCCTCACCCGCCAGCACCAGTCCCTCTGCGATGTCGTCCACCGAGCCTGCAACGACCAACCCTGCGGCGGCGTTGAGGGAGACGATGTCCCGCACCGGGCCGGCCGCGCCCTGGAAGAGCTCGTGCGCGATCCGCGCGTTCTCTTCAGGATCACCCCCGCGCAGCGCGGACGGCTCTGCACGGGACAGGCCCAGCTCGCTCGGGTCGAATGTGTAGCTCCGCACCTCGCCGTCACGGAGCTCGTGCACCGTCGAGGTCGTGGTGGTCGTGAGCTCGTCCAACCCGTCGTCCCCGTGGACGACCATCGCCCGCGGCGCCCCCCGTTCCGCCAGCACGCCGGCGACCTTCTCGGCCGTGGCCGCATCGCTCACCCCGACGACCTGACGTACCACGTGCCCGGGGTGCGAGAGCGGTCCGAGGATGTTGAACACCGTCGGGATGCCGAGCTCCGCGCGGACGGGTCCCGCGTGGCGCATCGCCGGATGGAAGGCCCGGGCGAAGCAGAACCCGATTCCGACCTCCTCGACACAGCGGGCCACTCCCGCGCCATCCAGTTCGATCGTCACCCCGAGCGCCTCCAGCAGGTCGAATGAGCCGCTGGTCGAAGAAGCCCGCCGGTTCCCGTGCTTGCACACGACCGCGCCGGCGGCTGCCGCGACGAACGAGGCCATGGTGGAGACGTTCAGCGCAGCCTCCCGTCTCGCACCGGCGCCTCCCGTGCCGACGATGTCGATCGCGCCATCGGGGAGCGACAGCGACTCCGCAGCCGAGAGCATGGCCTCGACCATCCCCCTCAGCTCCTCGATCGTCTCGCCCTTCATCCGGAGCCCCACGATGAATCCGGCGACCTGCGCCGGGGTGGCGAGTCCCTCGAGGATCTCCCCCAGTGCTGCGCGGGCATCCTCGGCGGACAGATCGCTGCCGGCGGTCAGCCTGCCCAGGAGGCCGGGCCAGCCACCCACTTCCTCGAGTCCGCTCATCACCGAGACGCTACTTCCGCGGCCGCTGGGAAGGCCGCCCTGCACCTCAGGCGGTCTGGGCCAGCCGGGCAGCACGCCGCCTCTGGCGGATCATGCGGCGGCGGTCCCGCTCGGTGGCGCCTCCCCAGACGCCGTCCTTCTCACGGCGGCCGATCGCCCACTCGAGGCACGCCGTCCTCACTTCGCAGCTGCTCGCAGACCCCCTGTGCCACCCGCGCCTCCTCGTCGTTCGCGGGATAGAAGATCTGAGGATCGAGTCCACGACACGCCGCCCGTCCCTGCCAGTCGCGCGCCGACGCATGCAAGGACGCACGCTCGATTGCCATGAGCTGGGATCACACTCCTCGGTCGGCTCGGTTCGGCTCGACCGGCGAGTATGCCCCGCGTCCCAGACCGTGTCCAAACGCGTTCGAGGCCCTGAACAGGGTCCTGACCTGCTCCTTTACCCTTGCTGCCGAAACCCTGGAGCGCTCGGCGAGGCTCAGGGCTGGAGGTCCGAGAGCAGCTCCGCTCTCGTCTCCGGGGTGAGCTCGACCTCATGGGAGTAGGCCGGGTGGTCGAGTGCCAACTTCACGGGTCCGGCCTCGAACCGCTCCACCTGCTCCCGGTCGAGCGACCAGGTGATGTAGTGGACGGATGCCGTGGTGGTCTCACGGGTGAGCTGGCGCTGGTGCTCCGGATCGACCTCGCAGCGCACCTCCTCGACCTGATCGCCCTCACCGAGGCGCAGGACGACTGCTGTCTCGATGCCCACCAACTTCGGGAGCCACTCGCGCAGCTGATCATCGGATGTCAGCTCCAGGAACAGCGTCGCGCACAACGATCCGGGGTCGGGGATGAGGGGGTTGTACACCCGGAGCTCGCCCTCTATGTCCTCGTCGGTGCTGAGCTTCTCGGCCCGCGCCATCTCCTGGACCTGGAAGCGGATGGTGTCACGGTTCTCGAAGAGCAGCGTCACGAACGGGCCCACCCCGACCCGCCGGCGCTTCTTCAGTTCGATGATCCGGCTCCTGAAGTCGTCGCGGATGCGCTCGTACGAGCGGAGGTCATCGATGTCGTCCAGGGTCAGCTTGCGATCCTGCATGGTGGACTCCCTCATCGATCTCGGGTTCCGTCTGCGGCGTCAGCCCCGATGCCGTACGCCGCGGGCCAGGATCTGCAACGGGTGCAGAGCCTGATGACCGGTCTCCTGTCGGATTCCGCCGTTGGCCAGGTGGCAGTCACCTGCCACGGTCTCGTTCCCTGCACGATCGATGGCCGTTGCCATCTTCCGGGCCACCTTCCTCGAAGCCTCGTAGTTCTCGGCGCGATAGCCCCAGGTGCCGTCGATCGCAGAGCACTCCGCCACCACCGTGACCTCCGCCCCGGTCAACTTCAGCAGGTCACGGCTCTTCAGCCCGACGTTCTGCGCCCGCAGGTGGCACGGTGCGTGATAGGTCACCTTCTCGGGCACCTCACCGCTGAAGTCGGTGTCGAGCTCGGCCCCCTCCCTCTTGTGCACCTGGGACCACAGGTACTCGGCCGCATCGTGGGTGTGCTCGGCAACGAGCTCCGCGTCCGCGCCGCCGATGTAGTCGCGGTAGTCGAACTTCAGCACATAGCCGCAGGTGGGCTGCGGCACGACGATCTCTCTTCCCTCTCGCACAGCTCTGGCCAGCACCTCGACGTTCTTCCTGCCCTGCGTGACGAAGCGCTCCACGTCACCCTGGTGGAGCCACGGTGCCCCGCAGCAGACCTGGCCCTCCGGCAGCGAGCAGTCGATTCCGTTCCGCTCGTAGACCGCCACCAGGTCCCGGCCGATCTCCGGAGACTGGTATTCGACGAGGCAGGTGGGGAACAGGGCCACCCTGCCCTGCCCGGGTGACGCAGTTCCCGGGGTGCGCTTGCGGAACCAGGTGCTGAAGCGCTGGCGTGCATACGGAGAGAGCACCCGCTCGGCGGCGATGCCGACCGCCTTCTCCATGAGCCTGCGGGCGCCCGAGCCGGTGTCGCCGATCACCTTGTTCACGAGGGGCGCGGCCCGGGTGTTCAGCCGCCCCACGAGGTCCGTTCGCCCGAGCGCCTGGTCCGAGAGCTTCTGACGGAGGTTGCGCTTCCGATTCCGGTGCAGGACCTGCTCGGCGCGCAGCATGAGGCGGGGGAAGTCGAGAGCCCACTCGTGCTTGTCGGGTGTGTAGGGGCAGTTGATGTAGCAGAGCTTGCAGTTGAAGCACTCCTCCACCACCTGCTCCTGCTCGGCGGACGTGAGCTTCGACACGTCCTGGTCCTCGTGCTGGTCGACGTACTCGAACAGGGTCGGGAAAGCCGTGCAGTACTTGAAGCAGAGGCGGCAGCCGTGACAGAGGTCGTAGACCCGGGTCATCTCCTCCCGCAGGTCGGCCTCGTCGAAGTACTTGGGATGGAACGGGTCGTAGGTGGTGGTCATCGCTTCTCCCCGGGTGACGGGTGGGGGATCGCCCGGGCGGGCCCGGAGCGGGCGGCGCGATGAGCGCCGCCCGCTGCCTCCGACCCGTCGACGGTGTGGCGCCTGCTCAGCTGATCTCGTCGAGGCCCTGCTGGAATCGGCCTGCGTGGGACTTCTCCGCACGCGCCAGGGTCTCGAGCCACTCGCCGATCTCGTCGAATCCCTCGTCGCGAGCGGTCTTGGCGAATCCCGGGTACATCTCGGTGTACTCGTAGGTCTCACCCGCGATCGCGGACTTCAGGTTCGCGTCCGTCGGTCCGATCGGCTCGCCCGTGGCGGGGTCGCCCACCTCGGCGAGGAACTCGAGATGTCCGTGTGCGTGCCCGGTCTCACCCTCGGCGACCGACCGGAACAGCGCAGCCGCGTCCGGATACCCCTCGACGTCGGCCTTCCCGGCGAAGTAGAGGTAGCGGCGGTTCGCCTGGCTCTCCCCGGCGAACGCCTCCTTGAGGTTGTCTTCCGTCTTGGTGCCCTTCAGCTCTGGCATCGCTGCCTCTCCTTCGTGTGGATCGGATTCCTGGTCTAGCCCACCCGGTGGGGCCTTCGCCCGCCCGGGTTCGAAGCAGGGCTCCTGGAGCCCTGCTTCGATGCGGCGCACCGCGGACACGTCCCACGGAACACGATCTCGGTGGACGAGACCTCGAATCCGTGATCTGCGCCTGTCGGCACCCGCACCCCGTTGAACTCCGCCTCTATGTCGTGCACCTCACCGCACCCCGTGCAGACGAGGTGGTGGTGGATCTCGACGTTCGGGTCGAAGCGCGCCGACCCGGTGCCGAGGTGGAACGACTGGAGCTCACCCAGCGCGGCCAGCTCGTGGAGCGTCTGGTAGACGGTCTTGAGCGACACCGTGGGGAGGTCGGCGCGGACCCGCTCCCATACCGCTTCGGCCGTCGGGTGCTCCACGTTCTCGTGCAGCGCCTCGAAGACGCGCTGCCTCTGCGGGGTCACCTTCCGGCCTTCGGCCCGGAACCTTGCCGTGAGCTCCTGAGGGGACTTCACGGGGAGCAACCTATCCGGGCGAGAGTTAATTGACAACTGTTGTTGTTTGGAAACTGGTGTTGGGGATGAGCCGGTACAGCCCCCTCTGGGTGAGCACGTACGGCTCGCCGTCGGGTCCGGGGTCGATGCTCGTGATCACCCGCTCGCTTCGGGCGATCGTCTCCACCCGCGGTCCCGCGCTGGAGCGCTCGAGGGCCCACACCGTCTTGGCGCAGAAGTCCCCGAAGATGAACGCGCCGTCGAGCCCCGGCAGCGCTCCCTCCTCGAGCACCGTCCCCCCTACCACGGCGCAACGACCGTCGTCGTGCTCGTAGGTGTACAGCGGAGGTCGGTGATCGGCGGGCTCCGTGCCACCCTCGACCGGCTCGCTCCCCGCCATCTGGCTCCAGCCGAGGTTCGCACCCATGTCGCTGCCGGCCTCCAGCAGGTTCACCTCCTCGGCCCGATCCGCTCCCACGTCCGTGATCCAGAGGTCACCGCTCGCCGCATCCCAGGTGAACCTCCAGGGGTTGCGAACCCCGTACAGCCACACCTCGGGGGCTCCTTCGACGCCCGAGGCGAACGGGTTGTCGGGCGGGATCCGGTACGGGGCGCCGCCGTCGCCGGGAGTCGGATCGATCCGGAGGAGCGACGCCAGCAGGTCGGTGGGATCCTGCCCGGTAGCGAGCTCGTCACCCGAGGCCCAGCTGTCGCCGATGCCCGTGTACAGGTATCCGTCCGGGCCGAATCGGAGCTGTCCACCGTTGTGGACCGGGCGTGGCTTCACCAGCTCGATCAAGGTCCGCGCCGAACCGGCCGCCACCTCGTCGCCGTCGAGCACGTACTCGAGGAGCCGCCACACGACCGCCCTCTCGTGGTCGCCGGGGTCCGGTGTCGGCACCGCCTCGGTCAGATAGAGGCGCTCCCCGTCCGGAGCGAAGGCCACACCCAGCAGGCCCGCCTCGTACATGCTGGTGGGGTCGGCGCCACCCTCCGTCCGGTCCACCAGCGGCTCGGCTGCGACGGTGAAGCCGCCGGCACCGTCGGGCGTGAGCACCCGCACCTCCCCGGTCTGCTGCGTGAGGTACAGCGCATCCGATCCCGGTCGCACCGCGAGCGAGGTGAGGAAGTCGAGATCCGCGACCAGCTCCAGGCGGGCAGGGAGCGGTGCGCCTGGCTCCGAGGTCTCAGCGGGCGCGCCACCCTCCTCCCCTGCCCCGCAGCCGGGAAGGGCTGCCAGCAAGATCGCGGCGGCGAGCATCGGGAGGGCGACGACGCGAGGCACGGAGCGGCACGGTAGCCCGCCGTCGGCCCGATGGCGGTGCGCCGGGAGGGATCCGGAGGGGACTCGGCACCCCCTGCGTGGGTACCCTGCACAACGCTGTGATCGCTCCTGACGCCTTCGATCGGACCCTCGCCCTCGAGCGCCTCGCCCGCAACGATTTCGACGTGGTGGTGATCGGTGGTGGGATCACCGGAGCAGGAGTTGCCCTGGATGCTGCGGCGCGAGGTCTCCGCACAGCGCTCGTCGAGAAGGACGACTTCGCCTCGGGGACCTCGTCGCGCTCGTCCAAGCTCGTGCACGGCGGCCTCCGCTACCTGCAACAGGGTGACGTGCGCCTGGTGTACGAAGCCCTCGCCGAGCGCCAGCGGCTCCGGAACAACGCCCCGCACCTGGTCCGGGTCCTGCCGTTCCTGGTGCCGATGTTCGGCAAGGACGGGATCATCCCCAAGGACCTCGCCCGGGGGCTCGGCTCGGCGATGTGGATGTACGACCTCACCGGCGGAGCGCGGATCGGCCGTCTGCACAAGCGGATCTCCCGGGACGATGCGCTGGCCCACATGCCGACGCTCACCGCCGAGCGTCTGGGCCCCAGCTACCTCTACTACGACGCTCGCGCCGATGATGCCCGGCTCACGCTGGCCGTGGCCCGCACCGCCGCGATCGACCACGGAGCCGTGGTCGTGAACCGTGCCGAGGTGATCGGCATCTCGAAGGACGGTTCCTGTCGGAGCACCGCTGTGGTCGTGCGCGTCGATGGCCGCGAGACGGAGGTGCGCTGCGCGTCGGTGGTGAACGCGACCGGGGTGTGGGCGGATCGGCTCAGGGCACTCGACGAGGGGGTCGATCGGGACACGATCCGACCCGCCAAGGGCGTGCACGTCACCGTTCCGTGGTCCAAGGTGCGCAACGACATCGCCGTCGTCATCCCGGTCCGCAAGGATCGCCGCTCGATCTTCGTCGTCCCCTGGGAGGACCGGACGTTCATCGGCACCACCGACACCGACTACGAGGGCCCGCTCGACGACCCGGTCTGCACCTCCGCCGATGTGGAGTACCTGCTGGGCGCGATGAACCACTGGCTGCGGGAACCACTCGGACCCGACGACGTGCTCGGCACCTGGGCCGGCCTGCGCCCGCTGGTCCGCGACGCCACGACGGCGCGCACGGCGGACCTGTCACGCCGCCACACGGTGAGCCGCTCCCCCGGCGGGATGGTCACGATCACGGGTGGGAAGCTGACCACCTACCGCGAGATGGCGGCCGACACGGTGGACGAGGTGCTCGATCTCCTCGGGGAGCGGGTCGCCGGACGCGTGCGCCGCCGCAGCCCCACCAAGCGCCTACGCCTGCGCGGCGCGGACGGCTACGAGGAGGCCCGTCGTTCCCGACCGGCCGGTGTCCGGGCGGATGCGGTCGAGCACCTGGCCGACCGCTTCGGGGGCGAGTCGACCACCCTGTTCGCGATGATCCAGAGTGACGGGTCGCTGGGAGAACCGCTGGTGGAGGGCCTCCCCTACCTCAGGGCCGAAGCTCTGTACGCCACGCGCTACGAGATGGCGGTGACGCTGGACGACGTGCTCGCCCGTCGCACCCGGGCCAGCCTGCTCGACCGGGACGCGTCCGCAGCTGCGGCCGAGGAGGTCGCGGAGCTGGTCGGTGCCGCGCTGGGCTGGTCGCCCGCCGAGCGCGCGACCCAGGTGGACGCGTACAGGCGCTCGGTCGACGAGGAGCGGAGCGCTGCTGAGCTTCCCGAGACCGCCCTCGACGCGACCACGGGAGCCTGACGATGACCGATCCCGACCCCGCGCTCGGCCCAGGAGCACCGACTCCCCCCATCGCCCTGACGGGCGGTGCGGGGGCCGCCCGGCCTCGCACCGCCACCGCGCGCGTCGAGGTGGGTGACGACGTGCTGCGTCGGCTCAGCGATGCCTGCTCCTCGGTCACGACAGACGCCGACGTGCTCGGCGAGTGCAGCCGCGACTGGTGGCCCCTCGCCATGACCTGGGCCCTCGACGGTGAGGTCCCGGGCCTGGCCTCGGCGGTGGCCCGCCCGGCGTCGGTCGACGAGCTGGCCCAGGTGCTGGCCATCTGCGACGACGCGTCGATCCCGCTCACCGCAGCGGCCGGCCGCTCGGGGGTGTGCGGCGGCTCCGTGCCGGTTCACGGTGGCGTCGTGGTGGACCTCACCTCCATCACCGGCGTCGTGGAGGTCGACGACGCTTCGCTGCTGCTGGACGTGCGGTCCGGGACCTTCGGCGACCATCTGGAGCACGAGCTGCGCGCCTCCCACGGCCTGACCCTGGGTCACTGGCCCCAGTCGGTCGCCCTCTCGACGGTCGGCGGATGGCTGGCCTGCCGTGGAGCCGGTCAGCTCTCCACCCGCTACGGGAAGATCGAGGACATGGTGGTCGGCCTCGAGGTCGCCCTCTCCGACGGGTCGGTCGTCGGCACCGGCGGCAACGCCCGGGCCGCGTCCGGGCCGGACCTGAACCAGCTCTTCGTGGGCTCTGAGGGCACGCTCGGGATCATCACCCGGGCGCAGCTGCGGCTGCACCCGGCCCCCGCGGCAGACCAGCGCCTCGCGTTCGGCTTCCCCTCCTTCGAGGCCGGACTGGAGGCCTGCCGGCGGATCCTCCGGCGCGGCGCTCGCCCGGCGGTGCTGCGTCTGTACGACGCCGTCGAGGGGGCCCGGAACTTCGGGACTCCCGCCGACCTGCATCCGCTGCTGGTCCTGGACGAGGGCGATCCGCTGCTCGTCGCTGCCACGATGCGCCTGGCGGGGGAAGAGTGCGTCGACGCCACGCCGCTCGACACCGACCTGGTCGAACGTTGGCTCGCCCACCGCAACGAGGTCGGCGCGCTCGAGGGGCTCATCCAGGGCGGCCTGGTGGTGGACACGATGGAGATCACCGGATCGTGGGCCGCGCTGCCGGCGATCTACCGGGAGACGGTGGAGGCGATCCGCCACGTGGAGCACACGCTCGCCGCCTCCGCCCACCAGTCCCACGCCTACGGAGACGGGGCTTGCCTCTACTTCACCTTCGCCGGCAAGCCGCCGCCGGACGGGAAGGACCGGTACTACCGGGAGGTGTGGGACGTCGGCACGACGGCGGTGCTGGCGCGGGGCGGTTCCCTCTCCCACCACCACGGCGTCGGCATGAACCGGGCTCGCTTCATGCGGGACGCCCTGGGGGACGCCTTCGGGGTGCTGGTCGCGGTGAAGCAGGCCCTCGATCCCCGGGGGATCCTCAACCCGGGCAAGCTCGGCCTGCCCAGCCCCTTCGGAAAGGTGGCGTGGCCGTGACCGTCCTGGTCATCGACGTCGGCACCAGCGGGGTGAGGGCGACCGTGGTGGGCTCGGAGACCGAGATCCTGTACGAGGATCACCGGGCGACTCTCCCCTCCTCGCCGGCACCCGGGCTCGTGGAGTTCGACGCGGCGGCGCAGGCCCGGGTGGCGCTCGGGTTGGCCACCGCGGCGCTGGCCGAGGCCGGCCCGGTCCAGGCGATCGGCATCGCCAACCAGCGCGCCTCGACGGTGGTGTGGGATCGCGCGACCGGTGAGCCGGTCGGGCCGGGGCTGGGCTGGCAGGACCTCCGCACGGTCGGCGAGTGCATCGTGCTGAGGGAGCAGGGGTTGAAGGTGGCACCGAACCACTCCGCGACGAAGGCAGCATGGCTGCTCGACCAGGCCGACCCAGAGCGCCGACAGGATCTGTGCATCGGCACCGTCGACAGCTGGATCGCCTGGAACCTGTCAGGGGGTGCGCTGCACCTGACCGATCCGACCAACCAGTCCGTCACGGGGCTCATGGCACACGATGCGGCCGACTGGGACCAGCGGACGCTCGATGCACTCCGGCTGCCCCGTGAATCCCTTCCCCGCGTCGTCGACTCGAGCGGAGTGATCGGTGAGGCCTCCGCTCTGCCGGGATCGCCACCGATCGCCGGGGTGGCCGGCGACCAGCAGGCGTCGCTCGTCGGCCAAGGCTGCGTCCGGCCGGGTCTGGCCAAGATCACCTTCGGCACCGGCGGGATGCTCGACCTCTGCATCGGGCCCGAGCGGCCGAGGTTCGAGCAGAGGGGCGAAGGCGGCACCTTCGTGCTGGTGGGCTGGCGGGCCCAGGGTGAGCTCGTGTGGGCGCTCGAGGCGATCATGCTCTCGGCCGGCACCAACGTGGAGTGGCTACGCGACGATCTCGGCCTGATCTCCTCGGCGGAGGAGTCGCACGAGGTCGCGTCGGGTTGCGACGATGCGGGCGATGTCGTGTTCGTGCCGGCGCTGATGGGTCTCGGTACCCCCGTGTGGGACTACGGAGCCCGGGGGATGCTCCTCGGTGCGACCCGGGGAGTGGGGAGGCCGCAGGTGGTGCGTGCGGTGCTGGAGGGGGTCGCCAATCGCGGCGCGGATCTGGTCGATGCGGCCGAGTCCGATGCGGGGGTGACCATCCCGAGCCTGCGCATCGACGGAGGGATGGCCTCCAACCCCACCTTCGTCCAGGCGCTGGCCGACGCGAGCCAGAGGCCGGTGGAGGTCTCGCCCGTGCTGGAAGCGACGACGTTGGGGGCGGCGTTCCTGGCCGGTCTGGCAGTCGGGCTCTGGTCCGGCTGGGACGAGATCGCCGACGCCTGGGCCCCGCGCGAGCGGGTGGAGCCGGCAAGGGTGCCCGACAGGGACCGCTGGCGGGACGCTGTGCAGCGCTCGACGGCTTGGCTTCCCGAGCTCTCCACGCTCGACTTCGCCTGACGCCGCGGAGGCCTGGCCCTCGAGTGGGGGCCTCACGGCCGGGCCGGCGGTGCGTGGCGTGCCCACCGGCCCGGCCGTGATCCCGATGGCCTGGCTGGTGGACTCAGCATCCCTCCGCAGCCTCGAGGTCGGGAGGATCCCCTCGGCCGCACCGGCCACCGGGTTGGTCTGACCCTGCCACCGAACTATCACGCCGAGGTGGGCCCGTCGGTGACGATCCGGTGACGATCCCGGATGCGGCCACCCTGGGTGCACTCGGGCGCGCGGGAAGTCCGGCTCCTGTAGCTGGTGCCAGGCCCCCTCGGCCTCTCAGGCATCCCACGGGGGCACTTCTGAGATCAGTGCTCGAATACACGGCCGGGTGACAGTGCGCACCCGGTGGCTGCTCGGAACCCAGCCTGTCAGACCGGGCTGGCTCCCATCAGCCGGTGAACGTGGGTGCGGCGGCGGTCGCCGGAGCGGGCGCGGCCGGCGGTGCGGTCGTGGTCGTGGTGCTGGTCGTGGTGGTCGTCGGCCCCAGAGGCTGCGACGCGACCTCGACGCAGTCGACGCCCGCGTGGAGGTAGCCCCGGTTCAGCACAACGGCGAAGCGCAGGTACACCGTCTGGCCGGCCCAAGGCGTCAGGTCGATGTCGAGATCCTGCCAGCCACCGGAGTCGAGGGGATCGCCTACCTCTGTGCGGAGAGCCATCTCCAGCACATCTCCTGCCGCCAAAGAGAAGGGGTCTGCAGTGTCGCCGTCCATGATGTCGATCCGGAACTGCTGGTTCTCGAACCCACCGCCGTAGTTCAAGGAGTCCGGCGTGAAGAAGTCCGGTGCTCGGTTGTCGTAGAAGTACTCGAGCGTGAGCGTGTGCGTGTGGTCGGCTTCGAGATCGATCGCTTGGTAGAGGACGTTGGAGGTGTTCTCCTGCGTGTCGGTGACAGCGGCGGAGTCCCCGCACGCCGGCGCTGGGATCTCGTGCGAGCTCCCGGGGGTGAGGGTTCCCGTGTAGGTGAGCCAGTCCCCTGCCGAGCCCTCCTGCGCGTCGGTCTCCCAGCCGGTGAAGTCACCGGTCTCGAAGCTGCCGTTCTCGACCGAGGCAGCGTCCGCGACCCCTGACTGCACCACTACCAGCACCGCCAGTGCCGCCACCGACGAGAGAAGGCGACCTCTGATGTTTCGGCTGCGCATCTCGACCTCCATCCCTTCGAACTGGACGCGCAGGAGCCTACATTCTCCTCAGCTCACGGGTCGCCACGGTGTATTGCACGCACGATTCCATGTAGTACGTCCGTGCCGACACCGCCGGGAGGGATCTCGGCCGCTCGGGCCGAGCCGTGCTCGCGGCGGGTCGGATCGGCGGATCCGCTGGTGATCCGGTCTCGATCCCGGCACACTGGAAGGAGCGGTGAGTCGGCCGGGTGGCCGCGGCGTCGGGCCTTCGGGTGACGGCGTCGAGGAAGGTCGGGGCTCCGTAGGGCAGGGTGCCGGCTAACGGCCGGTCGGGGCGACCCGAAGGAAAGTGCCACAGAGAACAGACCGCCGATGGCCCGGCTCGCCGGGCACAGGCAAGGGTGAAACGGTGCGGTAAGAGCGCACCAGCGCCCGGGGTGACCCGGGTGGCTCGGCAAACCCCACCCGGAGCAAGGCCAAGCGCGAGGCACGGGCGGCCCGTCCCGGCCTGGGAGACCAGGTCAGCCTCCAGGTAGGCCGCACAGATGGATGGTCACCGAACCGGTGTCCCGAAAGGGCCCGGGGAACAGAACCCCGCCTACAGGCCGGCTCACCGCTGCCACATCGGGCCCTACCTGCTGCGTCACCTCCCGGCCCGCAGGGCCGACAGGAAGGGCAGAGCTCAGCCGGTCAGCGTGGGTGCCGCTGGCTGAGCCGCTGCTATCGGGGCCTCGTCTTCAGTGGTGTCGGAGGTGGGAGGTTCGGTCGTGGTGGTGCTCGTCTGGAGCGACCCCAGCGGAACGACCTCGATCGTGGTGAAGGGGTAGTAGGGGCTGTTGAGCACGTCAACGCACTCGACGTCCCACTCGTAGACTCCGGGCTCCTCGTCGACCGGGACGGTCAGCTCGACGCTCCAGGTCCCATCCGTGTCGGCGGGCAGGTTCACGGATGACCAACCTGGGCCGATGCCACCGATGACCGTGCCGCCCACTCCGTTCTCCGAGCACCCGGTTCCGCTCAGCGTGAAGGTCGACCCCTGCTCCACTTGCGGCGGATACTGCATCGGCGGAAGCCCGGGTGGACCACCAGAAGCGGGGCCGGCGGTCAGGGTCAGCGTCACCAGCGCCACGGCAAGGGCCACGACACCGATTATCCGAATAGGAGTCCTTGCACTCACGCCATCATCTCCTCTCGATCCGTATCAGCGTTCCGAGAACCTCCGGACGGTAGCACCGCCCTGCAGACCCCTGGCGGCCCGCCCCGACGCGGTCGATCGCTCACCCGGCCTCTCCTCTCCGTCGTGGTGATGCCGATGATCCGCCACTCGGGCGCTGCCGCGTCAAAGCCCGAGAGACCGTGAGTGCCCGCGCCCCTACCTTCGGCTATGCGCTGCAAGCTCCACGCCGCAGCGTCGTGAGGCACAATGGAGCGTCAGCGGCCGGGACCGCGTGAGCAGCTGAAGAGAGGCAGGGGTAGATGTCGAAGTCGTCCGCGTCCCGAACCAAGTCGAGCCGCCTCCGGATCGCCGTCGCGGTCCTCGCTGTGCTCGCTCTCGCCGCCGCCTGCGGTGAGGACGAGCCATCCGGCGAGGGAGGCAGCGGAACCGTTGCCGACGGCCAGACCCCCCGGAAGGGTGGCGAGGCCATCTTCGGCCTCGATGCCGAGTCCGACGGCTACAACCCCGTGACGAAGCGCTTCGCACAGGCCGGCCACATGGTCGCGGCCGCGGTCTTCGACCCGCTGGCGACCCTGGACGAGGACGGCAACTGGGAGCCGTTCCTCGCGACGTCGATCGAGCCGAACGACGAGTACACGGCCTGGACCGTCACGATTCCCGAAGGCATCGAGTTCCACAACGGCGACCCGCTCGACGCGGAGGCCCTGGTGGAGGTGATGCGGGCCCACAAGGAAGGCCTGGTCACCTCCTCCACGATGACCGAGGTGGAGTCGATCGAGGCGGTCGACGAATACACGATCCGTTTCGACCTGACGCGCCCATGGGTGCGCTTCCCGCTCCTCCTCACCACCCAGGTCGGCTACGTGATGGCCCCGTCGATGCTGACCGACCCCGACAGCGGTGCGGCCCCGGTCGGAACGGGACCTTTCGTCCTGGAGGAGTGGCAACCCGGCGAGTACTGGCGCGGCACCCGCAACCCCGACTACTGGCGCACCGACGAGAACGGGGTCCAGCTTCCCTACCTCGACGCCATCGAGTTCCGCTTCCTCCCGGATGCCATCGAACGCAACGAAGCCCTGAGCGCCGGTGACATCGACCTGCTCCACACACTCACCCCACAAGCGATCCTCGATCTGCGCGACTCGGATTCGACGGTGCTCGAGTACAACCGCGGCGACGAGGACGTCATCGCGCTGAACACTTCCGTCGCACCGTTCGACAACGTCCATGCCCGCAGGGCACTCGCCTTCGCAACAGACCAGCCATCCTTCATCGAGGAGATGCAGCGCGGCGTCAACCCCGCCGCGACGGGTCCCTTCGCGCCGGACCAGCTCGGGTACCGGGAGGAGACCGGCTACCCCGGCTACGACCCCGACAAGGCCGGTGAAGAGCTCACCACCTACGAGCAGGAGACCGGCGGGCCGCTGCGCTTCACCTACACCGCCCCCGACGACGTGGACGCGATCCGCTCCGCGCAATACCTGGTCGAGATGTGGAGTGAGGTGGGGATCGAGGCCGAGATCGAGGCGGTCCCTCAGGCCGACGTGATCTTCCTCGCGGTGACCGGTCAGTTCGAGGTGATCGACTGGCGGAACTGGAGCATGCTCGACCCCGACGGTGACTACCAGTGGTGGCACTCGTCGAGCGTGCGGCCCCTGGCCGAGGGGATCTCGATCAACGTGGCCCACTTCGCCGATGACGAGATCGACGAGGCCCTCCAGGCAGCGCGAGCCAGCACAGACGACGACGAGCGCGACGAGCTGTACGCGTGGGTGGCCGAACGCTTCGGCGAAGCGGTGCCCTACCTCTGGCTGGGCCGCATCGGCTGGGCGATCGCCGGTGCGCCGAACATCCACGGCTACGAGGTGTCGGTCGAGAACGGAACCCTCGCGACCATCGGAGCCAAGACCTGGATGGGCGAGCTCTGGATCAGCGAAGGCTGACCCACCGCTGGCGCCACTGCACATGCGCGCCCGGTGCTCTGCCGAGCTCAGGCACTGTCCGGGCCGACGCCGGGATCCCGCTGGATCAGGATCTCGTCGAGCCGCACGATCTCGGCGTTGGTGACGATCCCCACGAACGATCCTTCGCGGGTGAGCACCGGGAGCGCATCGACATCCGCCTCCTCCATGGCGCGGACCGCCTGTTCGACGGTCCAGTCGGGCAGCGCGGTCGGCCAGTCCTCGTGGGCCACATCGCCTACGAGGGTGCTGTCCCACTCCCCGGGATCCCTGGCCTGCAGATCGTCGCTGGAGATCATCCCCCGGTACGCGGAACCTTCCAGCACCGGGACGCTGGTCTCGCGGACGAGCAGAAGGTGGTTCTCGTAGAACTCCCGGAGGGTCGCATCGGGGGGAGCACTGAGGACGTCGGATCGGATCGCCGATGAGATCGGGAGGTCGAACCTCCGCTCCAGGTGCCCCCTCCTCCCTGCGGTCTGGTAGGAGGAGATCGAGACGTCGCCCATCATCAGCTGAGCTGCCACCGAAGCGATGAGCCCTGGGACGATGAACCCGGGACTCCCTGTCGTCTCGGCCACGAACATCACACCTGCGAGCGGGGTGCGGTATCCGGCGCCCAACAGCGCCGCCACCCCGATGAGGGGGAAGAGGGTCGTGGTCTCCCCGATGGCCACCGACGCGACGTCACCCACCAGGGCCCCCGCGATCACCAGAGGGATGAAGAGCCCGCCGACCCCACCACCCGCCACCGTCGCGGTCGTGGCTGCCACCCGGAACCCCAGCAGCGCCAGGACCAGCCCGACCCCATGGCCGGGCTCCGTCACCCACTCGAGGGTCCGGTACCCCGAACCCGTTGCCAGACCTTCGTCGAACACCGCCTCCGATCCGAAGAGCAGTGCGGCGAGGACTGCACCCATGACACCCACCCGGACGAAGGGGTTCAGCCTGAGGGGAACGCTCTTGGCGAATCGCAGCAGGAGGGCGAACCCCCGAGCGGCCACGCCGCATGCCACCCCGAGGAGTGCCGCTCCACCCAGCTCGCGCAGGTCGAAGGGAGGTGAGCCCACCGCAGAGAACAGCGGCTCGGTCCCCAGCAGAGCCACGAAGGTCAGGTAGCCGGTTGCCGCGGCCATGAGCGCTGGCAGGAGCATGTGTCGGGCAGTGTCGTCGCGGTAGGGGACCTCGAGAGCGAAGACCGCTCCCGTGGCGGGGGCCTTGAAGATGGCAGCGACGCCGGCCGCTGCGCCCGCGACCATTAGGACCTTGTTGTCGCCCCTCGTGAAGTACCGCCTCCATCGGTGCTGAAGCTGAGCACCGATCACGGCACCGAGGTACAGCGAAGGTCCCTCGTAGCCGAGTGCCCCGCCGCTACCCAGTGTGGCGGCTCCTCCGAGTAGGCGGCCGAGCACCGGCCGCGCCGACAAGACCCGCCCCGACTCGTGGAAGTTCTCGATGAAGGCATCCGAGGTGGCGGGAGACGCCCCTGCCGCAACGAACCGCAGAGCGAGCGCGCACAGCACGAGTCCCAGGGGTAGCGCCAAGGCCTGAACCGCGAGCGGAGCTTCGAGCAGACGCTCGAAGATCCGGGTTCGGGTCACCCACTCGAAGCCGGCGACGCTCGCTCCGGTGAGAACGCCCGTGATCGCCGCCAGCACCAGGGTCGACCTCGGGCCGAGACTGGGTCGCCTCGCTCCGATCCTGCCGAGGCTCATCTTGCCGCGAGGTGACGTACCGAGCCCAAGCCTGGACCGCCGCTCATCCCACTGCTGGTCAGCACCGACGCACCAGCTGTTCGGTACAAGCCATCGTCGGAAGCGTCGCAGATCGCACCAGCCCTGCCCAAACCCCCGTCGCGTGCTCAGGTCAGGCGCTCACGGCAGCGATGGCCTGCCGGTGCCACTCGGCACCTCTTCCTGGACGCCGCGGTTTGACGGAGGCCCGAGGCGGCACGGGATCGGCTGTAGCTCGGTAGCTCGCGGGATGGTGCAGGCTCACACCGCTGCCGGCGACTCCCCGGCCGGCTCGAGTCGAGCGCGTGAGGTACACGCCGATAGCGAAGAGGATTCCCGCTCCCATCAGCGGGGTCGACAGCCGCTTCGGCCAAGCCGCCTCCAGCACCAGACCGACGCAGAAGCCGGTGAGGCCGACGTTCAACATCCAGAAGACCGCACGATCGGCCCAGGGGAGAACATCGCTGCGGCGCACGGCGGTCGCCACGAGGATGAAGCCGAAGATCGCGTTGGTCATCCCCCCTATGAAGATCGTGTGATCCAGCGCGATCAGGAGGTGGTTGGGCACCTTGTCGAAGTCCTCCGCGTACTTCCCGATCAGATAGAAGAGCAAGCCCAGGTTGACGACGACCCAGATCGAGGCGGCAGCCAGGAACGGGGTCGCTGTCTCCTCGTCGAAGCTCACCTTCATCAACGATCTGCGGTTCCGTACCAGGAAGATGATGACGGCGACGATCTCGAACGGGAGGTTGAGGAAGATCAGCGGCATCACGTCGAGGAGCGTGCCGAGCGTGAGCGAGAGCCCGCCGAAGAAGAGCAGAAGCATTTGGACGAGCCCACCGCGCGTCGCCGGCTTCGCCACTTCGTCGGGACGAAGCCACCACTCGACCAGTGCCGCGGCCACGGGTACGAGGAAGCCCACGACCATCGTCGCAGGGTGCGCGCCCTCGCCGTCAGAAGGCAGCGCCTTCACCTGATTGCCACTCGCGATCACGATGCCCCAGAGCACGCCGACGATGCCGCCCGTAACCGAAGATGCGAGCGCCACGAGGAAGCCCCACTTCACGGTGCTCATACCCAGCGCCCTGGCCTGCATCACCACCCACACGAAGAACCCGGTGATCACAACAAGAGCGATCGTGCCGAGGACTGGCCTGGCGTAGCCGTAGGTAGCGAAGAACGCCAGGTCATACGCGATGACGGCCAGCACCGCAGCGGGAGCCAACACCCTGGGGGCCGAGCCACGCCATCCCGATGTCGACGCGTCACCGAAGAGCCAGATCGACGCGGCAAAGACGTTCAACGTCAACCAACCGAGGGTTCCGACATGCACGTGCGTCAGCAGCACCTTGTGACTGAAGTCGACGGCATCGATGCCGTTCACAACTCCGATCACGACGGTGGCGACGAAGACGACCATCGCCGTGCGGATCAACAGCAGGATCTGGCTGCGGTGCGCGTGCAGTCGAAGATCCATCTCCACACCTGATGTCGTTCACGACTACGGACGACCAGAACCTATCGGAGCCGAATGCCCCGCGTGGCCGGGCCGTGGCACTGGACGGGACCCGGGGACATCGCCCGACCGGCAGGCGCGAGCGGGCGATGGGCTGTTGCGCCAGGCAGACTGGCCTCGTGTCGGAGCCGATCCCCGGTCCCGAGGAGCTCGCTGCAGCGGGGCTGTACGACCCCCTCGCTCGAGACGCCGCCCGCCGCCTGGAGCTGCTCCAGTTCATCGCCGGCCTGGGGGCGACCATCGAGGAGATGCAGGAGGCGGGTGCCGCGCTCCCCGTCCTGGCTCTGGTCCTTCCGCTGCTGGGGCGCGGCGAGCGCTTCGGATTGATCGAGGCGGCCGAGAGGTCCGGCGTTCCCGTCGAGATGGTGATCAGGTTCTGGAGGGCCACCGGGTTCGCGGATCCGGGTGACGCCCCGGTGTTCCGCGACGAGGACGTGGTGATGCTGAGAACCCTCTCGGGGGCGGTGGCCCTGCTCGGTGAGGATGCCGTGCTCCAGCTCGCGCGAGCGGTCGGCAGCGCCACGTCTCGGATGGCGGAGGCCGCGGCCTCGCTCTTCGTGGTGAACGTCGGACGTCCTGCCCTCACCGGGGACCCCGGCGGCCTCGACCTGGCAAGAGCGAACGCGGCCGGTGCTCAGTTGATCCCGGCGCTCGAGCAGGCCGTCGGGATCGTGCTCCGACGCCACCTCGCTGCCATCCGGCGTCCTCCCGAGCAGATCATGGCGAGCGCCGACGGGTTCGCCTCCCAACAGGTCGCGGTCGGCTTCGTGGACCTGGTCGACTCCACCGTCATGAGCAGGATCCTCGGCCCGACCGAGCTCGCTCGGGCGATCACCGCCTTCGAAGCGGAGGTGGCCGATGTGGTCACCGCGAAGGGAGGCCGGCTGGTGAAGCTCATCGGCGACGAGGCCATGTTCGTCACCACGGATCCGGTCGCCGCGTGCGAGATCGCGCTCGACCTGGCCCGGGGCTTCCACTCCCACCCGGTGCTCCCACCGGTGCGGTCCGGACTCGCCCACGGAGACGTCACGGCGCGGGACGGTGACTACTTCGGCCCGGTCGTCACGCTCGCGGCGCGGGCGACGAAGGCCGCTGACCCCGGCACCGTCCTCGTCACCTCCGAGATGGCCGACCTCCTGACCATCCAGGCGGCACCGTTCGAGCTCACTCGTACCCACGAGGAGAACCTCAAGGGATTCGAGGGCACGATCGCCCTCTACACGCTCTCACGCCCCTCCGACTGAGGCCGTGCCGATCGCCCCGTTGCGGCTCGAGTCGTCTCAGGGATGGATGATCTCCGCTGCGAAGCGCTCGATGGATCTGACCTTGCCCTCGAGAGTCGATGCGTCCTCGCCGTAGAAGTACCAGGGGGCGGTGATGATGTCGGTCACGCCGACCGAGTCGAGGCCGTTGAAGCTCTCGCGGTCCGGCACCCAGAACGGCGTGACCATCACCCGGAACCCCTCCACCTCACGCCCGTGCTCGCCGAGATAGCTATGGATCTGCGCGACGTGGCTCTCGATCTCCTCACGGGTCAGCATCGCCGAGATCCAACCGTCGCCTGCCCGAGCTGCCCGTCTCAGCGCCGGATCCGAGTGACCGCCGACGTAGATCGGCACCCGCTCGGACGAGACCGGCGAGATCTGGAGAGGGCCGAAGTCGTAGTGGCGTCCGTGGTACTCGACCATCCCCGTGGCAGCGGTAGTGAGCCTGACGATCTCGATGATCTCGTCGAGCCGCGCTCCCCTCGTCGCCATCTCCGTGTGAAGCCACGCGAACTCCTCAGGGATCCAGGAGAGTCCCACGCCGAGGGCCACACGGCCGGGGAACATCGCTGCGGCCGAGGCGACCGTCTTGGCCAGCAGGAGGGGCTCTCTCAGGGGCGCCTTCAGGACGTTCGTGTAGAAGGACAACGTCTCTGTCGCGGCCGCCATTGCCGGGATCGCCACCCAAGGGTCCACGAACGGATCGCTCGGCGACCAGAAGCGGCTCCCGTCCGAGGTGTACGGGTACGCCGCGCTCACCGTCTCGGGGTAGAAGACGGCGTCGGGCATCGCCACCGAGTCCCATCCGGAGCTCTCGGCTGCGACCGCCAGCTCGGTCAGCTCTTCGGCCGGGCACATCGCGGCAGCAAGCGTGTACTTCAAGAGACCCCCTGCACCACGGCCGGCTCCCGCCGAAGCGCGGTCCACGTCCACAAGCCGCCCGCGAAGTCGCCGACTCCGAACACCACCACGATCGCCGGCAACCAGCCCGCCACCGCGAACCCACCCAGGATGAACGGGACCGCCATCCGGGTGTGGGTCGTCACCCTGAAGAACGCTGTCGCCTCCATCTTCGCCAGGTTCAGGTAGTACCAACCGAGGAACGCCACCACCATCCCGAGAACCCGCAGCCACCCGGCACCGTCCTCGGACTGTCCCAGGAGCCGGAGGGCGAGCTCGGGCACCGCAAGGAGCACCAGCCCGTCGAAGATGACGTAGAAGCCGAAGTACCACATCGTCTTCGCCGCGGCAGAGAGCTCCCGCACCGGCGGCCCGCCGAACGCTGGGATCCTCCGGTCTGCACCCGTTGCCACCGCGCTCACCGCCGCGAACCTAGCCGCACTTCGCGCTCTCCGACGACCCGGGCTGGTGCGTCCGACTCGTTGACCTGAGCCGCGCGGACCATCTGGCTCAAGCCACCTTCCTCGACCGACGAGAATCCGAGCATCCGGGGCCTCGGCACCGGATGCTCTCAGGCGGACAGGCGTCAACCACCACCTGAGCGGTCGCCCCCGCGAGCACATGTCGGACGGATCTCCTCGCCCCGTCCCGCTCGCGGGGGACGTCCGTTTTCGGGCTCGCCAGCAGCCGGCTGCCGGCCCGTCGGTGGTCAGATCCCGGCCAGGTGGGCGACTTCGTTGAACCCCCGGAGCATCGGCCCTACGGGGCCCGCTGCGATGCGAGTGACCGAGGCCGGCGCCACGAACGTGCGCCAGTTGATCTCCTCGCCAACGCCGAGCGCCCACCCCACCGCCGCCTTGATGGGCGACACGTGGGTGACCACCACCACGTCCCGCTCGCGGGCGTCGGGGAGATGGCCCTCGCACACCGATTCCACCCGGAGGCGCAGCTCGCTCAGCGACTCGCCTCCCGGGGGCGAGTACCCGGCGTCGTCCCGCCACCGCTCCCACACCTCGGCCGGCACCGATCCCGCAGGCTCACCGTCGAAGCTGCCGTAGTCCAGCTCTATCCACCGATCGTCGATCTCGATATCGACATCGCCCGCACCGCGTTCGCACAGTGCTGACCTCACCGCCTCCGCCGTCTCCACGGCGCGGAGAAGGGGGCTGCTCACGACCTTGGGACCGGGTCCGTCCCGCGATCCGGGGGGAACCAGCTCAGGTGCCAGGCAAGCTCCCAGGGCCTCGGCCTGCAGCCGTCCCCGCGCGTCCAGTGGAGGATCTGACCGGCCGAGCAGGAGACCCGCCGCGTTCGCCGCGGTTCGGCCGTGACGAACCACGATCAGCACGGGTGCACCCTATCCACCGAAGCCCCACCCGCAGCTCCCCCCCGGCTCAAGTACCCCCCCCTGCAACCGCCCTGTCGAGCTGGCCGGATCGGAGGAACAGCTCACGCCTGCCCGCGTCGTCGAGAGCGAACCTGCGATACATCCACACCAACGCGGCCACGCCGAGGATCTCGAGGCCGACCGCCACGACCGGTGGATGGCTCAGCTCGGGGAGGGGCTCGGTCCCCAGGCCCTCCCCGAGGAAGGGCCACCAGAAGACCCGGGCGCGGGCCCAGGTCCCGTCGAGCAGGAGGTGCAGCATCAACCCGATCGGCAGCCCGATCCACCTCCGCCGGACGAGTCGTCGATTGCGGGTCGCGACCATGACGATCCCGAGCGTCGCGACCGAGAACACCAGCGTGTGCAACAGCCCCGGGCCGCCCAGGAACCCGTCGACCAGGGGAAGGAGCGACCCGAACATCACCATCCGGTAGTCGAGGGAAGGGCTGCGGAACACCAACCACACGATCACCGCACTCGATCCGGCGAACCAGAGGAACATCGGCTTCTCAGTGAACCAGCAGTCGGCCGCACTCCTCGCAGGTCACGGTGGCGTCGGGGGGGAGGCTCTTGATTCGGTCCTGCTCCACCGCCGAGAGCGTGAGGTTGCATCCCCCGCACCGCCCACCGACGAGTCGGGCCACGGCGATCCCCCTCATGGCCTGGCGCAGACCCTCGTACGACGCCAGAGCCTCGGGCGGCACCGTCGCCGCGATCCCGTCGCGCTCAGCGGTCACCGTCTCGATCTCCGCGTCGATCTCCCCCTCCTGCACGGTGATCAACGTCCTGATCTCTTCGCCCTCTCGCTCGAGCGAGATGCGATCGGCCTCCAACCTCGAGAGCTCCTCGTCCATGGGCTCGGTCCTGTCCATCAGCTCGAGGACCTGGTCCTCGAGCGAACGCTGACGTCTCTTGAGCGAGTCGATCTCCTCCTGCAGTGCCTGCAGCTCCCGGGGAGAGGTGATCGTCCCGCCGTAGAGGGTCACCTCCTCCTGCGAGGCCTTCTCCCCTATGGCCTCGATGTCGTCCTCCAGCCGGCGCTGCTGGCGGACGAGCTCCTCGCGTGCTCCCTGCCGATCCGCTCTGCGCCGATCGATGTCATCCAGGCTGCGCGCCACCTTGTCGAGGTCTTCGCGGGCAGGAAGGGTCTCGCGTCGGTGGTGGAGCTGGGCCAACTTCGTGTCGTGCTCCTGCACATCGAGAAGTCGTTCGAGCTCGCTCACCGTCGTCCACCCTGGCACAGATCGGGGCGCCTCTGGAATCGGCGGCCACCGTCGCCCGACATGGGAGCGACGCCGAGTTCAGCCGGTATCCGTCGTCGGCGGCGATCCTGTGGTGGGTGGCGACGCGGTGGTGGGCGGTGCCGCGGTGGTCGGAGGGGTGGTCGTGGGTGGTGCCTGTGGCTCGTCGCCCTCGCAGTCGTCACCGGTGCAGGTGGGCTCCTCCTCCTCCGGCTCCTCCCGCTGCTCCGCCGAGACCTCCTCGTTCTCGTTGCCCATCTTGATGAACTGGCCCGCACGGGTCGGCTCGCACTCGGGGAAGTCCAACACCTGCAGCTCGGCGTGGTAGCGGGACATGAAGGCACCGAAGATCTCCGCGGGGTAGGTCCCACCGAAGACCGAGACACCCCCGACGCTGGTCATGGGGTCGGGCTGGGTGTCCGGATCCCCCATCCAGACCGCTGTCACCAGGTACGGGGAGAAGCCCACGAACCACGCGTCCTTCTTGTCGTCGGTGGTCCCGGTCTTGCCGGCCACCGGCTGGTTGGGGATGCGGGCGCTGGTGCCGGTGCCACCGGTGGTGTTCGCCTCCAGCACCTCGGTCGCCAGGCACGCGGTCTGCCTCGAGATCGCCCGGGTCGGGTTGTGCTCGTGCTGGAGAACCAGGTTCCCCCTTGAGTCCTCGATGCGCTCGACCAGGTACGGCTCTTGGCGGATGCCGCCGTAGGCGATCGAGCTGTAGCCCGAGGCCATCTCGAAGGGCGGCACCTCGAACACTCCGAGGGGCATCGAGATCACACTCGGATCGAGAGGGACGCTCAACCCGGACCGGCGGGCCACCTCGACCACCTCGTCGAGACCCACGATCTGGCCGAGCCGGACGAAGCCCCCGTTCGAGGAAGCGGTGGTGATGGACTGTATGGTCCCGCCGCTGCCCGACATGTGGTACGGGTTCGGCGACCCTCCCGGGTTCGGGAAGTCACCGCCCCCGCGAGCCGGTCCTGGGGCACGAACCCGTTCTCGAGGGCAGCGAGGAGAACGTAGGTCTTGAACGACGACCCGGTCTGCCTCCCGGGATACTGGGTCGCGATGTTGTACTGGTGGTTCCGGAAGCCCGGTCCTCCGACCATCACCCGCACCGCTCCGCTCGAAGGCTCGATCCCGACCATCGCCGCCGTGAACGGCGGCCAGAAAGCCCCGATGACCTCGGCACGGGCCTCCTCGGCCATGGCCTGCGCCTCCGGATCGATCGTCGTGTAGATGCGGAGGCCCCCGCGGAACACGGCGTCCTCGCGTTCCTGGTAGGTCTCCCCTAGCCGGGTATCACGCAGCAGCCGCTCTTTCACCTCCTCCACGAAGTAGTCCTGTGGAGGAGGGAGCACCGGCTTGAACTCCTGCGGTAGAGGAACCGCATCGAGCTCGTCGGCCTGCTCCGCGGTGACGAGCTCGACCTCCACGAGCCGGTCGAGCACGACGCGACGACGCTCGAGCGCGAGGTCCGGGAACAGCTCCGGGTCGTAGCCGACCGGGTTCCGGATCAGCGCAGCCAGCAGCGCAGCGTCCGCCCAGGTGAGGTCCGCGACGCCCTTCTGCCAGTAGATCTCCGCCGCTGCTTGGAGGCCGTACGCGCCGTGCCCGAAGTACACCGTGTTGAGGTAGGTCTCGAGGATCTCGTCCTTGGTCATCTGATCCTCGAGCTGGACCGCGAGCACGATCTCCTTCATCTTGCGGTTGAGATCCTGTTCGGGGGTGAGGATCAGGTTCTTGACCAGCTGCATCGTGATTGTCGAGCCGCCCTGCTCGATCTCACCGGCAGCCACGTTCTCGAAGAGCGCGGCGGAAGCTGGCCTGCAGGTTCACCCCGCCGTGGTTGTAGAAGTTCTCGTCCTCGACCGCGAGGATCGTGTCGACCACCCGCTGCGGCACCTGCTCCAGCGAGACCGGTGATCGGTTCTCCTCTGCGTGGAGCGTTGCGAGGACGTTCCCGTTCCGATCGAAGATCAGCGACCGCTGCGCCAGCGGGCGGAGCTCCAGGTCCTCACGGGTCGAGCTGTTCGCCGTGACGACGTCCGCGGCGTGCGGAGCGACGGCGAGCATGCCCCCGGCCAGGAGCAGGGCGGAGAGAAGGACTACGACGACGAATCGGATCAGCAGACGCAAGCTGCTCCGACGATACCCCCCCGCCGACGCCCGCCGGCAGCACCCCTACGGGTTCTCCCGAGCGTCTGAGACGTCCTTCCGGCCAGGGGCATCCCCCGGGGAAGTGCCCCTCTCCTCTACCCTGCTGCCACAGCACCGGTGGACGCGAACGGAGGGCGATCGAGGTGGGCGACGAGCCGACTGCCATAACTGACCCCAGGAGCTCGACGGACGGCCCGTCCCGGGTGGAGATCAGCGTGATGCAACGGCTCGCCGATGCCCTCGGAGCCGACTCCGACGTTCCAGGTGACATCGCCTTCGATCGCGGCGACTCCGGTGTTCCGCTGCCGACCCGTAGGGGCGCCTGAGGGCATCCACCAGGTGGGGCCCGGGGTTCTCTACCCTGATTGCCCCGAGGAGACCCGGGCGGAGGGAAGGCGAGTCCACTTCGCCATGGCAACCCACGCACCGTCCGACACCACCGGCGCCGGGCTCGATCTCGACTACCCGTGGCTCGAGACCGTCGATCTCAACACATTCGAGCGGCTCCCGGAGAAGGAGCGGATGCGGGTGATCATCCGGGTCCTGTGCGAGCTGGTGGCACTCGATCCGGACGCATCCGAGGATCCGTCGACCGCCTCGGTGCCCACGACCTCATCCGGTTCGGGCAGGCGGGTCCATCGATTGCGTCGCCTCCCGTTCCTCGGTGTGGAGGTGGACGGCGCCAGGAAGCTGACCAACCTGCGCTCCTCCGGGGCGCTCTCCAGCCCGCACCACCGGCGCACGGCCTGAGATGGGAGCACCATGACGACCGGAGCAGACGAAGAGGCCACGATCGAGGAGCTGCGTCGGGTGCTGAACACGACCCGGTTCGCCACGGTGCACGACGTCGTGCGCTCGGTTGGGCTCGGAGAGCTGACCGAGGGGTCGCGACCCACCGGTCCCGCCGAGCACCCCGACGACGATCACGAAGAGCTTCCGCAGCTCCCCACCCGTCGCTAGGGGCATCGCCGAGACGCCGAGCCGGCGATCACCGGCGTAGGTCCTTCCTCGCTCGCCCGTTCCCGAGCAGCGCCTACTCGTACTTGGCGAGCAGGGAGGCCACGCGGCTCAGGATCTCCCTGGTCTCCGCGTTGGCGTCATCGCGCGACAGCACTTCGTCGTACTGCACCGCCGACGCCTGCGCTGCTGCCAGGATGGCGTCGTCGTCCTGGATCCTAGACTCGTCCACGAAGCGGTCGGCAGCGACCGCCGCTCCGACAGGATCCTCGAGCTCGAGTAGCTCTTCGAGGACGACCGGCTCGTCTGAGATCTCCTCGACCAGGTACTCCTCGAACATCTCGGCGTCGGCCAGGAGATCCTCGGGCTGCTCCTCGATCGTCTCGTAGACGACGTACTCCTCGACCACCTCCGCACCCGCAGGTAGATCCTCGAGTTGCCCTTCGATCGTCTCGTAGACGACGTACTCCTCGAGCACCTCCGCGCCCGGCTCGAGGTAGCTCGTGCGATCGGTGAGCCCCACATCCTGCAGTCGCCCTTCCAGGTCGACGAGCTCCTCATCCTCGACCTCGCCCGGCAGCCCCCACTCTCCTGCCGCCTCCCAGGTCTCCTCGTCCCGGGCCCGCTGGGCCTCCGCACGCCGGGAGAACACCACCATCGCCCCGAGGCCGAGCAGCACGAGGACGAGGACGACGAAGATGGGGGGCACGAACTGCGCCGCCAGCAACGACACGACGAGGACCATGGCCAGCGCCCCGATGACCGCCCTCTGATTGAGTCCCATGAGCTTGCCCTCCGCCCGACTCCTACCGGATCGCCTGTTGCTGCTGGTCTGCCTCGCTCCTATCGGCCCGACCGGCCCGAAACTTCAGGGCTGAGGGCCATAGCTCCCCTCGGAGGCACCGTCGCGTGGTCACGACGCCTGGGTCGAAGCGCGACGAGCCGGAAGGGGAGCTCTCTTCACCACGGTCTCCTCGGCCGGCGGCGGAAGGGGCCAACGGGCGCGGGAGAGGGGCCACCTTCTCTCCTCGGCCGACGATCGAGGCTGCCGGGGCATCGCGGGAGAGCGGGGGAGGTCCTCACGAGCCACGAGTCCGCACAGCACCCTGACGATCACCCGGAGCTGGGCCTTGTTGTCGAGCCGGGCGAACTGACCCATCTCGCCGGGGCGCGACGTCAGCTCGAGATCGGCCTCGATGTCCAGCTCCTTCAGCTTCGCAGCGATCTCGGGCGACAGGTCTCCGGTCCCCTCGGGATCCCGGTAGGCGGTGTCGACGAGCCTCAACACCTCCGCCACCTCCCGCCGGTCCGGGGCGTCGGCCAGCTCGGCGACCAACGCGACGACATCCGCGTCCGCGTCGCTCACGAGCTGTGCCACCACCTCCGCCACCGAAAGGTCCGCGGAATCGACCAGGTCTGCCACCAGGAGCGGGTCGGCGGCATCGATCAACCTGGCCAGGACCTCCGCGACCTCCGGGTCGGCGTCATCGATGAGCTCCGAGACCACCTCGGCCAGCGCGGGCTCGACCTCCGGATCGGCGTCATCGATGAGCTCCGAGACCACCTCGGCCAGCGAAGGTTCGACCTCCGGCTCGGCAGGAGACTCGGGACCCTCGACCGCGACAGGTTCGGGCTCGGGCAACGATCCAGACGCGTCGGCGGCCGCGGGCTCCGGCTCGGAGTCGGAGGCCTCGGGCTCGGAGGCCTCGGGCTCGGCGGCCACGGGCTCCGGTGCCGCACGCTCGGGCTCGGTCTCCGGCTCGGAGTCGGAGGCCTCGGGCTCGGCGGCCACGGGCTCCGGTGCCGCAGGCTCGGGCTCGGCCCGTGGCTCCGGTTCGGAGTCGGAGCGCTCGGGCTCGGCGGCCACGGGCTCCGGTACCGCAGGCTCGGGCTCGGCCCGTGGCCCCTCGGCCGGGGATCGCTCCATCGGGTAGCGGAAGGCGACTGCCGGCTTCGGCTGCGGTGCGACAGGTGTCGAGGGTGCCGCCTGGCCGGAGAACCGCCGGAGCGTCGCCTCGTCCTCCGGCTGGTCCTGGGAGAGCTCCTCGATCCCTGCACCCATGTTGCCGACAGGGGGGCTGCCGAGCTCCGGCTCCCGCGCACCTTCGGCCCGGTCCCCGCCCGAGGGCCGGGGTGGGCGAGGGCTCTCGGCACGTTGGCCCATGGAGAGCGAAGTGGGGCCCTCGACAGAGCTCTTGTCAGGCCCGTCCGCCTCGGGGCCGGGCCTCTCGGCCTTCCGGGCGGGCTCCTCGGCATCGGGAGCGCGTCGGTTGATCAGCACCACGGCGAGGACGATGCCCCCCACGACCACCGCCACGATCAATGCGACGCCCATGCCCTCTCGCCCCTCGCGTTGTCCCGCCCGGGATGCGCCCGGCTACAGCACCTCCGCGCCTGCCCGAGCTACCCGATTATTACCAGCCGGCGGCGTGGCGTGCAGGCCCGAGTCAAGTTCCCCGGCTCAACGCAGAGCGCATGTGGTCCTGCAGCGAGGTGAGGTAGGAGTCGACGTCGGCGACTCCCCCGCGCTCCAGGATCTGACGTACCTGCCACTCCGGCGCCTCGAAGTCCCTCGGCTTGCCGTCGACTTCCACCTGGGCTCCGGCCACCGTGACCTGGATGGTGGCCTGCTTCTGGGTCTCGCGGTCCTCGAGGCTGATCCGCAGCTCGACGGGTGTGCCGCCCGGCTCATCGGAGATCACGACGTACGTCCATCTCTCGTTCACTGCTCGGTTCCCTTCGTGACCGCCGCGCCCGGCTCCCCCACCGGTGGCCGGACCGGGACTCCGACCCGGTGGCGGGAGCATATTCCCCCTGCAGCCACTGCGGTTCCCTGAGTCGAACAGCCCGGCGACCGAGCATCGTTCCGAGGTCGGTCCGAACTACGCGCTGCGGAGGCCGGGCAGCCTCCTCCTCCACCCCGAACGCGACCGCGGCGTCCGGTTCAGCCGGTGATGGATCCCCTTGGTCCGTGAGTAGAACCGCTCGAACGCGTCGAAGTGGCGCTCGTAGACGGCGCGTCCCGCACGGTCCGGTTCGAAGGTTCGGCTCACCCGCACCCTCGAGGGGATCTCCGCCCACGACAGATGACCCAGAGCCACCGACCCGATCAGCCCGGCCCCCCTCACGTTGGCCAGACGTGGCTCCTCCACCTGTCGAATCTCGCGATCGAGAACGTCCGCGAAGATCTGGCACCACAGGTCGGACTGGGCGCCGCCACCGACGAACGCGATCGAGTCGAAGCTCTGCTTCGCGAGCTTCTCGGCGTACTTCTGCATCCAGCGGGTGTTCAGCGCAACCCCCTCGAAGACAGCTCGCACGAGATGGGCCCGTGTCGATGTCAGCGAGAGGTTCACCCATCCGCCCCGGATGAGGTGGTCGTCGACCGGGGTCTTCTCGCCGTTCAGCCAGGGAAGGTAGATGACCCCACCGGATCCGGGCTCCACACCGGCCGCCATGTCGTTCAGCGTGAGCAGGAGATCCTCCGGTGCCTCGGTGACGTTGAGAGCGTCGTCGGGGAAGAGGACGTTGTCGACCAGATGGGTGAGGCAGGCCCCCGCGACGTCCTGCTCCGTGGCCAGCAGGTATCGCCCCGGGATCGCGGAGGGAAGAGCGGTCATGGTGTGCAGGGCATCCACGCGCCTCGAGGGCAGGTGACAGGAGAGCCACGAGGAGGTGCCGACGTACAGATGGGCGTCGAAGTCGCGAACCGCGCCGGAGCCGACCGCAGCCGACTCCGTGTCAGGCGTGCCCATCACCACCTTCACGTTCGAGTTGAGCCCGAGCTCCGCCGCGATCTCGGGCGTGATCTCCCCGAGCACCGAGCCGGTGGGCAGCAGATCCGGAAGCTTCTCCCGCTCGAGTCCACCCAACTCGAAGAGCTCCGGCACGTAGTGCACGAGCGAGAGGTCGCGGGTGTCGGTGACCCAGTGACCTGTGATCGTGTCGTGGCTCGCCGCGAACCTCCCAGTGAGCCTGAGGTTCAGGTAGTCCACCGGTTCGAGGAACTTGTGGGTCGCTTCGTAGACCTCGGGGCGCTCGTTCCGGAGGAACAGGATGTGGCCGACCGGGTCCTTCCCGGTGTTGGAGGGCACCCCGGCGCAGTACCGGAGCCACGTCCGAAGGCGCCGCGGGTCGTAGCCGGCGACGTTCAGCCTTCCCCGCGTGACCCGCTGGACGTGGCGCGCCCCCCTCGCATCCATCCAGATGACCGCGTTGTGGAGGTGTCGGCCGCGCTCGTCCACCGGGACGGTGCCGAACCACTGCGTCGTGACGCTGACACCGACGATCTGCGATCTCTGCACCAGGTCGCGTCCGAGCAGCCGCTTCGCCGCTGCGAGGATCGCCCTCCACCAGTCGTCGGGATCCTGCTCGGCGCCACCACCCGGCAGGAGGATGAGGACGGTCGGTTCGAACTCCCAGCCCGCGATCTCCCCTGTCGTCGAGACGAGCGCCACCTTCGGACCGCCGGTACCCAGGTCGATCGCGAGGAGGTAGCGATGCTCCATGCCCCAATGCGTAGCGGACCGCCGCCGGTGGCGCACGGACGCTCCACCTAGACTCCCGCCCGGTGGAACCCCAGGAGCAGCAGGCGATCATCGACGCCATCCAGGTCTGGGACGGCGACTACGTGAAGGTGGCCGTCACCGACAACGACGGGATCCTCCGCGGCAAGTACCTCGACAAGGCGAAGTTCCTCAAGGCTGCGGGGTCGGGCTTCGGTTGGTGCGACGTCGTGTTCGGCTGGGACATGGTCGACGAGTGCTACGACAACTCCTCCTACACGGGATGGCACACCGGCTACCCGGACGCCGAGGTGCGATTGGACCTCGCGACCTACCGCCGGATCCCGTGGGAGGACGGAAGGCCCTTCTTCCTCGGGGAGTTCGTGGACCGCGCCGGTGAACCGCTCTCCGTCTGTCCCCGCCAGACCCTGAAGAAGGTGGCCGAGCGCGCGCCGGGGACTCGGGTTCGTGAGCCGATTCGGGCTCGAGTTCGAGTGGTTCAACTTCGCCGAGACCCCTGTGAGCGCCCACGAGAAGGGCTACAGGGATCTCCGGCCGATCAGCCCCGGCATGTTCGGGTACTCGGTGATACGCCAGGCCACGAACCAGCCCTTCTTCCGCGCCCTCCTCGACGGGCTCCGTGCCTACGGGGTCCCGTTCGAGGGTCTGCACTGCGAGACGGGGCCGGGGGTGTTCGAGGCGGCGATCATCCACTCCGAGGAGGTCGAGGCGGCGGACCGCGGCGTGCTCTTCAAGACGGGCGTGCAAGGAGATCGCGGCCGACCACGGGATCCTGCCCACCTTCATGGCCCGCTGGAACGACTCCCTTCCCGGGTGCAGCGGACATCACCACCAGAGCCTCTGGCGACTCGCGGACGAGGCCAACGCCTTCTTCGACGCAGGATCCGATCTCGGCATGTCAGCCGTGTTCCGCTCCTACGTGGCCGGCCAACTCACCTACCTGGCCGAACTCCTCCCGATGCTCGCCCCGACCGTGAACAGCTACAAGCGGCTGGTCGAGGGCTACTGGGCCCCGACCAGGGCGACCTGGGGGATCGACAACCGCACCGTCGCACTTCGGGTCCTCGCCGGCGACGGATCTTCGACCCGCCTCGAGACCCGGCTCCCGGGATCGGACGTGAACCCCTACCTCTCGGTGGCCGCCTGCCTCGGAGCAGGGCTGCTGGGCATCGAGGAAGGACTCGAGCTCGACGCGCCGGCGACTTCCGGGTCGGCCTACGAGGCCGATGCCCCTCGATATCCCCGCACGCTGATGGAAGCCACCGAGCGCTTCGAAGCTTCGGAGGCGGCGCGGGATCTGTTCGGCGATGCATTCGTCGACCACTACGCGGCGAGCCGCGAGTGGGAGTGGCGGCAGAGCCTCCGCTCGGTCACCGACTGGGAGCTGAGGCGCTACTTCGAGGTGATCTGAACCGCAGCAGGCCTCCCACCGGCGGCGGGCCGCGGCGGTAGCCTCGGCGCCGATGCCCCTCACCACCTTCTCGTTCCCGACCACCATCCACTTCGGGGACGGGTCGTGCTCGCTGGTCTCCGACGCGCTGACGGCCCGGGCTGTCTCCCGGCCCATGGTCGTGACCGACGCTGCTCTCGCCGAGCTCCCGCCCTACTCCGATCTGGTCGACCACCTCACCCGGGGCGGTCACGCGGTCAGCTCCTTCGCGGGTGTGGGAGGCAACCCGACACGATCGCAGGTGATCGCCGCGGCGACGTCGTACGCGGAGCACGGTGCCGACTCCGTTGTCGCACTGGGTGGAGGGGCCTCGATCGACGTGGCCAAGGCCTTGCTCGTGGTCCACACCCAGCCCGGTGACCTCTTCGATTACGAGGATGGACCGGGTTCTCCGCCGCTCGACGGCCCGCTCCCGTGCTTCTTCGCCCTGCCCACGACTGCCGGGACCGGGAGCGAGGTGGGTCGGAGCGCGGTCATAGCCGATGACGAGACCCAACTGAAGCGGATCATCTTCTCGCCCCGCCTCCTGCCCCTCGAGGTGTTCGCCGACCCCGAGCTCACCGTCGGCCTCCCGCCGTCGCTCACAGCTGCGACCGGCTTCGACGCCCTCACCCACAACGTCGAGGCGTACCTCTCACCCGAGTACCACCCGATCTGCGACGGGATCGCTGTCGAGGGAGCGCGCCTCGCTGCCCGGCACCTGGGCCAAGCGGTTTCCGAGGGCTCCGATCTGGAAGCCCGTCGCGGGATGTTGATGGCGTCGATGATGGGAGCGATCGCGTTCCAGAAGGGCCTCGGCATCGTGCACTCCTGCGCACGCACGCTCGGCACCGCGGCCGGGCTCCACCACGGGCTCGCCAACGCCCTGATGATCGACCACGCGCTCGCCTTCAACGTCGACGCTGCCGGAGAGCGTCTCTCCCACCTCGCCTCCGAGGTGGGAGCAGCTCGCGAGGATCCGCAGGGGTTCCTGGAGTGGCTGCGAGCGCTGAAGGAGGAGGTCGGCATCCCTGCCACGCTCACGGACCAGGGGATCGACCGGGGCCTCCTCGACCGCCTCGTGGAGATCGCGACCGCCGACCCGTGCCACCTCTCCAACCCCTGTCCCGTCCGGTCGGAGGACCTCCACCGGATATTCGAGGTGGCTTTCGGGTGAGCGGTGCGTCCACCCGCCGCCCCAGGATCGGTCTCTCGTCTTGCCGGATGCCGCCGGACCCCACCCGGAGCGTCTTCGGCCCCAAGACGCTCCTCTACGTCGAGCAGTCGATGGCCCACTGGATCGCGGCGGGCGACGCGCTCGTCTACCCGGTGCCCACCGCCCCTCCTGACGGTCCGGTCACCCCCGACGATTGGGTCGAGGACCTGGACGGGCTCGTGCTCCACGGCGGATCCGACGTGTCGCCCCGCTCCTATGGAGAAGAGCCGATCCGCCCCGAGTGGGAGGGTGACGAGCTCCGCGACCGCTACGAGCTCGACCTGGTCCGGCGGTTCCTGGACGCCGGCAAGCCGGTGCTCGGCATCTGCCGTGGCCTGCAGGTGCTGAACGTGGCGTTCGGTGGAACCCTCTGGCAGGACCTCCGCGACCAGGGGGTCAGCACTCGCGCGCACCGCGACGGCGAGACATACGACCGCAACCTCCACCACATCGACGTGGCGGCGGGATCGCGCCTGGCCGACGTCCTCGGCACGGAAGGTCGTCAGCTCGTGAACAGCCTCCACCATCAGGGGATCAAAGAGCTCGGCCCCGGCCTCGCGGCCGAGGCCTGGTCCGAAGGTGAGGATCTCGTCGAGGCGATCCGCTCCGACCGGCACCCCTGGTGCGTCGGGCTGCAGTGGCACCCCGAGTTCATGGATCGGCGTGACAGTGACCTCCTCGACAACGGACCGGTCAGGGCGGCGTTCCTCGCGGAGGCACTCGGAGCCGCTGCTGATGAGGAGGTCCCGTGAAGGTCACCAACCCCGCCACGGGAGAGCTCCTGGCCGATGTGTACGAGGACACGCCCGCCACGCTCGACGAGAAGTACAGCCGTGCCCGACGGGGTCAGGCCCTGTGGGGGGAGCTCGCGATCGAGGACCGCGTCGAGGCGATCACCGCATTTCGTGCCCTGGTCATCGAGCGAGCCGAGGAGCTCGCGCGCACCCTCACCGCCGAGACCGGCAAACCGATCACCCAGTCTCGCCGCGAGCTCCAGGGACTTCTCCCCCGGGTCGACTTCTTCGTCGAGAACGCGGCCCGGGTCCTGGCCCCCGAGCCCGTCGAGCAGGGCGAGGGGATCGTCGAGGTCATCACGCACGAGCCGCTCGGCACCGTCGCCAACATCTCCGCGTGGAACTACCCCTACTTCGTCGGCTCGAACGTGTTCCTCCCGGCCCTTCTGGCCGGCAACTCAGTCGTCTACAAGCCGTCCGAGCACGCCACCCTCACCGGGTTGGCGATCACCGAGATGCTCCACGCAGCGGGCGTTCCCCGCGATGGCTTCGTCCTGGCCATGGGTGCTGGAGACGTGGGGCACGCGCTGCTCCAGCACCCCTTCGACGGGGTCTTCTTCACCGGCTCCTATGAGACGGGACGTCGTATCGCCGAGGAGGTCTCCTTCAGGCTCACCAAGGTGCAGCTCGAGCTGGGCGGTAAGGATCCGGTCTACGTCGCCGACGACGTCGACGTGCATGCGGCTGCGGCCGGCCTCGCCGACGGCGCGTTCTACAACAACGGGCAGAGCTGCTGCGCGGTGGAGCGCATCTACGTGCACCACGCTCTGTACGAGCCGTTCGTCGAGGCCTTCACCGCCGAGGTCCAGGGCTTCGGCGTCGGGGATCCCACCGACCCCGGGACGTACATCGGCCCACTCACGCGTCCCCAACAGGCGGAGCTCCTCGAGATCCAGGTCGCAGACGCCCTGCGCCGGGGTGCCAGGGTCACCACCGGAGGTCACCGCCTTCCCGGTCCGGGAACCTGGTTCGAGCCCACGGTCGTCGTAGACGTCACCCACGAGATGGAGGTGATGCGCGCAGAGTCGTTCGGGCCGATCATCGGTGTCCAGAGCGTGGTCAGCGACGAACAGGCCCTTTCGCTCATGAACGACACCCCCTTCGGCCTGACCGCCGGCGTCTACAGCGCCGACCGGGAGCGGGCCGAGCACCTGCTCCGGCAGGTGGACACGGGCTCCGTCTACTGGAACTGCTGCGACCGCGTCTCACCCCGACTCCCGTGGTCGGGTCGGGGCCACTCGGGGATCGGATGCACCCTCTCCACCTACGGCATCCTCACCTTCGCCCAACCCAAGGCGTGGCACCTCCGCCCGCCCGCCTGACTCACGAGAAGCGGGCCAGCACCTCCCCGGCTCCCGGCCCGAGCTCCAGCACGGAAGCCCCACCCGTGGTCGTCCTCGCCATCACCGGCAGCTCCACCGACTCCGGTGAGAGGCCCTTGAGGCGCCAGCCGAGCCTCAGCGCGTCCCAGAAGCTCAGCGAGTCGTCGATCCGCATCCCTCCACCGATCGAGCGGACGATCTCCTGCATCGCGAAGGGGTTGCGGGTGGATCCCAAGTCCCCCAGCAGCGTCGTCATGAACGCACGCTGCCGCTCGGTCCTCCCGATGTCGGCTGTGGGATCTGTCTGCCACTGCCCGTCGATGAGCTCCGTGTACTGCCGGGACCGGACGTAGGCGAGCGCCTGGGTGCCGTCGAGGGTGACCGGTCCCGTCTCCTCCACCAGCAGACCCGAGTTGTCGTTCGCGCGGGATGATCGAAGTTCACCGTGATCCCACCGACGGCGTCGACCAGGCCACCGAAGCTGACGAAGTCGATCTCGAGGTAGTGGTGGATCGGGATGCCCAGGCTCTGCTGCACCGTCTGGACGAGCGCGGCCGGGCTGGTCTGATAAGCCGAGTTCACCCGCCCCTCCTCGCCGGTGACGGCGTTGGTGACCCACAGGTCCCGGGGCACCGAGAGGAGCTGGCTGCCCGCGGATCCCACGCGCAGCACCATGATCGTGTCGGTGCGCTCACCGGTCACCTCCTCACCGATGAATGCCCCGGCGTTCGGATCCTCTGGGTCGATCCCCTCGCGGGAGTCGGACCCGACGATCAGGTAGTTGGTGCCGGCTCCACCTCCCGCGGAGAGCACGGGCGACACCTCCACCCGGTCGATCTGCTCGAACTGCATCCAGGCGAACAGGAGGCCCGAAGCGACCAGGAGCACCAGCAGCGCGACGAGAAGCAGGAGAACACGGCTCCACCTCCGCCGGCGACGAGGACGTGCCGGGCGCTGCTCGGGCGGGGCCACGGGTTCGGCGGCAGGGGCCCGCCTCGGTCGGTCCGGCGCGACAGATCGGCTGCGCCGGGGGGCTCCCTGCGGCGGCGGAGCCCGATGCCGCTGTGGAGCCGGATGCAGTGCTGTGCGATCCACGCCGGCTGCGGTCGGGGCACGCGGGTCTCGCGCCGGGCGAGGGGCCGGTGCGCCACGAGCATCCGCAGGCACGAAGCGCTGCTGCTCCTCGGACCACACCACGCGGGGGCTGCTCGGGCTCATGCTCTCTCCATCGTTGCCGCTGCACCAGCCCGGCCGCTGTCACCCGGTCCGCCAGCGGGGCGGCAGCGTCGGCCGCGACGGGGCCGTTCCCCTCTCCTGACCCGCAGCTCCCCCCGCTGCCTACATCACCGGCGCAGCCTCGCCACGGACCCTCGCCGTATGGGTCGTTCGACCCATTCTTAGGCCATAAAGTGGCAGATGTCATGCCCAGGCCGACCTGGGCAGCGCGGATTCGACGGACGCGCGGCCTGTAATCAAGGGGCTTCCCGGCGCCGTAGCAGAGGCCGCTCCGAAGACCGGATCTCGTTCATCTCCGTTGTTCTTCGTTCATCTCGAACGTCTCTCCCAGGCTGATCCGGAGGGATCATTCGTTGCGGAATCGTTGCATTCGGGTGACGGGGCCATCAGGCTGTGGGCTGTCAATCACCTCTCGAACGTCGCGGCCCCTCCCCTGGAGCCCTGAGGCCCGACGGAAAGGAACCGATCAACCATGTCTCTCCTCGCGCGCCGAAAACAGACCCTGGCGGCTCTCGCCCTCGTCCTGCTGGTCACGGCCGGCTTCTCGACGGGCCCAGCGCTGGGTGGGGTCGATGACTCCACGCCGACCACGGAAGTTCGCTCCACCCCCACCACCGAACCCGACGTGAACGCCGATGCGGGGGCCGCGCTCGTAGAAGAAGCGGCACCCTCTCGTGATCCTGGCCTCGATGAACGACGAGGAGAGGGCCTGGTTCGCCGCGATGGGCATGTCCACCGAGGAGCGGGCATGGCTCGCCCTCCTGCTGATGTCCCCGGAGCAGCGCGAAGCCTTCTACCGCTCCATCACCCCACCACCGCCGCCGGCACCCGCTCCGGCACCAGCACCCGCTCCGGCACCAGCACCGGCACCCGCCCCGGCACCGGCGCCCGCTCCGGCACCAGCACCCGCTGCCGGCGGGAGCGTCTGGGACGCCCTGGCTCAGTGCGAGACCGGCGGCAACTGGGCTGCCGCCACCGGCAACGGCTACTACGGCGGCCTCCAGATGCTGGCCTCCACCTGGTCCGCTTACGGGGGCCAGCAGTACGCCCCCACCGCCAACCTGGCCAGTCGTGAGGCCCAGATCGCAGTCGGCGAGAGGATCCTCGCCAGCGTGGGTTGGGGCGCCTGGCCCGGCTGCTCGTCGCGCCTCGGCCTCGGCTGAGCAGCTACGCGGGCCGGCGCTCGCTCAATCCACCTCCTCTGACTCCGGAGCGAACGCGTAGTGCTGCTCCTCGAGCAGCTGCTCCAGGTCCTCCTCCTCCTCGGCCTCTGTGAGCCGTGCTGCGAGCGCGTCGTCCTCGGGTTCCTCGTCTTCGAACCACTCTCCCGGCGCCTCCCTGTCGGAGTCGTCGCCGAGCAGGACTTCGGCCCTACCGGGATCCTCTGCAGGGGGAACCACCCCGTCCCCCTCCATGTGAAGGGCAGCTTCCTCGGGCTCGAGCCCGTCGTCGAACTCCTCGTTCGTGGTGACGAACTTCCACTGATCCCTGGGCATCTCATCCTCGCAGCGTCGGGGAGTTGCTCTCTGCCTCAAGCCTGCGGGGATCGCACCCGGACCTCAAGGGGCGGAGGTCCCAAGCTCACCGCTCGCGACCCGAGCGACGGCCCCACGAGGCAAGGGTCTTCATGTAGTTGGCCCGCTCGAACGCGGCCGGGTCCTCGGCGCCTTCATGGCTCACGCTCCCCTTGAGCTGGGCCACGGAGTCGTACTCGTTCGCCTCCAACCAGGTTGCGAGACCTCTCTCGATCTCGGTGACCAGGGCCGGACCCGAGCGAAGCAGAGCGGAGGTCATCATGGTCGCGTCGGCGCCGACGAGCAGGGCCTTGACGACGGCTTCCGCATCCCCGATCCCGGTCGAGGCCGCCAACGAGACATCGAGCGCGGGCCGCAGCATGGCGATCCAACGCAGCGGGAGGCGGAGCTCCCATGCCTGGCTCAGCTCGAGCCTCGGCGCGACCTCCAGTGTCTCGAGGTCGAGATCGGGCTGGTAGAAGCGGTTGAACAGCACGAGGCCGTCAGCACCCGCTTCGGCCACCTCCACCGCGAAGTGCGCGAGCGAGGAGAAGAACGGGCTGAGCTTCACGGCCAGCGGCACGTCGATCGCTTCGCGGACCTCGCCCACCAGATCGAGGTGCTCGGCTTCGAGCTCCGAGCTCGCCCGTGTCGGGTCGGCACCGATGGCGTAGATGTTCAGCTCGATCGCATCCGCCCCTGCAGATTCGATGAGGGTGGCATACCGAACCCAGCTCCCGGTGGAGTCGGCGTTGAGGCTGGCGATCACCGGGACGGAGAGGTGCGCACGAGCCCGCTCGACGCTGTCGAGGTAGCGTCCGGGTCCGCTGCCGTAGTCCTCCAACTCGGGGAAGAAGGTCGCTGCCTCACCGAAGGACTCCGATCCGTGCTCCAGCACCTGGTGGAGCTCCAACGACTCGTGCACGATCTGCTCCTCGAAGAGCGATGGCAGCACAACCGCAGAGATGCCCGCCTCTTCGAGGCGGAGCAGCGAGTCCACGTCGCTCGTCAGAGGCCCGGCGGAGGCGACCAACGGGCTCTTCAGGTCGAAACCCAGGTAGCGGGTGCTCAGGTCGGGAGTCACAACTGCACCTCCTCGACCGAGGACTGACCGTCCTCGTCGTCGACATGGGGCACGGTCCGCTCGAGGCCGGCCATCTCCCTGTACCACCTCCACCGCTCGTCCGCATCGGCCTGCGCCAGCTCGAGGAGGTGCTCCGCCCTCTCGGGATCGCTGCGGGCCAGCATCGCCCAGCGCGCCTCGCCGAGCGCGAACTCGCGCACCGGCATCTGCGGGTCGTGGGAGTCGAGGGTGAACGGATGGCCGTGCTCGTCCTCCGTGGGACGGAACCGGTACAGGGGCCAGAACCCGCTCCGGACCGCGTCCCGCTGGTGGCTCATCGACCGCCGCATGTCGATGCCGTGCGCGATGCAGGTGCTGTAGGCGACGATGAGCGAAGGACCGGGATAGGCGTCTGCCTCGACGAAGGCCTTCACGGCCTGACGGTCGTTGGCGCCGAGTGCGATCTGGGCCACGTAGACGTTGCCGTACGCCATCGCCAACACACCGAGGTCCTTGCGCGGCATCTCCTTGCCCGAAGACGCGAACTTCGCCACCGCTCCCCGCGGGGTGGCCTTCGACGCCTGACCGCCCGTGTTCGAGTACACCTCGGTGTCGAGCACCAGGAGGTTGACGTCGCGTCCGCTCGCGAGGACGTGATCGACGCCGCCGTAGCCGATGTCGTAAGCCCACCCGTCCCCGCCGACTGTCCAGACGCTCTTGCGCACCAGCTGATCGGCCAGGCTGAGCAGCCGGCGCGCGCCTCCATCCAGGTCACCGTCGCTCTGGGTGAGCCGCGCCTTCAGTGCTGCGACGCGCTTGCGCTGGGCCTCTATCCCGGCTTCGTCGTCCTGCTCCGAGTCGAGCAGCGAGCGGACGAGCTCGTCCCCCAGCACGCCGGCGAGCTCCCGGGTCAGCCTCCGGGCCTCCTCCACCTGCTGCTCGAGGCCGAGGCGTAGCCCGAGACCGAACTCGGCGTTGTCCTCGAAGAGGGAGTTCGACCACGCCGGTCCCCTGCCGTCGCGGTTGCTGGTCCATGGGGTGGTGGGAAGGTTGCCTCCGTAGATGGAGGAGCAACCGGTCGCGTTGGCGACGACTATCCGATCGCCGAAGAGCTGGGTGAGGAGCTTCAGATATGGGGTCTCCCCACACCCGGCGCACGCACCCGAGTACTCGAACAGGGGCTGGAGCACCTGGGACCCCTTCACCGTGTCGGGTTCGAGGAGCGTCCGATCGAGCTCGGGAATCGAGAGGAAGAGCTCGAAGCGCTCCCGCTCGCGGTCCCGGTGCTCTTCGACCGGCTCCATGTTGATGGCACGGTGACGCACCCGTTCCTTGCTCTTGGCCGGGCAGACGTCCACACAGACACCGCATCCGGTGCAGTCGTCCGGTGCCACCTGGATGGTGAGCAGGTGATCCGGCAGATCCGCCGAACGGAAGGCCTTGGTGGGGAAGCTCTCCGGAGCACCATCGAGGGCCGAGGGCTCGTAGACCTTCATCCGGATGGCGGCGTGGGGACACACGATGGTGCAGCGGGCGCAGTCGATGCAGATCTCCGGATCCCATATCGGGATCTCGAGGGCTATCGCACGCTGCTCCCAGCGGGAGGTGCCGGTGGGGAAGGTCCCGTCGGGTGGGAGCGTGCTCACCGGCAGCAGATCCCCCTCACCCGCCATCATGCGGGCGGTCACGCGCTGCACGAAGTCGGGGGCATCCTCTGGAACCGTGGGGGGCATGCGGTGCTCGCTCGTCACGTCCTGCGGGATCTCGAGGCGCTCCAGCATCTCCAGCGATCGATCGACCGCCTCGAGGTTCTGCTCCACGGTCGCCCTTCCGCGCTTGCCGTAGGTCACCTCTATCGAGCTCTTGATCGCCGCTATGGCCTCCTCCGCCGGCAGCACCCCGGAGAGCACGAAGAAGCACGGCTGCATGACGGTGTTGATCCGCGTTCCCATCCCGAGGTCCCGGGCGACCTGGTACGCGTCGATCACCCAGACCTCGAGTCGAAGGTCCAGGATCCGCTCCTGCACCTCACGGGGCATGCGGTCCCACACCTCCTCCGTCGGGTACGGGCTGTTGATCAGCACCTTCGCGCCGGAGCGGGCCCGGGCGAGGATGTCGCGCTTCTCCAGGAAGCCCCACTGGTGGCAGGCGACGAAGTCCGCCCGGTCTATGAGGTAGGTGGAGCGGATCGGGTCGGGCCCGAACCGCAGGTGCGACTCGGTCACCGCGCCCGACTTCTTCGAGTCGTACACGAAGTATCCCTGGGCCCAGAGGTCCGTGTGCTCACCGATGATCTTGACGGTCGCCTTGTTCGCACCGACGGTGCCGTCGCTGCCCAACCCGTGGAACACGGCCTGAACACATCGGTTGGGTACCTGGAAGGTCGGGTCAGGTCTGACGCTCAGGCGTGTCACGTCGTCGACGATCCCGAGGGTCACATGGCGTCGCGGTGTGGGCCCGGCGAGCTCGTCGAGGAAGCCCTTCACCATCGGCGGGGTGAGCTCCTTCGAGGAGAGCCCGTAGCGAGCACCGATCACTGTGGGCGGCTCGACACAGCGCCCGAGGTGCTCGGTGACGGCGCCGACCACGTCCAGGTACAGCGGCTCACCGAGGGCTCCGGGCTCCTTCGTGCGATCCAGCACCCCGATCGTGTCGACGGTGCCCGGCAGGGATCGGATGAGCGCTTCCGAGGGGAACGGTCGGTACAGGTGCAGCTTCACCAAACCGACGCGCTCCCCGTCCGCCACCAAGGTCTCCACCGTCTCCTCGGCGGCCCCGGCCGCCGACCCCATCACCACCAGCACCCGCTCTGCCTCCGGATGTCCGGTGTAGGAGGCCAACTCGTACCGTCGTCCGGTCCGCTCGGCGAGCTGGTCCATCAGGCGTTGCACGACGCCCGGCACCGCGTCGTAGTAGGGGTTGACCGCCTCCCGTGCCTGGAAGAAGACGTCGGGGTTCTGGGCCGTACCCCGAAGGACCGGGCGGTCTGGTGTGAGCCCCCGACCACGGTGCTCGAGGAGGGCGTCTTCGTGCACCAGCGCTCGGAGGTCGTCGTCGCCGAGCAGGTGGATCTTCGCGACCTCGTGCGATGTGCGGAACCCGTCGAAGAAGTGCAGGAACGGCACCCTCGACTCGATCGATGCCGCGTGGGCGACGAGCGCGAGGTCGTGGGCTTCCTGCACCGAGCTCGAGGACAGGAGAGCCCATCCGGTCGTGCGCGCCGCCATGACGTCGCTGTGGTCGCCGAATATCGAGAGAGCATGGGTTGCGACGGTTCGCGCTGCGACGTGGATCACCGCAGGCGTGAGCTCCCCCGCGACCTTGAACATGTTCGGGAGCATCAGGAGCAGGCCCTGGGACGCGGTGAAGGTCGTGGCCAGAGCGCCCTTCTGGGCGGCACCGTGGAGCGCCCCCGCCGCACCCCCTTCCGACTGCATCTCCACGACCTCGGGCACCGAGCCCCACAGGTTCGGCCTGCCCGCAACGCTCCAGGCGTCTGCGAGCTCCCCCATCGACGTGGCCGGCGTGATGGGGTAGATGGCGATCACCTCGCTCAGCATGTGAGCGACGCGGCGCGACGGCTTCGTTGCCGTCGATGCAGGCCAACGCCTGGGTCATCCGAGGTTCTCCCGTGTCTCGACCGTGTATCGACCGTGTATCGACGAGGCGGCGCACGCCGCGTTCGTGCCCGCGTCGGACCCTACGCCCGGCGCCGGGTGCCGCGACAGGGCCGTCGGTCCCCTCGTCCCGGGTCAGTCGTCGCTCCGCAGCTTCTGCGGGGATGCCGATGCCCCCACAGCCAGGATCTCGTCGAGCTCGTCCGCCAGGCACCGGACCAGCAGGTCGGGGTCGGGAACCGCGGCGGTGTCCAGCACCACCCCGATGCACGCTGTCTCTGCGTAGGTGAGCAGCGCCACGCTCAGCGCCGCTCCGGTCGGAGGCGCGAACGCGTACTCGCCCTCCACGGCAGCACCCCCCAGGAACACGCGCTCGGGGATGCCGGGGATGTTGGTCGCAACCAGGTCGATGGACTTCAGCATCCCGCCGAAGATGCCCGTCAGCACCGTGACAGGGAGACGGTCCAGCACCTCCGCGAGCTGGTCCGTCAATCCCGTCGCCGGCTCGTCCCTCCAGCTCCGGGCCAACGCACCCAGCCGCTGCATCCGCTCGACTGGATCCGAGATGCCGGCGGGTGCCGGGAACCGGGCCGGCGCGAACCGGTTGCCGCCGAGGGGGTCGTCCTCACCGCGGAAGCTGATCGGCATCGTCACGTGCAGCTGCTCCAGTGCAGCTCCGTGCTTGTGGTGATAGCGCTTCACGCCACCGATCACCGCCGCCAGGAACGCGTCGTTCAGCGTGCCGCCCACGGCGTGACCCGCTGCCCTCAGCTGCTCGAACGGGATGTCGAGCACGTCGAAGCGCCTCGCCAGGCTGCGAGCGCGCATGAGCGGGGAGCCGGGCTCCGTCACCGGCGCCAGCGCCCGACCGATCGACCGGGCGGTCGCTCCGGCGGAGGTGGCGGTGCCGACCGGGTGGAGGATCCCGTTCCGCACCACCCGGCCGAGCACCGAGGGCAGAGCTGCCGCCCGACCACCGAACAGCCGGGCTCCGTCGGCCACCGAACCGCCCAGCACCGCCAGCCGTGAGGTCTGGCCTGGTGCGGGCGCTGAGCCGCTCGCCTCCGGTGGTGACGCCTCGGGCTCCTCGTCCAGGAGCATCGCCGCGAGCTTCATCCCTCCCACACCGTCGGTGAGCGAGTGGTGCACCTTCTGCACGAGCGCTGCCCGGCCCTCTGCCATCCCCTCGACGAGGGTGAACTCCCACAAGGGCCTCGCCCGGTCGAACCCGTCCATCGCGATCGGTTGCGCCAGGTCCAGGACATCCCGCATCCCGCCCGGTTCCGGCACACGCACCCGCCTGAGGTGGTAGTGGAGGTCGAAGTCGGGGTCGGTGACCCAGCGCGGAGGACCTATCCGGAAGGGCGGGACGATGACGCGTTGGCGGAGCCTGGGGACCTCGCAGGTGCCCCACTGGATCCGGTCCACCAGGCGCTCCCAGTCCGGACTCCGGTCCAGCACAGCTATCGCGGTGATCGTGGACCGGAGTATCGGGTCCTTCTCGATGTCCCACATCACCGCGTCCGCGGCGTTCATGTGGGGCTCGAACGCACCCTCCTGACCGACCATCCCCTCGAGTCACTCACCAACCCCCGGAGCGGTCAAGGGTCGAAGGTCCAAGGTCGAGCACGTGGCGGCCCCGGCGGTCATGCTGTTCCACGCTTCCCTGCACCCTGAGCCGGAAGGGTCCGAGACCATGACCGTCACGGAGCTGCCCACGAACGGAGACCTGCTCCGTACCGCCGCCGAGCACCTCACCGGCGACGTCCCGGTGGTGAACCCGACCACCAGCATCGAAGAGGCCCGCGCACAGGTGATCGGGCATCGCTTCGACAGCGTCCGTGACATCGCGGTCTGCGAACAGACGCAGCTGGTCGGCCTCGTCCGCATCGAGGACCTGCTCGCCGCTCCCCCTACCGCACTCGTCTCGGAGGTGATGGACCCTGATCCCCCGTTCGTCGGCCATGGCGTCGACCAGGAGATCGCTGCATGGACGATGATCCGTCACGCGGAGAGCAGCCTCGCGGTGGTGGACGAACGCGACCGCTTCCTGGGTCTGATCCCCCCTCACACGATGCTCGAGGTGCTGCTCGAGGAGCACGAGGAGGACCTCGCGCGTCTCGGTGGCTTCCTCCGCAGAACCAGGGAGGCCCGCCTGGCCGGAGAGGAGGGGCTGAGCCGCCGCCTCGTCCACCGGCTCCCCTGGCTGCTGGTCGGCCTGGCCGGAGCCTTCCTCTCCGCAGTGCTAGTCGGTGGGTTCGAGGAGCAGCTCGAGGAGACGGTGGAGCTCGCGTTCTTCCTTCCGGCGCTGGTGTACCTGGCGGATGCCGTGGGCACCCAGACGGAGACCCTCATCGTGCGGGGGCTGTCTGTGGGAGTCCGCGTGCGCACGTTCGTGCACCGTGAGCTGGCCACCGGTGCGCTCATCGGGTTGATCCTGGCTGCGGCTTCATACCCGTTCGCCGCTCTTCTCACCGGCCAGCAGGACGTCGCGCTCACGGTGGCGATCACGATGTTCGCGGCCTGCGGCAGCGCCACCCTCGCCGCTATGTCCCTGCCCTTCGGCCTGGCCCGGATGGGGCTAGATCCGGCGTTCGGCAGCGGCCCACTTGTGACGATCGTCCAGGACCTGTTCTCCCTGGTGATCTACATGCTGGTGGCAACCCTGGTCCTCTGAGTCCGGTGCGCGAGACTTCTCGACGTGCTCATCGATGCTGCTCTCTACCGTGACGGCAGGCGTGACCCGACGGCCACCAGCTTCGACCAGATCCACACCGGCTGCGGCGGCGGGGCCTACGCCTGGGTCGGCCTCTACGAGCCGACGGCTGAGGAGTTCGACGAGATCCGCCGGAAGTTCGGCCTCCACGAGCTGGCGGTGCGCGACGCGATGGCCCCGCACCACCGGCCGACCCTGGAGGCATACGGGGAGACCCATCTCTTCGTCGTGAAGACCGCCACCTACGTCGACCCCGAGGAGGTGATCCGGATCGGCGAGGTGCGGATCTTCTTCGGGCCCGACTTCGTCGTGGCGGTTCGCTACGGCGAGGCGAGTCCGCTGTCAGGGGCACGCGCGTGGCTCGAACAACGGCCCGACCTCCTGGCGCTGGGTCCGGGCTCCGCCATCTACGCGATCGTCGACCAGATCATCGAGGACTACACCCCGGTCCTGGACGGGCTGGAGGACGACGTGACCGAGGTCGAGGAGCAGGTCTTCTCCTCGTCGCGCGAACGGCCCACCGAGCGCATCTACAAGCTGAAGCGCGAGGTGCTCGACTTCCACCGCGGTGCCTCGCCGCTGCGCAGCCCGCTGCAGCAGCTCGCGACCGGCGAGGTCTCCCACATCCCCCCGCAACTGGCTGAGTACTTCGTCGACCTCCAGGGGAACCTGGCCCGAACCGTGGAGCTCATAGAGAGCTACCGCGACCTCCTCACCAGCGTGCTGGAGGCGAACCTGACCCAGGTCAACACCCAGCAGAACGACGACATGCGCAAGATCTCGGCCTGGGTCGCGTTGGCGGCGGTGCCGGCAGCGATCGGGAGCATCTACGGGATGAACTTCCGCCGACTGCCTCTCGCCGACCACGCCCTGGGCTTCGCCGAGGTGACGTTGTTCATGGCGGCCGTGTGCTTCCTGCTCTGGCGGCAGTTCCGCAAGAGCGGGTGGCTGTAGGCCCCATCAGCGGAGCGTCCTCACAGGTACCCGCCGTGGCCGGGCTTGAGATCCGGCTTGTGGGCATCCCGGGCCGCCACCTCCAGCTCGCGGAACGTCCCACCCCCGAACATCTCCTTCAGCCTGTCGTCCCACATGTCGGCGATCTCGGCCACCGCCTTCACCGTGAAGCGGACCTCTTCGGGGCTGACCTCGTCGCCCAGGAGCGTCTCGTCGACGAAGATCGCCTGGTGGTCCGCGTCGAGCGCGAACCGGCCGAACATCAGCCCGAAGTTGAGGCGGGCCAGGAACAGCCCCAGCTCGGGCGTTATCGATACGCCGACGTTCGTGACCGCGAACACCCGCAGGATCACGTGGCCGTCCGGGGTGGCGCGGGGTGCGACGATGATCTTCACGTCGTTGATGGGGCAGACGTAGTCGCGGTCCTCGTCCTGGATGGGCGCCCGACCGAGGATCTCGGTGAGGATCGGCTCGACCAGGGCCCTCAGGCCATCGAGCCTCACCTCGGCCTCGTGCTCCGCGCGGTGGCTCCCGTGCGCGATGTCGACCGGGTTGTCTTCGGGGACCCCGAGCACATCATGGAGAACCCCGAGCGCCTCCTCGACTGCCGGCGCCGCCTCGGTGTGCTCGTGGCACCACGCCCTCTTCTGATCTGAAGGATCCTCCGACCGGAAGCCCCGTTCCGCGAGAGCGGTCCTCACCTCGACGGGTAGCTCGGGGAACGGCCTCGGCCTGCCCGGCACCCGGACCAGGAGCGCACCGTCGTCGTCACGGGTGATCTCGACCAGCCTCAGCAGGTCCCCGGGGGAGCCGAGGGCGACGAACCCGAATGGTTCGAGTGACGCCGCCTCGCTCTCGAGGTAGGTGCGGGTCAGTCCGGGCTCGGGCATCCGTCAGTCGGCGACCGCGCCCACCGCGACCATCCGCTCGATCGCGATCCGAGCCTTGTCGGTGATCTCGGGGTCGACGGTGACCTCGTACACATCGTCCCGCAGAGCCCGGTAGACCTTCGGCAGGGTGATCGTCTTCATGTACTCGCAGATGGCGTCTTCCTTCAGCGGGATATAGGTGCGATCGGGCCGCTCGGTGCGCAGTCGATGGAGCATGCCGGTCTCGGTGCCCACGATGAAGACCTGGCATTCGGACTCGTGCAGGTGACGAACCATCCCACCGGTGCCGAGGATGAAGGTTCGCTCAGCTGGGAGGTCGCCCTCTGCGAGCGAGTACATGCACTGGCTGACGCATCCGCACTCGGGGTGGAGCAGCAGCTCGGAGCCGGGGATCTCGTCGAGCATCTGCCTCACGTGCTCCGGGCGGATGCCGGCGTGGACATGGCACTCCCCCAGCCACAGGTGCAGCTTCCGTCCCGACATCCGCTCGACGAACAGGCCGAGGAACATGTCGGGCAGGAAGAGGATCTCCCTGTCGGATGGGATCGAGCTGACGATCTCCACGGCGTTCGCCGAGGTGCAGCAGTAGTCGACCTCCGCCTTCACGTCGGCGTCGGTGTTCACGTAGGCGACGACGACCGCTCCCGGGTGCTCGGCCTTCCAGGCCCGCAGCTGGTCCACGTCGACGCTCGCGGCCAGCGAGCAACCGGCCTCGGGATCGGGTATCAGGACCCGCTTCTCGGGTGCGAGCACCGCAGCGGTCTCTGCCATGAAGTGCACGCCGCAGAAGACGATCGTCGAGGCATCGGCCCGCGCCGCCCGTCTCGACAGCTCGAGGGAGTCGCCCACGAAGTCCGCCAGGTCCTGTATGACCGGGATCTGGTAGTTGTGGGCGAGGATCACGGCGTCGCGCTCACGACGGAGCCGGTCGATCCCCTCCAGGAGCTCCGAGTCCGACATCGCCCGGATCTCCTCGTCCGCCTGGATCGCTGCGGTGGCCTCGGTGTGGTCCACCGACGGGCGCGACCGCTCGGGCGGCTCGACATCGCGGGGCTGATCGGTGTCCAGTGTGAAGTCGGCCATGGCCTTCTCCGGGTTCGGCGGTGTCATCCTCAGGCTACTGCGGAGCGGAGCCGCTGCCTGTGGCCTGCACCCGATCGCTGGTGGAGGTCCAGGTACCGGTTCGGCACCGGCTCTACCCTTGGACAGATGACCGATGATCCGGTCCATCTCCTGCTCGGCCTGTACGCGGACCTCTCCCGTCTCGAGCTGGACGTCGCCCAGCTCCGCAGCGCGCTCGCCTGCCTAGCGGACGACGAGCTGCTCGGCGCCACCTCGGCCCTTCGATCTTCCCGAGAAGGCGTCGAGCACCTCCACGACACACTCGACGATGTCGCCGCAGAGATCGGTGGAGCACGTGAGGCAGTGGCTGCTGCCATCGAGGAGAGGCGAAGCTCCGTTCCAGCGATCGACGGGATGCTCCAGCTCTACCGCGACGTGGCTCGTGCGGAGCTGGACGTCACGGAGCTGACCACGACCATCGAGAAGGTGATCGGCAACCCGGCCCTGGAGCGGGTCCCACAGCTCCGCCACCTCAGCGAGGTACTCTCCTCGGTCGATGAGCGCCTGGCGGCGGATCGAGGCATCATGAGGGAGATCGAGCAGCGGCTCGAGGTGGCCATAGAGGCAGGCCGGTAGCCGGAGGGCGAGCCGTCGCCCCACGAAGGGAGCGGTCCATGCGTGGTTGGAGACTGGTGGGGACGATCGCTTCGGTCGGGGTGCTGGCAGGCGCGTTGGGCGCCGGAGGAACGGTGTGGGCGTCACACCAGTACTCGGACGTCGGCGATGCCCACCCCTTCCACGACGAGATCGGGGCCGTCACGGACTCCTGCATCGCGGAGGGCTTCGACGACGACACGTTCCGCCCTGGCCGCTCTGTGACACGTCAGGCGATGGCTGCCTTCCTGGAACGTGGGCTGAGCCACGTCGAGGTCGCCGAAGGTGCCGGGGGGGACCTGCCCGGCGACGACGGTGGTGCCATTGCCGGACCGCAGACGCTGGCCGCTGTCTCGGTCGACGTCCCGGAACTGCCCGAATGCGCCGGGCAGTTCGTGGAGCTCATCGGCCGAGCCAGCGTCGACATCCCGGGCCTGAAGCTCGATCGATGCCTGGCGGCCCGCTGCACTGCGTGGCTCCAGCTGTACGAGGGCGGCACGAAGATCGGTGAGGCCGAAGCCGTGCTCTCGGGAGACTTCGACGTCGACGTCATGACCGTCACGGCCGTGGTCGCCGCAGAGCCGGGCACCCACACCTACACCCTCGCTGCCTCGACATGGCTGATGCCGGCTCCTCCTGACGGAGGACAGGTGTACGACTTCGTGCTCATCGCGGAGACCCACCCCTTCAGCGACACCGCGGGCTGAATCCCGGAGGTTCGCTCAGTGCCTGGTGATGTCGCTGGCCGTCGGCTGCTTCGTGGCAGGCAAGGACACCCGGGGTAGCGGAGAGCCATGCGTGCGGTGGGCATGGGCTTGTTCTTCTACCCGCGCGGCGGGTCCGCCCAGGTCACCCGCTACCTGAGCAGGTCTCTCGCCGCGGCGGGGTGGGACGTGCGCCTCGCGACCGGATCGCTCGGTGACCCGGGTGACCCCACGCACGCCCCCACCTTCTTCGAGCGCGCGGACCTGGCGACCGTGGATCAGACGGGAGCCCGCGAGGCGTTCGCCCGGGGTGAGGATCCGATGGCCGCCGAGATCCCCATGCACCCCTCCTACGAGGACCGCGAGGGAGCTGCGGACCGTGTCTTCGCCGCCGTCGACCCGGCACTGGTCCCGAGGCAGGTCCAGGCGTGGTCAGCAGCGATCGGATCCGCCTGGACCGACGTCGACCTCCTCCACCTGCACCACCTGACGCCGGTGCACGACGCCGTCGCGGCCCTCTGGCCGGATCGCCCGGTCGTCTCCCACCTACATGGAACCGAGCTGAAGATGCTCGACGAGATCCGCTCGCTCGAGCAGATCTCGCGCTGTCTCGACACGGATCTCGGCTCTCTCGCGGCCCGCGGAGGACCCGCACCCGACGAGATGTCAGGGCTGGATCCCTCCGGGCACGCTCTCGCGGTCGCCGTGCGCTGGGAGCAGTGGCGGTACGGTCGGTGGTGGGCCGACCGGATGCGTGCCGCGGCAGGAAGGAGCACCCGCCTCTTCACGCTCTCCGAACACGATCGGGACCTCGCCGTGGACCTCCTGGGCATCCCCTCCGAGCGGTTCGCCCTGATGCCCAACGGCGTCGACACCGAGCACTTCCGGCCGAATCCCGTCACCCGCGAGGTGAGGCTCGCCGCCTGGCGGCGGTGGCTCGTCGACGATCCGTCCGGGTGGGACCGCTCGGGCAGGCCCGGCACGGTCCGCTACTCACTGGCCGACCTCGACAGCTTCACCGATGCGCGGACAGGCGAGGCCGCACCGGTGCTGCTCTACGTCGGCCGCTTCCTGGGGTTCAAGCGGGTGCCGCTCCTGGTGAGAGCCTTCGGCCGTGCCAGGACCCGTTTCCTGAGACCGGCGCCACTCGTGATCTGGGGTGGCGCACCCGGCGAATGGGAGGGCGAGCATCCTCACGATGTCGCCGTCTCCGAGGGGATACCAGACGTGCTCTTCGTCGGCTGGCGGGGCCACGACGAGCTCCCGATGGGCCTCTCCTGCTCCGATCTGCTCGTCGCGCCATCCGTCGACGAGCCGTTCGGGCAGGTGTATCTCGAGGCGATGGCATGCGGTCTGCCCGTGATCGCCACCCGGAGCGGAGGCCCCGTCTCCTTCGTCAACGCACTGCCCGACGCCGAGAACGGATGGCTGGTGCCACCTGACGATGTGGATGCTCTCGCCGACGCGCTGGTCGAGGCCGTCAACGCCGACGACGAGCGCAGGCGGCGGGGAGCGAACGCGCTGGCACAGGTCCGCGCCTCCTACTCCTGGTCGAGCCTGGCTCTCCGGTTCGCCGCCGAGTACGAGTCCGTGCTCGGCTGACGCGGAAGAGACGGGACCTACGAGCTGCTCAGCCGGGGCCGATCCGGGTGACGATCTCCGACACGAGCTCCAGCGCCGCGAGAGCCCCGTCCTCCTCGCCCTTCTCGAAGTCGTCACCTTCGGTCGCCATCGTGTTCGTCACGTGCGCGACGCACACGACCTGTCGCTGGCAGGCCGCCGCGTATGCGTACAGGGCGGCCGCCTCCATCTCCACCGCGACGACCCCGAAAGCCTCGGCGCGAGCGATCGAGTCCGGGGTCTCCCGGTAGGGGGCGTCGGTGGTCCACGTCGGCCCGGTGACGACAGCCTGCGCGAGGCCGTCGATCGCCGTCAGCCGATCCAAGAGGGCCGGCGGACCGTGCGACCACGATCCGGGCGGCATGTAGTGGAGGCTGGTCCCCTCGTCGCGCAGCGCCCGATCGATGATCACGAAGTACGGGGGGTCGGCGACCGGCGTGATCGAGCCGGACGAGGTGATGCTGATCAGCAGACGGCAGCCCGAGACCTGGAGCTGCTCGGCCACCAGGACGGCGAAGGGGGCACCTACCGCGCAGCCCACGACGCCGATCTCGGTACCACCGGTCGCCGTCGTCCAGAGGGTGGTGTGGTAGCAGGCCCAGCCCGGGTGCTCGACCGCCCTGCCGGTGGAGGTGAGGTACCTCACGATGTCGCCGTCGGGGTCGAGCAGGCACACCTCCGGTACGGGAAGGTCCGGCCGGCCACGCTGGCGGCGACCCTCTCTGAGCAGGTTCGCCGCTTCGAACACCGAGGCCTGGTCGTAGGCCTTGGAGTGCAGGAGCGGTGTGGTCTCGTCCATCACGGCCTGCCCAACGCTCGGGCGGCGCACCGATGCGGCCCGGTGGTCGAGTGGAGGGACGCCCGCACGCCTCCCAAGATGCCCGACGGTCAGTCGCGGGCGACAATCCGTCACGAACAGCACCTGACGGTGGAGCGGCCCCGACCCGCAGATCCCACCGGCCCTCTCCGGACGCCTCCGAGGCAGTTGCCCCACCGACTGCCCGGCCCGTACCGTTCGAGCCGACCGGACGAGCCCGGCTCCTGATCGGATCCGGAGGGGGGAAGGGAGGGCCGCAGGTGTCGCTGATTCCTGCAACGACCGAGCGGATGATCCAGACGAACGGGGTCGAGCTTCACGTTCTCGAGGCCGGAGACCCCGAGGCGCCCCTCGTGGTGCTCGCACACGGCTTCCCCGAGCTCGCGTACTCCTGGCGCCACCAGATCCCCGTGCTCGCCGACGCCGGCTACCGGGTCCTGGCGCCCGACCAGCGCGGCTACGGGCGCTCCAGCCGGCCGGAGGCGATCGAGGAGTACGACATGATCCGGCTCACCGGTGACCTCCTCGGCCTCCTCGACGCGCTCGAGCGCGAGTCGGCCATCTTCGTCGGTCACGACTGGGGCTCGATGGTGGTCTGGAACCTGGCGCTGCTCGCGCCTCATCGCGTCGACGCGGTCGTGGGGATTAGCGTGCCGTTCGTCCCGAGGCCTCCGCTCCCCCCGTTGGAGCTGATGCGGGCGATGGCCGGGGACGGCTTCTTCTACATCCTGTACTTCCAGGAACCGGGAGTCGCCGATGCCAACCTGGGTGCCGATCCGGCCACGACCCTGCGGAGGATGCTCGCCGGTCTGCCGACCGAGAGCCTGGGCGACAACCTCGCCGAGGCCATGCAGACGATGGCCGCTCCGGGGGATGCGGGCTTCGTGGAGCGCCTCCCGGATCCCGAGGAGCTACCCGCGTGGCTCACCCAGGCCGAGCTCGACCACTACGTGGCGGAGTACAGCCGAACCGGCTTCACCGGGGGGATCAACTGGTACCGCAACTTCGACCGCAATTGGCAGCTCACCGAGCGCTTGGACGGTGCCCGTGTGACCCAGCCGTCGCTCTTCGTCGCCGGTGCAGCGGATCCGGTCCTGGTCATGACCCCGCCTGCCGTCGGTGAGCCGTTCCTCGACGACCATCGCGGCAGCGTGATCGTCGAGGGGGCCGGCCACTGGGTGCAGCAGGAGGTACCCGGGCCTGTCAACGAGGCGCTGTTGGGCTTCCTCGCCGGGCTCGATCGGTGAATCGATGAGCACGGTGGGTTCGACGGCACACGACGATCACCTCGAGATCTCCAACCTGCTCGCGGAGTACCCCGAGCGCTTCGACGCAGGGGACTTCGAGGCCTTCGGAGCCCTCTTCGAGAACGGCACCTGGTTCGCGACCGCGGGTGAAGGACCCGGATCCGAGCCCGTTCGCCGCTGGTGCGAGGAGCGCATCCTGCTCTACGGAGGCACGCCGCGGACCCATCACGTGGTGACGAACCTCTGGCTGGACATCGATTCTGACGCCGGTGTCGCGGCCGCTCGCTCCTACGTCACCGTATGGCAGGCGCTGGACGACTTCCCGCTCCAGGCGATCTTCCTCGGCCGCTACCGGGACCGGATCGAGCGCGTCGACGGGCGTTGGTGCTTCCGGGAGAGGCTCATCCTGCCGGATCTCATGGGTGACATGAGCCGGCACCTGCGATCAGGGCGTTGAGCCGCTCCGAGCCGGTGAGTTCAGCTACCTGACCTGACCACCGCTTCAGCCGGCCGTCGCACCCTCATCCGAGGCGACACGGGTGCCGGCTCAGCCCGTGAACGTGGGCTGGAGCTGAGCCGGCGCGGCAGCCGGTGCCGGTGGCGCCGTTGTCGTTGTGGTGGTCGTGGTGGTCGGCACCTGGCAGGACTCGAGCTCCAAGGTCGTCGAGAACGAGCCGATGTCGCCGTCGTTGCCTCCGAAGACGTAGGTGAGCAGGAGCTCGTTGGCGTCGACGTCGAGGCTCGTCCCTGAGAGCGCTCCGTTGACGATCTCCACCTGGTTCGAGAAGCCCGCCTGGAAGACCCCGAGGCCCGTCACCGTGCCCTCGTCGAGGTCGGTTGCGCCCTGCGCGCCCGAAGCGATGTCGGCCATCAGGGTCGTCGGGCTGCCACCCGGTGGCGTGCCGTCGACATCGATGGAGTCCGGTCCGGAGAAGTAGATCGCAGCACCGTTGGCCACGCTGAGTCGGCCCTGGCCGTCCTCCACGCAGCTCACGTCGTTCACCAGGACCGCGACCTCGGCGTACCCGCGCGGCCAGTACCCGAAGATGGTGACGTTGCCGCCGGCCGGGAAGTCGGCTGTGGTAGAGGCATCCGGGGTGTCCGCGCAGCTCGAGCCTTCATCCACCATCACCACGGTGTGCGAGCCCGAGGGGATGGAGAACGGCCCCTCGATCTCCTCGATGTCGGGGATCGCGATCTCGGTGCCATCCACGCAGAACTTCCTCGGGTACCCGTGCCCCGCTGCATAGGTGTACCCGTTGGCCACGTACACGGTTGTGTCGTCCTGTGCGCCGGCCCCGAGGGGAGCGCCGACGGCGACCCCGAGCGTCCCGGTGAGCAGCACGACTGTTGCGAACAGAGCACGCCTCATGAGGATCCTCCTACCCTTGGCGAGAGCCCGACGAGCATACACCGGTGTGCCGAGGAACCACGAGATGCTCCGTGGGGGCTGCGTGCCTTCCAGGACCTGGCAAGCAGCGGAGCGCGCGCGGCGAGCCCACCGCCGTCTGCTGGGACCTTCGGCCCTGCCGCCGAACCCCGCCATCTCGGACGATCGAGGTGCAGACCAGGGAGGTCGATCGCATGAGCCAGAGCGAGTCGAGAGCACCCGGCCGGGAGCCCCCGCCAGCAACCCCGCCGGGAGGCGCTCCCCCACCCGCCGCCCGCCGCTCCGTGCCGGTCGGCTGGATCGTCCTGTTGATCTCGGGGGCGCTCATCTCGCTGCTGGCGCTCGCGCCGCTCGTCGGCGGTGCCTTCATGGTCTGGGCCCACTCGACCCAGCGGGACGACGCCGGCTACTTCACGACGTCGAACGAGCGCTTCGAGACCACGTCGTACGCGATCACCTCGGACGAGATCGATCTCGGATCCGACCCGGTCGGCAGCGACGCCGGTGCCGACCTCGGTGAGATCGTCACCGTCCGGATCGAGGTCGACGGAACCGGCGAGTCACCCACCTTCGTCGGCATCGGTCGCCAGGCCGAAGTCGCCGGCTACCTGGAGGGCGTCGACCACGCGGTCGTAGACGACATCCGCTTCGCCCCGTTCGCAGTCGACTACCGCTACGAGAGCGGGGGTCCGCCGCAGGCCCCGCCCGGCGACCAGGACTTCTGGGTCGCGTCGGTGGAGGGCCCTGGAGACCAGCGGCTCCGCTGGGATCCGGAGGAGGGCGACTGGGCCGTGGTGATCATGAACAGCGACGGCAGCGCGGGCGTGAGCGTGGACGCGGCGTTCGGAGCCAAGACGCCCTGGGTGTTCCGCATCGGTGTCGGCCTGCTCGTCGGGGGCGCTCTCGGCCTCGTGCTGGGGGCGACGCTCCTGGTCGTCTCCGTGATCGGCCTGGCGCGTGGCAGTCAGATCGACCTGACCGGTGGTGCGGCGACCGTTCCGGGTCAGCCGGTGCGCGTCGAGGCCCGGCTGGATTCTCACTTGAGCCGCTGGCTGTGGCTGGTGAAGTGGGTGCTGCTGATCCCGCATTACATCGTCCTGCTGGTGCTGTGGATCGCGTTCTCGGTGGTGACGTTCATCGCCTTCTTCGCCATCCTCTTCACCGAGCGCTACCCACGATCGCTCTTCGAGTTCAACGCCGGCGTGCTGAGGTGGACGTGGCGAGTCGGCTACTACGGCTACAGCGCGCTGGGCACCGACCGGTATCCGCCGTTCAGCATGGGCGCGGAGCCCGACTACCCGGCGATCCTCGTGATCGAGTACCCGGAACGGCTGAGCCGAGGCCTCGTCCTGGTCAAGTGGTGGCTGCTCGCGATACCTCAGTACCTGGTGCTCGGGATCATCGGCACCGGGCTGTTGGTCGGCGGCTCCTGGTGGGTGCGGCTGCCCTTCGGCGGGCTGCTCGGGCTGCTCGTCCTCTTCGCCGGCTTCGCGCTGCTCTTCGGTGGGGGGTACCCGCGGGGGATCTTCGACCTCGTCGTCGGCTTGAACCGATGGGTGTACCGGATCATCTCGTACGCGGCTCTGATGCGAGACGAGTACCCGCCCTTCCGGCTCGACCAGGGCGGTGACGAACCGGCCCCGCGACCGCCTCGAACCGACGTGCCCGCGACGGAGACGAGGCCCACGGAGCTCGTCGGCTGACGCTCCGCCTGCGGATCCCGGACTGCTGCAAGCCGGCCCCGGACTGGATCAGGACCCACCGCCCCCCAAGGACCGATCGGATTGGCCACGTGCAGGCCATTCCGTTCCTGCCTCCGGACCCCCCACCGAGGAGAACCCGTACCCATGGCACCTCCCTCCCTGCCTGGAGGTCTCCTATCCATGACCCCTCGGAGTGCGGCAGAGTCACGTGTCACATCGGTCGCCCTCGAGTACGCACGCGTGGACGTGAACGAGCGTGGGGTTCGGGTCGCCCGACCCGCATGAGGCTCTCGCTCGCGCTCCGTCGCGCAGAGGGCCCTTGCGGGTCAAGTGTCGATGTCACCGCCGGGGTCGCCGCCGCCGGGCCCCGAGGAACCGTATGCATCTGAGTCCGTCGCTTCCATGCCCGGCTCGTCGAATGCGAAGTCGTTGTCGGCGCCGTACTCGGTCTCGCCCGAATCCGGCACGTGCACGACGATTCCCTGGTCGATGCTCGGATCGAGGGGGTTCCCCCCGTCGTAGAGCGAACCCGCCATGTCGAGCTCGATGCCGGCAACCCCTGCCGTCTCATCGGAACCTTCGCCCGGCGCAACCGGATCTACCACCCCCGGCTCGACGCCGGGTGCAATCGGGAACGTGTGAACTGAAGGCGCCTCCGACGCACCAGGATCGTTCGTGTCCCCGTAATCGATAGGCGCGCCGGCGACCTGCAGAGTGGCTGCATCGCCGATGTCGATGGTCCCGTCGGGTTCGAGGGAGCCGGTGTCCGCGTAGTCCCCCCACCCGGCGTGATGGCCGGTCTCGTCTTCGCCTTCGCCGTTGCTCGAGTCTGGGCGCGGCGCGGTGGGAGGCGGCTCCAGGGTGTTGGTGTCGACGGCCGTCTGCCCCCCGTCCCCGTCGTCACGCCACACGTAGCCCAAGGTGCCGGCGCCCTCGACAGTCATTCCTTCGGCATCGGCCGTCACCTCGCCCGTCGGACCCGAACCACTCTCGCTGTGGTCAGCGCCGCCGGGGCCGGAGGCGGCGGCGGCCTGTCCTTCGTGGCTGGTGCTTGCCCCAGGATCTTCGATCGGCGTGTGGTCACCGCCGCCGGAGCCGGAGGCGGCGGCGTCGTGTCCTTCGTGGCTGGGGCTTGCCCCAGGATCTTCGCTCGGCGGCGACGAGCCACCTGCACCGTCATCGGGGGCCCCGCCTACGCCGTCATCGGGGTGTCGGGCGATGCCACTGGTCCGGTGCCCGTGTCGGGCGGGGCTCGCTCCTGGTCGAAGGGATCGCGGTTCGCAATCCCGAGATCAGGGCGGTCCGCTTGCGAAGCGGACCCGTAGGTTCCATCGCTCTTCGGGTCCGCAGTGGTCGGCGCTACGCCGGCGGCCGTCATCACCTGGGCAGGCACCAAGCGCGTGGCACCGACCTTGATGTCGATGGCTCCGGGCACGTAGCTCTGGACATTGGTGAAGGTCTCCACGCCGTTCTCGATCACCGACTGGACCAGCCCCAGCTGGTTGACCCCGTCGTAGTACTTGATGCTGCGCGTGATCGATCCGTCCTCGCCAATCTCCTCGAGACCTGTCCGCAGGAACACCCTCATGTCGCCGATGTCGCCCGTGAAGTCCTTCTCGGGGACGTACTCGGTGATCCTCCTGAACTCACGGCGTCCGACATGGATCGACTCCTCGAGCCGGCGACCGTGGAGGCGGGCTGCGTCGATCACCGCCTGGTTGGCAGCCACCTGCTCGTCGGTCAGGTCTCCCTCGTGGGGCTGGTAGGTGAGCTTCGACGACGTGTCGACGAAGGTGTCCGCGTGGAGCGGTGCGTCGATGGCCGCAGCGTCATTCGATTCGGCCGAACTGGTTGCCCCGCTGTCGTCCGCCGCTTCGCCCGTGGTCTCGGACTTGTTGGGGTCGGAATGCCGGCGGGCCTCGTCGGCATCGGCCTGGCGGTCGGCCCGTGTGTCCTTGGTGCGCTTGGCCATGGCAGAACCTCCCGGCTGGCGACGCCCTCGATCCTCTCACCAATCCCGCCGCTCGTCACCCGATTGATGGACCTGCGTCCCAAGAAGCATCACCGCCCGAGCGCTCGGCGACATAACGCTCCTCGTACAGCCGGGCCATCGCTTCACACGCCTCGGTGGTGACCGAGTCGTTCAGCGGATTCGACGCCCGGGTACGCCACCGCTCGATCCCAGCCAATGAGGTCCGACCATCCATCTGCACCCGTCCTTCCATCGGTGCAGTCAGGCGCCCGAGCTCGTCGTTCTCGTCGTCGTCGAACTGCGCGAGGCCCGAACGCACCAGATGCACGAGCCGCAACTCGGCGAACGCCGGCGTGGTCGACTCGACTCGCTCCACCTCGGTGTCGAGCTGTCGTGCACGATCGGGGTCGGTGGCCTCCAGGCGCAGCGCCACGCTCCGGAGCGAGGCGAGGGTCGCGCGCGCCTTCAGCACATCGGAGCGCGGCAGGAACACCTCGTCGATGAACGCACGCAGTTCCGCCACACCGGAGATCTCGACCAGCAGCGCGGCGATGTCAGCAGCAGTCCGCGCCCGCCCGGCCCGGATCTCCGCGAGGACCATCCGCAGCCCGAACATGCCCAGTCTCAAGAGGAGGGAGCGCCGAAGCTCGACGGTCACCGCACTGCTCGCAGGATCGCAGAACCCGTCGGTCGACCAGAGCATGGGTTCGAGGACGTCGATCTCGCTCGTCGCGATCACCCGCAGTGCCGCAGCCTCATCCTCGCGCAAGGTGTGGCCGGTCTCGGCCAGCAGACCCGCGATCGGGATCACGGTCGTACACAGACCGCGCACGGCGGGGTCGGAGCGGTACCGGGCCGCTATGCGACGTGCCGACTCCATCGCGTCGATCCGGCCGGCTCCGATCTCGTCGGCCCGCGACAGCACCGCCACCGCATTCACGGGCGAAGTTCCCGCCACCGCCCGATCGAGGAAGGCGTCGAGGAACTCCGCATCCCGCCGGTGCAGGTGCCGCATCAGGTAGATGACGGCATCGGCATCGCTCGCCCGGTCGGTATCGGCCGCGAGGAAGTCCCGTGTCCGCATCGAGTTGCGATCGTCGATCGATTCGAGGCCCGGGGTGTCGATGAGCGTCATCGGCTGCAACGCGCTCGATGGCCAGCTCACGTCGAGGCGAGTGAGATCATCGGAGTCGTGGCCGCCGAGGTCGACGTCGAGCATGCCGTCGGGTCGTCGGAACGACAGCTCGTGGACGGCACCGGTCGAGTCGGTCGCCTCGACCTGATACGAGAGCCCATGCCTATACCAGGTGACGATTCGCGTGCACTCGCCCGCATCGGTCGGCGGCGAGGCGTTCGCCGATCAGCGCGTTCAGGAGCGTCGACTTCCCCGCCTTCGCCCTGCCGGCGATGGCGACACGCAGCGGTTCGTCCAGGCGGGCCCGCAGCGACCGGAGCTCGTCGACGAGTGGGCCCGGTTCGACCAGCCCGGTCGCCAGATCGATCAGCTCCCGTGCCCGATCGGCGGAGGTGCTCACGGCCGGCTCAACTCCTCCACTCGGGCGAGCTGGCCCTTCAGCTCGTCCGTGCGGTGGGCAGCTGCTTCGCGATCGCGTTGCGCCGCTTCGAGCGCCGCACGGGCCGTCTCGGTGTAGGTCCGTTGAAGCTCGACGACCTGTTGACCCACTTCGTCGCGGAAGGACCGCTGAACATCACGGAGCACCTCTCCGATCGTGTTGTTCACCTCGAACTGCACGTCGTCAGCGAACTGGCGCACGTTGATGCGAGCTTGTTGACGTCGTTGCGCGATCTTCCGCTTGTGCGCGTCGACGAGCTGGAAGCCGGCGAAGGCCGCTCCGAGGCCCAGCGTCACCGGTGTGGCCAGGATGAAGGCTCCAACGCCCACGGGAAGGAACCGGGTCATCATCCCGAACATGATGATGCCGCTCTGCGCGCCACGAAGGCCGGTCAGCGCGCCGCCGAGGGCTCGCCCGCTCCTCCGCTCCTGCGGGTCGAGCGACTTGGCGCGCCACAGCACCCCGAGATCTGTCGGTTCGCGATCGACCCCGAGCCTTGGCAGGGAATCGATGTCGGTCGCCAAGAGGTCGACCAGCTGGGCCTCGATGTCGCTCGCTCCACGGTCGATCTGTTGGAACGCGTCGGCCACGACATCGGCGACCTCCGTCTGCAAGCGCTGCGCCAACTCGTCCCAGTCCTTCGTGCTCTTGAGGAGCTCGATGTCGTCTTCGATGCTCCGCGTCGATCGCCGCAACGCACGACGAAAGCTGAAGCTGACGTCGTTCGACAGCTCGGTCATCCGATCGCCCACGACGACACTCCAGCGGGCGCCCGGACCGCGGAGGTGCTCGAGCCGATCGGTCGCCTCTCCAGCCCGTCTGGCGATCTCTTCACCACACGTCGGGTCTGTCAGCACCGCCAGCTCGGCGCGCATCGCCGCACCGAGCTGGTCCAGCGCAAGTTGGGTCTCGGCCCGAGCGCGCTCGACGGCGCGCTCCTTCGCCGGTGTCAGCACGTGTCGGTCGAGAGCCTCGAGCAGGGCCGGATAGCCGCTCTGCTCGTTGAGTTGGCGGTCACGGCGTTCGAACGCCAGGGCACGCAGTTCGGCCGAGAGGGCCACCATCGGCAGCTCGACCCCGTGCGCGGTGAGGTGCTGGCGGTCGAGCTCAGCGATGTCCCGCCAACGCGGGGCGATATCGGTCTTGGTCAGACCGAACACCACCACGGGACACAGCTCTCGCGGCTTGCGCGAGGAAGGCGATCTCCGGCGCGGAGAGCTCAGCCGACGCGTCGCTCACGAAGATCAAGCCGTCGGCCCAGGGCAGGAACCCGAGGACGGCTGCACCGTGGCCTGCGCCCATGCTGCCCATGCCGGGGGTGTCGACGATGACCAGGCCCTGCGTCAACAGTCCGCTCGGCACCGAGAGGTCGACGCGGTCGACGCCCTTCTCGTTCCCGGGGTTGCCGGATTCGCTCACCCAGTCGGCGAGCGAATCCGGATCGATGGTCTCGACGACCCTGTCCCCCCGGAGCGATAGCGGACTTGCGCGCCCACTGACGCTCCGTGATGGACGAAGGTCAGCGCCGAGGTGGCGAGGTCGTCGTCGACGGGGCAAACAGGCTCGCCCAGCATCGCGTTGATCAACGAGCTCTTGCCCTGCTTGAACTCGCCGACCACGCACACGACGGTTCCGGGTCGACTTACGCGAGCCGTGGCGGTGCGCAACCGCGCCGCCAGGTCGCCCCTGCCCACATGATCGGCAAGTTGTGCTGCCTCGAGCGCGTGATGGCCGTCGTCTGCCGTTGTCGAAGTCATCATCGGCGCCCTCGCAAGTGCTTCGAAGACTAGGTTAGAGATCTGAGCCGGCAGACGAGGGTCTCGACGAGCAGGGCCTCCCCTGGAGGGCGCCAGTGGCCTACACGCTTGGGATCGATCTCGGCACCACCTACTCGGCTGCCGCGGTCGGCCGAGACGACCGTATCGATGTGTTCGGACTCGGCACGACCGCACCGGTGATTCCCTCGGTCGTGGTCCTTCGCGACGACGGCAGCGTCCTCACGGGGGAAGCGGCCGAGCGGCGCAGCATCCACGAGCCCACCCGCACCGCCCGCGAGTTCAAGCGGCGGCTCGGGGACCCGGTTCCGATCGTGCTGGGCGGCACGCCCTACGGGCCAGAGGCGCTCATGGCGCACCTGCTACGAGAGATCGTCAACGCCGTCTCGGAGCGCCAAGGCGAGGGACCGGCGCTCGTGGTGCTCGCACATCCAGCCAACTACAGCGAGTACAAGAAGGGCCTGCTCGAGGAGTCGGCTCGCCTCGCCGGTCTCGACCTTGCCACCGTTCGCTACATCAGCGAGCCTGCGGCCGCAGCCGTCAGCTACGCGAGAGCGGAGCGTGTCGAGCCCGGTGAGCTGGTCGCCGTGTACGACTTCGGGGGCGGCACGTTCGACGCTGCGGTCGTGCGCAAGACCGCCGATGGCTTCGATTTGCTCGGGCGCCCCGAGGGCATGGAGCGGCTGGGTGGCATCGACATCGACCAGGCGGTGCTCGCGCACGTCGATCGTTCGCTGGATGGCATGATCGGCCAGCTCGACGGCAACGATCCATCGGTTCGAGCGCCGTTGGCCCGTCTGCGCGAAGACGCCCGCCTGGCCAAGGAGTCGTTGTCTGCCGACACCGACACGACGCTGATGATCGCTCTTCCCGGACTCTCGACCGAGGTGCGGTTGACGCGTGAAGAGCTGGAATCGATGATCCGACCGCGGGTTCGCGAGACCGTCGAGGCGCTCGAACGGGCGGTCGGATCGGCAGGTGCACAGATGAGTGACGTGAGCCGGGTGCTGCTGATCGGTGGTTCGTCGCGGATCCCGCTCGTCGCGCGAGATCGTGCGCGAGGAGACCGGCCGACCGGTTGTAGTCGACGCGCATCCGAAGCTCGCGGTCGCCACCGGGGCAGCGGCGGCCTTCCCGCCGGACGAAGGCGTGGTGGCTGACGAACCAACCGCGGCCAAGCCGAGCGGCGAAGCCTCGGACCTCGGTGGGTCGGCGGGTGGGATTGGGGCGTCCCGAGCAGCGCTTCTCGGCGGAGCGGCGGGCGCCGGTGCCGGGGGCGGCGCCGCTCTCGGTGCGGCTGCCGGTGGGGTGCCTGCCGCGGCCGCCACCGGTGCGCCGGGTCAGATGACCGGCACCGCCGGAACCATGCACGGCGCGCCGGGAACGACCCATGGAGCTCCCGGAACAACTGCCGGCGCGCCTGGAACGACGCACGATGTACCGGGGACGAGCGGCGACGCTGCACCCGACGCGAGCGGGATCGGCGCCGGGAAGACGGGTGGGCCCAGCAAGCTGCCGTGGATCGTGGGTTCAGCGGTGGCCGTCACCGCCGCGGTGGGTGCATTCGTCCTCGTCCGGGCGATCACGACGGACGACTCGTCCTCGCAGAAGGTGACAGCCACCACCGCGGCCCCGACCGCTACCACAGCGCCTTCTGCGAGCGCTTCCTCCAACCCTTCGTCGTCCACATCCGCTGTCACCGCTACCGGCCCCAGTGGCCGGGGCCTCGATGCCATCGTGACCACGGTGGCGGGCAACGGCACCGATTCGGGCAGCGGCGTGCCCGGTCCCGCACTCTCGGCCAGTCTGGGCACGCCCGCCGATGTGGCAGTTGCGTCCGACGGCACCTTGTACGTGGTCGACCGGAGCAGGAACCGGTTGTTGCAGGTGCAAGGTGGTCAGGTCAGTGAGGCCTACGTCGGCAACACGGCGGCAGGCGAGTCGGGGTTCAGCGGGGTGGCGGTCAGCCCTGGTGGGACGGTGGTGTTCGCTTCGGGACGGGGGATTGCCCAGCTCGACGGACCGAACACGGCCACTCTGCTGCTCGACCGCCGACAGCACCCGCTCAGCGGCGAGAGCTCGCTTGCCTTCGGCCCAGGCGGCGAGCTCTACGGCGGCTTCCCCGAGGAGCACCGTGTGTATCGCCTCGACGGCGGTGCACCGGTCGCAGTGGCCGGCTCCGGCACGGCGGCGCCCTCGTCAGCGGGCGCGGCGAGCGGTGACGGAGGACCGGCGACGGCTGCGACCTTCGCGCAGATCTCCGACATCGCGGTGGGAGCCGACGGCACGATCTATGTCGCCGACAGCGCCGACCGTCGGGTGCGGGCGTTCCAGCCCGGCGGAACCATCGCGACGGTCGCCGGGGGAGGTTCCTCGGTGCTCGCCATTGCCGAGCCACCGCCTGACGGCACGCCCGCGACCCAGGTGGAACTGGCCGAGCCGGTGGCCGTCGCCGAGGCACCTGATGGCACTGTGTACGTCGCCGATCAGCTCTCACACATGATCTTCGGGATCGATGAGGGTGGCACCTACGAGGTCGTCATCGCTTCTGTCGGCGGGGTGACGAAGACGAACGGAGAGCCGGCCAACCAGACTCTGGTCGGCAGTCCCGGCGATCTCGTGTTCATCGGTGACGACCTCTTCTTCCTGGATGCCACTGACCTCCGGACGCTCTCCGCGAGCTGATGCCAGCGACGCTCGGTGCGGGGGCCCTGATCGATCGCAGCGGGGATCCAGCCCGGTGGTGAGGTTGGGTCCAGCCGTCCCGGCCCCAACCTGTGAGCGGGTCAAGTTTCGGCAACAGCGGCTCCACCAGCACATACGGCTCACGCGTGAGCGGCGAGAGCCGGGAATCGACGCCATCTCCGCCAAGTGCGGTGTCAATCCGGTGTCAACTCACCCGCGCAAAGGGCGCCGCTGATGGCGCGCCGCCACGTACTCGTCGACCCAGGCTCTCGTCGAACGCCAATGACCGTCGTCGCCCTTCTGGGCGCGGAGCCGGGCTCGGTTGGCAGCGGTGCGCAACGCCCCCTCCGAGAGGTCGCTGCGCGCGAGCGCGGCGAGCGGAACGAGCCGGCTGGGACCCGCGACGGCAGGGACGATGAATCGGTAGAGGTTGTCGAGCACGGCGCGGGCCAGGAGCTCACCGAGGGGCCCCGGGTCCCCTGCGTCCGTCGAGCGCAGGGCGCGCAGGTACCGGTCGCGATCGCGGGTGTAGATGATGGCGGGCGCATACCCGAGGCGCACCAGCATCAAGTTCAGCAGGAGTCGACCGGTGCGCCCGTTCCCGTCGAGGAAGGGGTGGATCCGCTCGAATGTTCCGTGCACTGAGGCAAGCGCCTCGATCGGGCGCACCTGGCCCGCGACGTCGGTGAGCTCGTCGAGCCACGTGGACAGCGCGGCGGGCACCTCGACAAACGGAGGCGGGACCATCCCTCCGGGGAACGGCTGGATGTCGTGCTCCCGCAAGCTCCCCGGGGTCTCGCGCTCAGTTGCATCCGGGTGCGGAGCAACACCCCAGACGGGAGCGAGAGCCATCCGATGCACCTCGCGCACCTCGGTCATCGTCAAGAGCTGGCCGTCGGTCCATGCGCCCGGCTCGAGTGCCTGCCCATAGACCCACCGTGCAGCGTCCGCGTACCCCTTGACCTCCATGTACTCCTTGAGCTCCTTGTTGCCGACTGCCACCCCGTCGGCGAGCAGTCGCTCGACCTGCTTGAGGACGAGCGTGTTGCCCTCGATCGCGGTGGAGTGGTGGGCCTCCTGGAACCAGATCGCGGTCCAGATCCCGTCGGCCTCGACGGGGCTCGGGAGGCCTCCCATTCGCTCACGCAGCTCGGCAAAGGCTTGGTCGAGGTCGGCGTAGAGCTGGGCTCGGCTCGGTCTCCCCGCCACTACAGCCTCCTAAGTCGTACGGTTTATGCCTGTCGAACTGTACCGTACAACTAAGTGGCGCGGCTGCCACTCACCGAACCGTACCGTACGACATCCTCGCCGGGGGCAGTCGTCTGGAGGGATCCGGCATTGCCGTCTCGGTCACTTGTATGTACGGTGTCATCACAGGCACGTGTGCACACCGTACATACCAAGAGAGGCAACGCCATGGAGTCCCAGTCCCGAGCTGCTGAGCGACCCCAGCGGGATTCGAGGTTGAACCTACGGACCTCCTCGCATCAGGACGATCTCATCCGTCGTGCGGCGAGTGCTCTCGACAAGAGCGTCACCGACTTCGTCCTCGAGTCCGCGACAGCGCAGGCCGAGCGCGTCCTCACGGACCGGCGCTGGTTCGCCCTCGATGACGAGCGGTGGGAGCGGTTCCAGGCACTGCTGGATGCCCCGGCGCCCGCCATGCCGAAGCTCCGTGCACTCCTGTCCGAGCCCACGGTCTTCGATCCAGCGGATGGGTGACCATCCACTCGCCGCGCCCGTCCCACTCGAACCCTCCCATGAGACCGACGAGTTCGAGAGTGGGGCCGAGGAGCTCGATGAGTGGCTGCGCCAATGGGCCCTCGTCAACCACCGATCCGGCAACGCGGTGGGTCTTCGTAGCCACACGCGGTAGCCGCGTCGTCGGCTACTACGCGCTCGCCACGGGTGGCGTCGAGAAGGACAAGGTCCCAGAGAAGGTCAAGAAGGGAGGCGTACCCGAGCAGGTGCCTTGCCTCCTGGTCGCGAGGCTGGCTGTTGACCGCAGCGAGCAGGCCACCGGGATCGGGCGCGCCCTACTTGTGGATGCGCTACGCCGAGCGGTGCGAGTGTCCACCGAGATCGGCGTGCGAGCAATGCTGATCCACGCCCGGGATGACACGGCGCGCGCCTTCTACCTCCACCTAGCCGAGTTCAGTCCCTCGCCGACAGATCCACTGCACCTGTTCCTCAACATGAAGCACGTCCACCAGCTCATCGGGGACTAGTACACAGGCTCTACTCCTCGGCTGGATGACACGTACCTGTCGCAGGTTCGGTCTACGGCGATTGTGAGCGATCAGAATGGGGGGGCGGCCGGTTCCGCAGGCTGGATTGAGGTGCGCAATCGCCGCGTCGAGGTCCTCGACGACGATGCCGACGTTGTCCAGCCTGAGAGCCATTCGGCGAGAGTGCTGAACAGGGCTGCCCCCGATCGCCGGGATCCCCCTCGATCCTTCGCAGCTGTCCGACCGCCGGCATCGGGCGAGTGCGCGTACCCCTCCGGGCGCGAAAGGCAAGAAGGGACAGATTTCAAACCACGCCCTGACCAGGGGCGTTGTTGTGGTTTCCACAACAACAGTGGGCGCTGAGGGACTCGAACCCCCGACCCCCTCCTTGTAAGGGAGGTGCTCTAGCCAGCTGAGCTAAGCGCCCTGGAGCGATCGATGCTACGGCAGGCCGGCCTCAGTCGGGAACAGCGCAGACGATCCTTCTGGCGCCCTCGTCCTCCCAGGTCTGCTCGTTCTGGGGTCCGAAGTAGAAGATGTAGGCGTCCATCGTGCCCGTATCGATGGCGAGCTGCTGGCAGCGCTCCTGCGCGTGGGACTCGACCTCCTCGACACCCGGCCAAGTGGTCCAGACCGCGTTCATGTCGATCGTGGCGAACACCTTGAAGTCGTGCTCCTCGTTGCAGGGCACCGGGTCTATCCGGTTCCCGATCATCCCCGGGTCGACGAAGCAGTCCCCCGAGCGCACCGTGATGCTCGCCTCCCGGTTGAAGAGCCACAGCACCCCGCCCACGATGGTGCTGACGAACGCCAGGCTCACCACGATGAGAACCGTTCGGAGCCTGATCAGCCCACCGGACCGCTTGGGACGGAGCTTCTTGTCAGGGATGGCGATCTTTCCGTCGAGCACCATCTGAACCCGCTGCACCTCGCTGTCGCTCAGCCGGGTCGAGCCGTCACCCACTGCGATCCCAGCCACCATGCAGACGGCGGCGAGCTCCTTCACCGTCAGGCCCACCTTCGCCGCGAGCTCTGCAACCGTCATGCCGGAGCGCTCCCTTCACCGCCTCGGGAGTTGACCGGAGCCAGTCCACGCGCGACTCGCGTCGACGGGCACCCGCTCCTCACGAGGGTAGCCGTGGAGCCGACTCCGCGGCTGCGCCTCCACCTCGCGGAGTAGGCTGCGCGCTCATGCTCGACGGCATCGCGGGGAAGGTCGCCCTCGTGACCGGCGCGGCACGTCTCCGAGGAATCGGCAGGGCCACCGCCCTCCGGCTCGCCCGGGAAGGTGCTGACGTCGTGTGCCTCGACATCGCCCGCCCGTACGACGACTTCCCCCACCACGGGGTCGCCGCTCCCGAGGACCTCGATTCGGTGGTCGAGGAGATCCGCGCGCTCGGTCGCAACGCGATCGGCCTCCGCGCCGACGTGTCCGACTGGAACGCCGTGCACCAGGCGGTGCAGGAGGCCGAGGACGCGCTCGGGACCCCCCAGCTCGTCGCCAACGTGGCCGGAGGCGCCGGGTTCGGCATGGGTGCCGGTCCGCTCATCGCCGTCCCCGAGGCCGAGTTCGACCGTGTCATCGCGGTGAACCTCAAGGGCACCTGGATCGTCAGTCGGGCCTGCGCCGTGCAGATGATCGAGGCGGGCCTCGACGGCCGCGTCGTCAACGTCTCCTCGCAGGCAGGGAAGCGTGGCTTTCCCATGCTCGGCTCCTACTGCGCTGCGAAGGCCGGGGTGATCATGCTCACCCAGACCCTCGCCCACGAGCTCGGCCCGAGCGGCATCACCGTGAACGCCGTCTGCCCGGGCACCGTCGACACCGACCTTCTCAACAAGGACGACGCCTTCAGGATGATGGTCGAGGCCACCGACCCCGTCGGCTTCGACGCCTGGCTGAGGCGTGAGATCCCCCTCGGACGGCTGCAGCTGCCCGAGGACGTCGCCGCGGCGATCGCGTGGCTGTGCAGCGACGATGCCGCGTACATCACAGGCGAGGCGCTGAACGTCAGCGGCGGCCAGACGATGGTGTGAGCCCCGTGAACGACGACCTGCGCGACCTCGCACCCGACCCCGAGGAGCGCCGCCGTCAGCGGATCATCCAGTGGCTGGGCATCGGCGTGCCGTCCCTGGTCGGAGGGATCATCGCGCTGCTCCTGGGCATGCCCTGGTGGATCGTCGCCGGGTTCCTCGCCGTCGTCGCGGCGATCGTCCTCTCGGCCGGCTGATCGGGCTGCTGCGCGCAGCCGTCTGTTCCCGGGCCCTGAACCCGTCCTCGACTCAGGCCCGGGCCACATCCCCTCCGGCGCCGGGGAGCGGAGCCCCACTCACACCGCGTCCGAGCGCAGATGAGAAGGCCCCTCACGGAGCATCCCCGCCAGCGCCGACGGATGTCGGACCGACCTGGCCAGCGCCACGAGCGCCTGCGCTGTCTCGTGCTGGAGCTCCGGCAGCTCGTCGACCTCGAACCACGCCACCTCCGCGATCTCGGGCGAGCACGGTGCCGGCGCTGCGATCACCGCCCGGGCCAGTCGGGCGGAGAAGATGACGTCCACCCGCTGCGGCTCGGGATCCACCACCACGACCGGCTCACCAACCAGCTCTATGTCCAGGCCGGTCTCCTCGAGCGTCTCCCGCACCGCCGCGTCCCGCGGGTGCTCACCCTTCTCCAGCAGGCCGCCGGGCACGCCCCATCGACTCCGGTAGGTGTGGCGCACGAGCAGCAGCGCCCCGTCCGCCCTCTCGACCATGCACATGGACCCGACCGTGTACGAAGGCGAGAGCCCCCTGACGACACGTCGTCGCCACCGCGCCGGGAGCCGCCTGTAAAGGCCCAGGGCGATCCGGTGCACTCGCGACATCACCGTCACTGTACGGGCAGGTCCCTCAGACCTGGTGGCACGAGCCGGCCCACGCCCTCAACCTGCTCTGGCGACCACCAGCTCCTCGAACAGCGCAACGGTGGCGGCGGCCACCGGCGTACGGCGTCCGGAGTGCTCCAGGGTCACGAGGTCGCGGTCGAGCGCGTCCCCGACCACCGCGCCGGCTTCGCTGCAGATCAGCAGCGCCGCCATGTAGTCCCACGGGCCGTGGGCGTCGGTGCTGCAGTCGAGGTAGCCGTCGAGCACCCCGGATGCGACGAGGCACATGTCGAGCGCCGCCGCTCCCAGCACCCGGTACTGCCGCCACCCCCGCCGGCCGTCGGCGGAACCCGATAGCCCGACGATCGCCTCCGTGAGCTGTCGGCACCCCGAAGGTACGAGCTCCTGCCCGTCGCCACGGGCGCCCGATCCCCTCACCGCCTCGAAGACCGCTCCGTTGACCTGGTTCCTCACCACCGCCACCCGAGGACCCTCGTCGTCGACGGCGCAGAGGCTGGTGGCGAACCAGGGGATCCCCCGGGCCGCGTTCGTGGAGCCGTCGAGCGGATCCACCACGACAACCACGTCCATGTCGGGGCGGTGGAGCCCGGACTCCTCGCTCAGCACTCCGACGGGAGCCTCTCCCAGCATCCGGAGCGCCACCTCGTCGGCCAGCAGGTCGCTCCGGTGCTGGCCCGGCTTCGTCCCGGCGAGGCCCCAGTCGTCCGCTGCATCCAGCTCGCGACCGATCTCCACCGCCACGCGGTCCAACAGCTCGAGCAGGTCGTCGTCGGTCATCTCTCGAGGCCTGGTCCCGTGGTCTCGGCGCCCATCACGCCGCCCTCTGGGCACCGTAGCCCCGGAGGACGGCAGACCCGCACACGCTAGGGTTGCGGGCCGCGAGAGGGAGGCTGGACGAGTGGCCGTAATCGATGTCGCCGGCTTCATCGCCGATCTGAAGGACCACGCGACGGACCACGCCTTCCACGTCCACGACGAACGACACTTCGTGGAGTCCTACTCCCTCCGCCAGGCCTGGGAGGTCGATCTCCACCCGGACGAGGCCTGCGGCGGACCGCTCGACCTGCACCTCGCGCTCGAGGTCGACCCACGGGTGCTGCTGGGCTTCGAGGACCGGATGCTCGAGCTCCCCGAGGGCGAGGATCCCCCGCACGGCTACACCTTCCCCCTCGTCTTCACATGGACGCTGCCGCCGCTGCCCAAGGGTCCCGACCTGTTGGTGGTGGCCACCGACCTCGCGGGCGTGGGGGGACCCGATCTCCCGCTGGAGGTCTCGGCGGTGGACAGCTTCGCGACGGTCACCGACGCGCCGCAGCGATCCCTCAGCGTCGTGTCGCGCATCGAGGTCGGCCTCGACCTCATCTTCCTCGGCCAGGAGAACCTCTGCGAGGTGCTCGACAGGTGCCATGCCGTCAGCACCTACCTGCTCGACCACGCTCCAGCCTGGCTCGACGAGGTCTGAGAGGCCGGCGCGCCGAGCTCGCCGTCGCCCGCGCGTCGACGAAGCGCCCCCCGCCCCCCGGTGATCAGCCGTAGAAGACCCTCGTGATCCAGTCGGCCACCAGAGCCGGCCTCTCCTCACCCTCTATCTCCACCGTCATCGTGCGGGTCGTCTGGATCGAGTCACCCTTCAGCTCGACGTTCGACAGCGTGCTGCGCGCGCGGATGCGGCTGTTCACCTTCACCGGCGAGATGAAGCGCACCTTGTCGAACCCGTAGTTGATCCCCATGGTGATCCCCGCGAACTTGGCCGGGTCTCCCTTGGGCACGGTCGAGTCCAACGGGACCAGCAGCGACAGGGTCAGGAAGCCGTGGGCGATGGTCCCGCCGAACGGCGTGGTCTTCGCCGCCTCGGGGTCGACGTGGATGAACTGGTGGTCCTCGGTGACGTCTGCGAACTGGTCGATCCGATCCTGGGTGATCTCCATCCACTCACCGACGCCCTGCTCCTCGCCCTCCTCGGTCTTCCAGATCTCGTAGGCCTTCTCGGCGCTCTCCCCCACGGCACGACTCCTCGTTCGTCTCGTCTCTGTCCGCTCGCACGGTAGGCGTCCGTGGGCCGGGCATCCAAGGGCAGCGCGTCTGCTGGGGCCCACCAGGTCCGGCGCGCCGGCCTGACGCTGCACCGGATCACCACGGGTGGGCCGGCACCGGATCGGCGGGGCCGGGAGGCCCGGATCCGTGTGAGAGAGTCGTTGGACCCTGGAGGACCGACACCCGGTCCGGGTAATCATCACGTCCTGGTGAAGGAGGACCGGTGGTCGCGCCCATCTCGGCGGTGATCTTCGACACCGACGGTGTCGTGACGAAGACCGCAGCCGCGCACTTCGCCGCGTGGAAGCGGCTCTTCGACGACTTCCTGCGCTCGCGGGCGGGTGGTGACGACTTCGAGCCCTTCACCGACGACGACTACCGGCGCCACGTCGACGGGATCCCCCGCTTCGACGGGGTGGAGCGCTTCCTGGAGTCCCGGGGGATCTCCCTCCCTCGGGGCTCGAGCGACGACCCGCCCGGTGAGGACACCGTCTGCGCCCTGGGCAATCGCAAGAACGGCTACTTCGTCGACCACGTGCACCGTCACGGGGTCGAGGCGTTCCCCGGTACCACCCGGTTCGTGGAGCAGCTGCTCGGATCCGGCATCCGCACCGCCGTCATATCGGCCAGCCGGAACTGCGAGGAGGTGCTCCGCGCGGCCGGTGTCGACCACCTCTTCGAGATCCGTGTCGACGGGATCGACGCCGACGTCCTGGGCCTCCCGGGCAAGCCCGACCCTGCCATCTTCCTCGAGGCAGCCCGTCGCCTCGGCGCCGACCCGGCTTCATCGGCGATCGTCGAGGACGCCATGCTCGGGGTGGAGGCGGGCCGGCGCGGAGGCTTCGGCCTCGTGATCGGCGTGGACCGCACCGCCCACCCGGATGCGCTCGAGCCGTACTCGGACATGGTGGTCCCCGATCTCGCTGACCTTGCCGTGAACGGGGGAAGGATCGAGAGGCTGGAGCACCCTGCGGCTTGGCTGCCCGAGCTCTCATCCGCCCTGGAGGACGATGACGTGGTGCGGCGCCTCGAAGGGCGCCGGCCAGCGGTCTTCCTCGACTACGACGGCACCCTCACCCCGATCGTCGCGCGACCCGAGTTGGCGGTGCTCCCACCCGACACCCTTGCGGCGCTGGAGACCCTGGCGGGGAGCTGCGTGGTGGCGATCATCAGCGGCAGGGATCTCGACGACATCAGGGCGATGGTGCCCACCGACCGGCTCTGGTTCGCCGGCAGCCACGGGCTCGACCTGGCCTCGCCCGAAGGGTGGCACCGCGACTTCGAGGAGGGGCGCCGGCTGCTGGGCGCCCTCGACGCCGCGGAGCGGGACCTGGAGGAGGTCGTGCCGCAGATTCCGGAAGCCTGGGTAGAGCGCAAGCGCTTCGCCGATCGCGGTGCACCACCGCCAGACACCCGACCCCCACGTGCCCCATCTGGAGGAGCTCGTGCAGGGAGTGGCCGCCCGTCACCCGGGACTCCGCGTCACCGGCGGGAAGAAGATCTTCGAGCTGCGACCCGACATCCCGTGGGACAAGGGCAGAGCCCTTCTGTGGGTGCTCGAGACGGCCGACCTGGACGCGCCGGGGGTGCTCCCGGTGTACGTGGGGGACGACCTCACCGACGAGGACGCCTTCCTCGCGGTGCGGACCCGGGGCCTCGGGGTGGTGGTCGGTGACGAGGCGCGAACCACCGCAGCCCACCATAGGCTTCGAGATCCCGACGAGGTGCGGGAGTTCCTCGTCCGGCTCGAGCGAATCGTTGGGGGAAGACCACCGGTGAACAGCTGGCTCTGACCTACGAGGGCTTCGATCCCGATTGGCTCTGGACCTACGAGGGCTTCGATCCCGATGAGGAGGGCGTCCGCGAGACGCTCTGCGCGCTGGGCAACGGCTACTTCGTGACCCGGGGAGCGATGGCGGAGTCGTCCGCCGACGATGTTCACTACCCCGGCACCTACCTCCACGGCGTCTACAACCGGATCACCACCGAGGTCGCCGGCAGGCCGGTCGAGAACGAGAGCCTCGTCAACCTCCCGAACTGGCTGCCGGTGAGGTTCCGCCTCGAAGACGGTCCGTGGATCACGACCGAGAGCTGCGACGTGCTCGACCACCACGTCGAGCTCGACCTCCGGCGTGGCCTCCTGACCCGGCGCACCCGGTTCCGGGATGCGTCGGGCCGCGTCCTCTGCGTCGCTCAGCGCCGCTTCGTCAGCCTCCGGGACATGCACCTGGCCGCGATCGAGACCTGCTTCAGCGTCGAGGGATCCCCAGCCCGCCTCGTCGTGCAGTCCGGTCTGGACGGGACCGTGGAGAACTCGGGCGTCGAGCGCTACCGATCCCTGGGCGGTCGGCACCTCGACCACCTCGTGGCCTGCCAGGCCGGAGCAGAGACCGTCTGCCTGGAGGTCGAGACCAAGGACAGCCACGTCCGGATCGCCCTGTCGGCCCGGACCCGGGTGCACCTGGACGGCGAACCGGTCGAGATCCCTGCCCGGACCGTCTCGGACGGTGCGTACATCGCGCTCGAGCACGAGCTCGAGATCGAGCCCGGTCAGGAGTACGTGTTCGACAAGGTCGTTTCTCTCTTCACCTCACGCGACCCGGGGATCTACGAGCCTCACCTCGAGTCCGAGGAGTGGGCGGCCAACGTCGCCGGTGACTTCGAGGAGCTGCTGGAGCGCCACGTGGTGAGCTGGAGCCACGTCTGGGACCGGGCCCGTCTCGACATGGTCGGCGGCGACCACACCACGAGGGTGCTCAACCTCCACATCTTCCACCTGCTCCAGACCGTCTCGAAGAACACCGCCGAGATCGATGCCGGGGTTCCCGCCCGAGGCCTCCACGGCGAGGCCTACCGGGGCCACATCTTCTGGGACGAGCTGTTCATCTTCCCGTTCCTCAGCTGGCGCCTTCCCGAGCGGACCCGGGCCCTGCTGCGATACCGCTCCCGCCGGCTCGACGCCGCGCGCCGCAACGCGTCGAGCGCGGGCCATGCGGGCGCGATGTACCCGTGGCAGAGCGGGAGCAACGGACGCGAGGAGACCCAGACCCTGCACCTCAACCCAGAGTCGGGGAGATGGCTGCCTGACGCATCCCACCTCCAGCGCCACATCAACTCGGCGATCGCCTACAACATCTGGCAGTACTACCAGGTGACGGCTGACCGGGAGTTCATGAACTTCTGGGGCGCCGAGATGCTCCTCGAGATCGCCCGATTCTGGTCGAGCGCCACCACCTACAACCACTCCCTCGACCGCTACGAGATCAAGGGGGTGATGGGACCGGACGAGTACCACGAGGCGTACCCCTGGTCCGAGGAGCCGGGGCTCGACAACAACGCCTACACCAACGTCTTCGCGGTCTGGGTGCTCCTCCGGGCGTTCGACGTCCTGGAGCTCCTCCCCCCGCTTCGTGGAGTCGAGATCCGCGAGAAGCTCGGCATCACCGAGGAGGAGCTCGACCGCTGGGGAGACATCACCCGCAAGATGCGCGTGTGCTTCCACGACGACGACATCATCAGCCAGTTCGAGGGCTACGAGCGACTCGAGGACCTGGACTGGGTCGACTACGCGGAGCGCTACGGGAACATCCAGCGCCTCGACAGGATCCTCGAGGCCGAGGGCCGATCGCCGAACGACTTCAAGCTCACCAAGCAGGCCGACGTGCTGATGCTCTTCTACCTCTTCACCGCGGAGGAGCTGGAGGACCTGCTGGGCCGGCTCGGCTACGAGTACACCCCGGACCTGATACCCCGGAACATCGCCTACTACGAGCAGCGCACCTCGCACGGCTCGACCCTCAGCCAGATGGTCCACGCCTGGCTCCACTCCCGTCTCGACCGCGAGCGCTCCTGGGACCTCTTCCGCGAGGCGCTCCTCGCCGACGTCGCCGACGTCCAGGGCGGCACCACCGCCGAGGGGATCCACCTGGGAGCCATGGCCGGGACCGTCGACCTCGTCCAGCGCTGCTACACGGGCCTGGAGGCCCGCGAGAACAGGCTGCACCTCAACCCGTCCCTCCCGGAGGAGCTGGAGTGCCTCCAGTTCTCCGTCTGGTACCGGGGCCACATGGTGCAGATCCACATCGACCAGGAGATCGCCCGGCTGTACGTCGAGTTCGACGGCAAGGAGCCGATAGTCGTGGAGGTGAAGGGGCTCATCCAGGAGCTGAAGCCAGGCGAGACCCTCGAGGTCCCGCTCACCTGATCGGCACTCCAGCGAACCGTCGGTTCAGGCGCCAGGATTCCCGTCGCCTCAGTCGGAAGTTCGAGCCAGCCGGCGGGTGACCCCCCACCCCTCATCGAACCGTCGGTTCAGGCGCCAGGATTCCCGTCGCCTCAGTCGGAAGTTCGAGCCAGCCGGAAGTTCGAGCAGCTCGGCAGATGGGTTCACCGACCACGTATGAGCGGGTGGGATGATGATCCGGCGTGGCTGATACGGATCCATCCGCAGGCGCCAACCCCGATCCCGGGGGCACCGCCGACGTCGCGACCGCTCCCGGCCCCCCACTGCGGAGGCGCCTCTCCCCTTCGACCTCTGCCCGCTCCTGGACCGACTCCATCTTCGGGTTCATGGACGAGGACCGGCTCCGGAGGCGCCCGAGCGACATCGTCAGGGCGGTCCTGGCCTGCCTCGTCGTCCTGTCTGCCGCGGCGTGGGCATCACGGGTCGGAGACCTGGAGAGAACCACCTACGAGCTGTTGGCGCTGCTGCCAGGTGCCGGGCGGGGATTGTTCCGCACCTCGTCGACCCTTCTCCTGGGACTCGGTGTCGCGATCGGGCTGCTCGCTCTGGCCGCCCGGCGAGCACGTGTAGCTGCCACCATCGCCCTCGGCGGAGCGATCTCCGCGGGGATGGCCTTCCTGACGACCGATCTGTTCGAGATCGAGAGCGCGCGCAGGGAGGCGGGCCTGGTGCTCGCCGACGGCTCGGTGCCGGCCTTCCCCGCTGCGGGACTTGCGGTGAGCACCGCCCTTGTTCTCTCCGCGGCCCCGTACCTGACCCGGCCGGCTCGGCGAGTCGCCGCCACGCTCGTCCCGCTCGCGGGTGTCGGCACCATCTACCTGCTCCAGGGTCTGCCCAGCGACGTCGTGGCCGCCATCGCGCTCGGATGGGGAGGCGCTGCCCTGGCCCACCTCGCCTTCGGCTCCCCCGCGGGTACGCCGAGCGTCGCAGCCGTCCACCGTGACCTCGCTGCACTGGGAGTCGAGACGGCCTCGGTGACGCTGGACCCCATCCAGAGCTGGGGCGCGGTGCGGTTCCACTGCATACGCCCGGATGGCACCACGCTCGCAGTGCGCGTCATCGGACGCGACGCCACCGATGCCCAGGTGCTCTCGAACCTCTGGCAGTCGCTCTGGTACAGATCCGGCGGATCCGGGTGGAGCCAGACCCGGCTGCAACGGGTCGAGCGGGAGGCGTTCCTCCTCATGCTCGCCGAGCGGGCCCTGGTCGACGTGCCGACCGTCGTCACAGCCGGAAGTGCCGGACCGCGTGACAACGCGATCCTGGTGGTCGAGCTCCCGGAAGGCACCGGCGCATCAGGGCGAGACCTCTGGCCCGAGCTCTTGGCGGCCGCGATGGCCCGCCGGGACGAGGAGGCTCGGGCCACACTCGAACGACCCGACGACGTCCCCCCACCTGAACCCGTTTCGATCAGCGACATCGATCTGGCGACGCTCCGGCAAGAACCGGTCGCCGACCAGGTCCTCGACGCCATGTGGAAGACGCTTGCCTCGCTTCACGATGCAGGCCTCACGCACGGCGACGTCTGCCCCGAGAACCTGCTGATCGGAGCGGATGGCAACGCGACTCTCGTCGACTTCAGCCGGGCGAACCTCACCACCGACTCCGAGGCACGCTCGCTCGATCGGCTCGGCATGCTCATCTCGGCCGCGCGGATCGCCGGACCGGTGAACGCTGTCTCCAGCGCCCGTCACGCGCTCGGAGACGAGGTTCTCGTGCAGCTCCTCCCTCTCCTCCAACCTTCGGCCCTCGCCGTCGCGACGAGGAGGCGACCTGAGAAGCCCAAGGTGCTGGTGGATGCCGTGCGCGACGAGATCCTCCAGATCACCGGAGCCGAGCGCCCCGAGCTGACCGAGCTGCGCCGCGTGTCCCCGATGGACATGTTGCTGGCAGCGGCGACCGTGCTCGGCATCTACCTGCTCGCTGGCGAGCTCGCGTCGGTGGACGACCTGTGGGGCACCCTCATCGACGCGGAGCTTGCCTGGGTCCTGGCGGTGATCATCTGCTCTCAGCTCCCCCAGTTCACGAGTGCGATCACGGTCGTCGGTGCGGTCGATGCACCTCTCCCGTTCGCGCGCGTCGTGATGCTGCAGTTCTCCAACGGCTTCACCGGCCTCGTCGGCGGCACGGCTGCCAACACCGCCATGGTCATCCGGTTCTTCCAGAAGCAGGGCCTCTCCCCCGCGGTCGCCGTCAGCTCGGGGCTTCTCTGGAGCATCGCCGGCTTCATCATCCAGGTGAGCCTGGCGGCCGTCTGCCTCTTGATATATCGGCCCGACATGGGAGAGGTGGAGCTCGGTGCCGGCTCCGACGGCAGCGGCACGCCGTGGATCCTGTACATCCTGGTCTTGGGCGGGCTCGCGGGAGTCCTCTTGGCAATCCCCCGCGTGCGCCGACTCGTGGTGCTGAAGGCGAAGCCACAGGTACGGGAGGTCAGCCGCAACCTGCGAGGGGTTACGGCAGAGCCGCGGAAGGCGGCGCTGCTCTTCGGGGGTGCTCTGGGCACGCAGCTGTTCTTCGCCCTCTCGCTCGGCTCTGCGGTCCACGCCTACGGCGGATCGGTTGCGTTCTCGGCCGTGGTGCTCACCAACTCCTTCGCCAGCCTCGTCGGCGGCCTCGCGCCCATCCCTGGAGGGATGGGGGTCACCGAGGCCGGGATGATCGCGGGGCTCACGGCGGCTGGAGTCCCTCAGGAGACCGCTGTGGCTGCAACGCTGCTGCACCGCACCTTCACGTACTACCTCCCGCCGGTCTGGGGCTGGCTGGCTCTGGGCTGGCTCAAGAGGAACGACGCGATATGAACCCCCGACCCACCACCACCGAGAGCTCCTACCGAAGGAGGACGGGTTGGGACTCGGTGCACTACGGAACCCACTGCAGCAACTGCCTCTCCACCTGCTCCTACCGCGTCTTCGTCGGCGACGGCCGGATCCGGTGGCAGGAGCCGGCGGGCCACTTCGGGCCCCCACAAGAGGGCGTTCCAGACCAGAACCCGATGGGCTGCCAGAAGGGAGCCGCCTGGCACCGCCAGATCGACAGCGGTGACCGGCTGCTGCACCCGATGCGCCGCGTCGGCGAGCGTGGGGGCGGCCGGTGGGAGCAGATCAGCTGGGACGAGGCGCTCACCTCGGTCGCCGATGCCGTCCTCGATGCCATCGAAGAGTCCGGCCCCGAGACGGTGCTCGTCGACGAGGGTCCCGAGGGGGGGATGCTGCTCATCGGGGCGTTCCTGCGCTTCGCCTCCCTGCTGGGCGCGGTCTCCATCGACGGGAACGCCACCGTCAACGACTTCCCGGCAGGGCACTACATCACCTTCGGGAGCATGGCAGGCGGCTCGGCGGCAGCCGACACCTTCCACGCGGACCTGGTGCTCATCTGGCACGCGAACCCCGCCTACACCCGCATCCCCTACCACCACTACCTGACCGAGGCCCGATACCACGGCGCGGAGATCGTGGTCATCGCACCCGACTTCAGCCCTTCGGCGGTGTGCGCCGACTGGTTCGTTCCGATCGAGCCCGGGACCGACGCGGCGCTCGGCCTGTCCATGTGCGAGGTGGTCGTGTCGGAGGGCCTCGTCGACGACGAGTTCGTCCGATCCCAGACCGATCTCCCGCTGCTCGTCATCACCGAGACCGGTCGGCTGCTGCGCGAAGCCGACCTCGTCGACGGAGGCCGCGAAGACCGCTTCCACGTCTGGGAGCCAGGGCAAGGGCCGGCCCCCGTCGACCCGGACCGGCTCGGGGGCAACCCCGCCGCACCCCTCGACGGCACCTACGAGGTGGTGCTGACCGACGGGTCCACCGCTCAGGTGACCCCGGCGTTCGCGCTCCTGCGGCGCAGGCTCGAGTCGTACCGGGCCGAGGATGCATCCCGGATGTGCGGTGTGCACCCCGAGACGATCCGCGCCCTGGCACGGCGCGTCGCGGCGGGCCGGACCAAGCTGCACGAGGGCTTCGACACGGCGAAGCACTACCACGGCGACCTGATGGAGAGGTCCATGGACCTGCTCCTCGCCCTCACCGGGAACTGGGGGCGCCAGGGCCGCGGGTTCGACACCTTCTGCGCCTTCCCGTTCGACGGCGCCTACATCGGAGCCCTCAAGGGCCGGCCGGGGATGGAGGCGGCCGACCAGGTGATATCCGCTGCCCGAGCGATGATGCCGCCGGCAGTGGACGGGGTGCCCCCGGCGCTCCCCAGGCCTGGCATCTGGGACATGGCGAGCCTCGCGGCGCTGGCCAGCGGCGCGACCCCGCCCGCGTTCTTCTGGTTCAACCACTGCGGCTTCGGCGAGCTGTGGGACCAGCCCGACTGGGGCGCATCCCCCCGCCCGTTCCGCGAGTACCTCGACGAAGCCACCCCTCTCTGGCAGCCCCTGATCCGACCGCGTGCGGACCAGCCGCCGAGGGTGCTGATCGAGCCGGGCACCAACGCTTTGAGGCGGACCCGCGGGGGCGGGAGGACCCTCCTGGACAAGCTCTGGCCCCAGCTCTCGATGGTCGTCTCGATCGACCAGCGCATCAACACCGCGGGGATGTACGCGGACATCCTCCTCCCCGCGGCGCACGAGGGCGAGCGGGTCAACCTCCAGTACCCGATCTCGCACTCCCTCGAGCTCGTGTTCACGGACCGGGGGATCGAGCCCGCTGGCGAGGCACGGACCGATTGGCAGATCTTCTGCGACCTGACCGAGGCGATCTCACGCCGCGCCGTCGAACGAGGCATCGGCGATCACCGGGTCGGGCGGATGGCACCCCGGCCACTCGCCGAGCTGGGTGACGCGTTCCACCTGTCCGGCCAGCTGCGCGACGACGAGGCGATGGTCGACGAGCTGGTGAGGGACACCGCCCTGTCGGGCGTGCTCGAACCGGACGAGTGCCTCGCGACCCTCCGGGACCGAGGCTTCGCGACGGTGATCGGGAACGGGAGCTTCCCGCAGGGCCTCTTCTTCGGATCAGCGATCGACCCGGAGGAGACCTTCTCGGGGTTCCGCTGGAACGTGGAGGGCGGCACCGCGTACCCGACCCTCACGGGGCGCGCGACCTTCTACGTCGACCACCCGTGGTTCCTCGAAGCCGATGAGGAGCTGCCCACCCACAAGCCGCCCCCCGCGGTGGGCGGTGAGCATCCGTTCATGCTCACGGGCGGGCACCCTCGGTGGAGCATCCACGCCTGCAACGCGACCAACCCGCTCATCCTCCAGACGACGCGTGGCCACCCGACCCTCGTGATGAACCGCGACCAGGCGCGAGGCCTCGGGATCTCCGACGACAGCCTCGTCGAGGTGGTCAACGACCTCGGCTCGTTCCGGATCGCGGCACGCCTCTCATCGGGCGTGCGCCCGGGGCAGGTGATCCTCTACGCCGCCTGGGAGCCGTACGGCTTCACCGGCTGGGGCGACGGCACCCAGGTGGAGGCGGGGATGGTGAAGTGGCTGCACCTGGTGACCGGCTGGGGCCACCTGAGGTACTCGTCGATGCAGTGGCAGCCGGCGCCGACCGACCGCACCACCCGCGTCGATGTCAGGCCTGCCTAGGAAGGCTCACATACCAGGCGTCGCCCGGACAGGTGCGCGCCCAGCCGTCACCCGCACATCAGCGCGCCACGCGTCACCGTGGCAGGTCACGCGCCGAGCCGTCGCCCGTCGGCGCGCCGAAGCTTCGCAGGATGCAGGCCCTCTCACGCGTTTCCGGGATAGAAGGCCTCGGCGATGCGCTGGGTGTACTCGAAGATCACCCCGACGTCGTTCCCCCACGTCGGCGGCACCGGCGTGATCGAGTCGGCCACCTCCCAGATCGGCTCGACCTGGGCGAGGCACTCGTCCCGCGACCCGCAGATGAAGAAGTCGAGCACCATCTCGTCCGGCACGAGGTGGACGTACGAGAGGAAGTTCCCCGTGCGCAGGTCGCCCTTGCTCACGTGCTCGTTCAGCTGCCTCGCGACCTCCCCCCACCCGTGCCACTCGAAGTACGAGTGGTACTGCTCCGCGCTGGCGTAGAACGCGATCGTCGGCCTCGCAGCATCGATCGCCGCCCCCACATCGTCGTTGATCGCCACGAACGGCCAGACGTTCACCTCAATCTCGGAGCGCTCGCGACCGCCCCGCGCAAGGCCTTCCTCGATGCAGCCGGGTACCTCCTCGGCGATCCAGCGGCGTGACCACATCGGGTGGCCGATCACCCCCTCGCCGATCTCCGCGCCCAGCTTCACCAGCGCGCCGCGCAGCGCGGCGATCCAGATCGGCACCTCCGTCCTCACCGGAGGCTCCTGGGGCGGGAAGAAGGTGAAGTCCATCTTCACGTACTCGCCCTCGTAGGTCGTGAGCTCGTGGGTGTGCCCCTTGGCCACCATCAACCGGACCACGTCGATCACCTCCCGCAGGTGCGCGAGCGGCTTCCCGTACGGCTGGCTGAACAGCGCCTCGCTCCACGCCTTCACGCTGGGACCGAGGCCGAGCACGAAGCGGCCTCCCGACATGCGGTCCATGTCGATGGTGGCCATCGCTGTCTCGAACGGGCTGCGGGCGAACGCCAGGGCGATCCCCGATGCGAGCTTGAGCCTCGTGGTCGAGGTCGCCGCCGCAGCCAACGGCGGGAACGGTGGGCCGAGCACCTGTGGCGCGAACACCCCCGTCACCCCCGAGTCCTCCAGCTGCTTCGCCATCGCAGCGATCATGCTGGCTGGAAGCTGGGGGCTCGTCATGGCCCAGATCCGGCGCTCGTCGGACATCTCGGACCTCCCTCATCTCGGGTGCACGCAGCGGCGACGCTACTCCCTCGCTGCTCCCTCGCTGCTCCCTCGCTGCCAGCCGCTCCCTCCCGCCGGCGACGCCTCCCCGTTGCTGTCGGGGTCACTGACACGCAGTCAGCACCTCGCTGCCGGACGTCGGTCGCTGTCGGGCAGCGCTGGCTGCCGGGAGTCGGTCACTGGCGGGCGTCAGTCGCTGTCGGGCGACGGTAGCTTCCGGGCGTCGGTAGCTGCCGGGCGGCGCTGGCTGCCGAAAGTCGCCGGCCGGCGGATCTGCCGACCGCGTCCGTGAGCTCATGTCTGCGACTCCGACCGGTTACCGCCGGTGGACCGGGCCGCCCTAGCGTGATCCGGGTGCAGGCCGACATCGACTTCCTGGGGCTCGTCGCCGAAGACTCACCCGGGCAGTTCCGGTTCACCGTCGCCGACCACCTCGCCCGTCTGGACGGGCGCCTGTACGGCGGCACGGCGATCGCGGCCTCGATCGCTGCCGCCGAGGCGGTCTCCGACAGGCGCGCTCTCTGGATGACCACCCAGTTCGTGGCCTCGGCCACCCATGGCGCCGAGATCTCGGTGCTGGCCGAGGTGCTCGCGCCCGGGCGGCGCACCAACCAGCTGCGCGTCACCGGAACCGACGACTCCGGTCAGGTCATCTTCGCCTCGCTCGGTGCCACCGGGAACTACCGCGAGGACGGGCTCACGGACGAGTTCGAGAACGCGCCGGTCGTCACGGACCCGGACAGCTCCGAGCGCTGGACCAGCCCGTTCAGCGGCCTGGTGCGCTTCGCTCGATCGGGTGGCACCGAGCCTCCGTTCCGGGAGAACAGCGGCTTCAACACGGTCATGGAGATCCGCCAGGCCGAGATCCTCGAGCACCCCGACCCTGCCCCCGGGCGGATCTGCCTCTGGATCCGCCGCACCGACCACGAGCCGATCACCGCTGTCGTCGCCGCCTACATGGCGGACATGGTGCCTCTGTCGGTCGCCTACGCCTTCGAGGTCGTGGCCGGGGGCACCAGCCTCGACAACACGATCCGGATCGGCTCGTTCGTGGACAGCGAGTGGATGCTCCTGGACCTCAGGCCTCACCTGGCCGTCGGTGACTACGCCCACGGCGCGGCGCACATCTGGAGCGAGAACGGCCACCTGATGGCCACCGCCAGCCAGACGGCGTCGATGCTCCACTTCGACTTCGTCCCCGGCTGAGCAGATCGCCACGAGGGGCGCTGCCCGAGCGGCGCTCGGCCGAGGGCGGCAGGGCCGGAAGGTCACGAGCCTGCGTCTCGCCGCCGACCCAGGCGCGACCTCCGCTCATCCGGACTCGAAAGGACCGATGTCGGGACCCCGGCCCTGCGACCGAGGAGCGCCGGCGGCATCGGTGCGCAGGCGGTCCACCTCCTCGGCCGCATCCCGTGCCGGACTGTCGGCTCGGGTCGTGAAGTCACCTTGTTCCGGGGACACGAAGAGCGGATCGGCGATCACCACATGCGAGATCCATCCCAGGTCCTCCAGCACCGGCAGGTCCGAAGCCATGTACGTCTCACCCGAGCCCACGTCGAAGAGCTTCGCCTCGCCGTCGTCGAAGATCGTGCTGCGGATCGAGACGTCGGAGCCCTCCGACACCCAGAACCCGCCCGGTGAGCTCTCGTGGAAGATCGAGTTGACGATCTCCAGCCTCACCGGGCTGTCGGGGATGTACCCCCAGGACCCGACGTACGGCTCCGCCCCCAGCCCGTGGTGGGTCACGAGCACGTGCAGGTAGCGGTAGCGGGCCTGCTGCTCCCCGACCAGGGCCGCATCGGCTCCTGAGCCGTCGACGACGGTGTTGATCACGTCGCCCCCCTCCCAGAGCTTGATCGCGTTTCGTGCGACATCCGTGACACGGGTGCCGAACACCACCACGTCGGCGGCCTTGATGTCGATGCCGTCCGCTGCGGCTCCGGTGAAGGTCGAGTCGACCGCAACGATCTGCCTCCCGTCCTCTATCGCGAACGTGTCCGAACCGCTGCCCTCGGTACCCGGGCGTCCGGTCACCGCCACCCGCTCCAGCCACCAGTGCTCGCACGGCCCGAAGTTGCAGGAGACCCCGAGGTCGGTACCGGTCACGACCACGTCGCGCAGCAGCAGGCCGTCGACCGTCGCCGGATTGCCTGCCACCTCCTGGTTGTCGGCGAAGGCGATGATCCCCTCGTTGAAGTCGCCCGCTCCCCGCTCCACCCTCAGGCGCTCCAGCGTGATGTCTCGGATCGTGTGTCCGGGCTCGGAGATGAGGCTCACCCCGGTGCGGAAGCCACGCAGCACCACGCCCTCGACCACCACCTCACCGGCGGTGATCTCGATGCCGATGTTCTGGGCGTCGGCAGCCTCCACGATCACCTCGCCGTCTCCTGCGGCGCGCAGGCAGACGTCGGGGCTCTCGAAGACGAGCGCGCGGAAGTCCTCGTCGTTCTCACCCGAGTAGGTCCCGGGCTCCACCAGCACCGTGCTGCCGCTGGGGGCTTCGCGCACCGCGGTCGCGAGGCTCTCGCCGCTCGCCACCTCGACCACCTCGGTGTTCCGCGCGCACGCTTCCTCCGCCGGGCGGGGGAAGCTGTCGACCTCGATGTCGACGAAGGTCGGGGGCAGCGCCCGCGGCCCCTCTCCGTCCGTGGCGGACGGGGCGGTGCCGGTGGTGGAGCTCGGCACGCTGGTGGTGCTGCTCTCCGAGGACTCTCCTGTTCCGGACCCCTGCGAGTCGCTCGTGTCGGACGCGCACGAGACCAAAGCTGCGAGGAGCGCTGCCCCGGCCAGCAGCGCTGCCGCCCGCACGACCCTCGATCCAATCTCTTCGCGCGCTGCCATCTGCTCCAGAGTCGCGCTCCAGGGGATCCGGCGCGTCGACGACTGCGGGTCGATGGAGCACCGGCGGACCCGGCGGGATCCGGGGGATCGACTCGGGGGCTCGACTCGGGGGCTCGACGCGGGGGCTCGACGCGGCAGTTGGAGGCGGTGGCTCGGTCACACGGTCGGGAATCGGAGCCGCATCGTGCCGAGACCACGGTTCCCCCACTCGGCGTACGGCGTGGTGCGAACCGAGACGGGCCGGCGCTCACCCGCCTCTACCCGCACCGGCCCGTGGAGCCCGAAGGGCCCCTCCCGGACCAGCACCGAGAAGGCCTCCTCGGGAGCTCGCGTCGGGTCGACCACCAGGTCACGGAGATCGATCCCCGGATGGTCGACACCCTCCACGCAGTGCACCACCGGTCCCCGACGGAGGTGGACCGTGCCCGAGGCGCCCTCCACCCGGTCGTCGGTCGTCCACCACTCCCAGGCCACCGGCAGCTCCAACTCGCCACCGGGCGGAATCGTCTCGTGCCCAGCGCCACCGGCCCAGCCCGGCCTGCGCACGCGGACCGACCGTCCCGGGGGCGCCGAGTGGACGATCACACCCACCTTCCCGTCCTCCGGGTACTCGCCCGTGACCTCGACCTCCCAGCCGTCACCCCGGATCCGTCCCGCCAGCGGCAGGTGCAGGAGCAGGTCACCTCCGGTGTCGACCTCGGCCACGTGTCGGTCCACCGAGGCGAAGAGGCGGCCGAGGTTGGGAGGGCAGCACGGCACGTCGAACCAGCGGTGGCGCCGGGCCGGGAACCACTCCAGGAGCATCAGCTGGCCGTAGTCGAAACCGTACGGCCAGGGGTTCGTCTCCCCCGCCACCTCCGCGACGGCGTGGGGCTGGGAGTAGAACCAGCTCTCCCCCTCGCCTCCGACACCGCACGGCACCGCGTTGAACAGCAGCAGCTCGATCTGGTCGAGAGCGCGCGGATCGCGCGTGAGCCTCCAGATCCTCTCGGAGAGCTGCACCGCTGCGACCGCGGCGCAGCTCTCGGTGTACGACATGGCATCGGGCTGCTCGTACGGCTTGCCGATCGCCTCTCCCAGCCACCTGCCGCCGACCGCGCCGGTCGGGTACGCGTGCTCGTCCACCAACGAGTCGAAGAGCCGAACCGCGGCTGCGATCCAGCGCTCGTCACCGGTCGCCAGCCCGACCTCCGCGATCCCCGAGACGAGGTACAACGCTCGCACCGCGTGGCCGCCGAGCCGGAGCTCCTCCAGCGTCGTCCCCGCTGAGGTCAGCCGCGCCTCGATCGCCCACGCCGCCTGGTCCACGTAGCGGCCCTCCCCCGTCACGGCCGCCAGCCGGGCCAGGGCGAGCTCGATCTCGGGGTGGGCATCCGTGCGCTCGTCGCGGCCCGGTCCGAACGTCGCACAGACATGGTCGGCCAGGCGACGGGTAACCGCCAGCAGACGATCGGAGCCGGTGGCCCCGTTGTGGGCGACGGCCGCCTCGATGAGATGGCCGAAGCAGTACTGCTCGTGGCCGAAGTCGAGGTCGGTGTACCGGGCCGGTGCACCGTCGGTCCCGTAGTAGGTGTGCAGGTATCCGTCGGGGTGCTGCGCAGCCTCGATCAGCTCGATCACCGGGTCGGCCAGGTCGAACCGGCCCGCCAGCACAGCAGCCTCGAGCCACTTGTACAGGTCGGAGTCGGAGAAGTGCATCGCCCGGTGCGGATCGCCCGTCCGCTCGGCGAGCCGGCGGAAGTTGCCGACCGCGCCCTGCTCCTCGAGGCGCTCCGACATCACCACCAGCGAGCGGGAGCGCAGCTGCTCCTGGCGCGGTCCCCAGAACCCGTCGGTGAGGGTCACCTCCACGAGTCAGAGTCAACCAGACGCCCGCCAGGGTGCTCGCTCCGAGAGAGCGGGTCCGGCCGGCGGGTGGGCAGAGCTCCTCGACCGCGGCCCCACTGGCGCGCTCCCCGGAGCCGGCGCCGCGGGAAGGGCCACTCGGTCGAGCGTCCCCACCTGGCTCCGGGCCCTGCACACCGCTGGCGCGGTCCCGAGCGCTCCCGCCGGTGTCGCTGCGACGGGCCGGTGTCGCTGCGAGGGGCCCCTCGGCCGGGATCCATCGCCCGGCTCCGCGCTCTGCTCGCCGCTGGCCCGGTCCCGAGCGCTCCCGCCGGTGTCGCTGCGACGGGCCCCTCGGGGCGGGATCCATCGCCCGCCTCCGCGCTCTGCACACCGCTGGCCCGCCTGATGGCGACCGCTCCCCGGGATCGTCTCCCGGAGCTCGTAGCGGAACCGCTTGCACATGCCCTGTGATGCGCGTAGGATCGAACACGTGTTCGCCGCAGCCGATCGAGATCCCTCCCTCGCAGAGGTCGTCGATGTGGTCGCGGCCAAGCTCGAGTCCCTCGAGCCCGGCGTGCTGTCGGGAGACGACGCTGCGACGGCGGTTCGGCTCTTCGCACGCCTGGAGCGCCTCGCGGCCGCCGGACGCACGCTCGTGGCCACGCGGGTGGCCGAGTGCGGCACCTGGAAGCGCTCGGGCGAGCGCTCCGTGGCCCACTGGCTCGCCAGGGAGACCGGATCCAGCGTCAGCGACGCCAAGAGCGCCATGGCCACGGCCCGGCGCCTCGGCGAGGGCGGCGCGACCGAGGATGCGATGCGCTCGGGTGAGCTCTCCGCTCCCCAGGCGGCTGCGATCGCAGAGGCCACCGCCCACGACCCCGGCCTCGAGGCAGAGCTGTTGGACAGGGCCCGCATCGAGCCCCTCGACGGCCTGCGCCGCCACGCACGCGCGGCCAGCGTCTCCGACGACGCAGCCGCAGACCGCCGGCGCCACAGCGCCCAGCTCGCCCGCAGGAGCCTGCGGCACTGGACCGACACCGACGGGATGGGGTGCACCTTCGCCAAGCTCCCACCCCTCGAGCACGCCGAGGTGGTGGCCTCGCTGGCCCCGTTCCGGGATGCGGCGTTCCGGGCGGCTCGGCTCGAGGGCCGACGCGAGAGCTACGAGGCCTACGCAGCCGACGGCCTCGTCGAGATGGCTCGCGCTGTTGCGGCTTCGGGGCCCGTCGCCGGTGCGGGAACGGGCGGGAAGCAGCACGAGGGTGCCGGGAGCGGCGTCGCCGAGGAGCCCAGCGTCGAGGGGCCCGGTGCCGGAGAACCCGGTGCCGGAGAACCCGGTGACCATGCGCCGGATGCCGGAGAGAGCGGTGAGGAGCCCAGCGTCGAGGGGCCCGGTGCCGGAGAACCCGGTGCCGGAGAACCCGGTGACCATGCGCCGGATGCCGGAGAGAGCGGTGATGTCCCTCGGCGGGCCCCAACCGCTGCCGGGCGGGGCCGGGCGAGCGCGACCCGGGCTCGCAGGCGCCGCTCTGCGGACGCGACGGTCATCGTGCGCATCGACCACGCTGCACTCCTACGGGGCCACACCGGTGACGGCGAGACCTGCGAGGTCGCCGGAGTGGGCCGGGTTCCGGTGGCCTCGGTGAGAGAGCTGATCGAAGACGGGGATCCGTTCCTCGCCGCTGTTGTCACCAAGGGCGTCGACGTGTGCACGGCAGCTCACCTCGGCCGCCAGCCCAGCGCCCACCAACGCACCGCGTCTGTGGTGGCGTGACCCGGAGTGCTGCGTCGAGGGATGCAGCTCAACGGTGCACCTCGAGACCGACCACCGCGTCGGGTGGGCCGCCACGCGCCGGACCCATCTTCCCGAGCTCGACCGTCTCTGCCCCCACCACCACCGCCTCAAGACCTTCGAGGGCTGGCGGCTCGAATCCGGCACCGGCAAGCGCCGGATGCTGCCGCCGGACGGTCGTCGCCGGCCGCGAAGTCCCGCCCGGGCCCCTGGGCGCCGGAGCCCGAGTACTCCAGAGACTGCCGGAACACGTGCCCCGCCGGAGGCCGTCCACGCCGATCAGCTCTTCTCCTGAGCACTCGAGACCAGACCACCCTGAGACGGGCCTGCCGAGGACCCCGGCTGCACCCGGGCGCTTCCCATGCGCTCGGAGTCGGCATCCGCGGCGCCGGGGCGAGGTCTCCGATGTCCCAGCGACGTGCCTGCCCGGGTGCGTCCGACAGGGAACAACTCAGCCGTTCCGCCGCTCCCCGCACCGTGGCGACCTGGACCGCCGGCTGCAAGAGTGGGCCCGGTGGGGATCGAACCCACGACCAAGCGATTATGAGTCGCCTGCTCTGACCACTGAGCTACGGGCCCGTGCTGGGAGGCTACAGCCCTCCTCCGGCGCCCCTGGGCACGAGATCCGCCTCCGGAGGCCGGACACGACATCCGCCGGCGTGGCAAACGCTGGCGGGACCTCCGCCGCGCAGCTTGGGCCCGACATCCGTTGCCGTGGCAAACGCTGGCGGGACATCCGCCCCCGCAGCTTGGGTCCGGCATCCGTTGCCGTGGCGAACGCTGGCGGGACCCCCGCCCCCGCAGCTTGGGCGCTGGGTCGGCCCCCGTGGCGACGCTGGCGCGACCTCCGCTCATCACCCGCACTCCGCTGGTCCCTCACATCGCCGGCTGCAGGACCCCACGACCACCGGCACAGCCGGCAGCACCGCGCGACGCCGCGCCGTGTGGAAAATCCCTCAAGTCCGCGCCTGGGCCGGTCGATCTACCCGGGTAGGCCGAAAGGCCTAGGGAGCTGGGTCGGGCGACCCACCGAAGGTGAACAGGCGAAGGCGGGAGGAAGGGGGGTAGGACGATGGGACGAGGTGAGAAGACGAGGGATCGGCTGAGCGCCTGGCTCATGGTCCTGGCGGTCCCCGCTCTGGCGCTGGTGATGTTCGCCGTAGCCACCACCAACGTCGTGCTCGTGGTCATCTCTGCCGTAACCATGGGGGTGTGGGTCGTGACTGCGCTCACCATCACCCGGGCTGGCACCCTCGATGTGGCCCCCGCTGCGGCGACGCCCGTGGTCGACCTCCGGGGCACCGTCACCACGGCCCGGCCGGAGCCGATGCCGAGGCCCGACGCGATCGACCTCCGGGAGTCGCGCTCCAAGACCAACTGATCGACGCCTGACGCCACCACTGCACGGGGCCCTCCACGGAGGGTCCCGTCGCACGTTCAGAGCTCCGGGGGTGGGGGTCGAACCCACAACACCTCGGTTAACAGCCGAGTGCTCTGCCAGTTGAGCTACCCCGGATCGGACCGGCCGAGTCTAGCAGCGGCCCCGCGAAGCCCTGCGAGCGTCATCGCCGTTCTCGCGGCTGGATGCAGCACCGGGTCGTCGGATGCGCCGGGCCGGGCGAACCGGCAGCAGCACACGTGCCCATCCCCTCCACCACCCCTCCATCAGCCAGCCACTCTCCGCCGGCCGGCCGTGCCACTGGTGCCCGCGCCGCCCCTCACTCGATAGCGGCTGAGCCATCGCCGGTGGCGACTCCGAACCCCGCAGCACCTCGACCCGCCGCCCGTCGTGCGCTACAACTCCCGCATGGGCTTCAAGACCGGACTCGTGGCGGGGCTGGCCGTCGGCTACTACTTCGGCACGAGGGCCGGCCGCGAACGCTACGAGCAGATCAGCCGACTCCTCCGACCGGTCAGGGAGAGCGAGGCAGTCGCACAGCTCCTCGATCTGGGTCGCGGCCTGGTGGACGACGCGCTCACCGCGACCAAGGACGCTCTCAAGGACGCCACCGCACCCGACCACCGGGTCATCGACTTCCCACGCGCCGGCTGAGGCGGCCCGGCCTGCAGCCGCTGAGCCGGGCTCACTCCCCCTCGAGGTGGTCCCGCAGCTTCTCGCTCCTGTGCGGGTGCCGCAGAAGCGCTGGCCGCTGAGCCGGACTCACTCCCCCTCGAGGTGGTCCCGCAGCTTCTCGCTCCTGTGCGGGTACCGCAGAAGTGCTGGCCGCTGCGCCGGACTCACTCCCCCTCGAGGTGGTCCCGCAGCTTCTCGCTCCTGTGCGGGTACCGCAGAAGTGCTGGCCGCTGCGCCGGACTCACTCCCCCTCGAGGTAGTCCCGCAGCTTCTCGCTCCTGTGCGGGTGCCGCAGCTTGGCGAGGGTCTTCGACTCGATCTGCCGGATCCGCTCGCGGGTCACCCCGAACTCACGCCCGACCTCCTCGAGCGTGCGCGGCAGGCCGTCCTCCAGGCCGAAGCGGAGCTTCACCACCTTCTTCTCGCGGTCGTTCAGCTCGTCCAGCGCCTCGACCACTGCCTTGCCGAGCATCCTCCGCGTCGCGACGTCGGCCGGGGCATCCACCTGCTGGTCCTCGATGAAGTCCCCCAGGTTCGAGTCGTCCTCCTCGCCGACAGGTGAGTCGAGCGAGAGCGGATCCTGGGAGATCCGCTGGATCTCGCGCACCCGGGCCGGGGTCATGTCCACCCGCTCGGCCAGCTCCTCGATGGTCGGCTCCCTCTCGAGCTCCTGGACCATCTGCCTCTGGACCCTGTGGACCTTGTTGATCGACTCCACCATGTGCACCGGGATCCGGATGGTGCGGGCCTGATCGGCGATGGCGCGGGTGATCGCCTGACGGATCCACCAGGTCGCGTACGTCGAGAACTTGAAGCCCTTCGTGTGGTCGAACTTCTCGACCGCTCGCATCAGACCGAGGTTGCCCTCCTGTATGAGGTCCAGCAGCAGCATCCCCCGACCCACGTACCTCTTCGCGATGGATACCACTAGGCGGAGGTTCGCCTCGGTGAGCTCCGCCTTCGCCATCACGCCGTCGCGCTCGCGCCGCTCGATCGTCTTGCGCTCGACGATCGGCAGATCGGCCAGCCGACCGGAGGCGGCGAGGTCGGCGAGGGTCTCCTCGGCCTCCTTCCCCGCCTCGATGCGACGCGCCAGGGCCACCTCCTCGCGCGCGTCCAGGAGCGGCACCCGCCCGATCTCCTTCAGGTACATGCGCACCGGATCGGCCGACCCCAAGCCCCGCCCCGCCTCGGCCACCCTCGCCGGGGAGACCCGCGAGTACCGGAGCCGCCGCTCGGCCTCGCGACGTTCGGCCGCGATCTCGGCGTCGATCTCGTCATCGATCTCACCGAGGGCAGCGTCCGACGGACCGGCATCCGACGCACCACCCTCTTCCCGCTCCAGCGTCTCGGCCACGTCGTCCAGATCGAGGGCCGCAGTGTCGATCCCGTCGTTGAGCCGGATGCCTTCCAGCTCCAGCCGCTCACGGACCTGGCGCTCGATATCGACCGTCAGCTCGCAGCCGAGCACGACCAGGACCTCGTCGAGGGTGAGCTCGCCCTTCTCCCGCCCGCGGGCCAGCAGCGCATCGACCTCCGCCTCCGGGGCCACCGACCACGGAGGAAGCGTGTGCGACCCGGTCACCTCAGTCATCGCTCCCCTCGGCCTTGTCCCTCAGCCACCCTACCAACTGCCCTGCGGCATCCAGCGAGGAGGACGGCTCCCTCAGCCGCTCCACCAGCAGCTTCGCTTCGGCCATGTCCGCTGCGAACCGGAGCGGATCCTCCGAGCGGCGGGCCCGCGCCTCGAGCCGGACTATCTCGCGGGCCACTGCCTCGTCGATGAGCCTGGCCACCACGTCGCCGGGTTCGGCCTCGGACTCCTCGACGGCCAGCTGCTGCAGCAGCTCGGCTGCACCCGGCTCGGCCCGCTCCAACGCCTCGTGGAGCGTGTGCGCACCGGCCAGCGCCCGGTAGGCGGCCAACTCCACGGGATCGTCGAACAGGACCTCGTCGAGGTGCTCGGCCACGGCCTCGGGATCGTGGACCGCCACCCGCAGCGCCTCCATCGCCGGCGTGGCCCGTCGCTCGCGGGCGACGGCGTCTGTGCTCGGACCCGAGCGTGATCTCTCCCCTCCTGCGGTGCCCCCCGACGCACCGCTGCGGAGCTGCGCGGGATCGATGCGACAGCGGTCCGCGATCTCCATGAGGTACTGGTCGCGCACGAGCGGATCGGGGTGCTCGCGCACGGCCGCCAGCGCGGCCTTGGCCGCCCTCGCCCGACCCTCGGGTGAGCCCATCGAGGCGGCAGCGAGGACCCGGTGCACCCTGAAGCCCAGGAACGGCTTCGCGTCCTCGACAGCCCGTCGCAGCATCTCCGGGTCGTCCTGTGCGAGGTCGCCCGGATCGACGCCTTCGGGCAGCTCTGCGACCGCCACGTCGATCTCGTACTTCTTCTCCCACTCGTAGAAGCGCTCGGCGGCGGCCTGTCCGGCGACGTCCGCGTCGAACGCCAGCACGACGCGGTTCGCGAAGCGCTTCAGGATCCTCACGTGCTCCTCGGTGAGAGCTGTGCCGCACGTGGCCACTGCCCGCCCCACGCCGGCCCGGGCGAAGCCGATCACGTCGGTGTATCCCTCGCACACCACCGCCTCACCGGCTTCGACGATGGCCGCCTTGTGCCAGTTCAACCCGTACAGGATCTTGCCCTTCTCATAGATCGCGGTCTCCGGCGAGTTCTTGTACTTGGGGCCGGTGCCACCGGGGAGCACCCTCCCCCCGAACCCGACCGGGTCGCCCTGGGTGTCGAAGATCGGGAAGAGCAGGCGCCCACGGAACTGATCGGTGAGCCGGTTGCGCCGGTTCCGGAACGCCAGACCGGCGTCCACCATGACCTGGTCGGGAAGCTTCAGCGCCCTCGTCAGCTCGTCCCAGCCCTCCGGTGCCCAGCCCAGGCGATACGCGCGAGCGGTGTCGCCGTCGATGCCCCGCGATCGCAGGTACCCACGAGCGCGGGCACGCGTCCTCCGCCGACAGCAACCGCTCGTGGTACCACTCGACCGCGGCAGCGGCCGCCTCGATCAGCCTGGTGCGCTTCTTGCGACCCTCACCCTCGCCCCGGTCCGTGTAGCGCAGCGCGATCCCCGCACGCTTGGCCAGGTGCTCGACAGCACCCGCGAAGTCGAGGTGCTCGATGTCGCGCACGAAGGTGATGGCATCGCCCTTGGCCTGGCACCCGAAGCAGTAGTACAGGCCCAGCTCCGGGTTCACCGAGAACGAAGGCGACTTCTCGGCGTGGAAGGGGCACAGCCCCTGCCAGCGACGTCCCACCTTCTTCAGCGCGAGGTGCTCGCTCACCAGCGCCACGATGTCGGTGGCCTCGCGGACCTTGGCCACGTCCTCGTCGACGATGCCCATGGTCAGCCGCCATCCTCCACGGACCAAGACTACCGGGCCCGGCTGACCCCGCCCGCCGGGCCGGCACCCTCCCCGGACCGGTCAGGTGCCCGACGCGAGCACCGCGTGCGCAGCCGCCAGCCGCGCGATCGGAACCCTGAACGGTGAGCACGACACGTAGTCGAGGCCGATCGACGAGAAGAAGGCGATCGACTCGGGATCGCCGCCGTGCTCGCCGCACACCCCCAGCTCGAGATCGGGTCGGGTCTGCCGCCCGCGCTCGACCGCCAGCCGCACCAGCTCGCCCACCCCCCGCTGGTCGATCGTCTCGAACGGGTTCCGGGGGAGGATCCCCTCCTCGAGGTACCGGGGCATCAGCCGACGTTCGACGTCGTCGCGGCTGAAGCCGAAGGCCATCTGCGTGAGGTCGTTGGTCCCGAAGGAGAAGAAGTCGGCCTGCCGGGCGATCTCGTCCGCCCGGATCGCCGCACGGGGGATCTCGATCATCGTTCCGATGCGGACGCCGTGACCTTCGCCCAGCACCTGCGTCAGCTCGTCGGAGACCCAGCCCCTCACCAGGTGCAGCTCCGACTCGGTCGCCACCAGCGGCACCATGACCTGCACCAGCGGATCCCCGCCGGCCGACCGGCGGATCTGGACCGCCTCCGCCAGCGCCTGCACCTGCATCTTGTACAGCCCGCCCTTCAGGATCCCGAGCCTCACACCCCGGGTCCCGAGCATCGGGTTCTCCTCCCGCCAGTCGCGTGCCGCCTCGAACAGATCCGCGGTGTAGCCGTCGAGCTCTCCCCGTGCCTGACCGGCGATGAGCTCGTCGATGTCGGGGAGGAACTCGTGGAGGGGTGGGTCGAGAAGGCGGATCGTGACCGGTAGCCCGTCCATCGCCTCGAGGATCTCGACGAAGTCCGACCGCTGGACGTCGAGCAGCTCGGCCAGCGCGGCCTCCTCCTCGGCCTCGTCGGGTGCGAGGATCATCCGCCTCACGATCGGGAGGCGCTCCCCGAGGAACATGTGCTCCGTCCGGCACAGACCGATGCCTTCGGCCCCGTAGTCGCGTGCCCTGGCGGCGTCCGGACCGTTGTCGGCGTTGGCCCTCACCCGAAGCCCACTCTTCCGAACCTCGTCGGCCCACGAGAGCACCAGGTCGAACTCCTCGGGGACGCTCGCTTCGCTGAGGTCGACCTCCCCGAGCACCACCTCCCCCGTGCGTGCCGTCGATCGAGATCACGTCACCCTCGTGAACTGTGCTCTCCCCGACCGTGAAGCGGTGGTCGACGATCTGTACGCCCTCGGCACCGACGACGGCCGGCTTGCCCCAGCCTCGCGCCACGACCGCTGCGTGGCTCACGAGTCCTCCCCGCGAGGTCAGGATGCCCTCCGCCACCTCCATCCCCTGCACGTCCTCGGGAGAGGTCTCCTGCCTGACCAGGATCACCCGCTCGCCGCGCTCGACCGCGCTCACCGCATCGTCTGCGGTGAAGTACACCCTGCCCACCGCTCGCTCCCGGCGAGGCAGCCAGCCCCGTCGTGAGCAAGGCCTGCCCGTGCCTGTCTATCTGCGGGATGCAGCACCTGGTCGAGGTGATCGGGCGAGACCCGAAGGAGGGCCTCCTCCACTGTGAGCGCGATGCGCTCGTCACGGTGCAGTTCGACGGCGATCCGCAGCGCCGCCCTGCCGGCGCGCTTCCCGACCCGCACCTGGAGCATCCACAGCTTCCCCTGCTCGATCGTGAACTCGGTGTCGAGCATGTCCCGGTAGTGCAGCTCGAGCCGGTCGAAGATCTCGAGCAGCTCCCGGTACGGTCCCGGGAAGTGCTCTCCCATCGCAGCCAGCGGCTCGGTCGTGCGGATCCCGGCCACGACGTCCTCTCCCTGGGCGTTGAGCAGGAAGTCACCGTAGGGCTCGGGCTCGCCGGTGGACGGGTTGCGGGTGAAGCCGACCCCGGTGCCCGAGCTCGTCGTCGCGGTTGCCGAAGACCATCAGCTGCACGTTCACCGCCGTGCCGAGGTCGTCGGGGATGTGCTCACGCCTGCGGTATGCCTTGGCGCGCGGTGACTCCCACGACCGGAACACCGCCTCGATCGCCCCGCGGAGCTGCACGTCCGGGTCCTGCGGGAAGGGGCCGCCGGTCTCCCGCTCGACCAGGGCGAGGTACCCGCGCACCAGCTCGCGCAGCTCCTCGGTCGAGAGCTCGGAGTCCGCAGCCACCCCGGCCCGCTGCCTGGCGTCGACGAGCAGCTCCTCGAAGCTCTCCCCGGGTACACCGAGCACGATCGACCCGTACATCTGGACGAAGCGCCTGTACGAGTCGTGGGCGAAGCGAGGATCGGTCTGCGCCGCGAGCCCCTCCACCGCCTCGTCGCCCAGGCCCAGGTCGAGGACGGTGTCCATCATCCCCGGCATCGAGAACTTCGCGCCGGACCGGACGCTGACCAGCAGCGGATCTGCCGGATCTCCCAGCGTCCTGCCCGTGCGTGCCTCGAGGTCGGCCCGGGCCGCGGCGACCTCCTCGTCGAGCCCTGCCGGCCAACCGCCGGACATGTGAGAGCGGCAGGCATCGGTCGTGATCGTGAACCCGGGTGGCACGGGCAGACCGAGCACCGAGGTCATCTCCGCGAGGTTCGCTCCCTTGCCACCCAGCAACGCCTTCAGCTCCATCGGGTGCTGGGAATGCCGATGATCGAAGCCGAACACGTAGGTCACGTCATCTCCTGTGGTTCCGAAGCGACCCCTCGGGAGGTTACCGCCGCCCGGCGAGGAGCCTCACCCGGCCAGGGCTCGCTCACTCGACCACGCGGAGGGTCGCCGGGATGTCCATCCGGCGCATGCGCCTCAGCGTCAGGAGCGGCGCGAGCGCGACGGCGACGGTCCCGAGCAGACCTGCTGTTAGGTAGGTGGCCGGAGTCAACTCGACGAGGATGCCGATGTCGGGGATCGTGTCGGCCAGCAGGACGCGCACCATCCAGGCGATGACGAGCCGGCCCACCAGCGATCCCGAGGAGGGTGGCCATGATCCCGATGAACAGGCTCTCCACCACGGTGAGCGACATCACCGTCCGCGTCGGGAGTCCGAACGCGAACATCGTTGCGTGCTCCCTTCGCCTCTCGTCCGAGCTGATGCTGGTCGAGTTGAAGGCGATGAGCACCGCCATCAGGAGGACGAAGCCCTCGATGAGCACCAAGAAGCCGAGGAAGTCCTCGAAGGTGTCCCGGATCGTCGACGCCACCTCGTTGACCCCCTCGACTGCGGCGACCCCGGTGCGGCCGAACAGCTCCCGCTTCACCTCGTCCACGGTGACCCCCTCCGCGGGCAGAACGGAGACGGTGTTCACGATCCCGTCCAGGTTCATGAGCTCTGCGCTGGTCTCGCGGTCCATGTAGAGGAAGAACCGGTACGGGTTCGGGTGGATGGCGGTGACGGGCAGCTCGCTCTCGACGAACGAGTAGCCGAGGCCGTCGCGCCGGGGGTGGCGCAACGTGACGGTGTCGCCGGGATCCACCCCGAGGTCGTCGGCCGCCTTGCGGGAGAGCACCACCGCGGGCCCATCCGTCTCCAGAGAGCCCTCCACCGTGGTTGGCCTCCAGAGATCGCTGTCGAGATCGACGAGGGTGATGAACGTCTCGATCTCCTCGCCGTCGTCAGGGACCAGTGCACCGCCGATGCTGAGCTGGGGCTCGGCCGCGGCCAGAAGGTCCAGCTCCTCCAACGAGGTCACGCGCTCGTCGTCCTCGGGGTAGAAGAAGTCGAGGGTGACGGTGGCCCTATCGGGGGTCTCACCCAGCATCTCGGCCTCGCCGCTGTCGACGGTGGCGAGGAACGAGTCGACCATCCCGAGCAGAGCCACGAGCACCGCGATCGCTGCCCCGATGCCGCAGACGGTGAGCAGTGTGCGCCGGGGGGCCCTCACCACGTTGCGGAACGGGAACTGGTGCACGCTGTTGCCCGGCAGGGGGACCCGGTGGAAGGCAGGTGCCAGGCCCCCGCCCTTGGTGAGCCCCGGCCGGGTGTGGATGGCCTCCACAGGAGCGACCCGCACCGCGCGCCAGACGGGGATCACCGTCGCGACGAAGGTCAGGACCAGCCCCAGAGCGACCCCCCTGAGGAAGATCTGCGGCTGGAACGGGTCCTCCCAGACGGGCAGTGGCAGGAACTCGACGTTGAGGTCCGAGATCAGCACCCCCACCCACAGCCCGAAGCCGATGCCGGCCAGCACTCCGAGGAGCGAGATCTGGAAGGCCACGAGCAGTGGGCGGACTGCGATCTTCCCGCGCTGGACCCCGAGCGCCATCCCCACACCGATCTCGCGTCGCTGGGCCTCCACGATCCGTCCGACCAGGTTGAACGATGCGAACGCCGCGCCCCCCAGGATGAGGAACGCGAAGACGTTGAAGGTCTTCTGGTCGCTCTCGATGTCGTCGTACATCCGCTGGTAGAGCCGCTCCTCCTCGATGCGGCTCACCTGCACCGCGAGCTCGGGCGCGCCCGACGAGATGGCCGCCTCCAGCTCCTCCTTCGCCGCCTCGGGGATCGACCCCTTCCTCGAGCACCACGGCGAGCTGGTTCACCTGCCCCTCGGCACCGAGCAGGCGCTGAGCTGAGCCGAGCGGCGCGAACAGCACCGCGAACCCGGCCTCGGCCAGGAACGAGACGGCCCCGCTGCTCACCATGAAGTACTCGGGGGTGTACCCGGTGCCGACGTACTCGACGCTGCCCGCGCTGGTCTCGAACGTGCCCTGCGGGGGAAGTCCGTGGTACTCGGCGAAGTGCGAATCGATCAGCACGACCGGATCACCATCGTCGCTCTCCTCGAGCCCCCGACCGCCCACGATCTCGAAGCTGTCGACATGCGGCCCGCCGTCCCGCACGTCGACTCCGACGAACCGTCCGGGTACCAGGGTGGTCCTGCCCGCGGCCTCCGAGGCGTCGACCTGGGTCGGCAGCACCAGCCGCTCCTCGGCCGCGGCAACCCACTCGGGATGCTCCATGGCCGCCACCGCCGCGTCGAGATCGCCCTCCTCGGCGAAGGTGCCCTCGGCAGTGAGCAGCGGTGAGGTCGTGGCTGTTCGAGGACCTCGAAGCTGGCGCTGTAGTTCGCCCTGCGCCACACCGTGTTGCTGCTCAACCCCGCGTACACGCCGGTCCCGATCGCGATGATCACCGCGATGGCGAGGACCTGCAGCCAGCGGGCGCGCAGATCGCGCCACGACCAGCGGACCCAGAGCGAGAGCCGTCCGGCACGGTGGCCCGGCTCACCCCTGCGGTGCTGCCACCTCGCCTCGGTCACGGGGCCTACCAGTGCAGCTCTCCGGTCGGACGCCGGCCCCCCTCCGGAGGGCCGTCGCTGGTCATCCGCCCGCTCGCCAGCTCCACCACCCTGTCCGCCGCGCGGGAGATCTCACGGTTGTGCGTGACCACGACGACCGCGTGACCCTCGGCAGCCTCCTCCATCAGGAGCTCCAGGATCTGGACGCCGGTGTGGAAGTCCAGCTCTCCGGTGGGTTCGTCCGCGAGGAGCACCTGGTTGCCCGTGGCCAGTGCTCGGGCTATCGCCACCCTCTGCTGCTCGCCCCCCGAGAGCATGGCGGGGAAGTGGTCCATCCGCTCACCCAGCCCGACCCTGCCGAGCATCTCCCGCGCGGCCTCGGGTGCGTCAGGGATCCGGGCGACGTCCGCCCCGAAGCGGACGTTCTCGAATGCGGTGAGGCCGGGGAAGAGGTTGAACGACTGGAAGATGAAGCTCACCGTCTCGCGGCGGTACCGGAACAGCTCGGAGCGCGATGCACCGGTGAGGTCCGCTCCGGAGACGGTGACCCTGCCCGCTCGTCGGGGTGTCGAGCGCCCCGATCAGGTTGAGGAGAGTCGTCTTGCCGCACCCGGAGGGGCCGAGCACCACGACGAGCTCGCCGCCCTCCACCACCAGGTCGACGTCCTCCAAGGCCGTGACGGTGCCCCCGCCGGTCTCGTAGCGGCGCGTGACCTTCTCGAGCTCGATCAGAGGCACGCCAGGGGTCTCCGATCGCCTGCCGTCAGGGCCAAGGCCAGCTCCTCAGGGCTCGAGACGGCCGGTGAGGTGGCCCACCAGCTCCTCTACGGGGACCCGATCCTGCTCCATCGAATCCCTCTCGCGGACGGTGACAGCCTTGTCCTCGAGGGTGTCGAAGTCGACTGTGACGGCGTACGGCGTGCCCAGCTCGTCCTGGCGGCGGTAGCGCCGACCGATCGACTGCGTCTCGTCGTAGTCGCACTGGAAGTGCGGCGCCACCGACGCGAGCACCTCCCGCGCGATCGGCAACAGCTTCTCGTTCTTCGAGAGAGGGAGCACCGCGACCTGGAACGGAGCGATGCGGGGATGGAGCCGCAGCACCACCCTGGTCTCACCCCGGACCTCCTCCTCGTCGTACGCGGCCAGGAGGAACGCCATCATGGTCCGCGTCGCGCCCGCCGCGGGCTCGATCACGTGCGGCACGTATCGCTCACCTGTCGCCTGGTCGAAGTACTCGAGGCGCTCGCCGGAGTGGTCCGAGTGCTGCGTGAGGTCGAAGTCACCCCGGTTGGCGATCCCCTCGAGCTCGTCGAACCCCCATGGGAAGAGGAACTCCACGTCGGACGTCGCCGACGAGTAGTGGCTCAACTCGTCTGCGTCGTGGGCACGAAGGCGCAGCTTCTCCTCCGGGATGCCGTGCTCCAGGTACCAGCCGTAGCGCTCCTGGCACCAGTACTCGTACCACTGCTGTGCCTCGTCCGACGGGACGAAGTACTCCATCTCCATCTGCTCGAACTCGCGGGTGCGGAAGACGAAGTTGCCCGGGGTGATCTCGTTCCGGAACGACTTGCCGATCTGGGCGATCCCGAACGGCGGACGCTTGCGGCTGGTCTGCAGGACGTTCGCGAAGTTGACGAACATCCCCTGCGCCGTCTCGGGACGCAGGTAGGCGACGTGCGCGCTGCTCTCCACCGGCCCCGCGTGGGTCTTGAACATCAGGTTGAACTGCTTGGGCTCGGTGAACGAGCCGGTGGCACCGCAGTTGGGGCAGGTGTCGGGGTCGTCGAGCTTGTCCGACCGGAACCTCTCGTGGCACTCGCGGCACTCGACCAGGGGGTCCGTGAAGCTCTCCAGGTGGCCGGACGCCTCCCAGATCTGCGGCGGTGAGAGGATCGAGGCCTCGAGGCCCACCACGTCGTGGCGAAGCTGCACCATCGACCGCCACCACGCCTGGCGCACGTTGCGCAGCATCTGCACCCCGACGGGGCCGTAGTCGTAGGTGGAGCGGAAGCCGCCGTAGATCTCGGCGCTCGGGAAGATGAACCCCCGCCGCTTGGTGAGGTTCACCACCTTCTCCGTGAGGGTGTGGTCGTTGGGGAGCGACGGCATGGGGCGAGGCTACTTTGCCCGCCCCCGGGCCCGGCCAACGCGTTGGTGCAGCCTCCCGGCAGCGGCCCGCCCCAGGCAGTAAAACGACGGGCGGGAACCATTCTCGGCGACACAGGAGGAGACCTTGAGCGCGTACCAGGTACAGGCCGACCCCACCGATGTCGGCGGAAAGCGGGTAGTCGCCGCGATCATCGACTGGGGCATCTGGGTGGTGATCAACTCCGTCCTCTACTTCTCCATGGCCGAGAGCGCCGACACCGGGGGCCTCTTCGGCTGCAGCGACGTCGACGTCAGCGCCAACCAGTGCCTGACGGTCGGCGACACGATCTACGTGGTCAAGGACTCCAACGCCACGCTGCTCAACGTCCTCCTGCTCGGCTACATGATCGGCATCTTCGTGATCATCCGCGGCCTCTCCGGAAGGACCCCGGGCACGCTGATGATGGGCCTCCGCTGCGTCGACGGGCAGGGCCAACCGATCGGGATCGGGATGGCACTCGTCCGCTCGATCGCCGGCATCGTCGACTACATCCCTTGCTGCTTCTTCCCACTGGTCGGACTCATCGCGATGTTCACGACCAAGGGTCACCGTCGTGTCGGTGACATGGCGGCCAAGTCCTTCATGGTCGAGGGGTCCCACCAAGGGCCCGTGGTGCTGCCAGGAGTGGCGTCTCCCGCTGCGCCCGCGTATGGAACACCTGCCGGCACCGCGTACGGGGACCCCACGGCGTACGGCGCGCCCTTCCAGCAGACGGCGTCGCCCGGTGCTCCGGCCGCGGGGGACGCCCAGTGGGATCCCCAGCGGAGCGCGTGGATCCGGTGGGACGCGGCCCAGGGATCCTGGCTCCAGTGGAGCGACCAGACCCAGCAGTGGACACCGATCTCCTGATCCTTTGGTGCAACCCCCGAGCGAACCGAGGTGACGATGGTCAGCTACCAGACGCAGACAGATCCCACGAAGGTCGTGGGACGCCGGATCGGCGCGTGGATCGTGGACGGCCTCATCGCGATGGTGTTGATCGGGGCCGTCTTCGCCGCGACCGTCGACTACGACACGCTCTCTGCCGATGGCGCACGACGCGTCTTCGGTGAGGAGAACCTCTGCGACGCCGTCGAGGGCGGCGACTTCGAGGGGTCGAACTTCTGCGGACCGGTCGACATCACCCTGTCTCGCCCAGGACCGCGGCCCGATGTCGTGCTGACGAGCAGGACGATCGTGTTCATCAACGACGAGAACTACCTGATCGACCCGGCATCGGGCGGTGTCGGGTGGCTAGTGGGTCTCGCCTACGGGGTCGCCGTGATGTGGATCCTCCAGGGCCTGACCGGGATGACACCCGGGAAGGCCGTCTTCGGCATCAGGACCGTGAACGAAGAGGGCACGGCACCGGGCCTCGGGAAGGCCTTCATACGGTGGCTGCTGTGGATCGTCGACGCGCTCCCCTACTGCACGGTCGTGCCCCTGGTCGGAGGGATCGCCGCCATGGCATCGAAGGGGCACCGCCGTGTCGGTGACATGGCCGCCAAGACGTACGTGATCGGCAAAGCCGACATGGGCCGGCCGGTCGTGCTCCCCGGTGCTGCGGTCATGGGTGCGCCTGGTGCCTTCGCGCCACCTCCTCCTGCCCCGATGCCCACGGCGCCACCCGTCACGCCGGTCTTCGAACCGCCCGAAACCGCCGGTTCCGAACCGGGCTACGCGGCCCCTGGTGCGGCGTCCGATCCCGGCTGGGCGGCCCCCGCGGAGCCCCCCACCGAGGCCGGCCCGGGCGATGCGACGGAGGTGACTTCTGCACCGACTCCCCCCGCAGGGGCGGGTGATGCCCAGTGGGATCCGCAGCGCAACGCCTACATCATGTGGGACGCGCCCGGGGAGAGATGGCTCCAGTTCGACGACCCGACCCAGGAGTGGAAGCCGATCCAGTGAACGGACCTCCGGTCCGCACGCTTCCGGAGAGACCACCCCGAGACACCGACGCCCCGGCCAGAGGCCGGGGCGTCGTCGTTCGTGCGAGAGGTCAGAGCGCCCAGCAGTTCAGCGAGATGCTGCGGTGCTCCAGCGCGTCCTCGATCCCGCTGTACACGGTTCCGTCCAGTATCAGCCCGAGGTGACCCACCACCCGCGCCCAGCACTGCGACTGGATCTTCACGTTGGTGGCCCCGTCCTTGAGCGTGGCGTTCGCGATCGGCCTGACCAGCTCGTCGTATGCCGTGTACAGGTTCGTGTACTGCACGTTCCCGATGGTGTCGTCACCAGCGTTCAGGTCGTTGAGGAACGCCGAGCCCTGTCCCATCTGCACGCAGGCCACCACACCCAGACAGGATCCGAACCCGAGGATGGTGCCGATGTTCCCCAGGATCGTTCCGTAGTGGGGTGCCCCCAGCGAGATCGCCGAGTCGACCTTCTGGGCACCCCCCAGGTACTTGATGTAGTAGCGGAGCACCAGGCCTCCCTGCGAGTGGCCGATGAGGTCGACCCTCTGGGCACCCGTCTGCGCGAGCACCTGGTTCACGAACTGGACCAACGGCTGGGAGGTCTGGCCGATGTCACCTAGACCCAGCCCCGGCAGCTCGTAGATGTAGGTGCGGTAGCCGTCGGCACGGAGCCTCGCAGCGAGCGGCTCGTTCCGCGAACGCGGGGGAGAAGGTCCCCGCGACGATGATCACCGGGTCCTTCGGGGCCGCGCCGGCGCCTCCGTTCGGGACCACTCCCACCACGGTGGCCACCAGGGCCACCGCGACCGCGGCCAACGCGTACCTGTTCTTCTTCCTCACGCCCACTCCCTCCTGTGCCGCCCATCCGGCGGCTCGTCGCCCTCTCACCGGTGGCAACAGCCGCGAGCGCACCCCTCCCACAGGGTTCTTCCACTCACAGTGCTCAAGTCGCCACTTGTGACTGCGTTCACACCGTATGGGTCGATAGGCCTAGTGTCAATGGCCCACGCTCACTTTTCGCAGCAAGATGCTCACGCGATGCAGCGGCCCTCATCACCCGGCAGCCTGGCCCGCGTGGTCCGGCCGGTCAGGCGCCGAGCACTCCCACCGAGCGGAGCCTGCGCTCCAGGTACTGCTCCATGGCTGCGGTGGCCAACCCGTCCACCTCACGGGTCGCCGGGGAGGACCCCTCCTCCAGCGCGGGGCCGAGGCGCCCCCCGAGGATCTCGCGGAGCAGCCGCAGGGCCTCGGGGCTCATCGCGCTCCCCCGCCGGCAGCTCCCGCAGAGCGCTCCACCGTCCTCCAGGCTGAAGGCCACCAGCTCGCCCTCCGAGCCACAGCCTGCGCAGCTCTCGACGATCGGTCTGTGCCCCTCCGCCGCGAGCAGCTTCAGGAAGAAGGCGGGCACGACGAGCGGGCTGTCGCGGCGGGCGAGAGCCCGCAGCGCTCCGACCAGCAGGTTGTACAGCTCTGGATCCGCCTCCCCCTCCTGGAGGGCCTGGTCCACGGCCTCGAGCATCGCAGACGCCTTCGCGAAGCGGTCGAGGTCGGTCCGGAACACCCCGAACTGCTCCACCGACTCGGCCTGGGTGACGATGTCGAGCTCGCGCCCCTCGTACAGCTGCAGGGCCACATGGGAGGTCGGCTCGACGCGCCCCGAACTTGCTCCGGGTCTTGCGCACGCCCTTGGCCACCGCTCGCACCTTCCCCCTACCCCGGGTTGCGAGGACCACGATCCGGTCGGCCTCCCCGAGCTTCCAGGTGCGAAGCACCACACCGTGCTCGCGGTACAGGCTCACGGCTCCCCCACCGATGGGGCCCCGCCGTTCCTCTCGGCTCCCCCACCGCCGACGTCCCCGAACCTGCGCTCGCGTTGCTGGTACTCGTACACCGCCCCGAACAGGTCCTCACGGCGGAAGTCCGGCCACAGCGCGTCGGTGAAGACCAGCTCGCTGTACGCGATCTCCCAGAGCAGGAAGTTGGAGAGGCGGAACTCACCGGAGGTGCGGATCACGAGGTCCGGATCCGGCATGTCGGGGTCGTAGAAGTAGCTGCGCAGCCGCTTCTCGGTGACCTTCTCCGGCCGGATCCCGTCGCGGATCATCGCCTGGATCGCGTCCAGGATCTCCGCCCGGCCGCCGTAGTTGAAGGCGATGGTGAAGACCATCCCCGTGTTCCTGCCCGTCAGCTCCACCGCCTCGTCCATCCGGCGGATCAGGCGCCTGGGGACCCGCCAGTCACGCCGCCCCACGAACCGCATCCGCACGTTGCGCTCGTGCATCTCGTCGCGACGTCCGACCAGGACTGCCTCGTTGTAGCCCATCAGGAAGCGGACCTCGTCCTTGGGGCGCTTCCAGTTCTCGGTGCTGAAGGCGTACACGGTGAGCCACCCCACGCCGATCTCCAACGCACCTTCGACGGTGTCGAACAACGCCTCTTCTCCGGCCGCATGGCCGTCGATGCGCCTCAGGCCACGTCGCTCGGCCCAACGGCCGTTGCCGTCCATGACGATGGCGACATGGCGAGGGATGCGGGTCTGATCGAGCGCGGAGGCGTCCACTCCTCGCACGCTACCCGAGCTACCTGAGGCGACCCAGCACCCCGGCGGCCCGTTCCCGGGCATCGCCGGGACCCCTGGGACACGACCGGTGACCGGTAGCGTCAGCGCGGTGACCGGCTGCGGGGACCACCTCACCACCCTCGGACTCGACGCGCTCGCGGAGGTCCGCTCGGCCCTTCCCGCGGGAGAGGACCGGCCCGGTCAGCGGGAGATGGTCGAGGCGGTCGCCCGGGCGATCAGCTCGGGCCGGCACCTCGTCGTCCAGGCCGGGACCGGTACCGGCAAGAGCCTCGCCTACCTCATCCCGGCCGTGCTGAGCGGCCGCCGGGTGGTCGTCGCCACCGCGACCAAGGCCCTCCAGGACCAGCTGGTGGAGAAGGACCTGCCGTTCCTGGCGGAGAACCTCGACACCGGCCCCGTGCTCGATCACCCCTTCGCCTACGCGCTGCTCAAGGGTCGCTCCAACTACATCTGCCTGCAGCGGGTTCGCGAGCTGCGCGAAGCCCGTGAGCAGCTCGACCTCGACCCGTGGGCGGAGAGGGCACCCGAGGCCGAGCTGCGACGCCTGGTGGCCTGGGCCGACGACGCCCGCAGCGGTGATCGGGCCGAGCTGGACTTCGAGCCGCAGCCGGCGGCCTGGGCGGCGGTGAGCGTGAGCGCGATCGAGTGCCCGGGGGCCGGTCGCTGCCCGAGCGCCGAAGGCTGCTTCTCCGAGCAGGCCCGGAGGGCTGCCTGGGCCGCGGACGTGGTCGTCGTGAACACCCACCTGTACGGACTCCACCTGGCGAGCGGCGGCGCGATCCTTCCCGAGCACGACCTCGCCGTGCTGGACGAGGCCCACCTCCTCGAGGACGTCGTGTCGGCCACGAGCGGCCTCGAGATCGGTGCCGGGAGGTTCCAGGCTCTGGCCCGCACGGCAGCGTCGGTCCTCGCCGAGCCCCAGCTCCCCGCGGCTGTCGAGGAGGCGGGGCGTCACCTGGCCGAGGTGCTCGCACCCGACGCGGGAAGGCGGATCAGGAGGATGACCGATCCGGCGCTGGTCGACTCCCTCGACAGCGGTCGTCGACGAGGGGAGGCGCTGATCACCGCCCTCCGCGTCGTCCCGGAGGATGCCCCAGGGGAGGTGGCGGCCCGCAGGACCAGGGCGATCGCCGCCGCGACCCACCTGGTGGAGGACCTCGCCGCGGCGATGCAGGCGGGCGGGCCCGACGTGGTCTGGGTCGAGGGGCCCGCGCACCGTCCGGCGCTGCGGGTCGCGCCCCTCGACGTCGGTGAGTTGCTCGGCGAGGCGCTCTGGAGCCAGGTCACGACCGTGCTGTGCAGACGCGACGATCCCTTCACGGCTCCCGGAGAGGCTCGGCCTGCCACCCGACACCTTCGAGTCCCTGGACGTGGGCAGCCCCTTCGACCACGAGGAGAACGCGCTCCTGTACTGCGCGGCCCACCTGCCCGACCCGCGTTCGGATCGTCGGGAAGAGGCGGTCCGCGACGAGCTCCTCCGGCTCATCGAGGCGGCCGGAGGCCGGACGCTGGCGCTGTTCACGAGCTGGAGGGCGATGGACTCCGCAGTCGAAGCGCTCGAAGGGCGGCTCCCCGGCCGGTTGCTCAGCCAGCGAGACCTGCCCAAGCCCGCTCTGCTCGAGGCCTTCCGCTCCGACGAGAGCTCCTGCCTCTTCGCCACCATGGGCTTCTGGCAGGGCGTCGACGTGCCGGGACCGTCGCTCACCCTGGTCACCATCGACCGCATCCCCTTCCCGCGGCCGGACGAGCCCCTGCTCGAGGCGCGCCGTGAGCAGGCGCGAGAGGCGGCGTTCCAGCTCGTCGACCTGCCGCGGGCGACGACGTTGCTGGCTCAGGGCGCCGGCCGGCTCATCCGCACCGCGACGGACCGCGGGGTGGTTGCGGTCCTCGATCCCCGCCTGGCGACCGCCGGCTACCGATGGGAGCTCATCAGGGCGCTTCCGCCGATGAGACGAACCCGCGAGCCGGACGAGGTCGCGGCCTTCCTCCGGGGCATCGCCGAAGACCGGGGCGCGGCAGGCACGGGACCGTCGCAGGAGAGGAGCGCGTACCGCTAGCGACCGTCGGGATCAGTAGCCGGAGCTCCCACCGCCGTCTGCCGTCAGGAGGTAGACGATCCCGAGGACCGACAGCACTGCGGCGATCGCTCCGCAGATGATCCCCGCGAGCGCGAGGCCGTCCCCCTCCTCGACTGCGCTGTTCGCGATCTCCCTGCGCGCCTTCACCCCCTCGACGACGGCGGCAGGGCCGAGCAGGACTCCGAAGCAGAAGAAGGCGACGATGCCGAGGATCAGCGAGTTCCGGGCCCGCTTGTTGGTGGTGCGAGGACCGACGTAGGCAGCGCCAGGGGCGGGTGAGCTCCATCCCGGGGGAGCGGTGTCGGGGGGATACCAGCGCCCGTCGGCAGCCATCCACCATCCGGGACCTTGCGGCGTGTCACTCACTTCCCCGCCTCCTCATCGACTGCTCCTGCGTGGACATCCACCGCGAGTGTAACTCCGGGAGCGCCCCAGGGCCGTGACGCACCGCAGAGCCGGAGAGGCGTCGCACGCGGGCAGGACGACGGCCGGGTCTACCCCGGCTCAGCTCCTCAGTATCCGAGTCTCTCGACCGCGCGGGCGGCGCTGCCAGTCCTTGTCGACCTTCACCTGCAGGTCCAGGTAGCAGCCCTCGGGGAGCTGGCTGCGGACGGCGATGCCGACCTCCTTCAGGACCTCTCCCCGCTTCCCGATCACGATCCCCTTCTGGGAGTCGCGCTCCACCAGGATCTCGCAGCGCACGTACGGCCACTCCCACTCGGTGACCCGGGCGGCGATCGAGTGGGGCAGCTCGTCGTGGACGCGCCGCAAGAGCTGCTCCCTCACCAGCTCCGCGACCCAGAACGCATCCTCGACGTCCGTGACCATGTCGTCGGGGTACCACTGCGGTCCCTCGGGCAACCGACCCAGCAGGTGCTCGACCAGCTCACCCACCCCTTCACCGGTCGCCGCCGAGACGGGGAAGTACTCGGAGAAGCCCCACTCCCCCGCCGAGCCGAGCTGCTCGGCTATGGCAGCCGGGCTCGCCAGGTCGACCTTGTTCACGACCAGCACCGTCTCGGGTGGGAGCTCCTGGGCGATGTAGCGGTCACCGCGCCCGATCGGACCCGTCGCGTCGATCACGAAGCAGACCAGGTCGACCCCCTGGAGCGCTCCGCGCGCCGTCACGTTCAACCGCTCGCCGAGCGCCGTGCGTGGCTTGTGGAGCCCGGGGGCGTCCACGAACACGAGCTGCACGCCCGGACGGTTCAGAACGCCTCGCACCTGGGTCCGGGTGGTCTGCGGCTTGTCGGAGACGATGCTGACCTTCCGCCCCAGGATGCAGTTCAGAAGGGTGGACTTGCCGACGTTCGGGCGCCCGGCGAACGCGACGAAGCCCGACCTCACGCTCGGCCTTCGGGCTTCCCCGGCGTCGGGCGCGCCGGCGCCTCAGGCTCTGCGGCAGGCGCCGTGCCGTCGTCGCCGACAGCCGCAGGCGTGATCCTGACCCGCCCGATCCGGCGGCCCTGCACCCTCTCCGCCCGCAGCTCGTGGCCGTCGGCCTCCACGGACTCGCCGTCGACCGGGACGTGGCCCAGGAGGTGGAACATGAGGCCCCCCACCGTGTCCCAATCCCCCTCGGGGAGGTCCGCGTGCAGGAGCTCGTTCAGCTCGTCCACCGGCATCCGCCCGTTCACCCGCACCACGCCGCCCGGCATCGGTTCGATCATCGACTCTTCATGGTCGAACTCGTCGACGATCTCGCCCACCAGCTCCTCGATGAGATCCTCGAGCGTCACCAGCCCGGCGGTGCCGCCGTACTCGTCGACGACTATCGCCAGGTGGACCTGCTCGGACTGCATCTGCGGCAGCAGCTCCGCCACGCGCTTGGTCTCGGGCACGAAGTACGGGCTGCGCATGATCTCGGCCACCGGGGCGTCGAGGAGCCCGTCACGCTCGGCCCGCATGAGGTCCTTCGCGATCACGACCCCCACCACGTCGTCGATGCCCGCCCCGCACACCGGGATCCTGCTGTACCCGTTGAGGAGGGAGACCTCCATGGCGTCGCGCACCCTGAAGTCGATGTCGATCGTGACCATGTCGGGGCGTGGCACCATCACCTCCCGGACGATGGTGTCGCCGAACTCGATGATCGACTCGATCATCTCCAGCTCGCCCCGCTCGATCACCTCCTCCTCCGCGGCGGCCTCGGCCAGGGCGAGGATCTCCTCTTCCGTGACGTACGGACCGCCCTTCAGGCCCTTCCCGGGCAGGATCACGTTGGTGAGCCCGATCAGGCCCCGGGCCGCCAGGCGAAGAGGAGGGAGCGAGGCCAGGAGACGCACCGGTCTCGCTGCGGCCAGCGCCGCCCGCTCGGGATGCAGCAGAGCCCAGGTCTTGGGCGCGGCCTCGGCGAACACGAACACCACCGCGATGTTGAAGACCACCACCGCCAGCACGCCCCACGCGCCGAAGAGCCGCCCGGCGAGCACACCCGCGAGGGTCGCCTGAGCGAGCTGGCACACCAGCACCGACAGAAGGATCGTGTTCAGCCAGTGCTCGGGGTGCTGCACGAGGTGCTGGAGATCGGCCGCGCCCCTTCGGCCCTCGTCGACGAGCGCTGCTGCCTTCACCCGCGACACCCTGGTCAAGGCCGTCTCGGCAAGCGCCAGCACCGCGGCCAGGACGAGCAGCAGCGCCATCGACACCAGGAGCAGCCAGTCGTTACCGGTGAGGGTGAGCTGTGCCGACATCAGCGCTGCCACGGGTCGGCCGCGAGCGGGCCGTGCGACTCCGCGAGGTGGCGGCGCTCCGCGGCCTGCATCCGCGCCTCCTCCTCCGGATCCGAGTGGTCGTGGCCGAGCAGGTGGAGGACTCCGTGCACCACGAGGAGCGCGATCTCGTCCTCCGGGCTCCCCGCGTGGTCGGGTGCGTTGCGACGGGCCACCAGAGGGCAGATCACCACGTCGCCGACGAGCGTCGGTGCGCCGCCGGCCGGTTCACCCGCCGGATCCTCACCGGCGTCCTCGGCACGCCCGTCGATCGGGAACGACAGCACGTCGGTGGCCCCGCTCCCACCCAGGAAGCGCTCGTTGAGCACGGCGATCTCCCGCTCGTCCACGAAGAGGAGCGCCATCTCGGCACCGGGCGGGACGCCTTCTGCCTCCAGCACGGCTCTGGCCAGCTCGGCCCAACGCTCCACGTCGACCGTTTCGTCGAGCTGCTCGTTGCGCGCGTGCACGACCGTCCCTGCGGGCGATGTGCTCACCCGCCCGGCTCCCGGCCGGCGCGGTCGTAGGCGTCCACGATGTCCTGGACGATCCGGTGACGGACGACGTCGCGATTGGTGAGGTGCACCCACGCGAGGCCGTCGATCCCCTCCAGCACCTGCTCGAGGCCCGCCAGCCCGGAGCGGCCCCCGGCGACGTCAACCTGCGTCACGTCGCCCGTCACGACCACCCGGGAGCCGAAGCCGATCCGCGTCAGGAACATCTTCATCTGCTCGGGGGTCGTGTTCTGGGCCTCGTCGAGGATGATGAAGCTGTCGTTCAGCGTCCTTCCCCGCATGAACGCGAGCGGGGCCACCTCCACCGTGGCCCTCTCGAGGAGCCGTTGGGCCCCTTCCGGCTCGACCATGTCGTAGAGGGCGTCGTACAGCGGCCGCAGGTAGGGATCGACCTTCGCCATCAGGTCACCGGGGAGGAACCCGAGCCTCTCCCCCGCCTCCACCGCCGGGCGGGTGAGGATGATCCGCTCCACCTGCCTTGCCTGCAGCGCCCGAACCGCGCACGCCACTGCGAGCCAGCTCTTGCCCGTGCCGGCCGGACCGATCCCGAAGGTGATGACGTTGTCGCGGATCGCGTCCACGTAGCGCTTCTGCCCCCCGGACTTCGGCCTGATGGGACGGCCGCGGGCGGTCCGCAGCACCTCCGCGCCGAGGATCTCGCTCGGGCTCTCGTCCGCCTTCACCATCTCGATCGTGCGACTCACGTTGCCGCGCTCCAGGGTCTGACCCTGTTGGAGCAGGAGCACCAGCTCGTCGAAGAGCTGGCCCACCACCGCGGCGGACTCCCCCTCCACGGTGATCACGTTCCCCCTCACGTGCACCCGCGTACCCGGGAACGCGTCCTCGACGACGCGGAGGAGCTCGTCGCGCTGGCCCAGCAGACCCACCATGAGGTGGTTGCCGGGCACGTCGATCTTCACTGTCGCGGTGGACATCACCTTCCCTCAGGCTATTGCCTTGCAGCTAACGTCGCCGAGGTGCGCCGACCCGATCCGAGCACCGACGGTGCCGAGCTCCAGCCGGAGGGCGCGTCGTGGGTCCCCGGTGCTGGAGCCGACCGCCTGGCTCACGACCTCGTCACATGGGCGCGTGATGCGCAGGTCGCCGACAGCGTCGACCAGCGGCGGCGGGAACGCTGGCTCCGTCGCCAGGCCGAGGAGGAGGCGAGCTTCGCAGGACTGCTCGTGGACCTCGCCGAGGCGGGTGACCCGGTGGCGGTCGCCACTCGGGCCGGCCGTGTTCACCGCGGTGTCATCGAGGCGGTGGGCACCGACTTCGTCCTCGTCGGGGCGGAGAGCGGACAGCTCCTCCTCCGTCACCACGCCGTCGTGTGGGTTCGCCAGGACCGCACTCCGCGAGCTCCCCGCGGCGACCGCCCGCTGGCTCTCACCATGAGCTTCGAGGAGGCGCTCCGCGCCACCCTCGAGCCCAGGGAGCGCGTCCAGGTGGTGGTATCGGCCCTGCCGGATCCAGTGAACGGTGCGGTGATCACGCTCGGGGTCGATGTCCTCACGCTCCAGCCGAACCACGAGAGCCGGGTCCACCTGACCCTGGCCAACGTGGACGAGGTGGTGTTCGACCCACGACGGTGACCGGCACCGGCCGCGGGATCACTTCTCGCCGTCGTGGCCCCGGTCGCTGCCGACGGTCTCGGGGTAAAGGTGCTCCAGGGAGCCGGGTGCGATGCGGCACGTCTCGATGAACGCGTCGACCTCGTCCTGCTTGAGGCGGATGACCCGCCCGAACCTGTAGGCAGGTAGCTGACCCTCGTCGATGAAGCGGTACAAGGTGCGAGGAGTGATTCCGAGGCGGCTGGCGGCGTCTGCCGTGCTCAGCCAGCTGATGTCCGAGGCTTCCATCGCTGGCCACCCTACCGGCGTCGTGCGTGCTTTTCGATCATTTCGGTGCGATTTCTCCGAGGGTCCGACATCGACCTCTCGAGCTCCTGCGGCGCCGCCTCGCCACTGTTGGTGTTAGGAGGACGGCGGAGGGTGCCGTCACCCCTGTGGATAGTGACGAAGGGTGATCACTACCTCACGGTAGCTTTCGGTGTGTCCCCTGTCATATGGACTGGTTCCCCTCTCGGGGAGTAGGTTGCCCGCCGTTCCATCTTGCTTCGCCGCCTCAAAGGCTGCTCCATCTCACTCCTTGTCATGCCGTTGCAGCCGCCCCAGCTCGCCGATGCCCCCGCCACCCGGGCAAACCCTCCACACGGTGAGCCCGTCTCCTCTGCCGGCCGGATCCGACGCCGACGCGCGCTCCCTTCCGGACGGGCGCTCCTGGGAGCGCTGCTGATCACCGTCGCTGCGTCGGGCGCCTTCTTGGTCGCGGGTGGCAGCGGCGGCCGACCCGACACCTCCTACGTCGTGGCGTCACGGTCCGTCCACGCGGGCGAGCCGCTCCTGGCCGGCGACACCCGCCTGGAGGCCGCACTCCTCCCCGACGACGTCTCCGCACAGGCGTTCTCGGATCCCGGCTCGCTCGACGGCGCGGTGGCGCTGGCCCCGATGCTCCCCGGCCAGCTAATCGACCGCAGCGACGTCCTGCTCCCGGGCGGCGCATCGGATGCTCCCATCTCGGCCCAGGAGTACTCGTTCCGGCTCCCGCGCGACCACGCCGTGAACGGGGCTCTGCTGAACGGCGAGCTCGTCGACGTGCTCGCGACCTACGGCACGGGTGAGCGCATGGAGACCTGGGTCGTCGCACGGGATGCACTGGTCACCGCCGTGGAGGCCGGGGACGATCGATCCCTGGGTGACACCGAGGCGATCACCATCACCTTGGCCGTCGAAGACGAGGCCACCGTCCTCCGTCTCGTCCACGCGACAGACAGCGCTGTGGTCACCCTGGTGCGTGCCACGCGCGGCACCGGTCTCTCCGACGGACCCGAGCGATACCCCGGACCGGGTCAGCAGTGACCAGCGAGCGATTCGTGGCCATCGGCCTCGCGGCGGGCTCGAGCACCGTGGTTCACCGAGGTCGCCCGGTGGGCGACCATGGCGAACCTCCCACTCGAGTTCCTGAAGTGCCTCACGCTCGAGGAGGCGCGAGCCCGACTGGCGGCGGGCCGGCCGTACTCCGCTCTGATCGTCGACTCGGCGCTTCCCGGTCTCGATCGCGACCTGGTGGACCTGGCGCGCCGTCAGGGTGCTGCCGTGCTCGTCGTGGCCGACCCGAGGGTGAGTCGTGACTGGGTCGCGTTGGGAGCCTCGGCGGTCCTTCCCACCGATCTCGATCGCGACGATCTGCTCACCGCGCTCCGCGGCCACGCCCTCCCGATAGCCGACGTCTCCCTCCCGCGCGAGACCGAGCCGGCGCACTCGCCGAGCTGGAGGGGAGCGCTCGTCGCGGTGACCGGAGGTGGCGGCGTGGGGAGCTCGACTCTCGCGATCGCGCTGGCCCAGGGCCTGGCTGCCGATCCCCGCTACGGCACGACGGTGCTGCTGGCCGACCTCGCGCTCCGCGCGGACCAGGCGATGCTCCACGACAGCCGGGCTCGCGTCCCCGGCCTTCCGGAGCTGGTCGAGGCCCACCGCTCCGGAACGCCCCGACCCGAGGAGGTCCGCTCGCTGAGCTTCGAGGTGACCGAGCGCGGATACCGGCTCCTGCTCGGGCTCCGCCGACACCGGGAGTGGGCGGCACTCAGGCCCCGCGCCGTCGAGGTCGCGATCGAGTCCCTCGTCAGAGGCCACCGAGCGGTCGTAGCCGATGTCGAGTGCGACGTGGAGGGTGAGGCGGAGTGCGGGTCCTTCGATGTGGAGGAGCGAAACGTCCTCTCCCGTTGCGGGATCCTGGGTGCAGACCTCGCGCTCGTCGTGGGGCTCCCCGGCCTCGTGGGGATCCACCGCCTCTCCCAGCTGATCGGTGAGCTCCTGGCGGCAGGGATGGATCCCGGCCGTATCCTCCCGGTGCTCAACCGGGCGCCGCGTCACCCCCGAGCCCGATCCGAGCTCGCCGCCGCAGTCGCCCGGCTCCGGGACGATTCGCATGCTCCCGACCGAGACCTCCCCTCCCCGATCTTCGTCCCTGAACGGCGGGGGCTCGAGCTGGCCCTCCACGACGGCCTCCGCCTACCGGACTCGCTCTGCACGCCCCTCGCCCGTTCCGTGGCGGCGATCCTCCAGCACCGACCCCGAGTCGTGCGGGCACGGGATCCCGAACCCGTGCCCGTCGTACCGGGCTCACTCGGGTCGTGGTCAACCGACGCGGAGGTCGGTTGATGAAGGCCGCCGCGGACTCGCCCCTCGCCGAGCTGGAGAGACGTGTCCAGGATCGCGCCAAGCGAATCGACCTCGACCTCTCGACTCCCGAAGGTGAGCAGGAGCTCCGGTCCCTGATCCGGGCAGCTCTGGGCGACTGGTCCCTGGAGCACAAGCAGGGCCTGCGGCCGATCGAGATCGCCGACCCCGACCGAGCCGCAGAGCGCGCCTACCGCAACCTCGCCGGATATGGACCCCTGGCGCCTCTCTTGGCCGATCCAGACGTCTGGGAGGTGATGGTGAACGCCCCCGACGAGATCTTCGTGAGCCGTCACCTCGGACCCAGCGGCTACCACGACGAGGTCTTCCACGACGACGCCCACGTGGTCCGCACGCTCACCAAGATCCTCGACGACGCCTCGGCCTGCCATCGCAAGCTCGACCCGACCGAGGGGCTCCAGGACGCCCAGCTCGACGACGGAGCGCGCCTGCACATCGTGCACGGCGACCTCAGCCGGGGTGGGCACGTGATGGTGAACATCCGGAAGTTCACAGGGGTGGCCTTCACGAGCCTCGACGAGCTCGTCGATCGCGACATGCTCTCCCGCCAGGTCGCCCACTTCCTGGCTGCGGCAGTTCGCGCCGACGCCTCGATCGTCTTCTCGGGTGCGCCCGGTTCCGGCAAGACCACTCTGCTCAGCTGCTGCGCCGCGGAGCTCGACCCGACCAAGCGCGTCGTGATCGCCGAGGAGGTCTTCGAGATCGACGTCCCTCTCGCGAACGTCGCCGGGATGCAGACCCGCGCGGCTCGCTCGGATCGACCCGCGATCGACCTCCGCCGACTGGTCGCCGGGTTCCTCCGCATGGCGCCGGACGTCGCGATCGTCGGTGAGGTCCGCGACCGGGAAGCGCTTCCCCTCCTCTTGACGCTCTCCTCCGGGGTGACCGGGTTCACCACCATCCACGCCGGCAGCGCCCGACAGGCACTCACCCGCCTGCGGTTCGTATGCCAGCTCGCCGACACCTCCAGCGAGCTGCCGATGAGCGCCCTGAACACCCTCGTCGCCGAGGCGGTGGACCTGGTCGTGCACTGCACCAGACGACCGGACGGGCCGGTGGTCACCCAGGTGGTGGCCCTGGAAGACCTCGCCGGCGACGCGTCGGCCACCCAGTTCACCACCACCGAGGTGTTCCGCCGCGCCGGACCCGACTCTCCGCTCGAGTGGACCGGCCTCGTACCTGCCCGGCTGACCTCCGCATTCGCCGAGACCGGGTGCGATCTCCACCGACACCTCGATCCCGAGCCATGACCGGCTCGGTCACCGCATCCGTGCTGGCGCTGCTCGCCGGCCTGGGGGTGCACCTCCTGTGGACCTCGATCGCCTTCGGCCGCAGCGGTGTGCTCCCCTTCACGGCAGGGAGCGCTGGCCTGACGGCGGGGCGCGGGCGACGCGCAGGGGCGGCAGCCCGGTCTTGGCTCACGCAGGTGGGCCTGGCCGAGGTGAGGGTGGCCGAGTTCGCCTTCGTCGTCGCCACCCTGAGCCTCCTCGGCGGCCTGGTGGGATTCCTCGTCTTCGGCGCGCCGGTCCCCGCTCTGCTGATCGCCGCCTTCGCTGGCTCCGCACCACCGGCCGCCTACCGTCGGCGTCGCCGGGCGCGCCGGGCGCTCGCCATGGACGCCTGGCCTCGCATGATCGAGGAGATCCGGCTCCTCACCACCTCTCTCGGACGCTCGATCCCGCAGGCGTTGTTCGAGGCCGGGAGCCGAGCACCCGATGAGCTACGACCGGCGTTCGAGGCGGCACACCGCGAGTGGCTGCTCACCACCGACTTCGAGCGGACCCTCCGGACGCTGAAGTCCCACCTCGCGGATCCCACCGCGGACACGACCTGCGAGACGCTGTTGATCGCCCACGATGTCGGCGGTCCCGACCTCGGGCGCCGCCTCGCCGCGCTGGCGGAGGACCGCCGCGGCGACGTCGCAAACCGCAAGGACGCCCGGTCGAAGCAGGCCGGTGTCCGGTTCGCTCGTCGCTTCGTGCTGCTGGTGCCGCTCGGCATGGCGGTCGCCGGCATGTCGGTGGGGACCGGCCGCGCCCGCGTACCGGACTCCGTTCGGCCAGGCCATGGTGGTGACCGGTGTGCTCGTGGTGGCGGCATGTTGGAGCTGGGCCGGGAGGCTGCTGCACCTCCCCGATCCGGAACGGGTCTTCCCCGGATGAGCCGCGACACCAGGCTGATCTCGGCGATCGCGGTGGCCCTGCTCGTCGGTCTCACCCTCCTCCTCTCGGAGCTGCGCTGGTTCGCACGTCCCCCTCTCGTCGAGAGGCTCGCTCCGTACTCCCCCCGCCACGGCTCCTCGGGAAGGACCCGTGGGCTCGTGACGGTGGACAGCTTCCGCGAGGTGGTGGCCCCACTTGCCCGCTCGACGGGTGAGAGCCTGAGCCGGATCCTCGGGTCCTCCGAGGCGCTCGAGGTCCGCCTGCGGCGGCTGCACAGCCCGGTCGACGCAACCGAGCTGCGGATGCGGCAGCTCGCCGGGAGCTGCGCTGCCCTGGGCCTGGGGGTGCTGCTCAGCCAGCTCCTGGGGTTGGGTCTGCTGTCTGCCCTGCTGTTCGTCCTCGGGCTGCCCCTCCTCGCCTTCCTGGTCGTCGAGCAGAGGATCGCGTCCCGGTCCGCGGCCAAGCAGCAGAGGATCTTCCTGGAGCTCCCCGTGGTGGCCGAGCAGCTGGGGATGCTCCTCGGAGCGGGGTACTCCCTGGGGACCGCCCTTCACCGCCTGGCGGCCAGGGGCACCGGCGCCTGCACCCGGGACCTGCGCAACGTCTGCGCGCGAACCCAGCAGGGCCTCACCGAGGCCGAGGCGCTCGGGGAGTGGGCGGAGCTCGCCGACGTCCCGGAGCTGACCAGGCTGGTCGGCGTGCTCGCGCTGAACAGCGAAGCCGGGGATCTCGGCCACCTCATATCGGAAGAGGCGCGGTCCACCCGACGAGAGGTGCAGCGTCGCACCGTCGAGACCATCGAGCGCCGGGGCCAGCAGGTATGGATCCCGGTGACCGTCGCGACCCTCGTGCCGGGCGTGATCTTCCTGGCGGTTCCGTTCGTAGAAGCGATGCGGCTCTTCGCCTCCGGGTGAAGGGCATGGGAGGAGAGAACAGATGACCACACTTCGATTCCTGCAACTGCGGGCCACCACGCGGAGCGCCGACCGACGCCTGCTATCGGGCGACCACGGTGAAGGCGTCATCTCGGCCGCCATCGCGGTCTTGGTGATGGCGTTCCTCGGGGTGGCCATGTGGGTCGGGCTCCAGCAGATCTGGAACACAGCCGAGGACAACACCTCCGACCAGGTCGAGCAGATCGGTCGCTAGTGGCCCCGCCCTTCGGGAGCCGTCCCCCCGGGGTCGCGCCACCTCGGTCCAGGATCGGGGACCGAGGCACCGGAGTGGTGAGCACCGTCGCGGGTGTGACCGTCTTCCTCGCCTTCCTGCTCTTCGCGGTCCAGCTGCTCACCAACCTGTACGCGACCTCCGTGGTCACCGGCGCGGCGTACGACGGGGCCCGAAGGGTGGCCGAGGCCGCCGGCGATCACGCGGTCACCCGCTCCGATGCCGAGGAGCACGTGCGCTCTCTCCTCGGCCGCTACGGGGACCGGGTGAGGTTCGACTGGGATGGCACCGACGACGACGTGGTCCGCCTGAGGGTCACCGCCGAGAACCCCACCTTCCTGCTGAGGTCCCTCGGTGGACGTCTCCCGTTCACCGAGATCGATCGGACCGTGGTCGTGCGCGTCGAACGGATCAGGTGAGAGACGTGCGCCCCCGCCTCGACTGGCATGACGACCGGGGACAGCTCGCGGGGATCGAGGCCTTGCCGTTCTCAGTGCTCGTGTTCGTCATCGGTTCGCTGCTGGTCGCCAACGCCTGGGCCGTGGTCGACGCCAAGATGGCGGTCACGTCGGCGGCACGGGAGACCGCTCGCACCTACGTCGAGGCAGCTCCCGATCCGGAGCTTGCCGAGGCCGCAGCCGTCCGAGCAGGGCTCGACGCGATCGCCGCTCACGGCCGAGATCCGGAACGGGCTCGCGTCGAGGTGGAGAACCCGGTCGGGGGCTATCGACGCTGCGCCCGGGTGAGGGGGGTCGCCAGCTACGAGGTCCCCGCCATCACCCTCCCCTTCATCGGTGGGTTCGGGCGGGGCTTCCAGGCGAGGGCGGTGCACAGCGAGATCATCGATCCGTTCCGTGACGAGCTGGTGGAGGGGAGCTGTGGCTGAGCGGGGAAGCGTCCTCCTGTTGATGCCCACCGCAGTGCTGGTGGTGCTGGTGCTCGGTGCGCTCGCCGTCGACCTGAGCGTCGTGCACCTGGCCGAGCGCGAGGTGGTGTCGGCCGCGTCGGCCGCGGCGAACGACGCTGTCACCCACGGCCTCGACGAGGACGCCTTCTACTCCACGGGCCTCTACTCCCTCGATCCCGCACAGGTGGCGGAGGTGGTCCGGACGAGCCTGGCTGCGCAGTCGCAACCCGGCCGGGGCCTCCGGATGGTCGGCCGACCCAGGATCGCCGACAGCGACGGCGACGGTGCGCCCGAATCGGTCACCGTCACCGTCACAGGAGAGGTCGGGTACATCTTCGCCCCCGCCATCCCCGGCGCGCCCGACTCTGCCCGGGTGGAGGCCAGCGCGACCGCAACCGCCCGTCGACCTTGACCTCGACATGCCGGCACCGCCTCGCTGATCGCATGGAACGCACCACGCGCGTCGGCGAGGTCGACGAGGCGACCCTCGCACGCGTGTGCTCTGCGGTCAGCTACGCCCTGGGCTGCTGACCGGCGGGCGGCGGTCGGGGCACCCGGCCGTTCGCTGGACCCTGCATGTCGCAGGTCGCGAGATCGTGCTCTGGACCTGATGGCGTCCACGCCGCACGGCCGATGCCTGCGAGACTCACCTCCGTGGACTTCGCTCTCACCCCGGAGCTGGAGGCGCTCGCCCGCGAGGCTGCCGAGGTTGGCCGGCGGGCGTCGAGGATCTCTCCCCATCCCGACGACTCCTGGATCGTCGGCGAGTCCGACGAGTTCGCTCGTGAGCTGGCCGAGCGCGGCTGGCTGGGGATGACATGGCCGGGCGAGGCCGGCGGACGCGGCCGGAGCGAGCTCGAACGGTTCCTCGTCTGGGAGGCGCTCATCGCCTCGGGAGCCCCGGTCGCCTCGTGTTGGTTCGCGGACCGCCAGATCGGACCGACCCTGCTCCGGTTCGGGTCTGCCGAGCAGCAGCACCGCTTCCTCCCCGAGATCGTGACGGGAACGGCCCGCTGGTGCATCGGGATGAGCGAGCCCGATGCGGGCAGCGACGTCGCGTCGCTTCGCACCCGGGCGGAGAGCGACGGGGAGTCCTGGGTCGTGAACGGGACGAAGATCTGGACCAGCGGTGCCCACCGAGCCGACTGGTGCTACCTGGTCTGCCGCACCGATCCCGACGCCCCGAAGCACCGGGGGCTCTCCGAGCTGGTGGTCGACATGCACTCCCCCGGCATCACGGTCAGCCCGATCGTCGACATGACCGGGGCTCGTCACTTCTGCGAAGTCACCTTCGAGGACGTGACGGTCGAGGCACGGAACCTGGTGGGCAGCCTCAACGGGAGCTTCGGGCAGCTGATGAGCCAGATGGAGCACGAGAGAGGCGGGATAGACCGGTTGGTGAGCAACCGTCGCCTGTACGAGGAGCACCTCGAGCGCGCCGACCTCGGCGACCCGCGGACGCGCCAGCGGGTCGCCGACCTCGAGTCCGGGTACCGGATCGGCCGGCTCCTCGTGCTCCGGGAGACCCTCCGCCAGGCCCCCGCCGGCTTCTCCGCCGCGACCAAGACCTTCTGCACCACCTTCGAGAAGCGGGTCGCGGCCTTCTGCGCGGCCGTCGCGGGGCCCCACGCCACCCTCGCCGGCCGGGTGGCGCGCAACATCTGCTACGCGCCCGGCTACACGATCATGGGCGGCACCACCCAGATCCTGCGGACGGTGATCGGCGAGCGCCTGCTGGGCCTGCCCCGCGAGCCCCGCTGAACCCCTTCCGGCGTCCGGCGACCATGGGCCTCCCGGCCCCTGTGGTGGCTCGGGGGCACCATCCCCGAGCCCCCGGCCCTACCACTTCCATGTACCACCCAGTTCCTCTACACTCTGAGTGGCGGTCGTCACACATCGCGTGGTGACCCGACCGCACGAGGGATGGGGAGGGACGATCTTGGTGATCGGAGCGCGTGACGACACCCGCGGCGGCGGGGACGGGGAGGCCAGCGGAGAACCGCTCGGCGAGTACGCGGCGTGGCGGGAGCGGATGCGGCGCAAGTCCGAGCGCAACCGCGAGTTCATCGACCTCACCGCCGAGGACCCGACTTCGGCCGATGACCGCCCACCCAGCGCCGGGTACTGGGATCCCGAGGACCTGTTCCGCGACAGCGAGAGGGTGGCCCGCGAAGAGGGCGACCACCTCGCGGTGCTCGAGCTGAGGGCCGACGCCACATCGGGCCAGATCACGGCTGCCTACCGCAGTCTCGCGAAGCGACACCACCCCGACCGCTGGAGCAGCGCCGACCCCGAGGTGCGGCACCACCACGAGGAGCGCATGGCCGCGGTGAACGAGGCGTACGCCGCGCTGAAGGCGATGCAACGGGTCTGAGGCCCGAATCCTCCCCCACTGTGCTGTACGACCCCTCGCTCGAAGCGCATGTCGAGGAGTCCCGCCAGCTGAACCAGCTCGTCGGGACGATGATCGACGCTGCCGGCATGCGTTGGGACACGCCGGAGGGGCTCGCTCAGCTTCGGGAGATGCGGCTGCCGGGCCAGGAGCCGCTCGAAGACACCGAGGTGTTCGAGATCCCCGGGCCGGAAGGCCCGATCCCCACCCGTGTGCGTCACCCCGCGCGTGAACCTCGAGGCGTCTACCTCGACATCCACGGCGGTGGGATGTGCATCGGTGACGCGTCCGAGCAGGATCAGCGCAACGACCTGCTCGCGACCTCCACCGGTGTCGTCACCGTGAGCATCGACTACCGCCTCGCCCCCGAGCACCCGTTCCCTGCGGGGCCGGACGACTGCGAAGCCGCCGCCTGCTGGCTCCTGGAGAACGCTGCCTCGACTTTCGGGACGGACCGACTGCTCATCGGAGGCGGCTCTGCCGGCGCGTACATGGCTGCCCTGACGCTGCTGCGATTGCGCGACCGCCACGACGCGGCCCTCCGGTTCAGCGGCGCCAACCTGGTGTTCGGGTGCTACGACCTGGGAATGACGCCGAGCCAACGGGCGGGCTCGGACGCCATCGGCATCCCCACGCCGGTGCTGGAGCTCTGCTACGAACACTTCGCCCCGGGCCTCGACGCCGAGCAGCGTCGCGCTCCGGCCATCTCACCTCTCTTCGCCGATCTGGAGGGACTGCCTCCCGCCCTGTTCGTCTGCGGCACCCTCGATCCCCTCCTCGACGACACGCTCTTCATGGCTGCACGGTGGGAGGCGGCAGGGAACCCGGTGGAGCTGGCCATCTACCCCGAGTCCATCCACGGCTTCGTCGCATTCCCTACCGCTCTCGGAGAGCACGCCCGTGACCGCATCCGGGATTGGGTGAGAGCCCGTCTCGACTGAAGCCCGGTGCAGGAGCTGCTCCGCGGGCCTGTCCCGAGCTCCTCGGGCTCGCGCCCTCACCCGGACTCGGCCACCACCGGGTTCTCGATCCGACCGATCCCCGAGATCTCGATCCGCACCACGTCCCCGACCTCCAGCAGCCCCTTTCCTGCGACGCCCACGCCTTCGGGCGTTCCGGTGGAGACGAGGTCTCCCGGCTGGAGGGTCATCACGGTCGAGAGCAGCTCGACCAGATCGAAGCAGTCGAAGATGAGGTGGCGCGTGCTGGAGTCCTGCCGCAGCTCCCCGCTCACCCAGGTCCTGATCTCCAGGTCGTGGGGATCGCCGAGCTCGTCGGGGGTGACCACCCAGGGCCCGATCGGTCCGTGGGTGTCGAACGACTTGCCGAGCGTCATGGTGGGCGAGCGGGCCTGCCAGTCGCGCGCCGAGACGTCGTTGCAGACCAGATACCCACCGATCAGCTCGTGTGCTCGTTCCCGCGGGATGTGACGCCCCGCTCGCCCGATCACGAACGCGAGCTCACCCTCGTAGTCGACCATGGTCGAGTCGCGCGGGTAGACGATCGGATCGAACGGACCCGTGACGCAGCCGACCTGCTTGTTGAAGATCACCGGGAACTCCGGTCGGGGAGACCCCGTCTCGGAGATGTGCTCCGCGTAGTTCAGACCGACGGCGAGGAAGGTCCGCGGCGTCGGGATCGGCGCGAGCAGCCGGACCTCCTCGAGCGCCACCCTCGGACCGCTCCGGGCCGCTTTGGCAGCGAGATCGCGGGCTTCGACGAGCGACAGCAGTGCCGGGATGTCGGGGGGCAGGGCGGGATCCACCGTGCCCACCTCCACCAGCTCCTCCCCCACCACCACGCCGACCCGATCGGCACCGTCGTGGTGGAATCGTGCGAGGCGCATCAGGCTTCCTTTCGGTGACGACCGGGCCCGGTCGTATCATGTACCAGCGTGAGCCGGCGCGATGAGTGGCAGGAGCGGTACGACGCCTCTCCCGTGCGAGAGGGCACCACCGGACGGACCATGTCGGGGGTGCCGGTCGAGCCCGTATACGGCAACGACGACGGCGAGTTCCCCGGGCTGTACCCGTACACGCGGGGGCCGTACGCGTCCATGTACCGGTCGAAGCTGTGGACCATGCGGATGTTCGCCGGCTTCGGCACCGCCGAGGAGACGAACACCCGGTTCAAGGAGCTCCTGCGCGGCGGAGGCACCGGGCTGTCGACCGCCTTCGACATGCCGACCCTGATGGGACGTGATTCCGACGGCCCCCTGTCGCGCGGTGAGGTCGGGAAGGGGGGCGTCGCCGTGGACACGCTCGCCGACATGGAGGATCTCTTCGCGGAGATCGACCTGAGTCGGGTCACGACCTCCATGACCATCAACTCGCCCGCGCCGATCCTCCTCGCCATGTACGTCGCGGTGGCCGAGAAGAACGGCGTAGCCCGAGAAGCGCTCGGAGGGACCCTCCAGAACGACATCCTGAAGGAGTACCAGGCCCAGAAGGAGTACATCTTCCCTCCACGGCCCAGCATGCGACTGGTCACGGACGTGGTGCGCTTCTGCTCGGCCGAGATGCCGAGGTGGCACCCGATCTCGATCTCCGGCTACCACATCCGCGAGGCCGGCTCCACCGCTGCACAGGAGCTCGCCTTCACCCTGGCCAACGGCTTCGCCTACGTGGAAGCGGCACGCCGGGCCGGGCTCGACGTCGACGAGTTCGCGCCGCGCCTCTCCTTCTTCTTCAACGCCCACATCGACTTCTTCGAGGAGATCGGCAAGTACCGGGCCGCCCGGAGGATCTGGGCCCGCTGGATGCGCGATCGGTACGGCGCCAGAGACGAGCGCTCGCTCCTGCTCAGGTTCCACTCCCAGACCGCCGGCGTGTCGCTGACGGCCCAGCAACCCGAGAACAACATCGCCCGAGTCGCGCTTCAGGCCCTGGCGGCCGCCCTCGGGGGCACCCAGAGCCTGCACACCGACTCCTACGACGAGGCTCTCGCCCTCCCGACCGAGAAGGCCGCGCTCATCGCGCTGCGCACGCAGCAGATCGTGGCTCACGAGACCGGGGTCCCCGAGGTGGCCGACCCGCTGGGTGGATCCCACTTCGTCGAGTGGATGACCGACGAGCTCGAGCGGCAGGCGGAGGCGATCTTCGCCCACCTCGAAGACCTGGGGGACGGGTCGCTCCTCGAAGGCGTCATCGCCGCCATCGAGGAGGGCTGGTTCCAGGCCCGGATCGCCGACTCCGCCTACGAGCTGGAGCGCGAGCTGAACGACGGCAGGCGGGTGCTCGTCGGTGTGAACGCATTCGTCGAGTCGGACGAGGCGGAGCCCCCGATCCTCTACATCGGTCCCGACGTGGAGGAGGCCCAGCTGAAGCGACTCGAGGAGGTGCGCAGGCACCGTGACGAGCAGCAGGTGAGGGCGGCCCTGGACAGGGTTCGTGCCGACGCCGACCGATCCGACGTCAACCTCATGCCATCGATGCTCGAAGCGGTGAGGGCATACGCCAGCGAGGGCGAGATCGTGAGCGCGCTGGAGTCCGTCTTCGGGACCTGGACCGAGCCGAACGTGGCATGAGATGGCCGATCGCATCCTGGTAGCCAAGGTCGGACTCGACGGCCACGACCGCGGGATCAAGGTGGTCACCCGGCTGCTGCGCGACGCCGGCTACGAGGTGATCTACGCGGGCCTGCGCCAGACACCCGAGGCTGTGGCGGAGGCGGCGCTGCAGGAGGACGTCGACTGCGTCGGGCTGTCGATGCACTCGGGTGCCCACCTCACCCTCGGACCGTCGGTGGTGGAGGAGCTGCGCAAGCGTGCTCTGGACACCCCGGTCGTGATCGGGGGCATCGTCCCCGAGATGGACATCTCCCGGCTGCTCGACGCCGGGGTGGCCTCGGTGCTGCACCCCGGCGCCTCCGAGGCGGAGGTGGTGCAGGCGGTGCGCGACGCCATCGACCTTTCGCGGGCTCCCCGCTGACCGGGTGGCCGAGACCCGCCCGGGCCGGGATCGCCGCCTATGGTGACCCGGGCCCACCAGCCCCCTGAGCCGATGCCGCTCCCTCCCCAGCGCCCGATCACCATCCGGCTGACACTGACGCTGCTCATCGCAGTCGTCGTGGTCGCGGCCTGCGGGAGCGGTGGCGAGGAAGCGGAACCCACCACCTCCACCGTCGGCGCCACCACCAGCTCCACCGCTCCACGCCTCCCCGGTGCCTGGAGCGACACCTACTCGCGGACCGAGAGCTGGCTCTGCCACCCGGACTCGCCGGAGGATCTCTGCACCACCTCCGATCTCGGCGCCACGGTCGTCGCCCCCCGTGACGGTGCGCTCTCCACCGAAGCCTTCACCCCGGCCGATGCTCCCCCCGTCGACTGCTTCTACCTGTACCCCACCGTCGACAGGGCCGGAACCGGCACCCGTGAGCTCCCCGACGACCCCCGGAGCGAGATGGCGTGGGTGCGGGCGGAGGCCGCCCGCTTCTCCTCCGTCTGCCGCGTCTTCGCACCTCTGTACCGCCAGGCCAACGGTGGCAGCGAGCTGGACCCCGCGGCCCCGGACACCGCCTACTCCGATGTCCGGGAGTCCTTCGACCACTACCTGGCCCAGCTCGGCGAAGGCCGGCCGTTCGCGCTCGTCGGCCACGGTCAGGGCGCGGACCTGCTGACCCGGCTGGCCCAGGAGAGGATCGACCCTGACGCCGAGCTGAGGAGCAGGTTGCTCTCCGCGATCCTGGTGGGCGGGCGCCTCGTGAGGGTGCCGACCGGTGCGAAGGTTGGAGCCACGTTCCGGAACCTGCCCCTGTGCACCGACCGCGACCAGACCGGGTGCGTCATCGCGTACAACAGCTACGACTCGAACCTGCCACCCGACACGGGAGCGCTGTGGTTCCAAGAGATGCCGGAGGGCACCGAGGCCGCTTGCAGCAACCCCGCCGGACTCGACGGGTCGAAGGGCCAGCTCCGTGCCGCCACCTTCCCCCGGGTCACCGCGGCCGACCCTGGTCCCACGGTCGCCGGTCTCCCGAACGTGGAGCAGCCCTTCGTCACCTATCCCGAGTACTTCCTGGCCGAGTGCGTGCACTACGGGGGCGGTCTCTGGTACCTGTGGATCGACCGCACCATCGACCCGCTCGACGTCCGCTCGGTCGGTCCGCTCGGCAACCCGGCGCTCGATGCCGAGGGTCTGGGCCTCCACCACCTCGACGTCGTGCTGGCGCTCGGTGACCTCATCAGCATCGTCGAGGAGCAGGCCGGGGCCGTGGCCGACCGCAGCACCCCGCCTGCTAGTACTTCCCCATGATCTTCGCTGCCTCCGGCGGGGAGGTGCCCGGTGCCGACATCACCGTCGAGCCGATCGGATGGGTGCTCTTCCTGGCTCTCGTCGTGGGGCTCATACTCGCCGACCTCCTCCTCTTCCACCGCGAGGCCCACGAGATCTCGACACGTGAGGCCGCTGTCTCGAGCGCGGTATGGGTGGCCATGGGTCTCTCGTTCACGTTCGTCGTCTGGGGGTTCCTCGGTGGCAGTGCGGCCGGCCAGTACCTCACCGGCTACTTGATCGAGAAGAGCCTCTCGGTGGACAACGTCTTCGTCTGGGCGGTGATCCTGTCGTACTTCGCGGTGCCGGCCGCGTACCAGCACAGGGTCCTGTTCTGGGGGATCTTCGGCGCTCTGGTGCTGAGGCTCGCCTTCATCTTCGCCGGTGTCGCGCTGCTCGAGACCTTCGAGTGGGTGATCTACGTCTTCGGGGCGTTCCTGCTCTACACGGCCTACCGCGTCGCTACGCACTCCGGAGAGGAGGTGCACCCCGAGCAAAACCCCGTCCTCCGCCTGATGCGAAGGTGGGTGCCGATCGCCTCGGAGTACCACGAGCAGCGCTTCTTCATCCGGAAGGAGGGGCGTCGCCTGGCCACCCCACTCCTCGTCGTGCTCGTGATGATCGAGGCCACGGACGTGGTGTTCGCGCTGGACTCCATACCCGCGATCCTCGCCATCACCCGCTCCGAGTTCATCGTGTTCAGCTCCAACGCCTTCGCGATCCTCGGTCTTCGGGCCCTCTACTTCCTGCTGGTCGGCGCCGCCGGGAGGCTCGTCTACCTGAACGAGGGTCTCGGGGTGATCCTGGCCTTCGTCGGGCTGAAGATGCTCCTCGTCGAGGTGATCCACATACCGACCTGGGCCTCTCTCGGGTTCGTGGCACTCGTGCTCACGATCACGGTGGTGCTCTCGCTCCGCGTCGAGGTGCCCGAGCCCGCCACTCCTCCGGCCGGCGGCGCCGGCACGGATGGCGATGGCGATGATCCCTCCCGCGACCGGGACGGCCCCCCGGCTTGATGCGCCTCCTCGTCCTGTGGCTCGGAAAGGTCCTCCTGCTCGCAGCCCGGCTGCGCGGCGGGGGCGGCTCGGCGTTCCCCGGGCTCGTGGCGGAGAAGCTCCGACCACGCCTGCTGGCCGAGCAGGTGGGGAGGCTGCCGGGTGGTTCCGTCGTCATCACCGGCACCAACGGCAAGACCACCACCGCCAAGATGCTCACCGGGATCCTCGAGGCGTCGGGCGAACGGGTGATCGCGAACCGGAGTGGGAGCAACATGCTCCGGGGCCTCCTGTCGGCTGTCATCGAGGCGAGCACGTGGACGGGCGCGCTCGACGCAGACCGTGCGGTCTTCGAGGTCGACGAGCCCAACCTCCCCTCCGTGGCGCAGATCCTCGAGCCCGGCGTGGTGCTCGTGCTCAACCTCGGCCGTGACCAGCTCGACCGCTACGGAGAGCTCGAGCACACCGCTGAGCTGGTGGGCGAGGGCCTTGCCCACTCACGGGCGGCCGTGCTCAACGCCGACGACCCGCTCGTGGCGAGGCTCCGTGATCGTCGTGGGCGGCGTCGTGCGGTGGTTCGGCGCGTCGGGCGCGGTCCGGGCCGAGCTCCCCGACGACAAGGGTCTGTTGGCGGCCGGCGGTGGGTCCGAGCCTGCAGTCGGCTCGGAGCAGCTGGACGTGGAGCTCTTCTCGGCGAGCGAGTCCGCGTCCGGCCAGGACCTGGTCCTGCGGCGCGGCGGTGGGGACCACGCGGCCCACCTCTCCCTTCCCGGGATCTACAACGCCTACAACGCCGCCGCCGCCCTGGCGGTCGCCGGATCGGTGGGGGTGCAGACCGAGGTCGCGATCCGGGCGCTGGCCGCGGCCGAACCCGCCTTCGGCCGCGGTGAGCGGATCGCGGTCGGGCGGACAGAGCTGGTGCTGCTCCTGGTGAAGAACCCGTCGAGCTTCACCCAGGTCATCCGGACGCAGCTCGCTCGCGGGCACGATCGGTCCCTGCTGCTCGCTCTCAACGACAACTTCGCCGACGGACGCGACGTGTCCTGGATCTGGGACGTCGACGTCGAGGCGATGTCGGGGCGCGGTGATCGGATCCTCGTCACCGGGCTGCGGGCACACGACCTGGCCCTCCGGCTGAAGTACGCGGGGATCGAGGCGGACGTCGAGCCCGATCCCGGGCACGCACTCGACCGCTTCCTGGCGGCCCTGGACGACGGCGAGACCGGCTTCGTCGTGCCCACCTACACGGCGATGCTCGACCTCCGCAGGCGTCTCGGTCGCGCTGCGCCGGTGAAGGAGTTCTGGAAGTGAAGGGACCGTGCCGATGAGCAGGCCCCACCTGACGATCGTCCACCTCTACCCCGCGGAGATGAACATCTACGGCGACAGGGGCAACGTCATCGCCCTGCGCAGACGGCTGGAGTGGCGCGACATCGACGTGGAGGTGCGGGAGGTCGGCCCGGGCGACGAGCTCGACCCGCGGCAGGCCGACATCCTGTTCGGCGGAGGTGGCCAGGACGCCGGTCAGGCGGTCGTCGCGGAGGACCTGAGGTCGCGGCGCGACGCGCTGCACGAGGCCGCCGACGACGGGGTCGTGATGCTCGCGATCTGCGGCACCTACCAGCTCTTCGGGCGCCGCTTCGTCACAGCGGGGGGCGAGGAGCTCGAGGGCATCGGCCTGCTCGGGCTCGAGACGGTGGCCGGCGAGGCACGCCTCATAGGCAACGTGGTGGTCGAGTCGCCGTTCGGTCGCATGGTCGGATTCGAGAACCACGGTGGTCGCACCCGCCTCGATCGCGGGCAGGAGCCGCTCGGGCGTGTGCTGAAGGGCCACGGGAACAACGGGGAGACGGGGGAAGAGGGAGCCGTCACCCGCAACGTCTTCGGTACCTACCTCCACGGTCCGGTGCTCCCCAAGAACCCCGCGTTCGCCGACGAGCTGATCCGTCGTGCCCTCGCCCGCCGCCACGGTACGGACCGGCTGGAGGCGCTCGACGACTCCCTGGAAGAGGCTGCGGCAGCGGTGGCAGCGACCCGCCCGTAGCAGCCCTTCAGCGCTGCTCAGCGCTGAGAGGCACCCACCACCTCGGTGAGGCCGCCGGAGTCCAGGTCGAGGAACACGCCCCTCACCTTGATCTCCTCCGGCAGGTGCGGGCAGTCGCGGACGCGGGCCACGTCGTCCCACAGCGACTCCTGCGGATCGCCGATGGGGAGGAAGTCGATCGAGGCCGCTTCACCCTGGCTCCCGGCCAGCCTCTCCGCCATCTGATCGTTGCTGACCGCTGCGGCGGCGCAGAGGGTGTGGTGCATGACGACGACGCTCTGGATCCGGAAGGCCGTGGTCGACAGGATGAGGGAGCGCAAGACGTCGTCGGAGACGCGACCTCCGGCGTTGCGGATCACCTGGGCCCCACCGATCGGCAGGCCCAGCACCGCCAGGGGATCGATCCTGGCGTCCATGCAGGTCACCACCACCGTGTTCTCGGTGGGCTGGCCGCCACCGGACCCCGTGCTCATCCGGCTGGAGCCTAGCGGGAGCCACCTCGCGCGGGGACGTCGGTCCCCCGGGCCGATCGGGGGTCGCGAGTAGCTTGGGCCCGTGGCCGATGCGGGGCCGGCGAGGCCCGAACGGAGCCCCCTTCCGAGGCGTCTCGGGCCCGGCCGCGCCCTCGGATGAGCGCCGACGCCTGGATCACCGCTGCTGTCATCGGCGTCGCGGCCGTCGTCCTCCTGCTCGAGCGCTTCCCGCCACCGGTGGTGATGCTCGCGGCGGTCGTGGTCCTGATGCTCACAGGGGTCCTCGAGGAAGACCAGGCCTTCGGGGGCTTCGCGAACCCCGCACCCGTCACCGTTGCTGCTCTGTACGCCATCGCGGGAGCCGCCGAACTGACCGGCGCGCTCTCGAGGGTGACCGACCGCATGCTCAGCTCGGAACCCGGGCCGCCCCGACGCGCCCTGACCCGCCTCATCGCTCCCACCACGGCAGCATCCGCGTTCATCCCGAACACCCCGCTCGTCGCAATCCTGGCTCCCCGGGTCGTGGCCTGGGCGCAGAGGCGAGGTGACCAGCCGAGCCGGTACCTGATGCCGCTCAGCTTCGCCGCGGTGCTCGGTGGAGTGATCACGCTCATCGGCACCTCCACGAACCTCGTGGTCTCGGGGATGCTGCCCGGTGCCGGTCTCGACCCCCTGGGGATGTTCGAGATCACGCCGGTGGGCCTCGTGGTGGCCGCAGCCGGCACCCTCACCCTCGTGCTCACGGCCTCCCGGCTCGTCCCCGTCAGGAGCTCTCCGACCGAGGACCTCGAGGGTGAGGTCCGGCAGTACACCCTGGAGATGGTCGTGAGCGACGACCCGTCGACGTCAGGTCGCACCGTGGCCTCCGCCGGGCTACGCAACCTGACCGGGGTCTTCCTCGCAGGGATCGAGCACCCCGACGGCACCTCGACGATCCCGGTGGGCCCCGCCCAACCCCTCAGGACCGGTGACCGCCTCACCTTCGTGGGTGACGTGCAGCGGGTGCTGGACCTCCAACGGATCCCGGGCCTCACCTCAGCCGAGGGTCGCCACCTCGAGGTGCTCGGCGAGGGTCCCGACCGCCAGGTGTACGAGGTCGTCATCGGAGATCGGTCGGCGCTCGTCGGGTCGACCGTGAAGCAGACGGCCTTCAGGGATCGATACGGAGGCGCCGTGCTCGGCGTGCACCGCTCCACCCAGCGCGTCGAGGGCAAGATCGGTGACATTCGGCTGAGGGCGGGGGACGTGCTCCTCGTGGTGGCCTCCGAGGACTTCGGGCCGAGGTGGCGACAGCACCACGACTTCCTTGTCGTCTCTCAGGTGCCGAACGCCGTACCGATGAGGACGGGCAGAGCCCGGTGGGTGGAGCTGGCGCTGCTGATGGTGATGCTCCTGCCCACCTTCGACCTCCTCACGCTCACCGAGGCGGCGGTGACCGTCGCCCTGGGCCTGGTCGCCGTGGGCGTGCTCTCGGCGAAGGAGGCGGCCCGTTCCATCGACGTGAGCGTGATCGTGATCATGGCCACCTCGATCGCCCTCGGGTCCGCTGCGGCCTCGAGTGGGCTGGCCGGAGAGATAGGGGGGTTCCTCTCCGGCGCGGTCGACCTCGCCCCCATCTTCGTGCTTGCCGCGGTGTACCTGGCGACCGCCGCGCTCACCGAGCTCCTCTCCAACAACGCTGCTGCCGCGCTCGATGCTCCCGATCGCGCTCTCCGCTGCCTCCCAGGCCGATCTGGAGCCACGTGCTTTCGTCGTGGTCGTGCTGGTGGCGGCTTCCTGCTCGTTCCTCTTCCCCATCGGGTACCAGACGAACACGATGGTGTGGACGCTCGGCGGCTACCGCGTGAGCGACTTCACGAGGCTCGGCCTTCCGCTCACGGTCGTCACCTTCCTGACCACAGTCGCGGTGACACCGATCTTCTTCCCCCTCACATGACCTGCCCGGTGCACGCTGCGGGGGACGGCATCAGCGCTGGCTGTCACCTGAGAGCGGCCCTGATCTTGGCTACCACCTCGGTGATCGGCTGATCGGTGGTGAACCCGGCCATGAAGGGATGACCCCCGCCACCGAACGACCCCGCCACAGCAGCCACATCCACCCGTCCCTCCGAGCGGAGCGACACGCGGAGCCCTTCCCCGGGTGCCTCCTTGAGCACGCAGGCGACATCCGCCTCGGCGGTCTGGCGGACCTGGTCGATCAACCCCTCGGTCTCGTCGAAGGCGACCTGGTAGCGCTCCAGGTCGTCCCGGGTCACCCACGCGATCACCAGCCCGAGCTCAGGGTCGAGCAGTGCCCGCCTCACCACCTCGCCCTCGAGGAGCAGGTACTCGTAGCGGTGCTTGTCGAAGAGCTCCCTCACGATCTCGGAGGCCGACAGGCCGTAGCCGGTCAGCTCCTCGGCCAACGCGAACACCTCGGGTGTGGTGTTCGGGTACCGGAACCGCCCCGTGTCGGTCACGAGTCCGACGTAGAGGTTGCACGCGATCTCCGGTGTCAGGCTCCAACCCAGCCGCCGCGCCAACTCCCGGACCACCACGGTGGTGGCGGGCGCACCGGTCCACACGACGTTCACCGAGCCGAACCGCTGGTTGTCGTCATGGTGGTCCAGGACGACGAGCTCACCGGCCGCGCGGGCGGACGAGGCCAGGCCCCCGAGTCGCGCGAACGACCCCAGATCGAAGGTGAGCATCACCGGAGGCTCCGGCGGGAACTCCCAGGGCGGCACGGCCTTCTCGAGGCCCGGCAGGAAGCGGTAGTGCGGGCCCACCACGAAGGGCTCGGGCCAGGAAGCCACCGAGTGGACGCCGTTCGCCTCGCACAGCAGGTGCATCGCGAGCAGCGAGCCCAGGGCATCCCCGTCGGGGTGCACATGACAGGCAAGTGCCAGTGACGGCGCCCCGCGGATGACCTCGACCGCACGCGTCAGATCCTGCTCGGCTGCTCCCGCCTCATGGAGCCCGCCATGTCGACGCTGCTGCATCAGAGGCTCCCCGGTGCCGCTCGGACCTGGGGAGCAGGCTACCGGCGCGACCCCGGAGGCGCGCGGCCACCTGCTACGCGTCCCCGCTGCGGGGGGAATCCTCCTCGGCCTTCGCCAGCTCCTCCTGACGACGCGCCTCGGTGAGCCGCTGCACCCACTCGCTGGTCGGGCGCCCGTCCTCGTCGGTGGGCTCCCCGACCTGTTCGACGGTCACAGAGACCGGCTTCGCCACGGGCTCGATCCTCTCCGGGCCTTCCTCGACCACCGGGGTGGGAGCAGCCGGGCGCCGTGGAACGACCCCGACCAGCACCGGGCCGATCACCTGCACCGTCATGTCGACGATCGTCCGGTCATCGAGCTCGTCCAACGAGTACCGCCCGATCGTGCGTGGCTCCTGGCCCAGCGCCCCGAGCTCGCTGCGCACGCTCACCTTCGTGCGCTCGAGGTCCGGGATGAACGCGATCCCTGGGCGGATTCGCGCGCAGCGACTCACGGTGTGCCGGGACGATGCAGAGGAGCAGAGCCCTGGGAGGGCTGAGGTTGGCTCCGGCGATCCCCACGCCGTCGGCCGCCACGTCCACCCCGACGTCCTCCAACCAGGCGTGGTGGCCGCGCTGCACGAGCCTCCAGGCCACCTCCTCGAGCGCTCCGCGGAGCCGGGCCTCCCGGAACGAGTTGAAGTCGACGATGAACTGCTCCCTGGCCTCGAGCGCGACGACCTCGTCTTCCTCCGGGAGATCCTCCACGGTCCGGTCGTACATGTCGAGGATCCGCTCGAGCTCCTCGACCGGAGCCTCTTCGTGCGATCCCTCCGCCAGGAAGTCGCTGGACACATCACTCGCCATCGCCGGTGCACACCTCCGGCACTCAGGGTAGAGCTCCGAGCGGGGAACGGCCAGATCCGGGGCAACTGTCACATCCGGACGACCTGTACCCACGCGTCGACCCATGAGTCGGTCGAAGCCCAGCACCAGCGGCAGTGTGAAGAGGGCGGGGAGCAGCAGCCAGATGGGCCGCGTGGCCCACCAGCCGATGGTGGCCTGCTGTGGAGGCTGGAGGCCGAGCACCGTGACCAGCGCATACGCGAACGCGAAGCCCGTCGTGTGCCAGAGGAAGATGCCCATCGCGTAGCGGTTGGCGAAGCGTGAGAACGACGACCAACGCGGCCGATCCAGCCGGCCGAGCACAACCGGTCTGAGCAGCATCGCCACGCCGACCTGGAAGAAGCACAGGGCGACGATGCACAGGGTCGGCGGGGCCATGTTCGAGAACTTGTCCCCCGGTACGCCGACCATCGACAGCGGGTACAGCCCGGTTCGCACGAGCGCCACGAGGCTGAAGAACCCTCCCCACGTCACGACCCACAGGCTCCGTCGTGGAGCCGAGGCGAGCCTCTCGTAGAAGAAGCCCAGCTGGAAGCAGAGAGCCCACACGACGACCAGGTTGAGCAGAGCCATGCGGTCGGCATCCTCCGCGAATCGACCGACGTCGGTGAGCGCCGTGGCCGCCACCATGAACACCGGCACCAACTCCCCCCACCGCTGATGGGCGCGGATGGCCAGAGGGCTGACGAGGATCACGACGAGGTACACCACGAGGAACCACAGGGGGCTCACGATCAGGAGAAGGGCCCGGTCCAGCCAGCCCGGATCGGGATCCACCCAACCGACGACGTTCCCCAGGACGAACGCGAACCCGACCAGCACCGATGCCGGGATCAGCAGCTGCTTCCAGCGGGTCCAGACGAAGCGACCCGTCGACACGCCCCGCTCGCGGATCGGTTCCAGCCCTGGAGGGTGGCGTACCCTCCGACGAAGAAGAAGAGGGGGAGCACCTGCAGGAACCAGGTGACGAACCACAGCCCGAACGTCGAGCCGATCGGGTTGGAGGCGTGAGGTCCGTCGTCAGCCCACCAGACCACGGTGAAGACCCAGTGCCACACCACCACCACGAGGATGCTGAAGGCTCGGAGGAAGTCGACGTACCGATCGCGGCTCACGTGATCGCCGTCCACCATCCGTGCAGTCTGACAGAGGCCTCACCTCACGACCTGAATCCCACGAGCACCGCCGCGTCGACGGCCGCGATCTCCGTCCAGGAGATACCAGGTGTGACGCGCCCACCCGAAGTCGAGCTCCGCTTCTACGCGGAGCTGAACGACTTCCTGCCACCGTCTCGGCGGCAACACCCCTTCCACCTGGAGATCGCTCCTCATCGCACGGTGAAGGACGTGGTCGAGTCGGTGGGGGTGCCGCACACCGAGATCGACCTGATCGTGGTGAACGGCGAGTCCGTCTCGTTCGAACACCGACTCCGGGACGGTGATCGGGTCTCGGTGTACCCGACCTTCGAGGGCCTCGACATCGGAGGTGTGACACGACTGCGGCCCGAGCCGCTGCGGGATCCCCGGTTCGTCCTCGACGTCCACCTCGGCCAGCTGGCACGCAACCTCAGGCTGCTCGGCTTCGACGCCCGTTGGGAGAACCATCTCGACGATGCGGCTCTCGCCGGGATCTCGCGGCAGGAGCACCGGATCCTCTTGACGCGCGATGTCGGTCTGCTCAAGCGATCCGCCGTGAGCCACGGCTACTGGCTCCGATCGACGGATCCCGACCGGCAGACCGTCGAGGTCGTCGAGCACCTCGACCTCGCGGGGAAGGCGCGTCCCTTCACCCGGTGCCTCCGGTGCGCCGGGGTCCTTGACCGGGTCGACAAGGCGGATGTGATCGAGGAGCTCGAACCCGGTACTCGGGCCTCGTACCAGGACTTCCGCCGCTGTCGCGAGTGTGGCCACGTGTACTGGCGCGGAGCACACCACCACTCCCTCCTGTCCCGCCTGCACCGCTGGGAGCGGGCCGCCGACCGGCGCTTCTGCCCGCCAGGAGATGGCGGCCAGGCGTGACCGGCGCTCCGCGAGATGGCAAGGTTGGGGCCGACGAGGTTGACCATCCCCCCGACTCCGAGGCGAAGACGCACGGAGAGGAGACACGATGACCGATCCGGGCACCCCTTCCTGCCCGCAGTGCGGAAGCCCACTCCAGGCTGGCGGAGCCTTCTGCGGGAGCTGCGGCGCCGCCGTTCCATCTGCCCCGGAGACGCCGGCGGCCGAGCCGGTGCCTCCCGCGATCCAAGACCCGACCGCGCCTCTCCCCACCGCCCCGACACCGCCACCCGGTGCACCCCCCGCGCCTCCGCCCGTGCCAACTCCGGGTGCCGCCCCGACACCGCCACCCGGACCACCTCCGGGTGTTCCCGCCGCCTCCGACGGCTCCGGCAAGCGCCCGCCGTGGCTCATCCCGGTCATCATCGCCGCGGTGGTCATCGTTCTCGCTCTCGCCGGTACCGCCGTGGTGCTCCTGGGTGACGACGATGATGACGATGCTGGGACCGAAGCCGCCGCTGGAGAGATATTCCTCGAGCCGGCAGCGACCCTGGGCGAGGACCCCTTCACCGAAGAGGTCATGGAGGATCCGGTCGTGACGGGTGCGACGACCACGACGGAGGATTCCCCGCCCGACACCAGCGAGGGAGCCACCGGCCGCCAGTCCGTGAACGGGGACGCCATCGGCCTCTACGGCGGAACCGGCAACCAGTCGCGCTGCAACCGCGACGGGATCTCCGGGTTCCTGGAGTCGAACTCCGACAAGGCCACCGCATTCGTCGACGCTCTGAACGCCGATCCGGGCCTGCGCTGGGAAGGTGGCGAGCAGGTGGCGGTGGGCGACGTACCCGAGTACATCAGGGAGCTCACCCCCGTCACGCTCACACGCGACACACGCGTCACCAACCACGGGTTCTCGGGCGGGCGGCCCACGCCCCGCCAGTCGGTGCTCCAGGCCGGTACTGCGGTGCTGGTGGACAGGTACGGCGTACCACGGGCGCGCTGCGCCTGCGGGAACCCGCTCATCCCACCCGCGGCAGGTACCGACCACTCCCACCTATTCAGGTACCCGGTGGCCGGCATTCAACCCCAGCAACGTCGTCGTGGTGAGCCAGGTGAACGTCGAGATCGACGTCTTCGTCCTGGTCGACCTGGAGACGGGTGAGCGCATCGAGCGCCCTGCCGGCACCACCGGAGAAGAAGACACCTTCGAGGACGAGGCACCGACCACCGAACCGGAGACGCCCGAGACCACCGAGGAGCTGGGCACGGGCGATGTTCAGGTCACCTTGACCTGGGAAGGCGATGCCGACCTGGATCTGCACGTGACCGATCCCGAAGCGTTCGAGATCTCCTTCGCGAGCGGTAGCGCACCCAGCGGTGGGGAGCTCGACGTGGACACGATCCCGGTCGAGGGAGACAACGGACCCCACGTCGAGAACGTCTTCTGGCCTCCCGGTGGGGCGCCATCGGGTGAGTACGCGGCCTGGGTGTTCAACTTCGGCGGATCGACCACCGGCCCCAGCAGCTTCAGCCTGCGCGTAACGGTGGAAGGGGAGGTCGTGGAGACGCTGGAGGGCTCGTTGGCCAGCACCGAGGAGTCGGAGAGAGTCACGTTCAGCTTCTGAGCAGCCCCAGCACGATGGCGGCGAGCGCATCGCCCGTCGCCGGATCACGGACGAGCGTCCGCGCCGTGCGCACCCGGAGCCCGAGCGCATCGATCGCGCCGGCCTCGGTCCCGTCGGCCTCGTCCAACACGAAGGTGTCGACGAGTTCGGCGAACAGCCCGGCCACCGCGGCCGGGCGGTGCTCGATCCCACCCGCGGCCAGGAAGGCCTCACGGCACCTGGCTCGGCGGGCCTCGCCCTCGACGGTGATCGGGACGCCGTTCACCACAGCGGAGACCGAGGTCGTGGGCATCCCGCGCCGCCTGCGCTCGAGCAGGGCAGCTCGAACCCCCGCCAGCGCCAGGATCGGTCCGAGGCTCGAGACCGGGTTGCTCGGGCCGAGTACCACGAGCTCGGCTCCCGCGATCGCCTCGACGACACCGGGGCAGGGTCGGGCGACCTCGATCCCCTCGTAGCTCACCTTCTCCACCCGGTCCCTGGCCTCCCGCTTCACGAAGTACTCCTCGAACAGGTACTCACCCGACGGAGTCGTGACGGTTGTCGCCACCTCTGCCTCGGTCATCGGAAGAAGTGTCGTCGCGACCTCCAGTCGCTCCGTGAGCCGGCGGGTCAGCCCGGCGAGCGACTCACCGGCCCCGAGCATCGACGTGCGGAGCAGGTGCGTCGCGAGATCGAGATCGCCCAAGCCGAACCACGCCTCGTCGCCGAGGGCGCGGAGCTGCTCCATGGTACGGAAGCTGTCGCCTTCTATCCCCCACCCCCGAACGCGGTCCTGCAGTCCCGAGAGGGCGTACAGGTTGGTGTCCAGGTCGGGGCAGACACGTAGGCCGTAGCGCCAGTGGTCGTCACCCGTGTTGACCACGAGGGTGAGCGCCCCGGGAGGCAGGGCGCGCGCGAGGCACCGCGAGCCGGCTGCAACCGATCCCGCCGCCGAGCATCGTCACCTGCACGGTCGGAGAGTCTCGCACCTCGGAGCGAACTCGGCGGAGCCCCGCACCTCCGAACTTCCGACTGAGACGCCAGGAAACCCGTGCTCTGAACCTACGGTTCGACGGGGGTCAGGATTCGACGAAGACGTTGGGGGCGTCGGGGGCGAAGCCCTCCAGCAGGAAGCGCTCCTGGGGCTTCTCGCTGGCGGTCTTGGGGATCTCGTCGACCACCTGCAGGTAGCTGGGCACGAAGTTCGACTCCAGGCCCTCGCGGCAGCGGGCGAACACCGACCTGCGGCGTCGAAGCTCGCCCCGGTCGACGACCACGATCGCCGCCACGACGTCCTTCTCCCCGGGCGCGCCCGAGGCGGCCGGCACGCCGTAGACGAAGCACGTCGGTGACCTGCGGGTGCTCGGCGAGCACCTTCTCCACGAAGCCCGGGGTTCACGAAGTCGCCGTTGTGGCGGATGCCCGCCGCCCTTGCGGTAGTCGAAGAAGAGCCATCCGTCGGCGTCGGTGTGGCCCATGTCGCCGGAGCGCAGCCAGCCGCCGCGGGTCTTCGCCGCCGAGGCCTCGGGGTTGTCGTGGTACTCGACCTCGGCCTCACCGCCACCGGCAGGACGTGAGCAGATCTCGCCGACCACACCGGGCGGGCACTCCTGGTCGTGCGTCGTCGAGCACCTTCATCTCGAGACCGGGGATCGGCTTGCCGAAGGAGCCCGATCGGGCCCTGGCCGATCGGCTTCACGGCCAGTCCGCCCTCGACCGCGCCGTACCACTCGAGGATCTCGCACGATCGAAGCGCTGCTCGAACGTCCTCCCAGATCGCGGCCGGCATGCCGGCGGAGATCACGAAGCGCACCGGGTTGTCGGCGTCGTCGGGCCGCGGCGGTTCGCTGTAGACCGCGGTGGCCATGCCGCCGAGGAGGGAGAACGTCGTGCAGCCGTGGGCCCGGCACACGTCCCACAGCTTCGACTTGGTGAACCGGCGGCTGAACACCGCCCGCAGGCCCATGGCCAGCGACGGGGCCAGGGTGACCGCCTGCGCGTTGCCGTGGGTGAGCGACAGTCCCGTGTAGGGCCGCTCGTCCGCCTGGTAGCCGAAGAGGATGCCCGACCATGGCGAAGATGCCGAAGCGGTCGTTGGTGAACACCACGCCCTTGGGATCACCGGTGGTGCCCGAGGTGTAGATGATCTGCAGCGGGTCCGAGCGGCGAGCTCGAGGCGCACGTCGACGGTCGGGGCCGGGCGTGGCGCACCGCGCTATCGGCTCGACGCCTCGCCGCCGCTCGCAGCGAGTCGATGCGGTACCGCGTCGGGTCCTCGCCGGTCGCGATGGCCAGCACCCAGTCGATGCCGGCCCCTGCGTCCGGGCCATCGCCACCTGCTCCAGCGAGCTGTCGGCAGCAGACCACGCCGCGACAGCCGGCGTTGGCCAGCATGAAGGCCAGCTTGTCGCCCTTGGTGCGCGGGTCGATCGGCACGCACGACCGTGCCGGTGATCGACGCGGCGATCATCGCCTCGACGAACTCCGGGTGGTTGCGCGCCATGAGGGCGAAGCGATCGCCCTCGGCCATGCCCCGCGCGATCAGGCCGGCGGCCGAGCCGGTTGCGCGTTCTCGGCCAGATCCGCGTAGGTGCGCACCTCGTCGGGGGTGGCGCCACCATCGAGGCTGAGGTGCTCGAAGGTGAGCACGTCGAGGTCGGGCTGCTGTTCGGCGCGCTCGGATCAGATCCGCGAGCACGCCCTCGTTGGACCCAGCCCATGGACCACCTCGTTCGTCGTCGTTGGCGGTGCCACGGACACCGCGCTGGCTACTCAGTTCGACACGACGGTCACGCACATGGCGGCCACATCGGTGCCGATGGTGCCGCCGCCGTTGTGGGCCAGTCCGACCTGGGCACCCTCGACCTGACGGTCGCCCGAGCGGCCCTGGATCTGCTCGGTGAGCTCGACGATCTGGGCGATGCCGGTGGCGCCGACCGGATGGCCCTTGCGGAGCAGCCCGCCGGAGGTGTTCACCGGGATGCGGCCGCCGAGCGTGGTCGCGCCGCTCTCCACCAGCTTGCCGCCGCCGCCCTTCTCGCAGAGACCGATCGACTCGTACGCCATGATCTCCGCCGGTGCGCTGGCGTCGTGGCACTCGACCACGCTGAGGTCCTCGGGACCCACCCCGGCCTCCTCGAGCGCCTCCTCGACACAGGTCGTGGCGACGTCGTCCTCGCCGGGATCGTGGTCCCAGCCGGAACGCAGCACGCTGGAGCGGATCCGCACCGGATCGGCTGATGCCCAGCTCGGCGGCCTTCTCGCTCGCTCACCAGGATCAGGGCCGCGGCTCCGTCGCCGATCGGTGAGCACATCGGCCGGGTGAGCGGCTCGGCGATCATCGGGGAGCCCAGCACGTCCTCGACGGTCAGCTCCTCACGGAACTGGGCCCGGGGGTTGAGGTGGCCGTGACGCGAGTTCTTGGCCGACACCATGGCGAACTGCTCGACGGTGGTGCCGTAGTGGTCCATGTGGGCCCGGGCCACCGCGGCGTAGATGTCCATGAACATCGAACGCTTCTCGCCGGCACCCGACGAGCCCGACTTCGCGCCGCTCGACTCGGCGGACGCCTGCAGCGCCGCCATGAACTCCTTGAGGAACTCGACGTCGACCGCGCCGCTGAACGCCCCGAAGGACTTGCGCTTGTCCTCGTCGTAGAGCTTCTCCACCCCGAGCGCGAGCACGCAGTCGTAGAGGCCCGGCGGTCACCATGGCCGCGGCCTGGTGCGCTGCGGTCGACGCCGACGCGCACGCGTTCTCCACGTTGATCACCGGCAGCCGGCCGAGGCCGATGTCGCGCAGGATGACCTGGCCCCGGATCGACTCCTGGCCGGTGACGAGTCCGGCGGCGGCGTTGCCGACGTAGGCCGCCTCGCAGGTCGTCGGCCTCGATGCCGGCGTCGGCCAGCGCGGCCTGCACCGCCTCGGCGCCGAGCGACTTGAGCCCCCGGTCCAGGTGCTTGCCGAACTGGGTCATGCCCACTCCGGCGACGATCGCGTTCATCTTCATTCGGCTTCGTCTCCTCAGATCAGGCCGCTGCCGGGGATGTCGAGTGCCTTCTTGAGGTAGTCGAGCTCCGCCTCGCGCCAGGGCAGCGGAGCGGGCCGGGTGAACATCTTGTCATCGGTGAGCTCCTCCACGACAGTCGTCGTCCCGGGGGAACGACTCCCCGAAGCTGTTGAGGTGGAACAGCTCCTCGAAGGGCTGGCGTGGGCGCTGGCCGCCGGCCTCCCAGTCCTCGGCCGGGTAGCCGACGGTCTGCAGCAACAGCACCCGGCAGGTCTCGGGCAGGCCGAGGTTCTGGCGGATCTGCTCGGTGTTGGGCGTGCCCAGACAGCAGGTGCCGAGCCCCTGCTCGTAGGCCATGAGCGTCGCCTGCGCGATGCCCTGGCCGCAGTCGACCTCGTTCAGGCCCGGGCCCTTCAGGCCTTCGATGATGGCCTCGAAGAACGGGATGATCTTCTCCTCGAGGTCCTCCTTCTTCTCCGGCCCGACCCCGAGCGCCCCGGCGTCGAGCAGCTCGCGCAGCCGGTCGCTCTGGTCGTCGACCGCCGCGGTGTCGAAGTACCACACGATCACCACCGGAGCGCGCCGGATCTGGAAGCCCGCGACCGGGGCGAGCAGCGCGTCGAGGGTCTCCTGTGGCGCGGTGTCGCGCTCGACCACCACGGCCCGCAGCCCCTGCACGTTGCCCCAGTGCGAGGCGAGTCGAGCGGCCTCCAGCATCCGCTGGATCTTCTCCCGCTCGACCGGCTGGTACGGGCCGCATGTAGCGGATCGAGCGCCGCCGGCCGATGACTTCTCTCAGTTCCATGGGCTTCCCCTCCGTACTTGTCCGGACCCGCTCAGAGCTTCCTGCCGCCGACGAGGCTGAGCATCTCGTTGCAGCCGTCCTCGATCATCGCGGCGCGGGCGTCGCGGAGGATCTTCTCGATCGGGTACTCCTGGGTCAGGCCGTTGCCGCCGAAGATCTGCAAGCGCCTCGCTGGCCACCTCGAAGGCGGTGGTGGTGCAGAAGGTCTTCGAAGCGATCGAGTACTGCACCGGCGGCGGGCCACCCGCTGCCGATGAGGTGCACCCGGCGCGACAGCGACTGGGCGGCCTCGACCTTGCGTGAACATCTTGAACAGCCGGGTGCGCACGTTCTGGTGCTCGATGATCGGCACCCCGCCCTGCACCCGTTCCTTGGCGTAGTCGAGGGCCAGCTCGTAGGCGGAGCGCGCCAACGCCGGCGAAGGTGGTGCCCATGAAGGCGTTGGCCACGGCCAGCACCATCTCGATCGTCATGCAGTACGCGTCCTTGCCGACGACCATGTTCGCGGCCGGCACCCGCACGTCGTCGAAGTGGATCTCACCCTGGGGGAGGGCCCGCTGGCCGAGCTTGTCGAGGGTCTTGCCGCGGGACACGCCTGGGAGATCGAGCGGGGCGATGCACACGCCCCCACCGGAGAAGCCCTCGTCGCCGTCGATGGTGCAGAACAGCGCGGCGACCGTCGCGATCGTGCCGTTCGACACCCATGCCGACTTGGAGCCCTTGATGACCCACTCGTCGCCGTCCTGCCGAGCGATGCAGTTCGCCCGGACCTCGGGCTTGGTCCAGTGCGGCTCGGAGAAGGCGAGGCTGTCCGATCCGTGGTCGGGCTCGGTGATGGCCCAGCACCCGATGTCGGTGCTCTCCGGCGACATGTAGCGCTCGGTCAGATCCGGGTCGCCGGTGAGCGCCACGAAGAACTTGTGGAACCTCGACACCGCGAAGCTCGACGCGAGGCCGGCATCGGCCCAGCCGAGCGTCTCCATGATCCGGGCGTAGAGCAGTGCACGCTCGGCCGGCTCGAACGCACCTTCCGTGTTCAACTCGCTGATGCCGAGCTGACGGTACTTGTCGAACATCCGCCAGTACTCGGACCCCTCTGCGATCACCTCGGCGGGATCAGGGAGGGCGTCGAGCCGGGCTCCCACCGGTCGCATCTCGTCCTCTGCGAAACGCTGCGTCACGCCCAGGATCTGCTGAGCTTCGGGCCCCAGGCCGGGCTCGTCGACCATCGTCATGGCTCTCACCCCCAGTGCTTGCGCAGCAGTCTGCCTCACCTTGGGACACCTGTCCCAATCCACTCCTGCCCCGGGCGATCTCGAGCGCAGACCGTGGCGGGTGAGGTGAAGACCGCCTCCTCAGGAAGCGCCCGTCGCCGATAGGGGCACCCAGCGACCTCGCCCCGTTCGGTGGATCCAGAGCTCAGGATCCGAACAGGTCGACGAGCGCCTCGTAGGCAGGCTTCGGCTGCAGCTGTTCGTCGAACAGCAGCGGCCGCGATGGCAGGCCGAAGGCCGACAGCGACGGGATGGCGCGGCGAGCGGACTCTCTGTCGAGCCAGGTAGATCTGTCGCTCGCACCCCACGTCGTCACCTCCGTGCAGCCTGCGGCCGCGCATTCGCCGACGACGCTTCGGTAGATGGAGGCCTGTGCAGCCAGGTCACGTGTGGGGCCAGTGGGCACGTCCATCTCGGTGATCGCTACCTCGAGGTCCAGCGCCCTCAGTCGGCGCACGAGGTCGCCGACCGTCCCGGCCGCGATCGGCACGTCGACGAGCAGGTGCGTTTGCAGACCCACACCATCGAGGGGAACCCCGCGACTCTTCAGATCGGTGACCAGCGCCACGAGTGCGTCGGCCTTGGCCGGGAGGTACTCCGTGCCGACTTCGTTGATCCAGAGCTCGGCATCAGGATCTGCTGCATCAGCGGAACGCAGCGCCTGCTCGATGTACCCGGCACCTCCCGCTGCCACGAAGTACGGGTTCGGGTCGAGCTCCGATCCCACCGTCACCAACGGTTCGTTGACCACATCCCAGCGTGCGATGCGACCTCGGTAGCGACCTACCACCGTTGCGATCGACTCGTTCATCGCCGCCAGGAGCTCCTCTGAAGGTAGCGACCGCATCCACGGCGGCATCCCGTTGCCTCCGGATTGCCCCCAGACCAGCGTGTGGCCGCGCATGGCAAAGCCGTGCCGGTCGGCGAAGTCCACCAAGACGTCGCCGTCATCGAAGTCCCAGACGTCCCGCTCGGGCCGAATCGTCGCGAGCTTCAGCGCGTTCCCGGGAGTGATCTGGGTGAACTGGGCACGGAGAAGCTCCGCGACGTCCTCGTCGCGCACATCTTCCGGCGCCAGGCCACCCGCACCGATCCGAACTCCTTCTTCCGCAGCCACCGATGCGAGCGTCGGCGCAGCTAAGGGGGCCGACGAGCTCGAAGCCGCCGACGACGACGATGGCGGTGCTGTCGAATCCTGGGAGGCGCACACGGCCAACAGGCCGGCGAGCATCAGCGCTGCCACCGATCGACGCACCGGCGGCATACCGCGCCAACGCCGGCCGCGCTCCGCCGCCGGCACATCGGTCCCAGCTGGGTGCCACCGCCCACAGCTCGCCTTCACCGGCGCAGCGTACTCCGATCCTGAAGCACCGATTCTGGTCGAGCTCGACCTCGCGCAACGGCCGTCCCCGGTCGGCGAGCAATCGCCCGAGCCCGCGGAGCGCTTGCGATCCCGCCGTTGCGAGCGGCGGCCGCTCGCAACGCGCCAGGTCGACGACGACCGGGGCCAGCACACTCGTGTGGGCGATGGAAGACTCGAACTGACGACATCCTGCGGGTGAAGCAGGCGCTCCAACCAACTGAGCTCGTCCCGGCCCACGGTGCATCCTCCTCTCACGACGTGGGAGACTCCTGGCCATGACACTCGACGGAGGAGAGCTGCTGGTCCGGACTCTCGAGCGGGCCGGCATCGACACGGTGTTCACCCTTCACGGTGGGCACCTCGACGCCATCTACCAGGCAGCGCTCGACCACGGCCTACGCCTGGTCGACACCCGCCACGAGCAGGCTGCAGGGCACGCCGCCGACGGCTGGGCCCGGACCACGGGGCAGACGGGCGTGGCGATAGTGACGGCGGGACCGGGCTTCACAGACTGCGTCACAGCCATCGCCAACGCCCACCTCGACTGCACCCCGACCCTGTTCATCGCCGGAGCGGCCCCACTCCGTGACGCCGAGACCCTGCCACTCCAGGGTGGGCTCGACCAGGTCGCGATGGTGAGCCCGATCACCAAGTGGGCGCACCGGATCACCCACACCCACCGCATCCCCGACCTGGTCGCGCAGGCGATCCGCACGGCACGATCGGGCCGGCCCGGTCCGGTCTTCCTCGAGATACCGATCGACGTGCTCTTCGCCGGCGTCGAGGAGTCCGCCGCGCCGATCCCGGGGGCGATCATGCCGGCCACGGCCCAGGCCCCGAGCCCCGACGCGGTCGACACCGCCCTGGAGTGGCTCCGGGACGCCGAACGCCCGGCGATCCTCGCCGGTGGTGGTGCGTGGTACTCCGGGGCCGAGGACGAGCTGCGGGCCTTCGCCCGGCAGACCGGCACCCCGGTGTTCATGAACGGGAAGGCACGGGGGATGGTGCCGGCCGATGACCCGCTCTGCGGGGGGCGTTCACCAACCTGGCCATGGCCGGGATGGTGGGCTCGGGCCCGCCCGACGTGGTGCTCCTGCTCGGCGCCCGCATCGGGCTGTTCACCGCAGGACGCAGCGGCATGGTGGTCCCTCACGGCGCGAGGGTCATCCAGGTCGACGTCGCCGCGGAGGAGATCGGGCGCAACCGCGACATCGAGCTCGGGATCGCGGCCGACTGCCGGGAGACGCTGCGTGCTCTCTCGGCCGGTGCCGAGGGGATCGACTGGCCCGAGCGCTCGGGGTGGCTGAGCGGTGTGCAGATGGTGCGCGACGGCGCTTCGCTTCTCTTCGCCGAGGCGCTGTCGGCCACCGACGGCCCGATCCACCCCTACAGGCTCATGGCCGAGATCACGAGAGCGCTGCCGGATGACGCCGTCGTCACAGCGGACGGGGGCGAGACCGCGACATGGATGGAGATGGCAGCCGCGATCTCCGGAGGTGGGCACTGGATGACCCACGGCTACCTGGGATGCCTGGGCACGGGGATGCCCTTCGCCATCGCAGGCCAGGTCGCGCATCCCGACAAGAGGGTGCTCTGCGTGATCGGTGACGGATCGGTGGGGCTGAACTTCTCCGAGTTCGACACCATGGTCCGCCACGAGCTCCCGATCGTCGTGGTCATCAACAACGACCGGCAGTGGGGGATGTCGGCCCACGGACAGGACATCCTCTACGGAAAGGATCGCCGGGTCGTCACCGACCTCGGCGCCACGCGCTACGACCTCGCGGCGGCAGGCTTCGGTTGCCACTCCGAGCTCGTCACCGAGCTCGGGGAGATCGGACCTGCGATCGAGAGGGCCTACGCCAGTGGGAAGCCGGCCTGCGTCAACGTGATGACCGATCCCGAGGTGATCTCGCCTGTGACGCAGATGATGCTCGGCCAGCTAGCGGGGCCCGAGCGTGCCGGCGAGGGCGACGACCGCGTCGTGATCCCGTACTACGACGACCTGGAGAGCTGATCCGCCAGCCTCGAGGCGTCGGCCGCCAGGCCGGTGAGGCCGATCCCCCGATACCCCCAGCCCGCGAGGTGGAGCCCGGGGAGCTCCGACAGGGCTTCGTCGATCGCGTCGAGGATCTGGAGGTGCCCGAGCTCGTACTGGGGGATCCCCGGGTGGTGGCGCACCACCCTCGTCCACGACGGCTGCACCGGCACCCCGAGCATCCGGCCGAGCTCCCGGGTCGCGAGCCCCACCAGCTCGTCGTCGTCGAGCTCCATCACCGGCGGATCTGCAGCACCGCCGTAGATGGCCTTGGCCAGCCGATGACCTGCGGGTGCCCGACCGGGTGCGTAGGCCGACTCGAACAGCACCCCGAGGGCCCGCACACCACCAGAGGGACCGGCCAGGACACCGAAGCCCTCGGGTATCGGCACGTCGGCGGCCCGGCCCCCCATGCCCACGACCGCTACCGGCGCGGCGCCGAGCTCGGCGAGCGGTCCCGTGACACCGGCAGGGAGGAGAGCGCCGGCGGCCTCGGGGGCCAGGGCCAGGACGACGTGCGGGGCACGCTCCTCACCGCGGCCGCTCCGCACGAGCCATCCCTGTGCGTCCTGCTCGAGCGCCTCGACCCGCGAACCACCTCGGAAGCCGTCGCCGAGATGACGGGCGAGGGCCTCGACGAGGCCGGTCATCCCCTCTTCCATCACGTGGGTCGACGGCCGCGGCGCTCCCTTGGGACGGCTGCGCATGCGACGAAACCCGCCCTTCACCACGGATCCGGCCTCGTCCTCCAGCTCCGCCATCGTCGCGAAGCACGCCCGCACCGAGAGGCGGTCGGGATCGCCGGCGAACACCCCGTGGGCGACGATCGTCGCGACCAGCCGGCCGGCCTCCCTCCCGAACCTTCGGGCGAGGAACCTCGCGAGGGACTCGTCGGCCTCGTCCAGCGACGGTCGCACGAAGGGCTCTGCCGCTGCCCGCAGCTTCCCTCGCCAGGACAGCAGCGGGGAGAAGAGCGTCGCCGGCGACTCCTTCAGCTCGATGAGCCGGCCCTTCTCGTACACGTACCGGCGGCGCGCGGCTGGGGGTGCGGGAACGGTCGAGACGCCGGCCTCCTCCAGGATCGGCGAGAGGTGGGGATGCGGGAGGATGAGGGAGCTGGCCGCGGGATCGAGGAGCCAGCCGTCCTCCGAGAGGGTGCGGGCCACCCCGCCCGGGTGCTCCTCGGCCTCCAGCACGAGCACCTCTCGCCCCCGCCGCTCGAGCTCCGCTGCGACGAGCAGGCCTCCGAGCCCGCCGCCGACCACGATCACCCGTCCGGTCGAGTCGTTCACAGGTGCTGCTCTACCACGTCGGCCAGCACCGGCCCCACCTCGGGTCTCACTCCCAGCACCGGTGCGCGGCTGAAGTGCTCCACGCCCGATGTCTCGGCGATCTCGTAGAAGAGCTGGTCGATCTCCCAGAGGGTCTCGATGTGGTCCGAGACGAACGAGACGGCCACGGCGAGGATCGCCAGGCGTCCCTCCGCGGCCAGCTCGCGGATCACCTCCTCGGTCCCGGGACCCACCCAGCGCACCGGCCCGGTCCGCGACTGGTACCCGAGCCGACTCTCGACTTCGTGACCGGCGGAGGAGAGACGCTCCACGACGCCGGCCACCGTCGCCTCGACCTCTGCCACGTACGGATCGCCCCGCTTGACCAGCGCCTCGGGAATCCCATGGGCCGTGAAGAGGACCACCGTCCTCACCCCGCTCGCTATGGGCATCCCCGCGAGCTTCGACCCGACCAACGAGGCGGTGGCATCGAGGAACGAGGGGTGGTCGTGCCATGAGCGCACCACCTCCAGCGGGAGCTCGTGCTCTCTCGACGCGAGCACGCTCCGCAGCTCGGTCTCCGACGAGCCGGTGGTGGCGAACGAGTACTGGGGGTACAGCGGGAGCAGCACCAGCCGCTCTGCTCCGGCGGAGACGAGGCTCTCCACGGCGGAGGCGGTGTCGGGATCCGTGTACCGCATGGCGACGGCCACCTCGACCTCGTGACCCCTGCGCCGCAGCTCCTCGCGGAGCATGTCGGACTGACGCAGCGTGATGTCCCGGATCGGCGACCCACCGCCGATCGACCGGTACCTGGCCCGCACCGACGGACCCCTCACCGAGGCGATGAGCCCGGCCAGGGCACGTCGGGTCCTGGGCCCTCCCGGGAGAGGTACGAGGGCGGGGTCCTCGAAGATCGCCCGTACGAACGGGACGACCTCCCCCAGGTCGCTCGGCCCACCCATCTGGGCCACGACGATGCCGGTCCGGGCCACCCTCAGACCGTTGTGGAGAACACCGGAGTGCCGGGATCCGCGGCACGTCGGAGGTAGGCGTCGAAGGTCATGGCCAGGTTGCGGATGAAAGCGCTCCCGACACCCACGGCCCGCACGCCCTCCGCGTCGACTACGGCCATCCCCTCCTCCACCAGCCCCCCGGGCGCGGTGAGATCCGACAGCTCCTGGTCGAAGTACTGGGCGAAGTCGATCCCGAAGCGGTCGCGCACCTCGGCTGCACCGACGCGGTCGTTGCACATCAGCTCGGTGATGACGAAGCGCCGGACGAGGTCGTCGTCGGACAGCACCACACCCCGCTCGATGGGGAGTCTCCCCGCCTCGATCTCCTCGTAGTACGAGGCGAGGCGCTTGTGGTTCTGCGCGTACGCGCCCTGAACGTCGGCGATCCCCGACGTGCCGAGCGCCACCATGTCACCGACCCGCTTCACCGTGTACCCCATGAAGTTGCGGGAGAGGATCCCCTCCGTCCGGGCGCGGGCCAGCTCGTCGTCGGGCAGTGCGAAGTGATCCATTCCGATCTGCGTGTACCCGGCCTCCAGCAGCGTCTCGACGGCCGCCGACAGGAGGGCGAACTTGGTGTCCCGATCGGGCAGCAGCCCCGTGTCGATCCGCCTCTGCTGCGGTCGGACCCATGGGACGAAGGCGAACGAGTACACCGCGAGCCGGTCCGGCCGCAGCGCGACGACCTGGTCGAGGGTCCGCTGGAACGAGACCCGGTCCTGACCCGGGAGCCCGTAGATGAGGTCGACGTTCACCGACTCGAACCCGAGCCGCCGGGCCGTGTCGAAGGTGCTCACGGTCTGCTCGGCGGTCTGGTGGCGCCCGATCAGCTCCTGCACGGTCGGGTCGATGTCCTGCACGCCCATCGAGAGCCGGTTGAAGCCGAGCTCTCGCAGCACCTCCAGGTGCTCTGTGGTGGTGATCCGCGGATCCACCTCGACCCCTACCTCGGCGGCGGGCTCCAGGTCGAAGTGGACGAGGAGGTCTCGGTGAAGACCCGCCAACTGCTCCGGGGTGTAGTACGTCGGTGTACCGCCTCCCCAGTGGTACTGGGCCAGCCGCCGACGATCACCGAGGTGCTCGCGCAGCAGAGATGCCTCGGAGACCAACCGCTCGAGGTAGACCTCGGCCACCGACTGCCTACGCGCGATCACTACGTGGCATCCACAGAACGAGCAACGCGACTCGCAGAACGGCAGGTGGAGGTAGAGGGAGAGGGGCTCGTCAACGTGTCCGGCCGCCCTTGCCAGGTACGTCGCGTACCGATCCGCTCCGAACTCCTCGGTGAACTCCACCGCCGTGGGATACGACGTGTAGCGAGGACCTGGCCGGTCGTAGCGAGCCAGCAGCTCGGGGTTCACCACGTCTGCGGACCAGTGCTTCGCCCGGCCATGGCGACCCCGGCGTCTTCGTCGTCGATTCGACCACGAGCCCGGCGAGCCGCTCCCGCCATCGCCTCCCGGCTGGTGACGGCGATCGGCGGCGTCGGGCTCGGATCGACGGACGCCACGGGTGGAAGAGGTCTTCCCCGGATCTCACGGACCGGTTGCGGATCGCTCTCGATGGCGCCGGTTGTCATCGCCCACGGAGGATACCGGGGTCGGCTCCGACCGGAGCCCCTCGGAGCAGCTCGAACGAGTCCGCACACCACACCGCGCGCGAACCGTCCGTCGGGGTCTCCCCCGGGGCGTGCGTCGGTACCGGATTCACCGCCCAGGAAGGACCCCGAGCCGGACCATCGGCTGTATCCTGGCTCCTCGTACGCCGGGCCGGCCGCGGCGACCTTCCCCCTCGAGCCCTGGAAGTCCGGAAGGAAGGTCCTCACCATGGCCCTGTCGGAGAGATCACGGAGCGCGCTGTACCAGGCGTTCTCTCGGACGATCGAGGAGGAGGCGGTCGCGGAGATGCTCGCCCACTTCCCAGCCCGAGACGTCGAGGAACCCGTCACCCGCGAGCACCTCGACCGTCGCATGGCAGAGCTGCGAGCCGAGCTTCACGCCGAGATCGCCGGTGTGCGCACCGAGATCGCAGACCTGCGTGGCGAGCTTCACGCCGAGATCGCCGGTGTGCGAACCGAGATGGCGGATCTGCGGGGCGAGCTTCACGCCGACATGTCAGGTCTTCGCGGAGAGCTGCACACAGAGATCGCGGGCGTCAGAGAAGCCATCGCTGCCACCGCCAACCGCACCCTCGTGTGGCTCTTCGCGGCCATGGTGGCCGTCGCGGGCGTCACGGCGTCGCTCTCTGCTCGTCTCGGCGGCTGATCCCGAGACCGAGTCCGTCCAGACGATCCCGTCGGGCCCCGAGCGGCTCCTCTTCGGGCACCGTGGTAGCACGCAACGCTGGGTGGGCCTGGCGCCCCAGCACCGGGTGCCGCCGAGACGGTCCTGCCTAACCCTCCTCGGCGCGCTCGCCCACGGCCCCGTACATCGGAAGCCGGTTCTCGGACTCCGCCAGGGCCACCTGCCTCTGAGCGACTCCCGGTCTCGCCGCCTCGGCAGTCGCCGCCACCAGCAGCGTCCAGACCAGGGATGCGACACCGAGGTGCGCGGCCACGACCACGCTCGAGCTCACCTCGGTGACGACGTGGGCGAGTCCCAACAGCACGTTCACGCCGTACACCGCTGCCGCGGCATCCACGAGCCGACGCTCCCCATCGGGCCGCTCCCGGCGGCGCACCTGCCACACGAGCCACGCGAGGTAGCCGATGCCGAGCCCGGCGAGCGCGGCGATGGGCGAGGTGCAGGAGGTGGTACCGGGTCTCCAGATCAGGGACGAGGGTGCCGTCCATCAGCGGCCAGCCCGGGAAGTAGCGGTTGTGCACCGCGGATCCGAGCAGCAGGAGCACGTACGACCCCGCGGCACCGATGCCCACTGCCCGGATCCAACCGCGCTCTGCGTGGCTCCCCTCTGGGTCCAGTCGCGTCGTGACCACCAACAGCGTGAGCAGTCCGACCACCGTCATCGAGATGGCCAGATGGAGCGAGACCAGGTCCGCGTCGAGATCCTCGGCCACGATCATGCGCCCGACCCAGGCCTGGATCCCGACCGTGACCGTGGCAGCCACCGCGGGCCCGACCACCCAGGGCCGACCACGGCTCCGCCGCCAGGCCCTGATCGCTGTCGCGAGCACGAGGAGTCCCACCGTGGCGGCGAGCCAGCGGTGGCTCCACTCGATGACCATCTCCCGATCCGCTCGGGGCAGCAGCCCACCGAGGGCCCCGTCTTCGCAGAGCGGCCACCGGTCGGCGCACCCGTAGCCGCTTCCGCTCCCCCTCGTGTACCCACCCACGACCACCAGGAGCAGCGTCGTCACCAGAGAAGCGAGCGCCATGCGGGCGAGGAGCCCGTCGCGCGTGTCAGCGGTCGAGGGCGTCTCGGCGTCGCTCACAGCACCCGGCATCATCGCCCAGGGAGGGTATCCGGACCACCCCACCGCAGGATCGTGCGGTCCTGCCCCTACGCGGATCTGGGGTCGGGCAGGAGCACGGTCATGGCACCCCCGACAGCATCTCGAGCCGAAAAGCAGGAAAGCGGCCGGAGAGCCAGTCAATCGGCCCACCAGGGGGACCGTTCGCGGTTTCGTCGACCGGGACACACTCTGCTACCGCGAAAGGTGGACCGCTGACTTGGGTTTGGCCCTCCGACCGCCCCCCACCAGACATGGTTGTCAGATCGGTATCTTAGCGATGCTCGCTAGGAATGCAAGGGAATGCCCCGGTCGCCTACCCGGCGTTCGCCAGCTCGCTCTCCCTCGCCAGCACCTTCGGGTGCAAGAGGTTGTTCTCCTTGTGGATGTGAAGGTGGAGGTCGGCCTCCAGCTCGGCGAGGCCGTCGTAGAGCGCCCGCCATGTGTTGCAGGCATCGTCGGGCGTGACGTAGCCACCGGTCATCTCGCGCATCCGCCCCAGGAGCTCACCGGCCTCGTCGTGCTCGTACCCCATCACCTGGATCGGGTTGCTCAGCGTGCCGCAGTGGAAGCTCAGGGTCTCCCGGGCGCCCTCCAGCTCCCGGCACATCGGATGGAGCACCTGCTCCTCCTTCATCAGGTGCTGACCGATGTCGGCGCGCAGCTCCTCGTAGACCCCGGAGAGCTCGTGCAGCTCGGGGTGCCTCTCGCCGTGGGCCCGGAGCACCTTCGAGAAGAGCCCGTCGAGGCGCTGGATCGCCTCCTTGGTGAAGACGTGGTGGGTCTCCTCGATGTGGTCGACCAGCTCGGTGATGCCCATCGACGCCCAGTCGGGCTCCGACTCGGGAGAGGAGGCGTCCTGGCGCTCCAGCTCTCCGAGCACGGTGTCGAGCTCCACGCCCGCGGCGCTGCTCGCCTCGCTCAGCGTCCGGTGACCGCCGCAGCAGTAGTCGATCCCGTACTGCTCCAATACCTTGCTGCGTGACGGGCGCTCGGTGACGAGCGATCCGACGGTGGCGGATGGATCGACCTGGCTCATGAGTCTGCTCCTACTCGGCTCCCCTGCGAGCTCTCCTACTTGCGAGCTCTCCTGCGTGCGATGACCACGACAGCCAGGATGCCGAACGCTCCGGCGAATCCCACCGAGGCGATGGTCACGTTGCGGCGGAGGTGGCTCTCGCCGTAGAAGGACGAAGGGACCGAGAGCACGAAGCCGGCGGCTGCTGCTGCTTGCGCGCGGCGAGGGTTCTGGAGGCTCAGCTCTCCCTCCCGCCAGGCTCGGACAGGAGAGAGCTGCCCGCTGCAGAGCTTGGTCATGGCGAGCCACGGACCCGAGACCACGGGGGCCCCGGCCGCGACGCCGTCCCGGATCTCCACTCGTCCCCGCCGGAACGAGAGGGTGACCGAGACACCGCGGTCGGCCGCCGTGAGCACCACGTCTCCCCTGGCCCGCGCAGCGACCCTCGCCCTGCTCGCGAAGTCGCGCATGTTGTCCTCGAGCAGACCACCGAGCATCACCGCCATGCCCGAGGCGTCGTCCCCCTCGACCAACACGACCTCTGGTGCGTTCACCCCGCGCCGGGCGCCGTCGTCCTGGTCGTTCGTCTCGGCACCGGCCTCGGCGATCGCTTCCACGGGTCAGACCCTACGCCACCAGGGATCGATCTCGAGATCGTCGGCGATCACCTGCAGCGCGTTGTACGCGGGCCCGAAGGTGATGAACCCGTGCGGGTGCTGGGTGGACCCGGCCATGTACAGACCGTCGATCGGCGTCCGGTACTGACCGAGCTCGGGCAGCGGACGCTGGTCGAGCATGTTGTCGAGCGAGATCTCCCCCATCATCCAGTCGCCGCCGATCATGTTCACCAGCTTCCGGGCGATGTCGAGCGGCGTGAACGGTGCCCAGTCGAAGACGACCTTCTCGGTGAGGTTCGGGGCGAAGCCGCGCCAGGCCTCGAGGCAGCGCTGGCCGTACCAGCGATCGATCGTCTCCCACTCGCCCGCGCCGGCACCGTTCACCTCGAACGGTGCGAACTGGCGGAGCAGGCCGGTGAAGTACCCGTCCGGCGCGTCGGTCGGGTCGTACAGGGAGTTGACCGCGGCGTTCGGGCGCGGGGATCGGGGAGCTTGCCCTCGCGGATGATCCGCCAGTCGTCGTTGAGGTCCTCCAGCGACGTCGTAGCCGAGGTTCACGACCCAGGCACGGTTCACGTCGGGATCGAACTCGGCGGCCAGCGTACTCAGGGAGTCTCCGACATCGCGGCGTGCACCGAGAACAGCGTCCAGTCCTTGTGCACCACCTCGGTCGCCACCCGCTCCCGGAACTCGGCCTCGAGTGCCGAGGGATCGACGAACTCCAGGAACGTCTGCTCGACGTCGACGGTGGAGACCACCGCCTTGCGCGCGCTGATCTCCTCGCCCGTGCGGAGCTTCACACCGACGGCGCGCCCGTCCTCGACCACGATCTCCGACGACCTCGGCGTCGCTCACCATGACCCCGCCGTGCTGCGCCAGGTCACGCCAGAGGGCGTGGGCGAGCCGGTGCGACCCACCCACGCAGAGGTGCCAGTTGTCGATCTTGCCGATGAGCAGCGGGAAGCCGATCGCCAGGCCGGGCACGTCGCTCGTGTAGCTGCACACGGCGCCGTGGAAGGCGAGGTGGGCCTTCACCTTCGGGTTGGTGAAGTGCTGGTCCAGGAACTGGTTGATCGTCTCGCGGCGGAGCTTCACCGAGAGGAACTCGGAACGGTCCTCCACGCCGAACGATGCAAGGGCCTTGGTCAGCTCCTTCACCGACATCGGAGGCTGGTACATCAGCGTGCCGAGCAGCAGATCGACGTAGCCGTGCGCCTCGGTGTGGAGCCGCCGGAACGTCTCGGCGTCCTCCTCCGAGAACCGGGCCATCGACGCGCATGTCTTGTCGAGGTCGGTGTGCACCGTGATCGCGGTGCCGTCGTCGAAGATCGACGCCATCTGCACCTCGGGCCGCACGTACTCGACCCCGTGGGAGCGCACATCGAAGTCGGAGACCGGAGGAGCGAGATCCACGAAGGTGTGGTAGTTGGCGTGGACGTTGTGGAGGAATCCCGCCTGGGTGAGCTCCTCGGTGCAGAGCCCTCCGCCCTCCTCGTGCCGCCGCTCGACGACTACGACATCCAGGCCGCTGCGGGCGAGGTACGAACCGAGCGTGAGGCCGTTGTGGCCTGCGCCGATGATCACCACATCACACGAATCACGCATCGCGCGGCGCTCCCTTCGTCCACTCCATCCCGGTACCGCTGGTGCTCCCCGGCGGTACCTGCTCGGCCTGGCGCATCAGTAACCCCTCTCGGCCACCACGGGGCTGGCCAGCTCGAGATCCTCGGCGATGGCCTTGAAGGCGTTGTAGCCGCAGGCCGCGTGCACCCCGCCACCGGGGTAGGCGGAGGGACCGCACAGGTACAGGCCCCCGATCTCGGTCCGGTAGTTGGACGCCTCGGGGAACGGCCGGTTCGGACCCATCTGGTCCGGCGAGAACTCCCCGCTGGAGAAGTCGCCCTCCATCATCATGTTCTTCCGCTCCATCTGGTCCGGCGTGTACAGACGGTGCTCCAGCACGTTGTCGCGGGTCATGTTGGGGGCGAACTGGACCCAGGTGTCGAGGAAGCGCTCGTTGTAGGTCTCGCGCACCTCCTGCCACTCATCGGCGCTGAGCGCGCTCGCGGGCGGGAGGAAGTACCAACCGGTGGCACAGTGCCTCCCTGCCGGCGCCTGCGACGAGTCCCACAGGCTGTTCACCCAGGTCCCGGCAGCCGGCTTGGGGAGCCGTCCCGAGTAGGCGTCGCGGATGTACAGGGCCATGTCGTCGGCGCCGTCGAAGCCGACCACCGTGTAGAAGCAGCGGTCGATGTCGGGGTCGTGCTTCGCCGAGCGGTATGCGGGAGCGTCGACGAGGCAGAACATCGGGGTGCCGAGGACGTGGCTCGGTCCGTACCGGAAGGCCTTCGCCCTCTTCACCCACAGATCCGAGAGGTTGTCGGGTCCGACGAGGTCGATGAGCGTCTGGCGGACGTCCGCGTTCGAGGCCACGCACTTCGTCGCCCTGATGTCGCCGCTGCGGGTTCCGACTCCCACCGCGCGGCCGTCCTCCACGATCACGCTCTCCGCGGCCGTGTTCTCGATGAGGTCCACACCCTCCCGGTAGCAGGCCTGGGTCATGACCTTGGCGAGCGTGTGCGTGCCCCCGATCGCCAGCTTCCAGTTGCCCATCGTCCACATGATGAAGGTGAGGAAGGCGGCACCGGTGCCCGTCTGGTCGATCGGGAAGCCCCACTCGACGCAGGCCCGGTACAGGAGCGCCCGCAGCTCCGAGGTCTCGAAGAGCTCGTCGATCACCACCTTCGGCGACTTGGTGGTGAAGTGACCCGAGACGCCGACCGCCCCGAAGATCCCCTCGAGCAGCATCCCCTGGGCGGCACCGGCCGCATCGGGCGTCGGCGGGCTGTACAGGCCCGCGGCGAGCATGGGCTCGAGCATCGCGGCGCGCTTCTTCAGCTCGACGTAGGTGTCGGCGTCGGAGGGCGAGTAGCGGGAGATGCTCGCGTGGGTGCGCTCGAGCATGTCCGGACGGTGGAGCACCACCGGCGGCCGGCCGTCTGCGAAGGCGATCCCTGCCTGGGCCTCGGGCATCACGGTGCGCAGCCCGAGGTCCTCGAGACCGAAGTCCGCGATCATCGGCATGACGTCGAAGAACTCCATGTACTGGGCATGGAGGTTGAAGCGGAACCCCGGGAGGAGCGGCTCCTCGGTGTTGACGCCGCCTCCCTCCTCGTGGCGTCGCTCGACGATCGCGGTGCGAAGGCCGGCTCGGGCCAGGTACGCGGCGAGGCACAGCCCGTTGTGCCCGGCTCCGATCACCACGGCGTCGTACGTGCGGTCTGCCATTCCGGCTTCCTCCTCAGCGGTCCCCCGTGCACTCCACTCGGGTGCTCCCGAGCCTCTCGGGCGGATTCTCTCGCTTCGCATGACAACGTATCGCGGGTTCCCGAGGGGAGGTAACCGAGGCTCGTGGCTGCCGGAAGCGATGCTCGAACGGTCGTGGCCGCTTGCCGTCGCCGCCCATGATCGGCTCGACTGTCGGCATGGCTCCCCGACGCGAAGACGTCGAGCTCCCCGGACACGATGGGACCACCCTCCGGGGCTGGCTCGATCCGACCCTCGGGGATCGGCCCGCATCCGGCGGTCGTGATGGCCCACGGCTTCTCGGCGGTGAAGGAGATGGGGCTCGACCGCTACGGGGAGGTCTTCGCCGAGGCCGGCCTGGCGGTGCTCGCCTACGACCACCGCAACTTCGGTGCCTCCGACGGAGAGCCCCGCCAGGAGATCAACCCCTGGGCACAGGCACGCGACTACCGACACGCGCTGAGCTGGCTCGCCGCCCAGGACGGGGTCGACCCCGACCGGATCGGCATCTGGGGCTCGAGCTTCAGCGGAGGCGAGGTGCTGGCGGTCGGCGCCTGCGACGAGCGCGCCAGGGCGGTCGTGGCGAACGTCCCGTTCGCCGGCCTCCCCGGTGTCGGCTACGACGATCCAGACGACCGGGCCGCTCGTTTCGAGCGCCTCCGGGACGCGCTGCTCGACGAGAGCGGCCAGGGCCCGGCCGACCGGTCGGACCTGCCGATCGGGCCGGTGGCGGTCGTGGAGCAGGAGGGCATCGAGCTGCCGGCCTTCCTGCCGCAGGCGGAGTCCTCCGAGTGGTTCCTGATGCTCGCCGGGCTGACCTCGTGGCGCAACGAGGTGACGGTCGTGTCACTCCTCTCGGATCCTCCCTGGGACCCGGGGGTCTGCGTCGAGCACATCTCTCCCACTCCCCTGCTGATGGTGGTCACCACCGACGACCACCTCGCCGAGACCGCGATCAGCCTCGCCGCGTTCGAACGGGCTCGCGAGCCGAAGCAGCTCGAGCTGATCGTGGGCCACCACTTCGTCGTCTACGACGGACCCGAGTTCGCCCGCGCCTCCGCTGCCGCGCGCGACTTCTTCCTCCGGCACCTGTGAGCCCGAGCGGCGACGGCCAAGCGGGCGAGGGATCGGGCCCGGCCACGCCGACCCCGGCCGAACCCTCGCTGCACGACGCCGGTGACCCGCCGGTGCTCCACGGGCGTCGCTGCGGTTCCTGCGGCGAGCGCTCCTTCCCTCCCAGACGACTACGGCTGCGAGCGCTGCGGCGCACCGCCCGGGCGGCTCGAGGCCGTGGAGCTGGCAACCACCGGAACCCTCCTGGCGAGCACGACCGTCCACCTCCACCCCATGGGCCACCCGCCATCGCCGTTCGTCGTCGGCGTCGTGCACCTCGACGACGGGCCCGCTGTGCAGGCGTGGGTCGCGGTCGAACCCTCCACCTCCCTGCCGGTGGGAGCCAGGGTGCGCGGAGTGCTCGTCCCGCGCTCGGCTGAGGACCTCTCGGTCGTCGACCTCGCCTTCGCTCCGGAGGCAGAGCTGATGGTCGCTTCGCTCTCCGAGCTGCGCCCGGTCTTCGTCGTCGGCGTCGGCCTGCACCGCTACCAGCGCGGCAGCGACACGTCGTTCGTCGAGCTCGGTCTCGCGGCGGTGCGCGAGGCGCTGGCCGACGCCGCGATGGAGTGGTCGGCCGTCGAGTCCGCCCACACCGGCAACGTCCACCTCGGCATGGCGGCCGGGCGGTCGATCCTGCGACACCTGGGCGCGACCGGCCTCGCCGTCGCCCAGGTGGAGAACGCCTCGGCCTCGGGATCCACCGCGTTCCGCCTGGCCTGCCTGGAGGTCGCCTCGGGGACGAGAGACGTGGCGCTCGCACTCGGCGTCGACAAGCCGAACCTCCCCGGGGTGCGTTCATGTCGTCGGGGATCCGTGAGCTCCCTGGGCGCGGCTGCTGCCGGTCGCCCACTTCGCCCTGCTCGCCGACGCCTACCAGCAGCGCTACGGGGTGAACGCCGAGCAGGTGGCCATGGTCGCCGTGAAGAACCACGGCAACGGCGCCCTGCAACCCCTACGCGCAGCGCCAGAAGGCGCGAACCCTCGACGAGGTGCATGGGCGAGGCACCGCTCGCGGGCTCGCTGACACGCCTGCAGTGCTGCCCGATCGGTGAGGGCGCGGCCGCCGTGCTGGTCGCATCGGCCAGCGCCATCGACCGGCTCGGCCTGGACCGCTGACGCGGTCGGTGCGGGTGCTGGCATCGGTGCTCCGCTCCGAGGAGGTGTACCCGCCGGGTCAGGACCACGACGCCGCGCTCACCGCCGACACGGCCGCGCAGGCGCTCGACGAGGCGAGCGTCTCCCCCGCCGAGCTCGACGTTGTCGAGGTGCACGACGCGTTCACGATCGAGGAGCTGCTGTACCTGGAGGCGATGGGGCTCTGCGGGCCGGGCGAGGCCGCGGGCCGCCTCGAAGACGGCGAATGGGCCGTCGGTGGGCGCTGCGCTGTGAGCCCGTCGGGAGGCCTGCTCGCCATGGGCCACCCGCTCGGCCCCACCGGGGTCGGCCAGGTGGCAGAGATCTCCCGCCAGCTTGCGGGGCGAGGCCGGCGACCGCCAGCACCCCGGTGCCGAGGTCGGCCTGGCGCACATGGTGGGGGTCGGCGCGGTCTGCGTCGTCTCCGTCCTCCGGCGCGAGGCGTGAGGCGTGGCGTGAGACAGAGTTGCCTGCCGGACGGCCCGACTTCGCCAAGTCCTCGGACTGTGTTCTATAAAGGGCGCTTCGGAATTCGATGAGCGGGCACCGAGGAGAGGCATCGATGGTGACAAGCGTCGAGCACCGGAGGGCGTCCAGCGCCTCCGGTGCCTTCAAGGCCCTCGTGCGATCCCGCCTCCAGGGCTGGAGGGTCTCGTCATGAAGCGGACCAGGAAGCTGAGCTGGGTCCTGACCGTGATGGTGCCCCTGCTGGTGCTCACCGCCACCCCGGTGGCCGCAGGAGTGGCGTCGTTCCGACAGACGCCTGAAGCGACCGGTGACGTCGAGCGAGGCGAGGACCTGTTCACGGGCGACGCCCGGTTCTCCGAGGGTGGACCTCCGTGCATGGCCTGCCACTCCGTCCCAGGGCTCGCCGACCCGGGTGGTGGCCAGCTGGGGATCGACCTCTCGCAGCTGGCGCCGAGCCTCTCGCCGCAGGCGCTGGGGTCGATGATCACGCCCCTGTGGACGACCCCGGAGGGCAACCCGAGGATGCTGACGATGAAGCCGGTCTTCGAGAGCCGGCCTCTCACCGACGAGGAGATCGCCGACCTGGGTGCGTTCTTCCAGAGCACGTCCGTGGCACAGCGCTCCTCCAGCGCCACGCTGCAGCTGTTCGCCTACGGAGCGGTCGGCGCCGTGGTCCTCCTGCTCCTCTTCGGGCTCATCTGGCGTCGTCGGCTCGGACCGGTGCGAGCCCCCATGGTGCGGCAAGCCCGAGCTACCAACTGATCGGAGAGGTGATCGAGTGGGTTGGATCAAGGATCTCGTCAATCCCAAGCGACGTACCTGGGAGGAGTTCTACCGGAACCGCTGGCAGTACGACCGCACGACCCGCAGCACGCACGGCGTCAACTGCACCGGTGGCTGCTCCTGGGAGGTCTTCGTCAAGGACGGGATAGTGACCTGGGAGATGCAGCAGGTGGACTACCCGCTGCTCGAGTCCGCATCTCCCCCCGTACGAGCCACGGGGCTGCCAGAGGGGCATCTCCGCCTCCTGGTACGTGTACAGCCCGATCCGGGTCAAGTACCCGTACGTGCGCGGTGCGCTGCTCGACCTCTGGCTCGACGCGCGCTCGCGCCACGACAACCCGGTGGATGCGTGGGCCTCGCTCGTCGACGACCCGGTGAAGCGCGCTCGCTGGCAGAAGGCGCGTGGCAAGGGCGGGTTCCGCCGCGCCACCTGGGACCTCGCTCTCGAGATCGTCGCCGCCTCGATGCTGCACACCGCGAGGAAGTGGGGTCCTGACCGGGTCTTCGGCTTCTCCCCGATCCCGGCCATGTCGTACCTCTCCTACGCCGGCGGATCGCGCTTCCTGCAGCTCTTCGGCGGCGTGAACATGAGCTTCTACGACTGGTACGCGGACCTCCCGAACGCGTTCCCCGAGATCTGGGGCGATCAGACCGACGTCGCCGAGAGCGCCGACTGGTACAACTCGAAGTTCATCGTGTCGATGGGCGCCAACCTCAACATGACACGGACCCCGGACGTGCACTTCGTCTCGGAGGCGCGCCACGAGGGGGCGAAGTTCGTGGTGATCGCACCCGACTTCAGCCAGGTCGCCAAGTACTCGGACTGGTGGATCCCGATCCAGGCCGGCCAGGACACGGCTCTCTGGATGGCCGTGAACCACGTCATCCTGAAGGAGTTCCACGCCGACCGCCAGGTCCCGTACTTCACCGAGTACCTGCGCAAGTACACCGACACGCCCTTCCTCGTCGAGCTGCACCCCACCGACAGCGGCACCTACGAGACCGGGCAGCTGCTCCGTGCCAACCGCCTGACCCGCTACGCCGACGTCGAGAACGGCGACTGGAAGATGGTGGTCCACGACGGCCCCAGCGGCGAAGCCAGGATGCCCAAGGGCACCGTCGGCTTCCGGTGGCAGCAGAAGAAGGGCGAGTGGAACCTCAAGATGGAGGACGGGCTCGACGAGAGCCCCATCGATCCCACCCTGAGCTTCCTCGACGGAGGAGAGGTCGCCCAGGTCGAGTTCCACGAGTTCGCGAACGGCACGACCCTGAAGCGCGAGGTCCCGGTGACCCGGGTCGAGACCGCTGACGGGCCGGTCCTCACAGCCACGGTGTTCGACCTCCTGATGGCCCAGTTCGGCGTGAGCCGTGGCCTCGCCGGCGACTACCCCACAGACTACGACGACACCTCGCCGTACACGCCCGCGTGGCAGGAGGAGTACACGGGCATCGGCCGCGAGACCGTGATCCGCCTGGCCCGGGAGTTCGCGAAGAACGCCGAGGTCACCGAAGGCCGGTCGTCCATCATCATCGGCGCCAGCATCAACCACTGGTACAACAACAACCTCGCCTACCGGGCGCCGATCACGGCCCTCATCCTCTGCGGGTGCCCGGGACGGAACGGTGGCGGGATGAACCACTACGTCGGCCAGGAGAAGCTGAGCCTGATCGCGCCGTGGTCCAACCTGGCCTTCGCTTCCGATTGGCAGAAGCCTCCGCGGCTCCAGCAGTCGCCCGTGTGGCACTACGTCAACAGCGACCAGTGGCGGTACGAGGGCGACTTCACCGAGTACGCACCGGTACCCGAGAACACCAAGTGGGCGAAGGGTCACGCCGTGGACCTGGCAGCCAAGTCGGTGCGCCTCGGTTGGATGCCCCACTTCCCCCAGTTCAACAGGAACCCCCTCGACGTGGTCGCCGACGCCAAGGCCAGCGGTGCCAACGGCAGCGAAGCGATAGCCCAGTGGGTGGTCGACAAGCTCCGCACCGGCGAGCTCGACTTCTCCGTCGACGATCCCGATGCCGAGGAGAACTGGCCGAGGGTCTGGATCATCTGGCGGGGCAACGCGATCCAGTCGAGTGCGAAGGGCCACGAGTTCTTCCTCCGCCACTACCTGGGTACCCACGACGCAGCGGTTGCCGAGGAGCGTGCCGCGGGCAAGACCGAGACCATCGAGTACCGCGAGCCCGCACCGCGCGGGAAGATGGACCTGGTCGTCGACCTCAACTTCCGGATGGACACGACGGCGCTGTACTCCGACGTCGTCCTCCCCGCAGCGTTCTGGTACGAGAAGAACGACCTGAACAGCACCGACCTGCACTCCTTCGTCCACCCGCTCGGCGCCGCCGATCCCCCCGGTGTGGGAGGCCAAGACCGACTGGGAGATCTTCAAGTCGCTGGCCGCGAAGGTCTCCGAGATGGCCCCCTCGGTCTTCCCCGAGCCCGTCGAGGACCTCGTTGCCGTCCCACTGGGGCACGACACCCCCGACGAGCTCAGCCAGATGCAGCCGCTCGACTGGAGGAACGGCGAGACCGATCCGATTCCCGGCAAGACCATGCCCCACTTCAAGGCTCGTGGAGCGCGACTACACGAAGCTGTGGCACAAGTTCGTCTCCTACGGTCCCAAGGCGCGCGAGGACGGCCTGGGGGCCCACGGGGCGCACTTCGGGATCGAGAGGTTCTACGACGAGCTGCTCGAGAACCCGGTCGGGGGGTCCCCCGACCCGCGCCACGGTCGCTGCGTCGAGTGGGACGGCGGACGCTATCCCTCGCTGGAGGACTCCCTCGATGCCGCCAACCTGATCCTGCACCTGGCACCCGAGACGAACGGTGAGGTCTGCTACGAAGCTTTCAAGGCCGAGGAGGAGAACGTCGGCGTCCCGCTGACCGATCTGGCAGACGGCAACCGCAACGTCCGCATGACCTTCCAGGACATCAGCCGGCAGGTCCGCCGGACCCTGAACAGCCCTTGCTGGTCGGCGATCACCAACAACGGGCGCGCGTACTCGGCGTGGACGCTGAACGTCGAGAAGCTGGTGCCCTGGCGCACCCTCACCGGCCGCCAGCAGCTCTACGTCGACCATCCCTGGTACATCGACTTCGGAGAGCACCTGCCCACCTTCAAGCCGAAGCTGGACCCGCGCAAGACCGGGGACATCGTCGGCAGCAGCGTGGACGACGACTGCCTGGTCCTGAACTACATCACGCCTCACGGGAAGTGGAACATCCACTCCACGTACAAGGACAACCTGCGCATGCTCACGCTCTCGCGGGGGATGGATCCCATCTGGATCAACGACAAGGACGCTGCGCAGCGTCGGCATCGTCGACAACGACTGGGTCGAGGTGTACAACGACAACGGCGTGGTGGTCACCCGTGCCGCGGTGAGCTCGCGGGTGCAGCCGGGGATGTGCCTCTACTACCACGCTGTCGAGCGCACCGTGTACATACCGAAGTCCCAGGTGCGGGGAGGGCTGCGAGGCGGTGGCCACAACAGCCTCACCCGCACGCGGATCAACCCCGTGTACCTGGCCGGTGGCTACGGGCAGTTCACGTACTCGTTCAACTACTGGGGCCCGACGGGGATCATGCACCCGTGACACCTACGCAGTGGTGCGCAAGCTCGAGAAGCTCGAGTGGTGACCCGAGCCCGCTAGCTGCCGAAGGAGAGAAGCCAGAAGATGGACATCCGCACGCAAATCTCGATGGTCTTCCACCTCGACAAGTGCATCGGTTGCCACACCTGCAGCATCGCCTGCAAGAACATCTGGACCGACCGCAAGGGCACCGAGTACATGTGGTGGAACAACGTGGAGACGAAGCCGGGCACCGGCTACCCCACGCGCTGGGAGGACCAGGAGAAGTACCGGGGCGGCTGGGTCCGGGGAGACGACGGTGGCCTCAGCCTCCGACTCCAAGGCAAGGGCACGACCCTCGGGAACATCTTCTACAACCCGCACCTGCCCACCATCGACGACTACTACGAGCCCTGGACCTACGAGTACGACAACCTGTTCAACGCTCCCGAGGGCGACGATGCAGCCGACGGCGCGAGCGGTCTCGCTGATCACCGGCGAGTACATGGAGATCGAGGCCGGCCCGAACTGGGACGACGACCTCGGTGGCTCGCCGGTCTACGCCGACAACGACATCAACCTGGAGAGCTCACCCCCGACGAGCGGCTGATGCTGCAGGAGATCGAGCGACAGGTCTTCTTCTACCTGCCCACGGATCTGCAACCACTGCCTCAACGCCGGGTGCGTCGGGGCCTGCCCGACCGGGCGCCATCTACAAGCGAGGTGAGGACGGCGATCGTCCTCATCAGCCAGGAGAAGTGCCGTGCCTGGCGCATGTGCATCTCGGGCTGCCCCTACAAGAAGAGCTACTTCAACTGGTCGACGGGCAAGTCCGAGAAGTGCATCCTGTGCTTCCCCCGCCTCGAGACCGGTCAGCCTCCGGCCTGCTTCCACTCCTGCGTGGGACGCATCAGGTACCTCGGCGTGCTGCTGTACGACGCGGACCGCATCGAGGAGACCGCCTCCGTCCCCGACCACGATCTGGTCGAGGCCCACCGCTCCATCATCTGCGATCCGCTCGACCCCGAGGTGGTCGCCGCAGCCAGGGCGAACGGGATCCCTGACGCGATGGTCGAAGCCGCTCGCCGGTCTCCCGTGTACAAGTTCGTCAAGGAGTGGCAGGTGGCGCTCCCGCTGCACGCGGAGTTCCGCACCCTGCCGATGCTCTTCTACGTGCCCCCGATGCTCCCGGTGCTCGCAGAGGTGAGCAAGGGCGAGAACGGACAGGCCGGCCTGTACGAGGTGGCAGAGACCGACCGCGAGGAGCTGCACCCACTGCTCAGCTCGATCGAGTCTGCTCGCATCCCGGTGAAGTTCATGGCAAGCCTGTTCTCGGCCGGCAACACCGGTGTGATCGAGGCGGTGTACCGGAAGCTGATCGGGGCCCGGGTGTACATGCGATCGGCCAAGGTCGGCGACGTCCCCCAGGCAGAGGTGGACGAGGCCCTGCAGCTCAGCGGTCTCACACCGGGCCAGGTCGAGGCCATGTTCCGGCTCACGGCGACGCCGACCTACGAGGAGCGCTTCGTCATCCCACCGCTGGCGCGTGAGGTCGCCATCGAGAGCATGGAGGAGCCATACCAACGCAAGCCGGCAGCGGGGTTCGGCTTCCGAAAGGCACCGGTGCGCAGATGGTGAGCACGAGCGTCCTCCTCCGGCCCGAGCTGCGCCTGCTGGGCGAGCTGCTCGACTACCCGCACGAGCCGCCGGCCGAGGTCGCCCGTGAGCTGGTTCGCGTGCTCGCACCGGAGAACCCGGAGGCGGCGGAGCTGGCAGCCGAGTTCGCTGAGTTCGCGGAGCAGACACCGCTGGGCGCTCTCCAGGAGGCGTACACGCACGTCTTCGATCTCGACTCGTCGTGCTACCCGTACCTCGGGTACCACATCCTCGGGGAGACGTACCTCCGCAGCCAGTTCCTCGTCGAGCTCAGCGCCCGCTACAAACCTCACGGCATCGACGACGAGAGCATCGAGGTCCCCGACCACCTGCCACAGGTGCTCCGCTACCTCGCGGTCTGCGAAGAGGAAGAGGCCACGACGATCGTCGACGAGGCTCTCCGCCCGACTCTCGAGAAGATGCTGAACGACCGTGGCGAGGAGCCCACCGACGGGTCCGAGGTGTCGGACGCGGGTGCCGCGGTCCAGATACGTGATGGTTCTGGTCCGGCCTCCGAGCCCCGGAGGCCGGACCAGAACCAGTACCGGGAGCTGCTGCTGGCGCTGCGCGCCCTGCTGGGCGATGCACCCCCGGACCCCGAAGATGACGACGAAGACCTCACGACCGGTGAGATCCCGCAGGCGGACTCGCTGGGAGTATGAACCACTAGGAGACCAGGATGTCCGACATCGTGCTGTTCGTGGCACTTCCGTACGTGGCTGTGGTGCTCGCTGTCCTCGGGAGCTCCTACCGGTATGCGACGGACAAGTTCTCCTACTCCAGCCAGTCGTCGCAGTTCCTCGAGAAGCGGACCCTGTTCTGGGGATCGATCCCGTGGCACTACGGCATAATCACGATCCTGTCGGTGCACGTCATCGCAGGCTTCTTCCCAGGGCTGTGGGGCGATCTGATCGCTCCGCCGGCCCGCCTGTACGTGCTGGAGGTGACAGGTCTCGCACTCGCGCTCATCACCATCGTGGGGCTGTCGGCGCTCATCTTCCGCCGCGTCAGCCGCAAACGGATCCGGATGGTGACATCCACGATGGACTGGGTCCTGCTGGCTCTGCTGCTGACCCAGATCGTCCTCGGGTTCTGGGTAGCGCTCTTCTATCGGTGGGGATCGCAGTGGTACCTGTACAAGGCCGTCCCCTGGCTCGGGTCGCTGCTCAGGCTGGACCCCGACGTGAGCCACATCGACACCCTGCCCTGGCCCGTGAAGCTGCACTTCATCGGCGGGTTCATCATCATCGGCCTCATCCCCTTCACCAGGCTGATGCACCTGTTCGGCTTCCCGCTGCGCTACCTGTGGCGTCCGTACCAGCTCGTGATCTGGAACCGCGACCCGAAGGAGCGCACCGAGCGCGAGGCCGAGATCCTGAGCGGGTCCACACAGGGATAGAGATCGGCACACGGGTCCGACGGGTCACCGGCCGGGCTCCGTGACCCAACCACGGCGATGACCGAGACCGAGACCGAGCCCGGCGGACCCGGGGACCAGAACCAGGACGACACCCCCGAGGGTGCCGGGCGGGCGCTGCTGCTGGCAACCCTCGCCCTCGCGGTCAGCTTCCTCGCGTGGGGGCTGATCTCCCCCCTCGCCCCCGACTACCGCGACGAGCTCGGCCTGACCAGCGTCCAGACCTCTGCACTCGTCGCGACGCCGGTGCTACTGGGGGCGCTCCTGCGCATCCCCCTCGGGGCGCTCACGGATCGGCACGGCGGCCGCAAGATGTTCACGATCTGCTGCTTCGGCCTGCTCGCACCTCTGGCGGTGCTGGCGATGGCCGAGTCCTACCCGCTCCTGATGCTGGGTGCGTTCCTCCTCGGCCTGGGCGGCGCGGCGTTCGCGATCGGCGTTCCGTTCGTCAACGGCTGGTTCCCTGCGCAGAGGCGCGGCTTCGCGCTGGGGGTGTACGGCGCCGGGAACATCGGCACCGGGCTGGCGGCGTTCTTCGCACCGAGGATCTCCTCGGCTCTCAGCCGACCCGCCCTCTACGGCATCGTCGCCGTGATCGTCGCCGTCGTGGGGCTGGGGGTGCTCCTCTTCGCCCGGGATGCCCCCGGTCGCCAGGTGCCGACCGAGTCCATGGTCCGTAGGTTCGCCAAGACCGTGCGCATGCGCGTGGCGCAGGACCTCTCCGCCCTGTACGCGATCACCTTCGGTGCCTTCGTCGCGTTCGGTGCGTACCTGCCCACGTACCTCAAGGAGGTCTTCGAGCTGGAGACGGCAGATGCGGCAGCACGAGCGGGTGGCTTCATCCTGCTGGCGACCCTGGGTCGCCCCGTCGGAGGTTGGCTCTCGGACCGCTTCGGCGGAGCCCGGGTGCTGACGGTGGCGCTGCTGGTCGTCGGCAGCGGGGCGATCGTGATCGGGTTCGAGCCCGGGATGGCGATCAGCACGATCTGCTTCCTGACGGTGGCCGCTGCCCTGGGGAACGGGAACGGGGCGGTGTTCGCCCTTCTCAGCTCCCACACCCCAGCCGAGCGGGTCGGCAGCGTGACCGGGCTCGTGGGAGCGGCCGGAGGCCTCGGCGGCTTCATCCCCCCGCTGATCATGGGAGTCGTCTACCAGTCGACCGATCACTACGGGATCGGCCTGTGGCTCCTGGCGGCGACCGCCCTCGCAGGGATGGGATACACGTGGTGGCGCTTCATCAGCCCCGAGCAGCAGAAGGGCCCCACCGCCGACCTCGCCACCCCCTGATCCTCCCGCCTCGGCGCCTTCAGCGCCTCCGACCTGCACTCGTCGGTCGGCCGGTGGAGCAGACTCTGGGGTCGTGGAGACCTGGCAAGAGCCCGGGCGCGATCTCCCGGTCCTGGCCCGCCCCGACGTGCTCGTGGTGGGGGCGGGCTCGGCGGGGATCGCCGCAGCGATCGCCGCAGCGCGCCGTGGCGCGGAGGTCTGGCTGATCGAGCGGCTCGGCTCCGTCGGTGGCCTCGCCACCGGTGGACTGATCAACCTGCTCCTCAGCCTCGACGACGGCGATGGCAATCAGGTCGTGGCCGGCATCTGCCAGGAGCTGGTGGCCCGGCTCGCGCAGCGCGACGCCGCCAGGTTCCCGCCGCGGGAGGAGTGGGGCTCGGAGGACGCCGCGACGCTCGACGGGTGGAGGCGCTGGGGTCTCGTCTGGGGTGCACCGCCCGAGGTGGTCCGCTACTCGGTCGCCTTCGACCCCGAGGCGTTCGTGGACGTCGCCTACGAGATGCTGCGCGAGGCCGGCGTGACCCTGCGTCTGGACACCTACGGCACCGCTGCCTGGCTCTCCGGTGACCGCATCGAGGCGGTAGCGGTCGAGTCGAAGGCCGGACGTCAGGTGCTGCTCCCGACCATCGTCATCGACACCACCGGTGACGCCGATCTGGCGGTTCTCGCAGGAGCGGACACCGAGCACGTCGAGATCTGGCCACATCTCTGGTTCCGGATGGGCGGCGTCTCCTGGGCCGACGTCGACGCAACCGGAGGTCTCTTCTTCCGCACGACCGCCGACGGGAGGGTGCTCGTTCCCTGGGGAGGTCCGGGGCTTGCACCGCGCAAGATCGACCCGGTCGATCCAGCGGAGCTGACCTGGGCGACCCTCGAGTGCCGTGAGCGGGCCCGATCCGAGGCCGAGCGCCTCTGTCGGGAAGCGCCGGGCTTCGAAGATGCCTGGCTCGACGACTACGCGCGACTCCTCGGGATCACCGAGTCGCGACGGCTGGTCGGCGACTGCACGCTCACCAAGGAGGACGCCGACCGTCGCTTCGAAGACTGCGTGGCGCGCACCGGGCACTGGACGGTGCGAGGCGTCGTGTACGAGATCCCCTACCGGTGCCTCACGACGCCCGCTGTCTCGAACCTGCTCGTGGCCGGGCGGTGCATCTCCACCACCCGCTACGTCCATCAGGCCACGAAGGAGATCCCCGCCGCTCTGGCCACCGGAGAGGCCGCCGGGTGCGCGTCGGTGCACGCTCTGGACCGGCGGGGCGACGTCAGAGAAGTCGACGTGGGATCGCTGCGGCGTGATCTCGCTGCGGCCGGCGCCGACGTCGGCCGGACCGGGTCGGAGCCCCAGCTCTGAGCGATCAGGGCTCGGGGGCAGCAGCCAAGGTGTTCGCCTTGCGGACCTTGGGGCACATGACCTTGGCTCCCAGGTCGCAGCGCATGCAGATCCAGCCCTCGCCGTCGGGCTCCTTCCACATGGAGTTCCCGCACTCGGTGCAACGACGACGGCCCTCCGCACAGGTCCAGCCGTCGTAGCGCTTCGTGGTGAGCGGGCAACCCCGGCCCCAGCACTCCGCCCACTCCGGGTCCGGGGCCAGCGCATCCTGCCTGCAGACGATGGCGCACTTGCCGCAGTCGTTGCAGTCCAGCGGGGTCACGACGTACGGCACGCCCCTGATCACGCCGTTGATGTGGATGGCGCCGCGCGGACATGCCAGCGAGCACATCCCGCAGCCGTCACATGTCTGCCCCACGCGGTAGCTCACGGCATCCCGCCTTCCAGAACGGTCCCTACAGGGACGGTATCAGTACAGCGAAGAATGCACGGGGCCCGAAGACCTGAGACTCTCGTCACGCCCGAACCCGTACTGTTGACAAATATAGCTATAATATCTAGGATTTGGCGGCCCGGGCAGGATTCGCGCATCAGCTCCAGATTCGCGTAGTAAGTCCACCTGACACTCGACCGAAGAAGGGGGTACCGGTGCCAGCGGTCGTCGCCGTCGTGGGGGCCAGCGGATCAGGCAAGACCACCTTCATCGAGCGCCTGGTTCCGGCCCTCCAGGCCCGAGGGGTGCGTGTCGGGACCATCAAGCACGCGTCCCACGGCTTCACCGCCGACCGCCCCGGCTCCGACTCGGCACGGCACACCGCCGCCGGGGCCTCCTCGGTGCTGCTGGTCGGCCCGACCGAGCACGCCCTCTTCCGCCGGAACGAGCCCGGCGGTGCGGAGCCCCTCCCGGTCCTCGTGGACCGATACTTCACCGACACCGACCTCGTGCTGGCCGAGGGCTACACGGCCGAACCGGGACCCAAGGTCCTCGTCCACCGGCACGAGATCGCCCCACGGGACCCGCCGCTGGCCTCCGAGGTGCTCTTCGCGGTCACCGACGAGCCCCTCGGCTACGAGGTCGAGCTCACCGTGACCGACCTGGGACGGGCCGTGGACCTGTTGCTCGGCCAGGTTCCGGCATCGCCCTCGTCACACCTCGCACGAACCGGGGAGACCTCTTGAGCAGCGAAACGACGACCGCGGCCACCGAGCAGGGCTACCGCAGGCGCTGGACCTGGGACCAGGTCGCCTGGGGCACCCACTGCCTGAACTGCATGGCCACCTGCCCGTACCGGGTCTACGTGCGGGACGGAGCGGTCGCGTTCGAGGAGCCCGGGGGGACGATCCCGACAGTCGAGCCCGGCGTCCCCGACCTCAACCCGCTCGGGTGCCAGAAGGGCGCGTCATGGAGCCAGCAGCTCCAAAGCCCCGACCGCATCCTCCACCCGCTCCGCCGAGTCGGCGAGCGGGGCTCGGGTGAGTGGGAGGAGATCTCCTGGGACGAGGCCCTCACCGAGATCGCCGAGGCGGTCGTGGAGGCGATCGACATCGAGGGCCCCGAGTCGGTGATCTTCGAGGAGACCGTGGAGGGAGGCCTGCTCACCCAGGCGCCGTTCCTGCGATTCGCGGGGCTGCATCGGGGCCATCACCCTCGACGCCAACGGCCTGGTGAACGACTTCCCGGTCGGCCAGCACATGACGTTCGGGAAGTTCTCGAGCGCCTCGAGCGTCGACGACACCTTCCACACCGAGGTGCTGCTGCTGTGGCACTCCAACCCCGGCTACACCTGGATCCCCTACCACCACTACATCACCGAGGCCCGCTACCGGGGAGCCCGGGTGGTGGCGATCGCGCCCGACGTCAACGCGGCCTCGGTCAGCTCCGACACCTTCGTGCCGATCCAGCCCGGCACCGACGCCGCCCTGGCGCTCGCCATGTGCAAGGTCATCATCGACGAGGGCCTGGCGGACGAGCGACTTCGTCCGCTCCCAGACCGACCTCCCGCTCCTGGTCCTGACGCGAGTCCGGCCGCTTCCTCCGGGGTCCCGACGTCGAGGCGGACGAGCTCGAGGACCAGTTCTTCCACTGGACTGCCGACGGCCTCACCCCGGCTTCGAGGGGTTCGCTGCTCATCGAGGGAGCCACTCCCGAGCTGGAGGGCAGCTGGACCGTCACGCTCCAGCGACGGCACCGAGGCCGAGGTGACCACCGTGTGGGAGCTGCTGCGCCGGCGCCTCGAGGACTACACGCCCGAGGCGGCGTCCGCGATCTGCGGGGTCCACCCCGAGGTGATCCGCGACCTGGCCCGTGACGCGGCGCGGAAGCGGACCAAGATCCTCGAGGGCTTCAACACGCCGAAGTACTACCACGGCGACCTGATGGAGCGATCCATGGTCCTGCTGCTCGCCCTCACCGGCAACTGGGGCCAGCCCGGGCACCGGCATCCAGGGCCTCGCGCTGGCGGGCTTCGACGGCTACCTCATGTTCTCGATGAAGTCGGGCAGCGGCGTCGACGAGACCGCGCGCATCCTCGACGGCCTCGACGGTGCCATCGAGATGCTGCGCGAACGCGACCCCGACCCAGAGCGACGAGATCATCGGCAACCAGCTGCTGCAGATGGCGGTGGTGGCGGGGTCGTCGACTCCCCCGGTGTTCTTCAACTACCACCACGCCGGCTACGACGACGCCTGGAACCGGGCCGAGTGGTCCGACCCCTACATGACCAAGCAGCTTCGAGGAGTACCTGACCGAAGCGGTGCAGCGGGGCTGGTGGGGCGGGCTCAACCGGCCGGGTCGGGGCACCGATCCCCAGGTGCTGTTCGTGGTCGGGACCAACCCGCTGCCGCGCGCTCGCGGGCGGGCGCGCCAAGCTGCTCGAGAACCTCTGGCCCAAGCTCGAGAAGATCGTCGTCGTCGACTTCCGGATGTCCACCACCGCGCTGCACGCGGACATCGTGCTGCCGGCCGCCATGCACTACGAGCGGACGAACCTCCAGTACGCGATCACCCACACGTTCCGCCTCACCTTCTCCGACCGGGCCGTCGCGCCGGCCGGTGAGGCTCGCACCGAGTGGGAGATCTTCCGGGCGCTGGCCGAGAAGGTGCAGGAGGTGGCCGAGGAGGAGGGGCTCGAGGAGTACCTCGACGGTCGACGTCAGACTCGGCGGCTCGACGACCTGGTCGACCGCTTCACCTCCAACGGCGCCTTCGAGGACGAGGAGGCCGTCATCGACGAGTGGGTGCGCGACTCGGTCGAGGCCGAGACCCTCCCGCCCGGCACCTCGATCGACACCCTCCGGGAGGAGGGCAGCGTCCGCTTCACCGGCCTCGGGGTGTTCGCCCCCGGGCTGTCGGTTGCGGGCGACGTGGCTCCGGACAAGGTGCTCACCTCCTATCAGTGGCACGTCGAGAAGGGCGTCCCGTTCCCGACGCTCACCCGCCGGGCGCAGTTCTACCTCGACCACCCCTGGTTCATCGAGGCCGACGAGGCCCTGCCCCGCCACAAGGAGCCCCCGAAGATGGGCGGCGACTACCCGTTCCTCGTGACCAGCGGCCACTCCCGCTGGACGGTGCACTCGATCAGCATGGGCAACCGGAGCCTGCTTGGAGACCCATCGCGGCCAGCCGCTCGTCGTGCTCAACCTCGACGAAGCGGCCGAGCGGGGCATCGCCGACGGCGACGCGGTGAAGGTGTGGAACGACCACGGCTCCTATGAGGCCATGGCCCGCCCCACCGGCCGGGTGCGACCCGGTCAGCTCATCATCTACAACGGGTTCGAGCCGCACATGTTCCCGGGCTGGCGGGGTGCCAACGAGGTCGAGCCCGGGCATGGTCAAGTGGCTCCACCTGGTGAGCCGGTACGGCCACCTGCGCTACCTGCCCTTCGGCTGGCAGCCGATCCCTGCCGACCGTGCGGTCTTCGTCGACGTCGAGAGGTGGAGTAACGAGCAAGGAGGACGAAGTAACGATGCCCGACCTCCAGTTCGACCCGGGTTACCAGGGACGCACCCAGACCGAGTCCCTCACGCCCGAGGAGCAAGCCGCGATAGCCCGCGTCTTCGAAGGCGGTCCCTCGGTCTTCGGCGCGCCTCTCCACGCTGCGAACCCGCCGGATGGGTCTCGGCTACCGCACCGAGACAGGTGAGCCCGAGACCTTCGAGTGGTCGAGCGGCCGCACGGTCACCCAACCCGAGGGCCCGCTCGCGTACACCTCGCAGGCCGAGCCGGTTCCGCTGTCAGAGGTCGAGGAGGCACTCGTCTCGCTGGGCCGCGCTCGGGCCCAACGGCATCGCCCTCGCCGACGTGCCGGTGCACGGAGCGCTCTCCGGCCTGCTGTCCTGGGCCGGCCGGACCGTCCCGGCGTCGTCCAACGACCTCTCGGTGGACCTCTTCGTCATCAACGACCAGGGCGTCTCCCGGTACCGCCCGTCACCCGAGCGCCTCGCCCCCGTCGAGATAGCCGGCCCCGACGACTACTGGAAGATCCTCCACTGGTACCGCCACGACCGTCTCCAGGTATCCGATCGGCGCCCCGACGTCGGCTGGTTCAGCGCGCCCGAGGGAACCCACAACGTCAACGCGATGGGACCCGGCCAGTACAACCTGAACCGCCCGGGCAGCACATGGTTCCTCCCCGTCGGCGACCTGGGCCTGGAGTGGTTCAACCAGCTGCTCAGCTCCTACGAGTGGTCGGGCTTCTACCTGATGGATCCCGACACCCAGAAGGCCTGCGGGGTGGACGAGTTCATCCGGCCGGGCTTCCTCGAGGTCGGCTTCCCCATCCCCGTCTTCGACGACCTGGTGCAGCTGCTGCACGCCAGCCAGGCGGCCTGCGTCGTGCAGAACATCCGCCTCGCCGCCGAGGCCATGGGGCTCGGCGCCTGGCCGGTCGGGCTCGTACGCGGACGACCTCGTGCTCGGCGCCTATCCCGAGGTCTCCATCGGCCTCGGCTTCGACTTCCTCGAGCGCGATCCGGACCGCAACCCCTCCGCGACCGCCACCTGCCTCGGCCGGCCCGGCGTGAAGGAACCGGTGGTCGTCCCATCTCCCCAGTTCCCCACCGCCGCCGACGCGGTGCGCTACGTCCGTCAGCTCCGGTACGGGTCGGGCGGCGTGCTCAGCCCGCGAGGCAGAACTGGGCAGAGCGCAACCAGGGCCCGTACGACCCGGGCGTGATGCAGGAGATCCTCGAGCACCCGAAGTCCCACATCTCCGAGTGGGTCGAGCAGGCGGCCATCGCCACCGTCGAGTACATCGTCGACAAGTACGGCTGCTGCCCCGCGTACATCAACCCGGTGCGAGCGAAGTTCTCGGCCCAGGTCCACCACGTCGACGTCGACTTCTACCGACGCTTCGCGACGGGCGACGGCCGGCCGTACGCGATCACCGAGCAGATCACCGGTCACTTCGCCGACCTGGCATCCCGGCGAACCGCGACCCCTCCGGAGGAGCGTGATGGAGACCCAGTTCGTGAAGGTGCTCGCCGCCTACCTCCACGTCCTCGGCGTGGCCACCTACCTCGGTGGCGCGCTGATCATGGAGTTCGTGGTGGGCCCGGCCCAGAAGGCCATCCCCCCGGCCCAGGCGCAGGTCATGGGCAAGAAGACGGCCGACCGCTTCCTCTGTGTTCGTGTGGAGCGCGCTCGGCCTCATCCTCGTCGAGCGGCATCCTGCGCCTGTACTCCGTCGACAACGAGAGCATGCTCTTCGGCGCCGACCTGTGGGACACCGCCTACGGCCGCACCCTGCTGTGCATGGTGATCCTCTGGTGCGTGCTGGTCGTGAACGGCGCCATCATCACCTTCGTCCTGCGACCGAAGCTGGCGGGACGAACCGGGGCCGGCGTGTCGGCCACCCAGGCCCAGGCCCACCAGCAGGGCCAGATCAAGCGCGGCGACCTGGGTCGAGCGCCTCACCAGGGTCGACCTGGTGCATCGCGCTCGTCGTCGCGCTGCTCGGTGCGGCGCTCCAGTTCGGCGGCATCGAGTCGGTCTTCTGAGGTGGTGCGGTGCTTGAGAGGCGAGCCTGCTGTGGTCCTTCGTCCACGTGCGTGGGCTGGTCGACCTACCTCGGCGGCGCGCTCGGTGATGGAGCTCATCTGGCGCCCCGCGCAGGAGGCGATGCCCCACCGTCGCAGATCGCGGTGGCCTGCCAGTGGATGGGGCGTCGCTACAGGTGGGTCGCCGCCGCTGCGCTGGCCGGGATCGGGTACCTCGGGCCTGGGCCTGTTGGCCGAGGGCGACGAGTCGCTCGCTCTGGTCGAGCTCCTACGGGCGCACCCTCGCTCGCGGTCGTGATCCTCTGGCTGGTGCTGGTGGCCACACTGGCCGCCCTGCAGCTTCGTCACCCATCCAGGGCTCCACGCCCGCACCCGCGCGTCGGACATGCCACCGACGAGGAGCGAGCCTCGGCCCGCGAGGCCGGTGCGGCGAGCCATCGTCCGGATGGACCGGCTCTGCGCTTCGACCTCGTGGTGGCGCTCGCTGGCAGCCTTCGCTGGGCGCGAGCCTGCACAGCGGAGGCATCCTTTAGGACCAGCGGAGGACTGAGACAATGCCGAAGACGATCGCGATCACGCCCTCGTGGTACTGGCCCGCCAACGTCACCCGGGTCACCGGTGTGCCGCCGTTCCACGTGGACGAGCAGCTGGTCGAGCGCTGGGCCCGGCATCGCCCCGACGAGACCGCGCTGATCGACGCGACCGAGCGGCTCAGCGGCCGTGAGCTCCTCGAGCGGGTGCAGGCCGCCGCCGCCGCGCTGCGCCAGCAGGCAGACGCCTCGGGAGGCGAGGGCGCCCGCGCCGTCCTCGCCGCGGGCCCGACCGCCGAGGGTGCGGTGCTGCTCCTGGCCCTGTTGCGGGCCGGCATCCCCACCCGGCTCGTCTCCCCCGACGGGGGCGACGAGCCCGGCAGCTTCGGTGCGACGATGGCCTGCGGCGACGACCGTGGCGCGGCTTCCCTGGCCTCGACCGGGCTCCCGGTGATCCGACTCTCCGGGCTGACCGGTGCGGCTTCCGGGCCCTGCCCACGTGCAACCTCTGACCGCGCTCTGGCCGTCTCCTCCAACGGCGACACCGTCTGGCACTCCCACCGGTCCATCGTCGGTGGAGCCCTCTCGCTGCAGACCTTCCTCGGCCTCGGCCCGCAGCGCCCCTGGCTCTCGACCCACGCCATCTCCACCTGGCAGGGCGTGTACGGCCTCACGGTCCCGCTGGCGGCCGGCGCCACCGTGGTGCTCGCTCCTCCGGACGAGGGGGCCCTCGACACGATCGCCCGTGAGGGAGTCGGAGGCTCGTTCTGGGCGCTCGACGCAGCGTTCGCGGCGACCCGCGAGGCCAAGCGTCAGGTCAAGAGCATCAGGGGGGTGCAGGAGTTCATCCTGCTTTCGACGCCGAAGCTCTTCGACCCCGACGAGCGGCGAAGGGTGGGCAAGCTCTTCGACAGCCCCGCTCTGACGCTCTTCGGGCTGCCCGAGACCGGGCCGATCTTCGCGTCCCACCCGTCGTGGTACCTGGACGAGTCGATAGGCATCCCGATCTCCAACGCCTGCGTGGTCCCGGTGGATCCCCGCTCGGGCAACCCGATCCCCACGTTGTGGGAGCTGGTCGAATCGGCGATGGTCACGGTGTGGTCGCCCGGGCTCTTCGAGGGCTACGAGGGAGACGCACACCCGGAGCGCCGCCGCGACGGACGGTTCGTGACAGGCGTGATCGCCAGCTCGGACGCCAACGGGATGATCTACCTGCTGCCCGACTAGCGCTCAGCCCCGCAGCTCCGCGAGGGCGGCCTCCACCAGCTCGAGCTCGGCGGCCGAGCACGGGTACCGATCGGGGTACAGGCTCGCGGCCTGGCGACCCAGGTCGTCGGTGTCGGTCGGATAGCCGACGGCCGCCGAGCCCTCGACCATCTCCAGGGCGAGAGCGATGAACCCCCGCTCGAGCTCGGGCTCCTCGGCCAGAAGAGGCTCGGCGGCCGCGACGCCCCTCTCTATCGACCACTGGTGCGCCTCCCAGAGTCCGGTCTGCGCCTCCTCCGGACCGGCGCGTCCGTACACCTCCCAGGGACCCCGCCCGGTCAGCTCGGCCTCGGACAGGTCGAGGAGGAGAACGCCGTTCACCGTGGCCCACCACGCGGAACCGCCGCCGTCGGCGATCCGCCCGCTCGAGATCTCCCACTCCTGGAAGTCGATCAGGGCCCGCCCGAGACCGGGAGCAGGGCCGTGACGCCCGGGCCGTCGGCCGAAGAAGGAGCCCATGATCTCCCGCCTCTCGGGGACGCTCAGCTCTCTTGCGTGGTCAATCCGTGACATCAGGCACAATCCCTTGTATCTTGAGATCGTATATCGAACGATAGGGTCCCTCTCGGGCTCCCCAGGAGCCCGGAAGACCCACATCCAACCAGAGGAGAACCGTGCGGCTCACCCTGACCAAGCGAGGCGAGTACGGCATCCGCCTGCTCCTCCACCTAGCCAGCGGAGCACGAGGGGCAACGGATGACCGCCGCCGAGCTGGCCGAGGCGTGCGAGATCCCCGCCGGGAACGTGCCGACCATCGTGAACATGCTCTCGCGAGCGGGCATCCTCTCGTGCAGCCCAGGCCGCAGCGGCGGCTGCTCCCTCGCTCGCTCGGCAGCCGACATCTCGGCGCTGGAGATCATCGAGGCGCTGGAAGGTCCCCTCGAGATCTCCCACTGCCTGCTCGACTCGCGGCGCTGCCACGACAAGGACCCCGAGTGCGCCGTGCACCACGCGTGGAGCGAGGGCCGCGACGCCGCCATAGCCGCTCTGGCCACGACGAGCCTGGCCGACGCGATCGAGCGGGAGCGACGAGATCGCCTCGCGAGCTCGCCGGACGGCGCTGAGCGAGCAGCTCCTCTCGGCTCGGAGGCTCCGTCAAGCCCCGGATCGTCGCGGGCCACCGCCCGCCTCCGGAGCCACTCGTCTGAACGGATCCTGGCCTGCACTGTGACGATCCGGCCCTCTTGTCAAATCCTCGTAACTATGACTAGGGTATCGATCAATTGGGGATCCGACGAGCCAGGGGGAGACGTGAGCATCGTCACCGCCGTCCGCTGAGGGCTACCGCGCCGACGAGCAGAGCATACCGACGCCGCTGGACGCTGGGACTCGGTCGCCTGGGGAACCCACTGCGTCGACTGCTACCCGGGCAACTGCCCCTACAAGGTGTACGTCCGCGACGGGAAGGTCCTCCGGGAGGAGCCGTCGGGCTCCTTCCGAACGATCGAGGAGGGTGTCCCCGACTTCAACCCGATGGGCTGCAACAAGGGCGCTGCGTGGAGCCAGCAGCTCTACGACGGCGACCGCTTCACGCACCCGCTTGCGTCGGGTGGGCGAGCGGGGCTCGGGTAAGTGGGAGGAGCATCTCCTGGGACGAGGCCTGCACCGAGATCGCCGACGCGATGCTGGACGCCATCGAGGCCGGCGGGCCCGAGGACATCGCCCGGGAGGGAACCCCCGAGATCGCCACGGTCGTGCCGACCGACCGCTTCTTCAACACCTTCGGTGGTCGGGCGATGGACCTGCACGCCAGCTTCAACGACTTCTCGATCGGCCTGCACGAGACCTTCGGCAAGTTCTGCCCGGTCTCGTCCGGCGACGACTGGTTCAAGTCCGAGCTGATCCTCATCTGGCACATGAACCCGGCCTTCACCCGCATCCCGCTCTACCACTTCATGCTCGAGGCCCGCTACCAGGGCGCCGAGGTCGTCTCGATCTCACCGGACCTCAACGCGTCCCACATGCACGCCGACTACTGGGTGCCGATGACCTCCGGCAACGACGTGGCCTTCGGTCTCGCCATGGTGCAGGTCATCCTCGAGGAGGGCATCGAGGACAAGACCTTCATCCGCGAGCAGACCGACCTGCCGATGCTCGTGCGCACCGACACCGGCCGGTACCTGCGCCAGACCGACGTCGAGGGCGCGACGGGGCGCCGCGAGGACCAGCTCTACCACTGGGATCCCGAGCGACGGGCCTGCGCAAGGCGGACCGCGGCAACCTGCTGCTCCACGGCCGCGAGATCGCCCTGGACGGCACCTACAGGTCACCCTCCACGACGGCACCACCGTCGAGGTCGAGCCGGTGCTGGCCCGCCTGCAAGCGGCAAGCTCGACGCCGAGTACACGCCCGAGAAGCAGCAGGCCGATCACCGGCGTCCACCCCGACGCTCGTGCGCACGCTCGCCCGCAAGGCGGCCCGCATGAAGACCAACATCATGCTGGGCTGGAACAGCTGCAAGTACTACCACGGCGACCTCATCGAGCGGACCATGTGCCTGCTGCTCGGTGTCACCGGCAACTGGGGCAAGTTCGGCACCGGCATCCGCTCCTGGACCGCCGGCATGATGGACGGCCACGGCATGATCATGACGAAGCAGCAACGCGGGCGTCGAGGCGCACCGAGCAGATCATCTCCACCCGCGACGGCGCCATCGCCGATGCTCCAGGCCGCAGACCCCACCCTCACCGAGGAGCTGGCCTCCGCGAGCTGTCCAACGATGCTGTCCGCGAGACGACCGACGGCGAGGTGCGCGGGCATGCCAGGGCGGCGGTGCCAGGTCGACGGCGTCGGTCGAGGCCTTCTGGTGGTACTGCCAGGCCGGGTTCGCCGAGCGCTGGAACAACGCGCGACTGGGGCGACAACACCCTTCCGCGCACCTTCGACGAGTACTTCGACGAGGCGCTCGAGTCGGGCTGGTGGAAGGGCGTCGACGGGCCCGGACCCGACCACCCGCCGAAGATGCTCTTCGAGTGCGGCGGCAACATGATCCGTCGCACCCGGCGGCGGCAAGACCGTCTGCTCGAGAAGCCTCTGGCCGAAGCTGGACCTGATCGTGTCGATCGACTTCCGCATCAACTCCACCGGCCTGCTCTCCGACATCCTGCTGCCGGCGGCCCAGCACTACGAGAAGCTCGCCTACCACATCCCCACTCCTCACCAGATGCATGATGACCTTCTCGGACCGGGCGGCCGAGCCCGCCGGCGAGGCCAAGCCCGGAATGGGAGATCTACGGGCTCATCCTCCAGAAGTTCGACGAGCGGGCCGCGGAGCGGGGCATCGCCGAGCTACAAGAACCGCACGGGCATGGAGTTCGACGCGCCGACGCCTGGGACCGCTTCACCATGCACGGCGCGCTGGAGACCGAGGAGCAGATGGCCGACGAGATCGATCCGCGACGCCGCCTACATCGGCGTGGTGCCCGAGGACACGCACCCTCGAGACGATGCGCGAGCAGGGCCACGTGCGCCTCACCGGCTGGGGCATGTCGTCGTTCGCCCTGGCCCAGGCGTCCCCGTTCGAGAAGGACCGCACGCACACGCCGTTCCGCAACCACGTCGAGATGGGCGATCCGTTCCCGACCTACTGCCCGCCGGGCGCAGTTCTACATCGACCACCCCTGGTGGTTGGAGGCCGGCGAGGAGCTGCCGGTCCACAAGCCCAACCCCAGGGCGGGCGGCGACCACCCGCTGCGGATGACCTCGGGTCACAACCGCTGGTCGATCCACTCGATGAACACGATCAACCCGGTGCTGCTCCAGACCCACCGGGGCGATCCCGCTGGTGGAGATCTCCGCCGAGGATGCGGCCGCCCGTGGGGTGTCGAGGACGACGACCTGATCCGGGTCTGCAACGACATCGCCGAGTTCCGTCACCCACGCCAAGATCGTCCCGGGTGTCATGCCCGGCCAGATCATCTCCTACAACGGCTGGGATCCGCACCAGTACGACCACGTGGATCGGGCGCCAACGAGATCGAGGCCGGCATGGTCAAGTGGATCGCCTTCGCCGGCGGCTACGGCCACATCAACTACACCATGGCGGAGTGGCAGCCGATCCCCACCGACCGTGGGGTGCCCTGCGACTTCGAGAAGGTCGGATGACCTGATGGCGCCGACCAGCGACCGGATGATCGAGGTCGGAGGATTGAACACGATGCAGGCTCAGCAAGGTGATCAGATGAAGTCTGGCCGATCCGGGCCGACGCCGGATGGTCGGGGGTCCGAGCCGGCGAGACGGTGAGCTCTCGGCCCCGATCCCGCTCGACGCGCAGCCCACCGAGTACATCCGGGTCAAGTGGGCCGATCTGCCGCTACGGCAACGTCGGCGAGGTCGACCGTGGCGGCGGCGCACGACGGCATCCACGGCCTGGGTGCGGCTCGAGTGGGCCGACTCCGATCAGCCCAACGTGGAGTTCCCCGACGCGGCCGCGGTCTACTTCCCCGCCGGCGGCGATGCGCCGGCAGCGACCATCGGTAGCGAGGACGCGGCGGTGAACCTCTGGTTCTGGCGGTCCGACGACGGACCAGGGCGTCACCTGTCGTGGCAACGGCCCGGGTCGCTTCCGCCCACAGGAGGCGACGGCGTGTCGGCACCTCGGCCGCGCTGGACGACGGCCGATGGGCGGTCGTGCTCGAGCCACCCGCGTCGACGACCTGCGCGACGGCGGCCGCCTCGGCGTCGCCGTGTGGGACGGATCCAACGAAGAACGAGCCGGCATCGGTGCGGCCACCACCGAGTGGCTGTCGCTGTCCGATCGAGTCCTGAGCGGAGGAGACTGACGATGACGTGACGTGATGCAACCGGAGTCCGGCCACATGCGAGCAGATGGCCATGGTCTTCGACCTCAACAAGTGCATGGGCTGCCAGGCCTGCTCGGTGGGCTGCAAGGTGCTGTGGACCCAGGAGGAGGGCGAGGAGCACCAGTGGTGGATGACGGTCAACACCCAGCCCGGCCAGGGCACTCCCAAGGACTGGGAGGACATGGGCGGCGGCCTTCGTGGACGGCAAGCCCGTTCCCGGCCACCAGCCCGGCCGCGACGAGTTCGGTGGCGGCTGGGACTTCAACTACCAGGAGGTCTTCTACGGCGGCAAGGGCAACTCGGTCCACCTCAAGCCCATCGAGACCGACGACGGCCGCAACGAGTGGGGCATGAACTGGGACGAGGACCAGGGCGGCGGCGAGTACCCGAACGCCTACTACTTCTACCTCCCCCGGCTGTGCAACCACTGCACCCGACCGGTGTGCGCCGAGGCCTGCCCGACGCGGCGCCATGTACAAGCGCCGCGAGGACGGCATCGTGCTGCGCAACGAGGACGACTGCCAGGGCTTCCGCTTCTGCATGGAGGCCTGCCCCTACAAGAAGATCTACTTCAACTACGCGCGGCAACGTCTCCCAGCACTGCATCATGTGCTTCCCCCGCCTGGAGGAGGGCGTGGCTCCGGTGTGCGCCCGCCAGTGCCCGGGTCGACTCGTCTTCGTCGGCTTCCTCGACGACGAGGAGGGCCCGATCCACAAGATGGTGAACGAGTGGGGCATCGCCCTGCCGCTGCACGCCGAGTACGGCACCGGCCCGAACATCTTCTACGTCCCGCCGCTGTCGCCCGTACCGGCTGCACGAGGACCTGTCGATCGACTACGAGACCCCGCGCATCCCGCCGGAGTACCTCGAGTCGCTGTTCGGCCCCAAGGTGCACACGGCGCTCGACACGCTGCAGACGCGAGCTCGAGACGGTCCGCGGCGGCGGCACGTCGGAGATCCTCGACACCCTCATCGTCTACAACTGGCTCGACCTGTTCGGTCCGTTCACCAACGACCCGGCCAGACCTCGACCGCTCGCCCGAGAGCGTCCCGGTCGAGATCGACCAAGAAGTGAGGAGCAGCCCCATGTTCGCCTATTCCTTGACAGGTCTCGAGATCGACGAGGACGCCGCCGGCGGCGTGCTGGAGGTCGAGGAGAGCGAGATCACCGCCCGCAGCGCCGTGTACCAGGTGCTCGGCCAGCTCTTCGCGGTGCCCGACGCCGAGTTCGCCGAGAAGTCCAGCTCCGGCCAGTGGGTGAGCCGACTTCACCGAGGCAGTCGAGCTCCTGGCCTTCGACTGGGAGATCGGTGAGGCGCCGACCGACGGAGACCTCAGCGAGGACGCGCTTCGCGAGCAGTACGAGCGGCTCTTCCAGGCCGAGCACGACGGTGTGCGCCGGATCTGGGGCGGCGGCCTACGTGGCCGACCGTGAGCAGAACCTCGTCGAGCTGCGCCCGCGGCTACGAGTACTACGGGCTCGGCACCGGCAACGACGATGTTCCCTTCGACCACCTCACCGCCGAGCTCGACTTCATGCAGTTCCTTGCCTTCAAGGAGGCGGCGGCGAGCCTCGCCCCGGTTGGGCAAGTCCTTCCGTCGGGCCCAGAGTCGACTTCCTCGACCGTCAGCTCGGAGACTGGCTGCCGAGGTTCGCCGAGGCCGTGCGAGGGCGTCCGATCCCACGCCGTTCTGGGCATGGGCCATCGACCGCCTCGAGTCCTTCGTGGCCGCCGATGCGGGCTGGGCCGCCGGCTGAGACCAGCGCCCACCTGCAGCCCGACCCAAGTGGACAGCCCTCGCCGAAACGGCGAGGGCTGTCTCATTCGACCGCGATTCCCTCGTGAGACGAGGGCTGGCTCATGCGATCAGAGCGACCCGGGTTGCCCGGTGCAACCCGGGTGCGGATCCGGCTACTCGTTGACGCTCTTGATGTAGGCCACCACGCTGGCGATGTCCTCGTCCGTGAGCGAGGGGTTGCCGCCCTTGGCCGGCATGTCGGTGCCGGTCTGGTTGTCGGGGTCGGATGCCGGGCGCCCCTCCTTGACGAACGCGACGAGCTCCTCCTCGGTGGAGTCGATCACGAACTGTGAGCCGTCGAGCTTGAGGCCCACGCCGCCCTCGAGGTTCGCTCCGTGACAGGAAGCGCATGTCCCGCTGTACACCTCTTCACCCGCAGCGGAGTCGCCCGAGCCTCCGTTGCCGTCACCGTTCGCCGAGTCGTCCTCGTCACCCCCGCAGGCTCCCACCAGCAAGGCGAAGGCCAGGAGCAACACCACCCAGATCTTCTTCATGAGGATCCCTTTCGATTGCGCGATACGCGTACCAGCTTACCGATCTCAGTGAACTCGCAGAAATCACCCATCTGTCTCACAGATGTCATCCATCGCTGCTCCCTCGGCGGTCGACATGCTCCCCGATCGCCCCCTCCGAGACCAGCCCCTGCAGCTCCTCCCAGCCGGCGACCTCGCCTCCCAGCTCGGCGACCAGGTCCTCGGCGGCGGAGCGCTCTTCGAACGCGGCGATCCCCCACGCCATCGGGGTCACCAGGCCCGGGCTGACCACGAAGCTGGACCCCTCCGCCCGCAGCGGGTCGGTGCTCTCGTAGTCCCAGACCCAGACCTCGGCCCCGTCCAGCTCCTCACGCTCCAGCCCGTGGGAGAGCATGTCCCCGATGTCGTCGAAACGCTTCTCGGTGCCGTCCTCCAACCGGTAGGCGCCGGCGAACCTGAGATCGTCGATGATCATGTGGCACTCGTCGCACTCGGTACGACCGAGGACGATCTCGGAGGACCGCTCTCCCCTCCGCCGCAGCCCGCGACCGCCAGGACGGCCGCCAGCAGCGTGAGTGCCAGCAGCCTCCTCACAGGTCCACCCTTCGCCGGAAGATCAGCCACGCGGTCCCGAGGGGCAGGACGACCCAGAGGACCAACACCCCCGCGGCGATCCCGCCTATCCCGTCGCCGTAGTTGTCCACCGCGTAGGTCCCGGCCGGACCGAGGGCGTCGAGCGAGCCCTCCAGCGACACGATCGCAGCGAGGCGGAACGACTCCACCGGGTTCGCCATCACCGAGACGAAGAGAGTCTCCACCGGGAGCCGTGTGGCCACGACGGTGCCCATGAGTCCCAGGTCACCGAGGAAGACCAACACCAGCCAGACGAACAGCGCCGTGCCTATGGCGGCACCCACCCGGCGGATGCTCACGGTGATCACCATGCCGAGCCCGAGCATCGCGAGGGAGAGCAACCACGAGTACAGCGCTATCCGCACCAGCACCTCGGCATCGGCCGGAGTCGCCTGGGCCGCTCCCATCAGGCCTGCCACCCCGAATCCGCCGGCAACTGCGGCCAGGAGCGATCCCGCGAGCCCGACCCACGTCCCCAGCAGCACCTCGGTCCTGCTCACGGGGTGGCTGAGGAGGAATCGGAGCGTCCCCGACTCGCGTTCGGCAGCGAGGCTGCGTGCCCCGAGGGTGAGCGCCATCAGCGTCACCACGAGCTGCACCAGTGCCACGAGCGATGCGGCGGTGCGTCCGAACCCCCCGCTGCCGGTGACGCTCGTGTCCGGGACGGCAACCGTGGTGAGCGTCCCGGCAAGCACGGCGAAGCCCGCGCAGTACAGCCAGAACCAACGGTCACGGACCGACTCCCGGAGCACCTTGCGGGCCACCCCGGCCACCAGCCGCAGCTCGACCCGCTCGCGCACCTCGCCGATCCGAGCAGGCGACCTGGTCTCCACCACCGTCATCGCCACACCTCGAAGTCCACGATCTCGATGCCGGAGTCGCGCAGGCAGCTGAGAGCCACGGCCTTGCGCTGCGCGGAGACCTCAACCAGGATCCCCTGGCTGTTCGGGTGAGCAGAGAAGCCGCCCGTGCGGAGCAGCTCGACGGCCCGCTCCACCTCCGTCCTGGCCAGGATCACGTGCAACCACGAGCTCAGCCCCAGCCGCTCGGCCAGCTCGGACGGTGCGCACTCCTCGATGATCCGACCCTGCTCCATCGCCAGAACGCGGTCCACCAGCATCCCGACCTCGTCGACGTGGTGGGAGGTGAGCAGCACCGAGCGCTCCGGGCTGCGGAGACCCTCGATCAACCTCACCATCTGCTCGCGAGCTGCCACGTCGAGGCTGGAGGTGGGCTCGTCCAGGAGCAGCACGGGTGGATCTGCGAGCAGCGCGAGAGCGACTCCCAGACGCTGCTTCATCCCGCCGGAGAGCTCGCGGACGCGCTTGCCCACGTGGTCGCCCAGATCGACCAGGTCGACGGCCTCGGTGGACCGGCCGGCGGGAATGCGGCGCAGCTGCCTGGAGAGCTCGAGCGTCTCGAGAATCGTGAAGTCGTCGTAGAAGCTCAGCTCCTGTGGGACGTACCCCACCAGCTGGCGCACCGCCTTCGAGCGGCGACGGGCATCCAGGCCGTTCACCTCGACCGTGCCCTCGTAGCGGATGAGGTCGAGGATGCAGCGCACGATGGTGGTCTTGCCCGCTCCGTTCGGTCCCCACAGCGCCACCGCCTCGCCGTCCGCGACCGTGAAGCCCACGTCGTCGAGCACGACGTTGCGTCCGTAGCGCTTGGTGAGGTGCTCGATCCGGATCATGACCGCACCAGCCGTCGGGACGGCCACACCACGAAGCCCGCCAACGCCAGGAGGGCCAGCGAGACCAGGGCCAGAGCGGCGCGGGAGGGAGTCTCGTCCTCCCCGCCGGGCATGTCGGGAAGGTCCGGGATCGCGACGAGCGGTGCCGGGTCGCTGAGGGTGGGATCGGGGCGCAGGTTGGGGAAGGCTCGACCGGCCATGTCCACGGCACGGGCTGCCGGTGTCCCGCTGAAGAACATCAGGGACGGGCGGTCGTCGGTGAGCGAGGAGAAGAGGGCGTCGACGCTGTGGTCGATGTCACCGACCCCGTCGCCATCGGCGTCGTAGCCGGCGTAGTCGCTCCAGTAGTTCCCTCTGCCATCCGAGGCCCACTCGTTGCCCTGGAGCCTGCCGCTGCCGTCGAGGGCGACGTGCTCCCCGTTGTCGATGAACGCGTTCTCCCAGAGGACGTTGTTCCTCACGTTCGGCTGCAGCCGCATCCCGACGTCGTTGAAGGCGAAGACGTTCTTGTGGAAGAAGTGGGTCTCGTCGACCTTCGTCGGGGAGTTGTCGATGTAGACCCCGACCTGGTTGCCGACGAAGCGGTTCCCCTCGGCCTCCAGTCCGTCCACGTCCTTCAGGCCCAGCCCGTTCCCACTCGGTCCACGGTTGGTGTCGAAGACGTTCTCCCGCACCACCAGCCCGGAGCTGTACATGATGAAGGCTCCGACGGCGTTGTGGGCGAGCACGTTCCGCTCGATCACCGCACCGTGCGAGTACATGAAGTGAAGTCCGTAGCGGGAGTCCGTCATCCGGTTCTCCCGGATGGTCAGGTCGTCGCAGTACCAGAAGACGTTGTCACGACTCTCGTCGACGACGTTCCTCTCGACCACGGCTCTGTGGCTCTCCCAGAGGCGGATCGCGTCGCCGCGGCGGGCGATGAACAGGTCGAGTCCACCGATGACGTTGTCAGCGATCACAGCGTCCTCGGCCTCGTCGAGGTACAGGCCGAAGAGGACCTCCTCGAACCGGTTCCCCTCGACGCGGAGATGGCGCACGTTGGTGCCGGTGACACCGGCATCACCGTCGTCGAGGCTGTCGCCGCTCCCTCGGATCACCAGTCCCGTGATCGTCACGCGGTCCGCGTCGACCTCGATGACGCTGCCCTCCCCTCCCCCGTCCACGACCGGCCATCCGACACCCTCGATCGTGAGGGGCTTGTCGACCACCACCCCACCGCGGTAGCTGCCCGGTTCGAGCCGGAGCACATCCCCCGGGCCGGCGGCGTCGACCATCTCCTGCAGGTCAACAGGTCCGTCCTCGGCTGCGACCAGGTGCTGATCACCGGACGCCGCAGATGATGCCGACAGCGAGATCACGGCAGCCACGAGGGCTGCCGAGATCCAGCGGGTCATCGTGGGACGGGTTCCGCGGGCGCCTGCTCGGTTGCCGCCCCGTTCCCGTGCGGCCTCGCGGGGCGGGAGGACTCGGCCTCGGCCGCCTCCCGGTCTCCGGACACCTCGGCGCCGTCGACCTCATCGCCGCTGGACGCGCGCAGCCGCCTCGCGTTCGTGCATGGCATCCACGAGGGGCTTGTAGGCCTTTCGGTGATACCAGAGACCGATTGCGGCGAGGATTGATGCGATCACGGCAAGCACGAGGCCCGGTCCCGGCAACGCGCTCGTCTCGAACTGGGCGATGTCCCCCGGCCCGAAGATCGGCGGCGTGAAGGTCCCCACCGCGTTGGCGAGAGGGGCGCGCGGATCGAGGCTGTGCCCGTAGTTCCACAGCCACCACTGGAGGTCCGCCACGAAGAAGAACGGGAAGAGAAGCGTGGGCGCCACGAACAGCAGCACCCAGCGGCTGTGGATGAACAGCCCTGCGACGAGCAGGCCGGCCAGGCCTACGGTGCCGGCCACCGAGACGGTGCGCTCCAACACCGCCCCTTCCTCGAAGGAAGGCATCCCGACGTAGTGGTTCAACCCCTCCAGCTCCTCGACATCACCCTGGAGCCTGTTCATGTACGCGTCGATGTGCAGCCCGTCGGGGAACTGGGGGGCGATGAGCTTCAGCTGCCAGTAGGGGAAGAGGATGGAGATCCCGAGCACCATCGCGGCCAGCGTGAAGAACACCTTGGGCACCTGGTACTTCTCGTACCGCGCCTTGCGCTCTTCTGCTGGCACCTTTGGACCGAGGATCCGGTCAAGGAGCGACATCGGTGATCTCCATCCTCTCCTCTATCGACCGATCTACGTGAGACCGGGCCTGCTGCCTGCTTTCAACCTACCGGCGTGCGATGGGGTTGCTACCCGCTCGGCCTGACCAGGAAGTACCCGGTCATCTCGAGGTGGAGCGCCGAGCAGAACTCGGTGCAGTAGTAGCTGAACACCCCCGGCTCGGTGGCGTCGAACTCCACGCTCGCCGCCTCACCGGGCTCGAGGCTGAGGTTGACGTCGTACCCCGGAAGCGCGAACCCGTGGGTGGCGTCCTCCGAGGTCTCCACGTTGACGAGGTTCCAGATCACGTGGTCGCCCTGGTTCACCTCCACCCGCTCCGGTGTGTAGTGGGACCGGATCACCGCCATGTTGATGGTGACCTCGTTCCCGTTGCGCTCCACGCCGCAGTTGGTGCAAGCGTTCTCCTCGATCTGGGGCACCCAGCCACCACTGGCAGCCATCGTCTGCGGATCCCACCCGACCTCCGGATACACCGTGAACGGATCCAGCTTGTCGGCCTTGATGATCTGCGCGTAGTGGGGCTCGGCGTTGCCGATGGGCATGTCGTACAGCATCTGCATGCCACCGGTGTCGCTCTCCGCATCGACCTCAGAGATGTTGATGAGCTGGAAGTTCTGCGGGTACAGCGGACCCGGGTGGAAGAACCGGTCCAACGACCACTTGTTCAGCGCCACGAGGTAGCTCCCGTCAGGTGACACCGTGTCGCCCTCTGCGGTGGCGAGGTGACCGATGTTGTACTGCACCGGGATCGTCCCCTGGAGCGTCCAGGTCTCCGGTTGGCCGGCCTCTCCGATCTTCCATCGCGCCACAGCCGAGTCCAGGAACAGCGACGTGTATGCGTACCCCTGGTCGTCGAACTGGGTGTGGAGGGGTCCGAGGCCGAGCTCGACCTGGGCCTCCATCACCGAGTCGAAGTCCAGGACCGGGACGCCGTACTCGTCGGCCTCGAACTCCCCCGCCTCGATCGCATCGAAGATCTTCTGCCACGAGTAGATCGTCACATGGGGATCGAGCTTGCCTGCCACCACGACGTAGTTGCCATCCGGGGTGACGTCGGCACCGTGCGGGCTCTTCGGCTCGGGTGCGAAGTACACCAGCCCCTCATCGATCGAGGTCTGGAGAGGGATGACGTTGAAGCCGTCCACCTCCGTGGCACCACCGTTCGCGACCACCTCGGCCGCCTTCTCCAGGTTGAAGATGTGGAGGTAGTCGGTGTCCGCGGCGCTGGCTCCGGCCTCGAACGGCTCGCTCTCGGGATCGTCGGGATCGAGGCCGGTCGCACGCTCGGTGTTGAGCGAGTTGCACACGAACCAGCCATCGGAGCTGAGCTTCCCCGAGTCGCAGAGATCCTGCCAGTACGGCGGGAGCTCGAAGGCGAAGGAGGCCTCTTCGTCGATCCGGCCGGCCTCGCGGTCGAACTTCCACACGGTGACCATCCCTCGGTACTGATCGTCGTACTCGTCGAGCGACGCGTACTCCCAGCCGAGAGGAGCGGCGTACTGGCCTCCCTCGATCACCCACTCGGTGTCCGGGGTGACGAAGGTGCCGCCGTGGTCGTTGACGGCGATCGGGTTCTTCACGATCTGCTTGGTCTCGAAGTCTCGCAGATCGATCGTCGCGACCGCGGGAGTTGGCCTTGTCGCCGATGAAGAGGAACTCGCCGTCGTACTCGCCCTCGGTCTCCGAGAGCGACGGGTGATGGGTGTCTCCCCACCTGATCTCGTTCGCGCCGACGTTGCCGGCATCGAGGACCTCTTCGTGAGCCGCCTCACCGGTGCCCCATCCCTGCCACGCCTCGGGAGTGAAGACGCCGATCACCTTGAGGAGCCGCATCGACGGCATCCCGATGACGAGCACCTGGCCGCTGTGGCCACCCGATGCGAACATGATGTACTCGTCGATCGTGCCCGACGGGGTGTAGGTCTGCAGCGCCGCGCTGATGTCCGCTTCGCTCAGCCCACGCTCCTCGGCGATCTGACTGGCCGACTCGCCCAGGCCACTGCCGCCTCCGTCGCCTCCGTCGTCGCTACAGGACGCGGCGAAGAACGCCAGGACGGCGGTCAGCGCGAAGACTGCACGCCAGTGTGCTCTCCGTTTCGTTGTTGCCATACCAACCTCCGGAAATGGGGCGCGCCCCTTGAGGCGAACCCCGGTCTGCTTGGGGACGGACGTCGCCCAGCCATAAGTGAACCGTTTCACGAACTCTACGAGCGAGATAGGGACCTTGGTCCCGACCCCCCAGCGATAGCGGGCATCGCTCGCGGAGATGGCGCTGCGTGCTCGTGGCAGCCCCCCCGGCTACCCCGGCACGGTGACTCGCTCGCCGGCTACTCCGGCACGGTGACTCGCTCGCCGGCTACGCCGGCACGGTGACTCGCTCGCCGGCTACGCCGGCGAGATGTCCACGTTGACGGCCCGGTCGATCGGGACGGGCTGCCACTCCATCGGACCGTAGCGAAGGTGCCCGTAGCCACCGGCGAGGCCGAGGTACTTCACCATGCCCGGCTCTACGTCGTTGGGGCCCGACCAGCCCTCGAACATGAACGGGTCCCAGCCGTTGTACACGGTCACCCCTCCGGGGCGCTGGGCCGCAGAGAGCTTGGCGCGCACGACGAAGCTCCCGCAGTCGTTGGAGACCCGCACCCGGTCGTGGTCCGCGATCCCCTTGGCAGCGGCATCGTCGGGGTGCACCACGACGTGCGGCTCGCCGCGGTGGGTCTCGATGAGCACCGGGTTCGCCATGTTCATGGCGTGGATCGACCAGCGGTTGTGCCCGGTGGTCATGCGGAACGGGTGGTCGCCTCCCATGAGGGGCGGATCCTTGTGGGTGGGGAGGTCCTCGCCTGCCTCCACGAACCAGGGGTGCTCGATGAGGAACTGCGCCCGACGGGTCAGAGTCGGGTACGGGTCTCCCCGCTCCACGTGGTTGCTGAACACGTTCACCGGGTCGCCGCGCTTCTCGGGCCAGGGCGTCGCCTGACCCTGCGCCATCCCCAGACGGCCCCAGTCGGTGAACCTGATCACACCCTCCTCGCGCGCACGGGTGATGTCGGTGTCATCGGGGAGCACACCGACGTAGGCGGAGTCGCGGAGTATCTCGTCCAACACCCTCTCTTGGGTGTCCAGCGCGCCGTCGAGCGTGTAGCGGGACCACAGGTCGTCGTAGCGGTACTCGAGTCCGCTCCGGTGCTCGTAGGTCTCGAGCCCTCGGGCCGCGGCCCTCCTCTCGACCGCCTTGCAGAGCAGCGAGAAGATCTCCCATTCGGGCTTCGCCTCCTCGAGCGGCTCCACGGCCTCGTCGGAGAAGACCATCGCCATGATCGGTATGTGCATGGTGGCCTTCTCGTAGTGCTGCGCCGCGGGGAGGACGATGTCGGAGTGGAGAGCGGTCGCCGACATGCGGAAGTCGACCGTTACGATCTTCTCCAGCTTCGGCCAGAGGTTCTCGAGCAGCAGGCCGCGACCTCCCCTCGTGCGACGCAGCATGTTGCCGCCGCACTCGATGAGCACCTTCGGCGGGCACTCCGGTCCCGGGCGCTCGACCCCCGACCACCAACCCGACTCCAGGGCCTCCGCGAAGTACTCGTCGAAGCTGCGTGGCATCTCCGGGTCGTTGAAGGTCGGGTTGTTCCATCGGTCGCGGAACCCCGCGTGCCAGTACCAGAAGAAGACCGGTGGCACCATCCCGCCGGCCCCTCCCCCTCCACCGAAGCCGCGCCACATCTCGAGCGAGACGAGCTCCTCGCTCATGGTCGGATCGCTCTCCCTCACCGCGTCGGCGACGGCGTCGAGCGCGCTCATCACCTGCTCCGTGCCCTCGACCCCGGCCACCTGCTTGGCGCTGAGCATGACCTGGCCGTCGACCTGGGTGGCGGCCCAGCAGTTGATGCCGGCGCCGACGCGACCCCAGTTCCCGGTCAGCGCCAGGAGGAGCAGCATCGTCCGCTGGTACAGGTCGGAGTGGTAGGCCTTGTTCGCACCCATCCCCATGAGGATCCGCGTGCGGCTGCCCGCCACCTTGCGGGCCACCGTGCGCAGCATCTCGGGATGGCAGCCGGTGGTCTCCTGCACCGCCTCGGGGGTGTAGTCGCCGAGGTTCTCCTTCATCCGCACGAAGAGGGGCCGCACGGTGACCGGAGAACCGTCGGCCAACATCACCGTCGCCTCGCCCTCCAGCGCCGGGTCGTAGGAGACCAGCAGGTTCGCCCGGTCGGCCTCGCGCGCCTCCCCGCTCGCCGAGTCGAGGTGGAAGAACTGGTCGTCGCGGCCGCCTTCCACCAGGTCCGACTGGCGGAGGAACCGCTCGGTGTCGGTGCGCACCAGGAGGGACAAGTCGGTCTGGGTCTTGACGAACTCCTGGTCGACCAGGCCCTCTTCCACGATCACCTGGCACATCGCCAGCGCAACCGCGGGATCCGACCCCCACCGCACCGGGACGTGCAGGTCGACATGGGTGTGCGACGGCGACACGTCCGGCGCGAACAGCACCAGCTCGGCTCCCTTGTAGCGAGCCTCCGCGAACCAGTGGTAGATCGCGATCGTGGTGTAGGTCGGGTTGGTGTGCCAGAAGAGGAGCACGTCCGAGGTGAAGTGCTCGCCCTCGTCGAAGCCGAAGATCGGGAAGAACTTGCCGAGGGTGAGGTGGTGACCGGGGGCGAAGTCGTTGATCGAGCCGTTCAGATCGGTGACCGTCGCGCCGAACAGCCCGAGGAACCGGTCCACGGCCATGATCGCCGCGGCCTCCGGAGTGCCCTCCTTGAGGATCGCCTCCGGACCCGAGGTCTCGATCGTGTCGATGATCGAGTCCGCGATCTCCTCGAGCGCCTCGTCCCAGCTGATCCTCTCCCACTCACCCGAGCCGCGCGGGCCCACCCGCCTCAGCGGGTGGCGGACGCGGTCGGGGCTGTCGACCTGCTTGCTCCACGCTGCACCCTTGTTGCACCCGAGCGGGAAGTTGTCGGGGATGTCGGGGCGACCCCACTCGCCCAGGTGCGGTGTGGCGACCTCCTCTCGCACGATCTTCCCGTCGCGCACGAAGACGTGGTACGGGCAGCTCCCCGGGTAGCAGTCGACGCAGTGCGACCCCCAGGCGACCGAATCGAAGCTGGTGCGGTCCCGGTAGCGGGCCGCCGTTGGGTCGGATCCGTCTCTCATCTCCACCCCCTGATCCCCCGGCATCCCCCCGGGACCGCCAGGCGCCCGCTCGGGCGGGCGGCCTCTTGTTCCGATCGTAACATTAGATAAGAATACGAGGAATAGAATCCTCGCGGGTTCCGGGTGGCAGGCTGGCCTCCCGGGGACGCGGCGAGCGGAGTGGGGGAAGTGCCGATGCGTGAGGTGCATGTCGTGGCCGTGGGGATGATCCCCTTCGCCAAGTACCCGGAGAAGGGCATCAAGGAGCTCACCGCCTGGGCTCTGGAGAACACGCTGGCGCACAGCCCCGCCGGCAAGGACGAGCTCCAGGCGGTCTGGTACGCGAACGCGGGGTGGGGGATGCAGATCGGCCAGCACTGCATCCGCGGCCAGGTGGCGCTGGCGCCGTCGGGGATCGGTGAGATCCCCATCATGAACGTGGAGAACGCCTGTGCAGGGGGCTCGTCGGCCTTCCACGGTGCGTGGCTGGGAGTCGCCTCGGGCGCCTACGACGTCGCGCTCGCCATCGGGGCCGAGAAGACCTTCGTCGCCAAGGACGCCAGCCCCGAGGAGAAGGCCCAGGGGTTCAAGAGCTTCCTCGCCGGAACCGACATCGAGGTGACCACCGCTCTGATCGAGCAGATGCAGGCCGATGCCGAGCGGCGCCGCAAGGAGCTCGAGGCCAAGGGCGAGTTGAAGCCGGGCGAGGGAGGTGGTGCCCGCAGCCCGTTCATGGACATCTACTCGATGGGCGCACGTGCCCACATGGAGCGCTACGGGACGACCCAGGAGCAGCTCGCGGTCATCGCGTCCAAGAACCACCTCCACGGCTCGCTCAACCCCGACGCCCAGTACCGGATGCGGATGACCGTCGAGGAGGTGCTGGCCGACCGGCTCGTGTCGCACCCGCTCACGCGAGCGATGTGCGCTCCGATCGGCGACGGTGCGGCCGCTGCGATCCTGGTTGCCGGCGACTGCCTCGACCGGTTCCCCGAGGCACGGCCGGTTCGGGTCCGGGCCTCGGTGCTGGCCTCCGGCAGCCTCACGCCGCACAACATGTCCACGGAGGCGTCCCTGCGGGCTTACGAGAGGGCGGGGGTGGCTCCTTCTGACATCGACTGCGCCGAGGTTCACGACGCGACGGCCTTCGGGGAGCTCGCCCAGACCGAGTCGCTCGGCTTCTGCGAGGAGGGCAAGGGCGGTCCGTACGCAGCCTCGGGGGCAACCACCCTCGGGGGGGTCCAGCCGGTGAACCCCAGCGGCGGGCTCGAGTGCCGTGGCCATCCGATCGGGGCCACCGGCCTCGCCCAGATCGCCGAGATCGTGACCCAGCTTCGGGGCGAAGCCGGGGAGCGCCAGGTGGAGGGTGCCCGCCTCGGCCTCACCGAGAACGGTGGCGGTTTCATCGGTACCGGAGAGGCCGCCGTGGCGATCCACATCCTCGAGGCTCCGCAGCGGTGACCAGCCTCGCAGAGCTCATCGAGACCCAGGCGGGCGAGCTCGGTGAGCGCCCCTTCCTGTACTTCGAGGACCGCGTCGTCTCCTTCGCCGAGCTGGACCGCCGGGTGAACCGCATCGCCAACGGCCTCGCGGGCCTCGGGGTCGGCCCGGGCGTCGGCGTCTCGATCATGATGCCCAACTCGCCTGAGTGGATCTTCGTCTACTTCGCGACCCAGAAGCTCGGGGCGTACGCCGTGCCGGTGAACGTCGCTCTCGTCGGGGAGTCGCTGCGCTACATCCTCGACAACTCGGACTCCCAGGTGCTGGTCTGCCATCCGGAGCTGGCCGAGGAGGTCCAGGAGGTCCGCGCCGGCGCTCCCCGCCTGCATGAGATCGTGGTCGACACGACAGAGCACGCCGACTGGCCGGTCCCGGAGGGGTGGCGGACGCTCGCCGAGGTGACGGCGTCGTCCGACGAGGACCCGCAGGTGGATCTCGACCCCGACTCTCTCAGCGCCCTGATGTACACCTCGGGCACCACCGGCGCCCCTAAGGGAGTGGTGAGCCGCTACCGCAGCCTGAACATCGAGGGAATCAAGCTCCTCGGCGGGATGCTCCAGCCCGACGAGGTGCTGTACACGTGCCTCCCGCTCTTCCACGCGAACGCGCTGCTGCTGACCACGGTCCGGGGGTTGGCGATCGGTCTGCCCGTGGTGCTCTCCCGCCGCTTCTCGGCCAGCCGCTTCTGGGACGAGATCCGCCGCTACGGCGTCACCACCTTCAACGCTCTCGGCGCCATGATCCCGATCCTGATGAAGCAGCCCGAACGCTCCGACGACGCCGAGAACCCGGTCAGGATCGTGTTCAGCGCGGCCTGCCCGGCATCGGTGTGGGCCGACTTCGAGGAGCGCTTCGCCGTCCAGATCATCGAGGGCTACGCCGCGGTCGACGGTGGAGGCTTCGCGATCGTCAACTTCGGCCAGTCGCCGAAAGGCTCGATCGGCAAGCCGTTCAGCCCGGTGAAGATCGTCGACGACGACGGCGAGGAGGTGCCGGCCGGAACCCCCGGCGAGCTGCTGTTCCAGGTCGACGATCCCGAGGCCCGGCGGGTCGAGTACTACAAGAACCCGGACGCCACGAACGACAAGATCCGCGACGGCTGGCTGCACACCGGCGACCTCGTGCACGCCGACGACGAGGGCAACCTGTACTTCGTCGATCGCAAGACCGACTCGCTCCGCCGGCGAGGGGAGAACATCTCCTCCTGGGAGGTCGAGAGGGAGCTGAACAAGCACCCTGAGGTGCTCGAGTCAGCCGTCTTCGGCGTGCCGTCGGAGCTGGGTGAGGACGACGTGATGGCGGTGATCGTGCCCCAGCCAGACGTCACCCTCACCCCCGAGCAGATCGTCGAGCACGCGCGGGCCCACCTCGCCGAGTTCATGGTGCCCCGCTACATCGAGCTCCGCGACCACCTGCCGAAGACGGAGACGCATCGGGTGCAGAAGAAGGAGCTGAAGGCCGAGGGTGTCGGCCCCGACACCTGGGACCGAGAGCAGGCAGCGACGTCCTGAGGGGACGCCGGCCTGGGAGGAGGCAACCACCGTGGAGCTACAGGAGACGATCGGCACCCGCCGGTCCTACCGATTCCTCCGCCCGTACAAGGAGGTGGAGCTCACCAAGATCCAGAAGATGCTCGAGGCGGCTCGCCTGGCATCGTTCTGGGGCAACGTCGGTGCCCTGCGCGCGGTGGTGGTGCGACGTCACCACGCTCCGTCCGAGGTGGTCGACGCCCTCTTCGCTCTCATCGCGGGCTACCAGATCGGCATCGCCCCCGTGATCATCGTGTGGTACCTCGACTGGCACGCTCTCGAGGTGCAGGGCGACCGCCTTCACGAGCTGATCGACGCCCGTGCGCTGGGCATCGACAAGGACGGAACGAAGAAGGCGCTCGACGAGGTGCTCATCCCGTTCTTCAAGGGGGCGATGGAGCACATCAAGACCACCGGACTCACAGAGCTCGACTGCGGGCAGGGAATCGCCCAGGCCACTCTGGTGGCGGTGGAGCAGGGGCTCGGCACCTGCTGTCTGGGCAGCGCCCGCGAGGAGGCGATCCGCGAGACGCTCGGCCTCCCCGAGACCGCCAAGGTGCTCGTGCTCCAGACCGTCGGCTACCCGCTCGAATCGAAGGAGGCGGGCGGTCAGCGCCCACGCCAGCCGTTCGAGCAGCTGTTCCACCTGGACCACGTCGGCAACCCCTTCCCCCGCGACCCGGCGGTGGTGGAGGAGCTGGAGAAGTCGAGGATGCTCCAGGATCCCGCTCCCCTCCCCGAGCGCGAGGAGGAGCTGCGGCTCATGCAGAAGGCGCTCGACATACCCGACGTCGGCTGAACAGGAAGGAACCCCCATGAGCGTCGCCGATCGCGAGGTCGACCTCGCCCCCGAGGAGCGCGAGTTGGTCGATAGCGTCCACCGCTTCGCCGCCGAGGTGATGCGGCCGGTGGGGCAGGAGCTCGACACGATGACCCCCGAGGAGGTCATCGCCGAGGGCTCACCGCTCTGGACGGTGTACGACCGCTATCGCGAGCTGGGCCTCGACGAGATGCGCGCCGACATCGCCACCTCGGGCCTCTCCCCTCACCAGCAGGCCCGCCTGCAGTGCATGGTCGGTGAGACGATGGGATGGGGCGACGCGGGCCTCGCCATCAGCCTCGGGGTCTCCACCTTCCCCCGCATGATGGCGATGATGTCGGGCAAGCCCGAGCTCATGGAGCGCTTCGGCGACCCGAAGGGCATCGGCTGCTGGCCGATCACCGAGCCCGACCACGGAAGCGACCTCATCTACTACGGCGGCAACGTCGCCGAGATGCCGGGTAAGCCGAACTGCGTCGCCGTCAAGGACGGCGACCACTTCGTGATCACCGGGCAGAAGGCCGCCTGGGTCTCGAACGGCACGATCGCCACCGCCGGGGCGCTCTTCTGCGCTGCGGACATGGGAGACGGTCAGCTCACCGGTCTGGCCGGCTTCCTGGTTCCCCTCGACGAGAAGGGCGTGACCCGCGGGAAGCCGCTCGACAAGCTCGGGCAGCGCGCTCTGAACCAGGGGGAGATCTTCTTCGAGGAGGTTCGGATCCCGGCCGACTTCATGGTCGTGAACCCCGAGATGAGCGGGATGTCGCAGGACTTCGTCCTGTCGACGGCGAACGGCGGGATGGGGACGACCTTCGTGGGCCTCGCCCAGGCCGCCCTCGACCTGGCGGTCACCTACGCCAAGGAGCGCGTGCAGGGCGGCGTCCCGATCTTCAGCCACCAGAGCGTCAAGGCGCGTCTCTTCGAGATGTACCGCAAGGTGGAGGCCGCCAGGGGCCTGAACCGGCGCTGCATCCAGATCAACTCCATGAGCATGCCGCCCAAGCCGGAGCTGGCCGTGGCCTCGAAGGTCACCTCGACCACCGCCGCCTTCGAGGTGGCGAGCGAGGCGCTCCAGATCTTCGGGGGCAACGGCCTCAGCCGCGAGTACCCGATCGAGAAGATGCTGCGAGACGCCCGGGCCTCGATGATCGAGGACGGCTGCAACCACGTGCTCTCCCTCGCGGCCGCCGAGCGCCTCTGATACCGGGAGCCAAGGCTGTGACGACACGAGTCGACGGCGGCGATCTGCGGCGGTTCGTGGTCGCGGTGCTCGAGGCCCACGGCGTGCCTCCGGAGCATGCCGAGCTCTGCGCCGAGGTGCTCGTCGCCGCCGATCTCGCCGGGATCGACTCCCACGGCGTCTCGCGGCTCGGCTTCTACACCCACAAGCTGCGCGGCGGTCACGTGAACCCGACACCCGAGCCGACGATCGCCGTCGACAACGGCAGCGCCTGCGTGATCGACGGGGACAACGGCCTCGGGATGGTGGCCGGCCGGATGGGGATGGACCTGGCGATCGAACGGGCCGCGGAGGGTGTGGCTGCCTCCGTCTCGGTCGGGCACAGCAACCACTACGGCATCGCCGGTTGGTACGCGCTCCGCGCCGTCGAACACGGCATGATCGGGATCTCGATGACCAACTCGGCGACGCTGGTCGCGCCCACCTTCGGGCGGACGGCGATGCTCGGCACCAACCCGATCGCGATCGCCGTGCCCACCGGCACCGATCGCCCGTTCCTGCTGGACATGGCCACCAGCACGGTCGCGGCGGGCAAGCTGCAGCTCGCAATGGCCACCGGTGATCCCATACCCGAGGGCTGGGCGATCGACGCAGACGGCGACCCCACCACAGACCCGGGGGTCGGGTTCGGGGGGGCACTGCTACCCCTCGGGAGCTCCCGGAGCCACGGCAGCCACAAGGGCTACGGGCTCGCCGTCGTGGTCGACATCTTCTCGGCGCTGCTCTCGGGCGCGAACTTCGGCGCAGGGCTCCCGGGTCTCGTGCGCGAGTTCAACGACGTCTCCAACGTCGGGCACTTCTTCGCCGCGATCAGGGTCGAAGCCTTCCTCGGGCTCGAGGAGTTCGCCGCCAAGATGCGCACGATGATCGGGGACCTGCACGGAGCGCCCACCGCTCCCGGCGAGGAGCAGGTGCTGGTGGCAGGCGAGCCGGAGCTCGACGAGCGCGCCCGCCGCGAGAGGGACGGCATCCCACTCGACGAGACGACGGTGACCGGCCTCCGGGTCGTGGCCGAGAGCTGCGGGCTGACCGACCGAGCGGACGACCTGCTCGGGACCTGACGGTTCCCCGTTGCCGGGTACCCCTCTCGCGCGATCCCTGAAGGCCGACGACCGACGGCCGCTACGGTTCAGGTCCCGAGTGTGCCTATGGTGCGGGGCCGGACCGTGGGGTCCGGACCAGGAGGTGACCAGCGATGACGGGTGCCGAGTCGACCGAGGCCTGGAAGGCCTTCTGCGACCTCCTCGCCGACGCCTCGGCGGTGCTGGAGCGCGACGACCTGGGGCTCGACGACTTCGACCGGGCCGAGGGCCTGCGCTACCTGGCGCGCCTCACCGAGAACGCGGTGGGGGCGATGCTCGGCACGTCCACGCCGACGCATCCCACCTTCCGGCTGCTCTCCAACGGCTTCGGGATGGACAACCCCGACAACCACTACCTGGGGGCGCCGATCGACCCCGAGCGCGACTACCTCGTCCGGGGCCACCGGGGGAGGCTCTCCTACCTCTCCTTCGCGGCGCAGAACCAGAACTACGCCGCCAAGGACAAGATCACCGGCGGCGCAGGTCACCTCCAGGGCGACGAGCTGGATGCCGACGACGAGGGCCGGTTCGAGATCGTCGCCAGCCAGCGCGAGCACCCGGGCAACTGGTTGCGCCTCGCCCCGGACTCATCGCTCCTGCTCGCACGACAGACCAGAGCGAACCCCGCCACCGAGGAGTTCGTGGAGATCGAGATCCGCTGTGTCGGCGTCGACGAACCACCTCCCCCGCTCGTCCCTGGAGCCGTGCCGGATCAGCTGCTCTTCACCGCCCTGTACGCGATCGGGGCCTCCAGCTGGTTCGCCGACTGGGTGAGCCCTTGGCGCGAGAGCCCGAACTCCCTACGACGCGGCGATCCCGATCAGCAGAGGCTGCTCGGCGGCGATCCCAACATCCTGTCGCAGTCGGGCTACTTCTCGTTCGGCCCCGACGAGGCCCTGCTCGTCGAGGTCACCCCACCCGACTGCGCGTACTGGAACTTCCAGGTCGCGAACATCTGGGCCGAGTGCCTCGATGCCCGGCGTCGTGTGTGGCTGAACAACCACTCGGCGAAGCTGGAGCCCGACGGCTCGGTCCGGATCGTGGTCGCCCACAGCGACCCGGGCCACCCGAACTGGATCGACACCGCCGGTCACCGCCACGGGACGATGCACATGCGCTTCGTGAACTCCGACGCCCATCCCCTGGCCGAGACGACGGTGATCCCCCTCTCCCAGGTACCCACCCTCTGAAGCAGGCCCACTGCAAGCCGGGCGACCCCTCGCGCCGGCCCTCACAGACACAGCTCACCTGGGCCGGCGCGCCGCCGTCGCCCGACTACAGGAACTGCGCGAAGTGCTCGGTGTACTCCGCCATCGCCTCGCCGACCGACCGCTCGTCGAGGCCGAACTCGGCGAGCGTGTAGCGGTGCTCACCGTGCTTCCCGGGCGGGTGGTCACCGAGCCAGGCCGTCATCCTCCCGCGGGTCTCGTCGGTGAGGGGCACGCCCAGCCACTCGTACAGCTCCTCCACCACCCCCATCTGATCCTCCCGGAACCTCGCGAAGGAGACGTCGAACACCGCGTCCTCCGGCATCCGAGCGCGGGCCGCGATCGCTCTGCGAGTGCCCTCGCGCCAGACGCCGAGCAGGTGAGGTCCCACCTCGGCGAAGACGATGTCGTCGGAGCACATACGCCACAGGTGCGCCTCGAAGGACGAGATCGAGGCGATGGCACGTCCGGGATCGCGGTGCGTCCAGATGATCCGGACGCCGGGGAACTCCGCCTGGATCACATCCAGCGCGAAGAGGTCCGGGGGCGACTTGAAGTGCCAGCGGTTCGGGGGGCAGCGCCACTGCAGCAGCTTCGCCGTGCGCCTCTGGTACTCGAACGCAGGCGTGAGATCCTGCGACTCCCACCACTCGTGGTAGGAGGGAACCCTGGCCAAGCCGTCGAAGGCGTGGGTGCGGAAGGCCATCCCGTGGAGGTCGTGGTTCTCCGTGGGGCCCTCCGGCTCGATCTCGTGCATGGTCTCGAGGGCAGGCTCGATCTGGAGCATCATCTCGACCGTGGCCTGGGTGGCCGCGATCCGCTCGTCGCTGAACTGGGTCGCGGCCTCCGGAGGTGGACACGGCGCCGTCGCCTCCCAGCTGCGCAGCGCCCTCAACCCACGGTCCTGGGCGAGGAGCGTCGAGAGCGCGGTGGTCCCGGTGCGAGGGATGCCGACTATCCAGATCGGCGCCGGGAGCTCCTCGGCCTCGATCTCGGGGTGGCGGCGGTAGACGTCCTCCACCCGCAGCCGGTTGGCGAGCAGCGTGCCGATGTTCCTCTCCCACGTGATGACGCCGAGCTCGTTCAGCGCTGCGTCGCTGTTCAGCGCCGAGACGAGCACCTCCAGGCCGTCACGCCAAGGACCGGCCCCGAAGTCGTCGAGGCCGGTGCGGGCCACCGCCTCCTCGACCAGGACGTCGACCTCGAGCGCGTCGCCGGTCGCGGTCAAGAGTGCACTCCACCTGTCGGCGAGGAGCATGGCCGTGCGATGGATGCGGAACCCATTGTGAAGGAGGATCTCCTCGTGACGGACGGTCTCGTGGCAGGCCGCTCAAGCTAGGAGTGGGCCGAGGGGCCCGACAACTCCGAGCGGCGCCACCAGCACGGCCCTCGCCCCACGACCTAAGGGAGCGCGCGCAACGACACCCGGACGGGACGGTCGCAGGGAACCGGCTGCCACTCGAGGGGTGCGTAGCGGAGGTGCCCGTAGCCGCCCGCGAGACCGAGGTGCTTGATGAGGCCCGGCTCGACGTCGCTGGGCACGCTCCATCCCTCGAACATGAAGCCGTCCCAGCCCGCGTACACGGTGACGCTTCCCGGGCGTTGGCCCGGCGACAGCTTCGCTCGCACGACGAACGAGCCGGCCTCGTTCCCCAGCTCGACCCGACCGTGGTCGACGATCCCCTCCCGCTCCGCGTCCTCGGGGTTCACCACCACATGGGGCTCGCCCCGGTGGGTCTGGAGGAGCACCGGGTTCGCCATGTTCATCGCGTGGATCGACCATCGGTTGTGGCCCGTGCTCAACACGTAGGGAAGGCCTCCCCCCATCGGGGGTGGGTCCTTGTGGACCGGGAGGTCCTCCCCCGCCTCCACGAACCAGGGATGCTCTATGAGGAACTGGGCCCGCCGGGTCAGCGTCGGGTAGGGATCCCCACGCTCGACGTGGTTCGAGAGCGCTGTGTAGTGACGACCGTCGGCCGGCCAGGGAGCGGCCTCGCCCCTGCCCAGCGGTGTCCGACCCCAGTCGATGAACCCGAGGCGACCCGTCTGGCGAAGTCGGGTGAGATCGGACCCCTCGGGCAGGATCCCCGAGTACGCGGCGTCGCGCACGCTCTCGTCGACGATCTGCTCCGTCGTGGTGATGGAGCCCTCGAACGTGAACGCGGACCACAGCTCGTCGTAGCGATGGACCAGCCCGTCGTGGGTCGTGAAGCGCGAGGCCCCCCGTGCCTCGGCACGGCGCGCCATCGCCTCGCACAGCGCGGCAAAGATCTCCCACTCCGCGAGTGAATCGCCCGCCGGCTCGACGACCTGGTCGCCGAGGACGAGCTCCATGGAGGGCATGTGCGTGGCCACCTTCTCGTAGTGCTGGGCGGCGGGGAGGACGATGTCGGCGTGCATCGCTGTGGCCGACAGCCGGAAGTCGATGGCCACCACCAGCTCGAGCCCGGGCCAGAGGTTCTCCAGGAGCAGCTGCCGGCCGCCTCGAGTTCGGCGGAGGATGTTGCCGCCGCACTCGATGAGCACCCGTGGTGTGACCTCGGGTCTCGGGCGCTGGAGCCCATCCCACCACCCGGCGTCGAGCGCCTCGTCCACCAACTCGTCGAAGCTGCGCTGCATCGTCGGGTCACCCCAGCTCCTGTTGTTCAGGCGCTCCTTGTAGCCGCAGTGCCAGTACCAGAAGAAGAAGGGTGGGACCATCTGGCGGCCGGCGAGGGTGGAGCGGAACACCTCGAACGCGGCCAGCTCGTCGTTGAGGGTGGGATCGTTCAGCTTCAGCCCGCCCTCCGCCGCCTCCATGAGGGAGAGCACGAGCTCGATGCCCTCGGCGCCGGCCTTCGGCTTCGCGGAGGAGAAGAGCAGCCCGTCGCCGTGGGTGACGTTCCACCAGGCGGTGCCCGTGCCCATGCGCCCCCAGTTGCCGGTGAGGGCGAGGACGAGCAGCATCGAGCGCTGGAAGAGATCGGCGTGGTACGTCTTGGACGCCGAGCCACCGATGTTGATCGTGGTCCGCCCCGATGCGGCCATCCTCGCAAGCTCACGGATCACACCCGGGGCGACGCCGACGGTCCCCGCCACCACCTCGGGGGTGTAGGCGTCGAGGTGGGAACGGAGCCGCACGAAGAGCGGAGCAACCTCGACGCTGGACCCGTCGCCCAAGGTCACCTGAGACGCTCCCTCGAGGGCGGGGGTGTGCTCCCCGAAGAGGTTGGCCCGCCCGGCGGGCACCACGCCCGCCTCCGGATCGAGGTGGAAGAACTGGTCCTCCCTCCCGTCTGCCTCGAGGTCGCTCGCACGAAGGAACCGGCCGGTGTCCGCCCGCACCAGCAAGGAGAGATCCGTCTGCCAGCGCACGAACTCCTCGTCGACCAGGCCCTCTGCCACGACCACCTGGCAGATGGAGAGCGCCAGAGCAGGATCGCTCCCCCAGCTCACGGGGACGTGCATGTCGACGTGGCAGTGCGAAGGGCTCACGTCCGGGGAGATGAGCACCACCCGCGCCCCCCGGTAGCGGGCCTCGGCCAGGTAGTGGAAGACGGGGATGAGCGTGTACGCCGGGTTGATGTGCCACAGGAACAACGTGTCGCTGTGGAACGCGTCTCGCGGGCGCATGAGCTGGTTGGGCTTGCCGAGGGTGATCTGGAAGCCGGCTGCGTAGTCGTTGATCGAGCCGTTCAGGTCGGTGGTGGTGCCACCGATGAGCGCCATGAAGCGGTCGGGGCCCATCCCGGTGCCCACCTCGGGCGAGCCCTCGCGGAGCACGGACTCGCCTCCGGTCTGCTCGAGGGCGTCTATGAGGTGGTCGGCGATCTCATCGAGGGCCTCGTCCCAGCTGATCCTCTCCCACTCACCCGATCCCCGCTCCCCGACACGGCGAAGCGGCCACAGCACCCGGTCGCCCGCGTCGAGCTGGCGGCTCCAGGCGGCCCCCTTGTTGCAGCCGAGGGGGAGGTCGTCGGGGACGTCCGAGCGCGGCGTGGGTTCCTGTGGCCCGGCGATCTCCTCGCGGACGATCTTCCCGTCGCGGACGTACACGCGGTAGGTGCAGTTGGCCGGGTAGCAGTCGACGCAGTGCGACCCCCAACCGACGCCGTCGAAGCTCGTCCGCTCGCGATACCGGGCGGTCGTCGGGTCCTCGGCTCTTGCTGGCACCTGCACCCCCTCGGCGGATCCACGCTCAGGCCGTAGAAGTTCTCCTCGCAACACTAGACATGAATACGAGGAATACCCAGCCCGTGCTCCCGGATTCGCACCCGGGCTCAGCGGCCCTCGTGCGTCACCCCCGCAACAGGGCGTCTGCGACCAGGGCGAGGCCGAACAGGAGGAATGCGACGCTCGCGGCTATGCGGACCGCCTTCTCCGGAAGACGAGCGCCGAGCATGGCGCCTGCGCCGATGGCGAGGGCGTCGGCGGCGACCATCCCGAGGGTCGAACCCAGCCAGGTCCCCACCGGCTCCGCGGTGCCGGCGAGAGTGATCGTGGCGAGCATGGTCTTGTCGCCGAGCTCCGCGAGGAAGAAGGCGACGCCCGCGGCGACGACCGCAGAGCGGTCCCCCCGGGCGGCCCGGGCTTCCTCGTCCTCGTCCAGCCTGTCGCCGCGCAGGGTCCAGGCGGCGAACCCGATGAACGCGATGCCGGCGACGAAGGTGATCGCGGCGCTTGGCAGCTGGCCGCCGATCACCGCACCGACGAACACGGAGAACGCGTGGACCAGGGCGGTCGCGATGGTCAGGCCGACGAGGATTGGGAGCGGCCGGTAGCGCGTGGCGAACGCCATGGCCATGAGCTGGCTCTTGTCACCGAGCTCGGCGACGAAGATCACCCCGAAGCTGATCAGGAACGCTTGCAGCACATCGAGCTCCTCGCACCCGGTCGGGAGCCGGGCTGCGGGGCCGCGGCCTCGACGGGGCATCCAGTCATGGACACCGGGCGAAGGTCTCACCCACCCGCACCTGCGGGTGCGGGGACCGGGGCTCGTCACCCAGCATGTCGATCACCCGGATCGAGAGCCCTCCCTGGCTCAGGACTGGTCTCTGCTCGACGTCGCCCACAGGCCCACGTCGAGCAGGTCGTCGAGCGGGGGCCACGGGTAGTCGGGGTTCGAGATCATCAATGAGGTGAGCCCATGGACGCTGGCCCAGAGCGCGCACGAGATGGTGAAGGGGTCGCCGGACGGGAACAGCCCGCTCTCGAGGCATTCCTCCACCGCCGCGGTCAGCAGCCCGAATGACTCAGCCGCGGAGTTGGCGACGCCCCGGTTTGCGGTGGCGCCGGGCCGTTGCATGAACAGGATGCGGTAGGGCTCGGGGTTCTTCAGCCCGTATTCCACATAGGCCCGTCCTCGGATCCTCAGCAGCTCGAGGGGATCGTCCGCGTCCGCACCGACCTCCTCGAGCGCGGCGACGAACGTACCGAAGTGCCGGGCACACACTTCGAAGAGGAGAGCGTCCTTGTCGGCGAAGTGCATGTAGATGGCCGGTGGCGTGCATCCGACACCGTCGGCGATCGTCTGGATCGAGACCGCCGACTCGCTGGCGGCCTCGAGGAGCAGCCGGTCGGCCACCTCGAGGATCTCCTCGCGAAGCTTGCTGCCTTCTCCTCTCTTGGCCCTCTTACGGCGTGTCTTGCTCATGGTCTCCTCCGTGAATCCGCCGCCTCCACGTTCGCGACAAGATTACTTTCTATGACTAAGTCAACGGCTGCAACGGACTACGGCTCGGGGTCCGTGCCACCCAGATAGCTGGTCAGCAGCACGTCGTGATGCGCCCTCAGCTCCCGAGCCGATCCCTCGATGGCCACGCGGCCCCGGCTGAGCACGTACGCCCGGTCGGCCACCCGAAGCGCAGCGGGAACGTGCTGCTCGACGAGCAGCACCCCCGCCCCCGTGTTGTCGGCGATGTCTCGCACGATCGGGAGGAGCTGCTCGACGATCACCGGTGCCAGTCCGAGGCTCATCTCGTCGATCATGAGCAACCTCGGGCGCCGCGCCAACGCCCGAGCGAGCGCGAGCATCTGCTGCTCGCCGCCCGAGAGCAGCCCGGCGCGGCGGTCCCGGAGCCCGTCGAGCTGTGGGAACAGGCGGACGGCGTCCTCGACCGCGTCACGGTCCCGTCGTCGCGCCGCGAGGCGCACGTTCTCGATGGCCGTGAGTCCGAAGAAGAGCGAGCGGTCTTCAGGCACGTGGCCGAGCCCCAGCTGGGCGAGCCTCAGCGTGCCACGCCGACCGAAGCGTGATCGGTAGCGGGCCTGGTGGCCCAGGATCTCGACGTCGCCGGCCAGCCTCGGCAGGAGGGCCGAGATCGTCTTCAGTACGGTGGTCTTGCCGGCTCCGTTCGGTCCGAGGAGCGCCACGACCTCGCCTGCGCCGACAGTCAGGTCGAGGCCGCGCACCACAGGGATGCCGTCATAGCCCGCATCGAGTCCCCTCAACGTCACGAGCGTGCTCACAGCACCTCCTCCTGACCGAGGTAGGCCTCGATGACCACAGGATCGGATCGCACCTCGTCGGGAGCGCCCGATGAGACCACGCGACCGAAGTCGAGCACGTAGATCTCCTCACAGGTGTTGTGCACCAGGCTCATGTCATGATCGATCAGCAGCACCGATGTGCCGAGTCCGGGCAACGACCGCAGCTGCGATGCCAGGGCCTCGCTCTCGAAGGTGTCAAGCCCCGCGGCGGGCTCGTCGAGCAGCACCAGGCGCGGTCGCGAGGCCAGCGCCCTGGCGAGCCCCGCCAGTCGACGGCGCCCGTACGTGAGCTTGCTCGGATAGTCGTCACCGCTGTCTTCGAGGCCGACAGCGGCCAGAGCCCAGTCGACCTCGACAACACGAGACCGTCCCGCTCGCACCGCATGCGCGATGGGTGACCACCACTTGGCCTCCGTCGCGGCCACGAGCAGGTTCTCGCGGATGGTGAGGTCGTCGAAGAGCTCCACCGACTGGAAGGTGCGAACCAGGCCGTTCCTCGCCCGACGGTGCGCGGGCCAGTCCCCGATCTCGCGGCCGTCGAGCAGAACACGGCCCGCGGTGGACGGGACGAATCCGCTGAGCGCATCGATGCACGTGGTCTTCCCGGCACCGTTGGGACCGATGAGGCCGACGATGGCTCCCTCGGGCACCCGCAGTGACACGCGGTCGACCGCGTGCAGGCCGCCGAATGACACGGTGAGGTCGACCACATCGAGCAACGGTGACCCGCTCATGTGGCCGCCTCCCGTCCTGCTCGCAACGAGGCCAGCCAGGCGACCCCGTGGCGGATGGCACCCGAGACCCCTTCGCTGTAGAGCACGGCCACCACGACCAGGGCGATGCCGCTCATGGCGAAGGCGAAGTCGGACTGGCCCCCGCCGGTTCCGCCGGCGAGGTGGGTGAAGATCCCCCCGCTGAACAGAACACCTGCCACCACCGCACCGCTGATGCTGGCGACACCGCCGAGGTACGTGAGTGCCAGCAACGCCAGGGCACCGAGCACGGTGAACGACTCTGGAGCGAGGGATCCGCGATAGCCGAGCAGCACGCCCCCGAGGCCCGCTATCAGGGAAGAGACCGCGAAGGCCGACAACTTGGTGGCCGTGACGTTCACTCCGGCGGCCGCGGCGGCCCGTTCGTTGGAACGGACCGCGAGCCATCTCAGTCCCGTCGGGCTGGCGCGAAGGTTCGCCACCGCCACGAACGTGAGGACCACCACGATCAACACGAAGATGCCGAAGGCGGCCCTGAAGTTCTCGCTGCCCGTGGCGAAGAACCCGAGGTCGATGCCGAAGAGGCTGGGCGGCGGCACGCGCTGGCGGTTGAGTCCGCCCAACGCCTCGGACTTGAAGATGAGCTCTTCGATCGCCACCGCAGCACCAGCGGTGACCACCGCGAGGGTCATGCCCCGTACCCGTACCGCCGGCAGACCGACCAGGACTCCCGCAGCCGTGGTGATGGCGATTGCGATGATGGGAGCCCAGGGAAAGGGGATCCCACCGGCCACCGTGAGCTTGGCGCTCGAGAAGCCGGCGAGCCCGGCAAATGCGAGCTGCGCGAGTGAGATCTGTCCGACGTAGCCGGTCAGCACGACGCTCGAGAGCGCGATCAGGGCGGCGATCATCGAGACCACGATGGCCAGTCGCCATTGGCTGTCGAGCGTCAGCAGCGCGATGGACCCCAACGCGAGGGTCCCCAGCGCCGTCGGCACGACGAACCTCGGCCTGGGTGACCTGGGCATGTCCGTCTCGAACGTGACCTGGCGACTCGGCAGCTTCTCCCCGAACAGCGTCAGCGCCACGATGATCAGCAGGAACGGCAGGGCGAAGTTCACCCCGCTGGTGGGGACCCAGGAAGGGATCCAGTCGGCTCTGGTGCTGTAGTTGAGCACCCCGGACTGGACCATGCCGATGGCCAGGCCGGCAACCGCCGTCAACATGAACGAGCGGAGGCCCCCCAACAGCATCGCGGCAAGGGCGGGGACCACCAGGAGGCTGGTCGCGAGAGGGTCCAGCTGATTGGTGACCCCCGCTATCAGGATCACCGACACCCCGGCGAGGACCGTTGCGATCACCCAGTTCGCGGCGGCGAGCAGATCCGGCGACTGCCCGATCAACAGCGCGCCCGTCTCGTTCTCGGCTGCGGCCCGGGTCGCGAGTCCGAAGCGCGTGTAGCGGAAGGTCACCGCCAGCAGACCGGCGATGACGAGGGTCAGCGCGGCCAGGACGATCCGGTTGTTGGGTACCACCACCCCCGAGACCTCGAAGCTGCCCTGCGGGAGGATCGAGCGGAGCGGCAACTGCCCTGCGGTCTGCGGAAAACGGAGGTTCGCGACGGCCAACAGATACAGCAGCAGACCCAGCGAGGCCACGACCCGAGCGAGGGGGGGCGCTGTGACGAGCCAGCGAAACACCCCGAAGTAGATGACCAACCCCATCAGCCCAGCCATCACGACCGCCGCGGTGAAGGCGGTCAGGACGGTGGGGGCATCGATGATGTGGATGCGCTCCGGGAGGCCGAGAACGGGCAGGACGAGATCACCGGTGCGGCGGAGCTCGAAGTACGCGAACGCCACGTACATGCCGACGGCGCCATGCGCGAAGTTGACTACGCCGGACGCTCGGTGGGTGAGCAGCAGGCCGAGCGCCAACAGCGCGATGACCGTGCCGGCACCGAGGCCGGCGAGCGCATACCCCAGGTAGTCGGAGATCGGCCCCCTCCTACCCTTCGGGCAGGACCACGAGGTCAGCCACCTGGATCCAGTCGGTGATCTGCACCAGCTCGCCGTCGGTCATCTGCACCAGGATCTGCTGGGGCGAGCAGATGGCCGGCAGCTCACCCCCCATCTGCTGACCGTCGCAGGTGTACGGATGGCCCAGGTATCTCGGCTCGTCGACCGCTCCGCGGAAGTGCTCGATGATGGAGTCCGCCGAGATCTCGTCGAAGCCGATCTCGTTCATCGCCACGTACAGGTTCATCAGAGCGGAGAACGAGACGATGGCGACACTCCCCGCATCGAACTCGTCGTTCCCGTATCGCTCGACCACGTCGTTGTAGAGGAGGAGCTCGGGGTCCTCGGGGTCGAGCGGGCTCTCGATCGCGTAGATGTAGCCCTCGAGGTTCTCGCCTCCGACCGCGTCGATCATCGTCGGCTCAAGGCAGGTTCCCGACCAGTAGGTCTGCGCGACCATCCCGATGTCGATCATGGCCTGGTACGCGGCGCCGCACCCGGCGTCGGAGACAAGGACGATGACCGCATCGGCGCCGGTCTCCTTGGCTGCCGTGAGTGGCCCGAGCAGGTCTTCCGACGATGATCGGGATGGGGATCATGGTCACGTTCTCTTCCGCGATCCCCTGGGCGATCAGTGCCCGCTGGGCCCACTCGGCGCCGTCGGTCACCGACCCGAACTCGCCGTAGATGATCGCGACGCTGTCGGCCTGGAGCTCTTCGGTGATGTGGTGCACCAGCCCGAGGTTCTGGCCCCACGACCCACCGCTGAACTGGAACGAGATCGGGCTCTCCACCGCGGCGAAGCTCACCGGCACGCCCCCGACAAGGGGAATGCCGTTGTCCTCGAGAACCTGGATGCCATCACCGAAGACGTCGATGCCTCCCATCACCGCGACGACCTCCTCGGTGACCATCATCTGGCCGCACGCCTGGGAGCCGGTGCCGGAGAACTCGACATCGCATGTGACCAGCTCGATCGGGTGGCCGTCGAGCCCGCCCAGCTCCTCGTTGATCCATCGGACGCCGGTCTCGGCACCCTTGGTCAACTCGGGAAAGGCGGTAGCCGGTCCGCTGTCGGTGTTCATCATGCCGATCTTGATGGGCTCGCCGTCTGCGGTGGTCGGGGCGTCGGGAATCAGGTCGTCGATCATCGTTCCCTCGGCCGCGCACTCGATGACCGACTCCTCCGAGCACTCGGGCCCCGCCACGACCAGATCCTGGTCCTCGCTGCTCTCCGTTCCTTCGCTGCACGCTGCTGCCAGCAGCGAGAGCACCGCCACAGCGGCGAGCACAGCCACCGTGTGAGCCGACGGGGTGGTCACCTGACGTCTTCGCATGGACCCACTTCCTAGTCTTCCGAGAGGCCTTCCGACAGGGCAACCGGTCGGCCAGCGGCGATGCCGCCCGGCGGGCGGTGTCGGAGCCGCCTCGATCCTTCGCTTAGCTCGAGTAACTTAGCTATCCTAAGCCACAGTATGGACCTCTGGTCGAAGGGCCTCGGCAAGCGGGTGTTGAGCCTGGCGCTCGCCGAGCGCGACTCCATGGAGATCGCCGACGACGAGCTCGTCATCAGGGGGGTGATGCACGCCCCTACGTTCTGGGACTACGCGGTCACCCTCGACCGCCGCGACGTGACCGAGTTCCTGGAACTGCTGCAGGAACCGGAGTCCGTGCGCTTCGTGTTCGAGGACCGTCATCGGAACGACTTCCTGAAGGCGGCCCTCTCGGGTGCGGTGGTGTTCGCAGCGCGTACTCTTCGCCTGGCCATCGCGGGGCCGTCCGCCTCCGGACCTGCAGGCCGGCACCCGAGGAGCCCGAGCGACCGCGGGCGTGACACCAACCCCGACACCACCGAGGACGACACCGAGGACGACACCGATGACGGGACCTGATCGCGAGTACGACATCATCGTCGTCGGCGGCGGCATCAACGGCCTCACCGCAGCCATCTACCTCCAGAAGTCCGGCCTGCGCGTCGCCTGCTTCGAACGCAAGCTCGAAGCCGGGGCCGGGGCCTGCACCGAGGAGGTCATGCATCCCGGGGTGAAGGTCAACCTCTGTGCCTGCAACATGGTCACGATGTGGTCGCCTGCGTACGGCGACCTGGAGCTCGAGAAGTTCGGTCTCGAGATGCTCACGTCCAGCGGGTGGGGCATGTTCCACCCCTTCAAGGACCGATCGGCGGTGATGTTCCACTCGTGGGACGCGTCGAAGACCTACGAGCAGTGGGCGACGATCAACCAGAACGACGCCGAGTTCTTCAAGACCGCGTACAACGCGCTCGCGCCGATGATGGACGTGACGCTCCACTCGACCCAGTTCGAGCAGCAGCTGCAGGGCCCCGACGAGGTGGCGGCGCCCGGAGGGCTGGTGACGATGCTCCGGGCACTGCTCCCGCAGATCCCCGAGAACGCCCACGAGTTGAACGCCATCGAGCTGGCCGAAGCGGTCTACGAGGACGACAAGATCCGCACCGCCGTGCTCTCGAACTGCATCATGTCGGGCTCCCACCCTTGGGATCGCGGCATGACGACCCTCATGCCCATCGTCTTCCCGATCCTCCAGAGCGTCCAGAGCGTCACCTGGACGTGTCGCGGCGGCAGCCATGCACTCACCCACGCGCTGTGCTCCGCGTTCGCCGCCCACGGTGGTCGGCTGTTCACCGGATGTCCCGTCGACACCATCATCATGGACGGCGACGAGGCCAAGGGCATCGTCCTGTCGGAGCACGCCGCGTACCCCGGGGCCGAGGTGAGAGCCAAGCGGGCGGTCATCAGCAACCTCTCGTGCCACCCCACCTTCCTCGACCTCGTGGGGGAGGAGAAGCTGCCCGACTGGGTGGCCGACGGGGTGCACGCCTACAAGAACGACGAGACGGTGCTCTTCGCGAACTACTGGGTGCTCGACAGGCCGCCGAGCTGGGAGGGATATCCCGAGGGGCTCGACACCGCGTTCGGGTTCAACTACGGGATCGACAGCGTGGAGGACATCCGCCGTCTCGAGCGCTGCCTCGAGAACGACCTCCTGCCCGACCCGCCGATCGTCTCGGGTCTGTCGGTGCAGGGCTTCGCTCTCGCCGACCCCACCCAGGCCCCTCCAGGCCAGTACACGATGATGTCGTGGGCCAACGTGCCCTACAAGCTGCCCGAACACGGTGGCCCCGAGAGCTGGGACGCGATCCGCGAGGACTACGGCGACAAGATCGACGCCCTCCTGGCCGAGTACAACCCCGGGCTCATGGACTCGGTGATCGCCCGGTACTGCAACTCGCCCCTCGACTACTACCGGAAGAACCCGAGCCAGGTCATGGGGTCGACCACGAGTGGCCCGACCAGCCTCAGGTGGTTCGGCACCGCCCGCCCGTTCCCCGGCTGTGGCGCGCCGCGGACACCGTTCGGGAACCTCTACCTGTCGAACTCGATCTGGCCGTTCGGCACCACCACCCTGGGAGCCGGCTATGTCGCCGCCAGCGCCGTCGCCGAGGACCTCGGTGTGCGCGAGGGTCAGGACTGGTGGCGATACCGAGCCCTAGAGGCCGGAAAGGAGACCCTGGCACGACGCGGCATCGAGATCGGCTCTCCGATCCTCTGACCGTCGGACAGGAGCACACCATGGCGAACCTCGACCGCGAGTACGACGTCATCATCGTCGGCGGAGGCCCCAACGGCCTCGTGGCCGCCTCCTACCTGGGCCGAGCCGGTGCCAAGGTGCTGCTGCTGGAGCGACACCACGAGCTCGGTGGAGGGCTCATCACCGAGGAGTGGTCGGGGTTCCGATTCAACACCCACGCCAAGCTCATGATGATGATGGACGTGGCCCCCGCCTACACCGATCTCGAGCTCGAGAGCTGGGGCTGCCGCTACCGGCGGCCCGACGCCCCGGCCGCGATCTTCACCCGCGACGGCCGCGCCCTCACGCTCTACGCCGACGCCGATCGCGCCGCCGCCTCGATCGCCCGCTTCTCTGCCGATGACGCCAACACCTACGTCGAGGTGATGAGCGAGTGGGACACGATCGTCGACGCGGCACTCGTCCCCGCCACCTACACGCTCCCCATGCCCATGCTCGACATGGTGGTCTCCTACCAGCAGACCGACATCGGCGAAGCCGTCAACGAGATGGCGGAGGAGACGTTCCTCGAGACCCTCGACGCCGCGGGCTTCGAGAGCGAGCTGCTGAAGACCGCCATCCTCTATCTCGGCACCATGTACGGGATGGATCCCGACGGGGGCCTCGGGTTCCTCCTACCGCTCTTCTACAACCGCATCCTGCGATCGAGCATCATCTTGAGCGGCTCGCATCAGCTCGCCGGGTCGCTCGCCCGTTTCGCCAACAACCACGGAGTGACCCTCGAACGGGCGGCACCCGTCGAGAAGATCCTCTGCGACGGCACCAGGGCCGTCGGTGTGCGGCTCGAATCGGGGGAGGAGGTCTTCGCCAAGAAGATCGTCACCACCACCGACCCCCAGACGACCTTCCTGGAGATGGTCGGCGAGGACGTGTGCGATCAGGTGTCCGCCACCCTCGTCGATCAGACCAAGGCCTGGGAATGGGAGTCCACCAGCACCGTCAACGTCCACTACGCGCTGGACCGGCGCCCCGAGCACACGGCAGCGGCGTTCGACCCCGAGGCCGACCGGGCCCTGGTGAAGATCATGGGTGTCGAGACCGTCGACGAGCTCCTGGCTCACATCGACGATGTCCGCGCCGGCAGGTTCGGCCTCGTCGGCGCCGGCATGACGCTCACCGACTTCGACCCGATGCAGGCCCCGATCGACGTCGAGCCGGGAGCCGCCGTCGCCTGCTGGGAGACGCTCGCGCCCTACGACAACGCGGAGGGCGAGTGGGACGACCTGGCCCAGGGCTACAGCCGGCGGATCCTCGATTCGTGGGCCGAGTATGCCCCGAACCTCGCGGACGCAACCGTGATCCGCAGCTATCTCAACCACCCCCGCTACATCGAGGCCAAGCTGCCCAACATGAAGCGGGGGTCCATCAAGCACGGCGCCTACGTGACCACCCAGATGCTCTCCAACCGTCCCAACGTCGACTGCTCGAGCCACCGCACGCCCATCGAGAACCTCTACCTGGCCGGAGCCAGCGTCTGGCCGGGAGGAATGGTGCTGCTCGCGGGTGGCTACAACGCCGCCGGTGTGGTGGCGGACGACCTCGGCATCGATCGGTGGTGGGACGAGCCCGAGTTCGTGATCGCGGCCCGTGAACAAGGCTTGGTGGGCTGATGGACTTCTGGTCGAAGGGTCTGGGGAACAGGACGGTGAGCCTGCGGCTGGGCAACGGGGACGCCGTCAAGAGCGGCGACAAGCTCTACGTCAAGGGCCAGACCGAAGAGCCCATCGTGTGGGACTACATCATGCCGGTGCGGAGCACCGACCTCGTCGAGTTCGTCGACCTGCTGCGCGACGAACACCTGGTCGAGTACCTGTATCGATCTCCACACCGTTGGCGTCTGTACTGGACCCTGTTGGTCGGAGGCCTCCGTTTCGTCGGGCTGTTGGCCAAGTACATGGTCGTCGACCGGCATCGGCCCGCCCCCGAGGAGCCCACCATCCAGGTGCCACCGCCCAGCGACCGCAGGCGACGCCGGCTCGAGGGCCACCGCACGCCCGCCCAGAGAATCCGACTCGGGGACAGCCGGGTCGCGGGGACCACGGCGAAGCCTGCCGACTGAGCGACATGCCGTGACGCTCCTCCGCGGTGCCGTCACACGAGACCGCCACGACGTCGTCGTCGTCGGCTCCGGAATCGGTGGGCTCACCGCAGCCGCCCTCCTCGCCAAGAGCGGGCTGCGAGTGCTGGTGATCGAACAGCACTACCTACCTGGAGGCGCCTGCACCGTGTTGCGCCGTGACGGCGTGACCTTCGATGCCGCGGTGGGGATGATGTTCGGGTTCGGCCAGAGTGGCTTCGCTCCCCATCGCTTCGTGATGAACTCCCTCGAAGAGCCGATCGACATCATCCCCCTCCCGAACCTGTACCGAATGACGATCGACGGTCGGCATCTCACCTTCTGGCGTGACTTCGAGCGGTACTTCGAGGAGCTGGTCGGGTTCTTTCCCAACGCTCGTGACGAGCTGAGGGCTCTCTACGACGAGTTGTTCGACATCCACGACAACGTGTTGCCCCGAGGCGGCATCGTGGTGCCGCCCACCGAAGCCCCCGCGCCGAGACCGACCGATCCTCCGCCGCCGTCAGGTGAGCAGCTCGAGCGGCTCCTCGAGCTGCTCGAAGGGAACACCGCACAGATCGTCGAGCGATTCGTCTCGGATCCGGAGGTGCGCGCCTTCTTCAGCATGTTGACGTGCACCTACTGCTACACGACGGCGGCAGAGACCCCAGCCATGCTCGCGGCAGCGATGTTCGTGGACAATCACGAAGGAGGCATCTTCTATCCCGCCGGTTCGACCCAGATGCTCTCCAACAAGCTCGAGAAGTCGATCGAAGAGCACGGCGGACAGGTGATCTGTCGCGAGATGGTGAAGGAGATCCTCATCGACGACGGCCACGCGTGGGGGGTGCGCCTCGGCGACGGATCGGTGATCGAGGCCGACCGGATCGTGGCGAACACCACGGTCTGGAACACCTACCGCGAGTTGATCGCACCCGAGCATTCAGCTGCGGCTCGGCTGGAGTGGGTCGACGGCCTCGTGCCGACCTTCGGCAGTGTCGTGCTGTACCTGCTCGTCGACGAAGCGGCCATCCCAGCCGACACCCCTCCGATCTTGTTCCTCATCGAAGACATGTACGACATCACCGGCAATGACATCACCTGCTTCATGTCGTCGATCAGTGATCCGAGCATCTGCCCGCCGGGAACGCATGCCTTCACGGTCGTCCAGCCCTCTCAGATCGATTGGCCCCGCCCGTGGGACGCCGCCTACGGAACGGAGGAGTACGAGACCCTCAAGCACCGGGAGGCGGAGAAGCTGCTCGATCAGGTGGAGACCGAGTTCCCCACGATCCGAGCCCACCTCCGTGACATGGTCGTGGGCACTCCCACCACGATCGAACGGTTCCTTCTCAAGGAGAAGGGGGCGGTGGGCGGGCCCAAACAGATGATGGGTCAGCACCTGATGAACCGGCTGCACGCTCGAAGCGAGTGGGAGAACCTCTACCACTGCGGCGATTCGACGGTCATGGGCGTCGGCATCTCGGCGACCACGATCTCTGGCGTGGGTGCGGCGAACCTGGTTCTGCGGGACCTCGGGGAGGACGAGTATCGACCACGGGACTTCGAGCGCCAGTACGTCCACTACGTCGATCCATCACCGTGGACCCCCGTTCCCGACCCGGCCGAACCCATCACGCCCGAGATCGCCGCACGGTTGGCGAGAGAGTGTCAGTTCTGCCTCGACGCGCCATGCATGTCGGCATGCCCCGCGTCCATCGACGTGATCGCATTCGCCCGGCGGATCGAGGCCGGCAACCACGAGGGTGCGGTTGCCGCCCTCCGGGGTGTGAACCCCCTCTCGGAGATCTGTGGCTCGATCTGTGCCGCGGAGCGGTGGTGTGAGCGGGTGTGCAACCGCGGTGCTTCGGGTGACGCCGAGCCGGTTCGCATCCGTGACCTCCACGGCTGGGTCTGCCGGCATCTGGTCGACACCGGCGGGGCCGCTGTCGACCAAGCCGATCCGAGCGGCCACCGAGTAGCCGTCGTCGGAGCGGGCCCCGCGGGCCTCAGTTGCGCTCACTACCTGGCTCGTCTCGGGCACAGCGTCGACGTGCTCGACCGTGCTCACCGAGCCGGAGGGGCCATGAGCCAGTCGATCCCCGGCTTCCGGCTCCCCGAGGAGGTGCTGGAACGGGAACTCGCGACGATCCAGCTCCCCGGTATGGGCTACCGGTTCGGTGTCGAACTCGGTGCCGACGTCTCGTTGCCCGAACTCGAGCGAGACTACGACGCCGTCTTCTTGGCGGCGGGACTGTCGCAGGGGCGACGGATACAGATGCCGGGCCTCGAGTTGGCCGACGTGTGCGATGCACTGACGCTGCTGCGACGTCTTCGTGGGGGCGAGCCGGTCGAGATCGGCGAAGAGGTGCTGGTGGTGGGGGGCGGGAGCGTGGCCTCCGACGCGGCGCTCTCCCTGTGCCGCCGTGGCGCCGAGGTGAGGGTCGTGTGCCTCGAAGGCGCCGACGAGATGCCGGCGCTGGCGAGCGAGATCGCCGAGATGGCCGATCACGAGGTCGTCATCGAGAACGGCTGGGGACCGCTGGCCGTGACCTCGTCCACGACGATCCGGTTCCGCCGGTGCATTCGGGTCACCGACGAGAAGGGGACCTTCGCTCCCGTCTACGACGAATCCGACACCATCGAGCGTTCGTTCGATCAGATGGTGCTGGCCGTGGGTCAGGAAGTCGACCCCGCGCTGGCTGCCCATCTGGGAGCCGCGATCGGATCGCGTGGTCTGGTGGAGGTCGACGACAGCTCGAAGGTGGTGGGCCGTGACGGCTGCTACGCCGGGGGCGACATAGTCCGTGGTGCAGGCACGGTGGTCGAAGCCGTTGCCGACGGGCGTCGGGCTGCCGCGGCGATTCACGAGGCGATCCGTCTAGGCTGAACGCACGAGGACTCGGTGGAACCCGAGCGAAGGAGACGACAATGCTCGCGAACTTCAAGCAGGAATTCGGGTTGAAGGCGTGGTGGGGAGCCTTCGTGATGCGATCCGAGATGAAGTACCTCGGCGGCATCGTGGACCAGACCTATCTGCCGATACTCCACCTCACCACCAACGACCCCGATCGGGTCGACCGCGATTGGGAAGCGGTGAAGGCGCAGCGCAACGAGATCACGTTCTGGGACACTCCCCACGCCCGCTGGAAGAAGACGTACGGCAACTTCGTGAGAGAGCTCGAGTGGGCGTTCGGTGAGCTGAGGCCCACGATGTCCGAACGCGACTTCGAGGACCTGGTCGTTCGCACCATGTGCAGTCGCCTCGACGAGTGGGTCGGCTGGATGAAGCGACGACTCAGGCGCCTCGATCAGAGCCCGGGGGGTGCGGCGGCGCTGCGGGCAAACAGCCCGGCGGCCGCCAAGATGAGCGCCTGGTCGATGGCGATGATGTGGCCGATCGTCGGTGACATCGAGGTCCGCGGGACCGAGGACGGCGTGACGGTCTGCTACATCCCCGACTGCGCCATGCACCGGGTCGTCAGCGAGACCGATCCTCAGACCAACGCCTGCCTCTACGGCTGCAAGGCCGCCTGCGAAGCCTTCATGGGGCCCGACGATCCGATGTCGATCCACTTCGAGCCGAACCTCCCCGCCTTCGACTGCGTCATGAGGGTGTCGATGGGCCGTCGCTCGGCGGCACCGGTGGCCGAGACGCCGCTCGAAGCAGAGCTCGTCTCAGCCTGAGGGGGCCAACTGCGGCGCGGCGCTCAGTCGCTCTCCAACCCGCCGTCTTCCTCGGCGTTCTCCGCGTGCCCCTGAAGCGCTGCGGTCCAACTCTCGATCGAGTCGGCCATCAGCTTGTTGGCGTCGTAGGTGATCCACTTCTCGGGCACGACCTCGAAGATCAGGCGGCGCTCCGAGTTGAGCATCTCGCAGAACATGTCGGTCACCGGGCCTTCGCCGCCCAAGATCGCCGCCGACAGCGCCGGGTAGAACCACTCCTTGGTCTCCTCGTCGTCGTGGAGGATGCAGCGACCCTTGGCCGTGACCGTTCGGGCCGGCCCGACGCTGGTGCCCACGCCGGAGACGATCACCGACACCCGGGGGTCGCGTCGGATCGCCGCGACGCGCTTGCGTTGGCTGGTGGCGGTGAGCCAGAAGCGACCGTCGCGCCAGACGAAGCTCATCATCACTCCGACCGGCCAGTGGTCCTTGGTGCCCCAGACGAACGCACACTCGTTCTGGCTGGTGAGCAGCTCTTCCTGGACATCAGGATCGAGCGGGTAGTGCTGCACTTCCTCGTAGTTGGTGATCCTCATCGTGGACCTCCCTTTCGTGGTGTCATCTCACCGCTGTCATGCCACCGTCGACCGCGAGCCACTGCCCAGTGACATACGAGGCATCGTCGCTGCAGAGGAACGCAACGACTCCGGCGATGTCCTCGGGCTGACCAGCCCGGCCCATCGGGGTCTTCCCGATGAAGAAGTCGGTCATCCCGAGCCCCTCGGTCATCGGCGACAGCGTGTAGCCGGGGTTCACGCAGTTGACCCGGATTCCCTGCCCCGCACACTCCTCGGCCATCGAACGGCAGAGCCCCAGCAGGCCCGTCTTGGCCGCGCAGTACGCCGGGAGCAGGCTGCTGCCGACCAGACCCTCGACACTGGACATGAGCACCAGCGCACCCGATCCGGTACGGCGGATGAGAGGGATCGCGGCCTTGGCGGTCCGGAAGACCCCGTGGAGGTCGATGTCGAGCACCCCCAAGAAGTCCTCTTCGGCCACCTGCTCGACTGGGCCGAAACCGACCACACCGGCATTGGCGACGGTGTAGTCGAGGCGACCCCACTCGTCGTCGATCCTCGAGACTGCGCCCACGCACTGGTCGAGATCCCTGACGTCACAGGGGATGGCGATCGCGCTTCCACCGGCCTCGCTGACCAGCTCGACGGTTGCGAGGGCGTTCTCCTCCACGATGTCGGCGACCGCGACCTTGGCGCCCTCCGACGCCAGCCGCAGCGTGATGGCCCGCCCGATCCCGGACCCGCCGCCGGTGACCCAGGCGACCTTGTCGTCGAATCGGTGCATCTCAGCCTCCCATGGAAACCGTGTTGGTCATCCCGCCGTCGACCGTCAGCGTGGTGCCGGTCACGTAGTGCGACGCGTCGGACGCCAGGAACACCAGCGCTCCGGCTGTGTCGTGGTCCTCGCAGGGCCGCCCCATGGGAAGCCCGTTGGCCAGGAGCTGTACACCGAACTCGGTGAAGTAGTTCACGAAGGTGTCGGTGGCGGCCACGCCGGGCGCCAACGAGTTCACCGTCACGCCCATGGGACCGAGCTCGGCCGCGAGGTTGCGGGTCATCGAGGCGAGCGCACCCTTGGACGTCCCGTAGGCGCTGACGAGCCCGAAGCCGAGAATGGCCGACGGCGACACGATGTTGATGATCCGACCGCGGCCCTTCTCGACCATGATGCGGGCGCAGACCTGCGAGAAGCGGAACGGGCCGTTGACGTTGGTGTCCATCACGTCCAGCCACTGATCCTCTTCGACGGTGAGGAACGGTGACGGTGGGTAGATGGCGGCGTTGTTGACCAGGATGTCGACGGTGCCCTTCCAGTCGACGACTGCCTGGACGCATGCCTCGACCTCTTCGCGCGAGCGCACGTCACAGGCCACCGCCAGGGCGTCGCGTCCCGCGTCCTTCATCTCGGCCACGAACTCGTCGAGAGGCTCCTTCCGTCGGCCGGTCACCGCCACCGCGGCCCCGGACTCGCTCAGCGCCGTGGCGAACCCCCGTCCGAGTCCGCTCCCGCCTCCGGTGACGATCGCAACGCGGTCGTCGAGGGTCATGTCCATCTCGTGTGCTCCTTGTCTCGTCTCGATTGCATCTCGTATCCACCCATCACTGGAGGGACTGGATCGCGGCCCCGCACATCCACCTCACGTCCTCCGCTGCGGTCTGGCCGGCGTGCTGCGAGAGCAGCACCCGGACCTCGGAGGTGGCGGGATCGGTTCCCGCCAACACCTCGGTGAGCTCGTCGCCGAGCAGGCGGTGACGATCCCTCGGGTCATCGATGTCGGCCGCGTCGGCGAGGACCGCCTCGAGCTGGTCGGCCACAGCCGGAGACCCCTCTCGAAGCCTCTCGGCCAGCTTGGCGATATCGGTCTCGAGCCGGGCGTTCACCGCCACGTAGGGGTCGCCGTGCTCGAGGCGGTGGGCCACCTCGTCCAGGGCGAGGAGCGCAGCCTCGACCTGCGTGCGGCCGTAGTCGTCGTCGAGAACCGGAAGCACGTGGGCCTCCAGTGACCGGCGGATGGCGGCGAGGATCTCTCCGGAGTCGAGCAGGATCACGAGTCGAAGCCTTCCACGAGTTCGAGCTGGCTCTCGAGCATCGAGACCACGGCATCGGCCGTGGCGGCGAGGCCGGCCACCGACATCAGGCGCAGATCGTCCCCACCCGACCTGAGGTCGTGGGCACCGGCGAGCCCGATGATCGAGCTCTTCGCCATCTCGAGCATCTGGTAGTACGCGATGCGACCCTGGTCCACGACGTGACCGGTCAGCTCGCGGTAGTACTCGGCGAGGTCGCCGAGGATGGCGCAGGGCCCCGCGCCGACGGTCTGGGTGAATGCAAGGTCGCTCAAGGGATCACCCACTCGGGCCAGCTCCCAGTCGAGGATGCCCACGATCTCTCCGTCGCGCCACTTCAGGTTGGGGAGGCGGTAGTCACCGTGCAGGAGCACGAGCTTCTCGCACTCGGGTGCCTTGCGGTCGAGCACGTCGAGCGCGTGACGGAGCAGGGGCCGAGGCATCACCTCGGTGTCGGCCAGACGCCTCCGGCAGACGGCCACCAGCGCGCGGGCCGAGCTGGGCCCGTCGTCGAAGCCCACCAGGCCGTGATCTTCGGTCTGGTGGATCCGAGCCAGCATCTCGACGAAGCGGGTCTGGAGCTTCCCCTCGAGGTCGCTCTGCTCCGCGAAGCGGGCATCGGTCGCCTGGAAGGTCTCACCGTCGATGAAGGAGGTCAGGGCGAAGCGGTGGCCGAACGGCGCCTCGTCGTCTTCGACGTGCACCACGGTCGGAACGGGCAGACCGGCGCGCCCCACCGCCTTGAGCAGCCGGGTCTCCCACACGATGTCGTACGGCGGGATCACGCCGTGCTCGGGTTCGGCCCGAAGCGCCCAGGTCATCGGTCCTGATTCGGTCTCGACCTCGACACGGCAGCTCAGCGATGAGAGCCCGTTGGAGAACCGGTCGACACCGATGACCCGCTGCACCTCGAGGTGGGGCGCTCGCTCCCGGAGGTAGGTCCCGAGCTGGTCGGGATCGAGCAGCGATCCGGCGCTCACCGTCGCCCCCTCTCGTCGACCGTCAACGGCTGCGAGCTCATCGCACCTCAACTTAATTGATTAAGTATGCTCGTGCGTGATCGGCCGGATCCTCGACCCCGGCCGATCCCTGGTTCCCAGCGAGACCGAGCGCGCCATCGTGAGGCGCCCCGAGGAGACGAGGCCGACCTTGGCAGAGCACGATGTCATCGTCGTCGGAGCGCGGATCTCCGACCTCGGTGTGAGCGCGTCCAGGCTGCCGCTCTGTTCGGGGCGCTCGGGAGCGAGCCCTACGCCGCCGACTCCGCCATCGTCTGCCGAGACCATCCTCGATCGCCGCTGACCGACCAGACCCCCAACCCAACGCCAACAAGAAGGAGCCCAGCAGATGTCCAACCCTCACGAGCAGGCCAAGGTCCACGTCACCCACGACTTCTCGACGTCGGCAGACGCGCTCTGGGCGATGCTGGGCGACTTCAGCAACCTGAGCTGGGTGCCCCTCGTTCATCATCACGAGTTCCACGGCGAGGGCCCGGGGATGGAACGCCACATGTACATCGACGAGACGACCGCGATCATCGAGAGGCTCGAGGCGCTCGACGACGCGACCAGGACCGTCACGTACTCGATCCCGGTGAACAACCCGCTCCCGATCACCGACTACCTCGCGACCATGACCGTGCACGAACGTGGTCCCGACTCGTGCCAGCTCGAGTGGAGCTGCACCTGGTCCGAGCCGGTGGGCATGACCGAAGAACAGGCCGTCGTGGCCGTGACCGCCTTCTACGGCACGATCATCCCCGGCATCGAGGCCGCCATAGGCGGGTAGACGCGGCCGGCGCTCAGCCCTCGTCCTCCGCGTCGCGGTTGCGTGGGTCGTGCTCCCGGCGCAGCTCGGTCAGCTCGTGGTGCTGCTGCTGCAGGCGCCGCTCCCGGTCGATGATGCCGCCGAGTCTCGACATGCGGGCTCCTCGCGGCGCTCGTCCGACCTCCCGCGCATGGTAACTGAAGATCACTAAGTCACGGCGCGGGGGGTTGACGAGGACATAACTGAACGGTCTAAAGTCATTCTCACTGTGGCAGCGAGATCTCTCGGCGGGGGACACGACTTCCCCCGGTTCGACGACGACTACCGGAAGCGGTGGATCTCCGCCGGGATGTGGGGCGACCGCACGCTGCACGAGCTCTTCGACGAGACCGTCGAAGCCCGAGCGGACGAGGTGGCGATCATCACCAAGGATCGCCGGCTGACGTTCGCCGAGTTCAAGGTGGAGTCGGATGCCTTGGCCGCCGGACTCCTCGGCATCGGCATCGAGCACGGGGACATCGTGGCCGTCCAGCTCCCCAACTGGATCGAGTTCTGCCTCCTCCAGATCGCCCTGTCGAGGATCGGCGCCGTGATACAGCCGACGCACTGCGTGTTCCGCGAGTTCGAGCTCCGGTCTCTCTTGGCCTTCTGCGAGACCGACTTCGTCGTCGTGCCCGGCAACTTCGAGGGTCATGACTACGCGCAGGCGATCCGCAACGTCCGGGCGGAGCTGCCGCGCGTGCGGGGCGTCGTGGTGGCACGCGGCGACGCCGACGCGAGCCGCGGAGAGCACGACTTCGACGAGCTGGTCGATGCGGGCCGCGACGAGCTCGACCGGCTGGAGCAGGTGACCACCGATCCCGACGACGTCTTCTACCTGAACTTCACGTCGGGCACCGAGGGCAACCCGAAGGGCTTCCTCCACACCCACAACACGCTGATCTCCACCTTCAAGACCATGTCGCAGGCGTTGGCCAGCGTCGACCCGGGAATGGTCAATCTCACCTGCTCGCCCATGACCCACAGCTTCGGGCACTTCACCACCTACCAGTGCGCACTCGGCGGGATCCCGATGATCCTCGTCGATCGCTACCGCCCGCTCGATGTGCTCGAGCTGATCGATCGCGACCAGGCCACGTCCATCTCGGGCACGCCCGCCCACCTGATCGGCATCCTCCACCACCCCGACTTCGCGAGCTTCGACACCTCCAGCGTGAGATCGGTGAGTCTCGGCGGGGCCCGGAGCTCCCCCGAGCTCATCGAAGAGCTCGAGGCCACCTGGGGCGTGAAGTCGGCCAACACCTACGGCATGGGCGAGAACATCATCCACACGCGAACCATGCCGTGGGACCCCGAGGACAAGGCCACGGCATCAGTCGGCCAGCCGCTGTTCGGCGCTGAGTTGAAGATCGTCGATCCGAACGACCGCACCAGGGAGCTCGCGGCCGGCGAGGTCGGCGACATCATGTTCCGGGGCCCGACGCTCTTCCTCGCCTATCACAAGCAGCCTGAGCTCACCGCGGCCACCCGTGACCGTGAAGGGTGGTTCGTGACCGGCGACCGCGGCTATGTCGACGAGGAGGGGTACCTCTACTTCGCGGGTCGCGCGAAGGAGGTCATCAATCGAGGTGGCACCAAGATCTACCCCAAGGTGATCGAGGAGCACCTGATCAGCCACCCCGACATCGAGGACGCGGCGGTGGTCGGCATGCCCGACGAGCGGCTCGGCGAGCGCGTCTGCGCCTACCTGGTCACCCGGGACCATGCCACGGTCTCGATCGACGACCTCCGCGAGCACTTCGCCGAACGGCGTGCCTCCAAGTCCCTGGTGCCGGAGGCGGTCGCGATCGTCGACGAGCTCCCGATGACACCGACCGGCAAGGTCGCGAAGGCCGCCCTGGCCGCCGACGCCGCCGAGCGCCTCGAGCGAGGGGAACTGCCATGAGAGTCGGCCTCAGCTGGGATCTCGACGGTGACGACACGGCGGCCGTGTGGAAGAAGGCGATCCAGGAGGCCGTGGCGGCTGACACGACCGGCTACGACAGCATCTGGATATCCGAGGCGCGCCAGGGCGCGGCGGCGTGTCCCTCACCGGGGCTCTGGCTGACCTACCTGGCCCGTCTCACAAACACCGTGCAGCTGCGAGCCACCCGACTGGTCACCGGCGCCAATCCGGTCCGAGTTGCTGAAGAGGTCGCCGTGCTCGACCTCTTCTCGCGGGGTCGGGCCGGGCTCACCTTCGCCGCAGCATCGGGACAGGGCGTATCGGCAGAGCAGGTGCACGAGACGATCGAGTTCGTGAGTCACGCCTGGGCACTGGACGAGTTCCGCTACCACGGTGACTTCATCCGCTTCCCCTCCCACACCCCCGACGACGCGCCCCGCGGGGTCAGCACCCCCGAGCCGGGACGTGCCTATGTCCCCCAGTGGGACTGGGGGCCCGATGCCCCCGACTTCCTGGCCATCACCCCGAAGCCGCACGCCACCCGGCCGCCCGTCTCGGCCGAGATCATCGATGACGAGACCCTGGAGTGGGCTGCCCGACGCGGGGTCTCACCGCTGATCCCGGCTTCGACTCCGACGGTCGAGGCGATCGAGCGGATGACCCGCTATCGGGCGATCGCCGACCGAGCCGGCAGGGTTCGAGGCGAGGTGGAGCCCGTCATCGAGCGGCGGATGGTGATGGATGGCGAGGGCGATGAGTGCACACTGGGCGGTGGATCCGAAGAGCTCCTCGGACGCCTTCGGGATCTGGCAGCCCGGACCTCGATGACCCATCTGGTGTGGCGACGCAGCAGCCCTGCTGACGGAGATCTGTTCCGCTTCGCCAGGGAAGTCCAGCCGCTGCTGCAGGCCTGACGAAGAGACGACGGGGAACGCCATGGAATTCTGGACCGGCGCAATGGGGATCACGAGGATGCGCGTGATGCCGTCCGCCCTTGCCAACGGCTACGACCAGTTCGTGCAGGACGCCGTGAACGCCGAACGGATGGGCTTCGACGCCTACGGTGCGCCCGAGCACCACTTCACCTACGACGGCTTCCTCCCCTTCCCGTTGCAGGCCCTCGCCGCGGCCGCGGCGAAGACCTCGAGGATCCGTCTGGTCACCGGAGCGATGCTCCAGACGCTCTACGATCCGATGGAGGCCGCGGAGCACGCCGCCACCCTCGACGTCCTCTCCGGTGGACGAGTCATCCTCGGCCTCGGCATGGGCTACCGGCCGCTGGAGTTCGACGGCATCGGATCCGCCAAGCGCACCCGTGGGGCCCGTCTCCGCGAGGCGATGGAGATCCTCCGGCTCGCCAGCACCGAGGACACGTTCTCCCACCACGGTCAGCACTACCACTACGACGAGGTGAGCCTGCGTCCCACTCCCGTGCAGCGACCCCTCGACATGTGGTTCTGCGGTGGCACCACCGAGGCCGCAGCCCGCCGGGCCGGCGAGGCGGGTCTGCCCTACTGGCTGGCGAACTCGCCGTACGAGCGGGTGGAGGTCATCGTCGAGGCGTACCGCGAGGCTGGCCGAGCGGCGGGCTGGCCCGAGGAACGCCTGAAGGTGGCCGCGTTCAAGGACATCTTCATCGGCGACAGCATGGCCGCGGCCGAGATGATGCGAGAGGCGATGATCGAGGCGTTCTACCGAGAGCACATCCTTGGCTACGGCTACCTCGTCGACGACGATGGCAAGCACGTGTACAACCCGACCGAGGACCACCCGATGTACCGGCGATTCCTCGACAGCCTCTTCTGCGGAACCGTCGACGAGGTCGTCGTCGAGCTCAAGCGCTATGAGGACCTCGGGGTCGAGGCCCTGTTCTTCCCCTCGATCCAGCGCGAGCTCATCTCGACGCAGATCATGCCCGAGTTCAAGTGAAGACCGGGTGACGGGAACATGGACCTCCACTTCTCCCCCGAGGACGAGCAGTTCCGTGCTGAGCTGCGGACTTGGCTCGAGGAGAACACCGGCCGGCTGACCGACGCCGGGTCGGTGATGAAAGGTGCTGGCGCCGCCAACATCATGGACGCGATCCAGATGGCTCGTGACTGGCAGAAGACGCTGTGGGAGGCGGGCTACGTCGGGCTCCCGTGGCCCAGAGAGTACGGGGGCCAGGACGCCTCGTTCACCCAGCAGGTGATCGCCGCCGAGGAGTTCGCACGGGTCAGCACGCCACCGCTGATCAACACGATCGGTCTCACCATCCTCGGCCCCACGCTGATCCGCCACGGCACCGAGGAGCAGCGCCGCCGCTTCCTGCCCAGGATCCTCACCGCCGAGGAGCTCTGGTGCCAGGGATTCAGCGAGCCGGAAGCCGGGAGTGATCTCGCCGCGCTCACAACCCGGGGCGAGCTCGATGGCGATGAGTTCGTCGTGAACGGACAGAAGGTCTGGACGAGCCTCGCACCGATCGCCGACTGGTGCTTCCTCCTGGTGCGCTCCGACGTCGAGGCCCCCAAACGCGAAGGCATCAGCTATCTGCTCCTGGACATGACGACACCGGGCATCCAGGTCAACCCGCTGCGCAACGCCGCCGGTGGTATCCACTTCAGCGAGATGTTCCTCGACGACGTCCGCATCCCCCGCTCCAATCTCGTGGGTGAGCTGCACGGCGGTTGGCAGATCGCCCGAACCACTCTCGAGCACGAGCGCAGCGGACTGTCAGGCGTCCTGACGCTGGAGCAGACCCTCTCCCGTCTCCGCCGGACCGCAACCGAGCTGACCCGCGGCGACGCCCGGGCGCTCGACGACGACACCATCAGCGCGGAGTTCGCGCAGCTCTGGATCGAGATCGAAGGCCTGCGTCATCTGGGCTACCGCACCCTGAGTGCGCAGATCGCGGGTCGTGAGCCGGGTGCGAGCGCATCCGTGGGGAAGCTGTTCGCGTCGCAGCTCCGCCAGCGCATCGCCCAGCTCGCGCTCAAGGTCGAGGGCCCGCTGGCAGCCGTCACCAAGAAGTCCCCCACGTCGTCGATCGCGGACGGTGGCACGCCGCGTACTTCGACGCGCTCGGTCACAGCATCGGCGGCGGCACGGCCGAGATCCAGCGCAACACCATCGCCGAGCGCGTGCTGGGGCTGCCACGTTCGGTGCAGGACTGACATGAACTTCGAGCTCAGCGACGAGCAGGTCGCCCTGGCCGAGGCCACGCGACACTTCCTCGAGAACCGGTGGTCCGCCGGCCACATGCGTGCCGCGATCGACCAGCCCCCGGCACGGATCCCCGACGAGCTCTGGAAGGAGATGGCCGAGCTCGGATGGATCGGGATCGCGAGTGCGGTCGAGCTGGGGGGAAGCGGCGGAGATGTCCTGACGGCCTGTGTCCTGGCCGAGGAGTTCGGGCGCGGTCTGCTGCCCGGAGCGGTCTCAACGGTGCTCGCGGCCGCGGCTGCCATCGAACGTGGGGGCGATGACGAGCTCGGCGAGGTGCTGCTACCCGGCGTCTTCTCCGGCGATCAGCGCGTCGTCTGCGCCATCGAGGAGCCGGTCGGAACCTGGGGACCCGACGCGGTGACCGCACAGGTCCTCGACCAGGGGGGCACGTGGGCCCTCTCTGGGACGAAGATCCTCGTGCCCGACGTCGAGGGCGTCGACCAGTTCCTGGTTGCCGCCCGCACATCGTCGACCCTCGGCTTCGTGGTGGTTCCCGCCGATGCTCCGGGGATCACGGTGACCCCTATGCGACGCCTCGACGCCCAGTCGATCGCCGAAGTCGTCTTCGACGAGGTCACGGTGCCTCCCTCTGCCCTGCTGGGCGGTCTCGAGCGAGCTGAGTCCACGCTTCGCTCCACCTACGACATCAGCACCATCCTCTGCGCCGCGGATCTGCTGGGCGCGGCCGAGGCCGCACTCGAGATGGCCACGGCCTATGCGAAGGAGCGGGTCCAGTTCGACCGCCCGATCGGCTCGTTCCAGGCGGTCAGCCATCGCTTGGCCGATCTCCTCGTCGAGGTCGAGATCGGGCGAAGCCTGCTCTACGCGGCATGCCTGGCACTCGACGAGGCCCAGCCCGATGCATCGATGCTCACCTCGGCGGCCAAGGCGTTCATAGGCGAGTCCGCGATCCGTGCAACCGAGGGCGCGCTGCACGTCCACGGCGGCATCGGGTTCACCTGGGAGCTCGACATCCATCTCTACCTGCGGCGAGCACGGGCCGGCGCGGTGACCTTCGGAGATGCCGACTTCCACCGGGGCAGGGTGGCCAGGCTCCTCGCCCGGTCCGACTGCGAGGACCAGCGATGAGCGACCCTGGGGAGCAGTTCCCGCGGCTGTTCTCTCCGCTCGACGTCGGCCCCATCCGGGTGCGGAATCGGATCTGTGAGACCACCAACTCCATCGGCGCCGGAGCGATGCCCGGTCTCCCTGATGACGCCTTCACCGCTCACCACGTGGCCAAGGCCCAGGGGGGAACCGCCTGGATCGGCAGCGAGACCGTGGTGCTCAACACTCCGATGCCCGACCAGGCAGCCGACGAGTTCGCGCCCGGAGCCGGAGCCACCCGCTTCCCGATCTACCTCCTTCCCGACTTCGTGGAGGAGACCGTCAAGTTCGTCGATGCCGTCCACGACGCCGGATCCGTGGCGGTGTTCCAGCTCACCCACCTGAACCACACGCTCGCGGCCTCGTCGGTGCCGATCGTCGAGGCCTACGACCTGATCCCCCACGAGCTGGACGACGATCAGATCGAGTTCATCATCAACACGTACGCGGCTGCCGGTGCCCAGCTCGTCGACGCCGGTGCCGACGGGCTCGAGATCCACTGCGCGCACGAGACCCTGCCCCAGACGTTCCTCTCACCGGCGCTCAATCACCGCAGCGACGGTTGGGGTGGCGACGCGCGGGCTCGAACCCGCTTCGTCAGGGAGGTGCTGCTCCGGGTTCGAGAACGCATCGGCGACACGGCAGCGCTCGGGGTCCGGATCTGCGCCGAGGAGAAGCGCGAGGGTGGATACGGGCTTTTCGAGATGCGGGAGATGATCACCCACATCGCGGAGACGGACACGCTCGACTTCGTCAACACCGACGTCGGCCACTCCTGGGGCGAGCCGTACGTGCAGCCGTCGTACTACGACCACGCGCAGCATCGCGACGTCGGCCGCGCCATACGGGCCGACGTCTCCCCGGTGCCCGTCCTCTTCTCGGGACGTGTCAACGACCCGCTCGTGGCCGAGGAGCTGCTCGCCTCTGGTGTGTGCGATCTCGTCGGGATGACCCGGGCAGGGATCGCCGACCCCGAGTTCGCCAACAAGGCCCGAGAGGGTCGGCTCGGCGAGATCCGGCGCTGCATCGGGTGCAACCGCTGCATCGGCGAGTCGATCGACAACACGGCGCCCTCCATGTTCCGCAAGGCGGTGTGCTCGATCAACCCGGTCGTGGGTCGCGAGCTCGAGTGGAAGATGCTCCACCGGCCCGCGAAGGAGTCCAAGCGGCTGGTCGTCGTCGGCGGAGGAGCTGCCGGACTCGAGGTCGCTCGGGTCGCAGCCGGCCGGGGTCACGACGTGGTCCTACTCGAACGCGCCGACGCCCTCGGGGGCCAGGTACGACTCGCGGCCCGCGCTCCCGGAAGGGATTCGTTCGAGGACTTCGTCTACTACGAAGAGAACCAGATGAAGCTCCTCGGCGTCGACGTGCGCCTCGGTGCCGACGTCTCGGTCGCGGAGGTGGTCGATCTCGCTCCCGACGCGGTCGCCTGCGCCACCGGTTCGGTCCCGAGGGTGCCGGTCACACCAGGCATCGAGGCCTCCCATGTCGTTCAGGGGTGGGACGTGCTCGACGGCCGCGTCGAGGTCGGCGAGCGCGTGGCCGTCGTGTCGCAGGAAGACCACTTCGAGACACCGAACATCGCCGACTTCCTGGCCACGAGCGGCAGAGAGGTCGAGATCTTCCACAAGTGGACCGGCGTCGGCAACCAGATCGACCGCTACTCGATCGGGCCGATCATGCGTCGTCTGGCGGGAAACGGGGTCCCGATCCACTGCGGGATGCGGCTGGCAGAAGTCGAGGGATCGACGCTCAGGTTCGCCTCGGCGTTCACCGGTGATTCGCACTCGGTGGACGGATTCGACACGGTGGTGCTCGTCTACGGGTCGGTGCCCGACGACCGCCTCTACCGACAGATCCGGAAGACGTCGTCGATCGGCCGCCTCTTCCTGGTGGGCTCGGCCTGGGTGCCCCGACTGCTCGCCGAGGCCACACAACACGGCGCCCGAGTAGGAATGGAGATCTGAGTGCCATGAACGAGAAGGACGTCGACACCGACATCGACGAGATCGACCTGAAGGAGTATCCGACGATCGACGTCATGAACCATCTCCTCGAGGTGCGCAGCGGTCTGGCCGGGAACCCCTTTGCGTTCCGCGAATTCCAGATCATGATGGAGACGACGTTCAAGCCCATGTCCGGATCACGGACCTCCGCGCAAGGCGAAGCCAAGCCGAAGAAGAAGCGGCGAGGTGAAGGCGGGATGCTCATGGGCCACGCCACGACGGCGGAGTGTCTCGCCGACATGGACGCTCTCGGCTACACCCACATCTCGGTGTGCGCCACCAAGATGTGGTCGTACTACTACCACCGCGACTTCATCATGGACTACCCGATCGAGGCGGTCGCTGAAGCCGTTGCGCAGTCAGACGGTCGGATCATCGGTACGGTGAGCTACGACCCCTTCCGGATCACCAAGAGCTGCGACGAGGTCGAGCGGGCCGTCAACGAGCACGGGTTCCGCTACGTGTGGTTCCATCCCCTGTCCTACGGCCTTCCCCCCAACGACCGCCGCTTCTATCCGCTCTATGCCAAGTGCGCCGAGCTGGACATCGCGGTCGGCTTCCAGGTCGGCCAGTCCGCCGAGGTGCTGCCGTCGGACTGCGGCCGTCCCATGCTTGCGGACGACGTGGCCATCGAGTTCCCGGAGCTGCGGATCAACCTCAGCCACACCGGATGGCCCTGGGTCGACGAGTGGTGCTCGATGCTGTGGCGACACCCCAACGTCTATGGCGACATCTCCGCCTACTACCCGCACAGCCTCGACGACCGACTCGTGAAGTTCATGGACTCGTCGCGGGGACGTGACAAGGTCCTGTTCGGCACGAACGGCCTCGGCCTCGAGCGCTGCAAAGCGGAGTTCCTCGAGCTGGACATCGCCGAGGAGACCAAGCGAGCCGTACTCCACGACAACGCGGTGCGATTCTTCGCACTCGACGACGACAAGTGACCGTAACCAGGCAGAGAGGTCAGACCAATGCCGCTTCGTGAAGGGGAAATCTGGGGAGAGATCACTCAGGCGAGCCTCGAACGACTCCTCGAACGCAAGGGAGTCTCGAGGGAGGAGCGGGGCACCATGTTCCGGCTCAACCTGAGTGAGGAGGAGAAGACGAGGATCGAGGAGTGGCGGCCCCAGTTCGCCAACTTCGCGGTCACCAAGGAGACGAACGGCCGACTGGCCCGCGGGATCGCGGACCTGAACCCGCTCTACCTCGACGAGAACTACGCGAAGGACTCGATCTGGGGAGCCATGATCGCGCCGCCGGCCACCCTCTGCTGGACCGAGACCGTCAACGGCGCGACCGACGGCTTCCCCGGCTGTCACACCATCTGGCGCAGCGTCGAGTACGCGTGGGAACGGCCGCTCTTCGCCGGGGAGGGCGTGGGTTCGCGGACCTACCTCACTGACGCCGAGATCATCGAGAGCGAGTTCGCCGGCGGCGATGCCGCGGTGCAGCGCTACGAGACCGAGGCGTACACGCTTGACGGCTCCTTCGTGGGTTCCTACGCCACATCGTGGCAGCGGTTCTCCCGCAAGAAGGCCAAGTCGGCTTCGAAGTACGCGGGAATCCAGCGACACGAGTGGACCGACGAGGAGCTCGAGTCCGTGTGGGACGAGTACAAGACCCACAACCTCGCCAACCGGCGCGGTGGGGACCCCCTCTACTTCGAGGATGTCGAGGTCGGGTTCGAGGTGCCGCACATCATCAAGGGCCCGATCACCCTCACCAGCAAGATCGCGTTCGAGATGGCGTTCGGCGCCGGCGGCTGGTTCGTGGGCCACGAGCTCGCCATGCAGCTCTGGGAGGCGGCCCCTCGCCTGCCGATCAAGAACGAGGAGAACGTGCCGGAACCCCCCGTCGCGATCCACTGGACCAACGAGCGCTGCCAGAAGTACCTGGGCATGCCCGGCGCGTACGAGGCCGGGTTCGAGCGGCTGAACTGGTTCACCCAGCTCCTGATGTCGTGGTTCGGTGACCACGGGATGCTCCGCAACCTGAAGCTGGCCTTCAGGGGGTTCCACTGGCAGGGCGACGCGGTTCGCCTCCACGCGAAGGTCACGGCCAAACGCGTCGAAGGTGACCGCCATCTGGTCGATCTCGACATCTGGACGAAGTCGCATCCGCGTGACGACCTGACATCGGAGGGCACGGTCGTGGTCGAGCTGCCCTCGCGGGAGGCGGGCAACGTGGTCTGGAGCCCGTCGGACGGTGGCGGCGATTCCGAGGAGGCTTCCTGATGGCGGGTCGTGCACTCGACGGACTCAGGGTGGTCGAGCTCGGCACGCAGGTGTCTGCTCCGTTCTGCGCGCGTCTGTTCGCCGACTTGGGAGCCGATGTGCTCAAGATCGAGTCGCCCCAGGGTGACCCGGCCCGCCAGGTCGGACCGTTCCCGGGTGGCGAAGGAGATCCCGAGGAGAGCGGCCTCTTCCACTACCTGAACGTGGGCAAGCGCGGAGCCGTCTGTGACCTCGACACCGGCGACGGCCTGGAGTGGTTCCACTCGGTGCTGGCGGGCTCCGACGTGTTCATCGAGAACCTCGATCCGGACGAGCGCGACCGTTGGGATCTGGGCTTCGATGCGCTCGGGTCTCGCCACCCCCATCTCGTCGTCGTGTCGTTGTCGCCCTACGGCCGCAGCGGCGAGTGGGCCGACCGGGTGGGCACCGACCTCACCGCCCAGGCTGCCAGCTCGCTGGTGCTGGGTCTCGGGTCGGCCGACCAGCGTCCGTTGCGGATCCCGATGGAGCAAGCCGACCACCAGGCCGGATTCCACGGCGCGGCGGCCGCGTTGTGCGCGCTCCGCGAGCGCAGACGCTCAGGCCGGGGCCAGGGCATCGACGTGTCGGCGGCCCAGGTCATGGGCTACCTCGTGGGCGGCATGCACAACGTCACCGCCAAGAACGGCAACAAGTGGGCTCGGCAAGGGACGCTGCTCGGCGGCGCCCCCTACCCCTCCGGCTTCTTCTCGTGCGCGGACGGGTTCGTGTGCATCGCGTCCACCACGCCGGCGCAGTGGGAGGCGTTCCTCAGCCTCATGGACAACCCCAAGTGGGCCAAGGGCGACGCCCGCAACTCGATCTACCTGGGCCTGGTCGACGCCGAGCCGGCGCACAAGCACTTCCAGAAGTGGCTGATGACCTACACCAGGGCGGAGCTGCTGGAGATGGCGGCCGCCGAGAGCATCGTGATGGGGGTCGCGCAGACCGTCGACGAAGTGCTCGCCAGCGAGCAGTTCGCGTTCCGGGACCTGTGGGGTCACCTCACCATCGGGGACCAGGACGTGAAGATCCCCAAGCCCGGCTACCTGTTCTCCGAGTCCCCTACGCGCATCGCCGGTCGCGGCCCGGCGTTGGCGAGCGAGCCCATGGCCGCGGAGGTGCCCGAGCCGATCGAGCTGACTCCGGCGGAGCGCGCGCCGCGTGCCCTCGACGGCATCCGCGTGCTCGACTTCGGCTGGAACTGGGCCGGACCGATGGCCGGCCAGCTTCTCGCCGACATGGGAGCAGAGGTGATCCGGGTCGAGACGTGCAAGCGCCAGGACCTGATGCGCTTCCTCGACTACACATCCAACTTCTTCTGTCACAACAACCGCTCGAAGATGTCGACCACGATCAACATCGCGGATCCGGAGGGAGCTCGGCTGGTGCTCGAGCTCGCCAAGACCGCCGACATCGTCATGGACAACTTCGCGGCTGGCAAGATGGCCAACAACGGGCTCGGATACCAGGAGCTCTCAGCCGCCAACCCCCGGCTCGTCGTCGTCTCCATGAGCATGGCCGGCCAGGAGGGTCCGCTGCGAGGCATGCGGGGCTTCGCGTCCATCGCGACCGGGTACTCGGGACTCGAGCTCATGGTCGGCTATCCCGAGGCAGGTGTCAGCACGGGCCTGTTGCCGTTCGGCCTGGGCGACACCTCGATGTCGGTACAGGCCGTGATCGGCGCGCTCGCCGCCCTCGAGCACCGAGACCGGACCGGTGAGGGCCAGTTCGTCGATGTGAGCCAGATCGAGTGCTCGGCAGCCACCATGGGCTACGCCCTGGTCGACTACCAGCTCACCGGTCATGTCGCGGGCGCGCAGGGGAACTCGCACTACGCCTATGCCCCCCACGGGCTGTACGCGGCATCTGGCGATGATCGGTGGGTCGCGATCGCCGTGCGCGACACCGACGAGTGGAGGTCACTCGCCGAGACCATCGGTCGCGACGACTGGGCAGCCGACCCCTCCCTCGAGAGCGCATCGGCGCGTCGGGCACGAGTCGACGAGATCGATGCGGCCATCGCGGAGTGGGTGGCGGCCCGAGACCGGGACGACGCCGTGAGCTCACTGATCGCCGCCGGAGTGCCGGCGGCGCCCGCACTCGAGCTCGAAGAGCGCAATGACGACCCCCACTGGAAGGCGCGCGGCTTCACGCTGTGGCACGACTTCGAGGGCTTCGATCCGTGCACCATCTACGCGACACCGTGGCTGCTGACCGAGACGCCACCGGAGCTGACCCGCCCCACGCCGAAGCTCGGTGAGCACAACGACTACGTCTACGGAGAGCTGATGGGTCTCGATGACGACGAGGTCGAGCGGTTGCAGAGCGAGGGCATCCTTGTCTGATCTGGCAAGCGCCGGCGGCTCCGAGCCCGACCTGCCGACTTCGCTGCCTGATCTGCTGGCCCGCACCCTCGACGCTCACGGATCCCGCCCTGCGCTCATCACCCACAACGAGCGCTACACCTACCGCGAGCTGGCTCAACTCGTCGATCGCTACGCGTGCGCACTGGTCTCCTCGGGCGTGGGCAAGGGAAGTCGCGTCGGGCTGCTCATGGAGAACGATCCGCACTGGGTGGCGTTCGCCTTCGCCGCGACCGGGATCGGGGCACTGTTGGTACCGGTCAGCACGTTCTCGCGCCGAGACGACCTCCGGCACCAGCTCGCCCACGCCGACGTGGAGCATCTCTTCATGTCGGCGGAGTTCCTCGGCAACGACTTCGTCGGGATGCTGTCGGATCTCGTCCCCGAGCTGGGCGCGTCGTCCAGCGGTCGCCTCTACTCAGAGGACCTTCCCGCGTTGCGCACCGTCGTCGTCCGAGGACGCGACGAGCTGCCGCCCGGCTGTCGCTCGCTGGACGACTTCCTGTCGTCAGCGGACGAGGTTCCGACTTCGGTGCCTGCCGGGCTCAGAGCTGCTGTCGACCCCCGTGACGACTGCTACCTGCTCGCGACCTCGGGAACGACCGCCACACCGAAGGGGGTGCTTCACGACCACGCCACCGTCGCAGGCAACGGCGCGCGGATCGGTGACTACCAGGGGGTCGTCAGCGATGACGTCGTGTGGTTCTACTTCCCCCTGTTCTTCTCGGCCGGGTGCATCAACGTCATGCTGGGCACGCTCTCACACGGTGCCGCACTGATCCTCCAGCCCACGTTCGACGCCGGGCTCGCGCTCGAACTGATCGAGCGCGAGCACGCCAGCACGTGGCACCTGTGGCCGCACCAGCTGAGTCAGCTCCTCGGGCACCCGGACTGGACGACCCGCGATCACCGTGGACTCCACAAGGGGACGGCGCCTTACGACGTGCTCTGCGAGTCACCTCCTCCCGACGGCCTCGGGGGCGTGAACATGTACGGGCTGACCGAGACCGCCACCGCCTTCTCCTGCACTCCGGCCGATGAGCCGCTCGAGATCCGGATGAGCACGCAAGGCAGGCCGCTCCCGGGGAACGAGATCAAGGTCGTGGACCCCGAGACGGGCGAGACCCTCCCAGTCGGCGACGAGGGAGAGCTCTGTGTCCGAGGCTTCAGTGTGATGCGCCGCTACTACAAGGTCGATCCGGCCGAGACGTTCGACACCGAGGGCTTCTTCCACACGGGCGACCTCGGGTTCGTCGACGCTGAGGGACGGGTGCACTTCCTCCAACGGCTGAAAGACGTCATCAAGACGGGCGGCATCAACGTCAGCCCCGTCGACGTGGAGGCTTCCCTCACTCGCATCTCGGGTGTCCGAGCCGCTCATGTGTTCGCGCTGCCCGGCGGGGACAAGGGTGACCTCGTCGGAGCCGCGCTCGTTCCCGAGACCGGTGCCAGCCTCGAGGAGGCCGACGTGCTCGCCTTCTGCGAGTCCGAGCTACCGGGGTACAAGCGTCCCCGTGGCCTGCTCGTCGTGCCCGAGTCCGACCTGCCCATGACCGGCAGCGGCAAGGTGCGCAAGCACGAGCTGGCGGAACGTCTGGTTGCCGCGCTCGAGAGCGGGCGCGGCCCCTTCGTCGAAGAGAGCTGAACGGGAGGTCCGGATCCGGTGAAGAAGCTCGAAGGGAAGGTCGCGGTGGTGACCGGCGGGGCCAGCGGGATCGGCGAAGGGATGGCGCGCCGGTTCGTGGCCGAGGGCGCGCGAGTGGTCATCGGAGACATCCAAGATGCTGCCGGTGAGGCGGTGGCGACTTCCCTGGGTGAGAACGCCACGTACGTCCACTGTGACGTGACCCGCGAGGAGGACCTCGCGGCCCTCGTCTCGGCTGCCCCGAGCGCGTTCGGCCGGCTCGACATCATGGTCAACAACGCCGGCGCCATCGGCGCGCGCGGTTCGATCCTCGAGATCACGACTGCCGACTGGGACGGAACCATGAGCCTGCTGTTGCGCAGCGTGTTCCTCGGGATGCGTCACGCCGGCCAGATCCTGGTCGACCAGGGTGAGGGCGGATCCATCATCAGCACGGCGAGCATCGCTGCGCACGCCCCCGGCAACGGACCCCACGCCTACGGGGTCGCCAAGGCGGGGGTCGTGCACCTGACCCAGAGGGTGGCCCTCGAGCTCGGCGAGCACCGGATCCGCGTCAACGCGATCTGCCCTGGCGGCATCGTGACCCCCCTCGTCCTCGAGGCCGCAGGGGCCAGCGCCGATGCGATCGACATGATGGAGGAGGTGACGGCAGCCATGCGACCCTATCCCCGCGCGGGTCAGCCGGCCGATGTCGCCGCCACCGCGGTCTGGCTGGCGAGCAGCGACGGCGAGTTCGTGACCGGACAGGCCATCACCGTGGACGGAGGAGAGAGCGTCGGCCCGAAGTGGTCCGACCAGTTCGTGAAGTGAGAGCCGTCCGGACGGACCTAGCCCATCCAGACGGCGTCGAGTTGGTGGTGAGCGATGCGCCAGCCCGCATCGGTGCGGACGAGCTCCTCGCGGTAGACCCCGCCGACCACGAAGTTCCCACCCTCCTGGACGTGGTTGGCCACCAGATTCGCCCGCAACCGGGCCCGGTCGCCTTCGAGCTCGACCTCGGCGTTGCTGATCAGGTGGTGGGTGGCGTCGTAGGCGCTGAGGGCCACCCGCACGGCCTCTTCCAAGGTGCGGTAGCCCTCCATCGGTGGCCCTCCGGCCAGGATCGAGACGACCTCTGGGACGAAGCAGGTCTCGAGCCGGCTCCAGTCGCGATCATCGAGGCTGCTGCCGTAGCGGAACAGGACGTCGATGATCTCGGTCCGGTCGTGGAGGTTCGCTTCATGGTTCATGTCGCACCACCCGTCACTAGCGAACGGCCATGACGCCGCCATCGACGCTGATTCCCTCACCGGTGACGAATCGGGCGTCGTCGCTGCACAGGAACAGCACCACTCCGACCACGTCGTCAGCGGTGCCCACCCTCCCCATCGGCGCCTTCTCCGCCCACTGCTCCTTGAAACCGGGCATGACCGCGGCCACCGGCTCGGTCATCGGCGTCTCGATGAACCCGGGGTGGACGCAGTTGACCCGGATGCCGGGCGCGCCCTCCTGGGCGAGCGAGCGACAGAGGCCGATGAGCGCGGTCTTGGCCGTGCTGTACGCCGGCAGCATGGCGCTGCCCACCAGGCCTTCGATGCTGGACGTGAGCACCATCGAACCACCACCGGACCGCCGCAACGCGGGGAGTGCAGCCTTGGCCGTGCGGAACACGCCGTTCAGGTTGACGTCGATGACGGTGTAGAAGTCGGCCTCGTCCACCCACTCGACCCCACCCGCGCCGACCACTCCCGCGTTCGCGAACACGTGGTCGAGGCGTCCCCACGTCTCTTCGGTCTTCGCGACCGCGTCGGTGCAGTCGGAGAGCTTGGTGACGTTGCAGGGCACGCTCAGCGCGGTTCCACCCGCCTGCTCGATCAGCTCCACGGTCTCGTTCGACTTCTGCTCGTCGATGTCGCTGATCGCGACTCTGGAACCTTCAGCGGCGAACCGCAGCGCGGCCGCTCGGCCGATGCCCGACGCGCCGCCCGTTATCCAGGTGACGGTGTCATCGAATCGACTCATCGTCGCTCCCTTCCGTCCTCAAACCAGCCACTGAGGAAGCGGCGGGAAGACGCTGAACTCGGCTACACCCGTTCCCGTCTCACCGGTCTCCTCGACCTCCCAGTCGACGAAGGCCTCGTAGCAGTCCATGCGGTTCTCGAGCTCGTTCTCGCCTCGGAGCCAGAGCTTGATCTGGCCATGCTTCTTGGTCGACCGGACGTGGATGACCTCGCCGTCGGGCGTCGTCAGCTCATATCGGAACGCGTTGGCATCCCGTACTTCCTCCAGGTCGGTGTCGACGAACTCAGCGGCTGCGTTGAGCATCGCCCGACTGCCCTCGGCGGTCGACTCGAACCCGCCGATCGTCGCGTCCTCGTTCGCCTCGCCCATCTTCGACTGGAAGTACAAGCCGAACACGTTGATGTGCCGGTCGGGGAGTTGGATCGACGGCCAGAAGTGACCGGGGAAGTGCCCACCCCCGAGTTGCCACTCGGGCTCCTCGGCGAAGCGATCCGACCACGTGTGGTCACGGTGCGACCAACAGCTGATCGGGCGGGTCTCGCCCTTTGCCGGCCCACCCCTGATCTCGAAGTTGCCGGTGCAGTCCATGGCCTGCTCGAAGTGGCCGGCGTGGAACGGGAATGCCACCGCCAGCGGATCGCCCCGCACCGAGTCGTGGTAGTCGAACGGCGCGAAGCGGGCCTTGAAGTCCAGCTCGAAGCCATAGCGGGGGCCGTCCATCTCGATCCTGATGTGCTCGTACGGATCGACCACCTCATAGGAGAGGGTGCCGTCGGTCCACGGGCCCGCGTCGGGCTCTGGATCGAGTGGTGCCCGCAGTCCGTAGGACTGCTGCACCCCGTCGATGACGAAGTAGGCCTCGTGACGACCGAACCCCTGGTTCGTCAGGTGCCAGTGGAGCACCCCGAAGACGTTCGCCTCGGGGTCGACGACGCTCACCCACAGCGTGTCGCCGAAGAGCCCGGTCGCGCCCTCGGGCGCCGCGTGGCGTCCTTCGTCGGCGGCCGTCAGGCCCTTAGGTAGGTCGAATCGATGTGCCATTCCGCTCCCTCGCCACGCTTTTGATCGTTAACTTAAGGCCATTAACGCAGACCTGATCCTACGCAAGCCGCGGGGCGCTGGCAACGGCGACGGCGGCACTGCGTCGACGCGACTCATGCCGGCGGGAGCTTGCCCTCCGCCCGGAGCCACTCGAGGGTGTCCTCGGCGATCTCCCGCATCGTCGGTGGGTCGTAGCCGAGCTCCTCGATGGCCTTGTCCGAAGAGGTGTACCAGCAGTGCCGGAACGCCTTGGCAAAGGTGCGGGTCAAGGCCGGAGGGCGATTTGTGATGGCGGCGACCAGCTCGAGCACGGCACCCACCCCGTAGAACACCGATCCCGGGATCTCGTACTTCGGCGGTTTCGAGCCCGCCACCTCCGCGATCACCCGGGCCAGCTCGAGCTGGGAGGCGTTCTCTCCTCCCAGCAGGTAGTTCTCCCCGGTGCGGCCCTTCTCATAGGCGAGGAGATGGGCGCGTCCGACCTCCCGGATGTGGCAGTAGGACGTCTTCGCGGGCATGACCGCTGGGAGCTTCCCGGTCGCGATCTGTTTGAACAGGATCGTGAAGTTGTGATCGCGCGGCCCGAGCACCGCGGCCGGGTTGAGGATGACGGCGTCGAGTCCCGCTTCGATCCCGGTGCGCACCTCGTTCTCGGCGAGCCACTTCGTCCGGTCGTAGTTGACCGGGGAGAGCAGGGCCTTGGACGCCAGGCCCTCGTGGAGCATCTCGCTCTGGTGCCCATAGGCCGCACCGCTGGAGGTGTAGACGAATCGTCGCGCTCCCGTCTCCAGTGCCGCTGCGACCACGGATCGGGTGCCGATGACGTTGTCGCGGTACTGCGCATCGAACTCACGGGGCCAGAACGTGCTGTTGCCGGCGACGTGGAAGACGCAGTCGACACTATCAGGCATGTCGCGCGTGACCCGCTCGGCATCGTGGATGTCGGTCTCGACCCACTTGATCTCGTAGTCGGCCAGCTGGTCGGTCTTGGAGGTAGCGCGACGAGCTGCGGTGACCTCCCAGCCGGCGTCGCAGAGCTGGATGGCGACCTCCGAGCCCACGAAACCCGAGGCACCGGTGACGAACGCGCGCAACATCTCTCAGACCTCCCCTTCACTCCGCATCGACGGTGAGCTTGCGGTACACGATCGCTTCACTCCATGTGGCCGACGAGCTTGCGATAGACCTTCGACGCCCTCGGGAAGGCATCGATCATGTCGCCCCACAGATCGAAGTAGTCGCGGTGATCGATGACCCGGCCATCCTCGTCGAGGAGGAGCCTGGAGCAACCGTCGTCTCTGAGCGTCGGAATCCGGCGGTTGATCACCATCTCGGTGGTCCACTCGACGAAGATGACGTCGCCCTCCTGCACCACCCGGTGGACGATGCACCGCAGCTCTTTGCAGCGCTGCGGGAAGCGCAGCAGCATCTCGATCACCGCGTCGCGTCCCTCCACGACCTGGATCGCGTCGCGGAACCGGACATCGGGGTGGTAGTGCTTGCGCACGATCGAGACGTCTACTCCCTCGCCGGTCGGGGACTTGCCCCGGAACGAGAACATCTCCCTCGCCGTATCGGCAGTGAACCGTTCGGCGGTGTCGTCCTTGGTGGCGGTGTCGGTGCTCATTCCTCGCTCCTCGGCCGGCGGTCGCCCGGGCGACGACCCATCGCTCGCTACTAGATTAGTGAGATTAAGTCATCGATGCGTCCAACACGGAGTCCGAGATGGATGTTGAGGATCTCACCGGCCGATGGGTGGGGGTCACCGGCGCCGCCAGCGGCATCGGCGAGGCCACCGCTCGATCGGCCGCCCGACGCGGCGCCAGCCTCGTCCTCTGCGACATCGACCCGGCTCGCCTGGCCGCGGTCGAACGCTCGCTGGCCGGCGCCGGCACCGAGGTCATCACCGGTGAGGTGGACGTCGCCGACGTCGCCTCGGTGGATGCGTTCGCCCGGGAGGTCCACGGACAGGTCGAATCGCTCGACATCCTCGTGAACAACGCGGGCGTGACCCTGGCGGCAAGCGCGCTCGAGACCACCGAAGAGGATTGGGAGTGGGTCCTCGGGATCGACCTGCTCGGGGTCATCCACGGATGCAGCGCCTTCTGCCCCGCGATGCGCGATCGCGGAAGAGGGGGCCACGTCGTGAACATCGCCTCGATGGACGGACTGGCGGCGATGGAAGGGTTCGCCGCCTACTCGACCGCCAAGTTCGCCGTGGTCGGGTACTCGGAGAGCCTGAGGGCCGAGCTCGCCCGGGCCGGCATCGGCGTGAGCGTGATCTGCCCCGGTCCGGTTCGAACAGCGATCGTCACCGACCTGCGCGCCAGGGGTCGCTTCTCGGGTGCCTACGCCGATCGCATCCGCGCCGAGAACAAGGCCAAGGCGATCCCGGCCGAGCGCGTGGCCGAGGCCGTGTTCCGTTCGGTGGCCAAGAACCGGGCCGTCTGTCCGGTCACCCCTCTCGCCTGGCTCACCTACTACTCGAAACGGATCATGCCGGGGATGACGGCGAAGGCGCTCGACCGCGTCGAGCGGGACTTCCTCGACGAATGACCGGCGTCAGGACTCGAGGCGGATGGTGCAGGACGTCTCGGGTGGGTGCGGGTCGACGCGGATCACCGGGACGAAGGTGAGCTGGACCAAGGGTCCGCCCCGCTCGGCGATCATCCGCTTCGACATCGCCATGTCGATGAAGGCCTGGCGCCCGTGGTGGTAGCCCAAACCACCCTCAGGCCGTTGCACCACCGGCTTCGCGGGAGAGGACTCCGGCGGAGAGGTGGACGAACGCCGGCGAGCAGGGGTGTCAGTCGGCCCTACAGCAGAGCCCGCACGAGGAGATGGGCCCCGGTCAGGCTCTGGCGCTCGGGAACACGTTGACCGGGACCGCGCTCTGCATGGCGAGCCCGGTGATCGGGTCGAAACGCCGGTCGTCGTCGATCAGATGCTGCACGTTCGTGCCGTCGTCGCTGACCCCTCCCCATCCGAACGCGAACGCGATCACGTTGGGGGCGACGTCACCGGATGCCTCCACGCGGCCCTCGACCCGACCGAAGTCGTTCTCGACGACGACGATCTCACCGTCCACCACACCCAGCGATTCCATCGCCGCAGGGTTCATCAGCACCGGGTTGAAGGGACGCCTGGCCTTCAGACTGGGCAGGTTCTGGCCCTGCGTGCAGTAGACCTCCTTCATCCGGTAGGTGATCATCCGGAAGTCGAAGGGCTCGTCCGGCTCGTAGCCACCGCCCGAGGTCTCCGGTTCCGCTCGGATCTCCGCCAGCTCGTCCATGCCGTCGGGATCGTCGAGGGCGATCCTCTGATCGTCGCGGCTGACCATGTTCGGGATGATGCCGCCGACCAGCGGAACCTCCTCGCCGAACGTCGCGCCTCCGGGGTGCTTGCGGATCTCGTCGATCGGAACCCGTGAGTTGGTGTGCAGGGCGTCGAGGATCTCGTCGGTCGTCGGGGAGTCCGAGATGTCGAGCCCGGGAAGACCCATCTCGGTGTGCATCTTCTGCGCCAGGCGCCAGAACACCTCCCAGTCCTCGATGACCCCCTCGGGGGCGGGCACGAGCGCCGCAGCGTACTGACTGAACGGGAACGGGTAGCTCGGGTCCATCAGCCGCGGGATGTCAGTGCGTTCGAACGGGTGCTTCACCGCGATCACGTAGTCGGCGTGGTCCGAGGTGTCGTTCACGAACAGGTCGGTCACGACCAGGAGATCGAGATCGTCGAGCGCAGCTGCGGTGGACTCTGCGTCGACGAACACCAGCGCTGGGTTTCCACCGTGCACGATGAGCGCCCGGATCTTGCCTTCGCCTGGCATCAGGATCTCGTCGGTCAGGGTGTTGGACGGCATCTCCTCGAAGAAGCCCAGGTAGTTGAAGCTGCCCCGGATGCCCCTGATCCTTGATTGAGGTCCGACGTATTCCGGCATCTTCACCGGCTCGGTGAAGGTGGGCAGCTCGAAGTTGATGGCGCCCGCATGACGGGTGAGCCCGCCGCGCCGGTCGTAGCGGCCGCAGAGGGCGTTCACGGTCATCACCAGCTGGATCGACAGGTTCTGGTGCCGCGCCATGTGCAGGCCGGTGCCGGTCTGCGCAGCGCCCGTCTCGGCCGTCGCGAAGACCGTGGCGGCCTCACGGATGAGCTCAGCAGGCACTTCGGTACGCCGGGCGACGTAGTCGAGGTCGAAGTCCCACACGGCCTTCTCGAGCACGTCGATCCCGCTCGTGAACTGCGCGACGTAGTCGTGGTCGTAGAGCTCGTGCTCGATGATGATCTTGATCATCCCGGCGAACAACGTCGCGTCCTCTCCTGGCTTCACCTGGAGATGGATGTCTGCGACCTTCGCGACATCGCTGCGTCGCGGATCGACGACGATGAGCTTCATGCCGCGCTTCTGCGCGTTCCGGAGCCGACGAACCGGGTTCGACTGCGGCATCGACATGAAGTGCGACTGGACCGGGTTCGAACCCACGAACATGCCGACCTCGGCGTGGTCGATGTCGAACAGCTGGAGCGGGAGCGGCGACCCGAAGAGGCGGGCCGCGGCGACGAGCATGCCCGGGGAGTCGATGGTGAACGACGTGTACATGCCCCGGGAACCGATCCCGTCGAGCCACCGGCGGACGAACCAGGGCCCGCCCGCCGAGGTGCGATGGCCACCGTCGCCCACATACACCGCCACCGCATGGGGACCGTGCTCCCGGATGATCTCCGTCAGCCTCGACGCGATCTCGTCGAGCGCCTGGTCGGTGTCGACCTCCACCAGCGCGCCGTCGACCCGCTTCTGCGACGTCAGGAGGCGGTCGGGGTGGTAGAGCCTCTCCAGCTCGGCTCGGCCCTTGAGGCAGGTGTAGCCCTGTGAGACCGCGTGGTCGGGGTCGCCTCGTACCGCGACGATCTCGTCACCGTCGACGTCCACCTCGAGCCCGCAGAACGCATGACAGAAGCGGCAGAACGACTTCCTGGTCTCCACCCCCCGAGATGGACCCCTCGGCATGTTCACCTCCGATGGTCGGCCCGCACCCTCCGGCGTCTCGCAGACGCTTCACTTAGCACCACTAACCTATCACCGTCGGGTTCAGTCCGGGCGGCGCACGTCCGCCCGATCGCCAGCGTGTCGCCGATGACCGGAGTCGAGTCCCTCGCCGTGGGAGTCCACCTCCCCCAGGCCGGACCCGCTGCATCCGGCGAGTCCCTGCGGCGCGCCGCAGTCCTGGCGGAGGAGCTCGGCTCCGCCGACGTGTGGGTCAGCGATCATCTGGTGATCCCCAGCGACGCGCCGCGCGAAACCGACGAGCATCTCCGATCGATCGAGACCCCGGTCCCGAGGTGACGACGGGTCGGCACGGTGTATCGTGACCCCGCTGACTTAATCTGACTAAGGAATCCTTGGATGACGGCCGTCGGTATCGAGAACCCCTACCTCCAGGGCCTGCTGGCCCCCGTCATGGACGAGCGCGACGACCGAGACCTCGAGGTGGTGGGTCGGCTCCCCGAAGGCCTCCGGGGCGTCTTCGTGCGCAACGGGCCCAACCCTCAGTTCTCCCCCCTCGGGGGCTACCACCCCTTCGACGGTGACGGCATGCTGCACGCCGTCTACTTCGAGGACGGAGCGGTCCGCTACCGCAACCGGTTCGTCGAGTCGAAGGGCCTGGTCGCGGAGCGCCGACGCGGGCGTGCCTGCTACGGCGGGCTCGGCGAGTTCCGTCCTCCCGAGGACGGCGTGGGCGAAGAAGCCGGCATGGTCAAGAACGTGGCCAACACGCACTTCGTTCGGCACGCCCACCGCTACCTCGCCCTCTTGGAGGTGGCACCACCCACCGAGATGACCCGCGAGCTCGAGACCCTCGGCGAGTACGACTTCGGTGGGCGACTGGCCGGCGGCATGACCGCCCACCCGAAGATCGACACCGCCACCGGCGAGATGCACTTCTTCGGATACAGCCCGTTCCCTCCCTACCTCCGCTACCACGTGGTCGACGCCGAAGGCACTCTGGTGCACAGCACCGAGATCGACCTCCCGGGGCCGGTGATGATGCACGACTTCGCCATCACCCAGAACCACGTCGTCTTCCTCGACTCACCGGCGGTGTTCGACGTCGAGGCGCTCCTCAGGGGCGGGGCTGCTGTCCGCTGGGATCCCGACACGGGCACCCGCATCGGGGTGATGCCCCGCATGGGCGACGGTGACCAGATCCGTTGGCTCGAGATCGACAACTGCTACGTCGTCCACTTCTTCAACGCCTGGGAGCGCGACGGCAGCATCGAGATCCTGGGGCCACGGATGGAGAGGATGCCGGGCGGATTCGAGTTCCACGATCCGCAGGGTTCGCCCGATCCCTTGCCTTGGCGCTGGTCGATCGACCTGACGGCGGGTTCGGTCAGCGCCCGGCAGATCGATGACCGCGCCGGCGAGTTCCCCCGGATCAACGACGAGTTCGCCGGTCGCGAGCAACGCTTCGGCTACATCGGCCGTCAGCGTCGATGGGACTTCGACTTCTCGTTCCACGGGGTCATCAAGCACGACTTCGAGACCGGCGAGTCGCACTCCCACTTCTACGACGAGACCGTCACGTGCGGGGAGCACGTCTTCGCGGCCGATCCCGCCGGCTCGGCCGAAGACGACGGCTGGCTTCTGACCCTGGTCACCGATGGGACAACCGGCGACTCGGAGCTCGTCGTGCTCGATGCTCGAGACCTCGAGACGGGTCCGATCGCTCGGGTGCCGATGAAGCGCCGCGTGCCGATCGGGTTCCACGCCAACTGGTTCCCCGAGACCTGAGGTCCTCAGCTCGGGCACGGGCGGCACCGGCGATCGGCGTTTTCGACCAGGATCCCAGGCCCGAGACGATTCACCGCGAGCGGAAGGTGACGACCGGGAAGAGGGGGGTCACAGCGGTGGCTCCTCGTAAGCTCGGGGCGATGCCGGCGGCAGGAGCGGGGGGTGAGGGCCTTGGACGACACCGATCTGGATCGCCTCTCGAAGGCGGGTCTCTACGACCCCGACCGCGAAGGAGCCGACCAGCGTCTGGCCCTGATCGAGTACCTGGTCGAGTTGGGTGCGACCGTCGACGAGATGATCGCGGTCGCGCACATCCCGGGAGGGATCTCCGGCCTGGCGGCCATCGCCGCGCTGCCCAAGCCGACGCTCTCGCTCAACGAGCTCGCCAGGATGGTGGGTGCCACCCCCGAGCGGGTCGCCGCGGTGTGGAGCGCGCTCGGACTGATCCTCCCGGACATGGACGAACCGGCACTGAGCACTGAAGAGGCCGAGGTTCTCGCCGGGCTGACGCCGACCCTCGACGTGCTGCCCGATCCCGTCATGATGCAGGTGCTGCGAGCAGCCGGGGGCTCGGCTGCCCGGCTGGCCGACGCGATGGTTCAGGCCTACCTGACCGACGTCGAGACGGACCGATCGACCGAGCTGGACCGGGCCCAGCTGGCCGCGTCGAGCACGCAACTGCTCGACCTGAACCTGCGTGCCCTGGGGGTCGTCCTCAAGCGCCACATGACCCAGTCGGCCTTCCGCCTCCGAACGAGCCAGGCCGCCGGGCTGGGTACGGCGACGATGGCGATCGGGTTCGTCGATCTGGTCGGATTCACGGCGCTCTCGATCGACGCCGGCCAGAAGGAGCTGCTCGACCTCCTGGACGAGTTCGAGGCGATCGCCATCGACGCGGTCAACGCGAACGGAGGATGGGTCATCAAGTTGATCGGTGACGCGGTGATGTTCGGTGCCCTCGAGCCCGGCCACGCCGTGAACGTCGCCATCGCCCTCATGGATGCGATGGGACCGGATCGTCCGAGCATGAGACCTCGCGGCGGGCTCGCCTACGGAGGGGTGGTTCCGCGTGGCGGTGACTACTTCGGACCGGTCGTGAACGTGGCGTCGAGGATCGTGGGCGTCGCCGTCCCCGACGAGGTGCTGATCACCCGAAAGATCAGGGATTCCGTCGGCTCCATGCCCGAGGGCTGGCTGGTCGAGCCCGCCGGACAGCGGCAGCTCAAGGGGATCGAGGGACCGATCGGCCTCTGGTCGCTCAGACACGACACGGAGGTCGACTCGCCGTTCTGAGCGGCGTTCCGAGATCTCGCGGACCAGTACCAGGACTCGTGCTCCGTGTGCCTCGAGGACGGGTCTGACGAGATGACCCGAGATCCTGCACGCGTCGGAGCGTCCCAGAAGGCCGGGTCAGCAGCCTGTCGCCGCCTGGAGGGTCCGGCAGGCCTCGGCCATGCGCTTGGGAGGTAGCGCCGCCACCCGCCGGCGGAACGTCTCTCGAGGAATCGTGTGGATGTTGTCGAAGTTGACGACGCTGTCGGTCGGGACGCCGTCCGCCGTCGTGAGATGGAGTTCGGATACGAGGCCACGACGCGTTCGGGTCAGGGCGGCGACCACGATCGAGCCGATGCGGTCGGCAACGGGGTCACGGGTCAGCACCAGAACTGGTCGGTCGCCACCGGGAGTGGCGGCGAACCAGATCTCACCGCTCTGCATCGACTGCCCAATCCGACCAGTCTTCAGCGGGACCCCAGTCCGGCGATGTCGCCCAACGCCTGCTCGCCCTGGTCGAGCGGTGTCGCCATCCATCGGTCGGCGTCACCCTCCGACGCCAACCGGTCGAGGTGGCGGCGGAGCGCTTCACGCAAGCAGCTCGGAGCGGTCGATGCCAAGTGTCGCCGCCCACCGTTGGGCTTCGTCGGCGTCACGGTAGTCGACGCGGAAGCTGAGCATTGTCATACAGATATGCTAGTTCGTAAGACGCTGTCGCGCCAGCAGAACGGAGGCTCAGGCTCGGTTGGGGCAACAGGCGCCGGCTCCGTAGGCGATGGCACGCTGTCGTACCGATTCACCTGGACCAACGTCGTGGAAGTCGAACGAGTGGGCCGTACAGGACTCGAACCTGTGACCTCTTGCGCGTCATGCAAGCGCTCTAGCCAACTGAGCTAACGGCCCGCGAGCGGGCCATCCTACAGGAGCGGCTCCCTCGCCAGCATCCCGCGATACTGAAGCGATGCCCTCCGGCACCCCGCTCCCCCGGGACGAGTTCCCGATCGCCGACCATCTCGCGTACCTGAACCACGCGGCGATCGCACCGCTGCCGCGGGTCTGCACCGAGGCCCAGACCCGCGCCAACGAGGCCTGGGCCGCCGAGGCGAGCCTCGCCTACCAGCGCTACGACGAGCACGCCCAGCACGTGCGAGGCCGAGCCGCGACCCTGATGGGCGTCGAGTCCGACGGAGTTGCGTTCGTCAAGAACACGACCGAGGGACTCGCCTTCGTCGCCGGCGGGATCGACTGGCAAGCGGGCGACCGGGTGATAGTGCCTTCCCGCGAGTTCCCCTCCACGCTGTACCCCTTCTCCTCGCTCGAGGATCTAGGTGTCGAAGTGGTGAGACCGGAGCCGACCGGCCGAACCGAGGTGCTCCCGCTCGAAGTGTTCGAACGAGAGCTCCTGGCGGCACCCACCCGGATGGTCGTGTGCAGCTGGGTGCAGTACCGCCGCGGCTGGCGGGTCGATCCCGCCGAGCTCGCCCAGCTCTGCCACCGGCACGGCGCGCTGCTCTGCCTCGACGTCATCCAGGGACTCGGCCTGCTCCCGGCCCGGCTCGCCGAGTGGGGCGTCGACTTCGCGATGGCCGACGCCCACAAGTGGCTGCTCGGGCCACAGGGCATCGGCCTCTTCTACGTGGCCCCGGAGCACCGCGAGCAGCTCCGGGTGCTCGAGCCGGGGTGGAGCTCGGTCGCCCACCGTGACGACTTCGACCACCTGGAGCTCGTCCTCGATCCCAGCTCCCGCCGGTTCGAGGGCGGCACCCAGAACCTCACCGGCGTGGCCGGCATGGGCGCATCGATCGAGCTCATCCTCTCGACCGGGGTCGACCGGATCTGGACCCACGTGCACGGCCTCTGCGATCGGGCGGCCTCGGGCCTCGCGGACGCCGGTGCGGAGGTGCTCAGCGACCGTGGTGCAGGCAGATCGGGAATCGTCACCTTCTCGCTCCCGGGCCACGATGCGGAGGCCGTCCAGGAGCTCCTGCGCGACCGCTCGATCGTGGTGTCACCGCGTGGTGGTGGGGTGCGGATCTCTCCTCACGGCTACAACACCGAAGAGGAGATCGACGAGCTCACCGCCACGGTTCGCCAGCTCATCCACCCGTGAGGATCGCAGGCCGCAGCACGCCTTCGGATCAGAGCGCCGGGCGGGATTTGAACCCGCGATAAGACGGCTTTGCAGGCCGCTCCCTTCGTCCACTCGGGCACCGGCGCCAGAGTTCGACCACGTTACCGCCCGTATGATCCCCCGGACATGTCGGATGAGACCGAGCCCACACCTGCGGAGCCCTCGGAGGACATCGCCTCTGGCTCCCCGCTCGCAGCGCTGGAGACGCTGGCGGTCCAGGAGGCGGCGATGACCGACGCCCTCACCCACCTCGAGGTGTTCACCCTGCGGGGACTCCTCACCATCCTCTGGCACGGTCCCCGGGACGCCGAGGGAGCGGTGCTGGCCTGCGGCGGAGCCATGGGCGGTCTGCTCGGCCCTGCCGGTGGCCTCTACCACGACATCGGGGTGGCCCTCGCCGATCGGGGAATCGCGACCCTGCGCGTGGGATGGCGCAAGCCGAACGACATGGAGCGGTGCACCCACGACCTGGTCGCCTCCGCCGACCTCGCCTCCCGCACCGGTGCACGCCGATTCGTGACGGTCGGGCACTCCTTCGGTGGGGCGATCGCCGTCCGGGCCGGGATCATGCTGGGTGAGCACTGCGGAGGCGTCATCACCCTCGCCACCCAGTCAGCCGGCTGCGAGATGGCGGATCAGCTGGGTGAGACGCCCCTCCTGATGTTCCACGGCGACCGCGACGACCTGCTGCCGGCGATGGCCAGCGAGGTCGTGCATGCCCTCGCCGGGGGCCACGGCGAGCTCGTCATCCTGCCCGGCACAGGGCACCTGCTCACCGAGGCCGCAGACCTGCTGCGCGACCGCATCACCGAGTGGATCCCCTCACGACTCGAACCACGGAAGGACAGCACGAGATGACCACCCCCCGCCCCACCGAGCCACGCCTGCCCGTCCTCGCCGACGACCAGCTCACCGAGGACCAGGCCGAGGTGCTGGCGCCGGTCCGCGGGTTCCAGGGCGGCACGCTGAACATCTTCGCCACCCTTGTCCACCATCCGAAGCTGCTGAAGCGCTGGCGGGTCTTCGGGACCCACGTCCTGGTCAAGAGCACCCTCTCCCCGAGGGAGCGCGAGCTGCTGATACTGCGCACCGCGTGGAACTGCCAGGCCTCCTACGAATGGGGTCACCACGTCGAGATCGGTCGCGAGGCGGGTCTCACCGACGCGGAGATCGACAGCGTCACGACCGCGCCGGTGGCAGGCCCTTGGAGCGAGGCCGAGCGAGCGCTGCTCACAGCCGCCGACGAGCTGCACACCGACCAGTGCATCAGCGACGCGACATGGGACGCGCTCCGCGCAGATCACTCCGACGAGCAGCTCATCGACATCATCTTCACCGTGGGCCAGTACACGGTGGTCTCCATGGCACTCAACTCACTCGGTGTTCCCCTGGAAGAAGGCGTCACGGGCTTCCCCGGCGGGTGAGCCTGGCTCACCTCAGATGCCGACTCGGGCCGCCTGCCCGCCGTCCACGGCCAACACCACGCCCGTGATGAAGCGCGCCTCGTCGGAGGCCAGGAACAGCGCTGCGTTGGCGACGTCCCATGCGCTTCCCTGGCCACCTCGGAGCGGCACCATGCGATCACGTGCCGCCCGGACCTGGTCGGCCTCGACGCCGAGCGCCTCCGCCCAGCTGTCCACCGCCATAGGCGTATCGATGAGGCCCGGCATGATCGCGTTCGCACGGATCCCGTCAGGGGCGTATGTCACGGCAAGGGTCTGCGTGTAGGCGTTCACCGCAGCCTTCGAGGCCTTGTACGCGGTGAGCGGAACCGAGGCCACCGCTGCCGCCGACGAGATGTTCACGATCACCCCGCTGTTCTGCCGGCGCATCACCGGCAGGACGTGCTTGGTGGTGAGCACCATCCCCTTGAGGTTCACGTCCAGGATGCGGTCCCAGCCGTGCTCGTCGATGCCATCGGGCGCACCGTCTCCTGCTCCGATGCCCACGTTGTTGTGGAGGATGTCGATCTGCCCGAACGCGTCCATCGCTGCCACGGAGATCGACTCGGCGTCCGCCTCGACCGTGATGTCGGCACGGTGGGGCCTCGCCTCTCCGCACTCCTCCGAGATCTGGCGGCAGGTGTCCTCCGCTGCGCCGAGGTCGCGGTCGACGACGAGCACCCTTGCCCCGTGACGGCCGAAGAGCACCGCCGTGGCCCGCCCGTTGCCGATCGACGACCCAGGCGTCTGGCCGCCCCCGACCACCACCGCGGCCTTTCCCTCCAGTCGGCTCGCCACAGGCCCCGCTGTCACACTCCCTGCCTCTGGGGTCATCCTCGCCTCCTGCCCACGACCAGGTCCCGACGCCCGGTTGCACGAACGGTCCCATCGTGCCACGGTGCGGCCGTGATCTTCCGCCTCGGCCACCAGCCGCTCCCCTGCCTCGCCCGGTCCCGCATCTACGTCTGCGGCATCACCCCATACGACACCACCCACCTCGGCCACGCGGCCACCTTCGTCTGGGTCGACACCCTCGCTCGGGTCCTGGAGCACCTCGGCATCAGCGTCCAGCTCTGCCGCAACGTCACCGACGTGGACGACGACATCCTCGCCGAGGCCGCTCGACGGGGGGTGCCGTGGCACGCCCTTGCCACCCAGCAGACGTACCAGTTCGAGGACGACATGAGGAAGCTCCGGGTCCGTCGCCCATCGTTCGAGCCGCTCTCCCGCGAGTACGTCACCGAGGTGATCTTCCTGGCCCGGGCCCTGCTCGACCGTGAGGTGGCGTACGTGCGGGAGGGCAACGTCTACTTCCGGGGAACCGACGTACCCGACCGCGGGCTCCTTGAGCGCGACGAGGCCATCCGCCTGCTCGCCGAACGGGGCGGTCATCCGGACGATCCGCTCAAGGACGACCCGCTCGACACCGTCGTGTGGCAACGGTCCACCGAGGGAGAGCCTTCCTGGCACAGCCCCTGGGGGGACGGTCGGCCCGGGTGGCACTCGGAGTGCGCGGCGATGGCCACCGCTGTGCTCGGGCTCGCCATCGATGTTCACGCGGGCGGTGAGGACCTGGCGTTCCCCCACCACGTATACGAGGCGGCTCTGGTGGAGCACGCGACGGGGGTGCGGCCGTTCGTCAGGTCCTGGATGCACGTCGGGACGGTCACCCTCGGCGGTGAGAAGATCGCGAAGTCGACCGGGAACCTCGTCTTCGTACAGGACCTGCTGGAGCGCTGGACACCCGAGGCCATCCGACTGCTGCTCGTCGACCGGGACTGGCGCAGCTCGTGGGACTTCACCGAGCCCGCCTTGGACGAGGCCGCAGCGCGACTGGAGCGCCTCTGGTCGCGGGCGACCACCCCCGGGGAGGACGTCGCCGCGAGCGAGGCGCTGCTGCGCACCCTCTCGGAGGGCCTGGACGTCCCCGGAGCGCTGGCGGTCGCCGAGGAGGCCGGCGGGGGAACGGCCCGGCTCGCCGGGAAGCTCCTCGGCATCCTCTGAACCGGCGGACGCCCAGGCGAAGTCCGCCTCCGCGCGGCAGGGTGCCGCTCAGCCGGTCGGCCGAGGACGGAACAGCTCGCTGTGGCGAGGCGCCATGAGCGTCTCCATCCAGCCCGGCTGCTCGTGCGATCGGCGGGCGATGTCGGCCGTCGCGGTGCTCACGTCCAGCCGGGGCACCGCCTGCGGCTCGGTGGCGTAGACGTAGGCGGTCGCGCAGTAGTCGTCCACCCGCTCCACGATCCCGTGCGCCACCATCCCCTCCGAACGGGACCAGCCCAGCCCGGCCACCGGGTGCGACGCCTCGAAGTCCTCGAACTGCTCCTCCTGGCCCCCGAAGAAGAAGGCTGCCCCGATCTGTTGGATCCTGACCTCGAGCTCGCGCTCGAACATGATCGGGTCGAGCACGTGCCATCGGTAGAAGCCGACGAAGTCGGGCTGAATCTGACCAGGGCCCTCGCGCACGTCGATCGGTGCACCTGCGTACAGCGCGTGGTGCTGCCACATCCCCCAGGCCGAGCCCACGTAGTCCTCGAGTCCGGTACCGCAGATCGTGGGATGGTCGGTGTCCCCGTCGCGGAAGACCTTCACCTCCCCCTCGCCGTACCAGATGCCCTCGTCCAGCACCCGGATTCCGACGTTGCATCCGAGGAAGCGGCCGGGGCCTCTGAGCCCCTCGGCGATCACGAAGTCGCGACCCATGGTGGTCGGGTTGTCTCGCCGCCAGCTCACGTGCAGGTACGAAGGCTCCACGGGCGCGAGCAGGTAGTCGATCTGGAAGTACAGCTCGAGCTCCCGGTCCGAGGAGTTCGTCACCTCCAGTCGAAACCCCTCCTGGAAGGGCATCGGGAGGTACGAGTTGAAGCCGCGGCCCTCCTGGGCCGCAGTCAGAGACGAGGTGTAAGGCACCGGCCGGCCGTGGGGCAGGCCGAAGAAGTCGAGGCACGGCACGGAGACCGACGGCTCGTCCCGGCCGTCGTAGAACACCTGCATCCAGAGCGCCCTCATCTGCTCCGGCGGGCATGGTGGGAACGTCATCCAGAGGTGGGTGACGCGTCCCGGTCCTTCCAGGTCCGCCAACAGCATCCGCTCGCCGGGGGCCAGGGTCCGGGACGGTGCGCCCTTCCGACCACCGGCCTCCGTTCCGCCGGCACCCCTGGAGCCCGAGGGGTTCTCGAAGGTGACCGCGCGGCAGTCGAGGGACGCGTCGATCAGCGAGGGATCACCGAACGGCGGCTGCAACACCGGCCCGTCGGATCCGCTACGAGGCCGGGGCCCGATACATGGTCACGACGCAGGCGCCGCCCAGGCCGAGGTTGTGCTGCAGGGCGAGGCCGGCCCCCTCCACCTGCCGGGCCTCGGCCTCGCCGCGCAGCTGCCAGGTCAGCTCCGAGCACTGGGCGAGCCCGGTGGCGCCGAGCGGATGGCCCTTCGATATGAGCCCACCGGACGGGTTCACGACCCAGTCACCGCCGTAGGTCACGGCGCCGGAGTCGATCAGGTCGCCGGCCTTGCCCTCGGCGCACAGACCGAGACCCTCGTAGGTGATCATCTCGTTGGCCGAGAAGCAGTCGTGCAACTCGATCACATCCACGTCCTCAGGACCGTGCCCCGACTCCTCGTACACCTTGCGGGCCGCCTCCCTCGTCATGTCGTAGCCGACCAGCTTGATGTCGGAGCCCTCGAAGCTCGACTCGAAGTCGGTGGTCATCGCCTGACCCACGATCTCGACCGCACGGCTCTCCAGGCCGTGCTCCCTCACGAAGCGCTCGCTCGCGAGGACCGCGGCCCCTCCCCCGTCGGAGGTCGGGCAGCACTGGAGCTTGGTGAGCGGCTCGTGGACCATCGGAGCGTCGAGGATCTCCTGCAGCGTGTACTCGTCGCGGAACTGCGAGTACGGGTTGTTGACCGAGTGACGGTGGTTCTTCTCACCGATCCTCGCGAAGCTCTCGGCCTTCGTCCCGTAGCGCTCCATGTGCTCCCGGCCGGCATTGCCGAACATCTGGGGTGCAGGTGGAGCGGGGGCGAAGCCCCTCCTCTCGATCATGTCCTCCATCTGGCGCTGCATGGGCACTGCCCGGTCGTCGTACTTGATCCCGAGGGAGCCCTTCTCCATCTTCTCGAAGCCCATCGCCATGGCGCAGTCCGCAAGGCCGCCCTTGATCGCGTTCCGGGTCATCCAGAGCGCCGAGGAGCCCGTGGAGCAGTTGTTGTTCACGTTCACCACTGGGATGCCGGTGAGGCCGAGCCCGTAGATGGCGCACTGACCTGCCGTCGAGTCGCCGTAGCAGTACCCGACGGCGGCCTGCTCGACCAGGCCGTAGTCGATCCCCGCGTCCGCCAGAGCCTTCTCGCCGGCCTCTCTGCCCATGTCGGGGTAGTCCCAGTCACGCGCTCCCGGCTTCTCGAACTTGGTCATCCCGACACCGATCACGAAGACCCGCTCGCTCATCGACTCACTCCTCTCCGGTGGGTGGCGCCATCGTGGTACACGGGCCGAGCGCGGGCAACCGGGGTCCACCCGCGGCACACGAACCTCTCGTCGCGTCAGCTCACGGCCGCAGCCGAGCGGGCACCGAGCTGGCCGAGGAGCTCGCGGGCCGTCAGCGCCAGGAAGAAGAGGAGCACTGCCGTGCCGGCCATGGTGGCGCCGGCGGCCAGGTCGAGGTGGTAGCTGAGCAGGAGGCCCAGGTACACCGAGAACCCGCCGACGGCCACAGCGGTGAGCATCATCGTCACCACACGGCGGGCGACCAGCGCAGCCGTTGCCGCCGGAGCGACCAGGAGCCCGAAGACGAGCAGGGTCCCCACCGCCCGGAATGAGCCGACCACGACCAGAGCGACCATCGTCAGCAACGCCGCATGCGTGAGGCTCGGCCGCAGTCCCAGCAGCGTCGCCTTGTCGCGGTTGAACGCGAGTGCGAGCAACGGGCGGTGCAGAACCGTGACTCCGGTGAGCACCGCGGCTGCGACCACCGCCTGGAACACGAGGTCGCCCCCGGTGACGGCGAGCGGGCTACCGAAGAGGAACGATGTGAGGTCGCCTGCGTAGCTTCCCGACCTCGAGATGATGATCACGCCCAAGGCCAGCATCCCCACGAAGAGCAGGCCGATCCCGGTGTCGGTGCCCACCCTCGGTCGCGACGTGACCATCCCGAGGAGGAAGATCATCACGAGCGCGCTGGCCAGCGCACCCAGGGTGATGTCGAGTCCCCAGAGGAAGGCCAGAGCGATCCCGGGGAGCACCCCGTGGGCAAGGGCATCGCCGATGAAGGCCATGCCCCTGATCACCACCCACACACCGACGACCGAGGTGGCCAACGCGGCCAGCAGACCCGCAGCGAGGGCGCGCTGCATGAACTCGTACTCGAACGGTTCGACGAACCACTCCATCACAGGAGCCCGTCGGGGGTGGGCCTACCGCTCTTCCTTGAAGGCGACGTGCTTGCGGACGACCGGGTCGTACTTCTTCAGCTCTATCCGCTCTCGGGTGTTGGACTTGTTCTTCCGCGTCACATACGTGTACCCGGTACCAGCGGTCGACTTCAGCTTGATGATCGGTCGCTTCTCGTTCTTGGCCATCAGAGCTTCTCCCCTCGCCTGCGGAGGTCGGCCAGGACAGCTTCGATGCCGCGCCGGTCGATGATCTTGATGCCCTTGGCCGAGACGGTGAGGGTGACCCAGCGCTTCTCGCTCGGCACCCAGTAGCGCTTCTTCTGGATGTTCGGGTTCCAGCGGCGACGCGACTTGCGATGCGAGTGCGAGATCGTGTTGCCGAAGACCGGGGTACGTCCGGTCACCTGACACACGTTTGACACCGGCCTCTCCTTCTGACTGGGACCTCAGAGCGGAAGACGGGATTCGAACCCGCGGCCTCAACCTTGGCAAGGTTGCGCTCTAGCCAGCTGAGCTACTTCCGCAGCGACCCAACAGGCTACCAAGCCCGCGGCGATTGCCGTAATCGTTCTGCTGTCAGCCTCCGGCCCGGGCGCGGATCCTCTGGGCCATGTCCTGGGCCGCCTCACGCTCGGCGACCTTCTCGATCACGTGCTGCGCTCCGTCGGGCGTGGTGAGTATCAGCGCGGCCGAGCGCTCGTCACCCCAGCCCTGGACGGTCAGCCCGGGCTCGAGGCGGATCTCGCCGACGTCGGGCTTCCACTCGTTGTCGTTCACCATGAACAGCCGCTGGTTGGTGAGGACGCAGACCCCGCTCCGGCCCAGGAACTGGCCCTTCACCAGGGCCTCCACCACCTCACCGTCGATGAGGAGGGCAGAGGCGATGGCGACGGGGGTCTTGGCCGACCGCTTGGCCTGGAAGCCCAGACGATCGACGAAGGGCCCGATGCCGTGCGGGTCCACCAGGCCGGTGGGAGGTATCACCGGCACGGGCGAGACCGGCGCCGGTGGAGCAGCCGGCGCGGCCGGTGGGGCCGGAGGTGCCGATGGTGGTTGCGCGAACCCGGGGGGTGGAGGTGGCACAGCGGCCTCGACCGGGGGTGCAGGTGGTGGTGGGGGTGGAGGTGGCACAGCGGCCTCGACCGGGGGTGCAGGTGGCGGCGGTGGCGCGGCGGCCTCGACCGGGGGTGCAGGTGGTGGCGGTGGCGCGGCGGCCTCGACCGGGGCTGCAGGTGGTGGCGGTGGTGGAGGTGGCACAGCGGCCTCGACCGGGGCTGCAGGTGGTGGCGCCGGTGGTGGGGGTGGCGCGGCGGCCTCGACCGGGGCTGCAGGTGGTGGCGCCGGTGGTGGGGGTGGCGCGGCGGCCTCGACCGGGGCTGCAGGTGGTGGCGCCGGTGGTGGTGGCGGTGCGGGTGGCTCGACCACCTCGATCACCTCTGTCTCGGTGCCGACCAGCTGGGAGCTCTCGTGAGTGGCGCCCGGCTCGTCCGGAGCGACCTCCTCCTCCCCTGCCGACGCCTCCGGCGGCGCCGCCGGCACCTCTCCACCCAGGGGCGTCCCGCAGTGAACACAGAACCGGGAACCCTCGACGTTCTCACCCGCGCAGGAATGGCAGTTCATGAGGGGAACAGTATTTCACCCGGCACCGCAGCGCCTCAGCTCTCCGCTGAGGGGGGTCGAAGGTCGACTCGTAGGACGAGCACCCCGTCCTCCAGCGATCCCTCAGCGTCGCCCAGGACGGCGAAGTCCTGGTAGTCGAGCTGAGCCTGGCGGATGAAGCGGGTCCGCTCCTCCCCGGCAACCGGGGGTAGCGGCCTCTCCTTCACCGCCTTCGCCCGGTCCCTGAAGCGCTTGACCATGGCGTCCACGTCGAACTCCTCTGCCATGACCTGCACCCTACAGGCGGACCCGATCGGTCAGGATGGGGTTGGCGCGTCCGACGATCCGGCCGTCGGCGGCTCGTCGTCGGTGGGCCGGGCGTCCGGGCCCGGCTCCGAGTCCTCGCTCTCGGCGAGGAGTGCGGTGAGAGCAGCGATCCCTCCGGCCTCGTCCGGCTCCGGCGACGGCGCAGAAGCCACAGGGAGATCCGGCCGGGTCCGATCCGGATCTGGCACCTCGTCGGGTTCGAGGGACGGGCTCAGCGCCCGCGCATGGGCGGCAGATCCCTCACCCGCCGCATCCTCGACCTGTGACGCGTCTCCGAGCTCTTCCTCCTCGCCGGGTCTGGTCTTGAAGAAGTACACGACGGAGAGCGTGGCGATCGCCGCCGCCGATGTGAGCAGGCCCCCGACCGCGAGCCCGAGCTTGGCCGAAGAGGAGATCCCCTCGTCGTCGCCGTCGACCGGCGGCTCCGTGGTGGTGGTCTCGACGGGACGGTCGGGCGGTGCGGGAACCAGCAGCTCGGGAAGGGTCGTGGTGGACGGGTTGGAAGTGGTCGTCTCCTCCACGGACGAGGTCGACTGCTGGTAGGTGGGAGCAGGGGCCTGGGTGATCGGTGGTCCGACCGTGATCGGCGGGCCCAGCGTCGGAGCCGGGGTCGGAGGAGGGGTGGGGGTGGGAGCCGGGGTCGGAGGAGGAGTCGGGGTGGGGGTCGGCGTGGGGGTGCTGGAGGTCGTGGCCTGTCCGGCTCCCGCTGCCGAACCCGCCCCATCGAGCGGTGAGAGGGAGATCACGAGCAGCACCCCACCCACGACCGTGAGGGACCAGATGAGTGCGCGCGCCTGCGCCTGTCTGCGAGTCACCAAGGGGATCAGCTTCCGAATGGGGTGCGTGCCGGCTCGAGAGAGCTCTCAGCCCGCCTCGCCAACGAGAGTAGCGGGGTCGGAGGTCGACCCGGGCAATCCCCCTCGAGAGGTGGGGTACGTCAGCCTCCAGCCTGGTCGAGGGCGTGCTGGAAGTCCCTGACCAGGTCCTCCGTGTGCTCGAGGCCGACCGACACCCGGATCGTGCCCGTGCCGATCTGCGCGGCTGCGAGCTCCTCGGCACTGAGGTTCACGTGGGTGGTCGAGGCCGGGTGGGTGACCAGCGTCTCAGGCCCACCGAGCGACGGAGCCAGCTGGGCGATCCTCACGGACTCGACGAATCGGCGACCGGACTCCAGGCCGCCACGCAGATCGAAGGTCAGCAGCCCACCGGGCAGGTCCATCTGCCTGGTGGCCAGGTCGTGTTGGGGATGGCTGGGAAGACCCGGATACATCACCGACTCGACCCGCTCGTCCGACTCCAGCGCTCGGGCCAGCACACCCGCGCTCTCGGTCTGCTGCCTGAGGCGCACAGCCAGCGTCCGGATCCCCCGGAGCCCGTTCAGCGCCTCGAACGGGGAGGCGTTGGCGCCCTGGAGGAGGGCGAAGCCCCAGATCCAGTCCATGAGCTCCCTGCTCCCGGCGACGACTCCCAGCGTCGCGTCGTTGTGGCCACCGATCGCCTTGGTGGCCGAGTGGACGACCAGATCGATGCCGTACTCGAGGGGCCGGGTGATCAACGGCGTCGCGAAGGTCGAGTCGACGACCTTCACCGGCCCTCTGATGGCTGAGAGGCTCGCCAGGTCGACCAGGTCGAGTCGAGGGTTCGAGGGCGTCTCCGCGAAGACCAGGACCGTCTTGCCGGGTCGTACCGCCTCGGCGAAGGCGCCCTCACGGGTGCCGTCCACGAAGCTCACCTCGATCCCGAAGCGCGGGCACACCATCTGGAAGAGCAGCTGCGTCCCGGCGTAGAGCTGGTGCTGGGTCACCACGTGGTCGCCCTGCGAGCAGAGCCCCAGCACCACTGCCGCCGTCGCCCCTGATCCCGAGGCGAAGGCTCGAGCCGCCTCGGCACCTTCCAGCTCCGCGACGGCATCCTCGAACATCGCGACGGTCGGGTTCCCGTAGCGGCCGTAGTAGTGCGTGGCACCCACCGTCGTCGCCATCTCCCGGCCCTCCTCGACCGAAGGCGTCACGAAGGTGGTGCTCGGGTACAGGGTCGGCGCGAGCGCTCGCCCCTGGAACCGGCGACCCGAACGGATCGCAGCTGTCTCGCGGTGCATCTTCCGATCAGACATCGCCCTTCTCCACGCGTGTGAGGAAATCGGTCAGCGCGGCACCGACCTGGTCGGTGTCGATCAAGAATGCGTCGTGCCCATGAGGGCTCCGGATCGTGACGTCGTCCGCCGAAGTTCCCAGGGAGCGGAGGACGTCCCTGATCAGATGCTGCTGGTAGGCCGGGTACAGGGCATCGGAGGTGATGCTCATGGTCCGCACCGGACAGGTGATGCGCCGGAGCGCGGCTTCGACTCCCCCCCGGTCGCGACCAATGTCGTGGAGGTCCATGGCCTTCGCGATCGTCAGGTAGCTGTTGGCGTCGAACCGGCGTACGAGCTTCAGGCCGTGGTAGTCGAGGTAGCCCTCGACATCGAAGCGCTGCCACGGATCGAAGCGGTCCAGGTTCTCCACGACCTTCCGACCGAAGCGGTCGTTGAAGATCTCGTCGCTCCGATACGTGACCTGGGCGAGCGCACGGGCCAGGGCCAGACCTCGGTGCGGTCCCTCTCCGGGAGGGGAGGCGTAGTAGTCGCCTCCCCTCCATCGGGGGTCCAGTGCTATCGCCTGTCGTTGGATCGAGCTGTAGGCGATCTGCTGCGCCGTGGCCGCGACGGTCGTGGCGACGGGGACCAGTGACCGGCAGCGATCGGGGTACATGACGCCCCACTCGAGGACCTGCATCCCACCCATCGATCCCCCCACGACGGTGAGCCACTCCCCGACACCGAGGTGATCAGCGAGCGCGGCCTGGGTACGGACCATGTCGCGGATGGAGACCACCGGGAACCGCGACCCGTAGGGACGCTCTGTCCCCGGTTCGAGCGAGGCCGGACCAGTCGAGCCCTGACATCCACCCAGCACGTTGGCGCACACGACGAAGTACCGGTCCGTGTCGAGCGGCCGACCGGCCCCGACCACGGCGTCCCACCAGCCCGGGGTCGGGTGACCCTCGCCGGAGCGGCCGGACACGTGCGAGTCGCCGGTGAGGGCATGACTGACCAGGACGGCGTTGCTCCCGTCCGCTGCGAGGTCGCCCCACGTCTCGAAGGCGATGACGATGTCGTGCAGCACACCGCCACCTTCCAGGACGAAGGGGCGATCCGTCGCGAGGGTTGAGGAACCTCCGCCGACCCGGCGGGTCACCGCTCACCCACGCGCCCGTCACGGGCAGGCGGGAGTGCGGGGCGCGGGCGCGCTCGGGTGGCGTTGACGCGGTGCTCATCGACATCCATGCCCTCGTCGGCGCATCCGACACGTCCTCTCGGTTCTGGACACCCAGCGAGGGACGGGTACGCCGTCCGGACACTTCGTTGCCCCGAAACCGGGGCCACATCCCCACCCGGCGGGTGGGCTGGCACCTTGGGTGTCCGTCCCAGGTTGCCGGACCCGGTCACCCGGGCCGCTCCTGATGCACTGAAAAGCGTCCACCAAACGGGTGGCCTGCGTCAAGTGGTTCCGTCCACCCCGCGACGGTCCTCGCACGAGGGGAGCCGTCCCGCCCACCAGGACCAGACCTCCTCACCGACCCCGTAGGCAGCGCACGTCAGCCTCCCCGCCTCCAGCAACCCCGAGCGGACTGTGGCGGGGTCGGTCTCCGCTCTCTCCGCCATCAACGCGCCAGCGGCAACGAGGGCCTCCTCGTCACGGGGAAGCGGGATGGCGAGGATGTCCCGAGCGGAGAGCTTGAGGTGATCGGCGCCGAGGGCCGCGCCGGCACACCGGCCAAGCGCCCAGGCCGAGATCGCGGGGGACATCAGGACCGCCGCAGCTGCCCAAAGGTGCTCGGGGCTCCTGGGTGCAACCGCGATCGTCGGGGTCGAGGGAACCCAGAGCCCGTGCACGTCGACGGCTGCCTCGACCACCCGCGTCTGGGTGGCCACCACGATCTTCGGCCGGAGCCGAGCGGTCACCCAGCGGTGGAGGGTGGGATCCGAAGACTCCAGTGCATCCATGTCGACTCGGGGCTGCCCCCATGGTCTGCCCGCGAACCTCGCGGGCCGGCGACCCCAGTGGCTCACCCCCGGGTCGATGAGCCCGCACGTCACGAGCCGAGGGAAGCGCTCGTCGTCTTGCTGCCCTGCTCCGTCGTCGACCACGTGTGGCGCCAACCCGTAGAACTGGTCACGAAAGCCCGCCGTTGCCTCGCACCAGCCACCGAGGGTCCCACCTCCATCCAGCCCGACAGGTGGGACGCCGAGCAGGTCGGCAGCCAGGATCCCCCATGTCGGCGCGTTCGCCAGCTCCTCTCGATCGATCTGTAGCGGTGAGGCCGGCTCGAAGGCTGCACCCACCGAGCGCGTCATCGGAGCCTGCGTCCGCTCTTCGCCGGCCACCCTCCTTCGGAGGACCGGCGCACAGACACGAACCGCCGCGTCGAACACCGGCTCGGGACACCACCACAGGTGCTCGACCGTCATCCCCTCCATCACCCGACGACGCACCCGGGCCGCATGTCGGGCCACCAGCACCGACTGGGGAAGGATCATCGCAACCCTTCCACCCGGCCGCACCAGTTGCGATGCGAGCAGCAGGAAGACCGCCGAGGTGTCGGCGTACGGCCCGATGACATCCCCGAAGCGTCCACGGAGGCGCTCTGCCTCGGGCCGGCTCCGAACGGTCTCGCTGCGCAGCTGACCCAGGAAGGGCGGGTTCCCCAGCACCACGTCGAACTCCCGATCGGTCACTCCACCGAAGGTCCCAGTCGCCGGATCATCCCCCAGCGCATCCCCACAGCGGAGATGGCTCCGCAGCTCGCGCTTCCCGGCCGCGTCGAGCGAAGCCCACCGGGCCAGCTCGTCACCGGCGAGCTCCACGGCGACCGGATCCAGATCCATGCCCCAGAGCTGCCTGGTGACGACTTCTCGTCGATCGAGACCACGCCTACCGAGGTACCGGGCCGCGGCCAGGAGGAAGGCTCCATCGCCGACCGCGGGGTCGCAGAGCCTCAGCTCCTGCAACCCACCGTCGTGCAGCCCGAGCACCTGCCCTGTGATGTGCTCCGCAACCGCCGCAGGCGTGTAGAACGCTCCCGTCGCCCGGCGCTCGGAACGCGGCAGACGACCAATTCGGATGCTTCCCGGGGAGTCGGGATCCGATCCGTCGGGCGCCTGCTGCATCCCCGACGAGCCTAGGGCTCCAAGGGATCCGGCCGGCGGTCAGCTGAAGGTCACGTTGATGGTGGTCCCCGAGGGCTGCACCGTCGCGCTGGTCGCGTAGTCGCGGGGGCACCCACTCCCCCTCAGGACCACCGTCACGCTCTGGCCCGGGGTGAGGGTCCCCGAGCTCGGGGTCGCCGACGCCCCCGCGGCCTGGACGAAGTACTGCCCAGTCCCCGTCCCGGTGTTGCGGATGCTGAAGCCCGCGCCGCCGCTGCACGAACCGCTGATGGTGGTGGGGCTGACCACGAAGACCGCTGTGCCCACCGGCGGTGTCGGTGACGGCGTCGGGGGTGGGGTGGGTGGTGGGATCACCGAGCCCCCCGAGGTGGTGGAGGTCACGAGGGTGGTGCTGGTCGACGCGGTCGTGGTGCTGCTCGGGCCGCTGGTGGTCGTGCGCTCGGTGGTCTCGGTCGTCTCCGAGGTCTCCGTGGAGTCCTGGGTCGTGGTCGTCTCTACCGCCCTGACCGTCGGGCGTGGGCCGGCCACGACCTCGTCGTCGTCCCCATCGCCCCCACCCGACCCCGCGAGGGCGATACCGCCGATGAGTGCGATCGCGGCGGCCGCGGCAGCGGCCGCGATCCAGACCCCCGTCTTCTTCTTCTTCCCCTGCTCGGCGCTCGTCTCGATCGGCTCATCGGCGGGTGCGAACGGGAGCTCCTCGATCTGCTCCGAGTCGAGGGCCAGGTCGGTTGTCTCGTCCCGGGCCGTTCCCATGACGGGAACGGCCACGGCGAGTCCCTCGTCCGGGGGAGGGGGGAGCTCCTCGACAACGCTCGGATCTGCGTAGAGGACGGCGGCCGGCTGCTCGCCCTCGTCGTGCCCGTCTTCGGGCTCTGCAGCCTCTCCGACCGGGACCTCTTCGTCCGCCAGCTCCGCCAGCTCGTGCTCGAGCTCCTCGAACTCCGCCGACGTGCCCTCCAGGAGCGCCTCGGCCTCTGCCACGACGCCGATCGCGAGCTCCTCCTCGTACTGCTCGAGGACCTCAGGTGACGGCGGAGGTGGGAGCGCTTCCTCGTACTGCTCGAGGGCCTCGGGGGACGGCGGAGGTGGGAGCGCTTCCTCGTACTGCTCGAGGGCCTCGGGGGACGGCGGAGGTGGGAGCGCTTCCTCGTCCTCGTCGACCTCGACGTACTCGTACTCGTACTCGCCTTCGAGCTCCTCGTCCTCGTCGACCTCGACGTACTCGTACTCCTCCTCGTCGACCTCGCTGTGGTCGGATCCCTCTTCGTCCCCGGGCTCACCGACCTCGGGCTGCTCGGTGCCACACCCGGCGCAGAAGCGCGCGTGCACGGGAAGCACCTCGGCACACGAGACGCACTGCTTCCCCTCACCGAGATCCTCGGCTCCCTCTGCGGCCTCGGTCGGCTCCTCTTCGGCGGGATCCGCCGGCTCGCCAGGAGTCTTCCCGCCGGATCGGCCCAGCGAGAAGAGGGTCCGCGGTGCCTTCTTGCCTCGGCTGCTGGCTCCCTCGCCCATTCCCGTTCCCGTGTGCTCGCCCCGCCGGTGGACCCCGGCGCCTTCCCGTTCCTTGTCGGCAGGTCGGACCTAGTTCTTCAGTCCTATTCGGCCCAGGTCCGGAGCTGCACCGCAAGGCGGATGACCGCTCCGCGCCGCCTCCGGCCCCTGGTGATGCGAGTCCGCCCGTTCGAAAGTGGATGTGAAGGACTGAAAGTGCAGCGACGGGGGCTCACCGGAGCGCCTCGAGCTCCTCCGAGACCAGTCGCACCACCAGCTCGTCGAGCGCCAGCACGCTGTACTCCTCGACGTGGTGCGGCGTGCTCGACCCCGGTGACAGCCCGTCCGCGCCGTACGTCAGGAAGACGAAGCGACCCATGGTGACCTGGGCGAGCTGGCGGAAGATGAACTCACCCTGCTCATCGAGGCCGCTGGAGGCGATCGGGAACACCTTCACGCCCCTCCCTGCTGCATCGACCAACTCGGCCGCGTAGTCGGGCTCGTCCTCGTAGCCGGCCTCACCCGCCAGGTGCGGAGCGGCATCGGCAACGAGGAAGACCAGCTTCACCGTGTCGTCCGCACGCCAGGCTGGGGTCTCGAGCGCGTCGTCCAGCCCTGCCCCCAGGCTCTCAGGGGTGTCGCCTCCGCCATCTGCCACCACGTCCGCCAGGCCATCGGTGAAGGCCTCCACATCTGACGTGAACTCGAACGTCCTCGTCACGTACTCGTCGCCCCGATCCCGGTAGACGACCATCCCGAACCGCACGTCGGGATCTCCCGGGAGCTCAGCGATCTGCTCCGAGACCGAGACGATGTTCGCCTTCAGCCTCTCGATCTCGTCACCCATGCTCCCTGTGGCGTCGATCAGGAAGAGGACATCGAGCTGAGCCGGCGACGGAAGATCTGCGTCGAGTGAGATGTCCTGTGTCGCAGCACCGGGCTCGATCTCGCTCTCCTCGACCACGCCCGACTTCTCCACCCGGGCGGAGTAGCGAGCGCGGGACTGCGATCCGGGATCCACCTCGGTCGAGCCGTGGAACACGGCTCGACCGTCGGCGTACGTGCGGAGCCGTGCGACCACCGAACCGTCCTCATCGCTGATCGTGATCGAGGCACCGAGCACCGGATCACCGTCGGAGTCGAGCACCCTCAGCACCTGACGACCGGAGACGTCGATGTCCGAGAACGGGATCGCCCTGGTCATGAAGTCCTGCCGGTAGAGGAGGTACTCCTCCCACTGCTCGTTGTCATCGACGCTGCCGGCGGTGACCTCCGTAGGAACCTCCGGACCCGGAGGGGCATCGGGCGCCAGCTCCGCCGACGCTGCCCCCGACGCGTCCATGTACAGCGGCTCCTCGCCGGTGGCACGGCCGCTGGAGGAGCGCTCCTCGATCCAACCCGCCTCGGTGACCGGAGCAGATCGGGTCTCGCCATCACCTCGAGTGGCTTCGTCGCGGTCGGCGCCGCCGCAAGCACCGGCAACCACAAGGATCATGACTGCCGCCGCCAGAACCCGTCCTGAGACCTTCGTCTGCATCTCCGCCTCCCGTGTCCGGCGTCCAACAGGATCCGGGACTTGGACGACCGATCCCACGGTCTGGTTCCCGAGAGACGGAGCTCCTACTCAGAGACCTACGGTGACCGCCTCCGGGTCCGCCTTCGGGTCCCAGCCGGCGAGGTCCGCAAGGCGTGGGTCGTTCGAGAAGATCTCGACCATGGGCTGGTCCACACCGATCCGTCGTTGCAGACGACGGACCTCGAGCTCCTGGTCCCACAACACGAGCGTCACGACCAGACCCGCAGCACCCGCCCGGGCCGTCCGCCCCGAGCGGTGGAGGTAGGTCTTGTGATCCTCGGCCGGGTCGAAGTGGATCACGACGTCGACCTCATCGACGTGGATCCCGCGGGCCGCCACGTCCGTCGCCACCAGGACCGGCAGCTCTCCGTTCGAGAACCTGCGCAGCGCCTGCTCCCGGTGGTTCTGCCGTAGGTCGCCGTGGATGGCCGCAGCTCTCACGCCCTCTCGGTCGAGGTCGCGGGCCAGTCGGTCGGCACCGCGCTTGGTGCGGGTGAACACGAGCGTCCGCTCGTTCGAACGAGCGATGGCTGCGACCACCTTCACCCGGTCCATCTGATGCACGTGCAGGAAGCGGTGCTGCATCTCGTCGACAGTCAGGGTGGTGCTCGCCACCTCGTGCCGGACAGGGTCGTGCTGGTAGCGCCGGATCAGGCCATCGACCGCTCCGTCCAGGGTGGCGGAGAACAGAAACGTCTGATGCTGGCCCTCCACCTTGCGAAGGATCCACTCGACCTGGGGAAGGAACCCCATGTCCGCCATCCGGTCCGCCTCGTCGATCACGACCTGGTCCACCGCCGCCACCGTCACCTCCCCCCGGTCGATCAGGTCGATCATGCGACCGGGTGTCGCCACCACGATCTCGACACCGTCGCGAAGCTGCTCTATCTGCCGCTCCATCGGTGCTCCGCCGTAGATGGCGCAGATACGTACTCCCCGAGCTGCTGCCAACGGGGTGAGCTCGTCGCAGACCTGGTGAGCGAGCTCCCTCGTCGGAACCAGGGCCAGCGCCCGCGGCGAGCGCGCCTCGGCCGCCTCGGCACGCTCCACGAGGGGTATGCCGAAGGCGAGGGTCTTGCCTGACCCCGTCTTCGCCTTCCCGCAGACATCTCTTCCGGCCAAGCCGTCGGGAACGGTCATCGCCTGGATCGGGAACGGGTGGTGGATGCTGCGCTCGGCCAGCACTGCCACCAGGTCAGGGGCCACGCCGAGCACGTCGAACGACGTCGCTGTCATGATCGGTTCCAGCCTAACGGAGCTCCCGCCCTCTTACGCGAATCGGAGCGTGCTCACCCGGGGAGCGCGGCCTCGATGGCCTCGAGGAGCTCGGGATCCTCGGGGTCCACAGCGGTCCGGAATCGGACGACGGGCTCGCCTTCCCGCGAGACCAGGAACTTCTCGAAGTTCCAGAGCACGTCTCCGGCTTCACCTCCGGAATCAGCGGCGTGCGTGAGCTCTTCGAAGATCGGGTGTCGGTCCGGCCCGTTGACGTCGATCTTCTCCGAGAGGGGGAAGGTCACGCCGAAGTTGGTGGTGCAGAACTCCCGAATCTCCTCGGGTGTCCCCGGCTCCTGCTCGAGGAACTGGTTGCAGGGGAACCCGAGCACGGTGAAGCCGCGCTCGGAGAACCTCTCCTGGACCCGCTGCAGGCCCTCGTACTGGGGCGTGAACCCGCAACGGGATGCGACGTTCACCACGAGGACTGCCTTGCCTCTCAGGGAGCCCAAGTCCAAGGGCTCGCCTTCGAGTGATGCGATGGAGTGCTCGTGCAGCGACATGGACGGGAGGCTATCGAGGCCGCGGCCATCTCCCCACGTAGTCCGTTCGGCCCTCTCGCCCGCGCCACCGGAACCACCCCGCGGCCACAGGCGTTCATCCGTTCAGACGGAGCGCAGGCATGGCATCATCGGTGAGGAGCGAGGAGAAGGTGAGGCGATGAGGGGTTTCGAAGAGGCCCGGGCTCGCCATGCCCTGGAGGAAGCCGGTCTCGACTGCTCGATGCGCCTCGAGCGGGCCTCGAGCGTCACCAACGAGGTCTGGATCGGCGATGAGCACGTGATCCGCGTGAACAGGCGCCCCGGTCATCGCCTGCGACGTGAGGCGGCTCTCGCTCCCCTGCTCCCTCCCGAGATCGGCTACCCGAAGGTGATCGCGTACGGAGGTCGCATCGGTGCCGACTGGCTGGTGTGCAAGCGCATACCCGGCCTCGTGCTCAGCCGCTGCTGGCCCGCGATGACCGAAGCGGAGCGGATGGATGCCGTGCGGCAGTTCACCGAGCGCCTGCCGCGCCATCCATGCCTTCCAGTGCCCTCCCGGTCTCCCCGAGATAGACACACCCCAGCTCCTCGGCCCACCCGGCTCGGGCCCCGAGGGTCGTGTGGCACCCCTGCTCAGGGCGCTCACCGAAGCGGAGCAGCTGGAGCACGTCGACACGAAGGTGCTCAAGGCGGCGGCCCGGATGGTGCTCGAGGGTGCACCCTCGCTCGCACCGTGGGACGAGACGACGCTCGTGCACGGAGATCTGACTTTCGAGAACGTCCTGTGGGACGGGCAGCGGATCACCGCGATCCTGGACTTCGAGTTCGCCAGGGCCGGTCCTCCCGACCTGGATCTCGACGTGTTCCTGCGCTTCTGCGCGTATCCCTTCCTGCACGTCGCAGCGGACTATGAGCACCTGACCCGGGTGGAGGACTACGCGATGGTGCCCTTCTGGCTGGCCGAGGGCTACCCCGAGCTGTTCGCACATCCGAGCCAGATCGACCGAGTCCGCATCTTCTGCATCGCCTACGACGTCAGGGAGCTGCTCCTCTTCCCTCCGACACGCCGGCCCCGAGATCTGTCGGAGCATCACCCGTACAACCGGCTGGTGAAGACGGTGAACGGGTACGGACACCTCGACCGGCTCCGATCGGATCCCGCCGAGCGGGACGCGGGCTGATCGGGAGAGCCGCCTCGAGAGGTCAGCCGTGGTCCCCTTCCGGGGGCCCGACCGTCGCCTTGGCGTGGGAGTCAGCACCTCTCCCATCCACGTAGGGCCCGTCTTCGTCTCCCGAACGCCTCCTCAGGCCGCTCAGGACGACGAAGACCACCACCCCCACCAGCACGATCACGCTCATCCACACGTTGACGCGCACTCCGACGATCCGGGTGGCGGTGTCGATCCGGACCAGCTCTACCCAGAGCCTGCCGATCGCGTACCCACCCAGGTACAAGACGAAGAGCCGACCGGGTCGGAGCACACGCCTGCGGTCGATGAGCAGCAGTGCAGCCATGAGACCGAGGTTCCAGAGAGCTTCATAGAGGAAGGTCGGGTGGAAGGTCTCGAAGCCCGTGTACCCGGCCATCCTGTGCTGCGGGTCGATCTCGAGGCCCCAGGGGAGCTCTGTGGGACGACCGTACAGCTCCTGGTTCCACCAGTTGCCGAGACGACCTATCGCCTGGGCGAGGGGCAGCGCTGGAGCCACCACGTCGAGACCCACGGAGATGCGCATGCCCCTGCGGCGCCCCACGATCACCCCGACCGCCACTCCTGCGAGGATCCCCCCGGGTATTCCGAGGCCTCCTTCCCAGATCCTCACCGCATCGAAGGGTGCGTCCGCGTACAGGCGATTCCAGTCGGTGATGACGTGATACAGGCGTGCTCCGATCAAGCCTGCCGGCACCGCCCAGATCGCGATGGCAGAGATGTCGTCGGGATCGCCGCCCCTCTCCTTCCAGCGATGGCGTGCCAGCTCATACGCGGCGAGGACACCCAGCGCGATCATCAGTCCGTAGGCGGTGAGCCTGAGATCGCCCAGCTCGATCACCGATTCGCTGGGGCTCGGGATCGAGGCGATGAGAGCCCTCGCTGCCGGCGTCCCCGTCACAACAGGTCTTCGGGCACGGACAGCAGCGTGTCGCTGCCGCTCTGGACGACGTCGCCCAGCCCGCCGGCCAGCGGCAACAGGTGCTCCGTGTAGAACCTGGCCGTGGCGATCTTCGCCTCGAAGAAGTCCGGATCGTCGACGCCGGCCTCGAGAGCGGTGCGGGCAGCAAGAGCCTGTCGGGCCATCAGCCAGCCCCCGACTGTGAGCCCGAACATCCTGAGGTAGGGGGTGGCGCCGGCGACTGCATCGAGGGGATGCTTGCCACCCTGCGTCATCACCCACATCGTGGTCTCCACGAGCTGGGTGAGCGCCCTGTCGAAGTTGGCCCGGATCGTGACGAACTCGACCGGGTGACGCGCTAGCCGGGTGTCCACTGCTGCCATCATCGTCAGGAAGTCCTTCACCACCTCGCCACCCTTCAGGGGGAGCTTGCGTCCGACGAGGTCGAGGGCCTGGATCCCGTTCGTCCCCTCGTAGATGGGTGTGATCCGCGCATCCCGGTAGTGCTGCGCGACACCGGCCTCCTCGATGTATCCCATTCCTCCGAAGACCTGGATCGCACGCGACGTCACCTCCACACCCAGGTCTGTGCACCACGCCTTGGTGACCGGGATGAGCAGATCGGCGAGGTCCTGCTTCGCCTCTCGGATGCCGGGGTCTATGTGGTGCTCGGCCAGGTCGATGGCTTCTGCACTCAGGTACACCAGCGCGCGCATCGCCTCGATGTAGGCCTTCATGGTGAGTAGCTCACGACGGATGTCGGGGTGGTCCACGATCCGGGACTGGGTACCGGGCGGTGCTCCCGGTGCGCGACCCTGCTGGCGCTCGAAGGCGTAGGAGCGGGCGTCCTGGTAGGCCCGCTCGGCGATCGCCAGGCCTTCGATCCCGACCGAGAGCCGCGCCGTGTTCATCATCGTGAACATGTACCGCATGCCCTGGTTCTCCTCACCCACGATGTAGCCCACGGCGCCCTCCCCTCCTTCGCCGTATGACATGGCGCAGGTGGGGCTGGCTCGGATCCCCATCTTGTGCTCGATGGAGGCACAGCGGACGTCGTTGCGCCCACCCAGTGATCCGTCGGGGTCGACCAGGTGCTTCGGCACGATGAAGCAGGAGATGCCCTTGGTGCCCGGTGGGGCATCCGGTGTCCGGGCCAGCACCAGGTGGACGATGTTCTCGGCGAGATCGTGCTCGCCGTAGGTGATGAAGATCTTCTGACCTGTGACCCGGTAGGTACCATCACCAGCCGGTACCGCCCTGGTCGTCACCGCTCCGACATCGGAGCCCGCCTGCGGCTCGGTGAGGTTCATGGTCCCGGTCCAGGTGCCCTGTGCCAGGCGGCGTGCGTAGGTCTCCTTCTGCTCCTCGGTCCCGTGGGCCAGCAGCATGTCTATGGCACCGTGCGTGAGGAGCGGGGCCATCGAGAAGGACAGGTTCGCCGAATCCAGGATCTCCTCCTGGGCGGCCCCGACGAGCCTCGGGAAGCCGCCTCCGCCGTACTCGGCCGGAACCGGGACTCCTCCCCAACCGGCCTCGACGAACCGGTCGTACGCCTCCCTGAAACCGGCCGGCGTCGACACCTCGCCGGTTGCCGCGTCGTGCACACTCCCCTCCGTGTCTCCCACCCTGTTCAGAGGTGCCACTACCTCCTCGATGAAGCGCGCGTACTCCCCGATCACGTCGTTGATGGTGGTCGGGTCGAGCTCGCCGAACGGGTCCAACTGGCACAGCTCGTCGAGATCGCATAGGTGATCCAGGACGAATCGGATGTCGCGCAGCGGGGTCTTGTAGTCGGCCACGGCAGGAGGCTACCGCCCTGTCGTCCGAGGACGCTCGCCGCCACGCAGGATCTGGCCGGGCTCGATCCGAGCGTCTCAGCGATGTGCCCCGTCGGGCCATCGGCCACCCAGGAAGTCCCCCACCTCCCCGAAGAACCGGTCCGGCTCCTCGACCCAGGGGAAGCGGCCGGAGCCGGGGAACAGGAGGATCCGCGCACGCGGAAGTGCCAGCACCCACTGGTTGGCCGCATCACACCCACCCTCGTCCCCTTCCCCCGCCAGCACCAGGGTCTGCGTCTCGGAACGGCCCAGCTCCTCGGTCCAGTCGAACGCCCCCAGATCCACGAGCACGTGCGCCACGGCCCGGGTCGCATGCGCTGGCCACTCGTTGGGATGATCACAGGGCCTCGACCGGAACCGCTGGAGAGCGGAGGGGTCCGAGAGCTGGGGTTCCAGCCAGACACGGCGCCACTCCTCGCACCAACGAACAGGATCCTCCTCTGCGAGTCCTTCCGCCTGGAGCTGGTCGAGCCGGGCGAGAGATGCGGGATTCGGCTCGACGGGCGACGGTATCGGGCCGACCGACCGCGGCGGTGGCGGCGCAACGAGCACCAGGCGTGTCACGCGCACCTGATGCTCCAGCGCGTAGCGGGCCACGACCAGTGCGACGTACGAGCACCCGATCGAGCGCGACGGTCTCGAGACCGAGCTGCGAGCGAACCACCTCGAGATCCGCGAGCTCGCGCCAGAAGCCGATCCCCGACACCTCGTGCACCCGGTCGGATCGGCCACGATTCCGGCTGTCGACGAAGACCACGTGCTGAGACGGCGTGGCGAGCGGCTCGAGATCCGCGTCGATCACCGCACCCGGAACGAGGACGGCGTCTGGGCCCGAACCGACGGCCCGGCACCAGAGCGTCACCCCGTCGTCGGTGGTGATCCACCGGACCACCCGCTCGGTCCTAGATCTCTGAGACCGGGTCGAGGATCCTCACCCGTCTCCGCCCCTCGGCCTTCGCCCGGTACATGGCCCGATCGGCCAGGTTCATCAGACGGTCGACATCGTCCCAGTCCTCACCGGCCATCACCAGGCCGATCGAGACACCCACCTCGACGGTGGCGGACTCGAGCTCGATGGGCCGGCTGATCGTATCGATCAAGCGGTTCGCCACCGTCTCCAGCAGGCCCATGTCACGTGTCCCCTCGACGATGACCACGAACTCATCTCCCCCGACGCGCGCGGCCGAGTCGGTCCCGCGGATGACCTGACGTATGCGGTCACCGATCTCGACCAGCACCGCGTCTCCGGCGATGTGACCGAATCGGTCGTTCACCGGCTTGAACTCGTCGAGGTCGCAGTACATGACAGCGAGGCCGTGACCCAGCCTGCGGTTCCTGGCGAGTGCCTGCTCGAGGCGGTCGTAGAGCAGCGCCCGGTTCGCCAGACCCGTCAACCGATCATGGGTGGCGAGCTCGCGGAGCTGCTGCTGGGCCTCCTTCACCTCCGAGATGTCCCGGGCCACCAGGGAGACCGACTCGACCTTCCCGGCCTCGTCCAGATGAGCGAGCAGCTGGGCGGATACGGGTGTCTGTCCACCTCTGGGGACCTGAAGGCTCAGCTCTCCCTGCCAGACCCCCTCCGAATGGAGGACGGGCTCCACCATGTCGTAGTAGAAGTCGACCGAGCCACGGTCGAGCACATCCCAGAGGAAGGCCCCGTCGCTGTCCTCGATGGTCGGTGCGACACCGAAGTCCCTGACCGCAGCGTCGTTCGCGTAGGTCAGCTCACCGGTGGGCAGCGCCAGGAAGACGTAGTCGAGGCTGGCATCCAGGACCTTGGCCAGCCGGTCGGCCTCGACCTCGGCACTGACGTCGACGAGGGTTGCCGCGAATCCCCTGTGCTCTCCTCCAGAGTCGAAGATCGGCGCTGCCCGGAGCTCCCCCCACACCATCCGAGGCTTGCCGTCGTCGGGCCTCCGCGTTGCCAGGTTGAGATGCTCGAGCGCCCTGATGCGCAGCTCGAAGGGCTCGCCCGTCTCCGCGGAGGCTGCGCCGCGCTCGAGGATCCGATCCACATCCTCGTTCCTCAGGACCGTCCTCCAACCGAACTCGAAGAGCTGCCGCTCGGCGTCAGGAAGGAGCTCTGCCCACCGACCGTTCAGGTAGGTGATGCGTCCGTCGGGATCGGTGCGGACGACCGCCACGGGACCTGCTTCGGAGAGGTGCTCGAAGAGCTGCTGGGCTTCGTGCAGGGCTGCGCGGACGCGCTCGCTCTCGGTGACGTCCACCGAGGCGCCTGCGTATCCCTCGAGCGAGCCTTCGGTCGAGAGCACCGGCCGGGCCCTGTGGTGCAGCCACCTCCACTCCCCGTCGCGCCTCTTGAACCTCGCCAGGAACTCGTAGGGCCGTTGCCCGGCGATCGCGGTGTCGATCTCCTCCCTGGCCACCGCGAGATCCTCGGTACTAGCCGAAGCGGTCCAGACCCGACCGAGGTCACCACCCTTGGGGTCCGCACCGACGAACTCGAAGCACATCCGGTTGCCCAGCCGCGGCCGGCCGGCGGCGTCGGTGAGCCACAGCATCACCGGTGCTTCGTCGGTGAGCGGATCCGTGGCGTGATCGCCGGATGCCTGACCCGAGAAGTCGAAGACGTACGACATCAGGTAGGCGGGCTCGGCAGTGGGTCCGTACACCGGCGTCACGAAGCTCCGCAGCCACAGCGGTTCCCCCTCCGGGTCCTGGCAACGGATGTCGCACTCGAGGTGGTTGCGCCGGCCCGCCCAGATGTCTCCGAGCCGCCTGTCCACCGATGCGACCTCCTCCGGACGCAGGAGCTCGGCAAGGGCGGTGCCTTCGGAGGCCTTCTGCTCACCGACCAGGGCCACGAACACCGGGTTCGCTCGGGCCAGCCTCCCCTCGGTCGTCCAACTCGCGACTCCGATGGGCGCAGCATCGAGGACCGAGCTGATCAACCCCAGGTCCCTCCCTAGCCGGTCGTCCCGTTGGGTGTCGGTCACTTCTCAAACAGTAGGGCAGATCTCAGCCGGAGACCCGCCCCGAGGATCCTCCGAGCGGGCTACCGTGGCGGCCTCTGCTCCGGCCCGATGCGCACCGGTCGCCCGAGAACCCGCATGGCTCCCTCTCCCATCCGAATCGGAATCCTCGTGGTGGCCTTCAACGCCGCCTCCACACTCCACGACGTCCTCGACCGGATCCCGGCCCGCTTCCGTCCTCGCATCACTCGGGTGCTGGTCTCCGATGATGCCAGCCACGACGCGACCTACCTGGTCGGCCTCGGCTACCAGCAGACAACCGACCTTCCGCTCACGGTGATCCGACAGGAGCGCAACCTCGGCTACGGCGGGAACCAGAAGACCGGATACCGCTGGGCGATCGAGCACGACCTCGACGTGGTCGTGCTCCTGCACGGGGACGGCCAGTACGCGCCGGAGCTGCTGCCGGAGATGGTGGCCCCGTTCGAGCGGGGCGAGGCGGACGCTGTGCTCGGGTCACGGATGATGCATCGTGGCGCCGCCCGCAGAGGGGGCATGCCGCTGTACAAGTTCGTGGGCAACAGGGTCCTCACGACCTTCGAGAATCGCGTCACCGGACGGCACCTCTCGGAGTGGCACTCGGGCTACCGGGCCTACTCGGTCTCCGCGCTGAAGGAGATCCCGTTCGAGGAGAACAGCGACGGGTTCGACTTCGACACCGAGGTCATCGTCCAGCTCATCGAAGCCGGGAAGCGGATCACCGAGATCCCCATCCCCACCTACTACGGCGAGGAGATCAGCCACGTCAACGGCGTCCGCTACGCGTGGGACATCTCACGCCACGTCGTCAGGTACCGCCTGCACAAGATGGGGTTCGGATCCGGTGAGCTGGCGTTCGCGTCGGATACCTACGAGGAGAAGGTCTCCGACGAGAGCTCCCATGGCCTGATCGCACGCCGGCTCGCACATCGACGGCCCGGTCGCATCCTCGACCTCGGCTGCGGAGTGGCGCCGGTGACCCGTCGGCTGCGAGAGCTCGGCTGGGACGCGACCGGAGTCGACCTGGAGGGCTCCGAGGGAGCCGGTGCTTCGCTGGACCGGTTCATCAAGGCCGACCTCGACGAGGGACTCCCGCCCGAGGTGGGCTCCGACTACGACGTCGTCCTCGCGGCCGACGTGTTGGAGCACATGCGCTCCCCCGAGCGGATCCTGCGAGAGCTGCATGACGTGCTCGCCCCGGGGGGGATCCTCGTCGTCAGCGTCCCGAACTTCGGCCACTGGTACGTACGGGGACGTGTGCTCCTGGGGCGCTTCGACTACGACCGGCGCGGCATCCTCGATCGTGCCCATCTTCGGTTCTTCACCCGACGATCGTTCCGGAGGCTGGCTGCACGGAGCGGCTGGAGGGTCACCGGGATCCAGGCGACCGGCCTCCCGCTCGAGATCGCCGAGCGGGGGGGCGAGCTAGGGGTGCCGGAGGAGGGTCGGGCCAGGAGGGCTGCCCACAGGCTGGACCGCGTGGCCGTCGACCTGTGGCCGACGCTCTTCGGCTACCAGCTCCTGTTCGAGCTCGAGCCGGTCACCCGCCGAGCCTGACGACCGAACGCGGCCCCGAGACGTCGCAGTCGGCCTCCGGCACCTCGGTCCACTCGAACCCGTCGGTCCAGACGACCGCGCAGCTGCCGTCCTGCACCCACGAGAGCACCCGACCGCGACTCCCCGTCGGGTCCGGCAGTGCGGCGGAGTCCCATGTGGTCGTCTCCAGAGCAGCTCCGTGCTGGACCTCCAGGAACGCCCAACGGGTCGACGGTTCCACGGGAGCGATCACCCGCTGGTACTCGACGGCCAGGGCGAGGTTCGCGGCCAGGCCCCAGACAGCCAGCAGGGCCAGCCCCACACCACAGACCTGCGCCGCCCGCGAACCCCTCCCAGACATCCAGCAGAAGGCCACGTGAAGGCCTGCCAGGCCCGCGAGCAGCAGCAGGGGCAGGAAGTCGACGAGATAGCGGTGGGCGATGAAGGCTATGGCCAGCACGCCCAGACACCCGCAGGCGGCCCCGATCAGCGGCAGCCGCAGCACCATGAGGTCAGGGCGTCTCGACGACCGGGCCACGGCCACCACCCCCACGATCGCCATCACAGCCAGCACCGGCATCGTGGCCGGGACACTCGAGGCCTCGTCGCGGGTGTCGAACACCACGTCACCGACGACGGTGGCCTGGTCGCGGGGGAAGTTGACCCACGGGAGAACCGCATCGATCTCCAAGGCGTCCGGGCGCAGGTACTGCCATGCGGTGGTCGGGAGGTACCGGAGCCCGAAGATGGAGCCGCTGTTGTCCTCGAGGGCGGCGATCCGGTTCGGATCGATCCCGGAGAACACCTGCTTCTCGATCGGCAACCGAAAGGGCTCGTCGAAGCGTGCCATGTTGACGGCGGCGTAGACCAGCACCGGCAGCACGGTGACGGCCGCCAGCAGCGCGACCGTCCCACCGGGCGGATGCACATCCCGAGGGAGCGACCATCGCGTCGCCCACGCGAAGCGCTCACCTCCGAAGGCGCGAAGAGCCGTGACCGCCGACAACAGCGCCAGCGCAACCACCGGACCCAGACCGACAGAGGCGCGGGTGTGGAGCGCAAGCCCGGCGAAGACGCCTGCGGTGACCACCGCTCGGGGCGTCGCCCGTGATACGACTTCGATCGCCGCGTGATACGAGAGGAGCGCGAAGGCCACCCCCCAGAGGGCTGCCTCGTGGTAGACGACCGGTTGGCTCCCGAGGTACAGGAGGACGGTTCCCCCACCGACCGCTCCGAGGGTCGCTCCCGCGACGACCTGCTCGACCCGGCCGACAGGCTCCGATCCCCGGACCAGCACCCGGATCCGCCAGCTCAGGAGATGGGTCGCCCAGAGGGCAACCAGGAAGGCCACGAACATCGACGGCTGCGTGAGCTCGCCGTCCAGCGTGTCCGTCGAAGCCAGCACCGGGACCCGCAGCATCGAGGGGACGGGCCCGAAGTACATGTAGGACCGTCCCTCCACGACGAACGCCTCGATGGACAGCGGGTTGTAGCTCTCCCCCGTGACGGGGTCGGTGACGTCCTCGACGTGCCAATCGCCGTCGAACCAGGCCCGAGCCTGGAGGTCGTAGAAGTCGGAGGTCGGTGCCGCGGTGAGCTCCGTCCTGCCCACCAGCAGCACCCAGAGGAAGAGGAGAGAGGCCAACGCCCCGCCGATGAGCGACGCGATCCGGAAGCCCGGCGCGACCGGTGGGAAGGCCGGTCTGCTCACCGGGAGCGGCGCTTCTTCGACGAGTCGCGCCAGACGAGGAAGCCGATCGTGGCCACCGCGGAGAGGATCAGCAGGAAGAGAAGGCTCTGCATCCAGCCTCCGGGATCACCCGGTCCCTCCGCCGGTCGGCCGCTCTCCGGTCGCTGCACGATCCGGCCCGCCCCATCGGAGAGCTGCGGGAGTGTGGTCGGCACCGAGGAGGTCGGGGTCGGCTGGACGGTCCCGACTGACCAGGAGAGCGCGTCCGGCGAGAGGAGCAGCACCCCGGCGAGGACCGCCGTCGTCACCGCCGCCCCCCTTAGGGTGCTCAGGAGCCGGCCGGGAGCGGCGCTCATCGACCCACCCTACGGCAGCCGCTCCGGCCCGGACGTGGAGCGGACCGCTGGATCCGGTCGTCGGTGCCGGGAAGGCAGCACGGCGTCCACCGGTACGGTGGAAGGCCGTGCGCCTCGTGCTGCTGCTCTCTTGTCCCGACCGTCCCGGGATCGTCGCCGGTGTCGCCCGATGGGTGGTCGAGGTCGACGGCAACATCGTCGAAGCAGACCAGCACACCGATGCGGAGGCCGATCTCTTCCTCCAACGCATCGAGTTCGACGCTCCGCTCGATCTCGAGGCAGCGCGCTCTTCCTTCCAGGCGGTGGCCCAGGGCTTCCGGATGGAGTGGCGAGTCGAGCCTGTCGGCAACCCTGCGCGGGTGGCGGTGCTCGGCTCCCGGGAGGGCCACTGCGTCTACGACCTGCTGAGCCGCGTCGCCACCGCCGACCTCCCGGCGGAGGCGATAGCGGTGATATCGAACCACCCCGACCTGGCGGAGGCCTCCGCACGGTTCGACGTGCCGTTCCATCATCTGCCGGTGGAGCGTGAGCCGGCGGAGCAGGAGTCTGATCTGTTGGCCCTGCTCGGTGATCTGGCGCCCGACCTGGTGGTGCTGGCCAGGTACATGCGGATCCTCTCCAGGGCCTACGTGGAGAGGTGGGGCCCGAGGACCATCAACATCCACCACTCCTTCCTCCCGGCGTTCGCAGGAGCCCGCCCTTACCACCAGGCGTACGAGCGAGGCGTGAAGGTGATAGGCGCGACGGCGCACTACGTGACCGAGGAGCTCGATGCCGGACCGATCATCGCTCAGGGCGTGACCCCGGTGAGCCACAGGGACACGGTGGAGGACCTGAAGCGCCACGGTCGTGACATCGAGACCGTGGTCCTGGCCCGCGCGGTGAGGCTGCACCTCGAGCACCGGGTGATCGCCTATGCCAACCGGACCGTCGTGTTCGACTGAGGATCACTCGAGACGAGGCCGTGGCCCGAGCGGCCCGCCGCCGGAGGCGGCCGGAGCGGGGGACGCAAGCCGGATTCAGGAACAGCCGCTCGAGGCTCCGCAGCTCGGGCAGACGTGGCAGGCGCCCGCTCGCACCATCTGGACCCCGCAGGTCATGCACATCGGCGCGTCCGAGGCCTTCACCGAGCTCTCCTGGCTCATCTTCGCCACCAGCTCGTTCGCCGAAGGCACCGACGGCGGATCGGGCGGGATGTCGTGACCCTGGCGCGTCTCAACCGTGGACTCGTCCACGCCCGGGAGCGTCGGCTGCATCCGCTCCTCGGTGGAGAAGATCCCGAGCTCGGCTCTCTCCCCGGGCGAGAGGTACATGAGCGCCAGCCGGCGGAAGAGGTAGTCGAGCAGGCTCGTCGCGATCCGGATGTCGGGGTCGTCCGTCATGCCCGCCGGCTCGAAGCGCATGCCGGTGAAGGCCTCGATGAAGCTGCGGAGAGGGACGCCGTACTGCAGTCCGTGGCTGATCGAGATCGCGAACCACGTCGAGGATCCCCGCAAGGGTGGATCCCTGCTTCGAGACCCGGATGAAGATCTCACCCGGACGCCCGTCTTCGTACTCCCCCACCGTCACGAATCCCTTGCAGTCAGCCACACGGAACTCGAAGGTGCGTGAGCTGCGATTGCGGGGAAGCTTCTGGCGGAACGGCTCTCTGACGACCTTCTCGATCACCCTCTCGACGATCTCGCCGGCAGCAAGCTCTGACCCGGGATCGGCGGCTGCCGGCTCCTTCTTCTTCTGGGAGAGCGGCTGGGCGACCTTGCAGTTGTCGCGATAGATGGCGACGGCCTTCAGACCGAGCTTCCAGGACTCCAGGTGGAGGGCCTCCACCTCCTCGACCGTCACCTCCTCCGGCATGTTCACGGTCTTCGAGATCGCTCCCGAGATGAACGGCTGAACTGCACCCATCATCTTGATGTGCCCCATGTGGTGGATCACGTTGTCACCCATCGAGCAGGCGAACACCGGCAGGTGCTCGGGTGTCAGATGGGGTGCACCGAGGATGGAGTGGTGCTCGTCGATGTACTCGACGATCTCCTCGACCTGCTCGGCTGTGTAGCCGAGCCTCTGCAGCGCCCTCGGGACGGTCTGGTTGACGATCTGCATCGTGCCGCCACCGACCAGCTTCTTCACCTTCACGAGGCCGAGGTCCGGCTCGATGCCGGTCGTGTCGCAGTCCATCATCAGACCGATCGTTCCGGTAGGGGCCAACACCGAAGCCTGGGAGTTGCGCACCCCGTGTGCCTGCCCCAGCGCGCAGGCCTCGGCCCAGGCCTGACGGGCCGCCTCGAGGATGTGCGGCTGTGGAAGCAGATCGTCTTCAACCGAGAAGGACGCCTCTCGGTGCTGGTCGAGGACCCGCAGCATGTGGCTCTCGTTCTCGGCGTAGCCGGCGAACGACCCCATGCGGGCGGCGATCCGAGCCGACGTCACGTAGGCATGCCCCGTCATGAGCGAGGTGACCGCGGCGGCCATCGCCCTGCCGCCGTCGGAGTCGTACGGGAGGCCGAGCGCCATCAGCAGCGCACCGAGGTTCGCGTAGCCCAACCCGAGCTGACGGAAGCGTCGCGAGGTGTCGCCGATTCGCTCGGTCGGGTAGTCCGCGTTGCCGACGAGGATCTCCTGGGCGGTGAAGACGACCTCCACCGCGCTCCGGAACCCCTCCACGTCGAAGTGACCCTCGTCGTCGACGAACCCGAGCAGGTTGAGGCTGGCCAGGTTGCACGCCGAGTCGTCGAGGTGCATGTACTCCGAGCAGTTGCGGACGACCAGGCCGTTCACGACGTATGAGTGGTTCCGCGGCTCGCTCAGGTTGTAGGTCAGCTCGACTCCGTCGAATGCGCGATCGACCAGACGGACGGTCTCGTCGGTCGTGTAGGCGCTGTGCTCTTCCACCGCTCGCCTCAGGCGCTCGGCCTTGGCCGCGAGCGAGAACCCGATGTCCATCGCGAACGTGCGGAGTGAGCGGCCGGTGATGCGCAGGTCGAACAGCGGCGAGCTCCCATAGGTTGTGACGGACCCGTCGGCTCGAAGGTGCTCGAACTCGGCCTCTCCGGATGCTCGACGCGTCGGGTAGATACGGCTGAAGATCCCGAAGGTGGTGAGAAGGCGCTGGACCCCGACGAGCAGCTCCCTCGAGGCCGAGGCCAGGCCTACGTAGCGGGACTTGTCCTGGTTGCGCACGCAGCCATCAGCATCGAATAGGCCCTGGAGGAAAGCAGCGACCACCTCGGGCGGTGCCTGCTCGACCGCCCAGGGCACGCACTTGTCAGCGGCGCGTGCGGTCGAGACCCCGAGTGCCTCGATGAACCGCGCGAACGCTGATCGACTGGCACGAAGCTGGACCGTGCCGTTCGCCTGTTCGGACGGCTTCGGCTCCCGCCCTCCGTTGACCTCCGCGAGGAGGGCACGATGGCGCGGCAGCACCTGCGTCCGATCATCGTCGCTGCCGTACACCGTCGAAACCACGTCAGCCGAGATGCAGCCGTCTCCCACGACCCAGCCCAGGTAGTGGGCCAACTCCGGACTCCACTTCTCGTGAAGGCGGAGACCACGCCACGTTCGCCGATCGGCTCCCGCCCGAGCCAGGGCGTCGGTGTCGACCGGCAGACTCAGATCGGCGGCAAGGGCCGGAGTCGGGAGGTTCAGGGCCTTCACCCTGTCGTCCTCGGTGAGCTCGCTGGCTTCGACGTAGCCGCGATTCGCGGTGAACAAGCGATGGTTGGGCGTGCAGCGGAGCTCCATGCCGTTGGAGAAGCGGAGCTTCACGATCTCGTTGAAGCCCGTGATCATCACGGCCTCGGGACTGGTGAGCTCGATCCGCTCGGCGGGCTGGATCGGGTTCGTCGCATCATGGGTGAACACCCCGAACGACTCGCCTAGCCGGACGCGATCGACGAGGTCGACGAAGCGCACCAGTCCCTTGTCCGTGTGGACCAAGGTGTCACCGGGGAAGCACGGGTTGGATGCGTTGATCCGACCGGTGGTCGCTGCGGTGTGCCAGCGGTTGATGGTGGTGTCGAACTGGAGACCCGGGTCGGCGCAGTCCCAGGCCGCCCGGGCGAGCTGGCCGAAGAGCTCCCGCGCCTTGATCGTCCGGATCGGCTCCCCGTCACTCCGCGAGGTCAGATGCCAGTCGGCGTCCTCCTCGACGGCGCGCATGAACTCGTCGGTCACCCGGACCGAGTTGTTCGCGTTCTGGTACTGGACCGAGTGGATGTCGGATCCGTCGAGCTCCATGTCGAACCCGGCGTCGCGGAGGACCCGGGCCTTCTTCTCCTCCCGGGCCTTGCACCAGATGAACTCCTCGACGTCGGGATGGTCCACGTCGAGGATCACCATCTTGGCTGCCCGCCTCGTCTTGCCCCCCGACTTGATGGTGCCCGCGGAGGCGTCCGCTCCCCGCATGAAGCTGACGGGGCCCGAGGCCGTGCCCCCGCCCTTCAGCAGCTCGCGTGAGGACCGGATGCGCGAGAGGTTGATCCCCGCCCCGGAGCCCCCCTTGAAGATCTTCCCCTCCTCGACGTACCAGTTCAGGATCGAGTCCATCGTGTCGTCGACCGAGAGGATGAAGCACGCCGAGGCCTGCTGGGGTACGCCCTCGACCCCGATGTTGAACCACACCGGTGAGTTGAACGAGGCCTTCTGGGTGACGACCAGGTGCTTCAGCTCGGCCCTGAACGCCTCGGCCTCGTCGCTTCCCGTGAAGTAGCCGTCCCGGATGCCCCAACCGGTGATGGTGTCCGCGACGCGATCGATCACCTGCCGGAGCGAGTGCTCGCGCTCGGGTGTGCCGAGGGTCCCGCGGAAGTACTTCTGGGCAACGATGTTCGTCGCGTTCAGGGACCAGCTCTTGGGGAACTCCACCCCGAGCTGCTCGAAGGCGACCGAGCCGTCCTTGAAGTTCGTGATCCGCGCGTCACGCCGCTCCCACTCGACCTCGTCGAACGGGTCGACCGACGGCGTGGTGAAGTGACGTCGGACTCCGATTCCCAGCTGCTCGGGCGCCATGGCCATAGGTTGCTCCTCTCCCCGGTCGGATCCAACCGGCGGCTCCACGCCGCCCTCTGGTCCTCCGAACTGCGGTGACCCCGGTTCCCGGATCCCACCTCCCCGCCGACCACCGCCTCGACGGAGCGGTGAGCGCCCTGCCTGACCCTCGATCCCTGGTGATCGCCCCACCGCTGCGCTGCAAGCGCAGGGTGACGTGAGTCACCACAAGATGTTGTGGTCGCAGAAGCCCCCCAGAAGCCCGAGCCACAAGATGTGGTTCCGGAATTACAGCACCGTAATTACATACCTGTCAACGGTCCGAGACGGATTTCGACAGATTCCTCCCGCTCGGTCGTGCCGTGGCGCGGACCAGCAGGTCAGGGAGCGCTCGGGAGGTGGACCACCGAAGCTGCCCCCCTCCCGAGCAACGAACCAGTCGCCCCCAATAGGAGTCGTCCTGCCAGCCAGAGCACAGACAGACGCCAGCCACCATTCCGCTTGTCCGCGCCACGACCCGTTGCCAACCTCGCACGCTACGAACGATCGCCTGTGGGAGACAAGAGGATGAACCTGTGAATTTCGCCCTTCTTCCTGTGGGTATCCAGCTCACATGATGAGACTCCGCGCACGGGACGGCTCGCCAGGCCGCGGTAGCGTCGGGGCCCACCCATCCGGCGGTGGCGGTCCGAGGCCAGCAGCAGACTGGAGCCGCTCATGCAACAGCTCCTCCCCGAGCACCGGGGCGAGGTGGACCCGCTGGAGCTGTACGAGACCGATCCGAGACCCGCCCCCCGGGGTCGGCCCTGGGTGATGCTGAACATGATCGCCTCCGCCGACGGCGCAGCTGCCGTCGACGGCGTCAGCGGGGGGCTGGGCGGTCCGCCTGACCGCCGGGTCTTCACCGCCATCCGCTCGCTGGCCGACTTCATCCTGGTCGGGGCAGGCACCCTCCGCGCGGAGCGCTACGGACCCCCGCGGACGCCGCTCCGGATCCAGGAGCGCCGGGTGCTCCGGGGGCAGGCCCCCCATCCCAGGATCGCTGTGGTCTCCAACCGACTCGACCTGGATCTGAGCTCCCCGCTGTTCACCGAGTCCGACCCGCCGCCCCTGGTGGTGACCTCCCCCGCGGCAGACCGCACCCGACGAACGGAGGTGGCCGACCGGAGCGACCTGTTGCTCGCCGGACAGGGGAGCCGCGTCGAGATCGGAGACGCGCTCCGCTCTCTGCACGAGCTCGGAGCGCGCGTCGTGCTGGTCGAGGGTGGCCCCTCGTTGAACGATCAGCTCCTGGCCGCGGGCCTGCTGGACGAGCTGTGCCTGACGGTGGCACCGATCCTCGTTGGTGGCGCCTCGGGCCGGATCGTGGCCGGAACCACACCCCATCCGACTCTGGCGCTCACCCTGGTGAGGGTCCTCTCCGAGGAGGGGATGCTGTTCCTGCGCTACGTCAGGCGCACCTGAAGCCTCCGCCGGGCTGCCTTCGGTTCAGTGGCGCTTGGGCTCGGTCTGCTTGGTGAGCACCTGGAGCTCGCGCTCGAAGTCCGATGCCTCGGAGAAGTCCTTGTACACGCTGGCGAACCGCAGGTACGCGACCTCGTCGAGGGCGCGCAGCCGATCCAGCACCGCAAGGCCGACCTCCTCCGACGACACCTCCGGACCAGCCATCCGCAGCTCCTCCTCCACGTCCAGCGAGAGGTGCTGCATCTGCTCCTCCGTCACCGGCCGCCCCTTGGCGGCCGAGGCGACCCCGGCCTCGATCTTGACCCGGTCGAACGGAACCCTGTCCCCGGAGCGCTTGACCACGGTGAAGACCTGCTCCTCGAGGCGCTCGAAGGTGGTGAAGCGGGACCCGCAGCCCGCGCACTCGCGACGGCGACGGATGGCCGAGCCGTCGTCCGTGAGACGGGAGTCGACCACCTTGTCCTCCGAGCCGGAGCAGACCGGGCATCGCACGAAGCAGACGCTATCTCCCGGGTCACCCCCCGGACCCTGACCCGGGCGCCCCTGCAGGTCCGGGACCTGACCCACCCCGATTTGGCCCCCGACATCCCGGAGTCCGGGATGCCCTGCCGGTGCGCTCACCTCCGCTGGTCCTTGATCCACCTCACCCGGGCCCTCGTCCCACGGCGGACCGAGGGCGGGATGCCACGTGCTCCCCGGTCCCGATGCCTCGACCGAGGGGAGCGATCCGACCAGGACCCCGGCGCTCAACCGCGGAGACCTCCCACATCGAGTCGCTCGCCCGCCTCGATCACCGCGCCTCCGTTGCGACGGGCGAGCTCGTCCACCACGGGTCGAACATCCCCCTCGGGCCGGAGCTCGGACGCGATCGACCAGAGCGTGTCACCCGGCTCCACCACCCACTCATCGGAATCGAGCCCGGGAGCGCCCGCCAACGGGTTCGTGCGACCGTCCGGCTCCGGGCCCGACGTCGAGCCGACGGCGCCGGCAGCCGCACCCACGGCCGCTCCCGCCACCCGACCCAGCCAACCGACGCCCAGCATCGAGACGAACATGAGTCCGGCAGCGACCGCGGCGGCCACAGCCCGCCGGCGCCCGTACACGGCCGCCGGCCGGCGATGCCTGAGCGCCGCTTCCCGACCGCCGGGGATGACCCGGAGACGGGGTCGCTCGGGGGCCTCGCCGACTGCGGGGACGGCGAAGAACCTCGCCAGCGGTTCGGGGAACTCCCTGGCCTGGGGTGAGAGGTGATGAACGGGTGCTGCCATGACGGTGATTCTCCAGAGGGGGTGTGACACTCCGGATCCGGGATCCACCCCTCACTCGGCTCGTGGTGCTAGAACAGTCGTTCGGCGAACTGCTGTTCGAGTGCAGGACGAGCAAAGCACGAACGCCTGTTCGGTGTCAAGACCGTCCGGGTACCCGGCGCCGGCCAGCGCCCACCGCCGTGCTCGTCCTCATCGATCGAACAGGCGTTTGCCATGGAGACCGTGGGCTGCTAGCCTGCAAACACCTGTTCGATCCACCGAGGAGCACCAGATGGCCGCCAGCGACCTCACCGCCCGACAACTCCAGATCCTGGACTTCGTCTCCGACCAGCTTGCGGCACGTGGCTACCCGCCGTCCGTCCGCGAGATCGGCAAGGCGGTGGGCCTCACCTCGCCCTCGACCGTCCACTCCCACCTCGCCACGCTCCAGCGCCTGGGCTACCTCCGGCGCGACCCCACCAAGCCCCGCGCCATCGAGGTCCGCTACGACCCCAACTCCGGGGTGGCCATGGAGCGCCGGCCCGTCCACTACGTCCCGCTCGTCGGGGATGTGGCCGCCGGGACCGACGTCCTGGCGGAGGAGAACGTCGAAGAGGTCTTCCCCCTCCCGGCCGACCTCACCGGTCCCGGCGATCTGTTCATGCTCAGGGTGAGGGGCGACTCGATGATCGAAGCCGGGATCTTCGACGGCGACTACGTGGTCGCCCGATCCGGCACAGAGGCCTCCACCGGACAGATCGTGGTCGCGGGCATCCCCGGGGGCGAGGCGACCGTGAAGCGGTTCCGCCGGCGCGGGTCCAACGTCATCCTGGAACCGGCCAACCCGAGGCTGAAGCCGATGAGCTTCCCCGCTGGTGAGCTCACCATCTACGGGAAGGTCGTGACCGTCCTGCGCCGCCTCTGAGCGCTCCGGCTGGGCTTGCGCCTCACAGCCTCTGCAGGGCCTCCTCGTACCTGGCCTTCTCCCGGGGTGTGCCGAGGTCACCGCTCTCGAAGAAGTCGACGACCTTGCCGTCCCGGTCGATGAGGAAAGTGGCCCGCATCGCACATCCCCGCTTCTCGTCGAACACCCCGTATGCCTGCGCGACGTCTCCGTGGGGCCAGAAGTCGCTGAGCACCGGGAACGTGTAGCCCATCTCCTCGGCCCAGCGCTTCTGGGCGTGCCGTGCGTTGCACGACACCGCCAGCACCTGCACGCCGGCAGCCTCGTAGATGGAGAGGTCGTCGCGGAGCTGGCAGAGCTCACCCTCGCAGATCCCCGTGAAGGTGAACGGGTAGAACACGAGCACGACCGCCTTCTCGCCCCGGAACGACGACAGGCTCACGGGCTCGCCGTCACCGTCCGGAAGGGTGAAGTCCGGGGCCTCCCCACCGATCTGCACTGCCATGTTGCTCTCCTCGCTGGTAGCGGTTGGTGCCGGTCAAGAGCCTGCCAGCACCGAGTGGAGCACGGCGAAGCTGCGCTCCAGCTCTCCCCGGGTGATCCTCTCACCTGCTGAGTGGGCGAGATCGGGATCACCCGGTCCGAAGTTCGCGGCGGGGATGCCGTGCTCGGCGAAGCGGGCCACATCGGTCCAGCCCAGCTTGCCCCGCACATCGAGGTCGTGCGACCCCACCAGCTCGGAGAGGAACGGGTGCCCGAGCGCAGGTGGGGCCGCAGGGGCCAGCTCGACGACCTCGACCTGGTCCGTCTCGCCCAGGACGCCTGCGAGCAGCTCCCTGACGTGGTGCTCTGCCGCCTCTGCCGACCGGTCCGGGGCGAAGCGGTGGTTCAGCACCAGCTCGGCGTGGTCGGGGACCACGTTGCCCCCCACCCCTCCCTCCACGAACACCGCTTGCAGGATCTCCCGGTACTCGCAGCCGTCGAGCACCGGACGCCGCCCCTCGTAGCGGTTCAGCACTCCCAGGACCTCGCCGAGCCGATGGATCGCGTTGCTGCCGAGCCAGGGGCGGGCGGTGTGCGCACGCTCGCCGCCGAGCGCGACCCTCAGCCTCATCGTTCCCTGGCAACCGGCCTCCAACCTGTTCGCTGTGGGCTCGCCGAGCAGCGCGACGTCTCCCCGCACGAGCTCCGGCCTCGCTCCGAAGAGCTCGAGCAGGCCGCTGTGCCGCGAGGCCACCTCCTCCCGGGCATAGAAGACGTAGGTGACGTCGAGCTGCGGATCCGGGATCGTCGCAGCCAGCTCCAACATCACCGCCAGAGCCCCCTTCATGTCGGCCGCACCGAGCCCCCAGAGCGTGTCGCCCTCGAGCCGGCTCCGTTCGTTGCCGTTCGGCAGCACCGTGTCCGTGTGCCCGGCGAGGACGAGTCGTCGCTCCCGGTCCAGGTCCGTCCGAGCCACCACGTTGTCTCCCAAGCGGTCCACGGCAAGGCCCGACACCGCTGACAGACGCTGCTCGATGTGGTCGGCGAGCTCCTTCTCGTGGTGGCTGAGAGAGGGGACGTCGACCAGTGCCGCCGTGAGCGTGAGCAGGTCGGTCATGACCCGGGAGTCGAGGGTGCCACGTTCGGGTGGGTGCTCATGTGGCAACTCCGTGTCCCCGGAGGATCTCGTTGAGCTGGGCCTTGTCGTGCCGCTCGCCCTCCTCGAGCCGCTTCACCACCAGCACGCATGGCATGCCGAAGCTGCCGCCGGCGAACTGCCTGGCCCGCGTCGCCGAGACCGCCACGCACCAGGGTGGCACCTGCCCCCTGCCGAGCTCCTCGCCGGTCTCCGCGTCGAAGACGGGGATGCTGCCCGTCAGGATGCACCCGGCGCCCAGCACGACCCCGTCACCCACGCGCGCGCCCTCCGCCACGATGCACCGGCTCCCGATCAGAGCGTCGTCACCCACCACCACCGGAGCTGCCTGTGGCGGTTCGAGCACCCCACCGATCCCCACACCGCCCGAGAGGTGCACGTTCGCCCCGATCTGGGCGCAAGACCCCACCGTCGCCCAGGTGTCGACCATCGTGTTCTCGCCCACGTGGGCACCGATGTTCACGTAGCTGGGCATCATGACCACACCGGGCGCCAGGTACGAGCCGAATCGGGCCGACGCGCCAGGCACCACACGCACGCCGTGACGCTCGAACTCGGACTTCAGGGGGATCTTGTCCACGTATTCGAACGGACCCAGCTCGATGGTGGCCATCTCCGAGACCTTGAACAGCAGGAGGATCGCCTGCTTCAACCACTGGTTGACCACCACCACGCCGTCCGGGCCGATCTCGGCGACCCGCGCCTCGCCGGAGTCGAGCAGCTTCACCGCTTCGAACACCGCGTCGCGGACCTCGGGGGCCTCGGAGTCGATCGCCTCCCGCTTCTCCCACAGCCCCTCGATCGTGCTCTGCAGGTCTCCCACGGACGCGCAGCGTACCGGTCGGTGGCGAGCGGCGATCAAGCGGTATCGCCACCGAGGCGGCGGGAGGCGTCGAGCCGAGCCGCGAGGCTGGTGGCACGACGACGACGGGTTCGGAGAGCGATGCCCGTACCCACGGTCACGCCCACGGCCACCGCCGCGAGCGCTCCCAGACCGTATGACTGCAGGTTCCGGCCCGGGGACTCCCCGATCGCCAGCCGACCGGGAGCATCGCCCTCGGCGACGAGGGAGTTCGGCCCGGGCTCGGGCAGCTCGATCTCCGCCACCAGCACTCCGAAGCGGCCTTGGACGTCGTAGCGCTCACCTGCCGCAGCGATGCCGGCGACGGCCATCTCCTCGCCCCCATCTCCCTCGACGTGCAGCTCCAGCTCGCCCAGGCCCGCCACCTCGCCACCCTCCGGCTCGTGATACACGCGAGCCGTGCCGGTGGTCGCGATCTCGGCACGGCCCGGCAGCCCGAGCCGATCCAGGTCATCGATCGCCCCCAGATACGCGAACGACCCCATCGCCAAGAGCACGAACGCGACCAGGAAGCCGAGCGCGGCGATCACCAGAGCCAACCAGTACCAACCTCTCGCCGGCCGGACCGGGGGAAGGCTGACCTGTCGGACCGGCTCGATCGAGGTGGAGGCCGATCCGGCCCTCACGGGATCGGCGGGGTCCAGTCCTCCGCCACGGAACCGTCCTCGGTCGATGCCGAGGACAGGGCATCCTGCTCGAGCCCCGACGATCCGGGTGGAGCCGGCGGGGGCCAGCTCCCTGCAGACGGCGCCGGCCAAGTCCCGGGAGCGGGCGGCGGGGGTGGGTACTGACCCGGCGGTGGTGGGTACTGACCGGCGGGTGGTGGGTACTGACCCGGCGGTGGTGGGTACTGGTTGGGCGGCGGTGGTGGGAAGCCGTACTGAGCACCCGCGACCCCCGGCGCACCTACCCACGCTGCTGCCGCGGACTTGCGCTTCGCCGAACCCCGGCGCACCGCGGTGACTATGAGGAGGATGGTTCCCGAGAGCACGCCGATCGCACCGATCGCGAGGGCTCCGAGGATGGCGGCGGCCAGCGTCCCGGTGAAGGACCTACCGATCGCGATCTGCTGGTCCCACCCGAGGTCCAACTCCCCGTGGGTCTCGACCTCGTACGTCCCGGTCGTGGGTGCATCGAAGGTGTAGACGGCGACGCCCTCGTGCTCGTAGTCGTACGTCAGCGACGCGTTCGGACCGTACGACTCCACGAACACCGGTGACCCGCTGGGATCGGTGATCTCGACGTCGGGCGCCTGCCTCCACGACGACGTCGCCGCGCCCTCGTACTCGTGGTAGATGGTGTAGCCGCCCGGATCGTCGATGAAGACCTCGCCCGATCCGGGAACGTGGACCCTCTGGAAGTCCTCGATCTGGTCCATCATCCGGCTGAAGCCGACGACTCCCCAGACGACGCCACCGATGACGCCTGCGACGAGCAGCAGCCCGCCGATCCAGTACCACAGCACCGAGGGCTTGATCTCGGGCGCGAAGGGATCCGTGCCGGTGGGTGGACCGATGACGCTCACCCACACATTCTGGCCGAGAGGAACGCCTCCCGCCTCGCCGTGCCGGTGCCACCCGCCGCCTGGGGCCCGGCCAGCGTCTCTGCGGGAGTGCGCCCGCTCGAACCGGAGCGCTCGTCACGGCGCCCCGATCTGGCGCGCGCTACTCCGGGGTCTCCCCGTCACCCCCGCACTCGTAGCCGTCCCAGTACAGGTCGGGCAGGTTGTTCTCACCGTGGCTGGTACCAGGGACCACCCCGTCGTCGAGGTGACCGTCCTTGAACGAGCTCGCGTTCGGCGTGATGATCACGTACTTGTTCGGCGTGCCGTGGCAGATCGTCACCCGATCCATGGGCGCGGCTCCGGCGGCGCCGGCGACCCAGCCGGCCCCCATCACCGAAACCACCACAGCGGCCAGAAGACGCTTTCCGATCATGGGCTCCATCCCCCTCCTGCCTGTCTCCCCGGATCCGGTCCCCGAGGATCCCTCGCCCACCCTACGCCCGGCCACTCAGCGTGCCAAGGGTGCATCTTGAGCGATCTCGATCCTTGGCCACGGATTGTGTGAAGCCCATCACACAGAGAAGCGCTCCATTGCGAGATCGAGCGAATCAAGCCCCTGGACCATCGCCGCCCGTACATAGCGCGCGTCGCCGTAGAACTCCCCGGGGCTCACCAGCACGCCACCCTCCGTGGCCAATCGCCGGGTCAAGGCCCATGAGTCATCGCCCGGCGCCCTGCCCCACAGGTAGAAGCCGCCACCCGGCGACTCCACCTGCGCGCCGAACGCCTGCAGGATCTCCGCTCCCCGCTCCAGACGTACCCGGTAGCGGGCGCGCTGCTCCTCTACGTGTGCCCGGTCCCCCAGAGCAGCCGCGCCCGCGGCCTGAGCCGGACCCGGCACCATCAACCCGGCGTGCTTCCTCACCTCCCGCAGGTAGCCGACGAGCTCGCGGTCGCCTGCGTAGAAGCCGACGCGCAGCCCCGCGAGGTTGGAGCGCTTCGAGAGCGAGTGCACCGCCACGACACCGTCGGTCACGTCCTGGAGGATCGAGCGGGGAGCTCCGTCCCAGGTGAACTCCACGTAGCACTCGTCGCTGAACACCGGGACCCCGAAGCGACGGCCCCACTCGGCGACGGCAGCCAGGTCCTCCAGCCCTCCGGCAGGGTTCCCCGGCGAGTTCACCCAGAGGCAGAGGGCTCGGTCGGCATCGCGAGGATCGATCCCGGCCAGGTCGAGGCACCACCGGTCGTCCACCGGCACCGCGACCGCACGGCAACCTGCCAGCTCCGCGCCCATCGCATAGCTCGGGTAGCTGACCGCCGGGTACAGCACCGTGTCGCGGTCCGGTGTGCGCAAGCGGAGCAGGTGAGGTAGGCCGACCACGAGCTCCTTCGTGCCGACGCACGCCGCCACCCGATCAGGGGCCACCTGCACGCCGAACCGATCGGCGATCCAGGCCGCCGCGGCCGACCGCAGCTGCTCGGTTCCCGCCGATGGCGGGTAGCCACGCTCTGTGCCCGACGACGCCAGAGCATCGAGCACCGACGGTGGTGGGGGATCGCACGGCGTGCCGACCGAGAGGTCGACACAGCCCCCTTCGTGGCCGTCTGCAACCCCGCGAAGCTCCTCCAGCCGGTCGTAGGGGTACGGGGGTGGCCGGAACCCACCGTGAGGGGCGGCGCCCACCTCCGTCATGCCTCCCGGCCCGCGACGACCCGCTCCGCGGCCGCGACGTAGCTCTCGAACGCGGACCTCGACGGCTCGTCCAGCCGCACCCGGAACCACATCCCTCCGGCCCTCTCGGCCTCCTCCAGCACCTGGCCACAGCGATGTAGGGCGGCCATCACGTCACCACGGTCGAACGGCACCAGCAGCTCGGCGACCGGCCCCCGCCGATCCAGTCGGTCCCCCACGGCCAGCAGGAGGGCTTCGATCCCCTCGCCCGTCCGGGCCGACACGGCGAGGGCACCTTCCACCTTCTCGGCCAGCCGCTCCGCTTCGGGGGTGCTGTCGGCCTTGTTGAACGCCAGGAGCTCGGGAACCTCCCCGGCGCCGATCCCGACCAGGACCTCACGCACCGCGTCGACCTGGGCGAGGGGGTCGGGGGCCGAGGCATCCACCAGGTGGAGGAGGAGATCCGACTCGACGACCACCTCCAGCGTCGACTTGAACGCCTCCACCAGCTGGTGGGGGAGCTTTCGGATGAACCCGACGGTGTCGACCAGCAGGACACCGGTCCCGCTGGGCAGCGTCAGCTTCCGGGTGGTGGCGTCGAGGGTGGCGAAGAGCCGGTCCTCCACCAGGACACCCGAGTCGGTGAGCCGGTTGAGCAGCGTCGACTTCCCCGCGTTCGTGTACCCGACGAGCGCGACCGACGGCAGACCGGCCTTCCTCCCCGCCTTCCGCTGGGTGCTGCGGTGACGCCCGATCTCCCGCAGGTCGCCCTCCAACTTCTGGATCCGCCTCAGGATCCGTCGCCGGTCGATCTCGAGCTGGGTCTCGCCGGGGCCCCTGGTCCCTATCCCGCCCGCCTGCTGGGAGAGCGCTGTGCCCTTGCCCCTGAGCCGTGGGAGCCGGTACCGGAGCTGGGCCAGCTCCACCTGCGCCATGCCCTCCGGTGAGTGCGCGTTCTGGGCGAAGATGTCGAGGATCACCCCGGTCCTGTCCAGGGCGGTGCGGCCGAGGATCCGCTCCAGGTTGAACTGCTGTGCGGGGCTGAGCTCGTCGTCGAACACCACCGTGTCGGCGTCGACCGCGTCCACGCGAAGCCGGATCTCCTGCACCTTTCCCTTGCCCACGAAGGTGGCCGCATCGGGGACACGTCTCCTCTGCACCACGCGGTCCACCGCGTCCGCTCCAGCTGTGTCGACGAGAAGGGCGAGCTCGTCCAGCGACTCCTCGGTCTCCTCCTCGGTGGAGCCGGCGAGCGTGACCCCGACGATCACGATCCGCTCCCGGAAGCTCCGCTCGATGAGCCCCGCGGACTCGCCGCCGAACTCGCCGAAACCACCCCGGTGGCGCCCGATCGCTTCGGGTTCAGGCACCGGCCCACTCCACGGTGGCGATGTGCGATGCCGGACCGATGAGGGTGATGGTTCCGTCCAGCGCCACCTCCGCCTCACCGCCGGGCATGCGCACCTCCACCCGGTCACCGACCGCGCCCCACTCCCGAGCGGCATGTGCCGCAGCGCATGCCCCGGTGCCGCAGGCCTCGGTCACGCCGACTCCCCGCTCCCACACCACGAGGTCGACGACGTCGGGTGCGCCGGCGAGCGCGACGAGCTCGACGTTGATGCCGCCGGCGAAGGGCGCCGCGTAGGCGGGACCCTCGACGGCCACGTCGACTCCGGCGACGTCCTCGACCTCGACCACCAGGTGAGGGTTGCCCATCGAGACCGACGCCACCCTCAGGGGCGCTCGCTCGAGGGTCTCCGGTGGCAAGGGTGGGCCCTCCGAGGCGGGGCCCATGTCGACGCTCACCTCCACCACCTGGAATCCGGGACCCCCGGAAACGACCGCTGTGCGGTCCCCGACGTCGGTGCCGATCGTCAGATGGAGGCTGTGGTCCTCGCGCGCCATCGCGAGCGCCTGGGCCAGGCACCTGATCCCGTTGCCGCTCATCTCGGCCCTGCTCCCGTCCGCGTTGAACAGGTGCATCGCCACGTCGACGTCCGATCCGGGTCCGGGCCTTGCGCCATGGATGAGCCCGTCGGCACCCACGCCCCTGCGGCGGTCGCAGAGCCGACGCGCCAGCTCGCCGTCGATCGGGGGCAGCTGCCCGTTCGCCTCGTCGAGGACCACGAGGAAGTCGTTGGCCAGCCCGTGGTGCTTGGTGAGTTCCACCGAGCCAGTCTCGCAGCCCCGGCTCGGAAGCGGCTATCCGGTTGCGGGCCCTCCCTGCTCCAGGCGCTCGGCGAGCACCGGCAGGAGCGAGAGGGGGTCGCCATCGACGTCCAGCCACTCGACACGTGGGTCCCGGCGGAACCAGCGCTCCTGACGGCGGGCGAAGCGCCGGGTACGGGTGACCGCGTGCTCCAGAGCCTCCTCCAGCGAGCATCGGCCCTCCAGGTGATCGAGCACCTCCCGGTAGCCGAGCGCCTGCCGGGCGGTGCGCGACAGCCCGTCGGGCCGCGCCGCCAGCGCTCGCACCTCCTCCATGAGCCCCGAGCCGAGCTGGTGGGCGAGCCGCTCGGCGATCCTGTCGTCCAGGACCGGGCGCGGCCACCGGAGGCCCACGATCGGGAACGCCGCGGCGGGATATCTGTCCAACCCGGGCCCGAACGACGAGAACCGCCGACCGCTCCCGACGGTCACCTCGAGGGCCCGCAGCACCCGACGCCGGTTGCCCGGCTGCATGCGGGAGGCCGCGACGGGGTCCAGCTCGGCCAGGCGACGGTGCAGCACCTCGGTGTCGGTCTCGACCTCCAGCTCGGCCCGGACCGCCGGATACCGGCGCGGGATCTCCAGGTCGTCCACGCAGGCCTGGAAGTACAGGCCCGTGCCGCCCACCAGGAGCGCCTTCCGCCCACCGGCGACCAGGTCGGTGATCACCCGGCGGTACTCCTCCTGGAAGTGCGCGACGGTCATCTCCTCACCCGGATCCATGAGATCGACGAGGTGGTGCGGCACCTCGGCCTGCTCGGCCGCGGTCGGCTTGGCGGTGCCGAGGTCCATCCCCCGGTACACCTGCATCGAGTCGACCGAGACGATCTCGAGCGAGCCGACCGCGCGGGCCAGGGCCAGGGCGAGCTCGCTCTTTCCCGCCGCCGTCGGCCCTACCAGGGCGAGTGCCACGGTCGGCGGGCCGGTCTGCTCGGGTCTCAGGCCGACACCACCGGGATCCTCAGGCGGCGGTCCGCCGGCTCGGCGGCCTCGACCGGCTCACCGATGAGGTACTGGGTCCGGGCCTCCGTGACCCGGCACCGGGCGAAGCTCCCGGTCCGCAAGGGAGCGAGAGCGCGGAAGTGGACGAGCTTGTTCTGGGGGGTGCGACCGGTGAGGCGGGTCGGGTCCTTCTTCGAGGGCCCCTCCACCAGCACCTCCTCCGTCCGACCGACACGATCGAGGTTGCGCGCCAGCGACGAACGCTCCACCACGATCCTCAGCCGCTCCATCCGCTCGGCGGTTACCTCGCGCGGTACGAGCTCGTCGACCCGCTCGCCGGCCGGAGTACCCGGGCGGGGCGAGAAGACGAAGGTGAAGGCGCTGTCGTAACCGACCTCGGCCACCACCTCGAGGGTTCGCTCGAAGTCGCGCTCGGTCTCACCCGGGAACCCGACGATGAGGTCCGTCGTGACGGCGAGGTCCCCTACGGCCGACCGGGCGGACGCCAGCCGCTCCAGGTAGCGCTCCACGGTGTAGCCGCGCTGCATCGCCCGCAGGGTGCGATCGCTCCCGGCCTGGAGAGGGAGGTGCAGGTGGGGGCAGACCGCGTCGACCTCGGCCATCGCCTCCACGGTCTCCGGTCGCAGATCCTTCGGATGGGGGCTGGTGAACCGGACCCTTCGGACACCCGGGATCGATCCGACCGCGCGCAGCAGGTCGGAGAAGAGCGGCCGCGGCCTTCGCCGGCTCTCGAGGGCCCACCGCTCCCCGGCCACGGCCACGTCCTCCGGCCCCGGCCGCTCGGCGCGCAGCCGGGTTGTGATGTCGCGGCCGTAGGAGTTGACGTTCTGACCCAGGAGCGTCACCTCCACCACACCCGAGGCCACGAGGCTCTCGACCTCGGCTACCACCTCCCCGAAGGGACGGCTCACCTCAGGGCCCCGCACAGCCGGCACGATGCAGAAGGCACAGCTGTTGTCGCAACCCGTCTGGATCGTCACCCAGGCGGCGTGCTCGACCTCGCGGCGAGCCGGCAGCGCCGATGTTGAGCTCTCGGACCCCTCGAGCGGTGCCTCCTCCCAGACCTCCACGACCGGGCCCTCGCTCTCGGCCCGGGCAAGGAGCTCGCCGAGGCGGTGGACGTTGTGGGTGCCGAAGACGACATCGACGTGCGGTGCCCTCTCCCTGATCAGGTCGCGGTCCTTCTGGGCGAGGCAGCCCGCGACGACGATCCGGGCCTGCGGCCTGGCCTCCTTCACCGCCTTGAGCCGTCCGAGCGCTCCGTACAGCTTGTTGTCGGCGTTCTCCCGGACGCAGCAGGTGTTGAGCACGATCAGGTCCGCGTCCTCGGCTGCTCCCGGGTCGGCCGCGTCGTAGCCCTCCCGTTCGAGCAGCCCGGCGATCCGCTCCGAGTCGTGCTCGTTCATCTGGCACCCGAAGGTGTGGACCGCGTACGTCCGGCTCACGAGGGATCGAGGCTAGTGCAGCCGGGTGGCGGGTCGGTCGGCGCCCGGGCCGGTTCGGCCGCCTGCTGGGAGGTCGCTGGAAGAGCCGCCCGGCAGCTGAAGACGGGTCCCGAGCATCTCCACCAGCCGGGGGCGCGAGTCGGGGTCGAGGAGGTTCATCACCGGGAGCCCGGTGAGCTTCTCGCACAGCTCCACCCCCGCCGTCGTGCTGGCTGCCCTGCCCGACACCAGATGAGGCGTGCTGCCGAACGCCTCGATCACCCCGACCGCGGCGTACGGGTCGCTGGCGCAGAGCACCACGAGACGTGCGCAGCCACCGAGCTCGTCGACCGCGACGTCGCCGTTGTACGGCTCGAGCGGAGAGGCGCCCGCTTCGGCGACGAGGACATCCGGACCGGACTCCTCGACCTGGGCCAGCAACCGCCGCAGGGCCGGGCGGTACTCGTCGGCCGGAACCACCGTGGAGGGGAGCCCGGCGTCTATGAAGTCGAAGATGGCGTCGGCTCCCGCGTCACCCATCGCCATCACGTCACGGAAGCGCCCGACTCCGGTGAGCTTCGCCGCGGCGACCCGGTGATCCTCCGACTTCAGCACCCGCACGATCTGCTTCGCTGCGAGGGTCTTCCCCGCATCCATGGAGCTGCCGATGATCAGCACCGTGGGCACCGAGAAGCGCTCGGCCTCGCGGGTGGCCACGAAGTCGCGCATCGTCGCCGCCCGCCCCTCGATGAGGACGTGACCCTGGTAGAGGAGCGGGATCGGACGCCGACCGAACGGCGACACCGAGGTGCTCCTCCCGATCACCCCCCCGATCGAGAGCACCTCCATCCGCCCGTCCGTCCCGACAGCACGCCAGTCGCCGACGCCCTGGAGGGTGGCCGCCCGCGCACCCAGGGCGCCGACGACCTTGTCTCCGATCACGACCTCGACCAGCCGCCCGCTCGGCACCTCGATCTCGTGGGGTAGAGGTGAGTCGCCGGCCACCTCGCCCACCACGAACTGCCCGGTGGCCCACTCGTCACGGGCGACCGGCTCCACGTCGAAGACCCGATCGCCGAGTCCCGCCCGGCGCGTGACGCTGGTGAAGTAGTGGCCGGCCACCTCAGGCCTCGCCTCGAGGTGCCTTCGCGCCGACCACACCGCCGGATGGGCCGCTGAGGGACCCGCCCTCGACGGGGCCGGCCAGGAGCAGCGCCAGGAGCGCGGCCCGCTCGGGCATGGCGCCGAGCACGACGTGCTCGTGCGCCGCATGCGCCCCGTCCCCCACGGCGCCCAGCCCGTCGAGGGTCGCCGTGAAGAGGCTGGTCGTGTTCCCGTCGGAGCCGCCCCCGACCACCGCCTCACCCACCTCCAGACCGAGCGCCGCTCCGGCTCGCTCCGCCTGCTGCCAGAGCCGGCGGTTGCGTGGGGTCTGCTCCATCGGGAGACGCCCGAACCGGCCCTCGACCCTGAGCACCACCCCGTCCTGCACCGGCTCGAGAGAATGGATGGCGTGCTCCACCCGGAGCGCGTCATCCCTGGTCATGACCCGGGCATCGACCTCGGCCGTCGCCTCGGGCGCGACCACGTTCGACCGCAACCCTCCGTCGACCCTGCCCACGTTGACGGTCACGTGCCGGTCAGGGTCGTTCAGCTCGAAGAGGTGCTGAATCTGGTGCGAGATCTCCAACACCGCGCTCACGCCCCGCTCTGGGTCGAGACCTGCGTGCGCGGCGGTGCCCTTCGCGTGGACCACGAAGCGGCCCACACCCTTTCGGCCGGTCTTGAGAGCACCCTCAGGACCGAACGAGGCCTCGAGGACGAACGCCCTGGATGCAGACCGGGCCAGCATCCGGATCCAGCGGGTCGAGTCGGGGCTGCCTATCTCCTCGTCGCTGTTGAAGAGGACGACCGGCTCGGCGGGGAGCTCGACGCCGATGTCGTGGAGCACCCGGAGTGCTGCGACCCCCTGCACGAGCCCGGCCTTCATGTCGTACGCGCCCGGACCGGCCAAGGTGTGCTCGTCCGTGGCGACCGGCATCGACTGCAGCGTCCCGACCGGGAAGACGGTGTCCGTGTGCCCGAGCAACAGCTGCGTCGGTCGCGCCCGGTCGCGACGGGTCGGGCGCGCGAACAGGTGCGGTCCGACCCCGTGACCCGGGACCTGCCGGATCGTGTACCCGGCCTCACCCAACTCCTCCTCGAGGATCACGAGCAGCGGCTCGAAGCTCTCAGGGACACTGCTCGGGGTCTCGATCTCGGTGAGCCGTCGAAGCAGGTGCACCATGTCGTCGTGGCGGGCGCGCAGGCGCGCCATCAGATCTGCAGGGTCGACCTCGGGGTGGACAGAGGAGGGCCGGCTCGAGGACACGGCTGGCTGGCTGAGGGACGGCTCGCGGAGCGGCGAGGGGCCATCGCCGTCAGGACTCATCGGTGGAAGTCGACCGGGAAGGGGAACGAGTTGCTCTGGTCGATCCGCGCGAACCGGGTCGGCGAGACGAAGGCGAGCAGAGGGTCCTCGTGCACGACCTCGGTGTCGTCGCGGTCGCGTGAGCGAAGCGCCCGGGACTCCGCCGCTGCGGCCACCACGCGTCCGATGACGAGGCTGTGGTGCTCGTAGCCTCCGAGCACCCGTTCGAGCTCGCACTCGAGCCATAGCGAAGCTCCCTCGACCAGGACCCCGTCGACCTTCGTCGCCGGCACCGTCTCGAACATGCTGAGCATCGGCTTGCTTCCACTGTCGTCGCGGGGGGCAGCGGCCTGACCCACCTGGACCATCTGGTCGGGATGCGGGTAGCTCACCGTGAACTCGCCGGTTCGCTCGATGTTGCGTTGCGTGGCGTGCTGCGGGCTGCACGCGAAGCAGTACCAGTCGCTCCAGCCGATCGGCATGGCCAGGTGCTTCGGTGCGAGGTCGTGGCTGCCGTCCGGCTCACGGGTCCCGATGAGCACAAGGGGGGCCACCGTGAACACCCGATCCCAGACCGGGGTCGACCCCAGCTCGAGCTCGACCATCTCGCTCATCGGTACACCATCCCCGCGCCGGCAGCCGTAAGGCTTCCGACGCAGCACCGGTGACCGCCGGTGCCTCTCCTGCTTCTCTCGCGGCTCATCGGTCGTGAACCGTGCTGGCGCAATGACGTTCAGGACCCACATCTGCGATCGAGCTTGGGCCCCGAACCATGGTTCCAGGGTATGGCCGACCCGGCGGACAGGTCAGGGTCCAAGGTCCCCGACAGGATCCGGAAGTCGCGTTCGGCCGCCACCGGAGGAGGCAGACACCGGTGACGGTCGAACGGCGAACGGTCTCGAGGAGCTCCAGCTCTTCGGCTACTGGTCAGGCGGCTGGCCGCTGGGTCAGTCGTCCAGGGTGATCGGCTCGTCGTCGGCCTCGGTGAACTCCTCCGACTCCTCGGAGCTCTCACCGAGCCCCTTCTCCACCCGGATCTTCTCGCTGACCTCGACCATGAGCTCGGGGTTGTCGCGGAGGAACTCCTTGGCGTTCTCACGACCCTGGCCGAGCTGCTCGGCGTCGTAGGTGTACCAGGCGCCCGACTTCTTGATGAGCCCCAGGTCGACACCGATGTCGAGCACCGAGCCCTCGCGGCTGATGCCCTGCCCGTACATGATGTCGAACTCGGCCTGCTTGAACGGCGCGCTGCACTTGTTCTTGACGATCTTCGCCCGGGTGCGGTTGCCCACCACCTCCACGCCGTCCTTGATCGACTCGATGCGTCGTACGTCGATCCGTATCGACGAGTAGAACTTCAGCGCCCGTCCGCCAGGGGTGGTTTCCGGTGAGTTGTGGACCATGACGCCGTCCACCAAGTAGTTGTGACTGCCCTCGACCTCGATGTCGAAGCGGTGGGTGCTCCGGCCGTTGGGTGGACCCACCTTGATCTCCACGATCGGCATGGGTACCAGCTCGTGGCGGACCGGGGCCACGACAGGCTCGACCGCGAAGCGGCCTCGGTACTTCGGCAGGAGCTTGTACTCCATCGATGGATGCACGAACGGGGCTATGAGCGCGTGCAACTTCTCCGTCTCCGCCTTTGGGAACTGGAGGACGGCCTTGCCCCCCCGATCGATCAACGAAGCGCGAACACCCCAGGTGTCCGCGAGGTGATCACGCAAGCGGATCCGAGTCGTGGGCTCCATCGCCTCCACGCAGATCTCGGAGCGGCCACTCCCTCCAGCCGTACGTACCTGCTTCCCCTCGGTACGCAACTGGAAGCTCCCGTCATCCATGTACCAGATGGCGAGGGAGAGCGGCGTGAGATGTTTCAGGTAGTCGTAGCTGAAGACCTTCTTGCCCTCCACGTACACGGCTCGACGGAGCTCGGCCAGCTCCGGGAGAGGTTGAGCATCGAAGAACACCGCTCCCTGGTCGTTGACCGATCGGGAGATGTGGAGGTTCGCGAAGAGCGACGCCTTCCAGTCGCCGTAGACGACTTGCCTCGCCCCGTGTCCCCAACGGAACCGTGCGCCGTACCCGCTTCGACTGGGCGAGAGTGCCCCGTCACCCATCAGACCACCGAGGACGACCTCCCACTGGAAGTTCGAGAGGTGATGAGGAACCCCCTGCATCACCCGGTCACCGACGGTCAGCTCTCGCGCCTCCCGCCATCCCGCGGGAGTACGGATCAGGTGGTTGGGGGTGCATGAGAACTGGGAACGTCCGTTGCCAGCGCCACGTGCGACGGTGAAACGCCAGAACTCGTCCGTAGCCCCGTTGTCGTACCAGTTGACCACACGCCTCGGCACGACCCGGTCGAGATCAGGATCGTACGAGAGCACCTCGACAGGGAGCTTCTGGTTCACGATCTTCCCGATCTTCTCCTGCGAACCATCGGAGAGGGTGACCCGAGTCCCGTAGGCGAAGCAGCCGAACATCACTCCGATCTTCTCGCGCAGCTGGTTGATGAAGATGCAGATGGTCTTGGTCCTGTTGAGGTTGCTGGTGAGCTTGCGCAGCGCCTGAGACATCAGGCGGGCCTGGAGACCGACGTGCGTGTCCCCCATCTCGCCCTCGATCTCGGCCCGCGGGGTGAGGGCGGCCACCGAGTCGATCACCACCACGTCGATGGCACCCGAGCGGATCAGCATGTCGGTGATCTCGAGCGCCTGCTCGCCGGTGTCGGGCTGGGAGATCAGCAGCTCGTCGACGTCGATGCCGATCGCCTTCGCGTAGACCGGGTCGAGCGCGTGCTCGGCGTCGATGAAGGCGCAGATGCCCCCGTTGCGCTGGGCTTCGGCCACCACGTGCAGGGCCAGGGTGGTCTTTCCGGAGGCCTCCGGGCCGTAGATCTCGGTGACCCGGCCCCGGGGCAGACCCCCGATGCCGAGGGCCAGATCGAGTGCCATGGCCCCGGTGGAGATCGCCTCGATGTTCATCGTGCCGACGTCGCTCATCTTCATGACGGCACCGTCGCCGAACTGCTTCCTGATCTGGCCCAGGGCCATGTCGAGTGCCTTTTCTCGCTCCACTTCTCTCTCCCTTGTGTGCTCTGGCTGGCGTACGGCTGCCGTGGCAGCGAGTGGCCGGATCGGGGATCACCCCTCACCGTCGCTTCAGGGCCTCACCCTATGGAGGGGGTGTGACACGGCTACCTCCCCGGGCGGGCACCCCGCCGGCCCGCCCTCCTCCGCCATGTGGGGCCCCTGCCCCACAGCGGCCGTGAAGCTCCTCCCCGGGCGGTCGGTGGCAAGACGATGTTCGAATGACAGGACTGTAGTTCCGAACAACCGTTCGATCAAGCATCTCGGGAGCCGACCACGGGAGCTCCGCGACGGAGCGCTCCGAGCGTGAGGCGGGCGCTCCCGGGGCCGAGCCCTACCGAGCTGCGTCGACAAGGGCTACCATGCGGCGAGACAGCATCTCTCGGTTGGGTATCCGGAGGCGGGGGGACGGTGCGGCGTCGGTATTCGATGGTGGCCCTGGCAGCGCTCCTGCTCGCGGCGCTCGTGCTGGCCCTGGTGGGAGACGGCGCGCAGGCCTCCCACCAGTTCACAGACGTCGATGACTCCCACCCCTTCCACGACGACATCGCGTGGTTGGCGGCCATGGGCATCACCACCGGGTACTCCGACGGCACGTTCCGTCCCTCCAACACCGTCACCCGCCAGGGCATGGCCGCGTTCTTGCACCGCCTGTGGGCCGCCCTCGGCCAGGACGACCCCGACCCGCTCCCCGAACCGGGCTTCTCCGACGTCGGGGGCTCGCACCCCTTCCACGACGACATCGCGTGGCTGGCGGCGATGGGCATAACGACCGGGTACTCCGACGGCACGTTCCGTCCCACCAACACCGTCACCCGCCAGGGCATGGCCGCGTTCTTGCACCGCCTGTGGGCCGCCCTCGGCCAGGACGACCCCGACCCGCTCCCCGAACCGGGCTTCTCCGACGTCGGGGGCTCGCACCCCTTCCACGACGACATCGCGTGGCTGGCGGCGATGGGCATAACGACCGGGTACTCCGACGGCACGTTCCGTCCCACCAACACCGTCACCCGCCAGGGCATGGCGGCGTTCTTGCACCGGCTGTGGCAGGAGCTGGTCTTCGTCGTCGACACCGGAACCGATGCCACTGACGCCGCCCCCGGCGACCGCGACTGCGACACCGGCGACGGGTCGTGCTCCCTTCGGGCCGCGGTGCAAGAGGCCAACGCCCTCGGCGGGGTGCAGATGGTCGTCGTCGACCCCTCCATCGACACCGTCTCCCTCACCATCGCCGGTGCCGACGAGGACGCGTCTGCCACCGGCGACCTCGACATCACCGACGAGCTGGTCGTGAGGGGCAACGGCGCCACCCTCGACGCGGGAGGCTCCGGCGGACTCGGCGACCGGGTGCTCCACGTCCACAGCTCCGCCGCCGTCGAGGTCTACGAGGCGACCGTCACCGGCGGGAGCTTCGACGACGGAGGTGACACCACCACCACGGCCGCCGAGCCGCCCACCGAGGGCGAAGGAGGGGGCATCCACACAGAGGGCCAGCTGGAGCTCAGCGAGGTGCATGTCACCGACAACACCGCATCGAGCGGCGGGGGGATCTTCCAGGCCGCAGGCACGCTCACCGTCGCGTACGGCACCGTCTCGGATGACTCGGCTGACGAGGTCGGAGGCGGCATCTATCAGTCCTCCGGCACGCTCGAACTGATCGAGACCACCATCTCGGACAACATCGCTGCCACCGGGGGCGGCACCTACGCCGAGGGACAAGTCAACATGGCCCGGACCAACATCTCCGGCAACACCGCTGAGGGCCCTATCCCCAGCGTCTACAGCACCGGAGGCGGCATCTACCAGGCCGCAGGCACGCTCACCGCGGCCGACACCGCCATCACCGGCAACACCGCTGAGGACGATGGTGCTGGTGTCTTCCAGGACGCCGGCACGCTCAGCGTCACATACAGCACCATCTCGGGGAACACGGCCACCGGCGGAAGCGGATCCGGTGGGGGCATCTACCAGCACGGCGGCACAGCGATCCTGAAGTCGACGACGATGAGCGCCAACGCTTCCACCACCGGAGGCTCGAGCATCCACCGGTCGGGGTCTTCGGGATCGGTGACGCTCGCGGGAGTGGTGCTCGACGACGTGGGTACGAACTGCGTCGGCGCGATCACCTCGGGCGGCTACAACCTCGCCGACGACTCGAGCTGCGGGCTCGCCGGAACCGGTGATGTACAGGGCATCGATCCACTGCTCGGTGCCCTCGCCGACAACGGAGGACCGACCCTCACCCACCTCCCACAGGTGGGCTCACCTCTGATCGACGCCATCCCCGCCGGCACCGCCGGGCTCTGCGACGCCACCACGCCCACCGACCAGCGGGGCCTCCCCCGCCCCTCCGGCACCGCCTGCGACATCGGAGCGGTGGAGCGCCAGCCCTCGGATCCGTGACCCGGCCGCCGCCCGACGGGCGCAGCTCGCCTCCACCGTCGGCTTGAATGGAGGACGACCGAACACCCAGCGGAGGAGCACGATGCCCGAGGAGAGCCATCCGACCGCCGAGGAGCTCCGGGAGCGGCTCACCGCCGAGCAGTACCGGGTCACCCAGGAGTGCGGCACCGAGGCGCCGTTCGAGAACCCGTACTGGGACTGCCACGACGACGGCGTCTACCGCTGCGTCGTCTGCGAGGCACCCCTCTTCAGCTCCGACACCAAGTTCGACTCGGGCACCGGGTGGCCGAGCTTCTGGGAGGTCCTGGACAGCGATGCCGTCACGACCCGGGACGACCGGAGCTTCGGCATGCTGCGCACGGAGGTGCTCTGCGCCTCCTGTGGAGCACACCTGGGCCACATGTTCCCCGACGGACCTCACCCGACCGGCATCCGGTACTGCATCAACTCCTCGAGCCTCGACCTCGAACGGGCAGACGATGGACCGGACTAGCGCCGGCCCGAGGGTCGGCGACGTGGTCACCAGTCGGTGGTCGGTGGCTGGCGGCGCTGCTTGCGCTCGGCTCGGCGGCGCTTCTCCTCCAGCCGGCGCCGCTCGGCTGCAGGCGAAGGCCGGGTGGGACGACGCCTCTTGGGAACCCTGAGTGCAGCGGCGAGGCGCTCACGCAGGCGCTCAAGGGCGAGCGCTCGGTTGCGCGCCTGAGAGCGCTCGTCGTCGGCCACCACCGAGACCACCGGTCCGAGCTCCCGGAGGAGCCGTTCCCGCTCACTCTCCCCCAACGACTTCGAGCGCTCGACGTCGAATCGGACCTCGACCCGGGTCTGCGCTCGGTTCGCGTGCTGGCCACCGGGGCCCCCGCTCGTCGAGAACCTCCACTCCAGCTCGCCGACGGGGATGCTGCACTCCTCGGTGACCTCGAGCTCGTCGTCCACTCCGGCGACGCTAGCGCCGGGGCCCTCCGCTCCTCTCGGCTCCGGACGCAGCCACACAGCGGAGCCCATGGGACTCACCCCGTGACTCAGGCGATGCCGCCGTAGACGTGGTCGCCTCCGCGGGCGGCACCGTGGTCGGCCACGGCTCGAGCGAGGTCGTCCAGGAACTCGTCCGCGACCGCGGCATGCCCTGGGAACACCATGATGTGCAGCCCGCCCGTCTGCCGGTCGAGGTGCCAGCCGAGGTCGTCCATCACGTCGCCGATGGCGTCGATGTCGAGCTCCGGGGCACCGAACTCGAAGACCGACATGTCGGGCGATCCGGTGACCTCCAGCCCGTCGATGGCTGCTATCCCCCGCTGGAACCTCAGCGTGGTGTCGCGCACCTGGGTGGCGAGGCGGAGGTAGCCCTCGCGCCCCAGGTAGCGGATGGCCGACCAGGCCCCTGCGATCGGCGCGGCCGGCCGGGTGCCCGCCGTGGTCGCTGACCCGTACATCCCTCCCGGCCAGTCGTCGAAGAGGAAGTGCTGGTACCTGAGCAGCTCCCGGTCCCGATAGAGCACGGTGGAGATGCCCTTGAACGTGTACCCGTACTTGTGGATGTCGGCCGAGAGCGACGTGACCCCCTCGACCTCGAGGTTCCACGGCGGCACCGGTTCGCCGATGGCCTCCCAGAACGGCAGCAGCCAACCGCCCAGGCACGCGTCGACATGGCACAGGACCCCCCGACCCGACGCGAGCGCGGCGATCGCCGGGATGTCGTCGATGACCCCGTACGGGTAGCACGGCGACGAGCCGACGAGCAGAGCGGTCGCGTCGTCGATGGCGTCGTCCATCGCGTCGACGTCGACGCGGAGGTCCGCGCCGAGCGGTACCCGACGAAGCTCGACGTCGAGGTACTTGCAGGCCTTGACGAAGGCCGGGTGCGCGGTGATGCCCGCGACGAGGTTCGTGTCGTCCACCCCGCGCGTCGCTCGGGTGTGGTCGCGTGCCGTCTGCACGGCGAGGAAGATGCTCTCCGTACCACCCGAGCTGATGCTCCCGGCATCGGCCCGACCGCCCAACAGGTCCGCGGCCATGGCCACGATCTCCTGCTCCATGCGCAGCAGGCTCGGGAACTTGAACGGGTTCAGCGCGTTCTCGTGCAGGTAGTCGAGACCGACCTCGTGCAGCACCCGCTCGAGGCCGTCGTCACCCACGTTGTACACGAGGCTGAAGGTGCGGCCGCCCCGCCAGTCGGCGTCGCCCGCGCGCATCTCGCGGATCTCGTCGAGCAGCTCGTCGGGCGAGGTGCCCTGCTCAGGGAAGTGGTCTGTGGTCATCTCGGTAGTCTCGCAGCAGGCCTGCTCTCCAGGCGAGGCTGCTGGGGCGGAAGACGACCTGTCAGGCGAACGGCCGGCCCTCGCGGGCGTAGCTCGCGGCGGAGTTGTACAGGTTGACCGCCATGAGCGAGGACTCGCTCTCGGCGCGGCGGTCGTAGATGCCAGCCACCGCCTCCTGCACCGCGAGGTCGTCGGGCGCCGCCTCGAGAGCGAAGTCGGCCAGGTGGCACGCCACCACCAGCTCCCCGCCGGCGGCCAACGCTGTGGCACGCTCGGCCAGGGCCTCCGCTCCCCCCGCCATCTCAGCGATCTCGGTGGCGACCGCTGCACGCGTCGCCGGCTTCAGCTCGCTCGGACGCCCGCTGAACCAGCCGCCGTAGTAGCGGATCACGTTGCGCACGATGAACTCGCCCTCGTCGTACACCGGCTGGAGCCAGGGCGAGTCCGAGACCGGGAGCTCGACGTCGCGGACGATGTCCACGTGCGGGGGCGATCCGTCCTCGAGAGCAGCCAGAGTCCTCTCAACGATCGTCTCCAGGAACCCGGCGGTCTCTGTGAGGATCCGCTGCACCACCCCGGGATCCTCGACCACCGGCCCACCGTGGCCCGGGCAGAGCGACCGGGGCTGCTTCGCGGCCATCGCCCGGAGCGCCGCCGCCCACTCCCACGGGTAGCGCTGCACCTTCTGCGGGTTCCCGGCGTTCGGCACCCCCCAGATCACGAGGTCACCGGGGCAGAGCACCCCCCGATCCGGGCAGTGCACCCAGGTGTGATCGTCGGTCTCCCCCCTGGCATGGAAGAGCTCGAACGTGACCCCGCCCACCTCGATCGTCATCGCGTCGTCGAAGAGGACGTCGGGGACGATCTCCGGCTCCCGCCAGGCCACCCCGGTGCCGCTGCTGACGGTGCCGCCGAACTGGCGCGAGTTCACCGCGTCGTTGTGCCGAGGCGTCTCCGCGTAGCGGGCGAACCTCGCCGGCATCGCGGCGTGGCCGATGACCCGGGGCGGCTCCTGCCCTTCGACGAGGAACGCCGGCAGCCCGTAGGCGTGGTCCACGTGGCCGTGGGTGAAGATGGCGGTGTGCACCGGGGCATCCGTTCGCTGGCGCACCATCTCGGCGATCCCTGGGGCGAAAAAGGCCGTGCCGCTGTCGACGAGCACCAGACCCTCGTCGGTCTCGAACGCGGTGACGCCGCTGAACTGCGATACGAACCAGGTCCGCTCCGCGACCTCCACCGGACCGCCCCGCCAGAAGAACTTCGCCACCTCCGGTGGCTCGCCGTCCATCTCGACGAAGCTCTGACCCGGGTTGGTCGGCATGCCTGCCTCCTCTTGCGCTGCTGGGATCCCGATACGACCGGTGGAGAACGCTAGATGACATCAGGGCCACCGGCCGGGTTCGCGAGGCGCCAACGACTACACGACCATCGGACTGCTCGGCTCTGCAGAAACTAGGATCTGCCCGGCGGCACCTGATGTGCCCTCGCGTGGCTCCAGGTGGAGGTGTCCCCGGTGACTGAGTCAGTGGTCGAGCCTGACGGAGCGCATCCGGAGCACGCGGAGCGGATGGGTCGGCGCAGGGTGCTGGGGCAGCTCGCCGTCGGTGGTGCTATCGCGTGGACTGCACCGGTCATCACCACGACGGTGGCAGCCGCCGAGGGAACGCCGGTGGGTCCCCGATTGGTCACCGTCGGCCGGTCGATCGCCGCCGGCGGCTATGCGGCCTACTCGAGCGACGGCGGCGCGAGCTGGACCGTCGCCGACCTACCTGACCTCACCGGCGCACGTCGCCTTCAGGCCATCGCGCTCCAAACGAGCACCCTCCGCTGGGTGGCTGTCGGCCACACCCCCGCCTACGTGGGCTATGCCGCGTACTCGATCGACGGGGGAGCGAACTGGACGGCCTCCAACATCGCCGGTCTCGCTGGTGCCCTCGAGCTCAGCGGGGTCGCTCTTCATCCAACCTGGTCCCGCTGGGTCGCCGTCGGACAGACACCCTCCGGAAGGGGCTACGCGGCCTACTCGGTAGACGGTGGCGCCAACTGGACGGCTTCCAACATCGTCGGCCTGAACGGATCAAACGTGCTCGAAGGGGTAGCAGCACACCCGCTTGCGTCCCGCTCGGTCACCGTCGGCCTCACGATCGGCGTCAAGGGCTTTGCGGCCTACTCCGTCGACGGTGGCGCCAGCTGGACCCCGTCGGATCTCACCGACCTGACGGGCGCCAGCGTCCTCTACGGGGTCGCTGTGGACCCGACCACGTCCCGCTGGGTCGCTGTCGGGTACACGCCCGGCAACGCGGGCTATGCGGCATACTCGATCGACGGCGGCGTCAACTGGATCGCGGCGGACCTCACCGACCTCACGGGCGCCAGCGTCCTCTACGGGGTCGCTGTGCACCCGACCACGTCCCGCTGGGTCGTCGTCGGGAGATCGACCGCCTCCCTGGGCTACGCGGCCTACTCGGTAGACGGCGGCGCAAACTGGACCGTCGCGGACCTCACCGACCTCACCGGCGCCCGCTTGCTCTACGGCGTCGCCGTGGACCCGGCCACCTCCCGCTGGGTGGCTGTCGGGTACACGCCCGGCAACGCGGGCTACGCGGCGTACTCGGATGACGGGGGCGCCAACTGGACCGTGGCGGACCTCACCGACCTCACCGGTGCCCTCGAGCTGCACGGGATCGCCTGAGCGTCAGGGCTCACACCCCGCAGCACTGCCAGGTGGTCGCCGACGATGCCTGGCCTCCGTGCCCGACCTAGCCGAGCACGCGGGTCGCGAGGATCTCGTAGCGGGCACCGTCGGGATGCAGGTTCGAGCGAACCAGGCGCACCTCGTCGACGATGAAGCGATCCGAGATCGGCTCCCCGACCATCCGGCACGAGCCCGTTCGCTTGAGGCGCGCCACGGTGATGTGCCCGTCGAAGGGTCGTGGGTCCGGTGGCACGCCGACCGTGGCGGTGGCCTCCGCGACCGCCTCCGCCACGCCCTCCAGCCCGCGGGCCGGCACCACGACGACGTTCCTTCCCAGGCGGCGCACCCGGGGCCCCAGGGACACCTCGGCAGGCAGAGCGACAACCCGCGCCAGCGCGGCCTCGGCCTCTACCTCCGGGCTCTCGCCCAGGAAGCGCAGCGTCACGTGCCACTGGTCGCGCGTCGTGTACCGGACACCTGGCTCTTCGGGTCGCGTGAGCGCGGCGAGCTCGTCGAGCACCTCCTCGGGAGGGACAGCCGCCACGAACAAGCGCGCCACGGCCCCAGCCTCCCACGCTCCGGGCCGCACGGGCCGGCGCCGTCTCAGCGAGCCAGCAGGCTCCGGCGCAGCAGGTCCAGCAACGTGATCGTCGCGAACTCCCGAACCCGTCGGCGGTCGCCCGGGAAGCGAAGCCTCACCGCCTCCGCGCTGCCCTCGATCGACCACCCGAGGCAGACGGTGCCCACCGGCTGGGCCTCCTGCTCGTCCGGGCCCGCGACCCCGGTGGTCGAGACGGCGCAGTCGGCTCCGAGCACCCGAGCTGCGCCCAGCGCCATCGCACGAGCAGCGTCCTCTGTGACCACCGGCCCTTCGGCGACGCCGAGCAGCTCGAACTTCACCTCGGGGGCATAGGCGACGACCGATCCGCGCAGCACCTCGCTCGCGCCCGGGACGTCGGTGAGGCGTGCCGCCACCAACCCTCCGGTCACCGACTCAGCGGTGGCCAGCGTCAGGCCGCGTGATCTCAGGAGGTCGAGCACCTCCTCCTCCATCGAGCGATCGTCGAGGCTGAACACGAGATCGCCCAGGATCGCCGCCACCACCTCCACCTCCTCGGTGAGGATCCGGTCGGCCTCCTCCTCCGAGGATGCCTTGGCCGTGATGCGCACCTTCAGCCCCTCGATGCCGCTCGCGAGGAACGCGAGGGTCGGGCTCCCGCGCCTGTCGAGCTCTGCGATCCGGTCTCCCAGGAGCTCCGCCAGGCCGGACTCGGACTGGCCCCACGTTCGCAGGACCCTGCTGCAGATCACGGCGCTCTCCCCCGCCCGGTCCCTCAGGTCGGGAATGACGACCTGTCCGACCATCTGGCGCATCTCCCAAGGCACGCCGGGCACCGCGTAGATCACCTTCGTGCCCACGGGGCAGACCAGGCCCGGTGCCGTCCCCGGCTGGAGCGGGATCGCCGCGGCACCCTCGGGCACGTCGGCCTGACGCAGGTTGTTCTCCGGCATCTCCCTCCCGCGAGAGCCGAACATCGCGCGGATCCGCTCCTCCACCTCCGGGTCCCGCAGCAGCTCCGCCCCCATGACCGAGGCGATCACCTCACGGGTGATGTCGTCCTGGGTCGGGCCCAGCCCACCGCAGACGATCACGGCGTCGCTCCTCTCGAGGGCCGCCCGGATCACCGACTCCATCCGCGCGGCGTTGTCGCCGACCCTCGTCTGGAAGTGGGAGTCGATCCCTGCGAGGGCGAGCTGCTCGCCGATCCAGGCCGAGTTCGTGTCGACGATCTGGCCCAGCAGCAGCTCGGTGCCCACGGCGACCACCTCACAGCGCACCGGCGGTCTCCCTCCTTGCAGCTCCCGTAGGGGTCGCGCTCACGACGATGCCCACGGCGGAAGCGGTGAGCGAAGCCACCGCTTCGGGAGCCGTCCCGGAAGCGACGACAGGATCAGAGACGGAGGCCATGTCGGACGTTGCGGAGCGCTGCCCGGTGCCCGCAGCTCAGGGGCCGGCCACGCCGTCCGGCCGCCGGTTGCCGGCCAGCACGTACTGGACGCCGGAGAGCACGGCGAGAGCCACCGAGATCCACAGCACCAGGTCGGCTGCCCAGTGAAGCTGCTCCGCCGTCGGGGGCCACACGGCCAGCCCCACCGCTATCGCCTGCGTCAGGGTCTTGGCCTTGGCGAGAGGCGATGCGGGCACCGAGACCCCCTGGCGGACCCAGTGCGAGCGGTACAGGCTGATGGCGATCTCCCGCAGGGCGATGATCGCCACGGGCACCCAGGAGAAGCGCTCGACCGAGACCAGCGCCACCAGGCCTCCCAGGACCAGGACCTTGTCGGCGAGCGGGTCCAGGAACGCTCCCGACCTGGTGCTGCCGTGGCGGCGGGCGAGCCACCCGTCGAGCCCGTCCGATCCGGCCAGCGCCACCCAGAGGGCCGCCGTCGTCCAGGAGACCGGAGCGGAGACGATGAAGCCCCAGACGACCGGGGCCAGGAGCAGGCGGAGGCTGGTGACGGCGTTGGCCGGGGTGGCCAGCGCCGACGGACCGTAGGTGTGGGCCTCGTCCTGCTGCGAGCTCATCTCCCCGTCCTCACGCCTACATCCTCACACGTCGCGGCGCCCCATCGCATCGAACCCGCCCCGCTCAACCTACCGCCGTCCTGGCCTCGAGGTCGGGGCCGGCGGAGCCCACGACCTCGACCCGGGCGAAGGATCCCACGTCGAGGGCTCCCGGGACCGCCACGATCCCGTCGATCTCCGGGGCCTCCCGGTGGCTGCGGCCCACGCCCGGCTCGTCCACGAGCACTTCGACCGTGCGACCCACCAGTCGGTCACGCCTGCGTGCCGTGATCCCGTCCTGCAGCTCGGTCAGCTCGGCGAGGCGCTCGGCGGCCAGCCCAGCGGCCACCTTCCCGTCGAGGCCGGCCGAGTGGGTCCCCTCCTCCTCGGAGTAGGCGAAGAAGCCACACCAGTCGAGCTCGGTCCGCTCGACGAACCGGAGCAGCTCGTCGTGGTCGGCCTCGGTCTCACCCGGGTAGCCGACGATGAAGTTCGAGCGGAACGCGGCCTCGGGCTCCCTCTCGCGGATCGTGGCGATGCGCCGCGCGAAGCGCTCGCCGTCGCCCCAGCGCCGCATCCGCCGGAGCAGCTCCGCCGAGACGTGCTGGAGCGAGAGGTCGAAGTACGGCACACCGGTCGCGCAGATCGCATCCGCGAGGGAGTCCGTGAGATCCGCGGGGTACAGGTACAGGCAGCGCACCCGGTCGACCCTCTCGGCCACCGCACCGATCAGCGACCCGAGAGCCCTCTCCCCCGTGCCTCCGTCGCGACCGTAGGAGGCGAGGTCCTGTGCGACGAGCACGACCTCCCGAACGCCGAGCGCGTCCACCTCTGCCAGGACCTCGGCGATGGGGCGCGATCGCTGCGGGCCCCGGAAGGAGGGGATGGCGCAGAAGCCGCACGAGCGGTCGCAGCCCTCGGCGATCTTGAGGTACGCCCACGGGCGCTGTGATGCCGGGCGCGGCAGGTTGAGCAGGTCGAAGTCGGGAACGATCTCGGGGTGACCGACCTGAGGCCGGCGCCTGGGTGCAGCGACGGCGACAGCCGAAACGGCCGCCGGCACGCCCTCCGCAGCCCTGCCGACCGGGTGCTCGGAAAGGCGTTCGAACGCCACGCCGAAGCCCGCCACCGTGTCGACCTCGGGTAGCTCGGTGGCGAGGTCGTCGCGATAGCGCTCGGCCAGGCAACCGGTGACGACGAGACGGGCACCCTCGCGACGGGCCTCTGCGAGATCGAGCACCACGTCGATCGACTCGCGACGGGCATCCTCGACGAAGGCGCAGGTGTTGACCACGACGAGATCCGCCGTTCCGGGTGCATCGGCGGGAACCATGCCGCCGGTCTCGAGCCGGCCGACGAGCTTCTCGGAGTCGACCTGGTTCTTCGGGCATCCGAGGGTCTCGACCCAGAATCGCGTCGCCACAGCCGGTGAAGGCTACTGAGGCCGGCCCGGCCCGCGACCACAGATCTCCTCATCCCGGGAACTCGGCGAGCCCCTGGCACGACTATCACCCCGGTATGAGCGATCGATCGGAGAGATCGGCGTGGCGCGCCCTACCGATTGGGCTGATCCTCGCCGCGCTCCTGATCTCCTGCGGCGACGACGGCACCGATGCAGCCGAGAGCGATCCCACCGCCTCGGGAGCCCCCGCCGATGAGCCGACGACCACGGCCACAGCCGAGCGCAGCGAGATCGCCGGGATCACCCGTGACCCGATGCCGGAGGTCGGTGACCTCTCCCTCCCCGAGATCACGTCCGAGGGGGAGCAGGGGGAGCTCGCCTTCAGGGCCGAGCCCTCGCAGCTGCTCCTCGTCTACTTCGGCTACACGTCCTGCCCTGACGTCTGCCCCACGACCCTCGCCGACATCAAGCACGCCCTCGAGGGCCTGGGCTCTGAGGCCGACCGGATCACCGTGGCGATGGTCACCGTGGACCCCGAACGGGACACGGCCGAGAACCTCCCGAACTTCCTCGAGTTCTTCGTCGGCGACCGGGGACGGGCGCTGCGCACCGACGACCTCGAGCGACTCGGCCGGGTCGAGGACGCTTTCCTCACCAGCTCCGAGCGCAACCCAATCGAAGGAACCGACGAGTACGAGGTCGTCCACGGAGCGACCGTCCACGTCGTGGACGAGGACGGTCACGTCGTCCTGGAGTGGCCGTTCGGCATCACCGGCGACGCGATGCAGACCGACCTCACCCGGCTGCTGGCGGAGGCCGCTTGACCGTCGCCACGACATGACGCCGGCCCGGCCCCTGGGGCGGAGTCGCTGTCAACCAACCCCCGACGAGAAGGAGCAGAACCCGATGAGAAGAGCCATGAAGATGACCCTCGTGCCGCTCGCCGCTCTGGCCCTCGTGGCCACCGGCTGCGGTGACGACGAGGGTGAGGAGACCTCCGACACCACGGCCGTCGAGACCACCGAGACCACCGAGGCCGCTGAGGCGACGGTCACGATCACGGATGCCTGGGCCCGAGCCACCGCGCCCGGTGCAGCCAACGGTGGCGTCTTCATGCTGATCACAGCCGAGGGTGCCGACGATGCGCTCATCGGTGGCTCCGTGGACACCTCGATCGCCGGGAGCGTCGAGGTCCACGAGACCGTCCCTGCCGATGAAGCCACCGAGGACGAGGGCATGGACGGGATGGGCGACACCACCACGACCGCCGGCATGGACGGCATGGGCGACACCACCACGACCGTCGGCATGGACGGCATGGGTGACATGGGCGACACCAGCACCACGATGGAGGGGATGCCGAGCGGCATGGAGGGCATGATGATGCGCCCGATCGACCGCCTCGAGCTTCCCGCCGACGAGGAGGTGGCGCTGGAGCCGGGGGGCTACCACGTCATGCTCATCGACCTCGTGGAGCCGCTGGTGGCGGGTGAGACCTTCGAGCTCTCCCTCCAGTTCGAGAACGCCGGAGAGCAGACCATCACCGTGGAGGTGCGGGAGGTCTGACCCGTCGACAACGATGACGCGATGAGACGGATCGTCGCGTCCATGTTGGTTGCCATACCAGTAGCTGCGGTCGCGTCGGGCTGGGCCCGGCCGGCCGCAGCTGCTTTTCGGCTTCCCTGGGCGCTGCCCCACCACCAGCAGTCACCTCCTCCGATCCCGCACCAGGCGATGTCGTGGAGGCCGCCCCCGAACGCCTCGCACTCCACTTCGACCGTCCCGTCGACGAGAGCGAGGTCCGGGTCCGGGTACTCGGGGCCGAGGGGGACGCGGTCACCACCGGCCCCGTCGAGTCATCCACGGATCCCGGCGACTCCGGAGGCACCGTCTCCGTCAGCCTCCCGGATCTCGACGACGGGGGCTACCTGGTGGCCTGGAACGCCGCGGGAGCCTCCGGTGGCCACTACTTCTGGATCGACTCCTCCGGACAGGGCGCTGTGGAGATCCGGGCCGGTGTGGAGCCCGAAGCCGAGACCACCGCACTCCGCTGGGTCCGCGGGGTGGCCCGGTCGGCGGGATGGCTCTCGATCGTGGTCCTCGTGGGATCCGTCGCCGCCGCGGCCATCGCCTCTCCGCCCACAGCCGGACGGCGCTCGTTCCGTCGGGTCGTGTGGGCGGCCTGGGCAGTCGCGACCGCGTCCGCCCTGGCTGGATTCCTCGCGGAAGGTATGCGGGACACGAGCCTCGGCCTGGGCGCAGCGTTCGAACCGGAGCGCTGGCGCGACACGCTCGATACGACTGTCGGTCTCGCCTGGGCTGCCCGCCTGCTCCTGTTGGGTGTGGCGATGCCGCTAGTGGCCTGGCTCTCCTCCTCCGGCGAGCGGGCCATCCGATCCACCGCGTTCCGCGTCTCGGGAGCCCTGATCGGCGTCGGGCTGCTCGTGAGCGTCGCCGCCGCGGGCGATGGGATCGGTGGGCTCCTGCCCGACCCGGGGCTCGCTCTCGGTCTCGTCCACCTCGCCGCGCTGACCGTGCTCGTCGGCGCCCTCATCGTGGATCTGCTGCTTCCGGTCCCCGAGTCGGACCAGGAGAGGAGGCCCACACGGGCTGTCCGGGCGCTGGCCACGACGAGCGCTCTCACGGTGCTGGTGACGGCTGCGATCGCGGCCCGGGAACCGGAACCACCCCCCGCATCGCCGGAGCAGCTCGAGACCACCCTCGACACCCCCCTGGGGGAAGGGGAGCTCGACCTCACCGTCTCTCCGGCCCGGATCGGGCTGAACGACATGCACCTCTACCTCTTCGACGCATCGGGTGGACCCGCCGACACCGAGTCGGCCGATCTCACGGTGAGCCTCCCCTCGGAGGAGATCGGCCCGATCACGGTCCCGCTCATCAGGATCGTCCCCAGCCACTACAGCGCCTACTCGGTGCCGTTCCCCCTCCCCGGCTACTGGGAGACCAGGGTCACGACGGCGGGCGGCGACGACGGGGGCAAGGAAGCCACCGCTAGCTTGGAGATCCCATGAGCGAGCTGCCCACCGACGAAGGGTCCCGGCGATCGAAGGCACCCCTCATCGCCAGCCTCCTGGTGGCAGGGCTCTGCCTCGTGGCCGGGATCGCTGTCGGGATCCTGGTGCTCGCGGGAGGCGACGAGGCTCCGTCCGAGACCGTCATCGAGGTGGAGGCCGGCACATACGAGCGGATGGCCGACGGAGAGGACGTCGAGCTGGTCCCCGACCGTCTCGAGTTCGAGGTCGGCGACACACTGGTGATCGTCAACCGAGACGACACCCTCCACCAGGTCGGGCCCTACTCGGTGGCGCCTTACCAGACCCTTCGCCAGACCTTCACCCAGACCGGCACGATCGAGGGGCCCTGCTCGCTCCATCCCAGCGGAGAGGTCACGATCGAGGTCCGCTGAGCAAGGTCACGCTGTGACCGGAGGCTCCGCACGGCTGCTCCGGTGCCAACCCGGGGCGCTCAACAGCGGCAGGTCGACCGAGTTCGACGCCCTGCGCGCCTCCATCCACAGCAGAACCACCGCAAGCACCTCGACCAGGTGGGTGGATTCGTCAGCTGCGGCTGCCGCGCCGGCCGAGACGTCGACGGCGGCCGCAACGACCGTCACCACTGCGGCCACCAGCGCGAACGGCAGCAGACCACGAGCCCGTGAGGGCTGCCAGGCCACGACGAGGATCGCTATGCCCAGGGCCAGGCTCCAGGTGCTGCTGTGGCGGGCGAGGTGGGCATCGCCATCGGTGAGGGGTGCCAGGAGCGAAGGTAGGGAGAGCACCGCCATCGTCAGGCCTATGGTGAGGAGCGCGTAGCGGATCCAGTCTCCCGAGCGTGGTGGAGCCGGTCGGGACGCTGCCAGGATCCGACCCGTCAGGTCCGGCACCGGTTCGGCCTCACGAACGCGGACGACGCGGTTCAGGTCCCCGAGGCGGCCCACGAACGCCCGGCAGGGGGCACAGCGGACCAGGTGATCCTCCACCGAAGCGGGGTCGATCCCGGTCTCCTCTCCGTCCACCCTCGCCGAGAGGGCCGTCCTGTACAGCTCGCAGCGCATGCCCGGGTAGTCGTTTCGGGACTTTGGTTGGTTCCCGCCGGCACCCGGGCCCGCGAGAATGACCGCCGTGGACGATCTGACCCGGCTCGCCATCGCCGCGGGCCGCGACGAGCCCGGAGCCCTTGCCGCCTTCATCAGAGAGGCCCAGCCCGAGGTGTGGAGGCTCTGCTCCACCTCGTGGACCGGCAGGCCGCGGACGACCTGACGCAGGAGACGTTCCTCCGGGCAATGCCGGCCCTCGGGCGGTTCAGGGGTGATTCCTCGGCGCGCACCTGGCTGCTCCAGATCGCGAGGAGGACCTGCGCCGATGCGATCCGCCGCCGGGTCCGGTGGCGTTCGGCCTTCGAGCGCCTCGCCGGCCGGGCCTCCGACACGGCCCACCTGCCCGACCACAAGGCCGAGCTCGACGACGTGATCGCCGGCCTCGACCCCGACCGCCGTGCCGCCTTCGTGCTGACGCAGCTGCTGGGACTGTCCTACGAAGAGGCGGCGGAGGTGTGTGCCTGCCCCATCGGGACGATCAGGTCGAGGGTCGCACACGCCAGAGAGGACCTCGTCTCCGCTCTGACTGAAGGGGAGCCCGGGGAGTCCTCAGCCGGTCGCTGCTGACCCGTTCCTCCGAGACCCCAGACGACCGGAACCGACCGCCAGGGCCGCCGCGGCCACACCCGCGCCGAGCGCCACCACAGTCGCGAGCCGATCGAGCGTCGGCGCGAGCGGGGTGACGAGCACCGCGTTGGTGAGCACCGACAGGCGGCTCGCCGCCCAGACGACCGTCGCCGAGGCCGAAGCCAGGGTCGCCACCACGGAGACGGATGCTCGGTTCCTCCCGAGGGCGACCGCCGCGACGATCCAGGCGCCGACAGCTACCGCCGGGAGCAGCACGACCAGCGAACTGCCACGGGCCTGCTGCGGGAGCGATGACCACTCGATCCACCCGGCGACCGCTGCCACGATCGACCCGGCTCCGGCCGCCGCCACAGCGGCACCGAGTGGCGATCGGCGGCCTGCCGCCCACAGCACCAGGCTCAGCCCTCCTGCGGCGACGAGCCAAGCGCCGGGCTGCGGGGGCTCCTCCACCTCGAGCGAGCCGCGGATCTCCACCGGCTCGCCGTCCACGACCAGAGGCACCACCCAGTCCATCACCTTCGACTCGCCATCGATCTCCTCGACGATCGGATCCTGCTGGAACATCCAGTGGATCCTGTGGTCGTGCCAGGCATAGGACCCGCCCGAGCCGACCTGCACCCAATCGGGCTCCTCGTCCGCGTCGAGTCCGGGTGGAGCCACCACCTCGCCGTAGCGGTCGTCGTTCACGAACGCGGCCTCGGAGCGCCGGTTCTCCTCCACCACCCCGTCGGCCCTGAACCTGAGGTACGGCTCGCCGTGGTAGCCGAGCACCACCACCTCCGGGCGTCCACCGTCGACATGGTCGGTGCGCAGCCAGAGGAAGGCATCACCTCCGATCACCTCCACACGGATCCCGGCCACCTCGGGGACGATCTCGTCCAGCTCGGACCGGTAGTCGGTGGGCCTGGCCGGGTCGGCTGCAGCCGGAGCAGCGAGCAGGACGCCGAACACGAGCAGCGATGTCGGCACCGTCCACAGCAGACGCCGAGCCCACCCCACGCGGGGGGTCGTGCGGTGCGCGGGTCGGGCCATCGTGGAGGCACCCTGAGGCCTCAATCGGCCGGCGACCTGGCCCCCACGAGCTCCTCCTGGGTCATCAGCACCGCCCTGGCCTTCGACCCCTCCGAGGGTCCGACGACCCCGCGCTGCTCCAGCAGGTCCATGAGTCGCCCTGCCCGGGCGAACCCGACCCGAAGCTTGCGCTGCAGCATCGAAGTGGAGCCGAGCTGGGTCTCCACCACCAGCGCCATCGCCTTCTCGAGCAGGTCGTCGTCGTCCTCCGCGCCGTTCCCCCCCGTCCCAAGGGTGGAGGATCCCGCACCCTCTATGCCCTCCACGTAGCTGACCTCGGGCGCCTGGCGTCGCCAGTGCGCCACCACCTTGCGCACCTCCTCCTCGGTCACCCATGCGCCCTGGATGCGCTGGAGCACGTTGGACGAGGCGCTGAGGTACAGCATGTCGCCCTTGCCCACGAGCCGCTCGGCCCCGGGCTGGTCGAGGATGACCCTGCTGTCGGCGAGGCTCGAGACGGCGAACGCGAGCCTCGTCGGGATGTTCGCCTTGATCACGCCTGTGATCACGTTGACAGAGGGTCGCTGCGTGGCGATGACGAGATGGATCCCCACGGCCCGAGCCATCTGCGCTATCCGGCAGATCGACTCCTCGACGTCGCGGGCCGCCACCATCATGAGGTCGTTGAGCTCGTCGACCACCACGACGATGAAGGGCAGGCGGTCGTAGCGACCCCGCACCTCCTCGCCCCTGCTCAGGACGAGGTCCTCCTCCATCTTCTGGAGGTCGCCCCGGTCGTACGCGGCGTTGTACCCGGTGATGTCGCGAACCCCGACCTCCGAGAGCAGGTCGTAGCGGCGCTCCATCTCCTTCACCGCCCAGGCGAGAGCGTTCGCGGCCTTCTTCGGGTCGGTCACCACCTGCGTCAGCAGGTGGGGCAACCGGTTGTACTGGCCGAGCTCCACCCGCTTCGGGTCGACGAGGATCAGCCGAACCTGATCCGGAGTCGACCGCATCAGCAGCGAGGTCACCAGGGAGTTGATGCACGATGACTTGCCGGCGCCGGTCGCACCCGCGATGAGGACGTGCGGCATCGTCGCGAGGTTCACCACCGCCGTCTTCCCGCTGATGTCGCGGCCCAGAGGCACGTCGAGCGGGTGACGCGCCCGCCGTGCGTCCTCGGAACCCAGCAGATCGCCGAGCGCCACGATCTGGCGTCGTGCGTTGGGAACCTCCACCCCGAGCGCCTGCTTCCCGGGGATGGGGGCGAGGATCCGCACGTCCGGTGAGGCCATCGCATACGCGATGTCCTTGTGGAGTGCCGTGACCTTGGCGACCTTCACCCCGGCGCGAGCTCGAGCTCGTAGCGGGTCACGGTCGGCCCTGCCACCATTCCGGTGAGACGCGTCTCTACGCCGTGCTCCGCGAGCGCCCTCTCCAGGCGCCGGCCGTCCTCGGCGATGAGCTGACCGTCGATCTCCTGGGAGCCGGCCTTCTCCAGCAGGGCGAGCTTCGGGAGCCGCCACGCCGACCGGCGAGTCCCCGGCGGTAGGGCGATCTCCAGCTGCTCCACCTCTCCGGGCTCCTCCTCGGGCTCCGGCAGGAGCAGCACGGGCTCGACCTGTTCGTCGAAGGGCTCGGCCGGGTCCTCGTCGACGGCCGCGAGCTCCCCCCGCTCCCGTCCCCCGCATCCCCGGCGGCGTCCTGGTCGTACAGGAGCGGATCGCCGGAACCGGCGCCCTCCCCGCCCTCCTCCGATCCGTCACCGGCCCTCAGCTCGAAGAGCGATCCGACGACAGACCGAAGCCAGCCACCCACCGGTCGGAGGCCTGACCCAGCGCGATCAGCGACCACGCGCAGCGGCACTCCCGTGACCAGGATCAGCCCGACGAGGCCGAGCACCACGAAGAGCACCGTTGCCCCGCGCGGTCCACGAGCACGAGCAGCGGAACTGCGGTGACCGCCCCCAGGATCCCGCCGGCATCCCCGAGCACCTCCGAGTCGAGCGTCCACTCCGACCCTCCCCGCGCCAGGTGGAGTGCTCCGCACGCCGCCAAGAGGAGGAGCGAGGATCCCACCATGAGCCCGACCTGGCTCTCCTCCTCCTCTCCCGGACCGCGGACGAGCAGCACGCCGAGCAGGACGAGAACCGGCGGCACCACCAGCTTCAGGAGCCCGACCGCAGCTCCGATCGCCGTGTCGAGCCACACTCCCACCGGACCCGCGAGGTCACCGTAGATCGCGAACGCGGCGAGGATCCCGCCGCCGATGCAGACCAGGCCCCACACGTCGTGCCCGTATCCGTCGAACGCCGCCTCGAGGGCGCGCCCCATCGCCGAGGTCTGGGACCTGGACGAGCGCCCATCGGGCTTGCTCTTGCTGCGGTTGGCCTGCCTGGTTGCCACGGTTCCCCTCGCGGTTCGCAGTGGCCCCCACTCCGCGCCGACCTCATGCTAGGCGGAATCCCCACCCGAGCGGCGGTCTTCAGCCTCCGGGCCGGTCGACCTCGCCGTGGTCACGACAACGAGCCCGATACCCGGTGGGAGTCACCTGCACGGCCATCCTCCGCCCGCAGCGGGGGCAGAAGCGGGGAGGGTCGAGCGATCGCCTGCACTCCCCGTGGCACTCGGCCTCTGATCGGCCGCAACCCGTGCAGCAACCGGAGCCCGAGCCGGGGCCCACACCGCTCGAGCGCCGCCCGCTCAGGTCACGCTCCCGGGCTGCGGCCACGGACCGGCATCTTGAGGTCGGCCAGCATCTCGAGGTCCTTGCCGGGTGGGCGGCCGAGCGTCGTCAGGTAGTTCCCGACGATGAGCGCGTTGATCCCCGCTGTCATCCCCATGGCCTGCAGGTCGCGCAGCGTCACCTCCCGCCCTCCGGCGAAGCAGAGCACGCTCCGGGGCAGACCGAGGCGGAACATGGCGATCCAGCGGAGGGCCTCGAGGGGCTCGACCAACGGCCTCTCACCTAGGGGCGTGCCCGGACGGGGGTTCAGGAAGTTGATGGGGATCTCGTCCGGATCGACCTCGCGGTACTGGCCGATCAGCTCCAGCCGCTGCTCGTGGGTCTCCCCCATGCCGAGGAGCACGCCGCAGCACAGCTGCATGCCGTGCTCCTTCACCAGTCGGCAGGTCTCGCGACGCTCCTCCCAGGTGTGGCTGGTCACGACCTGTGGGAAGAACGAGCGGGCCGTCTCCAGGTTGTGGTTGTAGCGATGGACCCCACCGTCGGCCAACCGCCGAGCATGTTCCACGGTGAGGATCCCGGCGGAGACGGCGACGTTCAGTCCGACCCGCTCCCTTATGAGCCCGGTGAGCTCGAGGAGGCGATCGACGACGCGCTCGTCGGGTCCGCGGATCGCTAGCACCAGGCAGAACTCCGAGGCACCGAGGCCGGCGCTCTCCTCCGCGGCCTGCAGCACCTCGTCGGTGTCGAGCAGCGGAGCCGCCTGGATCGTGCTCTCGTAGCGCGCCGACTGGGCGCAGAAGTGGCAGTCCTCCGAGCACCCGCCGGTCTTCGCCGAGAGGATGCTCTCCACCTCGACAGCGGGCCCGAATGTCGCCAGGCGCACCTCGTGGGCCAGCGCGGTGAGCGCGGGAAGGTCGCTCTCGGGCAGCAGGGAGAGCTCCCGCAGCTCGATCTCGGTGAGCTGGCGCCCCTCTTCGAGCAGCGCGCTACGGGCCTGGGAGATCAGCTCGGGGACCGGCACGGTGGCAGACACGGCGGCGGAGCTTACTCAGGTTCAGGCCTCCATCACGACGGGTACGATCATGGGCCGCCTGCGGGTGCGCTCGTTGACGAAACGCCCTGCCGCCCGCCGCACATGGCGCTGCAGCGACTCGATGTCGGTGGCGTCGTGCCCGAAGGCGTCGCGGATGCTCCTCGAGATCTCGTCGGCGGCCTCCTTCAGGAGCGGCTCGGCCTCCGGCGCGTGCACCCAGCCGCGGGTGATGATCTCGGGCCCGGTGATGATCTCCCCCGACTCCACATCGACGCTGACGACGACCACCACCACGCCCTCCTCCGCCAGCACCCGGCGATCGCGCAGCACCCCGTGGCCTACGTCACCCACGATGCCGTCCACGTACAGGTACCCGGCCGGCACCCGCCCCACCTTCTCCAACCCCTCGTCGGTGAGGAGCAGCTGGTCGCCGTCCTCGCAGATGAGCACGTGGTCCTCATCCATCCCCATCTCCACGGCCAGGCGGGCGTGGGCGACCATGTGGCGGTACTCACCGTGCACCGGCACGAACCAGTCGGGGCGGCAGATCGACTGGAAGGTCTTCAGCTCCTCCCGCTGGGCGTGGCCCGTGGCGTGCACATCGGCGAGGTCCGAGTGCACCACCTCCGCCCCCAGCCGGGTGAGCCCGTCGATCACCTTGTTCACGGGGAACTCGTTGCCGGGAATCGTGTGCGAGCTCAACACGACCGTGTCGGTCGGGCTGATCCGGACGTTGCGGTTCTCGTTGACGGCCATGAGCGCCAGCGCGGACATCGGCTCTCCCTGCGAGCCGGTGCAGATGATGCAGACCTCACCCGGTTCCAGGTCGTCCATGTCGTCGACGGTGCTGATCGACGGGTCCGGAACCCGGAGGATCCCCATGCTCCTCGCCAGGGTGACGTTCTTCTGCATGGACTGGCCGACGAACACGACGCTGCGCCCGAAGGTCAGCGCGGCGTCGACGATCTGCTGGATCCGGTGAAGGTGGCTCGCGAAGCAGGCGATGATGATCCGTCGTCCGTCGTTGACGTGGAAGATGTCGTGGAGCGCGACTCCCACCGATCGTTCCGAGCGCGAGTGCCCCTTCTCGTCGGCGTTCGTCGAATCGGCGAGCAGCAGGCGGATCCCTCCGTCGTCGGAGAGGGCGCCGAGCCGTGCCAGATCGGTGAACCTGCCGTCCACTGGGGTGAGGTCGATCTTGAAGTCACCGGAGTGGACGATCGTGCCCTGGGGGGTGTGGAAGGCGGTGGCGAACCCGTGGGGCACCGAGTGGGTCACCGGGATGAACTCGAGGTCGAACGGGCCGATCCGGCGCCTCTCCCGGTCCCGAACGGGGACGAAGGTGGCCCGACCCACGAGGCCCGACTCCTCGATGCGGTTGCGCGCGAGGCCGAGGGTGAGCTCCGAGCCGAAGATGGTGAGCCTCGTCTCGCGAAGCAGGAAGGAGAGCCCGCCGACGTGGTCCTCGTGCCCGTGGGTGGCGATGACCCCCTCGATGCGATCCGCGTTCTGCCTCAGGTACTCGAAGTCGGGGAGCACCAGATCGATGCCCAACATGTCCGCGTCCGGGAACATCAGCCCGCAGTCGACGAGGAGGATGCGGCCTTCCTGCTCGATGCAGGCGCAGTTGCGCCCGATCTCCCCGAGGCCGCCGAGGAAGGTGAGGCGGACCGGCTCAGCCAAGGCTCACCCCTCGACCAGGCGCTGGTGCACCAGGCGCGCCCGGTCCTCGAGCTCCGGCGGGGCCTCGCCCATCGGTGGCCTGCACTCGCCCACGGCCAGTCCGAGCATGCGCATCATGGCCTTGGCCGGGATGGGGTTGGGCCACTCCGGCCCGGACTCGAACGCGTACGACTCGAGCAGCAGCGCGTTCAGCTCGCGTGCGCGGAGCACGTCGCCCTTCTCGAACGCGGCGATCATCTCCCGGTGCTGAGGCCCGGCCCAGTGGGTCGCCACCCCGATCAGCCCCACCGCGCCGATCGCGAGCAGCGGGAGGGTCAAGGAGTCGTCACCGCTGTACAGCTCGAAGCCGGGAGGGGCACCGGCCACGAGCGCTGCCGACTCGGACGGATCACCCGCGGCGTCCTTCACCCCCACCACGTTGGAGACGTCGTGACCGAGGCGCAGCAGCACCTCGGTGGGAACCTTCCGCCCCGTCCTCACCGGGATGTCGTAGATGAGCAGAGGAAGTTCCGTGGCACCGGCGACGGCCCGGAAGTGGGACTCCAGCCCCGCCGGACCCGGACGGCTGTAGTACGGCGTGACCACGAGCAGTCCGTCCACGCCGATCTCGGTCGCGCGGGCCGTGAGGTGCACCGTATGGGCGGTGTCGTTGCTCCCGGTGCCCGCGAGGACCGGGACCGCGACCGCGTCGCGTACCGCCCTCCAGAGGTCGAGCTTCTCGTCATCGCTCAGCACCGGCGCCTCGCCCGTGGTGCCGGCGACCACCAGCCCGTCGCTCCCGTTCGCCACGAGCCAGCGGGCCAGCTCGCCGGCGGCGTCCAGATCCAGGACGCCGTCCCCGTCGAACGGCGTCACCATGGCGGTGAGCACCGCGCCGAACCTTGCCATCAGGCCCCCCTCACCTCGTCGCTCCGCTGCATGCCGAGCGTCGCGAGGAGGTCCTCGTGCAGCTCGAACCAGACCGAGTGGTAGGAGTCGACCCTGGGTGAGGAGAACCAGTCCGGTGCACCGGCCCGCACCCTCTCGAGCGCCCCGTCCAGGCGTGGCCGGTAGCCGGCGAACCTCCCGAGCAGTCCGGCCAGGTCACCCAGGACGGGCCGGACCTCCTCGTTCAGCTCGACGAGCTCAAGCGCTACCCCCTCGTCGTAGGCGGGATCGCTGTGATCGTTCACCACCTCCGCCCCCCCGGAGCTCCTCACCTGCCAACGGGTGCAGACCCCCAGGAGCCGGGGGTTGAGGTCCATGAACCGCTGGTAGGCATCCCTCACGCCCGATCGGACGCCGGGCAGCGCGCGCTCTTCGCAGAGGAGCCGAGCCACCTCGGCCCGGCCTTCCTCGGTGAGGGCCCAGCCCCTGAGGACACCCTCCCGCTGCCCCACCAGGCCCCGGGCCTCCTCGGCCCGGAGCATGCCCTCGACGAGGCTCACCTCCACCCCGGTGGCAAGCGCCAGATCCCCGGGCTCGGCGACGCTCTTGACCAGCAGGGCTGTCAACAGCTGCAACCGGGGTTCCGTGAGGAGCGACACGGGCGGAACCCTACCAGTGGGCCTGTCGGCTGCTCCGGGGTATCGGGTCGCTTCAGTCCCTCCCGGGCACCGCCGATAACGAGCACATGCTCACCCGTGGTCGACTTCGCTCCGTGGTCGCGGCCGCGTGCGCCGTGGGGATGCTGGCGATGGCGATGGTGCTCGGCCCCGCCGATCCCGCCGCGGCGGGCTCGTACGGCCCACCGGAGTGGGCACCGTTGCGCGACACCACGACCTTGGGCTGCACCTACCAGCGTCCCGAGTGCAGCGGAGCCCACACGGAGTGGGCGATCGACGTGCCGATGGAGATCAACCAGCCCATCTACGCCGCCGGGCGGGGCCAGGTGGTGATCGTCGAGAAGAACCAGGGCGGGAACTGCCCCCAGAGCCAGTACCCCGGCGGCCCGGACACCTGCCCGAACGGCAAGAAGGGCAATGCCATCCTCATCAACCACGGCTCGTACGGCTACACGCTCTACGGCCACATGAGCACGGTCCTTGTCAACGAAGGCCAGTGGGTGGACGAGGGAACCGTCATCGCCGGTGCCGGCAACAGCGGTTGGACACCACCTTCCTTCGTGCACCTGCACTACGAGGAGTGGGATGCCGGCAGCCTCATCAACGGCCAGGGCCAGTGGGATCCGCCGCCGAAGGTCCAGCCCAGGGATTGGAAGGCCTGCCACGGCGCCAGCACGGTTCGGTACCCCGACGTCCTGGGCTACAGCAGCTGGGCCTCGGTCCCGTTCGGGAGCTCGCTCCGCAACGACGGGGGCTGCAACCCCAACGGCCCGACCTGCATCACGGGCTTCATCGACGTGCTCGACAGCCACCCGTTCTGCACGGAGATCGACTGGATGGTGGAGGAGGAGATCACCACCGGATACTCCGACGGGCTCTTCAAGCCGACCAACTCCACGAGCCGTCAGGCCGCGGTCACCTTCCTTTACCGACTCGCCGGAGAGCCGCCCGGTCCCTGGCCCAACCCGGGGTTCTCGGACGTGTCCCAGAGCCACCCCTTCTACGACGCGATCGCCTGGGGTGTGGCCAACGGACTCGTGGAGGGCTACTCGGACGGCACGTTCAAGGGAACCAGGGACCTGAGCCGACAGGCGATGATGTCATGGCTGTGGGGCTTCGCCGGCGAGCCGCCCGGTCCCTGGCCCAACCCGGGGTTCTCGGACGTGCTCCAGAGCCACCCCTTCTACGACGCGATCGCCTGGGGCGTGGCCAACGGGATCACCGACGGGTACCCGGACGACACGTTCCGCGGGAGCGCGGACGTCACCCGTCAGGGTGCCTCAGCGTTCCTCTTCAGGTACGACTCGCTGACCTGACGGGCCGGGAGGCCGGGTCGCTGCTCACGCAGTCGAGGAGACCCGATCCTTCGCGACCTCGTCCAGGGCCTCGTACTCGCTGCCGGTGTCCACCCAGTCCTCGAACTGGATCACGCCGATCTCGCTGAACCGCTGACGGAGCCAACCCCCGCGGGCATCGAGGAGGCCGAGCTTCTTGCAGTTGGGCACGATCTTCGAGAAGAGCAGGGACTGGAACATCTGCTGGTCCGGCGACTGCATGATGGCCTCGGCCGCCTCGGCAGCCGGCACCCCGAGGCGCTCCCAGACCTCCTGCATCCGCAGCCTGTCCCGCATCCGGATCGCCGCCTCGAACGCGAACTCCTGGCGGTCGCCCAGCTCCGCCTCGCTGAGCTGGGCGTAGTGCTCCTGCAGCGAGAGGACGCCGAAGGCGACGTGGCGGGCCTCGTCGCTCATCACGTAGCGGAGCATCTTCTTGAGCAGGGGCTCGGTGGTCATCGCGTGCATGAACCCGAACGCCGCGAGCGCGAGGCCCTCGACCATTATCTGCATGCCCAGGTAGGTCATGTCCCAGCGGCTGTCCTCGATGATGTCGTCCAGGAGCATCCCGAGATGGGCGTTGATCGGGTAGTGACCCGAGAGCTTCTCGTCGAGGTACCTGGCGAAGACCTCGACGTGTCGGGCCTCGTCCATGACCTGCGTCGATGCGTAGTACTTCGCGTCGATCCAGGGCACGGTCTCGACGATCTTCGCAGTGCAGATCAGGGCGCCCTGCTCACCGTGCATGAACTGGGAGAGCATCCAGTTCTGCGACTCCACGCCGAGGCGGATCCACTCCTTCTCCCCCCACTTCTCGAACGAGGTACCTGCCAGGTCGAGCGGCGGGCCCGCCGATGTCTCCCCACCCCCGATGGTTCCCCTGGCGAGCGCGTTGGCGACCGCCAACTGCTCCTGGTCGACCTCTATCGACCAGTCCAGGTCTGTCGTGGCGTTCCACTGGCTGGTCTTCGCCTTCTCGTACAGCTTGTCGAGGGCAGTGCGCACCCCCTTGTCGTACTCCCAGGTGAAGATCGTGTCTGCGTTGTTGGAGACCGTGTGGATCACTGCGTCCACGTCCTGGTTCGACACCGAGAGGATCGCGGTCAGGTCGTCCACCTCGGACCTGCCGAGGACCTCGGCATCCGGGGTGGGTTCGGCGGGAGCCGCCTGGTCGGTCGACGACATCTGGTCACTCCGTTCTGGTGGGGTCTCTGGTGGGGTTCTGGTGGGGACTCAGGTTCGATCTCCGGCGAGGTGGGTGGACCGGCAGGACGGCGCCACACCCGGGAGCAGGTAGCGCTTCACCATCCGGCGGGCGTCGTCCTCCCTCCGTAGGTCGAAGCGATCAGACCGTTCGAGCCAGTAGGACACGACCACCCGCGCCGCCCACTCCGCGACCTCCGACGCCGCGTCGGGGGCCATGAAGCGCTCCAGGTGGGGACCGAGGAAGGCGGAGCAGCGGTAGAGGAGTGGACCGATGCGGTCCAGGGCCAGGTGGGGTAGCACGGTCTCGGGCTCGTGCTCCAGGAGGTAGTTGAGCACGGGGTTCGCGGACATGAAGCGCGATGCCTCGACCACCGCCGTGACCACCATCTCCTCGAGGCCGGTCGCCCGCTCCAGGTCCTGGGCGAGCCCGGCGAAGAACCTCGCCTCCTCGTAGGACACCACCGCACGGAGGATCTCCTCCTTGCCTCCGGGAAAGGCCCGGTACACGGTGGCCCGGGAGACCCCGGCTTCCCGGGCGATGTCATCGACCGTCGTCTTGGACAGCCCCCAGCGCCCCACACAGAGCGCTGCACCCGCGAGGACGGCAGAGCGGACCTCGACCGAGCCGCGAGCAGCCGATGCTGCGCCCGGGACTCGCTGGTCGAGGTCTGCGCCTGGGCCGGGCTCCTTGAAGGAGGCAGCCAGCCGATCACCATCCCCCATGGTGAGACGATAAGGCCGAAGTCGTCTCATTGCCACGGGCGCGTGCTGTGACGTGTGTCTCCTCCCCCGGCATCCGGGCCGGGCTACAGCCTGACGATGCCGGCGAGGAACTGCGTCCGCACCAGGTGCTCCACCTGATCTGGATCGTCGAGGTCGAAGCCGCCGTTGTGGCCGAGGTACGAGAGGTACAGACGCGCCACGTACTCCGCCGCATCCTCCACGACGACGCCCTCCTCCAGCTCCTCCCGTGCGAGCAGCGAGGCCACGTACTGGCGGATCCCGACCAGGACCTGGCGGAACACCCCTCCGAGCTGGGCGAGGAGCTGCTCCGGGTCCTCCCGCAGGATCTGGTGCAGGACCTCGTGCTCACGCAGCAGCCGTCTGCCCTCCACCAGGGCGACCTCCACCTTCCTCTGGAGGTCCGGAGCCTGCTCGACGGCACCCGAGACCCCCAGGAAGAAGCGCCCGACCTCCCAGGCCACCCCGTCGGCTATCAGCTGATCCTTGCCCCCCGGGAAGTGCCGATAGACCGTCGCCCGGGAGACACCGGCCTCCCCGCGACGTCCTCGACGCTGAAGCGGAGCGCGGAGCGCCCGGCGCACACCATCAGCGCCTCGTGGAGTCGATCGCGCACGTCAGGCATCGGTGAGCTCCATGCTCGTCAGCTCCGTGTCGTGTGGGGGCAGCAGCCCCTGCTCGGCAGCAACCCTACGCAGGATGAGTGGGTAGCCACAGACTGCGATCGCTGCGAAGACGAACCACTGCACCGCGTACCCGAGATGCGGTCCCTCGCCCGGTTCCGGTGCGTCCAACATCACCGGCAGCTCCTCGGGAGCCGGTTCCTGGGCCGCCATCTGAACGAAGAACGGGTACAGGTCCAGCTCGCTCTGCTGGTCGAGCCACTCGACGTCGACATGAGCCACCGTCGTCCGGTCCTCACCCGACGGTTCTGCGCCCGCGACGCTGCTCTGCACCAGCCCGGAGACAGACACCCGCCCGGTCGGCGTCGCCAGGTCCGTGTCCGATCCGTCCGTCCGCTCGCGGAACGGCACCCAGCCCCGGTTCACCAGCACGCCATCCCCCGACCCCAGGTCGAGCGTCGTGAGCACCCAGAAACCGGGCTGCCCATCCAGGGACCGTGAGCGGACGAGCACGGAGTCGGACAGGTACACCCCGGTGGCCTCGGCGGTTCGGAAGGCCAGGCGATCCCCGACCTCGACCGGATCACCTGGTGCGGCGAGGTCCTCCACCTCGGCGGGGGCCAGCTCGGCGCGCGAGGTGATGACCTCGTTCGCCGCCCGCTTCTGGTCGAGCCTGCGCAGCTGCCAGAACCCCAGGTTCACGAACGTGACGACGAGCACGAGGACCAGCAGGTGCGAGAGGACCCATCGAGGTCGGATCGCGAACCGGTACACCACGACGAGCCTACGGCCTGGGCTTCGCGGGCCCGGGCCCTGGGCGCCTCGTCTGCTCGGCCCGCAGGTCCCTCCGCCCTCCGCATGCCAGACTCGGAGCCTTGGAGAGCGGACCCGAGATCTCGACCAGGCCCACTCCGAGCCGGCGCACCCTGTGGCTGATCGTCGTCCCCCTCATCGGCTTGGTGATCGCGGCCCAGACCGGGGATGCCCTGGCTCCCACCCTGGTCGACCAGCACCCGCTCCTCCTGATCAGCCTGAACGCCCGCAACCGCAACCTGATCCTCGTCGTCAACCAGGTCGAGCCGTTGTGGTTCTTCCTGGTCGGCACCGCCCGGCTCATGGCCTCGGACCCGCTCTTCTACCTCCTCGGGTACTTCTACGGTGACTCCGCGGTCCAGTGGGTGGAGCGCCGGTCCCGACGCTGGGGTGAGTGGGTCCGCCAGTTCGAGGACGTGTTCCGCAAGGCCTCGTACCCGCTCATATTCATCGCCCCCAACAACCTCATATGCGTCCTGGCAGGTTCCAGCGGCATGCGGCCGTTCGTGTTCTTCGTGCTGAACTTCACAGGCACGATCACCCGGCTGGTGCTGATCACCTGGCTGGGTGAGCAGTTCGAGCAGCCGATCGAGTGGGTTCTCGACTTCATCCGCGAGTACCGGTGGTGGCTGCTCGCCCTCAGCACCACCATCGTGGCGGCGATGACCTTGAACGAGATCCGTTCGGGCACCTCCGAGGTCGGACGGCTCAGGAGGCTGGGCCGCGATCTGGATGCGCCGGACGGTCCGGACGGTCGGCCCGCGGAGCTCCACGACGACGACCCCTCCGTGCCGGAGAGGATGGAGGAGCCCGCGCGGGGCGACGACGAGTAGCGATCGAGCCATGGGGGGCGCCCGCTGGCCTCAGAGATCGAGCAGCGCGTCCAACCCCACGGTGAGGCCGGGCCTGTGCTGCACGGCCTTCACCGCGAGCAGCACCCCGGGCATGAACGACGATCGGTCGTACGAGTCGTGGCGGATGGTGAGCGTCTGACCGGTGGTCCCGAACAGCACCTCCTGATGGGCCACCAGCCCCCGGAGCCGGACCGAGTGGACCGGGATCCCTGCAGGTCCCTTGCCACCACGGGCCCCGTCGACGACGACCTTCTCGGTCGGGTCAGGGCTCCAGCGGTCCGAGGCCTCCGCCATCCGCTGGACGGTCATCATCGCCGTTCCCGAGGGGGCGTCGATCTTCTCGTCGTGGTGCATCTCGATGACCTCGGCGCTGTCGAAGAAGGGTGCCGCCATCTCAGCGAACCGGATCATGAGCACCGCCCCGATCGCGAAGTTGGGCGCGACGATGCAGTTGCTGCTGGTGAACGCCCGCTTGAGGACGTCCAGGTCCTCGAGCGTGAGGCCCGACGTCCCGACGACTGCGTGCATCCCACGGGACGCGATCTCCGGCAGCGTCTCGCGCGCCGCGTCCGCGTTGGTGAAGTCGACCACGACGTCTGCGTCGGCCGCCACGAAGGCCTCGACATCACCCCCGACCTCGAGATCGATGTCCAGGCCTGTCACCTGGTGCAGGTCCAGTCCGCTGTGGAGAGGATCGACGGCGGCCACGAGCTCGAGCCCCGGGTCGGACTGGACCGCTCGGCTCACGGCGTTCCCCATCCGACCGCACGCGCCGCTGACGCCCACCCGGATTGCCATGTCCAGACGCTAGCCCGCGGTCACGCCCAAGCGGTCGGCGAATCGGTGGACGGCAGGAGCCTCCCCGTCGAACGGTCCCACCGCGGCGAGGCTCCGGGGACCGGCGAAGACCCGGTCGACCACCCGCCGGACGTCATCGGCGGTGATGGCCTCCACCCGACGGACGTGTTCGTCGATCGGGATCACCTCACCGCGGGTCGCCTCGTTGGCGCCGAGACGAGCCATGCGGCTCCCGCTGTCCTCCAGACCGAGCAGCAGCGATCCGATGAGATAGCCCTTGGCAACGGCGACCTCGTGCTCGGTCAGCCCCTCCGACACGAACCTCTCGATCACGTCCCCTACCACCTCCAGCGCCCGGTCCAACCGGCCGGTCCCGGTGGCGAGGTACAACGACAGGGCGCCCGAGTCGGTGAAGGATGTGAGCGAGCTGAACACCGCGTACGCCAGACCCCGCTTCTCGCGGACCTCCTGGAACAGGCGGCTGGCAGGACCGTCGCCGAACGCGTGGTTCGCGACGGCGAGGGCGTACCTGTCGGGATCCGCGTAGGGCAGTGCGCGCCACCCGAGCGCCACATGGGCCTGCTCCACCGGGCGGTGCTCGACGACCACTGCATCGACATCCGATCCCGGCGCCACCCGCCCCGTCGAGCCCGGCCCGGCCGTGCCCGGAAGGTGCTCCTCCACGGATGCCGCGACCCGCTCGGGATCCAGGGCACCGGCAGCGGCCACGATCATGTTCCGACCCGCGTAGTAGGTGCGGTGGAACTCCACCAGATCGTCCCGGTGCATCTTCCCCACCGTCTCGGGAGAGCCCAGCACCTCGCGACCCACCGGATGGCCGGCGAAGAGCGAGTCGAAGAGGAGCTGGTGGACCCTGTCGTCGGGATCGTCGAGGCTCATCGCGAGCTCCTCCAGGATCACCTGGCGCTCGGCCTCCATCTCGTCGACACGGAACGCCGGTCGGCCCATCACCTCGCCCAGCAGCTCCACCCCCCACTCAAGCGCGCTGTCGGGCAAGCGGAGGTAGAACGCCGTGTGCTCCCTGGAGGTGAACGCGTTCATCTCTCCGCCGAGCGCATCCACCTCCTCTGCGATGCGCCCGGCAGACCGGCTCTCGCTGCCCTTGAAGATCAGGTGCTCGAGGAAGTGCGAGGCACCTGCCAGCTCTTCGGGCTCGTCTCGGGCACCCACTGTGACCCAACAGCCGAGCGCCACAGAGCGCACCCCCGGCATCGGTTCGCTGACGAGGCGCGCGCCCGTCGCCAGCTGTCGCCGGTCGATCTCCTCCGGGATCCCAGGGACGTGGATCAGCGGCGCTGCCTCCGCCGGGGCGGCCGCCGCTCCTCTCCGGGTCCGAGATCACCGAACGCCTCGGTGGCCTCCTGCTCCCAGCGCTCCTCGAAGCTCACCACCTCCCGGTCCGAGCTACCGGTCGCGGCCCCACGTTCGCCGCTGTCGGGATCACCCGACCTCCCACCGCCCCGCTCCCGGGGCTCTCTCCGCTCGCTCCGCTCCCGAGCGGGCGCAGATGCCCCCGTATCGGAGCCGGAACCCTCGACACCGACGGGGGTGAGGCTGATCTTGCCGTTGGGATCGACGTCCTCGACCCGGACCGAGATCTCGTCCCCGAGCTGGACCACGTCCTCGACCCTGTCGATCCGACGACCTCCGCCCAGCTTGGAGATGTGCAGCAGCCCGTCCCTGCCCGGAAGGATGTTGACGAAGGCACCGAACTTGGTGATGTTCACCACCCGGCCGGTGTACTCCTCCCCCACCCCCGCTGTCGGTGGGTGGAGGATGAGGTTGATCTGGCGCTCGGCCTCGGCCACCGCACCCCGGTCCACACCGGCGATGCTGACGACGCCGACGTCCATCTCGTCGTCGACGGAGATCTCGGTGCCGGTCTCCGTCTGGATCGTCTTGATTACCTTGCCCTTCGGCCCGATGACCTCGCCGATCTTCTCGGCAGGGATCTCGAAGCTGATGATCTTGGGCGCGGTGGGACCGACGTCCGGACGGGGCTCGGCGATGGCGCCCCTCATCACGTCGAGGATCTGCATCCTCGCCTCCCGGGCCTGCTGGAGCGCCGCCACCAGCACATCGGCCGGGATCCCGTCGATCTTCGTGTCGAGCTGCAGCGCGGTGACGAACTCCGAGGTCCCCGCGACCTTGAAGTCCATGTCCCCGAAGGCGTCCTCCGCACCGAGGATGTCCGTGAGCGTCACGTACCTGCCGTCCGCGTGCACGAGGCCCATGGCGATTCCGGCGACCGGCGCCTTCACCGGCACACCCGCGTCCATGAGAGACAGGGAGGACGAGCACACGGATGCCATGGACGTCGACCCGTTCGACGACAGCACCTCCGATACGAGGCGGATCGTGTAGGGGAACTCGTCCATCTTGGGTACCACGGGGAGCAGCGCCCGCTCGGCCAGCAGCCCGTGGCCGATCTCCCGCCGCTTCGGACCCCGCATGAACCCGGTCTCTCCCGTCGAGAAGGGAGGGAAGTTGTAGTGGTGCATGTACCGCTTTCGGTCGACCGGGGCGATCGAGTCGATCATCTGGTCCATCCGACCGGTCCCGAGGGTGGTGAGGTTCAGCACCTGGGTCTCACCACGCTGGAAGAGGCCCGAGCCATGGGCGGTCGGCACCAACGCGACCTCCGCGGAGAGCGGCCGGATCTCGGTCGGGCCACGTCCGTCGATGCGGACGCCTTCCTCGACGATCCGCTTGCGCACCACCTTCTTCTGGAGATGCCGCGCCGCGGCCTTGATCTCCTTCGCAGCATCTGCCGACTCCTCGAAGCGCGGGGCCAGCTCCGCGACCAGCGCTTCGATCGTCTCGCTCTCCCGTGCCTGGCGCTCGGACTTCTCCGCGATCCTCTGTGACTCCTCGATGCGCTCCAGTCCTGCCTTCTCGACCGCGGCAAGGATCTCGTCGCTGAAGTCGGTCCCCGGCTCGAACGCCAGGTCTGTCTTGCTTCCCGCCTTGTCGATCAGCTCCTGCTGGAGCTCGATCGCCTCCCGGATCCACGTCTTCGATGCCTCGAGCCCCGAGGCGAGCGCCGCCTCGTCGACTTTCGGTGCACCCGCCTCGTAGTGGCTCCAGCTGTCCTCGGTCCCGCCTGCCTCGACCATCATGATCGCCACGTCACCGTCGGGAAGGAGCCTCCCCGCAACCACCATCTCGAACGTCGAATCCGACCCCTCGGTGAAGGTGGGGAAGGGGATCCACTCCCCCTGCTGGGTGTGTGCGACCCGCACGGCGCCGATCGGGCAGAGGAACGGGACGTCGGAGATGCACAGTGCCGCCGAGGCGCCATTGATCGCCATGACGTCGTAGGGGTTGCTCTGGTCGGCTCCGAGAACCGTCCCCACGACGTGCACCTCGTTGCGGAAGCCCTCTGGGAAGTTGGGGCGCAGCGGCCGGTCGGTTAGCCGGCAGACGAGGATGGCCTCGTCCCCCGAACGCCCCTCCCGGCGGAAGAACGAGCCGGGGATCTTCCCCGCGGCGTACATCCGCTCCTCCATGTCGACGGTGAGCGGGAAGAAGTCCTGCCCCTCTCTCGCCGACTTGGCGCCTGTCGCGGTCACCAGGACGACGGTGTCGCCGATCCGGGCGACCACCGCACCTCCCGCCAGGCCGGCGAGCTTGCCGGTCTCCAGGGAGATGGTCTTGTCGGACCCGCTCACGGAACGGGCCACTGAAATGGCCTCTGCCATCATTGATTCCTCTCTCGGATCCGACCGGATCCGGATTGGCTGCGGCAGGATGGCCAGTTCCCAGTAGTCGATCACCCGGAGCGTGCCCGACCTCGGGGCCGGACACCGGGGAACCCACCACTGGCAGCTGACCGTTGGGCCGCAGCGGTTCTGTTGTGGCTACCGACGGAGCCCGAGCTTCTGGATGATCGCCCGGTAGCGGTCGACGTCCTCGACCTTCAGGTAGTCGAGGAGACGGCGCCGCCGGCCCACGAGCATGAGCAGACCTCGCCGGCTGTGATGGTCCTTCTTGTGGACCTTCAGGTGCTCTGTGAGGTGGTTGATGCGGTCGCTCAGGAGCGCTATCTGGACCTCGGGTGAGCCCGTGTCGCTGTCGTGGCGCCGATGCTCGGCGATCGTCGAAGACTTCTCGGGTAGGCCGGTCGCCTTGGATCCCATTGGCTGCTTTCCTCAAGGAGCGCCCGAGACCCTCTCGGGCACGGGGGAACAGGCTAGCAGCGCCACGGCCCGCGCCCTCAAGCGGCCTGTCCGTTCAGCTCGGAGGCGCGACCGACCAACGGTAGCGGGGCTTGCGATGGGTCTCGTCGATCGGCGTCCATCGCAGCTCCGGGGTCAACCCGAGGATCCGGGCATCCTGTTCGTACAGCTCCTCCTCCAGCTCATCCGTGGTGCCGGCGCCGGCTCCGCTGATCGCGTTCCGGACGGCCATCCCCAGCTCACCCTGCAGCAGCTCCTCCACGATCAGCGGGAGCGTCTCGGGATCCTTGAGCAGCCAGGAGTGGCCGGCCCGCTTCACCCTCACCAGCTCCCCTCCGCTGCGCCTCGCGGCGCTCGAAGCGGTGCAGAACGGGACCACGCCGTCCCACTCCCCGTGGATCACGAAGGTGGGAACCATCTCCCGCTGGAGGGCCTCCAGCAGCCCCCGGCTGGGCAGGCGGAGCGGATGATCGAGAAGGCTGGTCCGACCAGCCGCCAGGGCTCCAGGGCATGGCCTATCAGCGTGGGAGCGAGCAGGCGCAGGAACTTGGTCGCCTGCTCGCGGTCGCTGAACAACGGGACCGTCGTCACCGAGTCACCCACCAGAGCCACTCCGAAGGGAACCATGAGCCAAGGGGCGATCCGGAACGCGAGGGTCATCGCGTCCCACACGTCGCCCACGATGGCATCCAGCAGCAGGAGTGCGATGGTGCGGTCCGGATGGGTGGCTCCGTAGTTGGTGACGCACCGTCCCCCCATCGAATGGCCCGCGAAGATGGCCTTGCGGATGCCGAGCTCGTCGATGACACGGGCGAGCAGGTCCGCGTAGGCCTGCATGTCGCCACCACCGAGCGGCAGGCCCTGCGTGCTTCCGTGGTGGGCCATGTCCACAGCGATGACCTTGAACCCCCTCTTGACCAGTCGGTTCAGGGTCTGCGCGTAGAGGAAGCCCTCGGCGGTGAAGCCGTGGATGACCACGATGGGCACCCCGCGACCGCTCACCGCCAGGCCGACCTCGTGCCCGTCCTCGAGAGTGATCGTGTGGCACGCGAGGCGCGGCGCCCTCACCCGGAAGGGTTCGGGCGGTTCGAGCGCCGGGCCGGTGATCGGCTGGATGACCTCGGTCATGATCCGGAACCGGGGCCATCGCCGCCTTCGGCATGTCGTCCCCGGCTCATCCAGCCTACTTGTCGCCGTCCAATGCCCCGCGCGCCCTCGGGCCACCGTCCCGCGGTCAACCCGAGAGCAGCTCTCCCGCCCGTCGGCAGTCGAGCTCGACCTGGGCGACCAGCGCCTCGACCGACTCGTACCTCTGCTCCTCCCGGAGCCTGCTCACGAACTGCACGCGGGCCTCCTCCCCGTACAGGTCACCCGCGAAGTCGAGCAGGTGTGCCTCGAGCACCGAGTCCTCGGCCTCGTCGTGGAAGGTGGGCCGACGCCCGAGCGAGAGGGCTGCGGCGTGGCGGTGGCCGTCGGCCCGGACGTACCACCCCGCGTAGATGCCATCGTCCGGGAGCTGCATCCCCCCGGGGACCTCGACGTTCGCCGTGGGGAAGCCCAGCTCTCCACCCCGTCCGTCGCCCTCGACCACCAATCCGCGCACCTCGTGGTAGCGGCCCAGCATCTCGGTCGCGTCGTCCAGCCGTCCCTCCACCAGGGCCAGCCGGACCGCCGTCGAGGAGATCGGACCGGTCCCGAGACCCCCGCCGTCCAGGGCGAGCAGGTCCAACCCGACCACCTCGAAGTTCTCCTCCGCCCCCATCGAGCGCAAGAGATCGACGTTGCCCTTCCTCCGGTACCCGAAGTGGAAGTCCGCCCCGACCACCACCAGCCTCGTGTCCAGGCACTCGAGGAGCACCTCCTGCACGAAGTCCTCCGCTCGCTCCTCTCTGCGGTCCTCGTCGAATCGGAGCAGCAGGGTGTGGTCCACACCGGTCTCGGCGAGGAGCTCCAGCTTCTGCCCCAGGTCGGTGAGGGCGAGCGGTGCCGACTCGGGCCGCACCACCGAGGCCGGGTGGCGATCGAAGGTCACCACGACCGTCGTCAGGTTCTCGGCACCAGCGAGCCGATGCACCTCCGCGATGAGGGCCCGGTGACCCCGATGCACCCCGTCGTACTGACCGATCGTCACCGCGGAGCCATGGGGCGGACGCGGAAAGGTGGTCTCGTCGCGGATCACCTCCATCGGCTCTCAGGCTACTGCCGAGGTACCCGCCGACCCCCAACCACGCCGACCTGCGAGCTCGCGGATGTCACGCGGACTCAGGGACTCAAGACCACGGCAGGCTTCACCAGCTCTCCGCGGTGCGCCTGGTACACGGCCAGCAGGTCGCCATCACCGCTCACCACTCCCCACGGCCCGTCTCCTTCGGCCGCGAGCAGGGAGCGTGGCAGCACCTTCCCGTGTCGGACATCCCCGGCCACCTCCCCATCCACGACGAGCCTCGGGTAGTCGCGGAGGGCAGCAACCGGCTTCAGCAACGGCAGAGCGTCCGTCGCGATCGCGTCCCCGAGCTCCACCGCCTCGTCGAGCTCGAACGAGCCGATCCGCGTGCGTCGGAGCGCTCTCAGGTGCGCCCCCCCTCCCAGCGCCTGCCCCAGGTCTGCCGCCAGGGATCGCACGTAGGTGCCCGACGAGCACTCGACCTCGATCCGGAAGATGCCGGGCCCGCTCCCCGGCTCCACGTCGAACCGGTAGACCGCGACGCGGCGGGGCTCCCGCTCGACCTCACGACCCTCACGCGCCAGCTCGTGCAGGCGTCGGCCACCGACCCGCACCGCGGACACCATCGGAGGGATCTGGTCGATCTCGCCCACGAACCGGGCGGCCGCCTCGCGCACCTGCTCTATCCGGAGACCGGTCATGTCGTGGGTCACCAGCACCTCCCCCGACGCGTCGAGCGTGGAGGTCTCGATCCCGAACACCACCTCCGCCTCGTAGGTCTTCGGGAGCACCGTCAGGAAGCGCAGGAGCCTGGTCACGCGGCCCACGCCGAGCAGGAGGATGCCGGTCGCGTCCGGGTCGAGCGTGCCCGAGTGCCCGACCTTCCGTGTGCCCAGGAGCTTCCGCGCCTTGGCCACCACGTCGTGGCTGGTCCAGCCCGCAGGCTTGTCCACGACCGCGAGCCCGTCGGGGCCGCTCACGGACCCGGTCACGACTCGTGAGCGGGCGTCTCGCCTTCCTCCGGCCCGTCACCGCCAGCAGGCGGCTCGTGCGACTCCCTCAGCTCCCGGAGGATCGTGTCCACGCGCTCTCCTTCACGGATCCCGTGGTCCGCCCGGAAGGTGAGCCGTGGTGTCTGACGGAGACGCGCCTGGGAGGCGACCGCGCGCTGGAGGCGCACCCTGGAGTTGGTGAGCGCGACCTGCACCTCGTCGTCCGCGGCCTCCCCACCCGGCGAGTCGTAGTAGACGACAGCGTGCTCGAGACCCGGATCCACCTCGACGCCCGACACGGTCACCAGGGCCAGCCGACGGTCGTCGAGACGCTCGAGCTCGTCGGCCAGGATCTCGCGGAGCAGCTCGTTCACCCGCGACGTGCGGGCGTAGCGGCGGTTCGTCATCACTCCACCTCCATCCAGTGCCGCGTGGAGCTGAGCACCTGTGCCTGCGGTACCGACCAGATGTAGCGCTCGACCTCGTCGATCACGTCCATGCAGTGCGCCGCCGAGGGGGCCACGGCCACCACCCCGAGCCGCGCCCTCTGCCACCGCTGCTGGTGGTCGGTCTCCGACACGGCGACCTGGTATCGACGCCTGCACGTGTCGACGATCGACTTCACCACGGAGCGCTTGGCCTTGAGAGAGCGGCACTCGGGGATGTGGAGGTCGATCGCCAGGGCGAGCACGTGCACCGGCATGGCCGGATGTTACGCCCGCGGGATCTCGCGCTCTTCGAAGGTCTCGATGACGTCGCCCTGCTTGAGGTCCTGGAAGTCCGAGAGCCCGATCCCGCACTCGAATCCGGCCTGCACCTCCCGTACGTCCTCCTTGAAGCGCCTGAGCGAGGAGATCGTCCCCTTCCAGATCACCACTCCCTCGCGCAGGAACCGCACCTTCGAACCCCGGGTGATGGTCCCGTTCTGCACGTAGCAGCCGGCGATCCTCCCCACCCGCGGGATGCTGAAGATCTCACGCACCTCGGCCTCGCCGCTGACGACCTCCTCGAACTCCGGCTCCAGCAGGCCGAGCAGGGCGTTGTCGATGTCCGCCAGCACCTCGTAGATGATCTCGTAGGTGCGGATCTCCACACCCTCTTCGTCGGCCAGCTCACGTGCCTTCCGATCGGGCCTCACGTTGAAGCCGATGATCGTGGCATCGGAGGCGGCAGCCAGCTGTATGTCGCCCTTCGTGATCGCGCCGACGCCCCGCCGGACGAACACCGGCTTCACCTCTTCGCGCTCGAGCTTCCTCAACGCGTCGGTCAGCGCCTCGAGGGACCCGTTGACATCGGCCTTGAGGATCAGGTTCAGGGTGGCTGCCTCGCCGGCCTGGATCTGGGCGAAGATGTCCTCGAGCTTGGCCCCACCGCTCATGGCGTGAGCCTCCCGGCCCATCGTCGAGAGACGCTCGAAGTGCTCCCGGGTCTCCGCTACCCGTCCCGCGACCTTCTCGTCGGGTGCCACGACGAAGTCGTCACCCGCTCCCGCCACGTCCGACAGGCCCAGCACCTCCACCGGGGTGGAGGGTTCGGCCGACTTCACCTGTACTCCGTGGTCGTCGATCAAGGCACGGACGCGACCCCAGGCCGGTCCGGCCACGAGCGGATCACCCACCTTGAGGGTCCCGCGCTGCACCAGAACCGTCGCAACCGGGCCCCGGCCCTTGTCGAGGTGCGACTCCAGGACCACGCCCTGGGCCCGACCGTCGGGGTTCGCCTCGAGGTTCTCGACCTCCGCGAGCACCAGGAGGTTCTCGAGCAGCTCGTCGATCCCCAGGTTCTGCAGGGCCGAGATCTCGCAGGTGATGACATCCCCACCCCACTGCTCGGGGACGAGTCCATGCTCGGAGAGCTGTTGGCGCACCCGGTCGGGGTTCGCGTTCTCGCGGTCGATCTTGTTGATCGCGACCAGGATCGGCACCCCTGCGGCCTTGGCGTGGTCGATCGCCTCGACGGTCTGCGGCATCACCCCGTCGTCGGCCGCAACCACCAGGACGACGATGTCGGTGGCCTCGGCACCGCGCGCCGCATCGCGGTGAACGCCTCGTGGCCGGGCGTGTCGATGAAGGTGATCCTCCGGCCCTCGTGCTCCACCTGGTAGGCCCCGATGTGCTGGGTGATGCCACCGGCCTCACCCTCGGCCACGTTCGCCTTGCGGATCTGGTCGAGGAGCTTGGTCTTGCCGTGGTCGACATGGCCCATGACCGTGATCACGGGTGCACGCTGAACCAGCACCCCCTCCTCGGCGTCCGCCTCGACCAGGCGCTCGACGCCGAGCTGGCGCTTCAGCTCGACCTCCTTCTCCTCACCCGGATCGACGAGGCGGATCCGGGCCCCGATCTCGTCCGCGAAGAGCTCGATCATCTCGTCGCTGAGCGACTGGGTCGCGGTGACCATCTCGCCCTGCTGCATCAGGTAGCGGACGACGTCCGCCGCGGTCCGGCTCAGCTTCGGGCCCACCTCCTGCGGTGTGGATGCCCGCTCTATCACGACATCGCCCTCGGGGACCGGTGCCTCCCTGGGCGTGTAGGTCGGGATGTCGATCGGCTGTAGCTCCTCGCGGCTGCGACGGCGCCGACCCCGACGACGAGGTGGTCGCCTCGGGGGCATGCCCCGGCCTCGACCGGGCGCCCCGGGACGAGCCCCGGCCGGTGGCGCACCGCCGGCTCCGGCTCCGGGAACCTGCTGGCGCGGCCCCCCTCCCACCGGTGGCCGGCCGCGGCAGGCCGGGAGAAGCTCCCGCTCCGGGCGGACCGGACGTGCGCCCACCCTGGCCCGGAGGGGGAGGGATCGGCTTGCCGGAGGAGGATCGGGGGGGACCCGGCGGTGGAGGGATCGGCTTGCCGGACGGGCCGAGAGGTGCCTTGTCGGGGGAGAGCGGGCCCTCGGGGGTCGCGGGCCGGGAGACCCGCGCTGCGGGTGGGGTCATCTGCTCCGGAGCCTCCGGGCGCCTGGTCTCGACCGGCGCAACCGGGGCAGCGGCGGGCGGAACGTCCTCCGGCCGGATCGGCCTGGGCGGATGCTCGCTCCCGCTCGAGGTGACGAGCCTCGGCTTGGACCGCGGGATCTCCGGGGCAGCGGGTCCGGCGGACTCCTCGTGAGTCTCCGTCTCCGGGGCCGGGGGTGGAGCGGGCACGGGCTCTGCCGGTGCCTCGGTCGGGGCCTCCGCCTCGGGAGCCGCCTCGGTCGGGGCCTCCACCTCCGCCGCCTTCTTGGCGGGGGCCTTCGCCGGCTTCTCCTCGGGCTGCTCGTCGCGGATCAGCCCCTCGCGCTCGGCCTTGCGCCGGACGCGATCGGCCTGGGCCTCGACGACGCTGGACGAATGACTCTTCACCCCGATACCGAGGGAGTCACACAGATCCAGCGTCTCCTTGTTGGTGAGCCCGAGCTCCCTTGCGAGCTCGTAGACCCGAACCTTGCCTGCCACCGGCCTCCGGCCTCTCTATTGCCTGTCTGTTGCTTGTCTGTTGGTCGTATCTCGGCTGCCCGGGTGTGGACCCCGCTGCGCCAGCACCACCTGCGGTGCCCGGGCAGCGACTGCGCTCCGCAGCGCTACATCCTCGCGCGTCAGGCGGCGAAGATCGAAGCGCACCGCGGTGCCCGGGTCATGCTCCGACGATCTCCACCTCACTCCTGAGGGCTTCGATCGCCTCTGCCGACACCGCCGCTCTGAAGGCCCGGCCGAAGGCACCCACCGTCTCTGCTCGGCGGAAGCACTCGACGGAACCCCGGCAGAGCCAGGCTCCACGACCAGGGAGTGTACGGCCGACCGCCAGACTTCCCTCGTCGATGCGGACGATCCGGATCAGCTCGGGAGACGCTGCCTTCTCCCGGCAGCCGATGCAGGAGCGCTCTACCGTTACCCGGCCTCGCTCCCGTCGGGCGCCGGCTCCTCGGCCAGGACGTCCTCGCCGGCACCGGAGGCCTCGAGCACCGCTGCCTCCTCTGCCGGGATCACACCCTCGTCGACCTCGAGCGCATCGGTCGGTCCTCCCGCCTCGGTGGTGTCACCGACCTCGGCCAGCTCGGCCGCCTCGACCTCGTCGGTCGCGCTCGTGGGGATCGCGGCGCCTGCGCCTTCGAGCATCGCCTCACCCTCCGCTGAGGTCAGCTCTGGCTCCTCCAGCTCCGCCATCCTCTGCGACCACTCCTCGGCGCTGATGGCAGGACCACCGTCGACCGGCTGCCAGAGCTGCTCACCGGTCCCGGGGTCCACGATCCACTCGCCCTGCGCCCACTCGTCCGTCGCGTAGGCAGCCTCCTCCGCGAGCTGGGACTCGCTCTTGATGTCGATCCGCCAACCGGTGAGGCGCGGCGGAGAGGCGGGCGTTCTGGCCCTCCTTCCCGATCGCGAGCGAGAGCTGGTAGTCGGGGACGATGACCTCCGCCACCCCGGTCTCGGGATCGATGCGTACCTCCTTCACCTTCGCCGGCGAGAGCGCCTTCATGACGAAGTCCGAGGAGTCGTCCGAGAACGGGACGATGTCGATCTTCTCGCCACGCAGCTCGTTCACCACCATGCGCACACGGGCGCCACGCGCGCCGACGCACGCCCCCACCGGATCCACGTTCGAGTCGTTGGACCACACCGCAATCTTCGTCCGGTGCCCGGGTTCGCGCGCACATGCCCGGATCTCCACGATCCCGTCGGCGATCTCGGGCACCTCCAGCTCGAAGAGCCGCTTGATCAGTCCCGGATGCGTCCGGCTGACCACGATCTGGGGCCCCTTGGCGGTCTTCCGCACCTCGACGATGTAGGCCTTCAGCCTGCTGTTGGGCTCGGGGCGCTCGTACGGCACCTGCTCCGCCTGGGGGAGCAGGGCCTCGACCCTGCCGAGATCGAGGAGTGTGTAGCGGGCGTCGCTCTGCTGGATGATCCCGGTGATGATGTCGCCCTCGCGCCCGCGTACTCCTCGTACTTCATCTCGCGCTCGACCTCGCGTATGCGCTGTCCCATGACCTGGCGGGCCGTCTGGGCGGCGATCCGGCCGAAGTCGTCGGGCGTCACGTCGAACTCGTCGCCGATCGGCTCCCCGTCCTCGTCGAGGTCCTGGGCGAAGACCCTTATCTCACCGGTGTCGGGATCGATCGTGACCCAGGAGTACTCGTGCGCCTCGGGCATGCGCTTGTACGCGGACTCGAGGGCGTCGGCGAGGGCGCCCAGGAGCGTGTCGGCAGAGACCCCCTTGTCGACGGCGAGGGCCTGGAGAGCGTCGATGAGGTCGGGGTTCTTCATGAGGCTGCCGCTTTCTCGGAACGGGGCCGATTCCGGGTCCTGGGCTCGTTCCCCCACTCGAAGGTGGTTCGGGCCTTCGCGATGTCGTCGAAGTGAACCGTACGTTCGCCGTCGTCGAGTCGCACCACGATTCCCTGCTCGTCGACCGAGGTCAGCTGCCCCTGCACCCGCCGGTCACCTTCGACCCCGGGGAAGGTCTTCAGCGAGATCGTCTCGCCCACCGCCCTCCTGAAGTGCTCCGGGTTTCGAAGGCGGCGCTCCAGGCCGGGGCTGGACACCTCGAGGGTGTAGGAGCCGGAGATCGCGTCCTCCTCGTCGAGAGCGCGGGAGATGAGCCTCGTCAGATGGGCCAGCGCGTCGAGCGGCACCCCGTCAGGGCGCTCGACCGTGATGCGAAGGGTGGAGCCAGGCTGCTCCAGGTCGTACAGCTCGAAGCCGGTGTCGTGGAGCATCGGTTCCACGAGATCGCGGACCCTGTCGAGGGTCGTCATGGTCGCGGCACCTCCTCTCACGAAACGAAAGGCGTGGGCCACGCCCACGCCTTTCCGGTCGGCTTCGATCGGACTGGACCGGTCGAGTATAGCCCCGGCTCGCCCTCAGTACGCCCGGGCCACGTAGGCCACGAGGGCGTCGGTGTCGTCGGGGCCGGCCGGCAGCGACCCGTCCCGTCGCTGCAGGCAGCGGACCCCGAGACCTTGCTGGTGCAGCGTCGTCTCGCCGTCGGTGCCGACGGCGGACCACGGGATCCGGGCCCACCCGCTCTGGCCCGCCTCGCGGGCCTCCTCGATCGACGCCACGTCGCTGAGCGCCTCGTCGCGCCGGTCGATGGCGCGCTCGAGCAGGTCGTGCTGGATCAGCTCCAGGGTCGCCTCCACCTCGGCCCGCATCCCGTCGAACGACACCTGGCGCTTCTCACCGGTGTCCCGTCGCACCAGCGTCACCATCTCGGAGGCCAGGTCCCGCGGTCCCACCTCCAGCCGCACCGGCACGCCCTTCAGCTCCCACTCCGTGGATCGCCACCCGAACGAGCTCTCCACCCTGTCGTCGAAGGCGACCCTGATGCCGTCGGCCTTCAGCTCCTCGGCCATGAGGCGGGCCCGTTCGGCGGCGTCGTCCTGGTCGCGGACGACGATGACCGTCACCTGCGTCGGTGCGAGGCGGGGCGGCACGACGAGCCCGCGGTCGTCGCCGTGGGCCATGATCAGCCCTCCCACCAGCCGGGTGGACACGCCCCAGGAGGTCTGCCAGACGAGCTCCTCGGCACCCTCGCCGTCGAGGAAGGTGGTGCCGAAGGCGCGGGCGAAGTTCTGCCCCAGCTCGTGGCTGGTCCCCATCTGGAGAGCCTTCCCGTCCCGCATCATCCCCTCACAGGTGAGGGTGTTGACGGCGCCGGCGAAGCGCTCCCTCGCCGTCTTCTGGCCTGCGACGATGGGCACGGCGAGCTCGTTCACCATGAAGTCGAGGTACACGTCGTGCAGGATCCGCAGCGCGTACTCGCCGCGCCTCCTCCCTCGTCGCGTGAGCGGTGTGGCCCTCCTGCCAGAGGAACTCGGTGGTGCGCAGGAAGAGCCTCGGGCGCAGCTCCCACCTGACGACGTTGGCCCACTGGTTCAACAGGAGCGGCAGGTCGCGGTAGCTCTGGACCCACTTGGCGAAGTAGCTGTTGATGATCATCTCGGAGGTCGGCCGCACCACCGCGGGCTCCTCCAGCTCCTTGCCGCCACCGTGGGTCACGATCGCGAGCTCCGGGCTGAACCCCTCGACGTGCTCCGCCTCCTTCTCGAGGTAGCTGTTCGGGATGAACAGGGGGAAGTACGCGTTCTCGGCTCCGGCCTCTTTGATGCGCCGGTCCAGCTCGGCCTGCATCCGCTCCCATATCGCGAAGCCGTAGGGACGGATGACGATGGTGCCGCGGACCGGGCCGTTCTCCGCGAGCTCCGCCTTGGCGCAGACCTCCTGGTACCAGCGCGGGAAGTCCTCCGACTGAGGGGTGAGGACCGGCGCCTTGGCCCCCTTGGGTGCCACCATGGCGGGGGATGTTAGCCAGGGCGGAGCCGGACCGAGCCCGGATCCCGTCGGCTCAGACGCACCAGTAGATCGAGCCTATGCCGATCCCCTGGCTCTGGATGCTCCCTGCCCTGCTGTAGGTGATCTGCACCTGGTCGGTGGCCGAGGTGAAGCTCAGCGATACGTCGGCTCCGGTCGAGCCGTTCGCCTCGGAGCCCACGCCCCGGAAGGTGGTGTCCGCGACGTCCTCGGAGACGTTGGCCCCCTGCGGCGTCCCGGTCCAGTCGGTGGTGGGTGTCAGAGCTGTGGCGCCGTCCCAGGCTGCGATGTCGACCCGGTCCCTCCAACCGGTGCCGCTCCCGGACCAGTCGATGTCGAGGAGGTCGAACGCCAGGTTGGAGACCGCCACCGAGAACCCGAGCGTGATGGTGACCGGGCCGGTGTCGCCAGCCGTGCCGCTCAGCTGCATGTGGTAGGTGTTGTTGCCGCCGCGCACGAATGTGCCGTCGACGGCCGAGGTGGACACTGCGCTGGTCGGATCGCTGTAGGAGAGGGTGAGGGTCGTGCCGCCGAGGGTTGCCGAGTCGGGATTGCTCACCGCCCCGTTCCCGAAGTCGGTAGGCCAGACCATCGTGACGCAGGCCAGCGTTCCCTGGGCCATCGCCGGCTTCGACAGGATCGTCGGCGCCGTCCACGCAACCGCGCCGGCCAAGCCGGCCCGGCGGAGGAACCGCCGCCGATCCTCGAGCCGGCGCTGTCACCTGATCCTGGGATCCCCGCTGCATCCGGTTCACTGTAGCAACTCCGCACGCCACCGTGGTGACTGCAAGCTCACCCCTCCTCCCCTCGGCCCGCCCCGAGACCCCTCAGGGGACGCAGAAGCTGAGCTCCGCCAAGCCGACCATCCGGCCCGAGGTCGAGCTCGTCCCCAGGTTCGTGTTCAGGTCGGTGCTGGTCAAGACCACCTGAGAGATGGTTCCGGAGCAGTCGAAGTCCACCTCGAGGTTGCAGGAGGTGTTGTCGTACGGGGCGTTGTAGGTGCTGTTCAACACCGCGTAGGTGTTCGCTGCCATGTACACGAGGTTCGCACCCACGCCGTAGCTGGGTAGCGCGGACCCGACCGTGTTGGTCCACGAGATGTTGACCTGCTCCCTGTAGCGGACCGCCGAGTTGCTGCTCGCGTCGATGTCGGTGAGCGTGAACGCGAGCTGGGAGACCGCTGGGCTGAAGTTGATCGTGAGGGTCCAGCCCTGCGGGCTGGCGTTGCCCGGGCGAACCATCGGGATCTGGCCGGAGGAGATGTTCCCGGCGGTGCAGTTGGTGATCACCCCCGATGTCCAGGGGGTGCTACCGGTACAGGTCGTGTTGTTGATCGTCGAGGAGTTGCTCCTGACGAACGTGAGGGTGCTCCCGTTCACCGCGTACGACCCAGAGGTGACGTTCACCCCGTTCCCGAACGGGCCCGCGAGCAGGTCCACCGTGGACGGCGTGCAGGCGCAGCTGCCGCCCTGGGCATGGGCCGGCGTGCTGAGCACCTGGGGAGTGGTCCACGCGACCGCCGCCGCGCCCGCCATCCCCGCCGTTCGCAGGAACCTCCGCCGCGAACTCGCCGTCCGCCTCGAGCCCACGCTTCTGCGTGGGCTCCTCCTCGCCTCCTGGAGTCCGAGCGCGCCCACAACCCTCCGAGGCGCGCCCGGGAAACCGCCTCTCCTGAACCATCTGAGATACTCCAACCGCTAGCCCAAGCGGACGTCGCCTCGCCGAGCACTGACCATAGCAATGTTCTCGTATTCGACCCAACCACCCGTGCGTGGTCAATTCGGCCCAACAGTGCCCACTCCACTTCGAGGTAGCGCTACCCGCCCGCGGCGCGCCCGGCTCAGATCCGCCGGATCGCCTCCACCTGGGCGCCCGTGTCGTTCGGATCCGAGCCCTGCTCCTCCACCTCGAGGCCGCGGTCCGTATCCGCCGCGCGTGCCGCCTTCGCCGTGTCGACCCGGGCGAGCGCGGCCTCGCTGCCGTGCTCGACGATGTAGGTGGCCCACTCGACCAGGGCCTCCACCATCTCGTCCTCGGGCACCACCGCCACGTTCTGCCCCTTGACGAAGAGGTGGCCGCGCTTCCTGCCCGCCGCGATCCCCAGGTCGGCGTCGCGCGCCTCGCCCGGGCCGTTGACGACGCATCCCATCACCGCCACCTGGAGAGGGATCCGGCGCTCGGAGAGCGCTCGCTCGGCCTGCTCTGCCACCGCGTACACATCGATCTCCGCACGGCCGCAGGAGGGGCAGGCGATCAGGTCCACGTCCTTCCGCTCGCGGAGCCCGAGCGCCTCCAGCAGCCGGCGGCCGGCGCGCGCCTCCTCCACGGGATCGGCGGTGAGGGAGTACCGGATCGTGTCGCCGATTCCCTCGGCGAGCAGCGTCGCCATGCCCGCCGTCGCCTTGATGAGCCCGCCGGGCGGCGGTCCCGCCTCGGTCACCCCCAGGTGCAGGGGGTGGTCGGTCGCCTCGGCGAGCTGGCGGTAGGCCTCGATCATCAAGGGGACGTTCGACGCCTTGACCGAGATCTTCACCTGATCGAAGCCCACCTCTTCGAAGTGCGCCAGCTCCCACAAGGCCGACTCGACCATCGCCTCCGGGGTGACACGACCCCCGTGCTTCTCGTACAGATCGGGCTGCAGAGATCCGCCGTTCACCCCGATCCGGATCGGAACCCCCCGGTCCCTGCACGCCTCGGCCACCTCCCTCACGTGCTCGGGCTTGCGGATGTTCCCCGGGTTCAGCCGCAGGCAGTGCACCCCCGCCTCGAGGGCGGCCAACGCCATCCGATGCTGGTGGTGGATGTCGGCGACGATGGGAACGGGCGACCTCGGGACGATGTGGGCGAGCGCCTCGGCTGCCTCCAGCTCGTTGCAGGTGCAGCGCACGATGTCGGCGCCCGCCGCGGCCAGGGCGTAGATCTGCTGGAGGGTCCCGTCGACGTCGGCCGTCTTCGTGGTGGTCATCGACTGGACCGTGACGGGAGCCCCTCCCCCCACCGGCACCTCGCCGACCATGATCCGGCGGGTCGGCCGTCGCTCGAAGCTCACGCCCTCGGCCTTCACCGAACCCTCCCGACCTGCTTCGTCAGTTGGAGATCGAGGGCGGGTCTATGGCGTCCAGCCACAGCGCTCCCAGTCCGATCGTGACCATCAGCGCCACCACGGCGTAGGTGAGCGGAAGCAGCTTCCCGAAGTCGGCCAGGTAGCGGCCTCCGTCCAGCTTCGCGCCGACCAGGCCACGACGGGCGAGGCCCTCACGCAGACGTTCGTACGTCGCAACCGCCATGTGGCCCCCGTCGAAGGGCAGCAGAGGGATGAGGTTGAACAGGGCGAGGAAGACGTTGAGGAACGCCAGCAGGAGCACGGTGTCGGGAGCACCCAGCTGGCTGCCCAGGGCGACCACACCCAGTATCGAGAGGACCCGGTCATCCTCCTCCTCCTCGATCATCATCGGGGGGAGGACCGGGAGCTGCGAACCGGTGTCGGTCTCCACCACCGGAGGGGGCTCCGCCTCCTCGACCGGGGTCGAGACCACCCGATCCGCGAACCCGCTCAGGCCGCTCGGTGAGAAGAACCGGTACAGACCCGCCAGCGAGAGCCCACCCATCTCCCCGAGCTGCCGCCCGGCGAGCACGGTGGCCTCGGCAGGGTTCGCGGTCCTGGGATCCGGGTAGTAGCGGCCCACACCGAGGAAGCCGGCGACCTCCGTTCCCTGTGGGACCGCGAGGGTGGTCTGGTAGCGGGCTCCGTCGCGCTCCACCACGACCGGCAGGCCGGAGCCCTGCGCTGCCAGCACCAGGTCGGCGAACTCCTCGAAGTCCCCGGGTGCGGGATCCCCGTCGACCTCCAGGATCACGTCACCCGGGCCGAGACCGGCCAGGGCGCCCGGGGAGTCCGGATGGGTCTCGACCTCCGGCCAGTCGCTCCCGCTGATACCGAGTATCCGGCTCCCGAGCGCCACTGGGATCGCGATCGCCTCTCCCTCACGCACGACCTCGACGGTGATCTCCTCACCGGGCATGGCCGCCACATCCTCGGCGAACTCGGCGAAGTCACCGGGTGGCACCCCGTCGATCGAGAGGATCTCGTCCCCCGACCGCAGACCCGCCCGATCAGCGGCGCTCGACTCCGCTACCTCGACCCGAGGCCACGCCTCGCCCTGCGGTATGCCCCAGACGGAGACGAGCCCGAACAGCAGCACGAAGGCGACCAGCAGGTTCATCCCGGGGCCCGCGAACGCCGTGACCAAGCGCCGCGGATAGGACTGGTGGCGGAACGTCCGGAGCTCCTGCACCCCGCCGACGTCCTCGAGGTTGTTCATCCCGACGATCTTCACGTACGCGCCCGCCCAGATCGCCTTCACGCCGTACTCGGTGTCGCCCCTCCGGAAAGACCAGATCCTCGGCCCGAAGCCGATGAAGAACTCGGTCACCGCCATCCCCGACTTCTTGGCCGCCCAGTAGTGGCCGAGCTCGTGCAGGAACACGGAGATCACGATCACCAGGATCAGGAGGATCACGCTCAACCCGGCCCACACCCCGATGGCCACGAAGAACGCGATGAGGCCGAGCAGCCGGAGCTGACGGTCGCGGTGCTCGCGTCGGGCCAGGAGTGCGTCCTCGGCCGAGCCGGGCGCATCCGTCTCGGTCTGGAGAGCGGTGTCTGTCACGTCCTCATCCTCTTCCGGACCTCTCTTCGATGAGCGCCTCGGTCACCTGCCGGGCCCTCTCGTCCAGGTCGACCAGAGCCTCCAGGGACTCGACCCGGCTCCCATCATGCCGGGCCAACGCCTCCTCCAGGACCTCCGCGATCGAGATCCAAGGGATACGACCGCCGAGGAACCCCTCCACGGCGGCCTCGTTGGCGGCGTTCAGCCAGGCGGGAGCAGCCCCACCCGTGCGACCCGCCTCGAACGCCAGCCGCAGGCAGGGGAACGCGTCGGGGTCCGGCGGCTCGAAGTCGAGGTGCAGGGCCTGTGACCAGTCCAGGAGCCCGAACGGGGTGGTGAGCCGGTCGGGGAAGGCGAGCGCGTAGCCGATCGCGAGGCGCATGTCCGGCTTGGAGAGCTGGCCCACGGTCGCGCCGTCGGTGAACTCGACCAGGGAGTGCACCAGGGACTGCGGGTGAACCACCACCTCGATCCGCTCGAAGGTCACACCCCAACCCGCCTCACCTGCCGGAGGGCCGAACAGCTCGTGGGCCTCGATCACCTCGAGTCCCTTGTTCATGAGCGTCGAGGAGTCGACTGTGATCTTCGGCCCCATGCTCCAGGTGGGATGCGCCAGGGCCTCTTCGAGGGTCACGTCCGCCAGCTCGGCCCGAGAACGCCCGCGGAACGGCCCACCGCTGGCTGTGAGGATGATCCGCTCGACCCGGCCCCGGTTGTCGTTGGCGCGCAAGCACTGGTGCACCGCCGAGTGCTCGCTGTCGACGGGCAGCAGCTCCGCGCCGGGTGTCGTCCTCGCCTCCTGCACCAGAGGACCGGCCGCGATGAGGGACTCCTTGTTGGCGAGCGCCAGCCTCCGTCCGGCTCGGAGCGTGGCCAGCGTCACCGGCAGACCCGCGAACCCGACGATGCCGTTCACCACCACGTCGGCCTCCTCGGCCAGGCTGGCCAGCGCGTCCCGCCCCGCCCGGATCTCGACACCGGGCAGCGCGGCGCGCAGCTCCTCACCGGCCGAGCCCTCCGCCACGGCGACCACCTTCGGGCGGGCCCGCCGGGCGACCTCGATCACCTTCTCGTTGGATCTGCCGCTGGCCCCCAGAGCGGTCACCTCGAAGCGATCGGGCTCCGCATCGGTCACCTCCAGGGTCTGGGTGCCGATCGAGCCGGTGCACCCGGCGATGGCCACCCGGACCGAGGACATGGTTCGAGGGTACTGCGGCCCATCCGGCGGGGCACCGCGGCTGCCCCGTGCACCGGGTCAGAGCTCCGCGGAGGCTCCCGGGCCGGCGTCGCACTCCGTCGGCGCGTGGCCGACGAGATCAGAAGAGAACGAGGCCCAGGTACCAGGCTGCAGGGAGGGCGAACAGGATGCCGTCCATCCGGTCGAGCACGCCGCCGTGCCCCGGGAGGACGTTGCCCATGTCCTTCACGCCGAGGTCGCGCTTGATCAGGGACTCGCAGAGGTCACCCGCGGCAGTGGCCAGCCCCACGACCAGGCCGAAGATGAAGGCATCCCCCATCGAGTCACCGAAGGGAGAGATCCCGAACAGGCCGACGACCACCACCCCCATGAGGATCGCGCTCACCCACGCGCCGGCGAAGCCCTCGACCGTCTTCCCGGGGCTGATCGGCGTGAGCGGTGCCCGTCCCCAGGCCCGCCCGACGAAGAAGCCCCCGACGTCGTGAGCGACCGCCACCAGAAGGGTCGCGAGGAGGAGGCTCGGTCCCTCCTCGGGCACTGCGAGGAGCATCCCTGCGAACGATGCCAGCGCTCCGATCCAGCCCACGCCGAACAGCGTCACCCCCAGGTTCATGGTGGGCCGCTCATCTCCGGCGCCGAGGATGTACCAGAGGAAGCCTGCGATGACCGTGAGTCCCAGCACCACCGGATAGGCGGCCACGCCCTTCCAGAACGTCGCCAGCGGGAACGCCACGCAGGCAGCGAGCCCCAGGAGCTGTGCCGGCTGGTAGCCGGCACGACGGGTGGTGGTGAAGAACTCGGCCGCCGCCATCAGAACGACAGCGGTCACCAGGATCATCATCCAACCCGGTCCCAGCTTCAGCAGCACCAGGGCCAGCACCCCCAGGCCGACCCCGACGCCCACTGCCGTCGGGAGGTCACGCCCACCTCCGCCCACCGTGAGGTTCGAGGCCGGAGCGGGCGTGGCTCCGGCCCCTCGGGGCTCCACCGGTGCGCGGGGCGCCACACGCTTCGGAGCAGTCCCGTCGGTGGGTTGAGGGCGCCGACGAGGCGCGGCCTGTGCCTTCTTCGGGGGGCAGCCGCGGGCCGGCGACGGCGTGGGGCTTCCGTGGCGAGATCCTCGAACGAGAGGAGCTCCTCCTCGCCGGGAGCGCCTTCGTCCAGCGCCCCGACCTTCACCTCGTCGGCCGCGAGCAGGGACATGTCGTCGCGCTCGTCGAAGTCGCTGCCCTGGTCACGCCACCGGGGCGTGCCCTCCGCGAAGGATCGCCACGCCTCCTCGTCGTCCTCCCTGTCCGATGCGATCACCGCTGGTACCTCCCCGGTGGCGGGTTCGGTCCAGTGCGGGATGTCGATCTGACCCGAGGAGTCGCGCTGGTCCGCCTGGGGGGCCTGCGGCTCCGGGTCCCGAGCGTCGGTCCCGCCCGAGGCGGCCCGGATCGAGAACAACGACCTCGGCTCGTCTCGGGACCCCGGATCTCCCGTCGGCTCGGCCCGCGGCGTCTCCGGTACCGGGCGCACCGGTGGCCGTGAGATCTCAGGGTCACCCGCCGAGTCCGCGAGTGGGAACCTCAACGTCGGCCGCGGACCCTTCGGCTGCGAATCGGGCTCTGAGGGCCGGTCGCCGAACCTGGGCTCCTCGCGGCTCCGGCGCGAGACCACGTCCCCCCGCTCCACGGCCTCGGCAGCCTCGTCCGGTCCGATGATGCGGACGCCTTCGGCTTCGGATCCGGAGGGATCCTGGTCACCAGGTTGTTCGTCCACGTACGTCCTCCTGCCCGACCGCGCCCTGACTCGGACACTAGCCCCATTCGAGGTGGGGGTCAGCCGACCTCGAGCAGTTCGTGCTCCTTGTCCTGGAGCGCCTCGTCGATCTGCGCCTCGTGGCTGTGGATGATCCGGTCCAGGTCCTTCTCCGCTCTCTGGAGCCCGTCATCCGAGAGCTCTCCTTCCTTCTTGAGCTGCTCCAGCTCGTGGCGTCCTGCGCGCCGCTCGTTGCGGAGCGCGACCCGCCCGTCCTCTGCCATCTGGCGCACCACCCGCACCAGATCCCTTCGCCTCTCCTCGGTGAGAGGTGGGAACGAGAGCCTGATGATGTTGCCGTCGTTGCTCGGGTTCAGACCCAGATCCGACTCCATGATCGCCCTCTCGATGGCCGGTAGCGCGCCCTTGTCGTAGGGGCTGATCAGCAGCTGCCGCGCCTCCGGCACCGAGAAACCCGCGATCTGCTGCATGGGCACTTCCTGGCCGTAGTAGTCGACCGGGATCTTCTCGACCAGGGCCGGCGATGCGCGCCCGGTGCGGATCGACGCGAACTCCTGCCGGGCGTGAGCCACGGTCTTCTTCATCTTCTCCACGATCTCGTCGAGGATGAGCTGGCTCATCTCGTCGCTCATTTCGACACCCCTCCCGAGACCAGGGTCCCGATCTCCTGCCCTTCGAGTATGGCGTGCACGTTGCCCTCGCCGAGGAGATCGAACATGACGATCGGCAGATCGTTGTCCATGCACAGGGTGATCGCCGTCGCGTCCATCGCTCGCAGCCCCTGGTTCAGGACCTCCAGATACGTCACCTGGTCGAGCTTCACCGCGTCGGGGTTGAGGCGTGGATCGTCCGTGTAGATGCCGTCGGTGCCCGAGTGCGTCCCCTTCAGGAGTGCTCCGGCCTCCACCTCCACAGAGCGGAGCGCCGCCGCCGTGTCGGTGGTGAAGAAGGGGTTGCCGGTGCCTCCTGCGAATATCACCACCCTCCCCTTCTCGAGATGGCGGATCGCCTTGCGCCTGATGTACGGCTCTGCGACCTGCGCCATGTGGATCGCGGTCTGGACCCGGGTCGGCTGGCCCATCCGCTCGAGCATGTCCTGAAGAGCGAGGGCGTTGATCGCGGTGGCGAGCATGCCCATGTAGTCGGCCTGCGCGCGGTCCATGCCCGCACCTGCGCCGGTCATGCCCCGCCAGATGTTCCCTCCGCCCACGACCACTGCGACGTCGACGGTGAACTCACCCCGGACCTCGACGATCTCCCGGGCGAGGCGAGCGACCACGTCACCGTCGATCCCGTAGCCCTCCTCCCTGGCGAAGGCCTCGCCGGAGAGCTTCAGCACGATGCGCGGCCAGCGCGGGGTCTTCGCCACGCTCAGGCGCCCACCGCGGCAACGGCGAACCTCACCACCGAACCTCCCCCGAGCGCTCCGGCGACCGGACGCTTCTTCTCTCCGAAGAGGTCCTGCTCGGTGAGCACGCTCTCCTTGAAGAACGCTCCGAGCTTGCCCTCGACGATCTTGGGCACGGCCTGCTCGGGCTTCCCTTCCTCGCGTGTCTCTCTTTCGAGGAAGGAGCGCTCCTTCTCCACCACCTCCGCGGGGACCTCCTCGCGGGTGAGGTAGCGCGGCCGTGCAAAGGCGACGTGAAGGGCGAGCTCGTGTGCCTGCTCAGGAGTCGCCCCCTCCGCCTCGACCAGCACCCCGACCTTGCCACGCCCGTCCTGTCGGTGGAGGTAGGCGTCGAGGACGTTTCCCTCGGCGGCCTCGTATCGGACCACCGTCCCGACCTCGACGTTCTCCTTCTTCGTGATCCTGAGGTGGTCGATGTCGTCCGACCGCTCCTTCCAGGCATCCTCCCCCTTCGCGAGCACGAGATCCGCGAGCTCCTGCACCAGTCCGGTGAAGTCGTCGGCCTTCGCGGAGAAGTCGGTCTCGCACTTCAACTCGACCAGCGCTGCCGCGCTCCCGTCGGTCGCTACCGCGACCGCTCCCTCGGGGTTCTCGCGCCCCGCCCGGCCCGCGGCCTTGGCGAGGCCCTTCTCCCTCAACCAGTCAGAGGCGGCATCCGGGTCCCCATCGCACGCCTCTAGCGCCTTCTTCGCGTCCATCATCCCGGCGCCGGTGGCCTGCCGGAGGGCCTGCACGTCCTTGGCGGTGAAGCTCGCCATGTTCACTCCTCGCTGAGGGCAGCCGGCTCCGCGGCGGCTGCGGGATCAGGGCCCTCAACCACCACCGGGCTCTCCGACGGCTCCGTCTCCGCCACCTCGGCCGCAGTCGCGGCCTCCGGGACGGTGGCTTCCTGTGCCGATGCTGCGAGCCGTGCCTCGCGTGCCGCTGCCTCCTGCGCTGCCGCGCGGCGCGCCTCCGCCTGCGCCGCAGCTGCCTGCTGCTCCTGCTCCGCGCTCCGCTCGAGTGGCGGCCCAGCCGCGGCTCCTCCGCGCCTGCTCGCGATGAAGTGCCCTTCCTCGACGGCATCGGCGATGACCCGGCACATGATGGTGGCGGAGCGGATGGCGTCGTCGTTGCCCGGGATCACGTACTGGATGATGTCCGGGTCGCAGTTCGTGTCGACCACCGCGATCAACGGGATCCCCAGCTTCCGGGCCTCCTTGACCGCGATCTCCTCCACCTTCGTGTCGAGGACGAAGACGGCTTGCGGGAGCTTCTCCATGTCACGGATCCCGTACAGGCCACGCTCCAACTTGCCGAGCTCGCGGCTCAGCATCAGCGCCTCCTTCTTGATCATCACCTCGAACTCGCCGGAGTCGCGCATGCGCTGGTACTCCTTCATCTTCCCGACCCGCTTGGAGATGGTCTGGAAGTTGGTGAGCATCCCGCCCAGCCAGCGTTGGTTGATGTACGGCATGCCGCACTTCTCGGCGTAGCCCTGGACCGCGTCCTGGGCCTGCTTCTTGGTGCCGACGAAGAGAACCGCGCCACCGTCCGCGACCAGGTCGCGGACGAACGAATAGGCCTCCTCGATCCGGCTGAGGGTCTGCTGGAGATCGATGATGTAGATGCCGTTGCGTTCCCCGTGGATGAAACGCCGCATCTTCGGGTTCCACCTTCGGGTCTGGTGACCGAAGTGGACCCCCGATTCCAGTAGCTGTCGCATGGTGACGACGGACGCCATGGATCCTGCTCCTTCCCATCGGTTGCGCATACCGGAGCCCGACACCTCCAGAGGAGGCGACCGTGGGTGGACCCCGGCGAGAGTCGGAGCGAGTCTACCGGAAGAACCGGCCCCGAGATCCAGCCGCCGGTCAGGCCCGCGCGAGCACACCTGCCATGAACCCCAAGGTGTCCTCTGCCCAGCTCACACCCTCGGAGACGCCGAGGTCGGCCATCACGTCGAACGCGGACTCGCAGGACGGTGGTCGCCCGTCGAGCGCGAGCGCGATCTCATGGGTCGTCCTGCCGTCGCCGGGCAGGTGGGTGTGGGCGTCCGCCCCGACGGCGGGGATGACGTGGTGCTCGGCCCCGGCCAGGCGCGTGTGCGGTGCCGCGACGGTGAGATCCCCCCGCGCGGCGATCGTCAGGACCCTCACCGACCCGGGAACACGATCCGACCCGAGGACGGTGCTGAGGGTGGAGGTCTCGGAGAGCTGCCGGATCGCCGTCGAGTCCGGATCGAGCGGGAGATCCAGGGAGCCGCGGAGCCACTCCAGCGCGGCATCACCCCTCGGCGTCCCCCTCACCGCCGCCACCGCGGTGGCCAGATCGGCACCATCGTGGGGTGAACCGATGGTTACGACGAGGTCCACCGCCTCCGGGAGGGGCTCCCCCGGGACCTGCTGAGTGAGGGCCAGCTGCGCGACCACACCTCCCTGGGAGTGAGCGATGACGTCGATGGGTACACCGGGCGCGGCGGCGGCGACCTCGCCGAGCAGCTCCCTCAGCCGCCCGCCCGACTCCAGCAGGTCGCCCTGCGTGTGCGCGGGACCGTAGGTGGAGCTGGGCAGCGCGGTGAGAGCAGCGCCCTGCCCACCCTCCGGAGGCGTGCGACCTCCGGCATAGGAGAAGCGCACCACGTCCTCGTCGGAGTAGCCCAGAGCGGAGGTGTCCACCCGCTCCACCGTGGAGCGCTCACTCGAGGTGCCCAGTCCACCCACCAGCACGGCGATGCGGCGTTCGGCCGGCGGATCCACGACGACGCCCTCCGGGGTGCAGTCGTCCCGGTCGCGCCACCACGACAACCACCGATCGAGCACCCGGTTCGCCCTCACGCCGGGCCAGACCTCGTGTGCGTAGTGGGCGAGGGGACCCCACCGCGCCTCTGCCCGTGCGACGAGCCCCGCCAGGTCCCGCTGCTCGGTGAGCTCGGCCTCCGGCCCCAGCGGATCCGGCCCCCCGAGAGGGACGAGCCGCACCCGGAACGATCCGGACCCGAACAGCGACGCGGGGTCCAGGTAGCCGTCCCCGTCACGAAGGCCGAAGTGCAGCCGGCCCGAGGAGAGCCCGATGACCTCGCCCGCTGAGACCTCCTGGCCACGCACGACAGCGACATGCGCCAGGAACGAGTAGCTCGTCCTCAGGCCGTCGGGGTGGAGGATCGTCACGTGCAGTGCCCCGGCCACCGGTCCCGCCCAGAGGACCACTCCATCCCCCGCCGCCCCGACCTCGGCACCCGGTTCGGTGAGGTACTCGATGCCCGCGGTTCCCGGCCCCGTAGGCGTGCGGTGGCGGGCGGTACGGATCGACCACCGTCCCCGCGACCGGCTGGACGTAGGTTGGGGGTTCCCGCCCCTCCCCGACCGCCGGAACCGGGGCCGCCGAGGCGACGCCCAGCGCGACGAAGAGCATCGCAACAGCAGTTCGAACGGCGGGACGCGCCATCTCCCCCTCCGCGGTTCGGTGTCAGGAAGGGGAAGCGGGTGGCCGCGCTCGGCGGCATCGGGGGGAGGCGGGCTCGCGGGTGGTCGCGCTCAGCGACGTCGGGGCGAGGCGGGCTCGCGGGTGGCCGCGCTGAGACGTGAGCGCAGCTGCAGGATCGACTTGGTGTGGATCTGGCAGACGCGGCTCTCGGTCACGCCCAGCACTTGGCCGATCTCGGCGAGGGTGAGTCCCTCGTAGTAGTAGAGGGTGAGGACCGTCTTCTCGCGATCGGGCATCCGGTTGATGGCCTGCGCGAGCATCTGGCGCATCTCCTCCACCTCGTACAGCGCCACCGGCCCGTCGGCCGCGTCGGCGATCGTGTCGCCGAGCGTGATGCTCTCGCCTCGGTCACCTCCGACCGAGAGCATCTCGTCGAGTGCAACGAGACCCACGAACGAGATCTGGCTCAGGGTGTTCTGGAGCTGCTCGTCGCCGATGTCGAGCTCGGCGGCCAGCTCCGTCGTCGGTGGGACCGCGGTGGAGCTCACCTTCGAGCTTCGCGTAGCGCCCGCTCGATCTCGCGGGCCTTCGCCCTCACCGATCGGGGGACCCAGTCGATCGACCGCAGCTCGTCGAGGATCGAGCCCTTGATGCGCGCGATCGCGTACGTCTCGAACTTGTAGCCACGCTCGGGATCGAACTTCTCGATCGCGTCGATGAGACCGAAGATCCCGTAGCTGACGAGGTCGGACTGCTCGACGTTCTGGGGCAGACCCACCGCCACCCTGCCGGCCACGTACTTGACCAGCGGCGAGTAGTGCAGGATCAGCCGATCGCGGAAGCGCCGCTCACCGGACTCCTTGTAGCTGACCCAGAGTGCGTCGACCTCAGCACTGCCCTGGTTCTGCACGGCCCTCCTAGGCCCGAGGATGCGAGGACTCGAAGACTCGTCGCAGCCGTTCCTTGCTGACGTGAGTGTACAGCTGGGTCGTCGAGAGATCAGCGTGACCGAGGAGCTCCTGGACCGCACGCAGGTCGGCTCCGCCGTCGAGCAGGTGGGTGGCGAAGGTGTGCCTGAGGGCGTGCGGATGGGTCGGTCTGACAGCACGACGATCCAGCAGTCGGCGGACGTCGCGAGGGGTGAGACGACGCCCCCTTCGGTTGAGGAACAGCGCTTCGTCCGGAGTCTCGGGGGTGACCATCTCCTCTCGTCCCCCTTCGATCCACGACCGCAGCGCGGTGACAGCCGGCGCAGAGAGGGGCACGATGCGCTGCTTGCTCCCCTTGCCCCACACGGTGACCCGCCTCCTCCGGAGATCGAGATCCGAGCGGGAGAGCCCGCACAGCTCCGCGACGCGGAGCCCACTGCCGTACAGCAGCTCGAGCACCGCCGTCGTCACGGAGCACGACGTGCGCCGGGTCGGCGGCGACCGACGCCCCGGGGTCATCGAGAAGTGCCCGGAGCTCCTCGTCCTTGAGAACCCGCGGCAGCCTGCGGTCGGCCCCCGACGCCGAGAGCGCCACCGCCGGGTCGGTGGCCACGGATCCGGTCCGGCGGAGGTAGCCGAAGTAACGGCGCAGGGCCGAGACCTTCCGGGCGATGCTGCGCCTCGCGTACCGCCGAGTCGAGAGGTACGCGAGGTAGCGCCGGAGGATCCGACGGTCGACCTGGTCGGGCCCGTCGAGCGAGAGCCGCTCAGCCCACTCCACGAACGCCTCCACGTCACGCCGGTATGCGGCGCGGGTGGCCGGCGCGACCGCTGTGAGTGAGGAGAGGAAGGCCTCGACCTGCCAGCCCATGGGACCCGCACGGTACCGGGACAGAGAACGGCGCCGAGGGCTCATGCTGTTGTCGTAGGCTCGGGGCCCGTGGTGCTGCGAGACCCCGGCGAGTATCGGGACTCCGTCGCGGACGGGCGTGTGCTCTGGTACCAGGGCGCGCGAGGTCAAGGATCTGCGCGAGGTGCCCGATCTGGACGTAGCGCTGGAGCACGCAGCACTCGACTACGAGATCGCCCACGACCCGGCTCACCGGGAGCTGGCGGTCGCCATCGATCCTGACATCGGGCGAGGAGTACAGCGCCTACTACCGGATCCCCTCGTCGGCCGAGGACCTCCTGGCCCGGAGCCGGCTCATCGAGCTGGCGACCGGCCAGCGGCGGGACGATGGTGACCCTCATCAAGGAGATCGGATCCGACGCTCTCTTCGCGCTCCTGCGCGTGCTCGAGGGCGAGGCGCTGGAGCGGGTCCAGGCCTTCTACGAGCACTGCCGCGACGGCGATCTCGCGGTGGCCGTGGCCCAGACCGACGTGAAGGGCGATCGGAGCCGCCCACCGCACGCCGCAGGACGACCCCGATCATCTACGTACGGGTCGTCGAGGAGTGCGCCGACGGCATCGTGGTGCGCGGCGCCAAGTGCCACACCTCGGTCAGCGCCAACGCCGACGAGATCATCGTGCTGCCCACCCGGGCGATGGGTCCCGAGGACAGCGACTACGCGGTCGCCTTCGCCGTGCCGACCAACGCACCCGGGCTCTCGATGTACGTCTCGGCGTACGGTCGGGTGAACGCGACCGTTCGAGTTCCCGCTCTCGTCCAGGCACAAGATGCTCGAGACGCTCACGGTCTTCGACGACGTGCTTCGTGCCCTGGGAGCGGGTCTTCATCTGTCGCCGACCCGAGCACTGGCCGGACCCGCTCGCGCTGACCTTCGTCGAGTACCACCGGTTCACCGCGGTCTCCTACAAGCTGCCCGCTGCTCGACGCGCTCGTCGGCAGCGCCGCGCTCGATCGCCGAGATGAACGGCGTGCTCAAGGCCGGTCACATCCGCGACAAGCTCACCCAGCTCGTCATCTACGCCGAGACCGTGCGCGGCCCTCACGCACCTCGCCGCTCAGCAGGCCGGGGTCGGAGCGGGGGCATCGCCTACCCGGACCCGCTGACCACCAACCTGGCGAAGTACACCTTCGCCACCAGGCTACCACCAGGCGGTCGAGCCTGGTCCAGGACTGCGCCGGCGGCCTGCTGGTCACCGGCCCCGGCGGGGAGGACTGGGCATCGCCCGAGGTGCGCCCGGTGCTCGAGAAGTACTACGGCGCCGCGGCACCGGCCGAGGAGCGGCTGCGGCTGATGAACCTGATCTCCGACCTCACCGCGCGCGACTTCGGCGGCTACCACGCGGTGCTCGCCGTCCACGCCGAGGGCTCGATCGAGGCCGAGAAGATGCAGATCATGAGGTCCTCGGAGATCGACCGGGCGAAGGGGTACGCACGCCGCCTCGCCGGGATCCGCTGAACCCGAGCACGGCTTCATCCTCCGACCGGGTCGTGTGATGAGATCCGCTCCACCCAGGCGCCCCGCCTGGCCACCCAGCCGGCGTCCTCCAGGCTCTCGAGTCGGCGCATCAGCTCGCCCAGCGATAGCGACAGCCGCTCGACCAGCTCCTCCAGCGCGACCGGCTCCCAGCCGACGGACTCGAGCACGGCCCGATCTCCCGGGCTCGGTGCGGGTCGGGGGTCGGAGCGCTGCCAAGTTGCGGAGTCCAGAGCCAGCTCGGTGAGCACGTCGAGGGCATCACGAGCGGGCCCCTTGCCGTCATGGAGGAGCTGGTTGGTGCCCTGGAGGCCGGGCTCCTCACCGACCCCGGCACGGCGAGGACGCTGCGTCCCCGCCGCTCCGCTTCGTCGACCGTGTAGAGGGAGCCTCCTCTGCGGTGGGACTCCACGACCACGAGCACATCGCCGAGTGCAGCCACCAACCTGTTGCGGGCGGGGAAGGTCCACGCCCTCGGTTCGGTGCCCAGAGGGTGCTCCGAGAGCAGCAGGCCCCGATCGGTGACCTGCTCCTGGAGCTCCCGGTGCCGGGCGGGGTAGAAGACGTCGAGGCCGTTGCCGACCACGGCCACCGGAGGTGCGCCATCGACCGCGGCCAGCGCTCCCGCGTGCGCCGCGCCGTCGATCCCCAGGGCGAGCCCGCTCACCACCCGCACCCCCGAGGAGGCGAGATCGTGGCCGAGGTCGAAGGCGACGTCACGTCCGTAGCGTGTGCACCGCCGCGTACCCGACGACCGCGGCCCGGGGGCCGGCCAGCACATCGAGCGAGCCGAGGCAGAGCAGCACCGGCGGTGGCTCGACGTCGACACGGAAGACCTCTGGATACTCGGCGTCCTCCGCTGTCAGCACCCGGATCCCCGCCTCCAGGTGCTCCACCCATCTCCGCTCGACGTCGTGGGCGCGGGCGGCGCGGGACCACCGGTGCGGAAGCTCCGACCCCTCGGGTCCGAGGACCTCGGCGACGCTCGGCAGCTCCGCCACCCTCCCTCGCAGCACCACCTCCCACGCCTCGGACGCGCTCCCGATCCGAAGGAGAGCGCCGAGCCGCCGGGGACCCATGCGCGGGAGTCCGGCCAGGCCGAGCGCCCAAGCCGCGTCGGGTAGTGACGGCCGGGTGGTCACACCGGGACCCGATCCCGGTGGAAGCAGGCAGGCGTGGTCCGCAGACCCAGGGCCGCCCGGATCTCGTCCTCGCCGATAGGACCCTCGCGCCCTTCCAGGTCCGCCACCGTCCGGGCGACGCAGCGGACGCGCTGGAGGCCCCGAGCGCTGAGACGACCGGCGTCGATCTCCCTCTGCAGCACCCTCGTCGCGTCGCGGCGGAGGGGAGCAACCTCCTCGAAGCGATCGGGCGGTATCAGGGCGTTGCACGCCACTCCGCGGGCGTCCGCAAGGTCCCGGACAGCGATCACGCGCCGCCCCACCTCGGTCGAGGACTCGCCCGGCCCTCCACCCAGGAGCTGCGCGCTCTCCGGTCGATGCACGTCGATTCGGAGGTCGAAGCGGTCGAGGATCGGTCCCGAGATGCGTCGCGGGTGAGCGTGCCCTCGTGGAGTCGGAGCATCGGCAACCCCCGGGGGCTCCACCGCCGCCGCACGGGCACGGGTTCATGGCGCCGACGAGGAGGAAGCGGGCGGGGAAGGTCACGGTCCCCACCGCCCGGCTCACGCGGATGACGCCCTCCTCCAGGGGTTGGCGGAGGGCGTCGAGCGCGGTCGGGGGGAACTCGCCCATCTCGTCCAGGAAGAGGACGCCGCCGTGTGCGAGCGACACCTCTCCGGGCCGAACCCACGACGTGCCCCCGCCGACGAGGGCGACCGTCGTCGTGGTGTGGTGGGGCGCTCGGAACGGTGGCTGCGTCACGAGGCCCCCGGACGGGAGCTTCTCCGCTGCCGCAGAGTGGATGCGCGTCGCGTCGAGGGCGGCCTCGCGTGCGAGCGTGGGCAGGACACCCGGGAGGCGGGTGGCCAGCATGGTCTTGCCAGAGCCCGGCGGCCCGATCATGAGCATGTGATGACCTCCCGCGGCCGCGACCTCCAGGGCCTTCCGGGCCAGCGGCTGACCACGGACGTCGGCCAGGTCGGGCGAGCGGGTCAGATCCGGTGCGGGGGGTGGGGCGGGAGGTGGGTCGGGCCACGGAGCGGCGCCCAGCAGGGCCTGGACCACCTCGCCCAGCCGGCTCACCGGGCGCAGCAGGTGGCGACCCACCAGGCGCGCCTCTTCCACCGATTCGGTGGGCACCACCGCCTCCGACCCACCGAGAGCATCGGCCAGAGGAAGCGCCCCCGGCACCGCCCGAACCGATCCGTCGAGACCCAGCTCTCCGAGGAAGCCGAGGTTCTCGACCGCCGCAGTGGGTACGACCTCGGTGGCGACCAGGACCCCCATCGCGATCGCGAGGTCGAGTCCGGCGCCGATCTTGCGAACCGCGCTCGGGGCGAGGTTCACGGTGACCCTTCGGTTGGGCCAGTCCAGCCCACTCGACAGCACCGCCGCCCTGACCCTGTCGCGCTGCCTCACGGCAGGAGGTGTCGGGCTGCCCCACGACGGTGAACGACGGGATGCCCGGTCCGACGTGGACCTCGACGCTGACGGGGCGCCCGCGGATGCCCAGCAGGGTGGCGGAGTGGATGACGGCCAGCACGTTGACCTCTCCTCACGGAAGACACATGGAGGAGGGTCGTAGCGCCGACCCACGAGCGCTCCCCGACAGTAGCGGGCAGGATGAGCTGTGTCTCTAGCCGGGTACGGGTCCTTCGAGCTTCCGACTCAGGCGCCCGGGTTCCTGGTGCCTGAACCGACGGTTCGGCAGGGGGTCACGGGTGGCGGCCAGTCCGGTTCGGCGGGAGCGATACTGGCCCCGATGGGCTTCAACCCGCTTCGGAGCCACCGGCGCGACCTCGCCGACCTGGTGATGCTCTTCGCGGCGCTCGCCGTATGCGTGGCGCTGCTCGCTTGGGCGGTGTTCGGATGACCGGGCTCGACCCGTGGGAAGGTGCAGCCGTCCGCCGGGTCCAGCCGTACGAGGCGGCCAAGACCTACCTCTGCCCCGGCTGCGATCAGGAGATCCCCCCGGGTCTGGGCCACGTCGTCGCCGTTCCCCCCGAGCATCCCGAGGATCGCCGCCACTGGCACCGGTCCTGCTGGGAGAGGAGGAGCCGCCGCGGGCCCAGCGGCAAGCGGAAGCGCTAGCGCGAGCCTGCCTAGGTCAGTACAGCGACGAGGTCAGTACAGCGACGAGGTCAGTACAGCGACGAGGTCAGTTCAGCGACGAGGTCAGTTCAGCGACGAGGTCAGTTCAGCGACGCGGCGGCGACCCAGGTGTAGGTCGCCACGACGATGTGGGAACCGTCGACCGCGGTCTCCGTGTGGATGCGCCTGATCCCGGTGAGGCGCACGCGCTGCGTCCAGCCGTCCGCGGCGGTGACCGAGAGCACCCGATGGGTGTTCAGGAGCCGCTCCAGGAGCCGACGATCGTGTGCATCGCGCACGTCGACGGTGAGGGTGCCGTGCACCGGCCTCGTCTCGTCGGGACTGAGCTCCGAGGAGAGCAGCGGGTCGCGGCCGTCCAAGCGACGGATCCGCGGGTGCAGCTCGTCTCTCGGGACCGTGCTCACCCACAGGACGTCGAGCGTGCTGTTGGTGTGCTCGCCGACCTGCCGAGGCTGCTCCGGGCTCACCGCGGCCAAGGTACCTGTGACCATCGCGCGAGTCGCGGATGGTCGCTCGACACCGCCTTGCAGCGACACCCGCTGTTACCGCTGTCGAAGTGATCAGCGGGTCACCGTGGCTCAGCCGGGTAGACCGTCGCCGTCGAGGTCACCGTCCTCGCCGTCGAGACCCTCACCGAGCTCCATGTCGCCCAGGTGCTCTCCCCCGAGCGAGTGGTCATCGAGCGATAGCTGTCCGGCTTCGCTCTCCATCCCGAGCTCGCTGAGGTCGTCTCCCAACGCTGCTCCCAGCGCGCCGTGGCCACCCAGGCCGAGGGTGAGGCCCTCACCGCTCCCAGCTGCGACGTGGGCACCCACGCCCTCGAAGGTGCCCGAGCCCGCGGCGATGGGGTTGATCCCGTCGTCGTCGAGCTGCGACGGGTCGATCTCGGGCTCACCCAGGCCCAGGTCCGGATTCACGGGGTCACCGCCGTGGACGACGATGTTGGTCTCGGCGGCCTCGATGTCGACGTCCAGGCCGGTGTCACCGTCGGGGTTGGGATCGTGCAACGGGTCCACCTCGTCGAGGTCCGCCGGGTCGATCTCGGGGTGTCCGTCGTCGAGGTCGGGATTCACCGGGTCACCGCCGTGGACGATGATGTGGGTCTCGGCGGCCCCGACGTCGATGCTCACCCCGGTGTCGGCGTCGGGGTTCACCATGCCGGCCTCGTCGGTGTCGTCGCTGCTGTCGTCGCTGCCGTCGTCACTGCTGTCGTCGGAATCGTCCGAGTCGTCCGAGTCGTCGGAGCTGTCGTCAGCGCTGTCGTCCGTGTCGTCGGATCCTCCACTCGAGTCGTCGGACTCCCCCTCGCCGGCGCTGCCCGCGGAGGTGGCCTCCCAGTCGACGTCGGTGTAGTGCTGGGTCGAGGTGTTGCCGTCGGCATCGGTGACGACCACGGTCCCGTCCGGGTAGGTGGTCTGCGTTCCGCCGCCGGGCAGGTCGGTGGTGACCGAGTCGTCCGTGATCTCCTGACCGCCCACCGTCTCCATGCCCTCGTCGTCGAGGATCACCTCGGCGGTCGATCCTCCACCGGATCCGCTGCCCGAGCTGCTCCCCGAGCCCTGACCGAAGCTGTCCATCGAAGGCGAGTCGGGCGGTGCCACCGAGCCCCCGTCACCATGGGACCCCTGGGATGTGATCGACTCGGGCTCGTCGTTCGAGGGCGGCTGGAGGTTGTCGAGAGCGGAGTCGATCTCCGGTCCGAGACCGCTCGACTCGGGCTGCTCGGGGCCGTCCGGGGCCTCTGCACCCGGCGTGGTGTCCCCGGTGCCTGGGGCGGGGCCGTCGTCTGAGTCGCCATCCGTGTGGAAGTCCATGCCAAACGGATCCGTCCCGCCCGTTCCCTGCGTCTCCGTCGGGGAGGCAATCGAGCCGGGGGTCTGCTCCGTCGTGGAGTCCCGGCTCGCGCCGGTTCCAGGGCTCGGACCGGTCCCGGGAGTGGCGGTTCCGTCATCGCCGACGAGTCGGCCCGCGACGTCCTGGACCATCCCCCCCAGCCTCGACCCCTCCAAGCGGTCCTCGCCGGCCATCAGGCCGACGGCACGGGCGTCTTCGAGCACCTGCGAGTCGCTGGGATCGCGGAAGGCGTCCAGCTCCCCTTCGGTACGTCCCTCGAAGCCCGCGAGCCGCACGAACGCCGCCTCGTCCCTGTCGAGCAGAGCCTTCTGGGCGTCTGCCATGCGGGAGTCGACGAGCTTCCCGAGAGCTGAGTCCTCCGGCGCTCCACCGAGGAACAGCTCGGCCTGACGGGCCTCGCCCAGGGTCTCCTGGATCGAGGGATCGAGGAAGTGCGCGACCTCGTCGTCGTTCGGCGTCCGGCCGTTCAGCGCCTCGAAGGCACGCTTGTAGGCGGCGACGTCGCGGTTCAGCGAGGCGTCCTGCTGGTCCTGCGTGAACTGCTCCATCGCGCTGACGTGAGCGGCCGGGGTCTCGGTCCCGTCGAGATCCTCCAGCGTGGCGTAGCCACGCGCGCGGGCGAGGATGTTGCTGCTCGCGATGCTCGCCTCGGATTCGGCCCGGGCCGCGGCCGCCTCGGCGTCCGAGGGCTCGACCCCGTGCAGCTTGAGCACGCTGACGTAGCCGATGGATCCCGACGACTCGGCCTCATGGGCCGCCCGCTGGCGCACCAGCTCGTCGACGATCTCGCGATCGCTGCGCCCGTCGGGCGATGTGTTGTCGGCGAAGGGGTTGGTGCCGAAGATCTTCTCGTCGCTGTTGGAGACGCCGTCCTCGTCGTAGTCGCCCAGGATGTCGTTGGACTTCGTGGGGATGTTCGGGGCGACGTCGATGTCGTCGGTGAACCCGTCGCCGTCGGTGTCGGCCTTGGTCGGATCCGTGCCGTACCCCTGCTCGTCGTTGTCGGTCACCCCGTCGCCGTCGGAGTCGCGCAGGAACCAGGGCACCGCATTCGGTGCCGCCTTCGCCGTCGGGTTCGGGTCGATCTGATCGGGCATCGTGTCGCCGTCGGAGTCCTTCGACCTCGGGTTCGTCCACGACGAGACGCGGCCGGCGTTGCTGCCGGTCTCCGAACCGTCGGGGACGTTGTCGTTGTCGGTGTCGTCGTCTCCCGGGTCGGTGCCCAGCAGGACCTCCTCGCCGTCACGCAAGCCGTCCTTGTCGGAGTCGGCCGACTGCGGGTCGGTTCCGAGACGTGCCTCCTCCGCGTCGGAGACGCCGTCCAGATCCGCATCTGCCCGCCCCTCTGCGGAGGCCTCTGTGGGATCCGATCCACCGAAGACCTCCACACCGTCTCGCAGGCCGTCGGCGTCGGAGTCCGCGTCGTTGGGGTCGGTGCCGAGCTTCGCTTCCTGGTCGTCGGTCAACCCGTCGCCATCGCTGTCGGACCAGTCACCCTTCGGCTCCGCGATCTTGGGCTTCGGCATGACGCAGACCTCCTCGGGACGCGACCTCGACCGTGTCCGGCGACGAATGATCCCACCGATCCGGCTCTCCGTCGAGAGGCGTCCCGGAGCCGGGGGGTCAGGCCGGCGGCGCCGCGACCTCCACGTACAGCGCCTCGTACGTGCGGGCCATCGACTCGCACGCCTCCGTCATGGCCGGATCGTTCAGCGGTCCCGCGCCCCTTGACCGCCAACGCTCGACCGCCGAGAGCGCCGAGCCTCGCAACGCGTCCCCTCCAGCGCCGTCGTCGCAACCGAGCCGCCTGGCCGTCGAGCCCGGGGCCGTGATCCGGTCGAGCTCCTCCACCTCATCGGGGGAGAACCCCACCGCGCCCGAGCGAACCAGGTGCACCAGGCGGAGCTGGGCGAACTCCGGCGTGCTCACCTCGACCCGCTCGACCTCGCTCTCGATCCGCCCTGCTGCGCCCGCGTCGACCGAGGAGATCGACCGCGCCAGTCCACGCAGCCCGGCAAGGGTCGACCGCGCCTTCAGCAGCTGCGCTCGGGGCATGAAGAGACCGTCGATGAGGGATCGCAGCTCCGCCAGGCCCGAGGCTTCGACCAGCAACCGTGAGAGCTCGGTCGCGGTCGTGACGTTCCCCGCCCTGATCTCCGCCGTCGCAAGGGAGAGCCCGTACATGCCCAGCCGGAGGAGCAGGGAGCGGCGGAGCTCGACCGTGACGTCGCTCGACGGCGGATCGCAGAACCCGTCCGCGGACCAGAGCATCGGTTCGAGCACCTCGTCGGGCGTGGAGGCGATCGCGCGGAGCGCGGCCGCCTCCTCCTCCCTGAGGGTGAGCCCCGTCTCCGCCAGAAGCGCCGCGACCGGTACGACCGTCGTGCAGAGCGCCCTCACCTCGGGGTTCTCCTGGTAGCGGTTCGCGATCCTGCGGGCCGACTCCATCGCATCCGGTCGGCAGGCGCCGACCTCGTCGGCCCTCGAGAGCACCGCCACCGCGTTCACGGGGGAGGCACCGGCCACCGAGCGGTCGAGGAACGCACCGAGGAACTCCGCGTCCCGGCGGTGAAGGTGACGCATGAGGTAGATGACCGCGTCGGCATCGCCGGGGCGGTCCTGCTCGAGGGCGAAGAAGTCGACCGTCCGCATCGAGTTGCTGTCGTCGAGGGACGCGAGCCCCGGCGTGTCTATCAACGTCACCGAGTCGAGGGCCCGAGCTGGCCACGCGACCTCGATGCGGGTGAGCTCCTCGGTGGCCAACCCGTCGAGATCGATCAAGAGCGAGCCGTCCACCCGGCGGAAGGAGAGGTCGCTGGCCTCCCCGGTCGGGCCGACAGCCCTCACCTCGTAGGAATCCCCTCGTCGATACCAGGTCACGACCCGGGTGCACTCGCCGGCGTCGGTCGCCGCCAGACGCTCACCGACCAGCGTGTTCAGGAGCGTCGACTTGCCGGCCTTCACCCGGCCGGCCAGAGCGAGGCGGAGAGGACCGTGGAGACGGGCGCGCAGGTCCTCCACCGCCGGAGCCCAGGCGGTCCCCGCAACCAGGCCGGCGGCGAGGTCGCAGAGAGCCGAGGCCTGCGCCAACGCACCCGTCACGACGTCTCCCCCGGACCGGAGCCACCTCTGCCGAGCTCCTCCAGCCGCCCCAGCCGCCCGCGCAGGAGCTCGACCCGCTCGGCGGTCTCCCGGGCGTCGCGCTCGGCAGAGGCGGCGGCGGCCTTCGCGGTCTCGGCGTAGCCGCGTTGGAGCTCGGCCATCCGGTCGGTCACGCCATCGCGGAAGGAGCGCTGGATCGACCGCACCGACTCCCCGATCCCGTTGGTGACCTCGAACTGCACGTCGTCCACGAACTGGCGGAGGTTCACGCGGGCCTGCTGGCGCCGCTGCGCCACCTTCCGCTTCTTCGCATCGACGATCTGGTATCCGGCGAACGCTGTACCCACGCCCAGCATCACCGGCGTGGCGAGCATCACCGCGCCGATCCCCGCAGGGAGGAAGCGGGCCATCATCCCGAACATGATGATGCCGCTCTGGGCTCCCCGGAGACCCGTGAGCGTGCTACCGGCGGCCTGGCCGCTCCGGCGCGCCTGCGGGTCCAGGGACTTCGCGAACCACCTCGACTCGACGTCGATCGTGGCGCGCTGGGTCGGCGATCCCGGGGAGCTCACCGAGGTCCTCGGCGAGCAGCTCCACGACCTCCCTCTCGATCTCGGCTGCACCCCTGTCGAGCCTCTGGAACGCCGCCGTCACCGCGCCGGCCACCTCCGTCTGGAGGCGCCGGCCCAGCTCGTCCCAGTCCTGCTGGGTCTTGAGCTGCTCGATCTCCTCCTCGGTCGAGCGGCTGATGGCCCGGAGAGCACCCCTGAACTCGAAGCTCACCTCGTTCGAGAGATCCGTGATCCGGTCGGCCACCAGGAGACTCCACCGTGCCCCCGGGCCTCGCAGGTGCTCCAGCCGCGAGGCCGCGTCCTTGGCCCGGCGCGTGATCTCCTCCCGCCCGGCCGGATCCGTGAGCGCCGCCACCTCCGCGGAGACGGCCTCCGCGAGCTGCTCCGCGAGCAGCGTCACCTCGGCCTCCGCACGCCGCGCGGACAGCTGCTCTGCCGGCCCCACGACGTCGCTCTCGAGGACCCGCTGGAGCTCCGGGTACCCGCTCTGCTCGTCGAGCTCGCCGTCCGATCTCTCGAGCGCCCGCCAGCGCAGTGTGGACGAGAGCGGCACGGGCACCGCGTCGACCCCAGCGGACGCCAGGTGGGAGCGGTCCAGATCGGCGATCCGCCGCCACTCGGGGACGATGTCGATCTTCGTCAGGGCGACGACCACGTTGGGGCAGAGCTCGCACGCGTGACCCAGGAACTCGACCTCCGGAGCCGAGAGCTCGGCGGTCGCGTCCGTCACGAAGACGAGGGCGTCGGCCCACGGGAGGAAGGCGAGCGTCGAGGCGCCATGACCTGCTCCCATGCTCCCCATGCCGGGTGAGTCGACCAGCACCAGGCCCCCAGCGAGGAGCTCGGCCGGGAACGCGATGTCGACCCGCTCCACCCCCTTCTCGTTCTCCGGGTTCCCCGACTCGGTCACCCAGTCCGGCAGGCTCCGGAGCTCGATGGCCTCGTTCACCAGCTCTCGGTCGACGCGGCGGCGCACCTCGACCCGCGGCTCGTCTCCGTGGTGAAGCAGAGTGAGGGCCGAGGTTGCGAGGTCGTCGTCGACAGGGCAGAGAACCTGCCCGATCAACGCGTTCACCAGCGAGCTCTTGCCCTGCTTGAACTCACCCACGACGCAGACCACCGTGGAGGGCCGCCTCATGCGCGCCGCCGCGGTCTTCAGCCTGGCAGCGAGATCCTCGCGCTCCATCTCGGTCGCCAGGCCGGCCACCCCGATGATGCGGTCGAGGATCCGGGCCACGTCTTCATCGTGCGGAGGTTCGGATTGCGTGCTCGGAGCTGCGTTCATCTAGGCGTCGACGTGAAGGCCCGTGGCTGATGGGTGCCCGGGTGGCTGTATGGTACTCGGCACCTCCGGCAGCCATCGCGCCCGCCACGCGAGCTCGGGGAGAGGCGAGCGTCGGGGTAGAGGGTCGACGACGCGCCCGGGCGAGCGAGCCCGGCGACATGAAGGTCTGGATCAGGAACGGAGGCACCGGGTGGGCTACGTCGTCGGGATCGATCTGGGAACCACCTACTCGGCCGCCGCCGTGGCGCGTGACGGCAGGGTGGAGCCGTTCACCCTCGGCGTCACCGCACCTGTCATCCCCTCGATCGTCTTGCTCAGGGAGGACGGCGAGATCCTCACCGGCGAGGCGGCGGAGCGCCGTGCCATGAGCGAGCCCACGCGGACCGGTCGCGAGTTCAAGCGGCGGCTCGGCGACCCGGTGCCGATCATCCTCGGCGGCACGCCCTACGGTGCCGAGGCGTTGATGGCGCACCTCCTGCGGGCCATCGTCGCGCAGGTTGCGGAGCGCGAGGGCGAGGCCCCCGACCTGATCGTGCTCACCCACCCGGCCAACTACAGCGACTACAAGAAGGGCCTCCTGGAGGAGACGGCGCGCCAGGCCGGGCTCGATCTCGGGAAGGTGCGGTACATCACCGAGCCGCAGGCGGCCGCGATCTCCTATGCCCGACAGCAGCGGGTCGAACCCGGCGAGATCGTCGCCGTCTACGACTTCGGCGGGGGCACCTTCGACGCTGCGGTGGTGCGCAAGACCGAGACCGGCTTCGAGCTGGTCGGCAACCCCGAAGGCATGGAGCGGCTGGGTGGCGTCGACATGGACCAGGCGGTGCTCGCTCACGTGGACCAGAGCGTCGACGGCATGCTCACCCAGCTCGACCACGACGACGCGGGCGTCCGGTCCGGGCTCGCGCGGTTGCGCGACGAGGCCAGGTCCGCCAAGGAGGCGCTCTCAACGGACACCGACACCACGGTGCACGTAGCGGCGCCGGGCCTCCAGACCGAGGTCCGCCTCACCCGGGAGGAGCTCGAGTCGATGATCCGCCCACGGGTGCGCGAGACGATCACCGCGCTCGAACGTGCGGTCGCCTCGGCCGGCATCACGATCCATGACGTGAGCCGGGTGCTGCTCGTCGGCGGCTCGTCTCGTATCCCGCTGGTCAGCCAGCTCGTCCGGGAGCAGACCGGTCGGCCGACGGCGCTCGACTCGCATCCCAAGCTCGCTGTCGCCACCGGGGCCGCTGTGGCCTTCGCTCCCGAGGACCCCACCGGTACCGTGACCGCCGCACAGGCGCCACCCGGGGAGGCCGCGACCGCAGCAGCGGGTGCGTCAGGGCTATCGCAGGGCGTGACCGCGGCGGCCGTGACCGCGAGCATGACCACCGCAGGCTTGGCAGCAGGAACCGCCGCCGAGTCGCTGACCTCGGGCCCTCCCGCCCAGGCCGCTCAGGCAGCCGGCGCCGCGACCGGGAGCACACCGCCGGCGGGCGCGGTCGGAAGCACTGCGACCGCGCCGCCGCGCCGCCCGCGACACCCACGCCGATGACGGCCTCCGGAGGCAAGGCAGCGACGGCAGGAGCCAAGGGGGTGGGCAGCAAGATCCCGATCATCGTGGGGTCCGTCGTCGGCGTCGCCGCCACCGTCGGCGTGTTCATGGTGGCCCGGAGCGGCTCGGACGACAGCTCCGCACCGCCCGCCACCACGGCGGTGAGCGCGCCCGAGGCCACCACCGCCACCCAGCCGCCGGCGAGCACGGCCACCACGCCGACCGGTTCCACCGGTCGGGGCCTGGACGGCATGGTCACGACGATCGGGGGAAACGGAACGGACTCCGGGGAGGGCGTACCGGGTCCGGCCCTCGCGGCGGGACTCGGGACCACCGAGGACGTCGCCGTCGCCCCGAACGGTGACGTGTATCTGGTCGACCGCTTCTTCCCCCGTCTGCTCCGCATCCGCGACGGTCAGGTGTCGGAGGTGTACGTCGGCGACCCCGAAGCCGGAGAGGCGGGATTCAGCGGGGTCGCAGTCGATGCCGGCGGGACCGTCGTCTTCGGCACGAACATCGGCATCCACCGACTCGACGGGGACGGTTCCGCGACCGTGACGGTCGACCGCCGCGAGGCCGAGATCGGCGGGGGCTACTCGTTCGCGTTCGGGCCGGACGGCACGCTCTACGCGGCTTCGGCTGACGACTACCGGATCTACCGCATCGAAGGTGGCACACCGGTTCCGTTCGCAGGGGACGGGACCATCGCAACACAAGGTGAGGCACCCAAGGGCGAGGGCGGCCCGGCACTCCAGGCGAACTTCGCACACATCACGGACATCGCCGCGGGGCCGGACGGCACCGTGTACGTAGCCGACGACCTGCTCGGCCGGGTGCTCGCCATCTCCCCCGGCGGGACGCTGACCACCGTCGCCGGTGGCGGCACGACACCCGTCGCCGCCGCGGCCGACGTCGCCCCGGAGGGCACACCGGCGACCGACCTGCTGCTGGACGAGCCGATGAGCGTGACGGTGGCCGACGACGGGACCCTCTACATCACCGACCAGAACTCCCATCTCATCTTCCGCCTCGACTCCGGCGGGGGGCTCGAGACCGTGATCGCCGACGTGGGCGGGGTGGTCGAGCAAGAAGGTGCCCCGGCCAACCAGACCCGGGTGCTCTCACCCGGCGACCTCTCGGTGGGTGACGACACCCTCTACTACATGAACAGCTGGGTGCTGCAGAGCATCGCTCCGCTCGACTAGTGCCGTGACCGGAAGACTCCGCCGCGGGCCGACGAACGTGTCGGGACCCTGGGAGCCTGTGGTTGCGGGCCGTCCGCGCTGGACCTCCGGCCGCTAGCTGCCCGTTCGGCTCAGAACGCGGCTTCGATGACCTCGATCCGCTCTGGGAGGACGGCGGCCACATCGAAGCGGACCTCCCCGGCCCGGAGACCGGACTCGGCGAGCCAGCGGGCGGCAAGGGCCCGGATGCGTCGCTGCTTCCGCCATCCGACGGCTTCGGCGGGATGGCCGAACTCGAGCGAGGAACGTGTCTTCACCTCGCAGACCACGACGGTCCCGCCCCGCCTCAGCACCAGGTCGAGCTCACCTTCTCGGCAACGCCAGTTGCGCGCCAGCACCTCGTACCCCTGCGACGTGTACCAGCGCGCCGCCCGGGCCTCACCCGAGGCGCCGAGGACCCGACGCCGGTCGGTCAAGGAGCTCAGGCCGGGCGGACCATCGCGTAGATCACCTGTCGCGCTTCTCCTTGACCTTGGCCTTCTTCCCGACCCGGTCACGGAGGTAGTACAACTTGGCCCGGCGCACGTCGCCCCGGGTCACCCGTTCGATCTTCGCGATGATCGGCGAATGGAGGGGGAAGGTGCGCTCGACACCCACCCCGAAGCTCACCTTCCGGACGGTGAAGCTCGCACCCGCGCCTGACCCGCGACGGGCGATCACGATCCCCTCGAAGACCTGCACCCGTTCGCGGCTGCCCTCCACGACCCGGACGTGGACCTTGACGGTGTCACCCGGACCGAAGTCGGGGATGTCGTCGCGCAGCTGGGTCTGTTCGACGAGATCGGTGGGCTTCATCGGAGGCTCGCTTTCCAGCGCTGACGGACCGGAGACCGGTCGAGCGGAAAGATCAGGATACGCCGCACCCCCTCGACCTCACAAAGCCTGCGTCGAACGGCATCCCGCACCGAGGTCAGGACGGGAGGGCGATGCCGAAGGAGGCGAGCAGAGCTCGCTCCTCTTCGCTCAGCCCTCCCCGTGCCTCGATCAGGTCGGGACGGAGCCGGATCGTCCTGGCCAGCGACTCTGCTCTCCGCCACCGCGCGATGGCTCCATGGTCGCCCGATCGCAGCACCTCCGGGACCGCCCAACCCCGGAAGGATGCCGGCCGGGTGTACTGCGGGTACTCCAGCAGGCCGGTCGCGAACGACTCCTCGCCGACCGAGTCCAGGTTCCCGAGCACGCCCGGCACCAGTCTCCCCACCACCTCGAGCACGACCATGGCCGCGACCTCACCTCCGGCCAGCACGTAGTCGCCGATCGAGAGCTCACCATCGACGAGGTGCTCTCGGACCCTCTCGTCGACGCCTTCGTAACGACCGCACAGCAGCGAGAAGCCGTCGAGCCCCGCGAGCTCCCGGGCGTAGGCGTGGTCCAGTCGGCGCCCGCAAGGACCCAGGAGCAGGAGCGGTCGCGGCGGAACGGCTTGCTCTACCGCCGTGAACAGCGGCTCCGGCATCAGGACCATCCCAGGACCCCCGCCGAACGGCGCGTCGTCGACCGACCGGTGCGCATCGCTGGCCGCCGACCGAAGGTCTTGGACCCGGATGTCGAGAACCCCCTCGTTGCGGGCTCTTCCCAGGAGGCTCCTCCCGGCGAGCTCGTCGACCATCTCCGGGAAGATGGTGAAGACGTCGATCCTCATGATGCGATGATCACAGGTCGAAGAGGCCTTCGGGGACTTCGACGACGATGCGTCCCTCGTCCGGACCCTTCACCACGAAGCGGAGAGGCACCAGGGAACCGTCCTCCAACACCAGCAGGTCGCTCGCCGGGTTCTCCTGGACCGCCTCGACGCGACCTCTCGCCACACCCGTATCGTCGACGACCTCGCAGCCGATCAGCTCGTGCACCCACATCGCGTCCGGGTCGTCGAGAGGCTCGGCCCGCAGCACCGTGCCCGCCAGCGCCTCCGCCCCGGAGCGGTCCTCGATCCCGACGAACGACACGATCCAGCGCTGCTTGTGAGGTCGGGCCGCGCACACCTCGAGCGTTCCAGCATCGCTGTCGAGAACGCTCCCTGCCCGCAGCCTCTCGTCACGGTTGGTGGTCAACCGGACGACCACCTCGCCACGGAGGCCGTGGGGCCGCTCGATGCGACCCACCTCGAGCAGCGTCGGCTCCGACCCCTCGGGGTCACGACCGCTACTCGACGAACTCGACGTCGACCTTCACCCCGTCGCTCGCCGCCGCGGCGCGGACCACGGTTCGGATCGCTCCGGCCACTCGACCCCTGCGACCGATGAGCCGACCCATGTCGCCTGATCCGGCGTGCACGTTGAGGCGGATGACGTCACGCGAGTCGTCCACCTCGATCTCGAGAGCGTCCTCGTCCTCGACGATCGAACGGGCGATGTGCTCGAGGACCGCCACCGCGGTCGCGCCGGCGATGGTGTTGGCGTCGCCTTCCTCGTAGTCGCTCACGATTCGGCCCCGGCCGCCGGCGACTCGGCCGGCTCATCCGTCTGCGACGCCGCATCACCCTCGTCGGGGCTCTCCTCGACGGACGCGGAGACGGGCTCGGGCGCGGCCTCCGCCTCGGGCTCTTTCGCGGCCACCGCCTCGGGCTCGGCGGCCTCCTCGGCCTTCGACTTCGGTCGGCGTCCGGGCTCCGGAGGGGTGCCGATCGAGGTGCCCGCGGGAAGACCCTTGAAGTCGTCCCAGGCCCCCGAGATCCTGAGGAGCTTCTCGACCCGCTCGCTCGGCTTGGCTCCGTTGCGCAGCCACTTCAGCGCCTTCTCGTTGTCTACATCGATCACCGACGGTTCACGGCGGGGCTCGTAGGTGCCCACGATCTCGATGAATCGACCGTTCCTCGGGCTGCGCGAGTCCGCGGCGACTATGCGGTAGGTCGGTTGCTTCTTCTTACCCATCCGCATGAGGCGGAGTCTGACCACGACGTTGCTCCTTGAGGGCTGAGGCGAACCATGGTGCGGCACCGGACCGCTCCGGTTCAAGCCCGGGCAGCCTACCGCCACTCGGAGGTCCCGGTGACGGCACGTTCAGCCCTGCCCCGGGAGCTTCGCCTCCAGCTCTGCCAGGTCCTTCTCGAAGTCCGGCAGCACGAGCTTCTGCTTGGGGCCCTTCGGGGTCACCCGGCCTCCACCGCCGGCCTTCTTGCCCTTCTTGGCTCGCTTCGCCTTCGCGCGCTTCACGGCCTTGCTCCCCATGCCACCCATCTGGTTGAGCATCTTGCGCATCTGGGTGAACTGCTTGATGAGGTTGCTTACGTCGCTCGGCTGGGTTCCGCTCCCCCTGGCGATGCGGTTCCGCCGCGACCCGTCCACGAGCTCCGGCTTCACCCTCTCGGAAGGCGTCATCGACCGGATGATCGCCTCGACCCGGCCGAGCTCGCGGTCGTCGATCTCGACGTCACGGACCTCCTTCGGGATCCCGGGGAGCATCGACAGGATCCCGCTCAGCGGACCCATCTTCTTGATCTGCTGCATCTGCTCGAGGAAGTCCTCGAGGGTGAACGTGCCCTCGAGCAGCCGGGTCGCGGCCTCCTCGGCCTGCTCCTTCTCGAAGACCTCCTCGGCCTTCTCGATGAGCGTGAGCATGTCGCCCATCCCGAGGATCCGCCCTGCCAGCCGGTCGGGATGGAACAGGTCGAAGTCCTCGATCTTCTCGCCCGTCGAGGCGAAGGCGATCGGGCGACCCACGACCTCCTTCACCGAGAGCGCTGCTCCACCACGCGCGTCGCCGTCGAGCTTCGTGAGGATCACCCCGTCGAGCGCCAGCGTCTCGTGGAAGCTCTCCGCAACCGTGACCGCGTCCTGACCAGTCATCGCGTCCACGACCAGGAACGTGAAGTGCGGCTCGAGCGCCGTCGACACCTCCCGCACCTGCTGCATCATCTCGGCATCGATCGCGAGGCGGCCGGCCGTGTCCACGATCACCACGTCCCGGCCAGAACCCCTCGCTTCGGCGATCGACCGGCGGGCCACCTCCACCGGGTCCAGGGCCTCGCTGTACACCGGAACGCCGATCTGCCCGCCGAGGGTCCGGAGCTGCTCGACCGCAGCGGGACGTTGGAGGTCGGCACCGACCAGCAGCGGGTTGCGACCCTGGCGTTTGAACCACTGCGCGAGCTTCGCGGAGTTGGTCGTCTTGCCGGATCCCTGCAGGCCTGCCATGAGCACGACGGTCGGAGGCTTGGAGGCGTAGGTGATCCGCACGGTCTCGCCACCGAGTGTCCGCGTCAGCTCGTCGTTGACGATCTTGACGACCTGCTGCGCGGGGTTGAGCGCGTCGTTCAGCTCCTCACCGACGCACCGCTCCTTCAGGCGGGCGCAGAAGTCCTTGACGACCTTGTAGTTGACGTCGGCCTCGAGCAGGGCGAGGCGGATCTCACGCAGGACCTCGTCGACGTCCTTGGGCGTGAGCCTCCCCCGGCCGCGGAGGCGCCGGAAGATGCCGTCGAACCGGTCGCTCAGTGCCTCGAACATGACGGTCTCACACCCTACCGGTCGCCGCGCCGGCACCGCATGGCCCGCGCTCGCACGCAACTGCGATCCCGCGAGGATCGGTCTGTATCGGTCGTCGTCCTCAACCGCCGCGTGCTTCGGGCTCGCTCGCCTCTGCGGTGGAGCCGACCCTGAGGTGCTCGAACTGCGGCAGGAGCTCGAAGGGGACCTCGTCTGCCTCCGGGTCCTCGCCCTCCTGGCTGATCCGCTCGAGGTCCGCCTGGCCCATGTATCGGCCGGCCTCGATCAGGTAGTCGACCCGGGCGGGGTCCACTCCCATGAGTCGGGCGGCGGTCGCGTCCGTCGCGACGGGGTCGGTACCGAAGATCAGGTGGCCCGCCTCGATCGGGTCGCCCATGATCGGACCATCCCCCTGCATCCCGACGATCCCGTCGACCACGACGAGCGACGGCTTCACGACCCCCGCGATGTCCAGGATCGACGCCTGTATCCCCTGCCAGTGCAGGACGTTCTTCGGCCAGCCGTACACCCGCCCCGGCAGGCACCCGAACAGGTTCTTCAAGGAGAGCGTCACGCCCACCCAGTGGTGCGCCTTCAGCTTCGGCATCGAGAGCACCAAGTCCGCCTCCACGAGCGGCCGGGGAAGCCAGAGCGCATCGAGACCGGTGTAGTGCGAGTTCAGCGACCTCCGCACGACCGGCGCGACGTTCAGGTCGACGAAGGGGGCCCCCACCTCCTCGAGGACGCCGTGGAGGCCGGACGCGCTGACGATGTAGTCGGTGTCACGCCGATGGCCCGGTCCCTCTCCCACGGTCACCGAACGGGCGCCCAGCCGCCTCAACGCGAGCACGGTCGCCCCGATGAGGCGTGGGTCGGTGTTGATGCTGCTCTGCGGGTCGAACTCCACGAGGTTCGGCTTGATGAGAACCGACCGGCCTTCGACCTTCGCACCCACCGCCCTCAGGCCGTCGAGCACGACCGCCTCCAGCGGCGCTCCGTAGGACGGAACCCTCACCGCCGCCACCCGCGCGTCACCAACCGGGGCGAACGCGGACTCCTCGATCGGCAGCTCCCCGTCGCGCAGCCTGTCGAGCGCGACCGCTCCCCCGGCCACTGCAACCAGGCCCACCGATGCCGCCCGGACCAGGAACCCGCGCCTGCTGAGTCGTGGTCGTCCAGAACCGCTCACGACAGGATCCGCAGTCGCTCGAGGGCCGGACCGGTCGACAGCACGGCCCAGGCCAGCGATCCGACGTCGCCCAGGAAGCCCGTGCGCTCGTACTGCTCGCCGAGGGCCTCCAGGAGGCCGGAAGGCTCCCCGCCGCCGGTGAGCCGGAGCGCCGCCAGGGCCATCGCGAGGGAGAGGCCGCCACGCTCCTCCGTGGCCCTCTCGCGGAGGTAGGCACGGCCGCGATCCAGCAGACCGGAGTCGTCCCCCTGCAGGGCCATCACGGCCGCCGCCGAGGTCTGCACGTAGGGCTTGAGGTCCGTGCCCAGGACGTCGGCGTTCCCGTAGTTCCAGCCCCCGCCCTCGACCTCCCGGCCGACGAGCACCGAATGAGCCTCGTCGATGGCCTCCGTCGCCTCCGGTCTCAGCGCCCGCAGCGCGAGGAGCGCCCGCGCCGTCGGTTCGACCCAGGCGTAGGTGTCAGGCGTCCACCCCCAGCCCTCCTCGCCCCGATCCGCCCCACTCGCCTCGAGCGTCCGCGCCCGGGAGGACTCGACGTGATCCAGCGCCCGACGCCGAGAGGGGCCGTCCTCGAGTGCCAGCGCCGCGAGCGGAGTGACCGCGCTCTGCTCGACCACCCCTGTGCTCAGCTCGAAGCCGCCGTCCTCGTCCTGGTGGGCACCTAGCCAGTCGCGCGCTGCAGCGTCGTCGAGGGCGAGCGCGGCAAGGGCCGTCGGCTCCGCCTCGGGCTCTCCAGCGAGGGACCAGCCGAATCCGCCGTCGTCTGCCCGCGTCTCCAGGAGCGCGTCGCGCAGAGCCCGGTGGACGGTGTCTAGGTCACCCACCCCACCATCATGGCGGGGACCGGCGGCGGGAGGCGGTCAGCTCTTGGTCTCCGACTCCGCCTGCTCGACCTCGATGAGGTTCTCGACGGCCGCCACGCCGGGCACTGCCGATGCCACGCGCTCGAACTCCTCGCGCCCGGTCCCGCTCGGGACGTGACCACGAAGCTCGACGCGACCGTTCAGCACCGCGACCTCCGGCTGCGGCAGGTGCCAGGTGCGGGGGGCGTGGGACAGCTCGAACCCGACCTTCTCCGCCAGCTCCTCGTCCGTGACGACGCCACCCTCCATGCGCCTCCTCAGCTTCTCGCGCAGCTCCCGCCCCGGGCCGGGCGCGAGAGCAGACCGATCGCCAGGCCGGCCAGGAAGAAGAGAACCGCCTTCAACCCGACCAGGCGGGCCGTGCCCGTGCTGACGCGCACGGGGGCCTTGGCCGACCACCACCCCAGCTTCAAGGCTCCGATCGCCACCACCCACAGCAACCGGACCGGGAACAGGACCAAGCGAATCAGGATCATTCTTCCCCCTTCGTGCCCCTACTCGAACAGCGCTTCTACGAACTGGTCCACATCGAACTCAACGAGGTCATCGGCACCTTCGCCGAGACCCACCAGCTTGACCGGGATGCCCAGATCCTGCTGGATCGCCAGAACGATACCTCCCTTGGCGGATCCGTCGAGCTTGGTGAGGACCACCCCCGTGACCTCCACCGCCTCGGTGAACTGACGGGCCTGAACCAGGCCGTTCTGCCCGGTGGTCGCGTCGAGCACCAGCAGCACCTCGGTGACTGTGCCCGCCCCCTTGTCAGCGACCCGGCGCACCTTGCGGAGCTCCTCCATGAGGTTGACCTTGGTGTGCAGGCGGCCCGCGGTGTCGGCGAGGACGAGGCCGTGCCCCTTCGCTGCAGCACGCTCGATCGCGTCGAAGATCACCGAGCTGGGGTCGGCACCCTCGCTGCCCCGCACGAAGTCGGCCCCGACGCGCTCGGCCCAGACCTGGAGCTGCTCGGCCGCCGCGGCCCGGAAGGTGTCGCCCGCGGCCAGCACCACCGAGTGCCCGGCCGCCGCCTCGCGGCGGCCCAGCTTCCCGATCGTGGTGGTCTTGCCGACGCCGTTCACCCCCACGAAGAGCCACACCGTCGGCCCCACCTCCGCGCGCCTCAGGCTCAGGTCTCCGTGGCCGAGCTGCGCCTTCAGCTCCTCCTTGAGGGCCATCAGGAGCTCGGCGGGCTCACCTATCCGCTTCTGGTCCACCTGCTGACGGAGGTCGTCGAGGATCCGCACGGTGGTCTCGATGCCGACGTCGGCCCTGATGAGAGCCTCCTCGAGCTCGTCCCAGGTCTCGTCGTCGATGGCCGACCTGGACAGGATCGACCCCACCGCACCGGCGAGGCCGCTGCGGGCACGGGCCAGCCGGGACCGGAAGGTCGGCTTCGGCGGTGCCGCCTCCTCGACAGGCGCCTCCACCGGCGCCTCCACCGACGCGGCCGCCTCCACCTCCTCCGGGGGGGCCTCTACGACCGGCGGCTCCTCGGCCGTCACGGGCGCCGTCCCGGGTGGCCGCTCGAGCAGCGAGGTGGCGCGGGCGGCTCCTGACGACTCCGCCGGTGGCTCGAGCTCCGCGGCCGCCCCCCTGCCGCGGAGCAGGTACACGGTCAGGCCGACCGCGACCAGGAGGCCGGCGACCAGCAGGAGGAGGATGACTGTCTCCATGGTCCGGGCAGCCTACCGGTCGCCGTCGGGACCGCCCGAAGATCAGCGGGAACCGAGAGTGGCTTCCACCGTGAAGGACTCGCCGTCGCGGACCACCTCGAGCTCGATGGTCTCCCCAGGGCTGCGTGCCCCGACCTCGGCGGCCAGCTCGTCGAAGTCCCTCACCGCCTCGCCGTCGATCGCGACGACCAGGTCGCCTTCCTCGAGGCCGCCTTCCTCCGCAGCGGACCCGGGCTCGACGCTGTCGATGTAGGCGCCCGGCTCCTCCACGGGGTCCACCCCCTCAGCACGGCCAACCCCGAGGAACGGGAGGTCCAGCGGCTCCCCCTCGACGATCTTGTTGGCCTGTGCGAACGCGAGATCGATCGGGATGGCGAAGCCGATCCCGTTGTTGTCACCGGATTGGCTGAAGATCGCCGTGGGAACCCCGATGATCCTGCCCGATCGATCGGCGAGCGCGCCTCCCGAGTTGCCGGAGTTGATCGCAGCGTCGGTCTGGATCATGCCGGTGGTGATCTCGGTGCCTGCGAACGGGCGGTCGACCGCGCTCACGATCCCTGCGGTCACCGTCTGGTCGAGCTCGAAGGGCGAGCCGACCGCGACTGCCAGCTGACCGACCTGGACCTCCTCTTCGAGTGCCAGGACGGCGACCTCGATGATCGCTTCCGGGTCGATCCTCACCACTGCGATGTCGATTGCGGTGTCGGCGCCCAGCACCTCGCCCGGGGTCTCGCTTCCGTCGGCCATGGTGACCGTGACATCGGTTGCCTCACCGACGACGTGGGCGTTGGTCAGGATCAGCCCCGAAGGGTCGTACACCGTTCCAGAGCCGATCCCCACCTCGGTCTCGATCCGGACCACCGCCGGGGTGACGGCCTCCGCCACGGCCGCGACCGGCTCGGTCGGCTCCCCCTGCACCGGGGGGTCCGTGGGAAGGCCCGCCGCCTCGTCGTCTTCCGCGGGGGCTGTCCCCGACAGGGTCGGTGCGACGTCGTCGGTGATCACCCATCCCACCACCACACCGGCCGCGAGCAGGGAGAGCGCCACGAGCACTGCGATCACACCCCGCCACCCCGCCCCGGCCCTCGAGGGAGGGGAGGGAGGAAGGGTTGGGGCCGGGAGCGGGGGTGGCGGATTGGGGGGGAGCCAGGGATCGGTGCTTGCAGGCGGGCGGTCTCCCGCGACGGGGGGCGCCGTAGGTGGCGGTACATCCCAGGGCGATGACACGGTGGCTGGCTCCTCTCGACTCGGGGGCGGAGGGTACGGCAACGGCACGAAAGCCGGACTAAAGGTCCGGCGGGGACTGCGACTCGGGTAGCCAGATCGAGAAGGTCGCCCCGCGTCCGACGTCGCTGGCGAGGCGCACCTCTCCGTGATGGGCCTCGACGATCTGCCGAACGATGGTGAGGCCCAGCCCGCTCCTCCGTTCGCCCGGGGCAGCTCCGTCGTCGCCTCGCCAGAAGCGCTGGAACACAGTGCCCTGGAGCTCGGGTGGTATCCCCGGGCCCTCGTCCTCGACAGCGAGCCAGACCCAGCCTTCGTGTCGGCCCGCGGCGAGCCGGATCCTGCTTCCCGCCGGGGCGACGCGACAGGCGTTCGCGAGGAGGTTGGCGACCGACTGCCTGAGCGCCACCGGATCTCCCACCACCCACAACCGGTCCGGCGCCCCGATCTCGAGTCGCACGGAGCGCGCATCTGCCGGTGCCCTGAACTCGGCGCCGGTGAGCGCCACCACCTCGGCGACGTCGACGGGCTCCATCTCGAAGGCCGGAACCTCCTGGCGTGCGTAGACGAGCAGGTCGTCCACCAGATGGCTCATCCGGTCGGCCGCGCTTCGCACGACTTCGGCCGTCTCCCGCAGCTCCTCCGCCGAGGCGTCGTCGTCTGCGAGGGTGACATCCAGGTTGGTGCGGATCACCGCGAGCGGGTTGCGGAGCTCGTGAGAGGCCTCGTGGATGAAGCGACGCTGCGACTCGAAGGCCTCGTCGATCCGTCCCAACATCCCGTCGAACGTGTCGGCCAGCTCCCGGAGCTCGTCCGGTGGCCCCCCGAGCTGGATCCTCCGGGTGAGATCGGTGGCCTGGATGTCGCGCGCCACCGCGGTGATGCGGTGGATCGGGGCGAGCGCGCGACCGGCCACCACCCACCCGACCCCCAGGCTCGCGATGAACAGCAGGATCAGAGCCGCGAAGGAGTAGTTGCGCAGCTGCTCCATGGCAGCCTCGTTCACCGCCTCCTCGAAGTTCCGCATCTCGGCCTGGACGAGATCGCCCTGCACGACCACGCCCGTCTCCGTCGGTATGACCCGGGTGACGTTCACCTGGCGGTACGCGTGCTCGTCGTCGAGGCGGGCCGCCAGCCCGAGGTAGATGCCGCCCACGACCAGTGCGGCGAGACCGAAGAGGATCACCGAGTACACCACCGTCAGCCGGAACCGGGCCGAGCCCATCCAATCCGGCATCCACATCGGCACGAGGATGCGCCGGGGATCCGAGGGCTTCATGTCTCCAGCAGCCGGTAACCCCGCCCGATCACCGTCTCGATCACGGGCGGCTCTTCACCCTCGGTGAGCTTGCGCCGGAGGGTCCCTACGGTGACGCGGACGGTGTTGGTGAAGGGATCGGCGTGCTCGTCCCAGACGTGCTCGAGCAGATGCTCCTGCGAGAGCACCTCCCCCGGGTGGGCCATGAAGTAGCGGAGCAGGGAGAACTCCTTGGTGGTGAGCTCCAGCTCCCGGGCTCCGCGCCACGCCCGGTGGCGCGCGTCGTCCAACTCGAGAGCGCCCACCCGCAGGAAGGCACCGGTCGTCCCGGCATCCCGTCGGAGGAGGGACCTGACGCGCGCCGCCAGCTCCTCGAAGGCGAAAGGCTTGACCAGGTAGTCGTCCGCCCCCTGGTCGAGGCCGACGACCCGATCCCGGAGGCTGTCGCGCGCCGTGAGCATCAGCACCCGCGGCACCACGACGAGGCCGTCGTCCTCGCGCAGCTGACGGCACACCTCGAGGCCGTCGAGATCCGGCATGGTGAGATCGAGGCAGACGAGGTCGTAGGAGTTGATCGACGCCTTCTCCAGAGCCTCCACCCCTCCGTACGCGACATCGACGGCATAGCCGTCACGGCGCAGTCCGCGTGCCACCGCATCGGCGAGCTGTGCCTCGTCGTCGACCACGAGGATCCGCACTCCGGGGATGCTATTCCCGGGCAGCGAAAGCACCACGAAAGGGCGACGCTCGGAGCGCCGGCCAGCGCAGCCTCCTTCTTTAGCCCTGCCTTCGGTGAGGGCTGGTTGACTTGCACCACGCTGCGCCCCAGCGGCCCGAGAGGAGAACGATGTCGCCGATCCCACCCGGCCCCGAACCTGCACTGCTCGAGGCCACGCTCTTCGAGGTCAAGAAGGTCATCGTGGGCCAGGATCGGGCCCTCGAGCGGATGATGGTGGCGCTGCTCGCGCGAGGGCACGTCCTCCTCGAAGGCGTGCCCGGCCTGGCCAAGACCCTCGCCGTCGAGACGCTCGCCCAGGTGACGGGCGGAACCTTCGCCCGCCTCCAGTTCACCCCCGACATGCTCCCCGCGGACATCGTGGGCACGCGGATCTACCGCCAGTCGAGCGAGTCCTTCGACGTGGAGCTCGGTCCGGTGTTCGCCAACTTCGTCCTCACCGACGAGATCAACAGGGCACCCGCCAAGGTGCAGAGCGCCCTCCTGGAGGTGATGGCGGAGCGGAAGGTCTCCCTCGCCGGGCGCGATCACCGACTCCCGGACCCGTTCCTCGTCCTGGCGACCCAGAACCCGATCGAGTCCGAGGGCGTCTACCCCCTCCCGGAGGCCCAGCGCGATCGGTTCCTGATGAAGGTCGTCCTCCCCTACCCCAGTCCCGCGGAGGAGGTCGAGATCGTCCACCGCATGAGCGTCGCGGCCCCCCGGCCGACGGAGGTGTTGGCGGTCGAGGACCTCAGGATGCTCCAACAGGCCGCCGATCGTGTCTACGTCGACCGCGGCGTCGTCGACTACGCGGTGAACCTCGTGCTGGCGACGCGCGAGCCAGGCAGGTTCGGGCTCGGCGACCTCGCCGAGCTCCTCGCCTACGGCGCCAGTCCCCGCGCGTCGATAGGTCTCGTCCAAGGCGGCCGGGCCCTCGCCCTGATGAGGGGCCGCAGCTTCGCGCTGCCCCAGGACGTCTTCGACATCGCCCCCGAGGTGCTCCGCCACCGTCTCATCCTCAGCTACGAGGCCCTGGCGCGCGGCCTCGGCGAGGACCAGGTCCTGTCTCGCATCCTCGCCACCGTGCCGGCTCCCCGGATCTCGCCCTCGCAGGACCCCGCCCTCGACCTCCACGCGACCGTCACCGTCGACCCTGCAGTCGCATCTTCGCTCCAGCCCCCGGCATGACCCGCAACCGGCTGCTGCTCGGCTCCGGTGAAGGCGAGCGACCTCCATCGCTCGCGACCGGCTCCAGCGCCGAGGTGCTGCGGCGCCTGGAGCTCACCATCTCCCGACGCCTCGATGGGCTCCTCCAGGGCGAGTACCTGGGCCTCGTACCCGGTCACGGATGGGAGCCGGGCGAGACCCGTCCCTACCAGGAGGGTGACGACGTCCGGCGCATCGACTGGAACGTGACCGCGCGCACACAACAGGTGCACATCCGCCAGACCGTGGCCGACCGGGAGCTCGAGAGCTGGATCCTCGCCGACCTCTCGCCGAGCCTTGCGTTCGGCACCGCCGACTGCGAGAAGAGGGACCTGGTGATCGCTGCCGTCGCGGCGGTGGGCTTCCTCACCGAGAAGGCCGGGAACCGGGTCGGCGGCCTCGTCCTGGCCGGACGTGAGATGGAGACCATCCCCGCCCGGTCGGGGCGGCGGCACCTGCAGGCGATGCTGCATCGGGCGGTCACCGCTCCCACCGAGGACGGCTCCGGTGCCACCGACCTCGGCGCGGCGGTGGACCGGCTCGGCCGGGTCGCCCGGAGGCGGGGCCTGGCCGTGGTGATATCGGACTTCCTCTCCGGCGACGACTGGGAGAGACCGCTCCGGACCCTCGGCGCGAGGCACGACGTCCTGGCCGTCGAGGTCGTGGATCCCCGGGAGCTCGAGCTCCCGCGCGTGGGGATGCTCGAGCTCGTCGACCCCGAGACCGGCCAGCGGGTCGAGATCCAGTCCAACAGCGCGCGCCTCCGTCGCCGCTATTCAGAAGCAGCTCTCGAACAGCGGCTTCGCGTGGCCCGCTCCATCCGGGCGGCCCGGGCGGATCACCTCCTCCTGCGCACCGACAGCGACTGGCTGGGTGACCTCGTCGCCTTCGTCGCCCTCCGACGAAACCGAGGCGAGCGCGTCGCCAGGGCGGGATCATGAGCTTCATCGCGCCCGAGTGGCTGTACCTCCTGGTGGCCGTCGTCGGTCTGGGCGTCGCCTACGTCGTGCTCCAGCTCTTTCGCCGGCGCTACGCCGTGCGGTTCACCAACGTCGACCTGCTCTCCCGGGTGGCACCACGCGCCCCGGGATGGAGGCGGCACCTCACCGCCGCGATCGTCCTGCTCGCCATGGTCTCCCTGGTGGTGGCGCTGGCACGTCCGGCCCGTGAGGAGCAGGTGGCGCGTGAGCGGGCGACGGTGGTCATCGCCCTCGACACCTCGCTCTCCATGGAGGCGACCGACGTCTCCCCCAACCGCTTCGAAGCCGCGAAGGACGCCGCCAAGGCCTTCGTCGAGGCTGTCCCACCCGGCATCAACCTCGGACTGGTCCACTTCGCGGGGACCGCAACCATAAGGGTCCCCCCGACGCTCCTACACGATGACGTAACCACGGCGATCGACGATCTCGAGCTCGACTACAGCACCGCCATCGGCGACGCCATCGTCGCCTCGCTGGCAGCAGTCGAGACCGTCCCGGCCTCCGAGGACGGGACACCGGTCCCCGCCTCGGTGGTCCTGCTATCAGACGGTGACACGCAGCAGGGGACTCCAAACGAAGACGCGGCCGAGCAGGCCAGGGGGGCGGGGGTTCCCGTCTCCACGATCGCTTTCGGTACAGAGGACGCCACCGTCACGGATCCGTCGACGGGTGAGGTCGTCGCGGTCCCGGTCGACGAGGAGGCCCTGCAGGACATCGCCGAGACCACCGGTGGGTCCTTCTTCCGGGCGGTCACGGGCGAGGAGCTCCGGGCGATCTACGAGGACGTCGGCAGCTCGGTCGGCCACGAGCAGGAGCTGCGCGAGCTCACGACGTGGTTCGTGGGCCTGGGACTCGGGCTGCTCCTCGCCGCCTCGGCCCTCTCGCTGGTGTGGTTCTCTCGCCTTCCCTGACCTGGCCCCGCCGGCCCATCAACCCGCGCGGTCCCGACGATCAGATGTCGGTCGCGATCTCGTCCGGCGCCTCGACCGTGCGTCCGGCCCCCTCGGCTGCTCCCTTGCGCTTCTTGCGGCGCCAGAACAGCAGGACGCCGGCCACTGCGGCCAGCGCTGTGATGATCGGACCCTTCTTCTTCGCCATCTTGCCCCCTTGCCTCGGCCCCGACCCGCAGACCTGGGGGGCACGCTAGCTCAGGCGAACTGGACCTCGGCGACCTTCTCTGAGACGACCTTCGAGGAACCGCCCGACTGCATGCTCACGCCGTAGAGGCAGTCAGCGGCCTCCATGGTCCGCTTCTGGTGGCTGACGATGATGAGCTGCGCGTCACGACGGAACTCCTGCACGAGCTCGAGGAAGCGGTGCAGGTTGATGTCGTCGAGAGCTGCCTCCACCTCGTCCATCACGTAGAACGGCGACGGGCGGCTCCGGAACACGGCGAACAGGAAGGCGAGGGCCGTCAGCGACCGCTCACCGCCCGAGAGAAGCGAGAGCTTCTTCACGTTCTTGCCCGAGGGTCGTGCCTCCACCTCGATGCCGGTCTCGAGGAGGTTGTCGGGGTCGGTGAGCCGTAGGCGGCCCTGGCCTCCCGGGAAGAGGGTCTCGAAGAGGTATCGGAAGTTCTCGGCGACGTCGGCGAAGGCGGCAGCGAACACCGCGACGACCTCACGGTCGATCTCACGGATGATCTTGTACAGATCACGGCGGGTCTTCTTCACGTCGTCGAGCTGCTCGACGAGGAAGTCGTGGCGCTCCTGGAGCGCCTCGAACTCGGCCAGGGCCAGGGGGTTGATCGGGCCCATGATGCGGAGCTCGCGCTCCAGCTCTCGAACCCGGGCGACAGCGGTCACCCCCTCGGCGAGCTGCGGGCACTCCGCGGCCACGGCCTGCTCGGGCTCGACCTGGAGATCCCGCCGGAGCGAATCGGTGGCGGTCTCCAGCCTGAGTCGGTACTCGGCCTCCTCGATCTCGATCCGCTGCAACCGCTCCCGGATCTCACCCAGCTCCCGCTCCGCGTCGGTGCGCTCCGAGCGGAGGCCTTCGAGACGCTGGACGATCTCCTTGGTCACCTCCGACTGGCGACGACGGCTCAGACGCAGAGCGACCAGCTCGCCGGTGATCTCAGAATGGCGGTCCTCGACGAATCGGCGCAAGGCCTCGAGAGCGCGTGCCCGGCGTCCGAGCCCCTCCAGACGCTCACCGGCAACCGCTCTCTGCTCTGCGTGGTCGCCGAGCTTGCGGTCGAGCTCCTCAAGACGGCTCCGGAGGAGCAGGCCCTTCTCCTCCGACCCCGCCCGCCTCACCTCGAGGGCGCTCCTCCGCGCCTCGAGCTCGCGCGAGCGGGCGTCGAGGGCGGCCCGGGCGTCGTCGAAGGCCCGACCGAGCTGACGACTGGTCTCGAGCTCCCGCCGCCGCGCGATCTCGGCCTCCGATCGGGCTGCCGCCGCGTCCACGGCCGCCCGACGGCGAGCCTCCGCTGCGGCATCGGCCCGCTGTCGGGCCTCGTCCAGCGCGCTGGCGGTGGCCTGGGTGGACCCGGCCCCGAGCCGCCATCCCGCGGGGCCGAAACGGCTTCCGTCGGGCGCGACCACGATTGTCTCCGGATGGCGAAGAGCTGCCTCGATCGCCGACTCCCAGCTCTCGACCGCCACCGCGCCGGCGAGCAGGTCGTCGAGGAGCCTCTCCAGCCCCGTGTCGTCCGCCCGCACGTGGGGCCGGACCGGCACTCCGAACGGCGGCACCGACCGGCGCGTCCGTGCCAGGCCGAGCGCCAGCACCGCGCCGCTGACCCGTCCCTCTTCGAGCGCTCGCAGCGCCCGCCCGGCGGAGGCCTCGTCACGGACCACGACCGCGCTGAAGGCCTCGCCGAGTGCCGCTTCGATCGCCGCATCCCAACCCTCGTCGACCGTCAACAGATCGGCCAACCTGCCGACCACGCCCTCGATCTCCCGCAGCCGATCCGCACCGGAGCCTGAACGCGCCTCGTGCAGGGCCAGCTCGAGGGCCTCGAGCCGGGCCTGCCACGCCTGCGCCTCCGCCTCCGCCGCCTGCCGCCGCTCGTCAGAGGCGTGCAGGCGCTCCTCGGCCTCCACCCGCTCCTTGCGAAGCCCGCTCAGGCGGGCCGCCAGCTCCTGGCGGGGGACCGGCCCCTCGGGGCCCGGTCCGACCGGTGCTCCCGAGGTGGCTGCCACGCCTTCACCGAGCGGGAGCTGCTGCTGTGCGCCCTGCTCGGCCAGCTCGGCGTCGAACGACGCTCGCTCGGACGCGAACTCCTCCAGCGCCGCCTCGAACGACATGAGCTCCGGCTCGATCGAAGCACGCTCCTCGTCGAGCACGGCAAGCTCCTCGCGCACCTTCACCGCGTCCGCCTCCATGGTGGCGACCACGTCCTGGCCCACGAAGGCTCCCCTCTCGTGCTCCAGTCCCCTGACCCGCTCGGCCAGGACCGCGAGCTGTCCCCGAGCCTTCTCGTTCAGCGACTCGAATGTCGCGAGCAGGTCGCCCAGGTCGTCCCCGCCCATCGAGGAGAGCTCGGTCTCGGCCGAACGGACCTGCTCGTCGAGCCGAGCCAACCGGGCCTTCAGCTCCCGCTCGGCACCGCTCAGCTCGGCACGGTCCTGGCGGCCGACCTCGAGCCGCCGGCGGAGCGACTCGATCTCGCGGCCGGCCAGGAACATCCGGAGCCCGGTGAGCTCGGACACCACCTGACCGTGGCGGCGAGCGGCGTCCGCCTGGCGCTCGAGCGGGCGGAGCTGGCGGCGCACCTCGCGCAGCAGGTCCTGGAGGCGGGTCAGGTTGCCCTCCGTGGAGGCCAGCCGCCGCGCAGCCTTCTCCTTGCGCTTGCGGTACTTCAGCACTCCCGCGGCCTCTTCGATGACCAGCCGTCGATCCTCGGAGCGCGCGTTGAGGATGGCGTCGATCTGTCCCTGCGACACGATGACGTGCTGCTGGCGCCCCACCCCGGCATCGGACAGCAGGTCCTGGATGTCCAGCAGCCGACAGGGCACGCCGTTGAGGGCGTACTCGCTGTCCCCGGACCTGAAGAGCGTCCGGGCGATCGTCACCTCGGTGAACTCGATGGGGAGCACCCCGGAGGAGTTGTCGATGGTGAGGGCCACCTCGGCCCTACCCAGTGCAGGGCGCGACTGGGTCCCGGCGAAGATGACGTCGTCCATCTTGCTGGATCGGACGGCGCTGGGAGCCTGTGCACCCAGCACCCAGCCGATGGCATCCACCACGTTCGACTTGCCCGAGCCGTTCGGCCCGACGATGACGCTCACCCCTGGCTCGAAGTCCAGCACGACCGACTCGGCGAACGACTTGAAGCCCTTGATGTCCAGCGACTTGAGGTGCACCCCTTGAACCTAGCGACCTAAGCACCACCGGCCGCGCACCCCCACCCGCTCGGGGGCACGACCACGGCCCCCGAGCTGCACTACACCTGGCAACCCGGGCAGAAGTAGGTGCTCCGTCCACCGAACTTCGCCTTGGTGATGGTCATGCGGCACCGCCGACAGGCCTCCTTGTCGCGGCCGTAGACCTCGAGGTGATCCTGGTACTCGCCCGGCTTCCCGTGCGTGTCCACGTACCGCTCATCCGGCAGGGTGGTGCCCCCGTACTTGATGGCGTCGTGGAGGATTCCGACGACCGAGCGGTACAGCCGGCGGATCTCCTGGCTGGAGAGGCTGTCCGTCTGACGGTCGTAGCGGAGGCCGGCGTCGAAGAGGATCTCGTCGGAGTAGATGTTGCCGATCCCCGCAAGGATCGACTGGTCCATGAGGAACGCCTTCAGCTTCATCTGGTGCCGGAGGAGCTCCTGGCCGAACCGGGCCCAGCTCATGGGCTGCTCGACCGGGTCCACGCCGAGGTTCGCGAGCTCGGGGACCTCCGCGGTGAGCTCGTCGGGGCTCGTCACGAAGAGCTCACCGAAGGTGCGGGGGTCGATGAAGCGCAGCTGCCCGTGCTGCGTGAAGGTGAGGATGACGTGTGTGTGCTTCACCACCTCCTGCTTGGTCGGGCAGCGGAGCAGCTGGCCGCTCATCCCGAGGTGGATCACGAGCAGGTCACCCGACTCGAGCGTCAGCACCAGGTACTTCCCACGGCGTGCAACACCGGCGATCTTCTGCCCCTCCACCCTCGACGCGAAGTGCTTCTTGTTCGGGTGGCGGCGGATCGACCTCATCCCCTTGACGTCGACCTTCTTGATCCGCTTGCCCACGACCTCCTTGTCCAGCTCCCGCCGGATCGTCTCCACCTCGGGTAGCTCAGGCACCGTCGTCCCCCCTCTGCGGCCCGTTGCCGTCGACCAACGTCAGCCAGGCCGAGCGCGCCGCCTCCTGCTCAGCCTGCTTCTTGGACCTGCCGGTGCCCCTCCCCACCTCTCGATCGCCCAGGAGCACCCGGGCGTGGAACGTGCGGTCGTGGTCCGGTCCTTCCACCTCGTGCTCGTATCGCGGAGGGGGAGCACCCAGCTTCGCCTGGTGCTCCTGGAGACGGCTCTTCGGGTCGTCGTGCCGACCCCCGATCGCGGCCTCGCCGAGGTGACGCCCGAGGTGTTCCACGATCAGCTTCCGAGCGGCCACGAACCCGCCGTCGAGATAGACGGCACCGATCACCGCCTCGAGGGCGTCCTCGAGGATCGAGGGCTTCTCCCTTCCACCCGAGCTCTCCTCGCCGCGACCGAGCAGCAGCGCGTCTCCCAGCTCGAGGTCACCGGCCGCTCTCGCCAGCACCTCCGAGCGGACGACCGCCGCGCGGGCCTTCGAGAGCTCCCCTTCGCGCAGCTCCGGGGAGTCGAGGTACAGCTGGTGGGCGACGACGAGACCCAGCACGGCATCCCCCAGGAACTCGAGTCGCTGGTTCGACTCCCCCCCGTGCTCAGAGCAGTACGACGGGTGCGTCAGCGCCTGCAGGAGAAGCGCGGGATCCTCGAACCGGTAGCCCAGCCGGTCGAGGAGGCGGTCCGTTGCCCCTGGCGTTCGAAGCGCACTAGCCAAGCTTGGCGACCACGTAGTCGATCGCGTCGCGGACGGTCTTCAGGTCCTCCAGATCCTCGTCGTCGATCCGGAAGCCCACGCTGCGGTCGGCCAGCTCGTCCTCCAGGGCCTCCACCAGCTCGATGAGGGCCAGCGAGTCGGCGTCGAGATCGTCCTGGAAGGAGTCACCCTCCCCGATGGATCCCGGTTCGATCTCGAGGATGTCGGCGAGGCGGTCCCGGATGATCTGCAGCACCTGATCGCGGTCGAGCGGACCCTTCTCCACGTGGGTCTCGGCAGGCACGGAACTCTCCTTCTCCGGCAGCTGGGAAGCGGCGACCGATCCCGGATCAGGCGGCCGCGCGGCCACGGGAGCCTAGCTGCCCTCGAGCTTGCGCGCTTGTGAACTGCTTCTCACCTGGGCTTACGCGCCGGAGCCGTGGTTCATCCCCTCACAGCTGCGGCGAGATGACCCACGAACCCGGCCTCCACCATCTCCGCCGCCACCCGCACGGCGCTCAACACGGCTCGCGCGCTGCTGGAGCCGTGGCTGATGACGCACACGCCCTTCACGCCCAACAGCAGCGCACCACCCGTGTTGTCGGGGTCGAGCTGTGCGTAGAGGGGAGCCAGGGCGGGGCCGAGCGCGTCGGCTGCCGACCGGGTCGTCTCGTCGGTGTCGAACGCCCCCAGCAGCGCGCCTACCAGCGATCGCAGCCCACCCTCGAGGGTCTTCAGCGCCACATTGCCCGTGAAGCCGTCGGTGACCACCACGTCCGCAGCCGCGCCCATGAGATCGCGGCCCTCGACGTTCCCGATGAACCGTGCACCCGTCGATCCCTCCCAGCCACCCGCGGCCAGGAGCTCGTGGGCGGCCCTCGCGAGCGAGTTCCCCTTCGTCGGCTCCTCTCCGATCGAGAGCAGGCCGACCCGTGGCTCGGCGATCGCGTATCGCTCCCGCGAGTACACGGCTCCCATCTGGGCGAACTGGACGAGCCACTCCGGCTGGCACTCCGCGTTGGCTCCGGCATCGAGCATCACCGTGTGGGTGCCGCCGGGATCAGGGATGGGCGTCGCGATCGCCGGTCGGCTCACACCCTTGAGACGACCCATCCGCAGCAGGGCGCTGGCCATCGCGGCACCCGTGTTCCCCGCCGAGACCATCGCCGAGGCCCGCCCGTCACGCACCGCCTCCGCTGCACGGACCAGGGAGGAGTCCTTCATTCGGCGCACGCTCACGCCCGGGTCGTCGTCCATCTCGATGACCTCCGAGGCCTCGATCACCTCGAGGCCGTGGACGTCACCGATCGCGTCCGGGCGGCCGACCAGGATGATGGGGACACCCAGCTCCTCGGAGGCCTGGACCGCTCCCGCCACGATCTCCCCTGGGGCACGGTCGCCGCCCATCGCGTCGACGGCTATGGGAAGCACGGTGCGGCTACTCGACTTCGACGGCCTCGCGGCCCGCGTACCAACCGCAGTTCCCACACACCCGGTGCGGTCGCTTGGTGGCACCGCAGCGCGGGCAGGTGCTGGTGGCCGGTCGCCGCAGGCGCCAGGCACCGGACCGCCTGCTGCGGCTCTTCGACTTGGAGGTCTTCTTCTTGGGGACGGCCATCTCGGTCTTCTCTCCGCACCGTGGTCGGGCGTGATCGCGAAGGGAGTCGAGGCTACCGCCTCGCTCCGGGTACGGGCCAGACGGAGAGGGCCGCTCTCCCGTGCTTCGGGCCTGTTCAGCCTTCCCCGGGGTCGGGCGCGTCGAAGCGCAGCTCTGACAGGCCAGCCCACCGAGGGTCGGGGCTCGGCTCGCGAGCTGCCATCTCGTACCGCCCGTCGGGCCCTCCGCAGCCCTCCGAGCAGAGAGGGGAGAGGGGCAGCTCCAGCAGGACCGCCTCCCTCACCACGGGCTCCAGGTCGAGGTGATCCTCCACCACCGGGCGGATCTCCTCGTCGGTCGGTTCGGGGGAGAACACCTCCCGCACCTCCGCCTCTACCACTCCCCGAACAGGCTCCAGGCAGCGTCGGCACTCTCCCACCCAAGGAGCCCGGATCCGGCCGGTCACGGTGAGGCCCGACGGCATCGACTCGAGCATCAGATCCAGGCCGACCTCCTCTTCCGGCTCGACCCACGCAGAGGAGAGGCCCAGCTCCCCGAGGCAGGTCGAGAGCTCCAGCCGGCGACGCTCGCCCGTGTGGCCACGCAGGTCCGCCACGGACACCAGGAGCGGTCGCGCCGGCCGCTCGGAGCGCTCTCGGTGGGTCACGGCTCCAGTCTGCCCGCCGGCACCTGTGACGGCTACGAGAGGTCCTGGTCGAAGAACTCCGATGCGTCGACCGAGTCCCCGTCGCGGAGGTCCAGCTCCTCCTCCTCGTCCTCGCTGCCGAGCATCGGCATCGCCTGGAGCTTGTTCCGGCCCGCGGAGACCATCTTCAGCGTGCGATCCAGCACTATCTCGAAGCTGGCCAGCTTCTGGTCGCAGTAGTCCTCGGTCTCGTGCCGCATCCGTCTGGCCTCGGCCTCGGCTGCCTCCACGATCTGACGGGCGCGCTGCTGTGCCGCCTTCACCACCTCGGTCCGCTGCACCATCCGCTCCGCCTGGGAGCGTGCGGCGTCGAGGATCTCGTCCCCCTCGCGCCTCACCTTGGCGAGGAACTCGTCCCTCTCCTTGAGAAGCCAACGGGCCGCACGGAGCTCGTCGGGGAGCCGCGCCATCGCCTCGTCGAGGAGATCCAGCACCTCGTTCTTGTCGATCAGCGACGAGGACGAGAGCGGCATCTCGCGAGCGTTCTCGAGCAGCTCGTAAACCCGATCCAGGAGCGCCTCGCTCTCGGCCGCGTGATATGGGGAGCTGGCCTCGGCCAACTCCTCCTCGTCGAAGATCTCCTCTTCTTCGACATCTGGCCGGTCGTCAGTCACGCTCATGCACCGTACTTCTCCTCGATCCGCTTCTGAACGGGTGGAGGCACCGTCGAGCTCACGTCACCTCCGAAGCGGGCGATCTCGCGGATCCACCTCGACGCGATGAACGAGTTCGACGTCGCTGTGGGGATGAAGACGGTGTGCACGCCGGAGATCGCGAAGTTCATCTGCGCCTGCTGCAGCTCGCTCTCGAAGTCGGAGACCGCCCTCAGCCCCTTGATGATGAAGTCGGCTCCGACCTGTTGGGCGAGATCGACCACCAGGCTGGCGAACATCGTGATCGAGATGTTGTCCAGATGCGCCAGCGACTCCTCGAGCATCGCCCTGCGGTCATCGAAGCTGAACAGAGGCTCGCCCTTCTGCGGGTTCCGCATCGCCGCGACGACGACCTCGTCGAACAGGCGGCTCGCTGTCTCGATGATCTCGACGTGCCCGTTGTGGATGGGGTCGAACGACCCTGGGTAGAGGACTCGGCTCACGGCTCCGCGATTCGCTCGGCGATGAACACGAGCGTATCGCCGTAGCGCCGCTCCCTCAGTACACGCCACCGCGACGGGAACGGGATCTGCCGGTTGCTGCGTGCCACCACCAGGGATGCGGGCACCGCATCGAGCAGGTCCTCCCACGCGTCGAATGCATACGGCGGGTCGAGGAAGGCGAGGTCGAAGTGCCGACCGGGCTCCCCCTCGGCCAGGAACAGCTCGGCGTCGCCCGCCACCACCTCGGCCCTGTCCTCGAGCCCCAGGAGCTCGACGTTGCGGCTCAGCACCCGCCGGACCTCGCGATCGCGCTCCACGAAGGTGGCTGAGGCCGCTCCCCTCGAGAGCGCCTCTATGCCCAGCGCGCCCGATCCTCCGAACAGATCCAGGACCTCGGCACCGTCGACGGCGTCGAGGCTGCCCAGCGCCCCGAACACGGCCTCGCGGACGCGGTCGGTGGCCGGCCGTGCGGTCCGACCGGGAGGGCTCTCCAGCCTCCGGCCCCGCAGCTCACCCCCGATCACGCGCACCGGTGAACGGTACCGGGGTCGGGTCTCCGACGAGCAGGTCCGGGGTACCGGCGTGCTGAGCGGACCAGCGGCGGCCACCGAGCCGCACGCGACATCGCAGCTCAGTTCACAGCCAACGCCTCAGCCACCACCGCTCGAAGGCGACCTTCGTCAGATGCCACCTCCGGCCGGGCCGGTGGAGCCGGATCTGCGGTCCCTCGGGCCCGAAGAAGCCTCCGGCGGCGAACCCGGCGCGGCCGTCGCCCATCTCCACGAAGCACGACCCTCGACCGTCGAAGTTGCGTTTGGGGATCAGGCCGCGCACCTCGTCCGCGACGCGTGAGGCGACCACCTCCGCTTCGCGCTCGGCGAACACACCCGCCTTGGGCAGCATGCGGTCGCCCGCCAGCGGCAGCGCGGTCACATCGCCGAGCGCCCAGACGCCCTCGACCCCCGTGCTCAGCGTCGCGGGGTCCACGGGGAGGAAGCCCGGTCCTTCCGACAGGCCGCTCCCGGACAGCGAGGGAGGAGGCCGGTGGGGCGGGACTCCCAGAACCAGACCGGTCTCGATCCGCTGGCCCCCCTCGAGGAGGAGCTGACCGCTTCCGATCCCCTCGATGGCGCAACCGGTCCTCACCTCTATGTCCCGGGCAGCGAGCATCTCCAGCACCGCGGCACCCATCGCGGGCCCGGCGACCGGCATCGGGGCCGGTTCGGGGGTGGTGACCCGCACCGGGCATCGATCCCTGACACCCCTGCGCCGCAGCAGCGAGTCGGCCAGCAGCGCGGCCTCCCATGGTGCAGCCGGGCAGCGGTACGGCAGACGGGAGACGACGACGTCCACCGGACCCTCACCCATCGTCGAGAGATCCTCCCTGACGGCCTCCGCCCCGTCGACCGTGAAGATGTTCCGGGCGTGATCCTCGAAGCCCGGACAGGCGGCGGGATCCATCTCGGCACCCAGCGCCACCACCAGGCGGTCGAAGGGGACCGGTCCGGTGCTCGTGGCGACGATGCGCCCACCGGCGTCGACGCCCTCGACGTCCGCCTCGATCACCTCGATCCCGTGACGCCTCAGCCGCCGGAGGTCCCGGGTGATCTGCTCCGGTCTCCGGGTGCCGTACATCACCCACAGCAGCGACGGGGTGAACCTGAATCGAGGGTCGCGCTCCACGACCACGACCCGGTCCTCGGCCCTCAGCCTCTGCCGCAGCCTTCGCGCCGCGACGACGCCACCGATCCCTCCACCCAGGACGACCACGGTCTCGGAAGCCATCGGCTAGAAGGTCACGGTCTTGTCCGCCCACAGCACCCAGTCGGTCAGCTCCTCGAGGTCCGACCTCCGCGCGGGCGGCACCAGCTCGACGCCTGCAAGGCCCCGCGCATCCAGGCATGTTCCGCAGCACCCGACCTCACCGCCCCGCCGACCCACAAGGCGGACCATGCGCTCGAGGTGGTAGTAGCCGTCGGGGACCTGCTGGCCGGAGACCGCGGCCCCCACCGCGTCACCTATGAGGAAGACCCGAACGTCGACGCCGTCACGCCGCGCGAGGGACCCCGCGAGCCTCAGGCCGTTGTAGGCGCGCTCGTCCCCGTACGCGGGTCCCTGCGCGACGACCAGGATCTTCACCGGCCCGGACCCCCAGCCACCGGCATCCCCGCGCGCCGCCACTCGGGCCAGCCGTCCTGGAGGCGGCGTGCACGACGCCCGCGATGGCGGAGCAGGTCGACCGCCTCGCTCGCGAGCCCGCGCACGCCATCGTCAGCTTCCATCGAACCTGGAACATAGCTCCCGGACCGACGCTCCGGACCAGGCCATTGGACACTTCTCAGGACTTGAAGAGGAACTCCGCGTCCTCCTCGCCCACCACGAGGGCCACCTCCTCCGCCAGCAGAGGATGTGCGGAGAGATCGGGGTCGGCGTCGACGATCTCGATCGCCACCGCCCTCGCCCGCTCCACCCATTCCCTGTCCCGCCGCAGCGAGGCCAGCTTCAGGTCGTTCCTCCCCTTCTGCCGCTCGCCCATGATCGTTCCCTCGCCCCGGAGGTCCAGGTCGACCTCGGCCAGCTCGAACCCGTCGGTGCTCCGGACCATCGCCTTCAGGCGCTCCTCCCCCTCGGGCGTCGTCGGCTCGCCGAGCAGGAAGCAGGTGGAGGTGTCCGTGCCCCGACCCACCCTTCCCCGGAGCTGGTGAAGCTGGGCGATCCCGAAGCGATCCGCGTCGAGGATCACCATAACCGTGGCGTTCGGGACGTCGACACCGACCTCGATCACGGTGGTCGCCACCAGCACGTCGAGCCCGCCCGAGCGGAAGAGATCCATGGTCCGCTGCTTCTCGGCCGGGTTGACGCGGCCGTGGAGCAGCCCCACCGAGAGCCCGGCCAGCTCGCCGCCCTCTCCCGTGAGCCGGGCGTGCGTCTCCTGGGCGGAAGCGACCTGGAGCTTCTCCGACTCCTCGATGAGCGGGCACACCACGTACGCCTGACGCCCGCCGGACACCTCGTCTCGGACCTCCTCCCACACCTCCGTCTCCTCCTCCGCGCTGCGGGCCCAGACGGTGCGGATCGGGGTACGACCGGGCGGTAGCTCGTCGAGCACCGACACGTCGAGGTCCCCGTAGACGGTCATGGCGGCGGTGCGCGGGATCGGCGTGGCGGTCATGACCAGGACGTCGGGAACCAGATCGCCCGCGCTCTTCGCCCGCAGCGCCGCTCGCTGCTCCACCCCGAACCTGTGCTGCTCGTCGATCACGACCGCACCCAGGGAGGCGAACCCGACTCCCTCCTGGATCAGGGCGTGCGTCCCGACGACGATGTCGACCTCACCGGCTCCGAGGTCGCGCAGCACACCGGCACGCTCCGATCCGGTGGTCCGGCTCGTCAACAGCTCGACCCTGAGCGGACGCCTCCCGAACAGGCTCGCGTCGTCCCCCACCTCGAGCCCGTCGACGAGATCGCGCACCGACATGGCGTGCTGATCGGCCAGGACCTCGGTCGGGGCCATGAACGCGCCCTGGTGCCCTCCCTGCACCGCGACGAGCAGGGCGTGGAGCGCCACCAGCGTCTTGCCCGCGCCGACGTCCCCCTGGAGGAGACGATGCATCGGTACGGACCTGGCCAGGTCGCCGTCTATCTCTGCCATCGCACGCTCCTGCGCGGCGGTGAGCGGGAACGGGAGACCGCCTACGAAGCGCCGGGTCAGGTCCCCGTCCACGAGGTGCTCCACGCCCACTGTGGACTCCTCGATCAGGCGCTTGCGCCTCACGAGCTCGAGCTGCACCCGCAGCAGCTCGTCGAAGACCAGCCGGCGGCGGGCCTCCGCCACCTGCTCGAGGGTCTCGGGGGCGTGGATGCAGCGGAACGCTCTGTCGCGATCGACCAGACCCCAGCGATCCCGGTACCTCTCGTCCAACGGCTCCGCCAGCTCCCCCGTCCGCCGCAGCGCCTCCGCGACGAACCGGGCCAGGTCCCAGCTCATGATCCCGGCCCGCTCCGACTGCGGGTACACGGGGACGATCCGCCGGGTCCTGTCGCCCACGAGGTCCACCACCGGGTTGGTCATCCCCCTCTGACCCCGGAACAACTCCAGCTTCCCGAAGACGAAAGCCTGCAGCCCCGGCCGGAGCTGCTTCTCCCTCCAGGGCTGGTTGAAGAAGGTGAGGCGCATCCGGCCGGTCCCGTCGGTGACCTCCGCCACCACCATCCGGCGACGGCTCCTCGTCGGCCGGGTGTGCGCCCCCACCACCTCCACGAGCACCGAACCCTCCTCACCCACAGCGAGGTCGGCGATGCGGGCTTCGCGGGTGCGGTCGAGGTACCTGCGCGGGTAGTAGGTCAGGAGGTCGAGCACGGACTCCACGCCGAGCTCGCCCAGCGCTCCTGACTTCTTCTCGCCGACCCCCTCCAGCTGGGCGACCGGGATGCCCGCCAACTGGGCCAGTCGGCGGGCCACCTACTCGATCCCGAAGAGGTACGGGTACAGCGGCTGTCCCCCCTTGTGGACCTCGACGCCGACGCCGGGTCGGTGCTCCGAGAGCCAGATCGTGATGTGCCGCGTCACCGCGTCGGTCGCCCCCTCCCCCTCGATGATCGTGACGATCTCGTGCTCCTCGTCGATGAGGTTGTCGAGCAGTCGCACCGAGGCCTCTCCGAGGTCCGCGTTGACGCTTCGGATCCCGCCGGGACCCATACCCATGTAGTCGCCCTCCCGGATCGGCCCGATCTCGCAGGTCGAGTCACGGATCGCCTGGCAGACGTCACCGGAGACGACGGCGAACGAAGCGCTCTCCATGTCCGTGGCGTTCTGCTCGGCGGAAGCCTCGGGGTCGTAAGAGAGCAGGCACGCGAAGCCCTCGACGATGCTGCGCGTGGGCACCACCCGGACGGTCTTGGTCGTCTCGGCGTCGACCTGTTCGGCGACCGGGATGATGTTCTTGTTGTTGGGGAGGACCACCACCTCGTCGGCGGGCACAGCCTCGACCGCTGCGACCAGCTGGGCGGTCGAGGGGTTCATCGACTGGCCACCCGGGACGATCCCCTGGACTCCGAGCGAGTGGAAGATCCCCATGACGCCGTCACCCGTGGCGACCGCCACGACCGCGCACCGAACCGGCTCGTGTGCATGGTCGAACACGTCGAAGCCGCCGCTGCCTTCCCGGACCCAGCGCTCCTCCTCCACCTGCTGCTGCAGATCGCTGACCCGGATCTGGCTGGGCCGGCCGACGTCGAGAGCGGCCTCCACTGCGGCACCGATGTCGTTCGTGTGGATGTGGCAGTTCCAGAGGCCCTCTCCCCCTACGACGACTATCGAGTCGCCGATCCCTGCCCACACGTCACGGAACGCCGCGATGGTCTCGTCGGGAGCCTCGAGGAAGTACATCACCTCGTACCGGAGGTCCGAGACCGAATCGGCTCCGGCCCGGTCGTTCGCGGTGACCACCCCGAGCGCGCCCTCGAGGACGATCCCCTCCCCCTCCACCGGCTCCGGGAGGGGCCTGCCATCGACCACGTGGAGCAGCGCGTCGAGCAACAGGACGTACCCGGCGCCACCCGCGTCGACCACACCGGCCTCCTTCAGCGCTGCCAGCAGATCGGGGGTCCGGAAGAGGCTCGCCTCCGCTTCCTCGCGAGTCGCCTCCAGGAGCTCGAGCAGGGAGCACCCGTCGGCAGCGCGCGGCCCCGACCGCCGACGACTCGCGCACGACCGTGAGGATCGTGCCCTCCACCGGCTTCATCACTGCCTGGTACGCAGCCTCGGCAGCCGCCGTGAAGGCCTCCGCGGTGGTGCGTGCATCCGCGACGCCGACGCCGCTGAAGACCGCCGTGAGCCCCCGCAGGATCTGGGAGAGGATCACCCCCGAGTTCCCTCGCGCTCCCATCAGCGATCCGTGGCTCACCGCCTTGCACGTGGAGGCCATGTCCTCGCCCGCACCCTCGAGCTCGGACAGCACCGACTCGACGGTCAGCGCCATGTTGGTGCCGGTGTCCCCGTCGGGGACCGGGTAGACGTTCAGGCGGTTGAGCGGCTGCTGGTGGGCTCTCAGCGCGTCCCGGTATCCGGCCATCGCCTTCCGGAGCTCGCTCGGACCGAGGGTGTCGAGCACCTGCATCCCCCCGGATGCTACTTATCGGACAGGCCCGACCGGAGCTGGCCGACGCGCAGACACCCCGGTACGCTGCCGCTCGATGCAGGGCGTGATCAAGACCTACGACCCGGTCTCGGGCGACGGCGTGGTCGTCGACGACGTCCACCTCGCCGACCACGAGCTCGCCTCCGACGCGCTCGAGGGCTCGCTGTTCCGCACCCTCCGGCCGGGTCAGAGGGTCGTCTTCAGCCTCGACGCCGAGGGGTGCGCCACCGGCCTCGGCGTGGGATCGGAGATCGACATGGGCACGCCCGAGCTCCCCCCCGACACCCTGTAGGGGCGCCGGGGGGTCGATGATCTGCCGGAGGCTTTGGTAGCGTCGATCCTCCCGGGGCCCCCTTGCCAGGCCGCTCGGTGCGGCCGAGGGTCGCCGTCTGATCGACAAAGGAGTCGAGATGACCGTTGCGTCCGAGCTGGAAGACCTCCTCGGTCTGAAGAACGTCGACCTCCACTACGAGCTCTCCCAAGACGAGCTCTTCGCCGAGGCCATCGCGAACGACCGGGGCCGGGTCCGACCCGACGGCCCCGACGACGACCAGAAGGCGTTCGCGACGGCCCTGGGTGCCGAGGGCCCTCTCGTGTACTACTCGGACCCCAGCTGCACCGGCAGGCCCGTGCAGGACACCTTCGCCGTGGCGTGGCCCGAGGTCGACGGCTACATCTGGTGGAAGGACGACTTCAAGAGGTTCGATCCCGGCCACTACACCGAGCTCCTCCCCCGGGTCACCGAACACCTCAACGACCGGCAGGCGACGCTGTACGTCAGCGATGTCTTCTGCGGTTGGGATCCGGAGTTCGCCGTCCCGTACCGCTTCGTGGGCGAGTACGCGACGCACGCCTACTTCGCCAACATCATGTTCCCCCACGGGGTCCGCGACGACTCCGATCGGGCCGAGACCGGGTGGACCATGCTGAACGTCCCCTCGTTCCGCTGCGACCCCGAGCGCGACGGCACGCTCTCGGAGAGAGCGGTGATCGTCGACATGAAGAACCGGATCGGCCTGGTGCTCGGTCGCGCGGACTACTGCGGCGTGGTGAAGAAGACCATGTTCACGGTGATGAACTTCGTCCTGCCCTCCAAGGGCTGCCTCTCCATGCACTGCTCGGCCAACATCGGCGACCAGGACGATGCCGCCGTGCTGTTCGGGCTCTCGGGCACGGGGAAGACCACCCTCTCCGCCGATCCGAACCGTCGGCTGGTCGGCGACGACGAGCACATCTGGACCGAGCACGGCGTCGCCAACCTCGAGGACGGCTGCTACGCCAAGCTCATCGACCTCGACAAGGAGGCAGAGCCGGTCATCGCGTCAGCGCTCTCGATGAAGGGGACCCTCGTCGAGAACGTCCCCCCGCTGCCCGACCGCCCGCTCTCGGAGACCGACCCTCAAGAGCTCGACCTCACGGACGGCTCGATCACGGAGAACACCCGGTTCGCCTACCCGCTGTCCTGCAACCCGAACGTCGCCGCCGGAGCCCGGGGCCCTCACCCCGCGACGATCGTCCTGCTCACCGCGGACGCGTTCGGCGTGCTCCCGCCGGTCTCGATCCTCGACGGGGACGAGGTCATGTACCACTTCGTGACCGGCTTCACCTCGAAGCTGGCAGGCACCGAGGTCGGGATCACCGAGCCCAAGGCCACCTTCAGCGCCTGCTTCGGCGCTCCGTTCATGTCGCAGCCCCCCTCTGTGTACGCATCGCTCCTCGCGGAGAAGATGAAGGAGCACCGGACGCGGTGCATCCTGCTCAACACGGGCTGGTCGGGTGGGCCTCACGGTGTCGGCAAGCGGATCTCGATCCGGCACACGCGCGCCCTCCTCGACGCCGCGCTCGAAGGTGCTCTCGACGACGTCGAGACCGAGCGGCACCCGGTCTTCGGCCTCAGGATGCCGAAGTCCTGTCCCGGGGTCCCCGACGAGATCCTCAACCCGCGCAACACGTGGGACGAACCCGATGCCTACGACCGCCAGGCGCACAAGCTCCGTGACCTGTTCGAGCAGAACCACGTCGACAAGGGCTTCGCCGACCTGGGCATACGGGCCGTCATGTAGAAGCGGAGCGGTCGCCCCGGGGGCGGCGGCCCTGCGCTGCCCTACACTCGGCGGCAGTGGTGCACGCCTACATCCTGATCCAGACCGAGGTGGGGAGAGCTGCAGACGTGGCGCGGTCCATCAGCTCGATAGACGGGATCACCGCGGCCGACGACGTCACCGGCCCCTACGACGTCATCGCCAGGGCAGAGGCCGACAGCGTGGACGACCTCGGCCGGATGGTGGTGAGCCGGGTGCAATCGATCGAGGGGATCACCCGCACCCTCACCTGCCCGGTCGTCAACCTCTGACCTGCTCGCGCGCCTCTCTCAGACCCGAGCGCCGACGATCATCGCCCTGATGGCCAGCCCCATCAGGAACAGCCCCCCTCCTCCGTAGAGGAGGTAGCGCCAGCGCTCTAGCTGGGCCCGGTAGCTGTAGATGATCCCCACGGCGATGATGGAGACGAACCCGTAGAACATGTGGAACTGCGGTGCCTTCAGGCCCTCCCCGGCCACCAGCGCCACTCCCAGGGCGACCTGGACGAAGACCGCGAGCTCGGCCAGGAGGGTGAACCACCAGAGCGCGCGCACCCTCAACGGGGACCATCGGTGAGCGGCGAGCGCCCAGGCCCCGGCCAGGCCGTTCCCGATCACGACGAACCACGCGAACTCCTCGTGGAGCTCCAGGAGGAAGAGGCCCGCGGCGAGGGGGACGGGGGTGTGCACGCGAGGCCGGAGTCTGTCAGACCTCGGGGTCCAGCCGGTACAGCAGCCCGCCCTGCGTGAGGACGTACAGCTCTCCCTCGAGATCCTGGCCGAACGACACCAGCTGCGTGGACCCGACGTTGAGGCCGAGGTCGAGCGTCTCCACCACCTCTCCGCCGTCGACCCTCAGCGCCAGCAGCTGGCCTTCGCAGTAGTCGCCGTAGATGTACGCGCCGTCGAGGGAGGCGAGCTTCGCCCCCCGGTACACGTAGCCGCCGATCACCGTGCAGCCCCGGTCACGGCCGTAGACGTGGACCGGCGGGGTGTGGTCCACAGGCTCGGAGCCCCCCTCGAAAGGCTCCAGGCCCTCCATCTCCGCCCATCCCAGGTTCGCTCCCCGTCCCGCGTCGGGGCCCGGCAGGAGGTCGATCTCCTCCCAGGTGTCCTGTCCCACGTCGGCGATCCACAGATCGCCGCTCTCGCGGTCCCAGCTGAACCGCCACGGGTTCCGCACCCCGTACAACCACACCTCCGGGGCCCCGCCCTCGCCGTCCGCGAACGGGTTGTCGTCGGGCACCGAGTACGGATCTCCTCCGGTCGGATCGATCCGCAGGATCGTGCCGAGGAGGGTGGAGGGGTCCTGGCCGCTCCCGAGCGGATCGCCCCCGCCTCCGCCGTCGCCCAGACCCAGGTAGAGGTGCCCGTCGGGCCCGATGTGGACGTCACCCCCGTTGTGGTTGCCGAAGGGCTGGTCGACGGTGAGCAGCTCCCGTCGGCTCTCCATCTCCGCGTTGCCGTCACCGTCCAGCTCGACGGCGTGCAGGCGGGTGTCGCCCTCGAGGTCCGTGTAGCTGAGGTACATCACGCCCTCCGCAGAGACGTCCACGCCGAGCAGGCCGCGCTCGACGTCCGTCGAGACCTCGTCGCTGATGTCCACGGCCTGTCCGAGCACCTCACCGCTCTGCGGATCGATCCGTCGGACCCGTCCGGCCCGCTCGGCCACGTACAGCTCGCCGGTCCCGGGGTTCACCGCCATCGCGGTGAGCTCCTCCAGCTCCGCCACGAGCGTCAGCGCGACTCCCTGCGACCCGACCGAGGAGGCGTCGCCCGGCTCGGTCGCCGAGGTGCCATCGGTCGTGGTGGTGTCGGCCTCGCTCCGGATCGTGCCCTCGGTGACCGGCTCGCTCTCATCGCCGCAGCCCGACGCCAGCAGACCGACGACGAGCACGGGCAGCACCAGTCCTCGCAAACCCGCCTTCCTCCTCAAGCCTTCTCTCCCCCTTGCCGCTCCCGTGAGCGGCTTCACCTACCGACGAACCTTCCCGCCAGCTCCTCGACGCCCACGACCACGTCCAGCCCGTCGCGATCCATGAGCCAGCTCCGGTTTCGCTCGTGCACGGCATCCTCGCTCGCGTACCTGTTCAGGACCACGGTCACCGCCAACGGCTCCAGAGCCGAGGCCGAGAGCCGGACGGCGTTGATCGTACCGAGGTCCGCGTCGGCGACCAGCAGCACGGCGTCCGGCTCCAGCCTTCGGGCGAGCTCGACCGGGTCGCCGTCGGCGGCGATCGGCGATCGCACACCTCCCGCCGCCTCCACCACCCCGACCCGGGTGCCGTCCGGCCACACGATCTCCTCGACCAGCTCGGTGACGCCGAAGGGGTCGAGGCCGAGCTCCTCCGCGGCGATGGGAGGGGCCATCGGCAACGGGTACCACCGCTCGAGCGGGCACACCTCCGCCGGAGCCTGACCCGTGGCCGCGGCGAGGAGCTCCGCGTCCGTCGCTCCGCCGCCCGGTGAGAACGACTGCACCGGCTTCGCCGCCGCGACGGCGACCCCCTCCTGCCGGAGGCGGCGCAGCAGGTGCGCCGCCACCCAGGTCTTGCCCACCTCGGTCCCGGTGCCCACCACGAGCACCACGGTCTCAGGACGCACGGCACACCTCGAGGTCGAGCTCGGCCAGTGCGACGGCGAGTGCCCTCACCTGACTCGGCTCGTGAGCCGCGGAGAGCGCGACGCGCAGGCGGCTCGTGCCCGAAGGGACCGTGGGCGGCCTGATCGCCGGCACCAGCAGCCCCCGCTCCAGCAGCCGGCTCGAGGCGGCAACTGCGCTCGCCTCCGCTCCGACCAGCACCGGGAGGATCGGCGAGGGATGGCCGGGAGCCAGCAGGTCGACGTTCTCCCTCAGCCTCTCCTTCAGCCGCTCGCCTTCGGCCGACCGGAGCACCCGAAGCGCCGCGAGCGCGGCCGCGCTCTCCGCCGGGCTCGATGCGGTCGTGAAGATGTACGGCCGGGCCCGGTTCTCGACGAGCTGACAGAAGGAGGTGGGTGCCGCCACGAAGCCACCCAGCGAGCCGAGCGCCTTCGAGAGAGTGCCGACGCGCAACACGTCGGCCCCGTCCAGATGCGGTTCCGGTCCGAGCACCGAGTGGGCCTCGTCCAGCATCAGGAGCGCGCCGTGCCGGCCACAGAGCTCGACGAGCTCCTCCACCTCCGCGAGGTCCCCGTCCATCGAGAACACCGCGTCCGTCACCACGAACGCCCGGCCGGCGGATCGGAGCAGCCGCTCGAGGTGCTCCAGGTCGCGGTGGCGGAACACGCTCACCTCCGCAGCTGCCAAGCGGCAGCCGTCGACGATCGAGGCGTGGTTCAGCTCGTCGGAGAGGATGGTCACGCCTGCGGCCCCGAAGGTGGCGAGCACCCCGAGGTTGGCCGCGTAGCCCGTGGGGAAGAGGACGGCCCGCTCCGTTCGCTTCCACTCGGCCAGGGCCTCCTCCAGGTCGTGGTGGACCGGTCGGGACCCGACCACGAGCCGCGCGGCCCCGGCGCCCGCCCCCCATCGCTCGACCGCGGCCACGGCCGCTGCCTTCACCTCGGGGTGCTGGGTCAAGCCCAGGTAGTCGTTGGATGCGAAGGAGACGACCTCGCGCGGCGCAGGCGGCTCCTCCCCCTCCAGCCGGCCGACCGGTCCGGCGGCGTCGAACCGGCGCGGCGCCCGCCAACGCCCCCGCTCACGCACCTCGGCGCACTCGTCGGCGACCCACTCGCTCCAGGTGGTCACGCCGCTCCGCTCACCTCTCGGATCGACTCCACCAGGACGTCGACGATCCTCTCGATCTCGGCGGTGGTGATGGTGAGCGGTGGCATCAGCACCACGACGTCGCCGAGCGGGCGGAGGAGGACGCCCCTGGACACCGCGGCAGAGCAGACCCGGCGCCCCCAGCGCAGACCTGCCTCGGGGGGATCGAGCTCGATCCCACCCATCAGACCGCAGATCCTCACGTCCTTCACTTCGGCGAGCTCGCGAACCTTCTCCTCGCAGAGCTGTGCCAGCTCGACGGAGCGGGCCCGCACGTTCGCCAGCACATCCCAGTCGTCCAGCAGCTCGAGGTGCCGGAGGCCGACCGCTGCAGCGAGCGCGTTCCCTCCGTACGAGTGGCCGTGGTACAGGGTCCTCTCTCCGAGATCGGGGCCGAGGAAGGCGTCGAAGACGTGCCGGGCCGCGACCGTGGCCGACTGGGCCAGGTACCCGGCCGTGAGGCCCTTGCCCATGCAGAGCAGGTCCGGGCGCACGCCGCACTGCTCGCTGGCGAAGAGGGACCCGGTCCGACCGAACCCGGTGGCGACCTCGTCGCAGACGACCAGGACACCTGCGTCTCCGGCTGCCTGCGCGACCCGGCGCACGTCGGCCGGCTCAGCGATCCTCATGCCGGCTGCCCCCTGGACGAGGGGCTCGAAGACCACGGCGGCCAGGCCCTCCGCGTGCGCGTGCACCATCTCGGTCGCGACTTCCGCCCATCCGGGCTCCCCGTAGCCGGGTGCCCGCAGGACGGGGAACCGGAGCGGACCGAAGACGTCGGTGCCGAAGCCCCCGGCACCGAGCGAGAGAGAGCCCACCGTGTCGCCGTGGTAGGCGCCGCCCAGGGCGAGGTAGCGGTCGCGCCCCCCGACACCGAGGTTGCGCCAGTACTGGAAGGCGATCTTCAGCGCCTGCTCGACGGCCGCCGCCCCATCGCTCGCGAACAGCACGTGACCGTCGTCGACCGGCACCCGCGCGACGAGGGCCTCGGCGAGCTCGACGGTGACGCGGTTGCCGTTGCCGAGCATCGTGGAGTGCGCGACACGGTCGAGCTGGTCGCGGATCGCCTGGTCGAGCTCCGGCACCCGGTGGCCGAGGGTGGTCACCCAGAGAGAGGAGATGGCGTCTAGGTAGCGACGGCCTTCGACGTCGATGAGCTCGTGGCCCTCGGCCCGCTCCACGATCACCGGGGTGCTCTCCCGGTAGCAGGACATCTGGGTGAACCCGTGCCATACCACTGCTGCGTCTCGGGCCACCCAATCGTCGTGGCCGGTCACCGCACCATGCTGGACGCTTCGGACACGCCGCGCCAGACCGCGGGAGCGATTCAGCCCTCGTTGACCTCGACGTTCGCCAGCTCCCTCTGGAGCAGCGCAACGGCATCACGGGCGCCGATCTCCTCCTCTTCGCTGAGCCGACGATCCTCGTCGCGGCTCAGGGCCAGGGCGTACTGCACCGGCCACCAGACGGTGCGGAGCTCCTCGGCGATCGACGGGGGGAGATCCTCGAACTGGTCCAGCAGGCCCGAGATCATCTCGATGAGGGCAGGGACGTCGGTCATGCCCAGATCGAACGCGTCGAGCTCGGTGCGGAGGCGGTGCAGCACCCGCAGGTCTGCGTCGTTCAGGGAGATCTCGGGCACGAAGATGAAGTGTGGTCGGCCGGGCCGTCGGATGGGGGGATCGTTCCCGGTGGGGGCTCCGCCCTCACCCGACGTCGGTCCGCTCGGTTCGCCCCATCTCTAGCACCGTGAACCCCCCTGGCGCCTGCTCGACGACCGTGCAGGAGCAGTTGCCGAGCATCTCCTGGACCACCGCGTCGTCGTTGCGGGCGTTGCCGATCACGACGTTGATGGCGACGAAGTGGGTGACGACGACCGTGTCCTGACGAAGCGACAGCAGGTACTCGACGAGCGCGTCCCGCCACTCGATCCGGGCGGCATCGAGGTCGGACCACCGCGCGGCGAGCGCTGTCCGGAGCCAGGCCACCCGCTCGGCCAGGTCGTCTGTGGGGGTCGGGATCTCGGCCACCCGATGCTCGATCCTGGCCTGCTCACCCCACCGCTCCTCGAGCGGTGCGGCAGTCTCGCGGGTGCGACGCAGGGGCGAGGCGACGACCGGGAGCGGTCCGACGGAATGGAGCTCCCGGGCCAGCTCGGCGGCCTGGCACCGGCCGACCTCGTCCAGACCCGGATCGGTGTGCGACCCGAAGCCCGCCTCCGCACGGCCGTGTCGCACCAGGTGGAGCCGCGCCACGCCTTACCCAGCCTCCCGCCCACCCGGAGCGGTGAGGCAGCTCCGGCGACGACCCGGGCCGGATGGGGTGCTCAACACCGTCACCTTCCTCTCATCAGCGCTGCTGCTGAACCCACAAGGAACTCTTGACATCGGCATTGGGGGGGGGGACGATCCCACCATGCTAGGTGGCGAATTGGTCACTTCAGGTGAGGTGGATTGGGGCAGGCCGGGTGGGGTCCACCGCGGCCAGCACATACGACGCGTCGGTCGACCGGGGCGGGTTGGGGCGTGCCTTGTCGCTGCTCTCGCCCTGGCTCTTGGCCTTGCGAGACCCGCGAGCGCCACGGACGAGTTCTACTCGGGGTGCCAGACCTGGAAGTCCGTTGCCCTCTTCAGGGCCGACCGGATCGACGAAGGACGGTTCCAGGCCTCCAAGTGGACTGGCCACACGATGACGACTAGCAGGCTGTCCAGCGGTACTCCCTGTGTTGCCCGCAACGGGCACGTGGTCGAAGCATCGACGTGGCTCTATCCTGTCTATCAGGGCGGTCAGCAACAGCCTCTATGTGCCTACGGCTACTCGGGAATGGACTCTGACGGTAGAGCCGACTCCCTGGCCGAGTGCCCGGACAACGTCCTCTACTGGTGGATGGACTACCTGATGGGGCATCGAGCGTGGAACTCGGGGACGCCATACGACCTGTACACCTACTACAGAATCTCCTTCTACTAGGTCGCGCAGCATGAGGCGTGAGGAGGTGCCGGGACAATGAAGGCAACCGTGGGGAAAGCGGACCACCCGGACGCACGGGCAGACGAGCCGGGTTCCCGGACGGTGCAGCGCTGGGTCATGGCGTTGGTGCTGGGCGCGTTGGTACTCGTCGTCGGAGCGGCAGTGCTGGTCGGTGGAAGAGGTCGGACAGCGGAGAGCCCCGACGCGCAGCCTGTGCCCGCTGCAGCTGCCGCCGCAGACGAATCCTGCGAGGCACCGGAGCCCCGCCCCGAGGACATCACCGCCGAGCAGCTGGCGGAAGCCGAAGCTCGCATCCAGACGGCCACCGAGGAGTACCAACGCACCGGTTGGTGGCCGTTCAAGGCGCAGAGCCTCGTGGACGGCTCCTGGGTCTGCGGCTGGCACCAGCCCATCCGTGACTTCGCGGGGCTCGAGGCGGCGGTGGAGGCAGGCACCACGGCGGGGATCCCGGGCCTTCCGGTCGAAGCCGTCCACGCGAAGTCCGGCGGTGGCGAGATCCTCGGCTACACCTTCGGGATGGGCTTCGTCCCGGCGGAGCTGGTCGGCGGAGGCTCGTTCGACATCGCCGGAGCGCTGGCGGAGCGATACGGCTGCAACGAGGCCACCGAGGAGCTCGCGAGCTGCCTCGGCTACGAGGGCCTCTCCCGCTCCACGGCGCAGCCAGCGAGCGGCTAGCACGGGACACCCATACCAGGCGGCCCCTGTCGTACCAGGTGGAGCCGCGCCACGCCCGGGTGCCCCTCAGCCCAGGCCGGCGAAGAGGTCGTCGGCGAACGGCTCCCCCTCTGCCCGGGTCGCGCCGAGCTCGATGAACCACTCGGTGCCGAAGGCCTCGGCGAAGAGCTCGTCGGGCATGGCCAGGAAGAACGAGTCGTCGGGGATCTGGCTGGCGTGGGCCTTCATGCAGCGCCGCTTCGTCTCCAGGTGCCGGCTCACGTCGACCGCATGCGTGATCGCCGACTCCGGTTCTCCGAACTCCGGCTCTGCAGGCTGCTCCGGCAGATCGATGTCGGGCTGCTCCCCGGCCATCCGCTCGAGGCCCCTTCGGATCTGGTCGCGGTTCATCGTTCCCTGGAAGACACGATCGACTCCGGCGATCTCGGCCGCCATCCGGCCGACGCGGTGCACCTGGATGTGGTCGGGATGCCCGTACCCGCCGTGGTCGTCGTAGATCGTGAGCACGACCGGCCCGCGTCGCGCTCCTCGCGGAGGATGTAGGCGAGGCGGTGCGCGGCCTGCTCGACGTTCACCGACCAGAACGAGTACGGGTCGTCGTTCGTCGGCTCGCCCATCATCCCCGAGTCGACGTAGCCGAGGAACTCGACCCGGTCGCAGCCGATGAGCCGTGCCGAGTCGAAGGTCTCGGTCACCCGGCGAACACCGAGCTGCTCCCCGTCCACCAGCACTCCGGGGACGATCTCGCCGTGCTCACCTCTCGTCGCGACGACGAACACCACCCGGTGACCGGACTCCACCGCCTTGGCCATGGTCCCGGCCGTCGCGATGGCCTCGTCGTCGGGATGGGCGTGGAAGCAGACGAGCGTTGCCACGTGTGGTCCCCTCTCCGGTGGCACCTTCCCCACCTTCCTATCGGATCCCGGGCAGGATCGGTCAGGCGATGGCCCGAGCGACCCGCAGCGCAGCTATGCGGTCCTCGTCCACGCCCCATTCGGCGAGCACCTCGTCGGTGTGCTGGCCGGCGTGCGCCGGGGGCCTCTGGATCCCGGCGGGGGTGCGGCTGAACCGTGGCGCCGGTGCGGGCTGCACCACGCCCTCGAGCTCTACGAAGGTGCCGCGCGCCTCGTTGTGGGGGTGCCGCGGCGCTTCGTCCATCGAGAGCACCGGGGCGAAGCAGACGTCGGTCCCCTCCATGATCTCGCACCACTCGTCGCGGGTCTTCGTCGCGATGAGCTCGGCGAGCTGCCGCCGACGCTCCGGCCAGGCCGCGCGGTCGTACTGGGCGGGCTGCTCCCCCAGCAGCTCGTCCATACCGCTCAACCGGCACATCTCCGCGTAGAACTGCGGCTCGAGCGAGCCGAACGACACGTACCGGCCGTCGGCGGTCTCGTACACCTCGTAGAACCACGCGCCCGAGTCGAGCAGGTTCGCTCCGCGCTGCTCGGCGTCCCAGAAGCCCATCGCCTTGAAGCCGTGCAGCATCGTCATCAGCACCGCCGCCCCGTCGACCATCGCCGCGTCCACGACCTGCCCCTCGCCCGATGCCCGCGCGTCGCAGGAGTCCGCACACCATCCCGAACGCGAGGAGCATTCCGCCGCCCCCGAAGTCCCCGACGAGGTTGAGCGGGAAGATCGGGCGCTCGTCGGCCCTTCCGAAGTGCCACAGCGCCCCGGCCAGCGCGATGTAGTTGATGTCGTGACCCGCCATCTGGGCGTAGGGACCATCCTGGCCCCAGCCGGTCATCCGCCCGTACACGAGTGCCGGGTTGCGCTCGGAGCAGACGTCGGGACCGAAGCCCAGCCGCTCGGCGACGCCCGGGCGGAAGCCCTCGATCAGGCCGTCGGCCTTCTCGACCAGGTCGAGCAGCGTCTCCAACCCTTCGGGGTTCTTCAGGTCCAGCGCCACCGAACGCCGTCCGCGGTTGAGCACCTCCTTCGGCGGGTTGGCGGCGTCCCCCCCCATCGCCGACTGCGCGCGGTCGACCCTCACCACCTCCGCGCCCATGTCCGCGAGCATCATGGCGCAGAACGGCCCTGGGCCGATCCCGGCGATCTCGAGGATCCTCACACCTTCGAGCGGTCCACCCATCAGCGCTTCACTCCTTCGTCGCCGCCGGTAGCGGGCCCGCAGACAGTACCGTGACCGCCGCCATGGCAGTCCATGCAGTCGCCCCGGGCCGGGTGAACCTCATCGGCGACCACACCGACTACGTCGGGGGCCTCGCCATGCCAATGGCCATCGAGCTGGTGACCGAGGTGCGGGGCGAACGGGGTGGCGATCGGGTCGAGCTGCGCTCCGACCAGGAGCCCGAGCCGGCCCTCGTCGACCTCGCCGACCCCCTCGGGAGCACCCCCGGCCGACGCATACCGGAGTGGGCCCGCTACGTCGCCGGGGTCGTCGCCGAGCTCGCCCCCGAGCAGGGGTTCACGGGGACGATCACCTCGACGGTGCCCGTCGGCTCCGGTCTCTCCTCGAGCGCGGCTCTCGAGGTGGCGGTGGCTCTGGCGATCGGCTTCGGGGGTTCACCGCTCGAGCTGGCACGCGCCTGCCAGCGTGCGGAGCAGACGGCCACCGGGGTTCCCTGCGGGATCATGGACCAGCTCACCTCGGTGATGGGCGTCGAGGGGCACGCGCTGCTCGTCGACTTCGCCAGCCTGGAGGTCGAGCCGGTGCCGCTTCCCGCCGCCGTCGAGGTGGTGGTCGTCCACTCCGGGCAGGTGCGTGCTCTCGTCGCGTCGGCCTACGCCGAGCGGCGGTCGACCTGCGAAGCAGCGGAGCGTGCCATCGGCCCGCTCCGAACGGCCACCCCCGAGGAGGTGGCCACGATCGCCGACCCGGTGCAGCGGCGGCGGGCACGTCACGTCGTCACCGAGAACCGACGGGTCCTCGACTTCGTCGAGGCCCTGCGGGCAGGGGACCTGGGCCAGGCCGGTGCGCTCATGACCGCCTCGCACCGGAGCCTCGCCGCCGACTTCGAGGTCTCCACCCCCGAGCTCGACGCGATCGTCGAGCGCCTCACCTCCACCGCGGGAGTGTTCGGCGCACGCCTGACCGGAGCGGGGTTCGGCGGATGCGTCGTGGCTCTCACCTCCCCCAACGCGTTGGAGGAGGGCTGGCACCTCCAGGCCTCCGCAGGAGCCCGTGTCGAGCTCGCCACCTGAGCGACTCCGAGCCTCGTGGCCGATGCGGGCTAGCCGCTGCCGCCAGGTCCCGTGATGAACCTCTCCCAAGCCTGCATGGCTTCCTCGGCAGCCATCCCCTCCACCTGATCTCGCGAGATCCCGGCGCTGTGGATCAGGCGGTCGGCCAGCCACTGGGGCACCGGCTCGCCACCCGGTTGTCCACTGACGCTGATCCCCTCCGCGTGCCTGCCGAGCGTGCCGACCACCTCAGCGAGCTGGGTGGTCCTCGGCGATGCCGGCAGCGCCTCGACCCGATCGTTCATCTCCGCGTACACCTCGCCATCAGACCTCGCGCCTGCGGCCCAGACCTCGGCGATCTCGACGACCTCAGCACCCAGGTCGTCCGTGGTGACACGCCACACGATCCGCCAGTGCCGGTCACCGACGGTCAGCTTGCGGAAGCCGACGAGTCCCCCGAGCAACGGCTCACCCGCCCGCGGCTCGCGCTCGAGGAGCAGCATCTTCTTGAGCGCTTGGCGGAGGATCTGTGGGTCCAGCCTCGCGAGGCGCTCGAGGTCCTCGACGGCGGCGTCTGTGAGGCGGACGAAGGCCCGCGGCATGTCACGATCATCCATGCACGTAGGGCCTTCGCCGGATCAGGTCCGCCCGGCGGCGATGTCGGCGTCGAGCTCTGCTTCCAGCTCGGCCCGGTCGAAGCCGAACGCGGCGACCACGTCGTCGAGGGCGGTCCGGCGCCCACCGTCGGTCGCCAGCCGGGTGAGCACCAGAGCGGCGCTACGAAGATCGGCCTCCAGCACGGCCAGCTCGCCGATTCGCTGCATGCCGACGACTGCCGCCACGGGCCTGCCCCGGCGCTCGACGACGAGGTCGTGGCCCTCGCTCGCGGCGCGCACGAGCGCAGAGACGCCACGTTCCGATGCCTCGGTGACCGAGACGGTCTCGGGGGAGGGAAGAGCGGATGTCACGATCTAACTATACAGAATCCTGTCTAGATTCTTCCAGCGCGGCGAGGACCGCTTCTGATGCATCGGCGATGGCGGCGAGCTGCTCGGGGCTGACGTGGTCGACGAAGAGCCGCCTCACCGCCCCGGCGTGGCCGGGCGCCGCCGCCTCGATCTCCCTCCGCCCTCGCCTGGTGACGGCCACGTACGTGCCACGACGGTCCTCGGCGCACCGATCGCTGCTCACCAGCCCTCGGCCTGCCATCCGCACCGGCTGAGCTACATCCGGTCGAGCAGCTCGGCCTTCTTGGCCTGGTACTCCTCTTCGGTGATCGCCCCCTGCTGCCGAAGCTGGTTCAGCTTCTCGATCTGATCGGCGGCAGCCGGCGAGGCCGCAGCCCCCCCTGGGGCAGTGGCGGAGACCGCATCGGCCACCGCTTGGCCCACCCGGTGGACGTCCTGATCCGACTGCCGCTCCATCTGCTGGTGGATCAGGTTCTGGACCGCCGAGGGCTTGCGGATGTCGCTGAACTCCGACGCGCCCCTCTCGCTCGCGGACTCGATCCTCAGCGTGCCGACGCCGATGAGCCGCTCGAAGAACCTCTGGCTGAAGTGGACCGCGTTGATCTTGTCGGTGGGGATCTCGGTGCCGTGCTTGGCGAAGACACCGACGCGGTAGATCACACGATCGGTGGTCACCACGAAGTTGGTGGTGACCCACTTCGAGTAGCGCACCGCGAACCACCCGAGGGACACCAGCACCACCACACCCCAGAACAGCTTCGCGAACTGGGCCACCCCGTCATCGCCTGTGTTGGCGATGATGACCACCCCGATCAGCAGCGCCAGGCCGAGGGCAACGGACGGCGGGGTGATGAACCACCAGTGGGGCCGGAGGTCCACGACGATCTCCTCGTCGTGGTTGAGCAGGTCAGGAGGGAACGGCACCCGCGCAGCGTAACGCCTCCGATCCGGGCGGTCAGCCCCATCCCAGTTCGACGAGCCGTTCGTCGTCGATGCCGAAGTGGTGGGCCACCTCGTGCACCACGGTGACCAGCACCTGCCTCTGCACCTCGGACTCCGTCTCGCAGAGGTCGCACACCGGGAGCCTGAAGATCGCTATTCGATCCGGCATGACCATCCCTCCGTAGGAGCTGTCGCGGTCGGTGAGAGGTATTCCCTCGTACAGGCCGAGCAGCCCGGGCTCGGGGGGGTGGTCGCGCACCACCACCGCCACGTTCTCCATCTGCCGGGCGAGCTCCTCGGGGATCTCGTCGAGGGCGTCCGCCACGAGCTCCTCGAACCGGTCGATCGGGATCTCGATCACTGACGGCACGCTACCTGGGCTCCGCGCGGGGCCGACGAGCACGTCGGGCCCCGTGGGCGCCGCTCGCCGGCCATCCCAGAGTGCGCCTCCGGCGCGCAGCTCTCGGCTTCGACGAAGCCGAGAGCTCGATCGGGCACCCTCCGCGACCTCGTCACACCTCGTCTGTAGTCTCGCCCGGGTGCGGTTGGAGGAGGTCCTGGAAGGCCTCGACGAGGCCCAGCGCCATGCGGTCACCCATCCCGCGCGCTGCCTGGCGATAGAGGCAGGAGCGGGGTCGGGGAAGACCAGGGTGCTCTCGCGGAGGATCGCCTACCGGGTGCTCTCGGACGAGCTCGACCCTCGCAACGTGCTCGCCATCACCTTCACCCGACATGCTGCGGCCGAGCTGGCGGGCAGGCTTCGCGCCCTGGGACTCCGGGACGCGGTCGCCGCGGGCACCTTCCACGCCGTGGCCTACGCCCAGCTCCGCTCACGATGGGCCGGCCGCAACATCGACCCCCCGACCCTGCTCGACCGCAAGGTGCCGCTCATCGCGAGGCTGCTCGCCAGCAACTCGAAGGCCAGCCCAGCAGAGGTCTCGGCTGAGATCGAATGGGCCAAGGCCCGCACGATCTCGCCGAACCAGTACGCCGCCGCAGCGAACGCCGAAGGCCGACGAACACCCGGAGAGCCCGGACTCATCGCAGAGCTGTTCCACCGCTACGAGACCGAGAAGCGGCGGCGGCGCCTGGTCGACTTCGACGACCTGCTCCGGCTCTGCGCCCACGACATGACAACCGACAAGGAGTTCGCGGCTGCCCAGCACTGGCGGTTCCGGCACCTGTTCGTCGACGAGTTCCAGGACGTCAATCCGCTGCAGTTCGGCCTGCTCCGAGCCTGGCTCGGCGACCGCGACGACCTCTGCGTCGTGGGCGACCCGCACCAGGCGATCTACGGATGGAACGGGGCGGACGCCCACTACCTCACCGATCTCTGCGACCACCTCCCCGACGCCGAGACCGTCCTGCTCGACTGCAACTACCGCTCCACACCTCAGATCCTCGCGGTGGCCGCCGCCGCGCTCGACGGTCGTCAGTCCGTTCGCATCCGACCGGTCCGGCCGGACGGAGAGATGCCTGTCGTGCGGGAGCATCCGGACGACCTCGCCGAGGCCCGCGCAGTGGCGGCTGCGGTCCGTGAGAACCACATGCCCGGCGGCCACTGGTCCAACCAGGCCGTCCTGGTCCGCACCAACGCACAGGCCGCGCTGATCGAAGATGCGCTCAGCCGCGCGGGCGTGCCGTTCAGGGTGCGAGGAGGGCGTGCCCTGGCCGACACGCCCGAGGTGAAGCTCGCCTTGAAGCGGCTGGAGACCGCACCGTTCGAGGTGGCTGTCGCCGACCTCGAAGCCGAAGCCCACGGTGAAGGGGGGTCATCGCCGGAACCTGCGGGCGATCGCGAGGCCGCCATGCAGGCGCTGGTGAGGGTGGCCCACGACTACGCGGCGATCGATCCCCACCCCACGACGGCCGGTCTGGTCGCATGGCTTCGCGACAGCTCCGGAGTGGACACGACGGATCCGGCCAGCGACGCGGTGGAGGTGAGCACCTTCCACGCGGCCAAGGGCCTCGAGTGGCCGGTGGTCCACATCGCGGGGCTCGAAGAGGGTCTCGTGCCGATCGGCCACGCCCGCGCCCCGGACGCCCTGGCCGAGGAGCAACGCCTCCTGTACGTCGCCATCACCCGGGCCGAGCGCACGCTGCACTGCTCCTGGGCCCGCCAGCGGACGTTCGGCACCACGACGGTTACGCGATCGCCCTCCCGCTACCTCCGGCTCGTCTCGGAGGCCGTCGAGGAGCTGAAGGCGGGTCGTCCGCAGCCGGACAGCGTCGCGAGCGTGCGGTCGCAACGCTCCCGGCTGCGTCGAACCGGCCCTGACGAGGATCTCTCACCCTCCGAGGAGCGGGTCCTCGCCACCCTCCAGGCGTGGAGAGCGAACACAGCCCGTGCCGCCGGGGTCGCTCCGTTCGTGGTGTTCCACGACCGCACGCTGCTCGAGGTGGTACGGAGGCGTCCGCGGTCCACGGCCGAGCTGCTGACGATCCCCGGCATCGGGCAGGTGAAGGCAGCCCGCTACGGGGAAGCCCTGCTCCACCTCCTCGGTGGGCACCTGGCCAGCTGACTAGCCGACGGCGAAGTCCGCCACGAGGGGTGCGTGGTCCGACGGCGACTTGCCCTTGCGAGCGTTGCGGTCGACGAGGATCGCTGTGAGCCGCGCGGCGAGAGGGGCAGTTGCCAAGAGGTGGTCGATCCGCATGCCCATCTTCCTGTGGAAGCTCCCTCCCCGGTAGTCCCACCAGGTGAAGAGGCCGCCCGAGTCGTACACGTCGCGGAACGTGTCCCGTAGCCCCCAGTCCACCAGTGCTCGGAAGCGCTCGCGCTCGGCCTCGCTGACGTGGGTGGCACCGACGAACACCTCGGGGTCCCAGAGGTCGCGGTCGTCGGGGGCGATGTTGAAGTCACCGCCCAGCACCAGGTCGGAGCCGGGATCCTCACTGCTCTCGAGCAGCGCCCGCAGCCGGTCGAGGAAGTCGAGCTTGTACAGGTAGTGCGGATCCTCCAGGCTCCGCCCGTTCGGCACGTACACCGACCCGACCCGGATGCCGCCGCAGGTGGCCCACACGAGCCGGGCCTCCGGATCAGGGGGATCGGGGTCCCCGAAGCCCACCCGGACGTCGTCGAGCCCCACCCGGCTCAGTATCGCCACGCCGTTCCAGCGCCCCTCTCCGTGGTGCACGGACTCGTAGCCCATTGCATGGAAGCTCAACGCGGGGAACGCGTCGTCGGCGAGCTTCGTCTCCTGCAGCAGCAGCACGTCGGGCTCCCAGAGCCCGATCCACTCCTCGACTCGCGGCATGCGCGCCTTCAGCGAGTTCACGTTCCAGGTCGCGATCCGCACTTCGGGCACGCTAACCGCCACAGGCACCAAACGACATCGCCTTCTCCTCGCCGTCCAGCCCGCTCGCGCGTAGGCTACCGAGCGCCTGGTGGCGGGGCGCTAGCGAGAAGGTGGTGAAGACCGTGGGAACCGAAGCACGTCCGACCCCGCCCCGGACCATCCCCGCCCTGGACGTGGTGCGACGACCGGTCGACCGCCGGGCGTTCCTCAACTGGGCCGGTAAGAGCAGTCTGGCCGGCCTCTCCCTCCTGGGTGCGTTCGGCCCGCTGGCCGGATGCGGCGACGACGGGGGCGGTGACGGCGGCAACGGTGGCGGAGATGGCGGCGGGACGCTCCCGTCGTCGCTCAAGATCGGCGTGATCGTCCCGACCTCGGGCATCGGGCAGTTCCTCGGCGACATCGTGAAGCGCTCCCTGGCAGCCTCGAAGCTGCACATCGAAGAGGAGGGGCTGCTACCCGGGACGACGGTCGACTACCAGATCGTGAACGCTCCGGCCGAGCAGTTCGCCGAGGGCACGGGCAACGCCTACAACCAGCTGGTCTCGGACCCCGACATCATCGGGATCCTCTGGTGCACCCCGCTCGGGCTCACCGAGGCCCTGCCCCAGATCCAGCGCGACCAGATGCCCGTGATCGCGGTGTACTCGGACCCCTGGTCGTTCGGCGAGCTCGATGTCTCGGGCGCCGGACGCAGCATCTTCCAGCTGCTCCTGCCCGACAAGCTCTCGCTGGACACGCTCTGCGCCTACGCAGCCGACGACCGCGGCTACTCGACGACAGGGCTCATCTACGACACCAGCCTCAACACGGAGACCCGTGAGTGGTTCGAGGCGGCCGCATCTGACCACGGGCTGGAGGTCGTCGGTGTCGAGGAGTTCCAGATCTTCACGGCCGACTACGGCGCTCAGCTGAGACGGCTGAAGGAAGCCGCCCCCGAGAGCCTCTTCGTCTGGGGCGTCTCCGACAACACCGCCCAGATCATCAAGGGGTTGGCCGACCTGGATGCCAGCTACATCGACACGCCCACCGCGAGGTCGGGCGACGGCTGGCACCCACAGATCCTCGGCTATCCCGGTGGGACCGGGGAGAAGAAGTGGGCCGAGCTGGCCGGTGACGCCGCGAAGGTGGGGACCCTCACCGCCTGGTACCTGGGCGGGCTGGTCGGCGGACCGGAGTTCCCGATCCGCGACTGGCTGCTCGCGTACGACGGCAAGGGTGCAACCGGTGGTGAGGAGGGGGCTGCGAACGCCTGGTGGGCGCTGATCGAATCCGTCCGCCTCGCCGGCTCGACCGACCGGGCGAAGATGGTCGAGAGGCTCTCGGGGCTGCGCACCCGCTTCGCGGGCCTCGAGTTCCAGCTCGACCCCGAGAACCACCTCGGTCTCAGCCGCGACGAGGTATGCCTCATCAGCCTCGAGCGCTACGACGGCCCGACCGAGACCGACCCCCCGTACGTGCTCGGCCGCGAGTGGGAGGAGACGTTCCCCCTCGTCAAGGCCGACTACATCGGGCCCGCCCACCTGGTACGTCCGACGCTCGAGGCGAACATGCGCGCCCAACCCGACTACATGGCCCGGCTGCTCGAGGAGGGCTGGGGCACCCAGTGCACCAAGACGCCGGCCGACGTCCTGGGGACCGACGTCGAGATGACCACAGACTGCAAGATCCACTGAGGGTGCCGGGCCGGTGGGAGATCTGCTCCAGGCCCTCGTGTACGGGATCACCATCGGCTCGGTGTACGCCCTGGTCGCGCTCGGCTACAGCCTGATCTTCTCGACCACCCGGATCGTCAACTTCGCCCAGGGCACGCTCGTGGTGCTCGGTGGCTACCTCGCCTGGTGGCTGTACGACCAGGCCTTCGATGGGGACATCCCCCTCGCCGCGGTCACGCTCCTGGTGATGGTGTTGGCCGCCGTCGCGGGCCTCGTCGTCCACGCCGTCACCATCGCCCCTCTCGGTCGATTCGATCCTTCGACGAACATCGGCTGGCTCGTGACCACCTTCGGTGCCGCCATCGTCATCCAGGAGCTGGTGGCCAAAGGCCATCAGCGACGAAGGCCAGGCGCTCCCCGACCTCGTCGGTTCGCTCGCCGGATGGCAGGGCAGCATCGCCCTCGACGTACCGATCGGGCCGAGTGACCTGATGCTCGTGGCCACGACGGTGGTGATCGTGGTGGCTCTCGAGCTGCTCCAGGCACACACCCGCGTCGGCCGGGCCTTCCGGGCGGTGGCGCAGGACCGACAGGTCGCGTCCCTCATGGGGATCAACCCGACGGCGATGATCCGGTTGGCGTTCCTGGTGGCCGGCGCGCTCGCAGGCCTGGCCGGGGTGCTGGTCGCCCCTCAGCTCGGTGTCCGCTTCCCGATCGCCCTGAACCTCGGGTTCGCGGGCTTCGTCGCCGCGGTGCTCGGAGGGCTCGGATCACCCCGCGGCGCCATCGTCGGGGGGATCACGATCGGGCTCGTCGAGGGAACCGTCGGGGTCCTCACCTCCCGAGCGGACGCGTACCGGCCGCTCGCCGTCTTCGCCGTCTTCGTCCTCGTCCTCGCACTGCGCCCGACAGGGCTCTTCGGCCGTCCCGTCGTGGAGAAGGTTTGAGCACGCTCAGGAGGGCACTCCCGTTCGTCCCCGCGGTGTGCCTCGTCGCGTTCCTCGGGTGGTTCGGGAGGGCCCAGGCCGACGACCGGTTCTGGCTGCTGCTGGGTCTGCAGGCCCTCTGGATCGGGATGGCCGTGATCGGCGTCAACCTCCTCCTCGGCTACACGGGTCTTCTCTCGCTCGGCCACTGGGCCTTCTTCATCTACGGGGGCTTCGTCGGTGCGATCTGGGCCGTGGAGGACTGGGGTCTCGATCCGTGGCTCGGGTTCCCGGCGGCGTTCCTCGCCGGGATGTTGATGGGGGCGCTGCTCGCGTTGACGTGTGTGCACCTGAGGGGCTTCTACCTCACGGTCATGACGCTGGCGTTCGGCCTCATCGCCTCGGCGCTGGCGCTCCTGTTCGAGAGCGCCTTCAGCGGCCTGTCGGGCCGTGGGGTCATCGAGCCTCTCGACACGAACTTCGGGTTCCTCGACCCCTACAACCCCAACCGCCCCTATGTGGGCCTCTATCTGGTCGGGACCGTTCTGCTCCTGTTCTGCCTCTTCGTGAGCTGGAACCTCGCCAACAGCAGGTGGGGACGCGCCTACCAGGCGATCCGCGAGAGCGAGCTCGCTGCCGGCACGTGCGGCGTTCCCACCTACTGGTACAAGGTCTCGGTCTTCGCCCTCTCCGCGGGCATGGTCTCCCTGGCCGGAGTCCTCGCCGCCCAGACGAACCTCCAGGTCACGATGGCGGACGGCACCTCCATGGTGGCCCAGTCGTTCCGGCTGGTCGTCTACGCGGTGTTCGGAGGTCTGGGCACGGTGTTCGGCCCGATCGTGGGTGCCTTCGTGTTCACCCTGGGATTCGGGGTGGAGCTCGGGGGCGAGAGCCTCACGGAGCGCCTCGGTGAGTGGGACACCCTCTTCCTGGGCGCGCTGGTGATCCTCATCACCGTGGCGATGCCGACCGGTGCGGTCGGGACCGTCAACCGCCGTCTCCGGCCCTGGCTCGCCGGGGCCGGCTCCCTCCCGCCGACCCAAGACGAGCTGCCTGTGAGACCGACGCACGAGGTCGCCTCCGAAGAGATCCTGCTCGACCTACGGAGCGTGACGATCGCGTTCGGCGGTGTCGCGGCGTTGAACGGCGTCGACCTCGAGGTCCGTTCGGGCACCATCCATGCCCTGATCGGGCCCAACGGCTCGGGGAAGTCGACGCTGGCGAACGTCGTGACCGGCCTGTACCGGCCCGACCATGGCCGAGTTCTGTTCCGGGGTCGTGACATAGCCGGCGAGTCACCCCACCGGTGCTCCGCGGTCGGCCTCGGGCGTACCTTCCAGACCTGCCAGATCTGGCGGCGGATGTCCGTGATCGACAACGTGCTCGTCGGCTCCCACCGACGGAGCCGCACCGGACTCGTCCGCTCGTCTCTCCTCCCCCGCTGGCTCCGACGCGACGAGGATCGCCTGCGCCGCCACGCCTCGGATCTCCTCCGCTTCGTGGGCCTCTCCGACAGGGCCCACGACCTCGCCGGGTCGTTGCCGTTCATCGACCAGCGGCGACTCGAGATAGCCCGAGCCCTCGCCTCGCAGCCGGATCTGCTCATCCTCGACGAGCCGGCAGCCGGCATGCATCCGTCCGACCTGCCTCAGCTGGTCGAGCTCATCGCCTCGGTCCGCCGATCCGGGATCGGGGTTCTGCTCATCGAGCACCACATGGACGTCGTGATGGGGCTCTCCGACCGGATCACCGTGCTCGACTACGGCCGGGTCCTCGCCGAGGGGACCCCGGCGGAGGTCGCCGGGAACCCCGCCGTGGTGGAGGCCTACCTCGGCGCCCGCGAGTCGGGCGACAGGGCTGCCGTGCGTCGGCCGATCCCCACCACCGCATCCGGATCCGAGCCGCTCCTGAAGGTGTCCGACCTGACCGTCAGGTACGGCGAGGCGCCGGCACTGCACGATGTCAGCCTTGAGGTGCACGAGGGCGAGGTCGTGGCGCTGATCGGGGCGAACGGAGCCGGGAAGACCACCACCCTCAAGGCCATCTCGGGCTTCTCCGAGCTGCTCATGACCCTGGACGGGGAGATCTCCTTCGCGGGCCGGCGCATCGATCGCCTCCCGGGGCACCGGATCGCTCGGCTCGGGCTCGCCCACGTCCCGGAAGGCAGACGCGTCTTCGCCGAGTCATCGGTGGAGGAGAACCTGCTCCTCGGTGCGCACACGCGCCGCAACGGCGATCTGCGAAGCGAGATCGAGGGCATCTACGAGCGGTTCCCCGCCCTCGGCGAGAGGCGCCGGCGCCCCGCCGGCCTGCTCTCGGGGGGTGAGCAGCAGATGCTCGCGATCGGGCGAGCGCTCCTGGCCCGGCCACGGTTCCTGCTCCTCGACGAACCCTCCCTGGGGCTCGCCCCGCTTCTCGTCGACGAGGTGTTCGCCGCGATCGGAGGACTGGCCGACGAGGGGATCTCGATCCTCCTCGTCGAGCAGATGGCCACCAAGGCGCTCGGTGCTGCCGACCGCGCCTACATCCTCGAGAGCGGGCGCGTCACCCGCTCCGGTCCGGCGCAGGAGCTGGCCGGCGACGCCGAGATCCGCGCGGCGTACCTGGGGGGTTGACGGGGGTCAGCCGAGCGCGAACCCGACGACCTGCTCCAGCTCCGCGATCGCGTCGGCGGGATCGACGACCTTTATCGTGGTCATCCCCATGGCGCGCGCTGGTTTGAGGTTCACGCCCAGGTCATCCAGGTACACGACCTCCGACGGGGAGACCTCCGCGAGCTCGCACGCGATCTCATAGAAGCGCGGGTCGGGCTTGCGGCACCCGACCCTGCTCGACTCGACGACCACCTCGAAGTGGGAGAGCGCCCGGGCGAGCGCGTGCTCCCGATCGCCCTCCCCTTCCGGCTCGGCCCGTGGGCCGGGGAAGACGAAGTTGTTGGTGAGCAGGCCCGTGCGCAAGCTCTCCGCACATCGCCGTACCACCTCGAGCATGCGCGGCCTCAGCTCTCCGCCGAGGAGCGCCAGGACCTCGTGCCCGTTCACGGCATGTCCGAGCAATGCGGACTCGGACTCGAAGCGGAGCGCGAACTCGTCCATGGAGATCTCGCTGCGCTCGAGGAGTGCCCACGCGTTCGCGTCGGGATTGGTCGCGTTGACACCCCTGATGAAGCCTCCGGGGAGGCCCCGCGCGCGCTCGTATCGGGCGAAGGACTCGAAGGGGCTCTCGGTCAGCACGCCACCGAAGTCGAAGAACGCGGCGCGGATGCCCATCAGCAGGGAGCGTAGGTGATTGACTGGAGCCTTCCGAAAGGGCAGCACCGCTCCATGACCCACAACCTCCTCGTCGTAGACGGATCCAACATCGCAACCGAAGGGCGCAGCGTTCCGAGCCTGGCCCAGCTGGACGAGGCCGTCAGGGCCTTCCTGGCAGAGAGGCCCCACAAGAAGTTCACCGTGGTGGTCGATGCCACCTTCGGGCATCGCATCGACGCCGGCGAGCGGGCCGAGTACGAGCGGGCCGTCGAGGCCGGCGAGATCACCACCCCACCGGCGGGGACGATCGGAAGGGGTGACGCCTTCATCCTGGAGATCGCCGGTCGGGCGGGAGCCACGGTTCTCTCGAACGACTCATTCCAGGAGTTCCACGATCAGTTTCCGTGGCTGTTCGAACCAGGCAGGCTGGTCGGTGGCAAGCCGGTCCCCCATGTGGGCTGGGTCTTCGTCGATCGTACACCTGTTCGAGGGCGTCGTTCGCCGGCCAGGGCCAAGGGCCGCGCGGCGAAGCCGGGAGCCAAGCCCGCCACAGAGAAGTCGGGGCGCGCCAAGAAGGAGCCGCAGAAGAAGCCGACGAAGGAGCGGGTGAAGAAGGCGAAGGCCGGCGCGACTGCCGACGCGAAGGAGCCGGCTTCGAAGCGCTCCAGATCGCGCGCACGACCAGCGGCGAAGGAGCAGGCCGGACCGCGCCGCGGTGGGGACGCGAAGAAGAGCACTCCGGACTCCACCGCTCCCGCGAAGGCGGGACACGCCCTCAACGAACCGATGCCGTTCATCGAGTTCGTCGCGAAGCACACGCTCGGAACGACCGTCGAAGGTGAGGTCGAGCGCTTCTCCTCACACGGTGCATACGTGCTCGTCGACGGCGTTCGCTGCTACGCACCACTGGCGCGACTGGGCGATCCACCTCCCCGAAGCGCGCGCGAGGTCCTGAAGCGCGGAGGCCGCTATCTCTTCGAGGTGGAAGGAATTGACACACCTAGGCGCGGGATTGATCTAGCTTTGTCATCAACGAAGACAGGTCGCGACACGGAAGGGCGTGATCGCGAGGGACAAGAAGGTGAAGTCGACTTCGCCGAGGAGGCGCTGGTGGCAACTACCAAGAGAAAGAGCCCGGCAAAGAAGAAGGCGGCGGCCAGGAAGAAGGCCCCGGCCAAGCGCAAGGCTCCGGCCAAGCGCAAGGCAGCGGCCAAGCGCAAGGCTCCGGCCAAGCGCAAGGCAGCGGCCAAGCGCAAGGCTCCGGCCAAGCGCAAGGCAGCGGCGAAGCGCAAGGCTCCGGCCAAGCGCAAGGCAGCGGCGAAGCGCAAGGCTCCGGCGAAGCGCAAGGCAGCGGCCAAGAAGAAGGCTCCGGCGAAGCGCAAGGCAGCGGCCAAGAAGAAGGCTCCGGCGAAGCGCAAGGCAGCGGCCAAGAAGAAGGCCCCGGCGAAGCGCAAGGCAGCGGCCAAGAAGAAGGCCCCGGCCAGGCGCAAGGCAGCGGCTCGCCGCCGCCGCTAGAGACCCCCGGGTCGAAGCGAACGCCCCCGCCCGAGGCGGGGGCGTTTCGCGTCCCCCGTTCGGGGACGTGCGCCCTGCATCCGACCTCCCTACGCTCTGGCGGTCATGGGACCGCAGTTCATCTTCACGATGCACCGCGTGGGGAGGTTCCATCCGCCCGACCGGGAGGTCCTGAAGGACATCTCTCTCTCCTTCTACCCCGGGGCGAAGATCGGCGTGCTCGGACCGAACGGGTCCGGGAAGTCCTCGCTCCTGCGGATCATGGCTGGGTTGGACCCCGACCACACCGGCGAGGCGCGCCTCGCACCGGGCTTCTCCGTGGGCCTCCTCGAGCAGGAACCCGATCTCGACGAGGGCAAGGACGTCCTGTCGACCGTGATGGAGGGGGCCGGCGAGACAGCCGCTCTCCTCGAACGGTACGACGCTCTGCTGGCGAGCTGGTCCGATCCGGACGCCGACTTCGAGAAGCTCGGCGAGGAGCAGGCGGCACTCGAGGCGAAGATCGAGGCTGCGGGTGCGTGGGACCTGAAGCGCACCATCGACATCGCCATGGATGCCCTCAGGCTCCCCCCACCCGACTCCGAGATCTCGACCCTCTCGGGAGGTGAGCGCCGGCGCGTGGCCCTTTGCCGGCTTCTCCTCTCATGTCCCGACCTGCTCCTGCTCGACGAGCCGACCAACCATCTGGATGCCGAGTCGGTGTCCTGGCTGGAGAGGCACCTGCGTGAGTACCCGGGGACCGTCGTGGCGGTGACCCACGATCGCTACTTCCTGGACAACGTCGCCGGCTGGATCCTGGAGCTGGATCGAGGACGCGGCATCCCGTTCGAGGGCAACTACGAGCGCGTGGCTCGACCAGAAGCGGATCCGCCTCGAGCAGGAGGAGAAGAGCGAGTCGGCACGGCACCGCACTCTGGAGCGAGAGCTCGAGTGGGTGCGCATGGCCCCGAAGGCACGCCAGGCGAAGGGCAAGGCACGCCTCAACGCCTACGAGAGGCTCCTCTCCGAGGCGAACAGCCGTGAGCGCGCCGAGGAGCTCCAGATCTTCATCCCGCCCGGCCCTCGGCTCGGCGATGTCGTCATCGAGGCGAGCGGGCTGCGAAAGGCGTACGGCGATCGCCTGCTCATCGAAGACCTCTCCTTCAGCCTGCCGCCAGCCGGGATCGTCGGTGTCATCGGCCCGAACGGGGCAGGGAAGACCACTTTCTTCAGGATGATCACGGGTGCCGAAGAGGCTGATGCCGGCGAGCTGCTGATCGGTGGGACGGTGGAGCTCGCGTACGTGGACCAGTCCCGAGCGGTCCTGGACGACGCCAAGACCGTGTTCGAGGAGATCAGCGGAGGTCTCGACACCCTCGACCTCGGTGGGCGGCAGGTCAACAGCCGCAGCTACGTCGCGTCCTTCAACTTCAAGGGATCAGACCAACAGAAGCCAGTCGGGGTCCTCTCGGGCGGTGAGAGGAACCGCCTGCACCTGGCCAAGGTGCTGAAGAGCGGAGCCAACGTCCTGCTGCTGGACGAGCCGACCAACGACCTCGACGTCGACACCCTCCGGGCCCTGGAGGACGCGCTCGATGCCTTCGCCGGTTGTGCTGTGGTCATCAGCCACGACCGCTGGTTCCTCGACCGGGTGGCCACTCACATCCTCGCCTTCGAAGGCGATTCGCAGGTCCGCTGGTTCGAGGGGAACTTCAGCGAGTACGAGTCGTGGAGGCGGCGAGAGCTGGGCCCCGAGGCCGACCACCCTCACCGGATCAGGTACAAGCCGCTGAGCAGGAGCTGATGACGCCGCGCCGTTTACGCCAGGCGGTGATCGCGGTCTGCGCAGCGGGGATCGCGGGCATGATCGCGGGCTCCATCGCCGACAACAACGGTACGGCGATCACCTTCGGGCTGGTGACGGCGGTGGCGGCGCTCGGACTCATCCTCATCACCGCGGTCACGAGACCCGAGGCGTACGAGGAGCGCGGCGGCGCACCGCAGTCGTTCGAGGCCGACGCCGAGGCGATCGAGCAGAGGGTGGTGGCCCTTGCGGAAGCTGGCGTCGACGAAGAGGCTCTTCGCTCGCTGGTGCGTCAGGCGGTTCGGCTGGGGCGCCGATCCGCCCGGCGGGAGTGACTTTTCCAGGGTAAGGGCGAAGGGTCCCTAATCATGCGGGGGCAAACGACCGATACTTGACCCATGCCAGCCAAGCTCAGAGAACGGCCGTCACGAAGTCGGTCGGCGGGAAGTCGGTCGACGGGAAGTCGGTCGGCGGCGAAGACCGCGGCGAAGCGGTGGAAGAGCCGGGCGGTGCTCCGCAACATCGAGGCGGGAAGCGACGCCTACTCCGCGAGCTGCGGAGAGCGCGTCAAGTTCCAGGCGAAGGTGAAGGGCCAGCAGGTGATCTGCAACGTGTACGTGCGGGGGACCTGGGACCGGGTCGAGCACTACCACCGCGAGTGCTATCGACATGCCGGCGAACCGTACGGCGCCGCCGCAGCCTGACACCCCCTCGACCGACATCGGCCACCTGGGGCACGCCTACCCCTGTTCGCCGCGCCGTGCCGTCGCGGATGCACACCTGAGAGGAGCGCACCCGCCTGCCCTCGGGCGCTCTAAGGTGCCCCGGTGCCCTCCTCCCGTGACCACGACCTGGCCCGCCGAGCAGCAGCCACGGCGGGTGAGCTGCTCCTCGAGCTGAGGGATCGCCTCCAGAGCGAAGGAGCCGACCCCGCCCGGATGCGCTCGGAGGGCGACCGCTCCAGCCACGAGCTGATCACTTCACTGCTCGCCGCGTGAGGCTCCCGAGGACGCCGTCCTCTCCGAGGAAGGACACGACGACCCTGCACGGCTCTCCTCCGCGCGGGTCTGGATCGTCGACCCTCTCGACGGGACCCGGGAGTTCGGGGAGGTGCCGCGCGACGACTGGGCGGTGCACGTGGCCCTCGCCGTCGACGGCCGGCCGCGCGCGGGCGCCGTCGCGCTGCCGGCACAGGGGGTGACGCTCTCCACCGAGAGCCCGCCCGTCCTCGCCGAGCAACATGACGGGCCCGTACGGTTGATCGTGAGCCGCAGCCGTCCGCCCCGGATCGCGACCGCACTCGCCGAGGCTCTGGGTGGAGAGCTGGTCGAGATGGGCTCGGCCGGCGCGAAGGCCATGGCGGTCGTGCAGGGACGCGCGGACGTCTACGCCCACGGCGGGGGTCAGTACGAGTGGGACTCCGCGGCCCCGGTCGTGGTGGCAGCCGCTGCGGGTTGCCACACGTCACGCCTGGACGGCTCCCCGCTCGTCTACAACAGCGAGGACCCGTACCTCCCGGACCTGCTGATCTGCCGGCCCGAGCTCGCCGAGCGGGTCCTCGACCTGCTGTCAGGCCTCATCGTCGACTGAGAGGCCGAGCTCCGCCAGCACCTCACCGGTGTGCTCGCCGAGCGCAGGCACGGGGCCCGACGGCCCGGTTTCGATGCGGCTGAACGATATCGGCGTGGCGACGGCTCGGTGAGATGGAGCACCTTCGCCTCCTGGCACCTCGACGAGGGCACCGGCCGCCACCGACTGGGGATCCTCGACCACGTCCGCGATCGAGTTCACCGGGGCCCACCACACGTCGTGCTCGTCGAAGACATCCGTCCACTCCGACCTCGTCCGTCCGGCGAACACCTCGTCGAGCAGCGCGACCAGATCAGCGGAGTTGTGTCGCCTGTCCCGAGCGCTCGCGAAGCGCTCGTCCTCCGCCAGCTCGGGTCGCCCGATGGCCTCGCACAGGCGGGGGAAGTGGCGCTGGGACTCGACCCCGAGGAGCCAGAACCAACGCCCGTCCCCCGCCTGGTACGAGTTCACCATCGGGTTGATCTCCCGTGTGCGCGGTCTCGTGGCCGCCACCTTGCCCAGGCGCAGCTGCAGTCCCAGGTCCCATCCCAGGCAGTACATGCCCGTCCGCAGCAACGACGCCTCCACCACCTGACCCGATCCGGTTCGTTCACGGTCGAGCAGCGCGGCGAGGATGCCGGCAGCAGTCGCCAGACCGGTGACGTGGTCGCCGAGGCCGCCGCGGATCGCCGGCGGCGGAGTGCCCTCCGGTGCCGTCGCCGAGGCGATCCCGCTGCGGGCCCAGAACGCCCCCACGTCGTAGCCCGGCCGCGCCGCGTCCGGTCCTGAGCGGCCGTAGCCGGTCACGCTCGCGTACACGAGCCGCTGGTTCATCGCCGTCACGGTCTCCGGTCCGAGCCCGAGACGGTCGACCGCCTCCGGTCGCAGGTTCGTCACGAAGACGTCGGCTCTCAGGAGCAAGCGGCGCATCGCCTCCGCTCCGAGGTCGGTCGTGAGATCGAGCACCACGCTGCGCTTTCCCCGGTTGTCGAGGTCGAAAGGCGGTGACTGGGGCTCACCGTGGCCGATCACCACCTCGAGCATCCGCCGCGCAGGATCACCTGCCGGTGGCTCCACCTTCACCACGGCGGCTCCCCAGTCGGCCAGCAACCCGCCCACGCTGGGCCCCGCCACCCACACACCCAGCTCGACGACCCGGAGCTCCGACAGCACGCGCTGCACCCTACAGTTGGGGTCATGACCGGCTCAGAGAGCACCTCCGAGCACCCGGCCGACTGGGACCTGGGTTCGTTCACCGAGACGCCCCCGTGGGAGCTCCGGCTCGAGGAGATCACCTGGCTGCCGTCCGTGCCTGCGCTCCGCAGGGAGACGCAGCGCCAGATACCCGACCTGATCAGACCCCGGCGTGTCCCGCCCGGGGTCCGGGTCGTCAGGGTCGTGCGGCACCTGGGCGCCGCGGTCGGGCTGTGGGCGGTGATCGAGCGTCCCCGCGGCGGTCACACGTCCCGGCTGGGCGTGTCGCGCCGGCTCCGCGAGGCGGCGGAGACCCTCGGACCCACCTACATCAAGCTGGGCCAGATCATCTCCTCCGGAGAGGGGATCTTCCCCGAGGAGCTGGTCACCGAGTTCAAGAAGTGCAGGGACCAGGTGCCCCCCGAGCCGTTCTCGGCGGTACGACAGGTGGTCGAGGAGGATCTCTCCCAACCGCTCGAGTCCGTGTTCACCGCGTTCGAGCGCGAGCCGATCGCGGCGGCCTCCATCGCGCAGGTCCACCGGGCCGAGCTGCGGACCGGGGAGGAGGTGGTGGTCAAGGTCCAGCGTCCGAGCGTTCGGCAGCTGGTCCACCAGGACATCAAGATCCTGGCCTGGCTCGCCCCGTTCCTGGTCGGCCGCATCCGCACCGCGGCGTTGGCCAACCCACCGGCGCTGGTCGAGCTGTTCGGCGAGACGATCGCGGAGGAGCTCGACTTCCGCCTCGAGGCCCAGAACATGCTCGACATCGCCCGGGCCTTCGCTCTCCTGGGTCAACGTGGCTACGTGGTGCCGCGACCCCACCCCACCCTCGTGACGCCGCGCGTCCTCGTGATGGAGAGGCTGGAGGGCTTCGCGTTCGACGACGTCTCGAGCATCGAAGCCGCCGGCATCAGCGGTGAGGACATCGTCCGCACCGGGATGGTGGGCTTCCTGGAGGGGGCGATGATGCACGGCATCTTCCACGGCGACCTCCACGGCGGCAACCTCTTCATCCTGCGAGACGGCCGGATCGGCCTGCTCGACTACGGAATCACGGGTCGCCTGGACGAGGCCAAGCGCCTCGCGTTCCTGCGCATGCTGGTCGGGGCGACCATGAACGACGTCAGAGCCCAGCTCGAAGCCTTCCGCGACCTCGGTGCCCTTCCCGCTGACACCGATCTGGACGCCATGATCAGCGAGCTCGACCTGGGACGTCCGCCCCCCGACCCCACCAAGATGACGGCGGACGAGATCACCAACGAGATCCAGCAGTTCGTGAAGGCCCTGTTGGGCTACGGCGCCCGCTTCCCGAAGGAGCTCATGCTCTTCGTGAAGAACATGGTCTTCCTCGACGGGGCGATCGCCTCCCTGGCTCCGAGGCTGGATCTCTTCGCCGAGATCGCGAACATCTCCCTCTACTTCGCCGAGACCCACGGCGACCGCATCGCTGCCGACATCGGCCTGGAGCAGGAGGAGATCGAGTTCGACTTCGAGGGGATGAAGGCCAGCTTCGGCGTGGACCCCAGCGAGGTGGAGAGCCTCACCTACGAGGACCTGCTCGAGCGGCGAGCGGTGATCCGTGGCCGCATGCAGGAGCGCCGTGACCACCGACGGCGTGGCGTACGTCGCCGCGGCCGCGACTGACTGGGGCATCCCGGGCTCAGGGTAACCAGCTCGCTCCGCGGCACGGAGCTGTCGTGACTCGGCTCCGACACCTCGGGAGCGGGCTCAGGCGAAGGTGAACTTCCCCCCGTCGATGACGACACGACCGGGCTCGCCAACGCCGGTGGCCGTCGTCTGGAAGATGCACTCGTTCCCGTCCACCCAGATGTTGACGGTGAGGTCCTCACCTGGCCACACGGGCGAGGAGAACCGGCAGTCCATGCTCTTGAACCGCGCGGCGTCACCGTCGCAGAGCGTGTGCAGCAGCCCCCGGCCCGTGAACCCGTAGGTGCACAGCCCGTGGAGGATCGGCGCGTCGAAGCCGCCCAGCTGGGCGAAGTCGGGATCGGAGTGCAGAGGGTTCCGGTCACCGGAGAGGCGGTACAGCAGAGCCTGGTCCCGGCTGGTGCTGTAGGTGATCGAGTCGTCGGGATCGCGATCCGGAGGCGGGTTCTTCGGGCCGGACGGACCGCGTTCGCCTCCCCAGCCGCCTTCGCCCCTGATGTACGCCTGGAGGCGGTTCTTGAAGAGCAGCTCGCCGGTGGCCTTCAGCACCGACTCCGAGGTGATCTCGGCCACCGCGCCCTTGCCCTTGTCGTAGATCGCGGTGACCTCGGAGGTGGTCGTCACCGTGCCCTCTGTCGGTATCTCGCCGAAGAGCTCGATTCCCTGCTCGCCGTGCACCAGCATCGCCATGTTGAAGGTGCCGATGCTCGCCATCGCCCCGAACCCGCCCACGCCGAGCACCACCGCCATCGTCGGCAGCACCTTCTGCTGGACGTTCATCGAGTTCTCGGTGGTGAACGCGCGCTCCTCCACCCCGGCACCCACGCCCAGCGCGTAGAGGATGCAGTCCTTGTGGTCCCAGGAGTGGTCGGCGGGCTCGCTCCTCGTGCCGACGGCGTCAGGGTTGATGGGCATGGCTCTCCTCCTTGATCAGGCGTCTCGGGTCGTTCAGCGCTCGCCGCCCATGTTGGCGTTGCCGGCAGCGGCGGCCAGCAGCTCCTTCACGACCGGACCGATCGCGGCGGGGTCGTCGGGCGGGTCCGCGAGGGTCGGGCCTCGGCTCCAGCCCTCGGCCACCGCCAGGCGCATCCCGCTCACGTCGAACACGCGCCCCGTGACGTCCTTCGATTCGGCGCTCGCCAACCAGGTGACGATCGGCGAGATGAGGCGGGGCGACATCTTCTCCTTCAGCTCCTCGGGGGCCTGGCCCATGCCGAGGCCCTCGGTCATCCGGGTCAGGGCAGCCGGCGCGATGGCGTTCACCGTCGCTCCGTACCGTCCCAGCTCCATCGCCGAGATGATCGTGAACGCGGCGATCCCGGCCTTGGCCGCTCCGTAGTTCGTCTGACCGACGTTGCCGTAGATGCCCGAGGGCGAGCTGGTGTTGATGACGCGGGCGTCGACCGGCTCCCCCGCCTTGGTCTGCTCCCGCCAGTACGCCGCGGCCCACCGGGTGGGACCGAAGGTGCCCTTGAGGTGCACCTTGATCACCGCGTCCCACTCCTCCTCGGTCATGTTCACGAGCATCCGGTCGCGGAGGATGCCGGCGTTGTTGACCAGCACGTCGAGGCGACCGAACGACTCGACCGCGGTGTTCACGAGGCGCTGGGCTCCCTCCCAGCTCGAGATGTCGTCGCCGTTGGCCACCGCCTCCCCGCCCATCGCGCGGATCTCGTCCACCACCTCGCCGGCAGGTCCGGTCGAGGATCCGGTGCCGTCCATCTCGCCGCCGAGGTCGTTCACCACGACCTTGGCGCCCTGGCCCGCCATCATCAGGGCGTGCTCCCTCCCGATCCCCCGTCCGGCACCGGTGACGATGCAGACCCGACCCTCGCAGAGACCAGCCATCCTCTAACCCCCATCCGTGGGCTGCCGACGCCGTGCGCCGGCCCCGTCCGTGTGAGCCGCGAGCGTTGCCCGCCGGGGGGGGTGATTTCAAACCGCAGCGGCCGCGTGCGAGGGTTTCGGCGTGGCTGAGGGCTTCCTACGCAGCCGGCGCACCTGGTTGATCGCCGTGCTCGTACCGCTGGGAGCGATCCTCGTCGTCGTGGCGGCGTGGGCGATGGACGGCCTGCTCACCGACGACGAGGTGGCCCGCGGGGTGACGGTCGGTGGGCGCGACGTGTCGGGCCTCGGCCGGGAGGACCTCGAAGCCGTCCTCTCGGGCGTGGCGGTCGAGGCCGGCCGGCGGCCGGTCACCGTCACCACACCGGAGGGAACCCTGGAGACCACCGCCGGCTCACTGGGTGTCACCCTCGACGTGGAGGCCACCGCCGACGACGCCATGGCGACCGGCCGGGACGAACCGATCGTCGCCCGCCCGTGGAGCTGGGTCGGCGCCGTGCTCGGCAGCCGCGAGGCGCCCGTCACCTACCGCGTCAACCGTGCCGTGGTGGCGCTCGAGGCGGCCGAGATCGCGTCGGCGAACACAGCGGCACCCGCCGAGCCGACCATCGAGGCGACCGACGATGGCTGGCAGGTGGTGGGAGGGCACGCCGGCGAGGTGCTCGACGAGGAGATGATCGCCGCTGCCCTGGCAGAGGAGCTCCGTTCATCGGGGGCTCCGGACGATCCGATCGGCCTCGAGCTCCGCGCGGAGCCTCGCCGGCCCCGCTTCCCCGACGGCGACGCGGAGCAGCTGGCGGCCGACGCGGAGCGCCTCACGTCGTCGCCGTTGGACGTCACCGTCCAGGACCAGACGGTCCGGGCAGATCCCCCCGTGCTGCGAAGCTTCTACGAGCCCGTCACCACCGGAGAGGCGCTCTGCGCTCCGCCTCCGAGAAGGCAGGGTCGGCGAGTGGCTCACCGCCAGCTTCGGCGGGCTCCGTCGCGAACCCGTCGACGCGTCGTTCGCCATCGGCCTCGGCGTCGTGCTCCAGCCGAGCCAGGACGGCCAGGCCTGCTGCATGGACGCGTCGGCCCGACGGGTGCACGAGGCGCTGGAGGCGGGGGCGGGATCGGTGACGCTCGAGCTGAAGGTGCTGTCGCCCGCGCTCACCACCGAGCAGGCCGAGGCGTTCGGGATCGTCGAGCCCGTCGCCTCCTTCACCACCAACCACGGGTGCTGCGAGCCGCGGGTGAGCAACATCCACCGCATCGCCGACCTGATCCGCGGGGCGGTCATCCTGCCCGGCGAGACGTTCTCGGTGAACGGATACGTCGGCGAACGCACGCCCGAGAAGGGCTTCGTCGAGGCAGGTGCCATCTTCAACGGCAGCTACGTCGAGGACGTCGGTGGCGGCGTGTCGCAGTTCGCCACGACGACCTTCAACGCCGGCTTCTTCGCCGGCCTCGAGTTCCCCGAGTACCAGATGCACACCATCTACATCTCCCGCTACCCCTACGGTCGCGAGGCGACCATCTCCTTCCCCGACCCGGACCTGAAGATCCGCAACGTCAGCCCCTACGGGATCCTCATCTGGCCCACCTACACCGAGACGAGCATCACCGTGACCCTCTGGTCCACCAAGTGGGTCACCGCCGACCAGACCGGCCAGCAGACCTCGCCTGTGGCGAACGGCTGCACGCGAGGTGTCGACGGAGCGGACCCGGATCTTCCTCTCCGCCGAGGAGGCCGAGCGCATCCGAGGGGCTCCGCCGACGGCCGGCACCGACCCGCTCGAGGTGAAGGACAGCTTCCACGGCGTGTACCAGCCGGGCGAGGGCGTGCTCTGTTGAGCGGTGCCGCAGCCACGCTCGCAGCCGACGTGGTCGTGGTGGGTGGTGGCCCGGCGGGTGCAGCTGCTGCGATCACGGTGGCGCGTGGAGGCCGCCGGGTCGTGCTCGTCGACCGGGCCGCCTTCCCCCGCGACAAGGCCTGCGGCGACGGCCTGACGACGCTGGCGCTCCGCGGCTACGAGCGGCTCGGCCTCGACCCGGCCGGCGTGCCGTCCTGGAGGACCGTCGAGGACTTCTCGCTCCGCTCACCCTCCGGTCGCTGGGTGCGGCTGCCGCTGCCCCGCGGCCGGGGCGTGTACGCGGCGGTGGCACGCCGGGCCGAGCTCGACGCCGCCTTCCTCGACGTCGCCCGTCGGGCCGGAGCCGAGGTGCGCGAGGGGGTCGCATGCGACAACGCACGACCAGGATCCGGACAGGGTCCTGGTGGAAGGGACCGGCGGTCTCCGGATCGAGGCGCGGTACCTCATCGCGGCCGACGGCGCGTGGTCGCCCACCCGCAAGATGCTCGGCGCCGAGCACCCACCCGGCTACCTGGGCGAGTGGCACGCGTTCCGTCAGTACTACACCGGCGTGGCCGACCGCGCCTCGCGCGAGCTCACGGTCTGGTTCGAGCCCGACTTCCTCCCCGGCTACGCCTGGTCGTTCCCGGTCGGGCAGGGGGAGGCGAACGTCGGGTTCGGCATCCTCCGCGGCCGCGGCGGGCACAGCGGCTACCGGGTGTCGGACATGAGGTGGCTGTGGCCGGAGATCCTGGAGCGGACCCACGTCTCGGAGGTGCTGGGGTCCGCCGCCCGGCCCGAGGGCCCGCACAGGGCGTGGCCCATACCGTCGAGGATCGACCGGGCCAGGCTCACGCTCGGCCGCGCCCTCTGGGTCGGTGACGCGGCAGCGGCACCGGACCCGATGACCGGTGAGGGCATCGGGCAGGCGCTGGAGACGGGCGTGTGGGCGGCGGAGGCCGTGCTCGGCGCCGGAGCCACCCGCCCCGAGGTCGCGCGCTCCTCGTACGAGCGACGCGTGCGCTGGAACCTGCTCCCCGACTACCGGATGTCGATGCTGCTGCTCCGTGCTCTCCAGCACCGCAAGGGGACCCGCTTCCCGCTCTGGGTCGTCGACCGCAGCGACTGGTCGCGCCGGAACTTCGCCCGCTGGCTGTGGGAGGACTACCCGAGGGCGATGATCGCCACGCCGTGGCGGTGGCACCGTGGGATGTTCACCGGCCCGGGTGCCTACCGCGATCCGACCTGATCCCGGAGACGGCCCGCGTCACCGGGCGCCGCCGGCGCCCTCACCCGCCCCTCGGGCTGCACGGGCGACGCGCACCAGCACCACGACGGCCACCGTCAGCGAGTAGACGGCCAGGATCCACTTGGCGACGCTTGCCGCGAAGGCATCCGCTATGGCCGGGCTGGACCCGGCCGCGTCGACGACGGTGCCGAGGTGGTGGTTCTCGATCAGGTCGAACACCCCGGCGATCACCACCAACGGGGCGGCGGCTGCCACGAGACGGCGCCGCAGCGTCGTCGACCACTCCAGGCGGCGGGCCCCGACGACGCTCCAGTACGACACGGTGAGCACGTACGCGGGGATGTAGATGAGGCTGTCGAAGCGAAGGCCGGTGCGGACCTCCTCGAGCCCGGCCTCGTCGCAGCCGCCCAGCAGCTCCACCGCTCGCGACTCGGTGCGGGCCAGCTTGAGCTCCACTACGCCCCCCGTCGCGCAGTCCGGCATCCGACCCGCGGGCACACCGGCCACCAGCGTGGCCACCGTCAGGAGGATCCCGATCAGCAGCAGACGGCGCACCCGCCCATCATGGCCCGCCCGGGCCCGTGACCCCGGCGATCACGCGCTCAGTTGCGGCGGATGTCCTTCCAGGCGAGGTCCTTCTCGGGCTCGGGCTCGCGCGGCAGCCCGAGGACCCGCTCGCCGATCTGGTTGCGCAGGATCTCCGATGTGCCGCCCTCGATCGAGTTGGCACGCGCCCGGAGGAACGAGTGGGCCTTGGCCTCCGCGTCGCTGTCGCCCGGCTCCCAGGCCACACCGGCCATCCCGCGCTGGCCCACCAGCCACGAGCTGCGCCGCTTGTTGTACTCCGCGTTGAAGACCTTGCCGATCGATCCCTCGGGCCCGGGTTGTGCGCTCCGCTGCCGGGTCAGTGCGGCCCGGAACGCCGTCAGCTCCTTCACCTGCTGCTCGATGTAGAGCTGGGCCAGGCCCTGTCGTGTCGTGGGGTCGGAGCGGTCCGGAACCGACTCGAGGAAGCTCTCCCACGGGTCCTTGCGCACCCCGCCGGTGAACGCCACCGCGTCCAGCGAAACCCCCGACAGCGTCACCCGCTCGTTCATCAGGGTCGTGCGCGCCACGTGCCAACCGTCGCCGACCGCACCCACCCGGTTCTCGTCGGGGATCCGGACATCGGTGAGGTAGACCTCGTTGAACTCCGCCGACCCGGTGATCTGGCGCAGCGGCCTGATCTCCACCCCCGGTGAGCTCATGTCGAGGATGAAGTAGGTGAGCCCCCCGTGCTTCGGCACATCAGGGTCGGTGCGCGCGACCAGCATCCCGAACTGCGAGAGCTGTGCGATCGAGGTCCACACCTTCTGACCGTTCACCACCCACTCGTCGCCGTCGCGCACGGCCCGCGTGCCGAGCGACGCCAGATCGGATCCGGACCCGGGCTCGCTGAACAGCTGGCACCAGATCTCCTCCCCGGTGAGGATCTTGCGAAGGTACCGATGGTTCTGGGCGTCGGTGCCGTGCTCGACGAGGGTGGGCCCGGCCAGCCCGACACCGAGCAGGTTCGCGGCGATGGTGGGGAGCCGGTAGCGCTCGAGCTCCTCGCGGACGACCCGCACGGCCCAGGTCTCCGCCGCGAGGCCTCCGTACTCGGTCGGCCACAGAGGTGCCGCGTACCCGCTCGCACCTATCACGCTGCTCCAGTAGAAGGGGTTCCACCCGTCGCTCTCGGCCTTCCTCCGGGCGGCGGCGAAGGCCTCGTCGTCGCCGGTGTCGATCGCCTCGATCCAGTCGGATGGGAGGGCGGTGGCGAGCCACTCACGGAAGCCGGAGCGGAAGCGGGCCTGCTCAGGGGTGTCGTCGATCTGCCAGCGCATGGACGTATCTTGACCGATCGGTCGAGTTTTCGCCACATGGCCGACGGGCTCAGCGAGGACGAACAGCAGCGACGCCGTGCGGCGGTGGCAGAGATCTTCCTCTCCACCCCGTTCATGAGCTGGCTCGGCCTCGCCTTCGATCGCTACGAGCCCGACGAGGTGACCCTGCGGCTCCCGTTCCGCGAGGAGCTCACCAACGACGGCGTCTTCTACCACGGCGGCGTCGTGAGCTCGGTGATCGACAGCGCGGGAGCGGCCGCGGCTTGGTCGAACCACGACTTCTCCAAGGGCACCCGTGCGTCGACGGTGAGCATGTCGGTGCAGTTCGTCGGCGCCTGCCGCGCCTCGGACCTCCTCTGCCACGCGCGGACCGTGAAGCGCGGGAAGGACCTGGTCTTCACCGAGATCGAAGCCACCGATGCCGAAGGCAAGGTGGTCGCCCATGCCGTCCAGACCTACCGACTCGGAGGAACGTGATGCAGACCAGAATCACCGAGATGCTCGAGATCGAGCACCCCGTCATGCTCGCCGGCATGGGAGGCGTCTCCTACAGCGCTCTCGTATCCGCTGTGTCGGCCGCCGGTGGCTACGGATGCCTCGGGGCATCGACCATGTCACCCGAGCAGATGGTGGAGGAGATGAACGAGGTGCGCGCCGCGACCGACAAGCCCTTCGGCGTCGACCTGCTCACCGCTGCTCCCGGCGACATGACCGCACAGGTCGAGCTCATCATCCAGAACGGGGCCTCTGCCTTCGTCGCAGGTCTCGGGGTGCCGCGCGACGTCATCGAGCTGTGCCACGAGAACAACCGCTTGGTCGTCAACATCTGCGGCAAGGTCCGTCACGCCGTCGCCGCGGTCGAGGCCGGCTGCGACATCGTCATCGCCCAGGGAACCGAGGCGGGGGGCCACACCGGGCTCGTGGCCACGATGGCGCTCGTGCCGCAGGTGGTGGATGCCGTCGGTGACCGTGTGCCGGTGGTGGCGGCCGGCGGGATATTCGACGGGCGGGGGCTGGCCGCCGCGCTCGTGCTCGGGGCGGAGGGCGTCTGGGTCGGTACGAGGTTCATCGCGACCCCCGAGGCGCACACCGTCTCCGGCTACAAGGAGAAGCTGCTCGCCACCGGCGAGGACGGCACCACCATCTCCCGTGGCTACACGGGCAAGACCTGTCGGGTGGTCGCCAACGACTACACGCGCCAGTGGGAGGAGAGCCCGGAGGAGCTCCTGCCGTTCCCCGCACAGTTCGTCCGCTCCTTCAGCGACGGAGCCAACCACCTCGGCGCGCCTGCCGACGCTCCCGACATCGATCCGTCGATCGAGTTCTTCCCGGCAGGGCAGGGCGTGGGGGCGATCAACGGGCTCACGCCCGCCGCGGAGGTCGTTGCCGAGCTCATGGACGAGGCCACCGCGACGCTGACGAAGATCGGCGCCCTCGCGTAGCCGCTGGGACCGGGCCGCCGGCGTCTCACACCACCAGCCCGGTCTCCGCGAAGACTGAGACCGCCAGCGCGGTGAGCGTCTCCACGAGCTCGTCGCGCCCCATCGATTCCCGGCCATCGCGGATCCACCAGTCGACTGATGTGTAGGCCAGCCCCAGCACAGCCCTGATCCGCAGCGCCACCGGAGGCGGCACCCCCGACGCAGCATCCTCCGGGCCGAGGTTCGCCTCGATCCTCCCGGCCAGGGTCTCGATGAGCGACCGCAGGTCCTCGTCGGGCGAGCGACCCCCCGATGGGTACAGCAGGAAGGAGAAGAGCTCCGGATCGGCCTCCACGAAGTCGACGAACGCCTCCACCGACGCCCGGATCGTGCCCGGCAGGTCGCTGGCTTCGGCGAGCGTGCCCGTGATGCTCTCCACCAGCTCGTCCGCGACGTGGCGGGCGATCGCCGCGGAGAGGCCGGCCTTGTCACCGAAGTGCGCGTACAGCACCGGCTTCGTGACCCCCGCCTCGGCTGCGATCGCACCCATCGACGTCGTCGGCCCGTCCCTGCGGATCACGGTCAGCGCGGCGTCCAGGAGCTTGCGTCGACGGACGTCACGGCTCGGGGCGTTGCGAGGCCTGCCGCGGCGCCGCTTCTTCACCGGACCCATGGTAAGGCCACTCCTCCGAGGGCTGGGGAACCGCGGCATCCCTGGACCGGAAGAGGGCATGCAGATATATTACTGACGGTAATTTCCTTGCCGGCCCACCCAGGGAGCTCTCCACATGACTCCGACGGAGACCACCACCCTCTTCGACATCGGGCTCCTCGGTATCCCTCCGACCGTCGAGCTGATGCGCAGCTCGCCCTGGCTCGGCGAGATCCCGGGGCTCCCCGCAGCCGCCCAGCGCTGGGCGGTCGAGGTACCGGCGGGATCCCGGGAGCGCGATCGGCAGGCACGCCACCTCGCACGTCCCGACATCGACCGGAGGATGCTCACCGCGATCGGTCGCACGGCGGCAGGTGCTCTCCTGCGGGTGGCAGTCGACCTGCTCGACGCCATGGCCACGCCCGCCGACCAGCGCCGTGACGACGAGTCCGCCAACATCCGCCACCTCCAGCACCTGGTTCGGGCGGGAGGCCCCGCGTGGGTGAAGCTCGGCCAGTTCGTCGCCACCTCCGGTGGCCTGCTCCCGACCCGAGTGGGTCGAGACCTTCCAGTGGTGCCGGGACGAGGTGCCCCGCGCTGCCACGACGAACGCCGCGACGGATCGTGCGCAAGGCGTTCGACGGTCGGCGTCCGCGATCTCTTCGCCCACTTCGACGACGAGCCCATCGGTGCCGCGTCGATCGCCCAGGTGCACCGGGCCGTGCTGCACGACGGTCGCGAGGTCGTGGTGAAGATCCGCCGTCCCGGGCTGCGCCAGCGCTTCGAGGCCGACATCCGTGCGATGGCGGGCGCTGCGCGTGCGGCCGAGAAGGTGCAGCGCGGTCGCTCGCACCGGCAACGTATCGGGCTTCGTGCGACCTGTTCGCCCAGCTCGTGCTCGAGGAGCTCGACTTCCGGATCGAGGCGCTGAACATGGTCGAGCTCGGCATCACCGCGGAGCACGCCGGTGCCGACTACGTGCGCTTCCCCCGACCGATCCCCGAGCTCGTGACGGAGCGGGTCCTGGTGATGGAGCGCCTGCCCGGCGTCTCCTACGCCAACGCCGACCCGGCCGGCCTGGAGGCGGGAGCGCCTCCTCACCTTGGCGATCAGGGGGTGCTGGAGCACACGCTCGTCTACGGCGTGTTCCACGGGGACCTGCACGCGGGCAACGTCCTGCTCGACGGCGACGGGTACGTTCTCCCTCGTCGACTTCGGCATCGTCGGCCGCCTCGACGAGCGGCAGCGCTCGGCCCTCGGTCGGTTCCTCATCGCCTTCGCTCAGATGGACGTGCGATCTCAGCTCGAGGCGATGGTGACGTTCGGCGCGATGCCCGCAGACCAGGATCTCGACGCCCTCACCGCCGAGATCGAGGCGAGGTGGATCCCGGCTCTCTCTCGGAGGAGTCCGGGGTGGACGAGCTGGCGGATGCGATCGGTCGGCTCATCCGGGTGCTGTCGAGGCACGGCATCCGCCTGCCGAAGGAGCTGGTGCTGTTCTTCAAGAACCTGCTCTACCTGAACGGGTTCGCCGCGATCGGTGGCGCCGGATGCGGCCCTGCTCGCTCAGGTCGCGCCGGTGTTCGGCTACTTCCACGACAAGTACGGCCACGCCGTGGACTTCGGCGTGCTCGGCCGCTGATCACAGCGACCGTCGAGCGGTGTCGAGCGCACGCGACGGCCCTGGTCGGGCTCTCACGCCACGCGGAGCACGTTGACGCAGGCGTTCACCGGCGGTAGATTACCCTGTATATCCGTCATTCACTAGCGGAAATACAGGGTATGGCCAGAATCATCCGACGCCGGACAGCAGAGGGGCGGCTCGAGGTCGCCCTCTCGCGCGCACCCGTCGTCGTGCTCACCGGCCCTCGGCAGGCGGGCAAGACGACGCTGGCCCGTCGGGTCGTGGGGCCTCGGGGGCGGTGGTTCGATGCGGAGGACCCGCTCGACGCGGCCCAACTCGCCGATCCGATGCTGGCCCTCGAAGGAGCGCGAGGGCTGGTCGCGATCGACGAGGCTCAGCGACTGCCCGACCTGTTCCCGGTGCTGCGAGTGCTGGTCGATCGCCACCAGCCTGGTGAGCCGGCGCCGACTCAGTTCCTCGTGCTCGGCAGCGCGTCTCCCGACCTGGTCGGCCTGGCCTCCGAGAGCCTCGCCGGGCGCGTCGAGCTGGTGGATCTGGGCGGCCTGACCGTTGCCGACGTCGGGTCGGGCCGGGCCGACAGGCTCTGGACCCGCGGCGGGCTCCCACCGGCCTTCACGGCCGGTTCCGAGTCCGACTCGCGCTCATGGCGCGACCAGTACATCGCCACGTTCCTCGAGCGCGACCTGGCTCAGCTCGGCTCCCGGGTACCAGCCACCACCATGCGTCGAGCGTGGACGATGCTGGCCCACTACCACGGCCAGTCGTGGAACGGTGCCGAGCTGGCCAGGGCCCTCGGTGTCAGCGAAGGGGCGGCCCGTCGGTACCTCGATGCCTTGACCGATGCCCTGGTCGTCCGCCAGCTGGCACCGTGGTTCGCCAACATCGGCAAGCGCCAACGGAAGGCACCCAAGGTCTATGTGCGCGATTCGGGTCTGCTCCACCGACTGCTCGGGATCGACGATGCCGAAGCGCTCCATCGTCACCCCAAGGTGGGCGCGAGCTGGGAGGGGTTCGTGATCGAGCAGCTCTCGGCAGCGCTGTCACCGCGGCCGGTCTGGTACTGGCGAACTCAGGACGGTGCCGAGCTCGACCTCTACGTCGAGCTCGGCGGTGGTCCGGTGGGCTTCGAGATCAAGCGAGCATCGGTGCCTGGCCGCAACCGCTCGATGTTGTCGGCTCTAGCCGACCTCGAGCTCCGGGCTCTCGTGCTCGTGTACCCGGGCCGCAAGCGCGTCCGGCTGGGCGAGCGCATCGAGGCGGTACCGGCCGCCGAGCTGCTGCCCGCCGCGAGCGCGGACGACGTGGAAGCCATCCTCGGCTGAGCTCGCACCGACGAGTCCGCCCGGCACGTCTGCGACGGCCTCGACCCTTTGGATCCGTTGCCGCGCTGAGGCGATGCAGGGTGGGCCCGGATCAGGCGGCCCAGTCCCTCACCTTCTCGATGATCTCCACCGGATTGCCGATCGGCGTGACCATGAGGTTGGTCACGCCGGCCTCCTTGTAGGCCTGGATCCGCTCGCGCACCCAGCCCTCGTCCCCGCAGAGGTTGGTGAGGTCGAGCAGCTCGTCGGGGATGAGCGCAGCGGCCTCGTCCTTCTTCCCGTCCAGGTAGAGGTCCTGGATCTGCTCGGCCTCCCGGGCGTAGCCGTACCGGGTCACGAGAGCGTTGTAGAAGTTCCTCCCCTTGGCACCCATGCCGCCCACGTACAGCGCCATGATCGGCCTGGCGAAGTCGAGGAAGCCCTTGGCCTCGGGGCCGATCGCCACCATCCCTCCTGCGACCACGTCCAGCGGGCCCAGATCGGCCGGCCGGGAGGCCTTGCCCCGAGCGAGGTCTTCTCCCCACACGTCCTGAGCCTTCTCCGGGACGAAGAAGATCGGGAGCCACCCGTCCGCCAGCTCCGCGGTGAGCTCCACGTTCTTCGGTCCGAGCGAAGCGACGTAGATGGGGATCTCCGAGCGCACCGGGTGGTTGATGATCTTGAGGGGCTTGCCCAGTCCCGTGCCCTGCTCGGGAGGGAGCGGAAGCGTGTACACGGACCCGTCGTGGGTGAGCCGGTCCTCGCGCTTCCACACCTTTCGGCAGATCTCGATGATGTCTCGGGTCCGGCCGAGCGGCTTGTCGTAGGGGACCCCGTGCCAGCCCTCGATCACCTGGGGCCCGCTCGCACCGATCCCCAGGGCGAAGCGGCCGTCGCTCAGCGCGTCCAGCCCGGCCGCGGTCTGAGCCAGCAGCGTGGGGGTGCGCGTGTAGATCGGGAGGATCCCCGAGGCCAGCACCACCTTCTCGGTCTTCGCCGCGACGTAGCCGAGGAGGCTCACACCGTCGAAGCCGTACGCCTCTGCGATCCAGACCATGTCGAGGCCGGCCTTCTCGAAGTCGACGACGGTGCTCGCCGCCTCCTTGTAGCCACCGGCGTAGTTCAGCTGCATGCTGATGCGCATCTCTCCCCCTCAGTTGGCGGCGAGCTCCCTCGCCTGGCAGCGAGCTCCCTCAGTCGACGACGGCTTCCCTCACTCGGCCACGGATTCGAACAGGGCGTTCGCGCGCTCTCTCCGCAGCTCGGCCCACTCACCGGGGCGGACGAGCTCGTCGCGGTTGAGCGGTCCCAGGTCGACTCCGTTGTCGAACAGCACCCGGTAGCGGATCCAGGTGATGCCGTTCACCAGCACCACGATCCCCGGCGTACCGGCGGGCACCCCGGGAAGGTCCTTTGCTGCGACCACCTTCTCGTGTCGCCGCAGCAGGTCGGTGTCGGAAGCCATGCCCCAGAGCTTCACCGCCGCAGCGGCCGCGGCGCCAATCACGGCCCGACGCGAGTGGTCAACCGGCCGGAACCCGCTCGCGGCGGGACTCCGCCCAGCTCCTCCCCTCCTCCACGTCGACGTCGTGCGGCAGCCCCAGCACCCGCTCGGCCACGATGTTGCGCTGCACGGCCCAGGTCCCCCCACCGATCGTGAGGGCCTGGCTGAACAGGTACCCGTAGTGCCAGATCGAGGACTCGCCCCACCGCAGCTCCGTCGTGAGCACCGACCTGCCCTCCGGCGCGGTCCAGCCCGACGCCAGCATCCCCCAGGAGCCCTGGAGGTCCTTGGCGAGCTCCATGACCCTCTGGCCGTGCTCGTCCGCCAGCAGCTTGCGGATGGACGCCTCGGGCCCGGGCGGGCGGCCCGCCACCGCCGCGGTGACCTGGCGCAGGCGTATCAGCCTCAGCAGCTCCGACTCGATGTGGAGCTGCGCCGCCCGTTGCCTCGCCAGCGGGTCGCCGACGCCCCCGTGGGCCCGCACGAGGTCGAAGAAGTCCTCGGTCGTCGGGCCGTTGCCCCACAGCAGGCCGCCGGTGGAGAGCGAGACCCGCTCGTTGCCGAGGGTCACCTTGGCGAGGGCCCAGCCCTCGTTCTCGTCGCCCACCAGGTTCTCGACGGGGATCCGGACGTCGGTGAAGAAGACCTCGTTGAAGGTGTGCCCGCCCGTCATCTCCACGATCGGGCGCACCTCGATGCCCGGCGCGTCCATGGGGCAGATGAAGTACGAGATCCCCTTGTGCTTGGGCGCGTCGGGGTTGGTGCGGGCGATCAGGATCCCGAACTTCGAGAAGTGCGCAAGCGAGGTCCAGATCTTCTGCCCGTTCACCACGTACTCGTCACCGTCGCGGACCGCCCGGGTGCCCAGGCTCGCGAGGTCGCTCCCGGCCTCGGGCTCGCTGAACAGCTGGCACCACACCTCCTCGCCCGAGAGGATCGGGAAGAGGTACCGGTCCTTCTGGGCCTCGGTGCCCGCGTGCAGCAGGGTCGGCCCCGCCCACCCGATGCCGATCATGTTCATCGGGCGCCGCACCCCTGCCCGCTTCAGCTCGTCGTCGATGAGGAGCTGGTGGATCGGGTCGGCATCCAACCCCCAGGGCTCCGGCCAGTGCGGAGCCACGTACCCCGCCTCCGCGAGGTCACGTCCCGACGGGTCGGGGTGCGAGCTCACCCACTCCCTCACCGCGATCCGGCGCGGGTCGTCATCCGGAGGCAGCTCGAAGTCCACCGCGAGCAAGGTAACCGCTGCCGACGGGACCCGCCGAATGGCAGAGCGACCCCCGGTCTGCTTTCATCCGGGCGAACAGCTAGAGGGGGGAAACATGCCCGGCTGGAACTACGCGGACATCTGGGAACGGGTGGCCGAGATCATCCCCGATGCGCAGGCCCAGGTGCAGGGGTCCCGGCGCTACACCTGGTCGGAGTTCGACCGGCGGGCGGACGGCCTGGCCCGCACGCTGCTCGACGTCGGGGTCGATCGTCAGGACAAGGTCGCCGTCTTCCTGTACAACTGCCCCGAGTACCTGGAGACGATGTACGCCTGCTTCAAGGCGAGCCTCGTCCCGGTGAACACGAACTACCGCTACGGACCTGAAGAGCTTCGGTACCTCTGGGACAACTCCGACTCGGTGGCGGTCGCGTTCCACGGCACCTTCGTACCCACCATCGACGAGATCCGGGACCAGGTCGAGGTGAAGCTGTGGCTCTGGGTGGACGACGGGACGGAGCCCTGCCCCGAGTGGGCCGTCCCGTACGAGGAGGCCGCGGCGTCTGCCGACGGACGGGTGGCCGCCCCTTGGGGAAGGGACGGGACCGACCTCAACTTCCTCTACACGGGCGGTACCACCGGCATGCCGAAGGGCGTGATGTGGCGCCAGGACGACCTGATCCGGGCGACCATCGGCAGCGTCAACCCGGCGTTCCGCGAGCCCGGAGCCGACCTCGCGGCCGTGGACGCGGCGGTCCAGGGCCCCGGTCTGGTGCAGGTCCCGGCCTGCCCGCTGATGCACGGAACCGGCCAGTTCACCTCGCTCATCTTCCTCAGCTCCGGCGGCTCGGCCGTGACGCTCGAGAGCCGGACCCTGGACATCGAGGAGATGCTCGACACCATCCAGCGTGAGAAGGTGAACGCGCTCGCCATCGTCGGCGATGCCTTCGCGAAGCCGATGCTCGCCGCCCTGGACCGCGAGCCCGAGCGCTGGGACATCTCCAGCCTCCTCACCATCACCTCGTCGGGGGTCATGTGGAGCGAGGAGGTGAAGCAGGCCCTGCTCCGCCATCACGGCGGGATGATGCTGGTCGACGCGTTCTCCTCCTCGGAGGCCCTGGGGATGGGCCAGTCGATCTCTTCGGCCGGCGGTTCAGCCAAGACCGCCAAGTTCATCCTGGGCGAGACCGCCCGCGTCATCGACGACGAGGGGCGCGATGTCGAGCCGGGCTCCGGCGAGGTCGGGCGGGTCGCGGTTCGCGGCTACACCCCGATCGGCTACTACAAGGACGAGGAGAAGTCGCGGGCCACCTTCGTGACCATCGACGACGACACCTACTCCATGCCGGGGGACTTCGCCAGAGTGGAGGCGGACGGAACCCTCGTGCTGTTGGGCGCGGTTCGCAGTGCATCAACACCGGAGGAGAGAAGGTCTTCCCCGAAGAGGTCGAGGAGGCGCTGAAGATCCACCCGGCAGTTCACGACGCAGTCGTCGTGGGGCTCCCCGACGACAAGTGGGGTCAGTCGGTGAACGCGGTGGTGGAGCTCTGGCAGGACGCGGGCTTCGAGGAGGGGTCGCTCATCGCGCACGTGAAGGAGCACCTGGCCGGCTTCAAGGCACCCAAGAGGATCGTGACGATCGACTCGATCGGCCGCGCACCCAACGGGAAGGTCGACTACAAGCGGCTCACCAGCTACGCCGCCGACGAGCTCGGCGTGGTGCTCCCCGGCTGATCGCTGGCTGATCCCCGTCTCGGTCGTGGGCGTGCGGGCTTTCTGCCGGCAGCCCGGGGCTCGCTATCCTGCGGCCGTTCGCGAAGGCGTAGGAGCAAGGGGAAGACATGTCTGATCTCGGATTCGACGGCAAGGTGGCGATCATCACCGGAGCCGGCGGTGGGCTCGGCCGCGAGCACGCTCTGCTGCTCGCGTCCCGTGGCGCCAAGGTCGTCGTCAACGACCTCGGCGGCTCGACGTCGGGCGAAGGGGCCGACGCCGGTCCGGCACAGACCACCGCCAAGGAGATCGAGGACTCCGGCGGGGTCGCGGTGGCCAACACCGACAGCGTCGCCACCGCGGAGGGAGGCGAGGCGGTGGTCAAGACCGCCCTCGACGCCTTCGGCACCGTCGACATCGTCATCAACAACGCCGGCATCCTGCGCGACAAGAGCTTCCACAACATGGCGCCGGATCTCGTGGATCCGGTGCTGGACGTGCACCTCCGCGGCGCCTTCCACGTCACCATCCCGGCGTGGAAGGTCATGCGGGAGAAGGGCTACGGGCGGGTCGTGTGCACAGCCTCCAGCGCCGGCATCCTCGGCAACTTCGGCCAGACGAACTACGGGGCGGCGAAGATGGGTCTGGTGGGGCTGACCCACGTCCTGGCGATCGAAGGTGCCAAGTACAACATCAAGGCCAACGCGATCGCCCCGATCGCGAAGACCCGGATGACCGAGGAGCTCCTCGGCCCTCTCGGCGACATGCTCGCTCCCGAGTACGTCTCCCCCGTGGTGGCCTGGCTCTGCCATGAGGACTGTCCGGCCAGCGGTGAGGTCTTCAGCGTCGGTGGCGGCTACGTGGCCCGCTTCTTCGTGGGACTCACCGAGGGCATCTTCGACCGGGACCTCACCGTTGAGGCGGTTCGCGACCGCTTCGACGAGATCCGGGATCCCGCGGGCTACGTGATCCCAGAGGGCACCCAGGACGAGCTGAAGAAGATCCTCGAGCTCTTCCAGGCCACCCAGGGCTGACCGGACGCGGTCTGACCGGTTCAGCACACCGATCGGCGTTGACCGGAGATTGATCGCAAGTTCTGCCCGATTTCACCCTGAGTCACCGTTCAACTCCGTAGAATCCCAACGGACCGGAACTGAGTTCTGATTGGGGACCGATGGAACGCTCCGCGGTGGGTTCGCGAGAGCTGAGATCTTGGGATGACGCTGCCTTGGCCGGGTACCTGGTCGAGCACAGCCCGGATCTGCTCTGCATCGTGGACCTCGACGGCCGCCCGCTGCTGCTGAACCCGGCGTGGGAGCGGACGCTCGGTTGGAGCACCGAGGAGCTCAAGAGAACCCACCTGCTCGATCTCGTGCACCCGTCCGACCGGGGATCGGTGACGAACGAGGCCCAGACTCGCTGGGATCGCGGGGAGGACCGGTTCGTCGCGGAGGGCCGAACCCGCCACCACGACGGCCACCACCTCTGGATCCGCTGGACCGGCTTCTTCGACCGCGGCGCGGAGGTCGTGGTCTGCACCGGACGTGACGTCACCGAGATCCACAGGAGGCGCGCCGAGGTCGACGACGCCAAGAAGCATGCAGAGGAGCTGGCCCGCACGGACCCCCTCACGGGGCTGCCGAACCGGCGGGCCCTCTCCGACGCCCTCGAGCGCCTGTCCGAGCTGAGCCGCCGCACCGGGGACCCGCTCTCGCTCGCACTCATCGACCTCGACGACTTCAAGGAGGTGAACGAGCGCGGCCACGTGGTGGGCGACGCAGTGCTCGTGGAGACCGGCCGCCTGCTCGCCTCCGAGCTTCGTGCAGCAGACACGGTGGCGCGTTGGGGCGGCGACGAGTTCGCCGCGCTCTTCCCGGCCACCGAGCCCCGCCAGGCCCGCGAGGCGCTCGAGCGCGCCCTGGAGCGGCTGAGGCAGAGCCCGCTCCAGATCGGCTCCAGCGAGAACGGCGGTGTCGAGGTCGAGGTGAGCTTCTCGGCAGGGGTGGCGGAGGTCGATCCCGGAGGCTGGGTGGGCGACGCATTCCACCACGCGGACGGCCTTCTCCACGACGCGAAGCGACTCGGTCGCAGACGGGTGCTCGACGATCCGTAGTAGTGACCGGCCGCAGGGAAGCCCCGCCCGACCGGTGGGCGCCGGCGAACCCTGGCCGGGCTGATCCAGGGGCCGCGTCGACGAAGGTCGACTCCCCATCCTTGCTGCGGGCGAAGCCCGCCTCAGGGGTTGACGTAGATGAAGCCGTAGCCCTCGTCGCGGTAGTCGAGGCCGGTCGGCGTCCAGCGCGTCGGCCCAGTTGCCGGTGCACGAAGAGTCCGTCTCCTCCATGCCGTGGTCGGCCACGACGAAGAACGCCGTCTGGTCCCACACCCCGGCTCTCTCCACCGCCTCGAGGATCTCGCCCAGCCGGCCGTCGGTGTCGTGCACGCTCGCCGCCGCGATCTCCGAGTACGGCCCGCCCTCGTGGAACGCCGCGTCGGTGAGGACGAAGTTGACCCAGGTGAAGTGCGGGATCGGCCAGTCGACGCCGCGATACGGACCCTCGCCCCAGATGCCGCAGAACTGCTCCACCCCGATGTGGTCGACCTTCGAGCTCCAGCCGTACTCCTTGACCGGCCGCACGAACCGCTCCGTGCTGTGCGGCAGGTCGTGGGGAGTGCGGGGCAGGACCTCGCCCTGGCGCATCAGCCCCAGGGTGGAGTAGTCCGCTCCGCTGTCGCACGGCTCGTCGATCGCCACGGTCACCGCATCCGGCCAGGTGCGGTGGACGGCGTGGAAGAGCGTCTCCACACCAGGCTCCAGGGTCTCCATCGCGGTGACCCAGTGGATCGGCGAGTTGGTGATGACCTGCTCCTGCTCGAAGCGGTCCCACCATGCGTTGTGGAGGATGCCGTGGTGGCCCGGGTACGCACCGGTGAGGATCGACGTGTGGTTGGCGAGCGTGACGGTCGGGCACGAAGACATCGCTCCGTGGGCGTAGGTGGTGCCCATCTCCATCAGGCGCGCCAGGTTCGGGGCCTCTCCCCGCGCCGCCATGTCGTACAGGACGTTGGCGTTGGCGCCGTCGAGCAGGAAGCCCACGACGTGGCGCGGTCGCTCGTCCTCAGCGATGAGGTCCTCGAGCACCTCCCCGTCCTGTCGCGCCAGACGCACGTCGTCCCGAGCTGCTCCGTTGTGTCCCCATCCACCGGTGGGTGCCACCCCCATGAGCGCCGCGAGCGTCGGTGCCACGTCGACGAGACGGCACGATCGGGGCAGCATCCCCTGGGCGCGGACGCCGGCGCCGGCGAGCACGAACGGCGCCCGGGCCTGCACCACGTCTATCGACCCGTGCTCACCGATGTGGCCGCCCTGGTCCTCCCAGTTGTGGGCGGCGGTGTGGACGGCCACCAGGTCGGGGGCAGCCGGGCTGTCGAAGAGCTGCGAGAGCTGCTCGTAGCCGAAGGGGTAGGCGTTCTCGGTGCGGCGTGGCTGCCTCGCGGCCAGCTCCTCGGCAAGGGGCGCCAGGTGCTCCGGGGCCTGGTTCTCCAGGGGGTTGCGGCCCTCCACCTCGACGACCTCGAAGCGCCATCCGTGAGCGTTCGGGCTCGCGGCGGAAGCGGACCCTGCCGTCCACCGCCGCCGCCTCGTAGACGTCGCCCACCCTCGAGAGCACCATCTCCACGATGTGCTCGAACGCCGGGTCGCAGAGGGCGGCCTCGGCTCGCTTCACGTGCTCGCGGTGCTCGTCGGAGTCGAGAGGTGGGCGTTCGGCACAGCGACATGACGGCAAGGGTATACAGCTACGGAGTCCCTCCGTCCGCCGCCTCGTCACCACCAGGACCCAGCTCCCCGACGCCCGTTGCCGTCCGCGTCCGACGAGGAGGCGATGTCGCCGACGCTCGATCGAGCGTCATCACCCTCCCCCTCGTCTCGGTCGTGATCACCTCCGGACCCGTTCGCCAGCGAGCGCATCAGCAGCGCGCCGAGCCCGCCGAGGACCCCGCCCTCGGATCCGACCTGGATGTCGGGGACGATCTTCACGTGACCGTCTCCGATCTCGCGCAGAGCGGCGACCATCGCAGTCTGCTCCGCGCCGATGGCCTCGCGCTGGGCGTCGAAGCCCTTCGCCCGCGCCAGCCCGAGTGCCTGCTTCGGCATCGGCTGTCGCGTCGCCGATGTCGCGGGTGCGGGTCGCCTCGGCTGCTCCGGTCAAGGTGATGACCGCGGCCTCGCCCTCAGCTCGGGCTCTGGCCGCTTGGGCCCGGGACGTCTCGATGTCGATCGAGACGTTGGCCTGGGCGAGCTCGGCCTGCATGTCGGCCACGCCACGTTGCTGCTCGAGGCTCACCCGCGCCTCCTGAGCAGCCCGTTGCTGGGCGAACGTCTCCCGCTCCTGGGCAGCGATCTCCCGACTGGTCAGCACCTCCACCAGGTCGGCGGGGAACACGACGTCCTGGATGTACACGCCGCGGGTCTCGACCTCGTAGCGCGAGAGGTACTGCTGGATGTAGCGCTCCGCGGCGCTCTGCACCTCGTCGCGCTTCTCGATGAACTCGGTGGCGCCCAGCGTCTGCAGCTTGTTGCGGAAGTAGTTGCCGACCGCGGACTGGAGCACCTCGTTGACGAGGTTCTGCATCGTCCCGACCATGGTGATCACCTTCGGGGCCCGGGTGTCGGGCACGTGGATCTGCACCTGGAGGTCGATGCTGAAGTTGAAGGCCTCCTTGCTCTTCGCATCGATCGGAGCGAGCCGCGCGTCGAGGCTGTGGGCCTCGCTCGTCACGTGCGACCAGTTCAGCGTCAGGATCGAGGTCGGGACGATCTCCGCCTCGTAGATGCGCGGGTTGAGCGTGTACTTGCCCGTGCGCAGCGGCTCCGACCAGATCCCCTGGTGGCCCGGCTTCACGATCGAACCGAACTTGAACTCCTCGCCGGAGGTGTCCTCGGTGGGAAGGCCCACGTAGGACTTGATGACGGCCACCTCGCCCTGGCGCACCACGAGCATCTCCCGCAGCTCGACCTGCACCAGGAACGGGTTCAGCAGGTACGAGCCGTAGAGCAGCGGGATCGTGCTGCAGTCCGATGCAGCCGCCGTTCTCGAGGAAGGCCTGGTAGTCCTGGTAGTTGTCGTGCAGTTGGTTCTTGGAGCGAAGCACCGCCTGGATGACCTGGCTCGCCGAGCCCGTCGCCCTCTGCTTCCATCGTCCACACGTCGTCGAAGCCACCGATGCGGCTGGCGATGTCTCCCGAGGGCGGTCCTTCCAGGGTGGTGACCACGCCGACGATGTCACGGTCGCCCTGCGGGCGTGATGTGGGTCACGCCCAGCGCGTTCTGGCTCACCTGGTCGAGCGCCGCGGTCGGTCATCTCCGAGATCACCTTTCCGAACATCTGCTGGCCGGTGACCACCACGAAGCCGACCGGGTGGATGGGCGCAGTCGTGCCCGGCGGGAGCACGGGCCGTTGCACACCTCTCTGGCCGCCACCCGCGAGGAAGGTCCTCACGTCCGCGAAGCTGCCGAACTCCGAGCGGTAGGCAGCCGACTTCGCCCCGGTGGGGAGTGCAGCGCCCACCTGGGCGATGACCAGGCCGATGTCCGCCGGGGGATACCTGCACCCAGGGGTAGCGCTCGACCTTGTAGATCGGCCACACCTTGATGCGCAGACCAGGCATCAGCAGATCGGCCTGGTACCCGGCCTCGCCCTTGAGCGCGATCAGCTGATCTGACGCGAGCTTTCGTCCGAGCCGCTTGATCACCAGCCCGACCTGGGACGGCCCGATCAGGTGGAAGCTGTTCAGCACCACCATCAGGGCGAGCAGCGCGATCGCAGCGCCGATGATCAGCACGACTCCGAGGTACTCCATGCAGGCACCCCCCTTCCCGTCGAACGGGACGCAGCGCCTCTCGCCGCGCCTTCCGTGCCGTTGCTTCCTCGACGCAGCATCCGGTCGTCACCCGAGCCCGCTGAAGACATCCCGGTCACCCAACATAGCGAAGCCCAAGTGGAGCTGTCCCTCGATGATCTCACCGCTGATCTCGACATCGACCCGGGCCCCTGCGTAGAGCAAGGGCTCGAGCTGGCGATCGCCACCGTGCCCCGCGATGGAGCCGAGCCGCACCACCGTGTGGCTCGGGATCTGCTCCCTGCTCCATGTGGCCTCGTCGTACTCAGCAGTCACGAACAAGCCACCCCTGGGGTTGAAGGAGTCATCGATGACCCGGACCCCGCCCTCCCGATCCACGGGACGGACGACGAGAATCCGCGCACAGCTGTCTGAGAGATGGCCCTTCCGGAGCGCCGCTCGAACGTCCGAGGGCCTGAACAAGCCGACCGCGAGCTGGACTGTGCTGGGTAGCTCGCGCAGATCGAGGTGGCTGGTGGCGCGGGCACGGGTCACGAGCGCGTCCAGGTCGGAGGATCGTCGTAGAGCATCGAGGTGAGCGGCCCGTTCCCGTTCCAGATGAGAGCGGATCTCGTCGTCACCGAACGCTGCCTCGAGGATCTCCCACTGTCGCTCGGCGGGGAGCCTCTCGAAGGCGGTCTTGATCATGCGAGACCGCTCTCGCGCCGGTACCGCCTTGATCGCCTCCACGAGGGCCTCGCCATCCGCCTCCGGATCCTCGACGACGGCTTCCACCTCGCGCTGGATCTCTCTGGCAAGCGCGAGGTATGGGCTCGCGGCGTCGAGCTCGCTCGCACCCTCACCCCAGCGATCGCCGCGGTCCCTGCCCATCGAGCCGCCAGCGTATCGGCACGCTCCGGCAGCAGCCCCCTACGCTGAGCCCGATGAGCGAGCCACGAGAGCACACGCACGCCGATCCCGATCCCCTGGACCTCCTGGCGATCGGCTCGCTGCTCTCGGACGACGAGCTGATGCTCCGTGACACCGTCCACCGCTACGTGACGGATCGGATCCTCCCCGGGGTCGCCGGGTGGTTCGAGGCCGGGGTGTTCCCCCGCGAGCTCGCCACGGAGATGGGTGAGCTCGGGCTGCTCGGCATGCACCTCGACGGCTACGGCTGCGCGGGCTCCAGCGCGGTGCAGTACGGGCTGGCCTGTCTCGAGCTGGAAGCCGCCGACAGCGGGGCCCGCTCGTTCGTCTCCGTCCAGGGCTCGCTGGCGATGTTCCCGATCTGGCGCTTCGGGTCGGAGGACCAGAAGCAGGAGTGGCTCCCGCAGATGGCCTCGGGAGAGGCGATCGGCTGCTTCGGACTCACCGAGCCCGACTCGGGGAGCGATCCCGCCGGCATGCGCACCCACGCCAGGCGGGACGGCGGCGACTGGGTGTTGAACGGCACCAAGATGTGGATCACCAACGGCAGCGTCGCGGACCTGGCGGTCGTCTGGGCCCGCACGCCCGACGAGGCGGGGAGCTACGCCGGCTTCATCGTCCCGACCGACTCCCCCGGCTTCGCGGCCACCGACATCCCGCACAAGCTCTCGCTGCGGGCCTCGGTGACGTCAGAGCTGGTCATGGACGACGTGCGGGTGCCCGAGTCGGCGCGCCTACCCGAGGTCTCGTCGATGCGCGGGCCGCTGTCGTGCCTGAACGAGGCCCGCTTCGGGATCCTCTGGGGGGCGATGGGTGCGGCCCGCACCTGCTACGAGACCGCCCTCCGCTACTCGCTCGACCGCGAGCAGTTCGGACAGCCGATAGCGAGCTTCCAGCTCACGCAGCGCAAGCTGGTCGAGATGATGCTCCGCGTCGAGAAGGGGACCCTCCTCGCGCTGCACCTCGGACGGCTGAAGGACGAGGGCCGGCTCAGCCCCGCGCAGGTCAGCTTCGGGAAGCTCGACAACGTCCGCGAGGCGCTGTGGGTTGCGCGTGAGGCGCGCTCCGTGCTCGGAGCGAACGGGATCACGCTCGAGTACCCGATCATCCGCCACATGAACAACCTCGAGTCCGTGTACACCTACGAGGGAACCAACGAGGTGCACCAGCTGGTCCTGGGCCAGACGATCACCGGCCTCAACGCCTTCCGCTGACGCACCGACTGACCTGCCGGCTCGACCCCCTCCCAGCGAACCGTCGGTTCAGGCGCCAGGATTTCCAGCGCCTCAGGCGGAAGTTCGCATCGACCCACCCCCACCCAGCGAACCGTCGGTTCAGGCGCCAGGATCTCCGGCGCCTCAGGCGGAAGTTCGCATCGACCCACCCCCTGCCAGCGAACCGTCGGTTCAGACGGCAGGATTTCCGGCGCCTCAGGCGGAAGTTCGCAACCGTCGGTGGGAGGTTCCGCCCGGGCAGGTGGACCGGGCCGACACGCCGGATCACCTGCTCCCCGGCACCGAACGAGTCCGGGCGTACGCTTGGGCCGTGGACCTGTTCGCCCGGCCTACGGCGACTCCCCAGCGCCTCGTGCCGTGGCTGGCAGAGCTCGGCTCGAGCGCCGGTGGACTCCTCGACGGCGTCCTGCCCGGCAGCCGGAGTCTCTCGCCACGCTCGCGGGAGCAGATCGTCATGGCCGTGACAGAGGTGAACGGCTGCCGTTACACCGCCTGGATCCACGGTGCCTGGAGGGACTTCCTCGGCGAAGGGGAGATCGACGAGGCGCTCCCCGTGCTGCTGGACTTCGCCCGCGACTCCGCACTGGCCGGTGGGCCCGTCGACGCCACCGCTCTGCAGGAGGTGCTGCCGCCCCGGGCCGTCCGATCGGTCCGGGCAACGGTCGCTGTGGCAGAGCTCTCCTCGCTGGCAGGCAACACGGCTGACGGGCTGTGGGCCCGCCTGCGGGGTCGCCGGCCCTTCGACTTCCCGGCCGCGGTCTGGGAGACCTTCCTCGTCTCCGCCACCGCACCTCTGGCCACGCCGCTGTTCCTGGCGGCGGGGGCGATGCGTCTCGCGACCCGCCTTGCACCTGCCCTCCCGCCGATAGACCGACCGCCGCGGGAAGAGGCCAACCTCGTGGTCCACATGCTGGCCGACGCGGTGCCGCAGTACCTGGCCAACGCCGCTGTGCGGGCGGTGGTGCTCAGGTTGCCGGGTCCACTCGCGATCGGCGTGCGCGCAGAGGACACCGAAGCGACGGTCCGCCTCTCCCCGCATCGGATCATCCTCGAGAACGGCATCAGCTCGGACGCCTTCGTCGTCGTCGACAGCGGGCTGGAGCTGCTCCTGGACGTGGCCACCAGGACCCTGAGCCGAGAGCTCGCCGGGCTCGCCACGCGACGCCGGCCGTGACGCGACCGCCCCGTCCTCCGATACCCGGAACCCCCTGGACAACCGACGGTTCGCTGGGTGGGGGTGCGTCGTTGCGAACTTCCGCCTGAGGCGCCGGAAATCCTGGCGTCTGAACCGACGGTTCGCTGGCAGGGGGTGGGTCGATGCGAACTTCCGGCTGAGGCGCCGGAAATCCTGGCGTCTGAACCGACGGTTCGCTGGCAGGGGGTGGGTCGATGCGAACTTCCGGCTGAGGCGCCGGAAATCCTGGCGTCTGAACCGACGGTTCGCTGGGTGGGGGTGGGTCGATGCGATGTCGGGGCTTCGCTTCCACTGCCCGGGCCTGCCACCATTCCCCCCGTGTCGCCCATCAGCAGCACCGACGGGGTCGAGCTGGCACTCCACGACCTGGATGGCGAGGGACCGCCCCTGCTGCTGGCCCACGCCACCGGCCTGCACGGCCGTTGCTGGGAACCGGTCGCCGCCCGCCTGCAGGAGTGGCACTGCCTGGCCCCCGATCTCAGGGGCCACGGCGACTCCACAGCTCCCCCCGACCACACCTTCGAATGGCAGGGGTTCGCCGACGACGTCCTCGCGGTCGTCGACGCCCTGGAGCTCGCGCCGGGACTGGTCGCGGCCGGCCACTCCAAGGGTGGAGCGGCACTGCTCATGGCCGAGCAGCGCCGGCCGGGGACGTTCGATGCACTCTGGGTGTTCGAGCCGGTGGTCTTCCCGGCCCGGATCCCGACCGATGGAGAGAACTTCATGGCCGCGGGCGCGCGCCGGCGGCGCACCGGCTTCCCCTCGTGGGACGCCGCCTTCGAGAACTTCGCTTCCAAGCCGCCGTTCGGTGGGATGCCCGAGGAGAGCATCTGGGCGTACGTGAGAGGCGGGTTCTCCGAACAACCGGACGGATCGGTGCTCCTGAAGTGCCACCCGGAGCACGAGGCGAGGGTGTACGAGATGGGTGGGCAGCACGACGCATTCGACCACCTCCACCTGGTCAGCTGCCCCGTCACCGTGGTGCGTGGGCGGATCGACCCTGGTCCGGCGTCGATGGCCGCGTCGGTGGCCGCCGCCCTACCCAACGGACACCTGGAGGCCAGAGAGCACCTGGGCCACTTCGGCCCGCTGGAGGCTCCGGACGAGATCGCGTCCTCGATCCGGGCCGCCTTCGCGGGCCGCACCGACAAGCACGCTCGACCCTGATGGTGTGTGGCAACCTCTACGGGCGAGAAGGCTTCTCGAAGCTGGAGGGACGATGACCGGCACGGAGAGCCGCAGGAGACCGGGCGGTGCCCGGCCGGACGGACCGCTCCTGGAGAGGTCTCAGATCGTCGACGCCGCGCTCACGCTCACACGGCGGTTCGGCCTCGACGGCATGAGCATGCGGAAGCTCGGTGACGAGCTCGGCGTCACCTCGATGGCGATCTACTGGTACTTCAAGAGCAAGGACGAGCTCATCGACGCGGTCACCGATCGGGTGCTCTCCCTCATCGAGCTCCCGGGTCCGGAAGGCGCGTGGCAGGAGCGACTGAGGCGGCTCTCCTGGGCGGTGCACTCGGTGCTCACCGACTACCCGGGCATCGCTGACCAGCTCTACACCTATCAGAACTACCCGCCGAGTGCCCTACCCCTCATCGAGTACGGCGTGGGCGCGCTACGTGACGCGGGTTTCGGTGAGGTCGAGGCCGCCGAGGCGCTGAACGTCCTGGCCTCGGTGGCGATCAGCCGCTCGCACTTCGAGGCCTACCAGCTGCTCGTCGGGCGAAAGGAGGGCGAACCTCCCAAGTCGGTCGAGGAGCGGGTCAAGCAGGGCTGGCACCGCCTGGACGACGTGTTGAGCGACTCGGTCCCGAACGCCCGCTCCTACGTGGAGCACCTCGACTCCGCCGGCTCGGGGGAGCAGGTCTTCGCCCAGGCTGTGGAGGTGGTGATCAGGGGGCTCGAGGCCCAGCTGGCCGACCGTCAGGGCTGAGGTGCCGGCGGGATGCCCGCCCCGGTCCGGCAAAGCTGTCACCGCCCCGGCGTAGGGTTGAACCCATGGCCCTCGCACCGCCCGGCACGCTCTCACCCAGCAAGGTCTCGGCGTTCAAGGACTGCGCCCTTGCGTTCCGGTTCTCGGCGATCGACAAGCTCCCCGAGCCCCCTTCCGCCGCAGCGACGAAGGGCTCCCTGGTGCACCGAGCGCTGGAGCTCCTCTTCTGCGAACCGGCCGAGGCGCGCACGCTCCCGCAGGCACTCACCTCGCTGGCCAGGGCCGTCGACGAGATCCAGGACCACCCCGAGTTCACAGGGCTCGGCCTGTCCGCCGAGGACGAGGCCCGCTTCGTCAACGACGCCGAGGACCTGGTCAGGAAGTACTTCGAGCTCGAGGACCCAGCCGCAGTGAATCCGATCGGCCTCGAGCTGATGCTCGAGGCGGCGGTCGGAGATCTCCACCTCCGCGGCATCATCGACCGACTCGAGCTGGACGAGAGCGGCCGGCTCGTGGTGACCGACTACAAGACCGGCCGGGCGCCGGGTGCGCGCTTCGAACAGAGTCGGCTCGGTGGCGTCCACTTCTACTCCTACCTCTGCGAGCAGGCCTTCGGAGAACGCCCCGCCCGAATACAGCTGCTGTACCTCGGCCAACCCACCGCGATCGTCTGCCAGCCGACCGACCAGTCGACGCGCGGGCTGGAGACCAGGGTGAGGGCAATCTGGAAGGCCGTGGTGCGCGCGTGCGAGAGCGAGGACTTCCGACCCCGACCCTCGAAGCTCTGCGACTGGTGCTCGTTCCACGCGTACTGCCCCGCGTTCGGAGGGGATCCCGCCCGCGCCAACGGGCTCACCGTGGGCGCCGAGTCGGAGCTGGTAGAGGTCTCCCCAGCGGTCAGCTGAGGATCACTGCCTGGCGCCCACGATCCATCATCCGGGAAGATCGGAGCCGGCTTGCCCGATCGCCACGCGTGCCCTCACCCCGCCTACCATCTCGCCGGTGAGCACCGAGCCCTCGGCTGTCGAACGCTTCGACGACGCGGTCGACCGGGCCTTCGACCGGCTCCGGGGCGATCCACTCCTCGACCGGACCTTCTACACCGCATCGGAGCTCGCCGACTTCAGCCTCATCTGGTTCCTCCTGGGCACGGCCAAGGCGCTCAACTCACCGGACAGACGACGGGAGCTCGTCCGGCTCAGCACCGCGATCGGCCTCGAGTCCCTTGTGGTGAACCAGGGGGTGAAGCGCCTGTTCGACCGCCAACGCCCGGTGCACGAGCACGAGCGGCCCCACCGCCTGCGGCGTCCGCTGACCAGCAGCTTCCCCAGCGGTCACGCCAGCGCCGCCTTCACCGCCGCCGCCCTCCTCTCGGAGGACTCCCGGCTCAAGTCCCTCTACTACGGGGCCGCTGTTGTGGTGGCGACGAGCAGGGTGTACGTCCGAATCCACCACGCGTCCGATGTGCTCGGGGGTGCTGCCGTCGGCATCGCGTTCGGTGCGCTCGCCCGCCGGATCTGGCCTCGACGCCCCCGGGGCGAACGTACTCTGACCCCATGAGGGAAGATCGACCGATCCGCTCCGAGCGTCGGATGACCGACCTCGAGGCGATGATGTGGACGGTCGAGAAGGACCCGGCGCTCTCGACGACGTTCGGCAGCCTCACCCTCTTCGATCGGGCTCCCGACCACGACCGGATCCGGCGGCGCTTCGCCTACGTGGTCTCGACGATCCCCAGGCTCCGACAGCGGGTCGTGTCCGGGCTCGGCCGCCTCTCCCCCCCGGAGTGGCGGGACGATCCCGAGCTCGATCTCGGCTACCACCTTCGGCACATCGGCCTTCCGGCCGGCGCCTCCGAGCAGGAGCTCTTCGCGCTCGCCGCCCAGCTGGTGCAGCAGCCGCTCGATCGGACGCGGCCGCTCTGGGAGTTCACCTTCATCGACGGTCTCCCTGACGGTCGAACGGCGATGCTCCAGAAGATGCACCACACCGTCACCGACGGCGAGGGCGGGATCCGGATGTCCGAACGGATGGTCGACCTCACGGCCGATGCCGAGGATCCCGAGCCAGTCGGGATCCCGGCACCGGTGCCGACCGTGACGAACCTGGCCGAGGTGACGATGGGAACGATGGGACACGGGGCGCGGCGCGTCGCCGGTGTGGCCCAGCGCTCGCTCAGCTTCACCACCGGAGCGGTGCGACACCCCTCACGGCTGGTCGACGCAGGCACCGGGCTTCCCGAGCTGACCCGCTCGGCCGCCCGACAGGTGATGGTGCCCGGCTCCTCACGCTCCCCGCTGTGGCGACACCGATCGCTCCGCCGATGGTTCACCCCGCTGCAGATCCCGTTCGACGAGGCCAGGCGAGCGGCCAAGAACCTCGGAGGCAGCGTCAACGACCTCTTCGTGACCGGAGCCGCCCACGGTGCCGGTGCCTACCACCACGCCATGGGTAGCGAGGTCGAGGCTCTGCGGATGGCGATGCCGGTCAGCTCGAGGCGTGACGGATCGATCGGCGGGAACGCCTTCGCGCCGACCAGGGTGCTGGTTCCCACCGGACCGTCGGATGTGGTGACCCGGTTCCAGGAGGTGCACCGGCGACTCTCGACGACCAAGTCCGAGAAGGCGATCGGGCTCACGGCGGCTCTGGCCGGCGCCCTCAACCTGCTGCCCACCTCTGTCCTGGTGCGGCTGGCCCGCCAACAGATCGAGACCGTCGACTTCACGACGTCGAACCTGCGGGCCGCCCCGTTCGACCTGTACATCGCCGGTGCCCGCATCGAGGCCAACTTCCCGCTCGGTCCCGTCGCGGGGACTGCTTTCAACCTCACCGCGATGAGCTACTGCGGTTCGTTCGACATGGGGCTCCACGTCGACCGGGGTGCGGTGGAGGACCCTGTGCTCCTCGAGTCCTGCATGCGCGAGGCCTACGGAGAGCTGCTGGCCGCGGGTTCCTGAAGGGCGGTCGGTCGTCAGGTGGGGAGCGAGGCCCCTATGTCGGGCACAAGCGGATCCTCTATGTCCGACAGAGGGCTCGAGACCCCCGCGAGGAGGCTTCGCAGATCCAGGAGAAGGTCGGTCACCTCTGCCGCCGAGACGATCTCGCGGTGCTGCAGTGTGCTCAGACCGCCGTCGATGATCCCGATGGCGTCCTGCACGACCTCGAAGTCCCGTGTCTCGCTCACCACATCAGCAACCATGTCCTGTGCAACCTCCCTCGGCGGGTTCCGATTCCGTGACCGGGGTCACGGTCGGAGCGGTCGGCACAACCATACCCACCCGGGGGCGGCTTCGGTTGTCAGTATCGGCCCGGCGCCGCGGTAGACGCCTACAGCGACCCGGGGGCCGACCGACACCACGTCGCCAGCAGCCGCGGACTCCCTGCCCTGACCGACCCACGGAGAGCCGGTGCCACGCTCCTCCGACCCGCGCACACCCGACCCGGCCGCCGGCCCGGACATCCGGCTCCCGGTAGCCTGGCCGGCCATGACGGCCGCTCCGCTCGGGGTCACCTTCGCCAGCTTCCAAGCGCTCGGGCTGGACACAGGCCTGCGAGCGGCCCGACTCGCCGAGGAGATCGGCTACACCTCCTTCTGGACCGCCGAGACCGTCGGCGCCGAGGCGTTCGCAACCCTCTCGGCGATCGGCCAGGCCGCCCCCTCGCTCGATCTGGGAACCGGGGTGCTCGCCCTCCAGCTCCGCTCGCCGATGCTCGTGGCGATGGGCGCCGCGACGCTTCAGGCCCTGCACCCCGACCGCGAGATCCTCGTCGGGATCGGGATCTCCTCGCCGGTCGTGACCGAGCGCTGGCACAGCATCGCGTACGGCGACCGGCCCCTCGCCCGCGTCCGCGAGTACGTCGCGCTGCTGCGCGACTGCCTCGGCGGCGAGAGCGTCTCGTTCGAAGGCGACTTCTACCGGGTGCGCCGGTTCCGGCTCGGTGTGCGTCTCGAGGGGAGGCGACCCAAGATCCTCCTCGGTGCCCTGAACCCGGCGATGCTTCGCCTGGCGGGCGAGGTCGCCGACGGCGTGCTGCTCAACTACCTGCCCGCCTCGCACGTCCCGTGGTCCGTGAGCCAGGTGCGGGCAGGCGGCGACGCGACGATCTACGCCTACGTCCACGCAGGGGTGTGCGATCGCGAGCACGGCATCGACTACGCGCGGCGCGATCTCTTCTCGTACGCCGTGGTGGACGCGTACGCCTCCAACTTCGAGCGCGCGGGCTACGGAGACGAGGTGGCCGAGGTGCGCGAGCGGCACCGGGCGGGCGATCGAGAGGGCGCGCTCGCCGCGATCTCTGATCGTATGGCGGACGAGATCGACGTCATGGGGGATGAGGAGAAGGTCCGGAGGACCGTCGAGGACTACGTCGAAGGTGGCGTGGAGAGGCCCGTGCTCATGCCGCTTCCCTGGGGGGAGGACCGCTGGGCGGTCGTCGAATCGACGATGCGCGCCGCGGCGAGCTGACCGTCGGAGATCTCGAGCGTCCGATCGCAGTACTCGGTCATCCTGCGGTCGTGGGTGACCATGATCCCTGCTATCGAGCGGTCGTGGATCTCGCGTCGGATCAGCCCCATGACCTGCTCTCCCAGCTCTGTGTCCAGCGCCGAGGTGGGCTCGTCGAACAGCACCAGCTGAGGGCGGTTGATGAGTGCCCTCCCGATCGCGACCCGCTGGCGCTCCCCTCCGGACAGGTCACCGGCTCGGTTGTCACGGCGCTCCCGTAGGCCCAGCTCCTCGAGGAGCTGCTCCGCCCGAGCTCGAACGTCGCGGTCGTTGGAGCCGGTCAGATCCGGCACGATCATGACGTTCTCGTACGCGGTGAGGAACGGGACGAGGTTCACCGACTGGAACACGAAGCCCACGTGCCGCCTGCGGAACGCGGTCAGCTCCTTCAGGCTGTAGCCGGTGATCTCCTCGCCGGACACGACCACGGAGCCGGAGGTCGGGGTGAGGAGCCCACCCGCGATGGAGAGCAGCGTGCTCTTCCCCGATCCCGATGGCCCGACGAGCGCGACGAGCTCGCAGCCGCCGACCTCGAGCGTCGCGTCGTGCAGAGCAACCACCTCGCTGTCGCCCGACGGGTACACCTTTCGGACATCGTGCAACTCGAGCGCGGTCATGGTCCTCCTAGGAGATTGCGCTGGCGGGGTCGATCCGGACGATGCGACGGAGGGTGACGAGGCTTCCCAAGGCGGACGTGGCGAGCAGCAGGAGACCCGTCGCGACCGCGCGCCCGGCTCGAGGCGGAGAGGGATCGCGTCCGGTACGACGGCCGCAAGGGGGACGGTGACGATCACCCCCAACAGGAACGAGCCGGCCGAGACAGCGGTCGCCTGGAAGGTCGACCACGCGACCAACCGCGAGCTCGGTGTCCCCAACGCCTTCACCGCGGCGAAGAGGCGGGTGCGCTCGATGGTGAGCAGCACGAAGAACAGCGCCGTGATGAGGCCCACCACCAGGAACCCGGTGCCGATGAGGACCCCGAAGGTGGAGTTCTGCTCTCGCGTCCCCGGCAGGGAGAACACCGCCTCCTCCCTGGTCAGCGAAGTGGTTGCACCACCGGTCGATTCGTCGATGTCGGTTGCGAGCTCCTCGGCGGTGACGCTGCCGTCCCCGTGTGCCAGCACGACCTGGAACACGCCCGGGCCCACCGCCGCATCCGGTCGGGAGCTCGACTGGACCTCGCGCCATGTCTCCGCTGTCACCCACAAGCTCCCCTGAAGCAGGTAGTCGGTGTCCTCCACGAACCCGACCACCTCCACCTCTACCCCGGTCGGCCCGACCGCCACCACGTCTCCTTCGTCCACGCCTCGAGCCTTGAGGCTCCGATCCGCGTAGCCCTCACCGGTTCCGGGCGGCGTCGGGAGGACATCGGTGGACGACTCGTACCCGATCACCGCCAGATCCAGGAGATCGTCGGAGCCGTCCGGCGCTCCGTCACTACCGGCCACCAGCGCGACGCCGAGGCCCGAGGTGCGATCCACCCCCTCCACCTCCTCGACCTCGGCCCGCAGCTCCGGAGAGATCCGTGACCGGACGAACGACTCCTGCGCGTCGCTCGAGTACACGAAGACGTCCGCGTCCTGCGCTCGCATCGCGCCCGTCGAGCCGAGGAACAGCCCGTCGAGCAGACCACCCAGCAGCAACAGCAGCACCGAGAGCAGCGCTATCGCACCGCCCGCAAGGGCGAAGCGCCCGGGCCTTCGCCACAGCTCACGAGCTGCCACCCTCACAGCACACCCCCCACGTCCACGGCGTGCGCCGGGTCGATCCGTGCAATCCGCCTGGCCGAAGCCAGCACGGCCAGGAAGGCCATCGCCCCGACGATGGTGGCGGTCTGCACGAGCTGCTGCGTCGAGAGCGAGGCATCGATTCCCGACGTGCCGGACGCGAGGGCCTGCACAGCGAGACCGCCACCTACCACCAGAGCCACCACCACGAGGACGATCACCTGCACCGCGAGGGTCACGATGAGCCTTGCCGCAGGGACTCCCAGGGCCCGGAGGAGCGTGAGCTGGGGGAGCTTCTGGGTGGTGAGGATGAGGAAGAAGAACCCGATCACGACCCCGACCACCGTGTAGCCGAGTGCGAGCACGACCGCGAAGGACTGCTGCACCGCCTCGACTCCCGGTGCCTGCCGGACCGCCTCGTCCCGGGTCAGCGCCTCGGTGCCCGGGATCGAGGAGGAGATCTCCTCGGCCACCGCGGTCGGCTCTACCCCGGGCTCGAGCTGCACCGCCACCGCTGAGGGAGGGACGGACACGGCGTCGGGGTTCTGACCGATCCGCAGCTCGGTGTAGGTGTCGAACGACGTGAACAGGGTCGGTAGCACGCTGAACGCGAGCTCGTCGCCCAGGCCGACCACCTCGATCTCCTCACCTCCCGGGACGCCCACGACCACGTCACCGATGCCGAAGCCCTCCCCCGCGCCGGCGGAGACGACGGCCTCACCGGGTCGTTGGGGAAGCCTGCCCTCGCTCAGCGTCGTGGGGGCGCCGGGACCGCCCAGCTCGTACCCGAACACGGCGGCGTCAGTCCGCTCTTCCGCCGTGTCGACCGTGAACACCCCGACACCCAGCGGCGCCGCTGCGGCGACGCCGGGGATCCCGGCCACCGCGGAGACGGTCTCGTCGGAGACGATCGAGGCCTGGGCGTTCTGGCGAGCCTGCTCGCTGTAGACGAGCACCTCGGCGTCCTGGTGCCGCAGCGCGCCGACGAACTGCTCGACCAGGCCCCCGAGCAGCCCTTCCTGGAAGAGGAGGAAGAACACCAGCACCGTGACGGCCGAGGCGAGGACGGCGAAGCGACCCGAGCGTCGGCGGATCTCACGGAGGGCCAAGGACACGAAAGGGTTCTAGCGGGTCGCAGCAGGATTCCCACCGTGGTGCTCTCTGACACCGCCGGATGGGCGCTCACCCACCTCCGGTTCCCTAGAGTCCAGGTCATGGAGCTGCGGGGCAAGGTCGCTGTGGTCACCGGTGCAGCGCACGGCATCGGCCGAGCCCTCGCCGAGCGCTTCGTCGCCGAGGGTGCACGCGGGATCGCGGTCGCCGACCTCGACGTCCCAGCCACCGAGGAGCTCGCTGCGAAGGTCGGCGGCCTGGCCTTCGCCGCGGACGTCGCCGACGAGGCCCAGGTGCAGGCGCTCGTGCGGGCGACCGAGGAGGCCTTCGGACCGATCGACCTGTTCTGCTCCAACGTGGGCATCGTGGTGGCCGGTGGAGTCGAGGCCTGCGACGAGGACTGGGAGCGCATCATCGGTGTGAACCTGATGGCTCACGTCTACGCCGCCCGGGCGGTGCTCCCGGGGATGATCGCGAGGGGGTCGGGATACCTGCTCAACACGGCCAGCGCGGCCGGGCTGCTCACCCAGATCGGTTCCGCCCCGTACTCGGTGACCAAGCACGCGGCGGTGGCGCTCGCAGAGTGGCTCTCGATCAGCCACGCCCACCAGGGCATCAAGGTCTCCGTCCTCTGCCCCCAGGGAGTGCGGACGCAGATGACCACCGGCCTCGGTGACGGTGGTGGGGTGGTCGGCCTCGACGGCATGCTCGAACCCGGAGAGGTGGCCGACGCTGTCGTGGAGGCGCTGGCCGACGAGCGATTCCTCGTGCTGCCGCACCCCGAGGTGGAGATGTACCTCCAGCGCAAGGCGGGCGACTACGAGCGATGGCTCGCCGGGATGCGCAAGCTGAACGCCCGTTTCGTCGGGTACCTCGAATGACCAGGAAGCCCTCCTCGCCCCTGTCTGCGGCCTCCTCGCCTTCCGAGCTCACCGAGCTCGGACTCCGAGCTGGAGACACGGTCCGGTTCCGCAGACGCGCGAGCGAGCACTGGAAGGAGGGACGGGTGGTCGGCAGGGAGAAGGACGGGAGCGTCGGCGTGCGCGATGCCAAGGGAGCTGCCCGCGCGCTGCTCGTGGAACAGCTCGAAGTCCGGGTGCTCGGCCCTCGGGGCGGTGTCCAGTGGGTCCCGGTGAGCCGGCAGGCCACCTCCACCGAGCAGCTCGAGCTCTTCTGAGACGGATCGGTTGACCGGCGACTCGACCCTCGAGGTCTACGAGCAGAGGGCGGACGACTGGGCGCGCCTCCGGGCGCCGGCGTCGACCGAAGAGGCCGAGGGATTCGGTGCGCTGGCCGGCCGCGCCCGGCTCGGTCCCGTGGCCGACCTGGGCTGCGGCCCGGGCTGGCACTCGGCCGCTCTGGGGGACCAGGTGATCGCGCTCGATGCAGCCGCTGCGATGCTGGAGATGGTCCCCGACCACGCCCCCCGTGCCACCAGGGTCCGGGCCGACCTGGGTGCCCTCCCGTTCCGTCCCCGCTCCCTCGGCGGGGCCTGGGCGAGCCGCTGCTACGTGCACCTGCCCCGCTCCGCGGTCCCCATGGCGTTGTGGGATCTGCACCGCGCTCTGGCGGTCGGTGCGCCTGCGCGGTTCGTGCTCTTCGAGGGCGACGTCGAGCACGAGCCGTTCGAGCGCGACGACTTCGCCGGCCGGCTCTTCTCGCTCTGGCCCCAACAGCTCCTGCGAGACGTGATCACAGGTGGCGGGTTCTCCGTCGCCGAGTGGAACGAGAGGCCCACCCGGAGAGGCTCACCCGAGCTCCACGTCCTGACGAACCGCGAGCGAACCCTCGCCGACACGGTCGGACCCGACCTCAGCGTGCTGTTGTGCGGCCTCAACCCGAGTCCGGCCGCTTCCGAGGCCGGGGTCGGGTTCGCCCGACCCGGCAACCGGTTCTGGCCCGCCGCGCTCGAGGCCGGCCTGGTGACGCGCGACCGAGATCCCGTCCATGCTCTGCGAGCCCATGGGGTGGGGATGACCGATCTGGTGAAGCGCACGACCCGCTCGGCCCGCGAGCTGGGTCCCGACGAGTACCGGGACGGAGCCGCAAGGCTCGGGCGCCTCGTCTCCTGGCTCCGGCCCTCGGTGCTCTGCGTCGTCGGGCTCGCCGGGTGGCGGTCGGCGATCGACCGGGGAGCCGAGCCGGGCCCCCAGCCCCGGAGCTGGAACGACACCACCGTGTACGTGATGCCCAACCCCAGCGGAGCGAACGCCCACCACCGGCTCCCGGACTTCGTGGAGCACCTTCGCGAGGTACGCCGCCTGGCCCGGTGACCCTGAGAGGCGGCCCGACTCCGGGCGCGGCCTCCCCGCCCAGGCGCTAGCTTCGAGCCGCGATCCGTCGATCCGCCGGTTCCGCCCGGCCTCCGCAGCGCCCGCTCGGAGGCCCACCGAGGAGCGCGCCATGGCCCTACGTCTCGACCCGCAGGACGAGTACCTCCACGAGCTCGGTCCGGAGCCGACCTTCAACGAGAGCATGTACTTCAACGTCTACGACCCGGCGGTCGAGCTCGGCGGATGGTTCCGCGTCGGCAACCGCGCGAACGAGGGCTACGCCGAGATGAGCGTCTGCCTCTACCTGCCCGACGGGCGCGTCGGCTTCATGTACCAGCGCCCCGAGATCTCCGGGAACGACGCGTTCGACGCCGGGGGCATGAGCTTCGAGGTGGTCGAGCCGTTCGAGCAGCTCACCGTCTCGTACGAGGGCAAGGTCCTCGTCCTGGACCAGCCGCTGGAGATGGCTGACCCCAGGGCCGCGTTCGCCAACAACCCGTTCGAGGACTGCACGATCGAGCTCGACTACCGGAGAGTCAGCGACATGGTCGGTGGCGAGTCGGACGAGCCCGAGTCCGAAGGTGAGGAGTTCGCCCGCGGCCACTACGAGCAGCTCGTCTCCGCGACCGGCACGGTCCGGGTCGCCGGAGACGAATGGGGGATCAGCGGGTTCGGCCTGCGCGACCACTCCTGGGGGCCACGGACCTGGCAGGCCCCCTTCTACTACCGCTGGCTCACCGCCAACTTCGGCCCGGAGTTCGGCTTCATGGGTTCACGCGTCGCTCGTCGCGACCGGGAGGGGATCCGAGGGGGCTTCGTCTGGGAGGACGGGCAGGTGACCCTCTGCGACGGCTTCGAGCTCTCCACCGAGTGGACCGACGACCAGAACCAACGTGAGGTCCACGCGACCCTCCGATCATCGGGCAGCTCGGACGGGACGCGCGAGTGGGTCATCACCGGACGGGTCCTGAACCTCATCCCTCTCCGCAACCGCCGCAAGGGCGAGGTGACCCGGATCGCCGAGGGCCTCACCGAGTGGACCCTGGAGGACGGTCGGGTCGGCTACGGGCTGTCCGAGTACCTGGACCAGATCGAGGAGGGCCGCCCCGTCGGGCTGGCCGAGTGACCCGACCGGATCAGCGACGCTCCGAAGCAGACTGCCGCGACCGGCGCTCCCGGACGATCTGATCGAGGAGGTCGGTGACGATCTCCGGCTGGGGCCGCCGGCGCAGCCACACGGCTCGTAGCTGGCGTGCCAGATCCAGATCGGAGATCGGCACCTCCACCAACCTCCCCTCCCTCAGATCCGTGCCCACCGCCAGCCGGCTCAACACGGCGGGCGCCTGACCACCCACCACCGCGTTGCGGACAGCGCTGCTGGAGCTCATCTCCACGACCGGGTGGTCGAGGTCGATGCCGGCCCTCCGCAGCGCTCGGTCCAGGACCTCCCGGGTAGCCGAGTCACGCTCCCTCACCACCAGCGGCTCCGTGGCCAGATCGTCGGCCCTACGCGGCTTGCCGTCGGCCGCCCATGGGTGCGCCGGGTCCACGACCACCACCAGGTCGTCGTCGGCCACCACCAGGGAGGCCAGGTCACGTGGCGCGGACCGGCTCTCGATGAAGCCCACCACCGCCTCCTCGGCCTTCACCCGCTCGATGACCTCCGAGGAGTTCGCCACCGCCATCTCGGGGGTGACGTCGGGATACCTGCGCCGGAACCCGGCGAGCCAGGAGGGGAGGAGGTGCTCGGCCACGGTGTGGCTGGCGGCGATCCTCAGGCGCCGGGTCGTCGCGGCCAGCGCCTCCACGCCGGCCACGAGCCGCCCGGCCATGTCGATCAGGTCGGCCGACCACTCGATCACGAGCGCACCCAGCTCGGTGGGGCTGGATCCCGTCGGTGTCCGGTCGAGGAGGATCACACCCAGCTGCTGCTCGAGGTTGCGCAGGCGAGCGTTGGCTGAGGGGGCCGGAACCCCGAGCGCATCGGCGGCGCGGGCCACGCTCCCCTCGCGGGCGACCATCCTCAGCAGCTCCAGGGCACCGATGTCGAGGTCGTACTCGGGCCCTGGCACCCCACCACCCTACGCCCCGCTCCCGAGCGGTGGATCCTGAGATTTCAATAAGAGCTGTCAATCTATAGATTCTCTGACCCCGAGTTGATACGCTCAACCCATGACCGACCCCGGGATCGGGCTCGAGGTCGAGGCCGCCACCAAGGGCGAGCGCACCCGACAGCGGCTGTTGGAGATCGCCATCGACCGCTTCGGAGAGCGGGGGTACCGCTCGACCTCGGTGAGCGAGATCGCGAGGGCCGCAGGCCTGACCCAGGCCGCCGCGTACGCCTACTTCGAGAACAAGGAGGCGCTCTTCGACGCTGCGGTGGATGCCGATGCCGCCGCGATCATCCACGAGGCACGCCGGCGGACCGAAGGCACCGGGATCCACGACCTGGTGCTCACCCTCCTGCTCCACATCCTCGGCCTGCTCGATCAGCACCCCCTCGCCCGACGGGTCCTGGCCGGTCGTGAGCAGGCCCAGCTCACGCGACTGCTCAACCTGCCGGCTCTGGCCGAGCTGAGCTCCTGGATCGCGGACGAGGCGAGCCGGGCCCAGGCCGAAGGGATCGCCCGCTCCGATGTCGACCCCCAGGCCTTCGCCGACGGCGCGGAGACGCTGCTCCTCGGTCTCCTGATGGCGGTGCTGCAGGTCGGGGGAAGCCACGAGCCGAGACGCCAGGTCGGGGTCGCGACCGTCTTCGACCGCCTGCTCAGGCCGCCCGAGTGATCGGTGCACCGTCCAGGACTTGGAGCGCCCACACTTTGATAGGTTCACAAGACTTATCACTTCCGTTACCCTCAGGGCATGGACGGCGCGGGGGTCCAGAGCGCGGAGCTCCACGGCGCGTGGCCCACGACCGATGGCACAGGGACACCTCGACCTGACGCGGGAGAGCACCGAGCCCAGACCGTGAAGGTCGGCGCCCCGGCGCAGGACACCGAGACGCCGGGCTCCGAGACGAAGGGTGAGCGCACCAGACGCCGCCTCCTCGAGATCGCGATCTCGCAGTTCGGGTCCAACGGCTTCCGCCAGACCTCGGTCTCGGAGATCAGTCGCGAGGCCGGGCTCACCCAGGCCGCCGTCTACGCGTACTTCGAGAACAAGAGCGATCTGTTCCGCCATGCGGTGGATTCCGACGTCGCGGCGCTCATCGGTGAGGCAACGGAGCAGGCTGCCGCGATGGACCCACGTCAGCTCATCCCCGCGCTCGTCCTGTACCTGGGTGGAGCGCTCGAGAGGCACCCCCTCACCCGACGTGTGCTGCGCGGCCAGGAGCCCGACGCCGTCAAGCAGCTCGTCGACCTCCCCGCGATCCACGAGCTCGGCCACACCGTGGCCGAGGCGTTGCGCCGGGGCCAGGCCGACGGTCAGCTCCGGGACGACCTCGACCCCGACGTGATCGGCGCCGGGGCCGAGGCGCTCTGCCTTGGACTGACGATGAGCCTGGCCATGGCCGACGGGGCGACCACCGAGCGCCACGCCTTCGGGGTCGTCTCCTGCTTCGACGCGATGATCCGACCGCAGCGCTGATACCGGCCGGCACCGCCGACCACCGCGACTCGACCCGCCGACCCAGGACGCTCGGCGCCTGCCCGGCCCTTCCCTCCGGAGCTCAGCTCCGACGCCGAGCCACGGCGGCAGATCAGCGCGGTGCCAGGTCCCGGAGCGCGCGCCGCTGGTCGATCCCGGGGAAGGGAAGGATCGCGAGGGCCGGCGTGTCCACCCCGTTCTCGATGTAGCGCTCCACGTGCTCGCGGCAGGCCTCGGGCGGCCCGTGGACGATCAGCTCGTCGACCAGGGAGTCGGGGATCGCGGCCAGGGCGGCCTGGCGATCGCCGGCCTGCCACGCGTCCCACATCGGCCGCAGCTGCTCGCCACGGCCCAGCCACTCGTGGAACGCCGCGTACACCGGCACGTTCAGGTAGGCGGCGATGGCGAACCTGCCGAACCCACGCACTGCATCCGCGTCGTCGAGCGGTGCCACGAAGATCCGGGCCACCACCTCGCGCTCCGCACCGCCGGCGGCCTCGTGCACGACGGGCGCGACCCTGGAGACGTCCTCCGCCGAGAGCCAGTTGATGATGGCCCCGTCACCCTCCCGACCGGCGAGGCGCAGCATCCCCGGCCGCAGCGCGGCGATGAGGATCGGCGGCACCTCCGCCGGAACCTGCCCCAGCCGGAAGCCCCGGACCGAGAAGGTCTCGTACTCCTGCTTCACCTTCTCCCCCGTCAGCGCTGTCCGGAGGAACCTCACCATGTCGCGCGTCCGCCGGTACGGCTCCTCGAAGGGGATGTCGTTCCAGCGCTCGACGATCACGTTCGAGGAGGTCCCTATGCCGAAGACGAACCGCCCCGGGGCGGCATCGGCCAACGAACCCACCGACTGCGCCATCGTCGCCGGGCCACGGGTGAACGAGGGCACGATCGCAGTCCCGAGTCGCAGCTCGGGAGCCCATGCAGCCGCCAGGGCGAGCGGGGTGAACGCGTCCGCACCGTCCGCCTCGGCCGACCACACGTCGGTGTACCCGAGGTCGACCAGCTCCCGGAACCGGTCGCGGTGATCGTGCAGCGCCACCCCACCGAACGGGATCGTCATCCCCCAACGCGCCATCATCTGTCCTTCCAGTATCGGATGATCGCCGACTGGCTCGCGATGCCCAGCAGCGTCCCATCCTGCGACCAGAGATGCACGCGCCCGTGGCCGAACCCGTTCGCGACGGCGTGGATGTGGATGTCGGAGAGCACCCACTCCGTCGGAACCAGTCGGGCGACCCGGAGGGTGTTGTCGAGGCTCGTCCCGCCTGCACCCACCCCGAGCGCCTGACGGATGCCGAGCGGCACGTAGTCACCGAGGATCGCGAGCGCGGCCGCCGACATGTCGAGATCCTCCGGGAGACGGATCCACAGCCGGGTGACGCCGTCCCCGGGGGTGCCATCGAGCTCCTCCGGCTGGCGCCCCTTGATGACGCGCCGATCGAAGCGGGTGGCGACCGAAACCCCCTCGCGGTCGGGCTGGTCCAGAGGGCGACAGGCCTCCGGTGCGGGCAGTCCGTCGGGGAAGGCCGCCCAGGTTCCGACCGCGCGGTCAGGGCGGGACCCCGAGCGCGGCGTTGACCGTCAGTATCTCCTTCGAGCCCACGTGCCCGACAGCACGGGCCTGGCTGACGTGGTGCCCCGACGACGGCACGACCACCTCCACCTCCATCACGTCCGGCGGTCGCGCGTAGGAGAGGTACTGCGCCGTGGCCCACACCACGGGGCGGCCGGTGGCCGACTCCATCGCGGTGATGGCAGCTCCGAGACCGGATCCCCCGAACAGGAAGCCGCCCCAGGTGCACACCGACGGCACGACGGGCAACCGATACCGGAGCGGGTCTCGTGTGGCCTCCAGCCCGAGGAACTCGTGCGCCTTCACGGAGCGTCACCCTATGCTGACCCGCTATGGCTGACACCCCATGGCTCGGTGATGCATGCTCCCTGGTCGACGCGTACCGCTCCGGAGAGCGTTCGCCGGTGGACGAGCTGGAGGCGTGCATCGCCGCCGTCGAGTCGAGCGGTCTCAACGCCTTCTCCCACCTCGACCTGGAGCGGGCCCGTGACGCCGCCAGGGGCGCCGACCCCTCCGAGCCGTTCGGTGGTGTGCCGTTCGGGATCAAGCAGCTCGATCCGGTGGAGGGCTGGCCGGCCACCGAGGCATCGCTCGTGTTCAAGGACCGGATCGCCACCCACACGAGCACCGCGATGACCCGCGCGATCGGATCGGGGCTCGTGCCGGTCGGACAGACCATCGCGTCTGAGTTCGGCGGCTTGAACGTGAGCGTCAGCAAGCTGAACGGGGTGTCCGGCAACGCGTGGAACCCGACGAAGACCGCGGGTGGCTCCTCGGGGGGCAGCGCGACTGCGGTCTCCGGTGGCCTCGTGCCGATCGCCAGCGGTGGCGACGGCGGGGGGTCGATCCGGATCCCCGCGGGCTTCTGCGGACTCGTGGGGATGAAGGGGACGGCGGGTCGGATCCCACGGGGACCCCACACCGAGATCTCCCCCCTCACCGTCGTGGTCGGGTGCCTCGCCCGCTCGGTGCGAGACGTGTGCCGCTACTACGACGTCGCCAACGGCTACCACCCTCGGGATCCGTACTCGTTGCCGCGCGTCGAGGGCTGGGAGCAGGACCTCGGGTCGTACGACCTCCGGGGCAAGAAGGCGACGATCTGCTTCACCGTCGGTCACGCGGTGGTACGTGACGAGGTGAAGGAGCTGGTCAACGAGGTCGCTCGCGAGCTGGTCGCCGAGACGGGGCTCGAGGTGGTCGACATCGACGTCGCGATCCCCGGAATCGCCGTCGAGTGGGCGGTCGCGAACCTCTCTCAGCTCAAGAGGGCGCTCGGGGACCTCTGGCCCGACTGCAAGGACGACCTCACCTCGGAGATCGCCTTCGGGCTCACGCTCGCGGAGCAGGTGATGAACCTCGACATCGCCGCGCAGGTGGAGGAGAAGCGAACGCTCTTGAACGAGGCGACCGCCGACGTCTTCGACCAGGTCGACTTCCTCATCACCGCCACGAACCCGGACGTGGCCTGCGACGCGGACGTGACCATCAACACCCGGGTCGGGAGCCAGACCGTGGGACCCGAGAACAACGCCGCACTCACCGCACCCGCCAACATCACCGGCAACCCCGGCATCTCCATCCCCGCCGGCACCGTCGACGGCCTCCCGGTCGGGATGCAGGTCATCGGTCGCCACCACGAGGACGCCCTGCTGCTGGACCTTGCGCGCGCGGTCGAGCAGATCCGCCCCTGGCCACTCGTCGCTCCCGGCTCACCGGTCTGAACCGAGACGGGCCGACGACCCGGCGAGACGACAGCGAGCTGCGGGAGGCCCGGTCGGGGCCGGAGAAGATCAGGTGCGGGAGGTCGGTGGCGAGCCGACAGCGAGCTGCCAGGATTCGATCCCGCCCGGGGAGCGGCATTGTCACACCCTCTCCGCATACTGGAAGTCGTGGAGAAGCAACTGGCACTCATCGACGAGACCCCAGCCGAGTGGCGAATCGACGATCGGACTCGCGACATAGGGCGCCGCGGTGTGGAGAGCGCCCGGGCGGCCATCGAGGATGCCCGGCGCGCCGCTCTCGACGAGCATCGCGCGCGCAGGCCGCGTGACGCTGGTCCGCCCGCGAGGGTTCCTCTAGGGTCTCCCAGCGCACCCATCTCGTCGAACCCAAGGGGATCAGGACATGAGCACCGGCCCTCGTGAAGTCGTGATCGTGGAGGCCGTCCGGTCACCGGTCGGCAAGAGGGGTGGAGGGCTCTCCACGATGCACTCGGTGGACCTCCTCGCCTTCGTGCAGAAGGAGGTGATCGACCGATCGGGCATCGACCCACAGGAGGTCGAGCAGGTGGTCGGAGGCTGCGTGAGCCAGGTCGGCATGCAGGCCTTCAACATCGCCCGCACGGCCTGGCTGACAGCAGGGCTTCCCGAGGCCGCCCCCGCCACCACGGTGGACAGCCAGTGCGGATCCTCGCAGCAGGCGACCAACGTCGCCACCGCCATGGTCCAATCGGGCGTCGTCGACGTGGCGGTGAGCTGTGGGGTGGAGGTGATGAGCCAGGTCCCGATGGGATCCAGCCTCGGCCGCGGGCTCGGGGTGGGGAAGGCCGTGCCGCGGTCGTACTTCGAGCGCTACGAGTTCACGTCCCAGTTCGAGGGCGCCGAACGGATCGCCGAGAAGTGGGGGATCACCCGCGCCGACACCGACGCCTTCGCCCTCCTGTCGCAGCAGCGGGCAGCCGAGGCCTGGGCCCAGGACCGGTTCGGCACCCAGATCGTCCCGGTCGACGCACCCGACCTGGACGAGGAGGGCAAGCCCACCGGCGCCACCCACCGGCTGGAGCGCGACGAAGGCCCACGCGAGACGACCCTGGAGGGCCTCGCCGCCCTGAAGCCCGTGGCTCGCGAAGACGGGATCCACACCGCCGGGAGCTCGTCGCAGATCTCCGACGGGGCCGGAGCAGTGCTCATGACGACCCGCGAGAAGGTGGACGCGCTCGGTCTCCGGGCACGCGCCCGTGTGGTCGACACCTGCCTCGTCGGCTGCGACCCCGTCCTCATGCTGGAGGGGCCGATCCCCGCTTCCCATCGCCTGCTCGAGCGCAACGGCCTCTCGATGGCCGACGTGGACGTCGTCGAGATCAACGAGGCCTTCGCTTCGGTCGTGCTGGCCTGGGAGCGCGAGCTGAAGCCCGACATGGCGAAGGTGAACCCCAACGGCGGGGCCATCGCTCTCGGGCATCCCCTCGGTGGCACCGGCGCGATCCTGATGACCAAGGCCCTGCACGAGCTGGAGCGATCTGATGGCGAGCTCGCGCTGATCACCATGTGCTGCGGGGGTGGCCTCGGGACGGGAACGCTGATCCAGCGGATCTGACGACAGGCTCCCCGACGCAGGCCTCGCACGCGGCGTCCGGAGAGCCGGCAGCGCCCGGGCAGGCCCGGGCCTCGCAGCCCCGGCTGCCCCGACCGTTCGGCCCGCGTCCGACCGCGAGCCCACCCCCCGGAGGTCTGCGACCCATGCGTCACCTGACGCTCCTGCTGGCTCTCGTCGCCGGCGTCAGCGCCTGCTCGGCCGAGAGCCACGCTCCGCCCGACTCCGCGACCGTCGTCGAGGTGATCGACGGAGACACGGCCGTCGTCGAGATCTCGTCCAGGCGGGAGACGGTGAGGTTCCTCGGCGTGGACACACCCGAGACCAAGCACCCGGAGAAGCCGGTCGAGTGCTTCGGACCCGAGGCAGAGGCGTTCACCCGTTCCCTCCTGCCCCCGGGCACAGAGCTCCGCCTGGAGCGCGACGTGGAGGCACGCGACCGCTACGACCGGCTGCTCGTGTACGTGCACCGGGTCGAGGACGGCCTCTTCGTGAACCGCGAGCTGGTCGAGCAGGGCTACGCGGAGGTCCTCGTGATCGAGCCCAACACCGCCTACGAGTCGACGCTCCGGGCGGCGGCCTCCCGGGCGCGGGCCGAGCGACGGGGGCTGTGGTCGGCGTGCGGGAGCGCCGACGTCCCCGCCGGGTCCTGAGGCACCCCGGGGGGCCGGATCCCGGGCCGCCCCCGACCGGCATCGACGCCCAGGCAGTACCGTTTGCCCCGTGACTGCCCTGGCTGAGCGACTCGGCTACGGATCAGAGGACCGCCTGCTCATCATCAACTGCGATGACCTGGGCTCGAGCCACGCCGCCAACGTCGGCGTCTACGAGTCGCTGAGGAGCGGGCTCGCCACGAGCGCAACCCTCATGGTGCCGTGCCCCTGGGCCCGGGAGGCCGCCGCCCACTACCGGGGTGAGGACGTCGGGGTGCACCTCACCCTCAACTCCGAGCACGACCTCTACCGCTGGGGACCGATCACCTACGCTCCGTCGCTCCTCGACGGGGACGGTGGCTTCCCTCGCACGATCGGTGACGTCTGGGACCACGCCGACCTCGACGAGGTGCGCAAGGAGTGCCAGGCGCAGATCGAGCGCGCCGTCCTCTGGGGCTTCGACGTGAGCCACCTCGACTCCCACATGGGCACCCTCCAGCTACGCCCCGAGTTCTTCGACATCTACCTGGGGCTCGCGCTGGAGCACCGACTGCCGATCCGCCTGTCAGGAGCCTCCACCGAGGGTCTGGTCGGCTTCCCGTTCAGGAAGCTCGCCGCCGAGGAGGGGGCGGTGTTCACCGACCACTTCGTGCTGGTGAACGGCGTGGGCAGCCGCGAGCGCGTGGAGCGCGTCATCATGGACCTCGAGCCCGGCGTGACGGAGATCTACGTGCATCCGGCCGCGGACACCCCGGAGCTGCGGGCACTGGCCCCCGACTGGAGCGGCCGGGTCGACGACCGCGAGCTGATGCTGAACGACTCCGAGCTGAGGGTCGCGATCGAGCGGGCCGGGATCCAGCTGATCGGGTGGCGCGCCCTCAGGGATCTCCAGCGGGCGGATGGCGCTGCGTCCTGACCTCCGTGGTGGCCGAGGACACGGGATCCGGGTGTGGTAGACCGCTGACGATGTGGCACTCCAGGGGGGCGGGATGGGCGCGCCGACCGGCTCACCTGCTCGTCGCCGCGCTGCTGCCCGTGCTGGCCGCCGGCTGTGGGGATCCACCTCCCGACGACCGCGTACCAGGCCCCGAGCTCCTGGAGGAGAACGCTCCCGAGCTCATCGGGACGGTCACGCTCTCCGAGGACGGGTTCGACCCGTCCCGGATCGAGCTGGAGACCGATCAGGGATTCGAGCTGACCAACGGAGCCGGCGGATCGCACCGGATCCAGGGCAGGCGCGACGAGGACCTGATCTTCGACACCGGCGAGATGCTTCCCGGCGAGACGACCGTCATCGTGGTCAACACCGAGGGCGCGGTGGCCTTCGCCGACCGCGACGACCCCGATCTCCGCTTCGAGGCAGTGGTCCGGCCCCCGTCGGAGTGACCGGATCCCTTCAGCGGATCCCGGCGAACAGGTCGTCCTCGGGCAGGGCGGTCCGGACCCTGGTCGCTGCCAGCACGTAGTCGTCGAATGGGTGGACCTTCCGTGCCTCCTCCCTCGGCAGTCCGAACCAGAACGGCGAGGTGGGGTCCACCTGGGTGGCGTGGGCGAGGAGCGCCTCGAGCCGCACGTCGAACCACTCGTCGATCGGGACCTGCGTCGTGATCCGGTGGTCCTGGGAGGGTCGCTCGAACCAGTGCTCGTCGAACGGCGACTCGAGCCCCAGCTCGACGAACTTCTCGTGGGTGGCGAGCATCCGGTGCCGGGACCAGACGACGTAGTACAGCTTCTGCGGCTCCCACGGCTCACCGAGGTCGGGACGCCAGCCCGGGTCACCCGACCGCTCGAACGCCGGTACCGATATGTCGTGGACCCGGAGGTGGTCCGGGTGCGGGTAGCCCTCCTGGTCGTCGGAGTAGGTGACGACCACCTGCGGTCGGACCCGCCGCATCACCTCCACCAGCCGGCCCACTGCCTCGTCCAGATCGGCGTTCGCGAAGTTGTCCTGCCGGTCGTTCTCAGGGGAGTCCGGCATCCCCGAGTCGTGGTAGCCGAGCATCACGACCTCGTCGTACCCGATGATCCTCGCCGCCAGGGCCAGCTCGTCCCGCCGCACCTCGGCCAGGCGATCCCGCACCTCGGGGATGTCCATCACCGGGTTCAGGATGTCCCCCACCTCGCCGCCGGTGCAGCACACCAGGGTCGTCCTCACCCCCTCGGCCTTGTACCGCGCGACCGTGGGCGCGCCCTTGGACGCCTCGTCATCGGGGTGTGCGTGCACCGCCAGCAGGCTCAGCTCCCCGGCCTCCACCGCTGGCACGCTATCTCCCTGCATCTCGACAGCGGCCGACGACGTAAGGTGGCGATCGGATGCCCGGCGGATCTGCTTCTACCGGGTTGCACCCGATAGCTCGCAGAGCCAGCGATGCTGGAGAGAAGGCAGGGAGCGATGGAGTCGCCGGAGACCTGGAGCTGGATCTGGTTGGTCGCGGCCGTGGTGTTCGCCGTAGGTGAGATGTCCTCGCCGGGTAGCTTCTTCCTCCTCCCCTTCGCCATCGGCGCGGCGGTCGCCTCCTTCCTCGCCTTCCTCGGGGTGAGCGTCACCATCGAGTGGGTTGTGTTCGTCCTCGTCTCGGGGGGCTGCTTCCTCGCCTTCCGGCCCCTCGCACGGCGGCTCGACCGCGACGAGTCCGCCGAGGGCATCGGCGCGAAGCGCCTCATCGGGCAGGAGGCCAGCGTGCTCCAGCCGATCGGACAGGACGAGCTCGGGCTCATCCGGGTGCACCGGGAGGAGTGGCGAGCCGAGTCGGCCGACGGGGTGCCGATCGAGGCCGGCCAGAAGGTCAGGGTGGTCGAGGTCCGCGGAACGCGGTGTTTGGTGCACCCGGTCGGTCCGGACCAGGGGCAGATCTCGAGTGGAGGCGAAAGGAGCCCTTCGTGAACGCGGTCATCGGCGTGGCAGTCATCCTCGCCTTCTTCATCTTCCTCTACGTCACCGCCGGCGTACGGATCGTCCGCCCGTACCAGAGGGGCGTGATCGAGCGCCTCGGCAAGTACCGCGAGACTGTCGATCCCGGCCTGCGCATCATCTACCCGTTCGTCGAGAAGATTCGGGTGGTCGACATGAGGGAGCAGGTGGTCGACGTACCGCCGCAGGAGGTCATCACCGAGGACAACGTCGTCGTCTCGGTCGATGCCGTCGTCTACTACGAGCCGACCGACCCCCAACGCCTGCTCTACAACGTCGCCAACTTCATCCTCGCAGTCACGAAGCTCGCCCAGACCAACCTCCGCAACCTGATTGGCGACATGGATCTCGACGCGGCGCTGACATCTCGCGAGATGATCAACACCGAGCTCCGCCAGATCCTCGACGACGCCACCGACAAGTGGGGCGTCCGGGTCGTGCGGGTCGAGATCCAGCGCATCGATCCCCCTCCGGACGTCATGCACGCCATGCACGAGCAGATGAAGGCGGAGCGCACCCGGCGAGCGGTCGTCACAGAAGCGGACGGGGCACGCGAGGCGGCGATCGCCCGCGCCGAGGGCGAGAAGCAGGCAGCGATCCTCACCGCGCAGGGCCGGCGCGAGTCCCAGATCCTCCAGGCGGAGGGCGAGGCCGAGGCGACCCGCAAGGTCGCCGAAGCGGAGCAGTACCGCCAGCAGACGGTCGCACAGGGTGAAGCGGACGCAATTCGCAGCGTCTACCAGTCGATCCACGACGGCCGTCCCACCGAGGACCTCATCGCCATCAAGTACCTGGAGACCCTGGCCGAGATCGCCGACGGCCGAGCAACCAAGATCTTCCTTCCCGCCGAGATGTCGGGCGTGATGGGGTCCCTCGCCGGGGTCGCCGAGCTCTTCAACGGCCAAGGGCCGTCAGATGGTGGCGATGACCCCCGACCGGCTCGCCGGCGGGCGGGTGACGCCGGGCCCAAGTCGAGACCTGCCCAGGAACCTTCGACACCGGCTCCGCCGGCAGCCCCGGCTCCGCCACCAGGCGCGGGCGGTGGGGCCTCCACTCCCTCCCAGAGCTGACGCGCTGCGCCACGGAGGACCTTCGCATCTCGGGCCGGCCGGGATGGCGCGGCGCCTCCGGCGCTGATCCCGGTCGGAGGCTGGCGGTCAGTTCTTGGCGGCTGAGACCGGCAGGGGGCGGAGCTCCGACTCCCCTGTCTCCTCGTCGAGCTCGAACCGCCACCCGAGTCGCTTCGCTAGGGGCTCACGACCCTCGTCGGGACCCGCGGCGATGATCTCGTCCCCGGCCTGCAGCTGCACCCGTCCCCGAGGTCGGTAGAAGTAGCGACCACCCCGACGGACCGCCAGCACGTGGAACCCGGGCTCGATGTTGAGCTGCAGCTCCGACAGCGTCGCCCCGTCGCTCGCCGCACCGGGCGCCACCGGCACCCGCATGATCACCTCGTCGCTGTCTCCCAGCGCTATCGAGAGGATCGGGTGCACCTCCTCGCGCTTCTCTATCAGCCACACCATCTGTTGGGCCTGATCACCGATGTCCTCGGCCGCCTGCGAGAGCTGGAGCAGGCCTCGCAGCGGCGAAGGGTCGACTTCGTGGCCGCCCGCCCGGAGGACCCAGAGCTGGAGGCGGTCCTTCATCTCGTCGAGGCGATCCTCCAGGTGGCGAACCTCTGCAGCGAGACCGGCGTCGCGGAAGACGAGCGCCGAGTACGCGAGGCCGACTGCGACCTCGGAGATGTTCTTCATCTCGACAAGCACATCCACTGCCCGGTCGAGGTCGGTGAAGGTCCCGTCGCCGGGCACGGGCTGCGGCTCCCAGAGAGGCGCCGCGGCCAGCTGCCGCAGGCGCACGATCCCGGCAGGTGGGCCTTCCAGGAAGAGCACGTCATCGGGCACCAGCACGGTCTCCCCGTGGACGTCGGTGATCCAGTCCCTCTCTCGCCGGATCGCCATCACCCGGAAGCCGCACTGCACGGGCATCTCCAGAGCGGACAGGGGGCGATGTGCCATGTGGGATCCCTCGCGGACCACCACCCGGTGCGAGACCTCCTCCGCATCCGAGAGGTCCGAGACGAGCTCGGCCGGGATGCCCAGCTCGTGTGTGACCACCCTGGCGATGTCGGTCGCGTCGTTGCCGATGCGCTCGATCGCGCTGATCACCTGGAGCACCGACGACATCCCGTCCGCTTCCTTCGGGCTGCGCGCCGCCAGGATGCACACGGCCCTCATGTCCTGGATCAGCTCGGACATCCGGTCCTCGAGGTGGAAGACCTCTTCGGCCATCTCGCGGTCGCCGAAGTACACGGCGGCGTATGCGATGTCGACCATGGTCTCGGAGAGGTCCTTTGCCTCCGAGAGCATGGCCTTCAGGTTGCGGGGGCGTTCTTCCATCGTGCGTTCACCCCCTCACCCGGTGGGCAGTGGGCATCTCCAGCATAGGACGGTGCGTGCGCGGCGTCCGCCGGAATGACGAGTCAGTGGGCATCTCATCCTCCTCCAGGCGTGACGAAGATCGTCACGGCGATCACGAACGAGACGCTCCCGAGCAGGTCGATAGAGGAGGTGACGATCGGGATCGCGAAGTTGTCGGGATCGAAGCCGACACGAAAGGTCGCGATCGTGCTGTAGTAGGCGATCACGACAGCACAGGTCGTGGCCAGCAGCCCACCCAAGACGGCGACGAGGACCATGTCCAGAGGGCCAGGGCTGTTCAGGTCGATCAGGAACGCCGCCAGATCCGCGACCAGCGATGCCAGGGCGAACGTCGGGACCGCGAGCAGGTAGGCGAGGCTGATGTCCGAGCGAGCCGGGCGGGCCGGCACACCGAGAGGTTGGACGAGCCCGAGGTGGAGCTTGCTCGTCAGGCGGCTCGAGAGGATGCCTCCGACCGCCCCGGCGCTGGCGAGGAAGGGTGGGACCAGAGCCAGCAGCGCCGGGTGCTCGACGAGCGCGTCCAGCCTGCCCTCCAGTGTGAGCCCCGCCACCAGCGAGAGCGACCCGGCGACGATCACGACCGGCACCGACTCGCGCACGATGCCCTTCAGCAGAGTGAGCCGGCTCCGCAGCGCCACCACCAGCACCACCGCGGCCCCGACGGCGCCTCCCGCAGCGATGACCGCGGAGAGGACCTCCCACTCGACGAGGTACGACGCCAGGTAGAGCAGTGGCAGCGTCACCATGTCTCCCGCCGCGGTCACGAGCGGAGCCATCACGTTGTCGCTGTCCCACCCGTAGCGGACGCTGCTCGCGGCCAGGCCGACCGTGATGCCGAGCACGATCAGCGACGAGACCACCCCGCCGACCACCGAGATCACCAGGAAGTCGATCACCGAGATGCTGTTGTCGACGCCGAAGCCGACGGCGGTGGCCTTCGCCAGGAAGGCGAGTGCCACGGAGGTGACGACGGTGAGCACCCCCGATGCGAGGATGTTCTGTCCGACGGTCGTGTCCGGTCGTGGGGAGACGCTGAAGGTACCCGTGTGGATGGACGTGGACAGTCGGGCCCCGAGCGCACCGAATATCGTCCCCCGCAGCCCGATGGCCGCGGGCACCAGCACCAGAAGGCCCGGGAGCTCCTCGAGCGTGGCGTTGATCGAGCCGAGGGTGAGGCCGGCCACGAGCGACGCCGCGAGCCCGATGCTGAGCGCGACGAAGCCCTGCCGGGCATCCGACGCACCCGGACCCGACAGGCTGCCCAACCGGGCGCGGAGAGGAAGAAGTCGCTGGGACATGGCTCTGGTCGGCGACTGCAGGAGTTCGTCGCCTGGACCAGTCTGCTCCACGCACCTCCGCGGGCCGCGCCTCATTCACCCTGCGCAATCTCGGCCCACCCATCGCGTACGATGTCGGCCGTGCGCCGATCGCTGGTCGTGCTCATCTTCCTGGCCCTCCTCACCGGAGCCTGCGGGTCCGACGAGACCGGTGACTCCGGGTCGAACGATGGGACGACGGCCACCTCGCAGGAGACGGCCGAGACCGTCGAGCTCGCGCGTCACCAGCCCGGCGTTCGCGGAAGGCGATCCCATACCCGACCAGCACTCGTGGGACGGTGGCAACGTCTCCCCTCCGCTGAGCTGGGAGGGCGTACCGTCCGCCGCCGAGGAGCTGGCGATCACCGTGGTCGATCCGGACGCCGCCAACTTCGTGCACTGGGTGGTGACAGGGATCGCGACGTCCTCGCTCGAGCTCGCCGAGGGGGAGCTCCCCACCGGGGCGACCGAGGGGCTCAACCAGTTCGGTGAGGTTGGCTGGGGTGGCCCTGCTCCACCACCTGGGGAGCCCCACACCTACGTCTTCACCCTCCACGCGATGTCGGCCACACCCGACATCACCGCCGAGACCCCCGGTCCCGAGGCGGTCGACGCCATCGAGGAGCTGACCATCGATCGGGCCGAGCTGCGGGCATCCTTCGAGACCGGCTGAACCCCCAGTGCGCCCTCTGCTGATCGCCTCCCTCCTCCTCCTCGCGGCCTGTGGCTCCTCGGGCACCGAGCTGCGGGATCCTCCCCCGGGTGCCACCTCGCCGAGACCGACCAGCTCGACGACCCAGGCCCCGACATCGCTGGTCGGCGTCTTCTCACTGTCCAGCCAGGCGTTCACCCCGGGCGGCGAGCTGCCCGCTCGCCACACCTGCAACGGCGAGGACCTCTCCCCTGCGCTCTCGTGGTCCGCCGTTCCCGAGGGCACGGTCGAGCTGGCCCTGGTGGTCTCCACCCCGACCGAGGACGGGATGGACGTCCACTGGGTGTTGCCGGGGATCGATCCGACGTCGGTCGGTACCGCCGAGGGAGCACTCCCCCTCGGCGGGCGAGAGGGCCCCAACACCGAAGGTGGCACCGGTTGGGCCGGCCCGTGCCCCGGGCCGGGGGAGTCGCTCCAGGTCAACCTCACCCTGTACGCCCTCACGGAGCCCCCCGCTGTCACCGATGCGATGGGGCCGATCGAGATCGTCGGCGCGCTCGACTCGGCACCGGGATCCCGTGCCGTCCTGACCGCGACCGCCACCGGGATCCCGGCGACGACCGAATCGGCCCCCTCCACCGCGGACTGATCCGCTTTCTGGGAAGATCCTCCCCGTGGGTGCGCTGTTCTTCCTCTTGGTCGGTGCCTCCGTCGCGGCCATCCTCTTCCTCGCATACGAGATCGAACGGCGCAGGCGCCGCCAGTTCGAGACCCTGGCACGGACCCACGGGCTGAGCTACTACCCGCAGGATCCGTTCGGGACCCTCGGGCTCCCCTTCGAGGTCTTCCGCCGGGGCCACAGCCGGAAGGTCCGCAACGTGTTGGTGGGCCGCAGCCCCGTCGACGGGTCCGAGGTCCGGGCCTTCGACTACACCTACACGACGGGCTCGGGGAAGAATTCCCAGACCCACAACAAGACCTGCGTCATGAGCTACCTCGGTACGGCGTGGCCGAACCTCGGGGTCGAGCGCGAGGGCCTCTTCAACCGGTTCAAGGACTTCGTCGGGCTGAGGGACATCGAGCTCGAGTCGGAGGAGTTCAACCGGGCCTTCGAGGTGCGCTGCGCGGATCGCCGCTTCGCGACGGCGTTCCTCGATCCGACGATGATGGATGTCCTCCTGCGCTCCGGGATCGACGACGGCCTCGAGGTCGGCGGGTCCTGGATGCTGGAGACCTTCGACCGGGTCTCACCTCCCCAGACGTTGGCGCTGGTGCAGCGGTCGGACGCCATCCGCTCGCACATCCCCGACCTCGTCTGGGAGCTGTACCCGCCGAGGCAGGCCGCCGGATAGCGCTGACGCAACCACACCTAGGGCAGGTCGCAGGGGACTCCCGCGAAGTGGATGATGCTAGGCCCGGAACGATCATGCCACCGCGTGATCGAGAGCTCGTTCGCGCCGTCTCCGTCCGCGTCCCACAAGACCGCCACGTCACCGACCGGCGCGGGGGTGAGCCGATCCTCTTCGGTGACAACTCCGTCCAAACCAGGCGGCCTGAAAGGCGGAGACCTCCAGCCGAGGGTGGTGCGCCCCACGTCGTCGAAGGCGAGGGTCTCCGACGGTGTGGCGGCGCCCTGGCCGATCATCACCGCTGTGTGGCCGCCGTGGAACACGACGAGGTCGGCGAGCCCGTCGCCCGTGACGTCGCCCACCGCCGCGGGGATGTGCGTCGGGACCGTACCGTCCGATCTCTCGTGAACCCGGTACTCCTCTCCGTCGTCGTCGACCGCGGGGCGGGAGAGGTAGTCGGTCTGCACGCCGGTGACCACGACCTGGCCCGTGGCCCAGGTGAGGGTGACGGTGTCGTCGGCGAGGGCGAGGGTGTCCGTGGTGCCGTCGCCGTCCCAATCGAAGACGTCACGGTCCGGCTCCTCCCAGCCCTCGGGCGGGTAGGGGAAGTCCCCATGGCCCGGATACGCATACTTGAACATCCGGGTTGTACCCATGTCGGGTGCGCAGACGTCGGGCTTGGGGGGGTTGGTCGGCGGGGTCGCGGGCTCCGGGGCGGTCGTGGTCGTCGTCGTGCTCTCGGGCACCGAGGTGGTCGTGGCGAGCGTGGTGCTGCTCTTCGCCGACTCGACCTCGTCGGCGTCACCGCAGCCCGCGAACGCCAGCACCGCCGCCACGAGGGCCACGGCGCCGGGGCGCAGGTGTTGGCTCAGCAGGTGTGTGCGCAGATCTCCCATGGGTCGACCCCCGATCGCCGCCGAGCGTAGTGGTGAGCGACGGGCCGGCCCGGGGGGCCCGGGGTCTCTGGATCCCTACCCGGGCGGTAGGTCGCACAGCACCCCGGCCAAGTAGGCCGAATGAACACTGCGCTCCTCGAATCTGCTGACCGAGAACTCCCTGGCACCATCCCCATTGACATCCCACAGGACCGCCAGGTCACCGACTGGTGCCGGGAACAAGAAGTCGTCTTGGTCGACGACGCGATCCCCTCCGGCCAAACGCACCGGCGGAGACCTCCAGCCGAGGGTGGTGCGCCCCACGTCGTCGAAGGCGAGGGTCCGAGACGGTGTGGCGGCGCCCTGGCCGATCATCACCGCTGTGTGGCCGCCGTGGAACACGACGAGGTCGCCGAGCCCGTCGCCCGTCACGTCGCCCACCGCCGCGGGGATGTGCCTGGCCGCCAGCTCCGCCTCGCCGTAGGTGTTCGGGTAGAAGTGGAACTCCCTCCCGTCGTCGTCGACCGCGGGGCGGGAGAGGTAGTCGGTCTGCACGCCGGTGACCACGACCTGGCCCGTGGCCCAGGTGAGGGTGACGGTGTCGTCGGCGAGGACGAGGGTGTCCGTGGTGCCGTCTCCGTCCCAGTCGAAGACGTCGCGGTCCGGCTCCTCCCAGCCCTCGGGCGGGTAGGGGAAGTCCGGATAGGGGTAGAAGGCGTATTGGGCCTGCAGGGTGCTTCCCATGTCGGGTGCGCAGACGTCGGGCTTGGGAGGGTTGGTCGGAGCGGTGGCGGGCTCCGGGGCGGTCGTGGTCGTCGTCGTGCTCTCGGGCGCGGAGGTGGTCGTGGGGGCGGTGGTGCTCTGGGCAGACTCGACCTCGTCGGCGTCACCGCAGCCCGCGAACGCCAGCACCGCCGCCACGAGGGCCACGGCGCCGGGGCGCAGGTGTCGTCGCACATCCCTCACAGCTGCACCTCCGATGGGTTTCGCCGAGACCGCCCAACTCCAGGGCCGGGCACCGACACGGGAGCGCTTCACGACCCACCTCCCGAGGGGTCGGGCCCTCCGCGCAAGAAGGCGTGCCACGCTCCCGAGGCGAGGCGCGAGCTCCCGGTGATCAGCCCGTGGTCGTTGATGGCGTAGGCCTTGGCCTCGCCGCCGCCGAGGTCGCCGAGCGGTGCGATGACGTCGCCGTCGTGCCACAAGAAGCCCTGGGCGTGGCCCGCTGCGTCGAGGTACCAGCCCACGACCTGGCCGGAGTCGTTGACGCCGTAGGCGTGGGACTCGTTCGCTCCTGCCAGGGCGGCTCCGATGTCGACCATCGCCCCATCGTCCCAGACGAAGGCGTGCGGGGTGCCGTCGGCGGTCTCGGCCGTGCCGACGACCCGGTGGCGGGCACTGACACCACGGGAGCAGGAGGCTCCGATCCCGGGGCGGTAAGGTCGGGACGTGGGCGTCGTCGCGGCGGTGATCGTTCTGCTCTTGCTGCTGGCCCTCGCCTTCTTCCTCTCGTACAACCGCTTCGTCAGCCAGAAGCAGTACATCCGCAACTCCTGGGCGAACGTCGACACCGAGCTGCGACGGCGCTACGACCTCATCCCGAACCTGGTCGAGACCGTGAAGGGCTACGCCGCGCACGAGCAGGCCACCCTCCAGCAGGTGACCGAGGCCCGGACGCGGGCGTTCGCCAACCAGGGGAGCGCCGCTTCGCAGGCCCAGGACGAGAACCTCCTGGTCGACTCGCTGAAGCACCTCTTCGCCGTGGCGGAGGCCTATCCCGACCTCAAGGCCTCCCAGCACTTCCTCGAGCTGCAGCGCGAGCTGGTCACCACCGAGAACCGCATCCAGGCCGCCCGTCGCTTCTACAACAACAACGTGCGCGACCTGAACCGGCGGGTGCAATCGATCCCCTCCAACATCGTCGCCCGGCTCTTCCACTTCACCGAGGAGGAGTACTTCGAGGTCGAGCCCGCGGTCCGCGAGGCACCGGCGGTGAGCACCACCGACTGAGCTCCGCGCCGGGTCGACGGCGCCGAGGCGGCGTGCAGAGCGCGTCGATCGCCCGGAGGTCCGCCCGTCGCGCTGTGCCGACGCTGGCGTGGCAGCTCCACCCGTCGACCGACCCTGGCGTGGCAGAGTGAGCGCGTGCATCCCGAGACTCGGGTGAAGATGGTGATGGAGACCGCCCGGGCCGTGCTCGACGAGCGACTCGACCCGGTGGAGGCCGCCCAGGCGCTCTGCCTCCAGGCCGAGCAGATCGCCCCGCTTCTCCGTGGCGACCGCATCGACGTGACGCAGGCCGAGGCCTACGACGTGTCGACCCGCCTCCGCCTCTTGGCGGAGCAGGTGAACGACAAGGCCTCCGGGCTGCCCGATACCGAGACTGCTGAAGCCCATCTCGCGATCGCCCAGGCCATCGGAGAGCTCTCCCAGGTGCTCCGCTGACGGGGGTCGCTGCGATCTCAACGGAAGTCGCGTGAGCGCAGCACCGGCTCGCCCGGCGAAGCGTCGCGCCGGCGTGTCCCACCGACCGGCAGCAGCTCGAGCTTCTCGGCCACCACGTTCACCACTCCCCCGGCCCGCTCGAGACGCCCCCGCACCAAGAGCGCCGGCGCCGATCGGGCCAGTTGGGCGTAACGGGTCCAGCAGCCCCGCGACACCACCACGTTCACCAGGCCGGTCTCGTCCTCGAGGTTGAGGAAGGTCGTGCCTCCGGCGGTCGCCGGTCGCTGCCGATGGGTGACCACCCCGGCCACCAGCACCTTGTCCCCGTGGTCGAGGGTCTTCAGTCCCTCCGAGGTCACCACGCCCCGCTCGTCGAGGAGACGGCGGACGAAACGGGTCGGGTGGCCGTCGGGTGACACCCCGGTGGCCCAGAGGTCGGCGCGGGCCACCTCCTCGGGTCTCATCTGCGGCAGTGCAGGTGCGACCGTGCCGGTGACGATGCCGGCCAGCCGATCGGCTCCGGCCTGGGCCACCGCCCCCGCCCCCCAGAGCGCCTCCCTCCTGCTCAGCGACTCGCCCGGGGCGGCGTCGAAGCACCCGAACGCCCCGGCGGTGGCCAGAGCCTCGAGGGTGTCGAGCTTCACCTCGACCCGCCGCTTCAGGTCCTCCATGGAGACGTACGGACCGCTCCTCGCCCGCTCGGCCTCGATGCGCTCTGCCAGGTCGGTGCCCACCGTGCGCACCGAGGAGAGCCCCAACCTCACCGCTGGCTGAGGGGAGCCTGCCCCGTCACCGTTCACGCCATCCCTGTCCACACCGTCCCACTCCAGGGTCGCGGCCGCCCCGGATCGGTTCAGGTCGGGGGTGCGCACCTCTACACCGTGGCGCCACGCGTCCTGGGTGAGGGTGTGGGGCGAGTAGAACCCCATCGGCTGGGCGTTGAGCAGGGCCGCGCAGAACGCCGCCGGATGGTGGAGCTTGATCCAGGCCGAGGAGTACACGAGGTAGGCGAACGAGACCGAGTGGCTCTCGGGGAACCCGAAGTTGGCGAACGCCGCCAGCTTCTCCCAGATGACGTCGGCCACCTCGCCGATGATCCCCCTCTCGGCCATGCCGTCGTAGAACCGCGCTCTCAGGCTCTCCATGCGGTCGCGGCTGCGCTTCGCCCCCATCGCCTGGCGGAGCTGGTCGGCCTCGCCGGCGGTGAAGCCGGCGACGTCGATCGCCATCTGCATGAGCTGCTCCTGGAAGAGCGGCACGCCGAGCGTCTTGGCGAGCGACGGCTCGAGCAGGGGGTGGAGGTAGGTGACCGGTTCCTGGCCGTTGCGACGGCGTATGTAGGGGTGGACCGACCCGCCCTGGATGGGACCGGGGCGGATGAGCGCCACCTCCACGACCAGGTCGTAGAAGCACCGGGGCCTGAGGCGAGGGAGCGTGGCCATCTGGGCCCTGCTCTCCACCTGGAACACCCCGATGGAGTCGGCGGCGCAGAGCATGTCGTACACGCTGTCCTCCTGGGGGAGGGTGGCAAGGTCGACCTCGACGCCGTGGTGGGCGCGGATGAGGTCCACGGCGCCGTGCAGAGCGCTGAGCATCCCCAACCCGAGCAGGTCGAACTTCACCAGGCCGACGGCGGCGCAGTCGTCCTTGTCCCACTGCAGGACGCTGCGGTCCTCCATCGAGGCCCACTCGACGGGGCAGACCTCTATCACCGGCCGGTCGCAGAGCACCATGCCGCCCGAGTGGATGCCGAGGTGGCGCGGCGCGTGCTCGAGCTGGGTGGCCAGCTCCAACACGTCGGGAGGGACCTCACCCACCTCGCTCAGCGGCCCCCAGCGGTCGACCTGCTTCGCGAAGGCGTCCTGCTGGCCGGTCGAGTACCCGAGGGCCTTGGCCATGTCACGCACCGCCGAGCGGGCGCGGTAGGTGACGACGTTGCACACCTGCGCAGCGTTGTGGCGGCCGTGCTTCTCGTACACGTGCTGGATGACCTCCTCACGACGACCGCTCTCGATGTCGAGGTCGATGTCGGGTGGGCCGTCGCGCTCGGGTGAGAGGAAGCGCTCGAAGAGCAGCCCGAGACCCACCGCGTCGGCGTTCGTGATGCCGAGGGCGTAGCAGACCGCCGAGTTGGCGGCCGACCCCCGTCCCTGGCAGTAGATGTCGTTGTGGCGACAGAACTCGACGATGTCCCAGACGATGAGGAAGTAGCCGGGGAACCCGAGCTGCTCGATGATCCGGAGCTCGTGGTCGATCTGCGCGTACGCGCCCGGCACCTTCTCGGCTCCCCGCGGGCCGTACCGTGTCCGCGCTCCGCGTTCGGTCAGCTCCCGCAGCCACGACATCTCGTGGTGACCCGGCGGGCAGGGGAACGGCGGCAGCTCGGGAGCCACCAGCTGGAGGTCGAACGCGCACTCCAGGGCCAGCTCGGCTGCCCGCTCGACCACGCCGGGGTAGCGGGCGAAGCGTGCCGCCTGCTCGGCCCCCGACCTCAGGTGAGCCCCACCCGCCGCGGGCAGCCACCCGTCCATCTCGTCGAGGGAGCGACGGGCCCTCACCGCCGCCAGCGCGGTGGCCAGGCGCCGGCGGCCAGGGGTGGCGTAGTGGACGTCGTTGGTCGCCACCACCTCGACCCCGGCCCTCACCGCCAGCTCGCCCAGGGCGTCGTTGCGGGCCGAGTCGAGCGGCTCGCCGTGATCCCAGAGCTCGACGACCACGCTCCCGCGGCCGAAGGCGTCGATCAGGCGGTGCAGCTCGCGACCCGCCGCGGCCGGCCCGGCTTCGAGCAGGGTTCGGGGCACCGTGCCCTTGCGGCACCCGGTGAGCACCACCCAGTGGCCGGCTTCGCCGTCGCGCGAAGCCAGCTCCGCCAGATCGCCCAGAGAGCACCGGGGTGCCCCCTTGCCTCCCCGGAGCTGAGCCTCGCTGATGGCCCGGCTCAGCCGGGCGTAGCCCTCGGGATCCCGGGCCAGCACCAGCAGGTGATCGCCATCCGGGTCGGCGACCCCGGCCTGGGACCGCGTGCGGCCCAGGGTGAGCTCGGCCCCGAACACCGTGGGCAGACCCAGACGCCGCGGCGGCCTCGGCGAAGCGCACCACGCCGTACAGGCCGTCGTGATCGGTGAGGGCCAGCGCCCGGAGCCCGAGCCGGGCCGCCTCCTCGGCCAGCTCCTCGGGGTGGGAGGCGCCGTCGAGGAAGCTGAAGTTGGAGTGGCAGTGCAGCTCGGCGTACCCCGGGCCCTGATCGGATCGGGGATGCTCCATCCCCTCCGGAGGCTGGTAGGGGGCACGGCGACGGGACCAGGCCGGTGAGTCACCACCCTCGCCGGGCAGACCGCCCGGGAGGACGCCCCGGTCGGAGAGCCGGTGCTCCAGCTCGGACCAGGGGATCGGGGGGTTGCGCCAGCCCATGGGGACGCAGGGTATCGAACACCTGTTCGTCGGTCCAGGGAGCACCGGTGCCCGACCCGGGAACGGGAGGAACCCTCCCCGGGAAAAGAAGAGAGGCCCCCCGCCGGAGCGGGGGGCCTCTCCCAGTGCTGCTGCTCGATCAGGTCACCCAGGCCTGTGTGAGGAAGATCGAGCCCCACGACATCGGTGAAGCCGGGCTCCCGTCGGGGAACGTGACCGACTCGATGCCATGCACGTTGTCCCGGGCGATCACGATCCACTTCTGGTGGTACAGGAAGAGGTAAGGGACGTTCTCCGCCCAGTCCTTCCAGACGTCGGCGTAGAGCGCCTTGCGCTCCTCGCGGTCGTCGATCCCGCGAGCTGCCTGGAGGTTCTCCTTCGTGATCTCGCTGGTGTAGCGGGAGAAGTTCACGCTGAGGACCCCGGTGTCACCGATGTTCTCCGGATCCCAGAAGTGGTAGTGCTCGTCCGGGTCCGAGTACGGGAAGAACGCCACCATGATCCCGTCGTAGTCGCCCTCGAGCAAGGACGCTGCGACCGAGCCCTCGTCGATCGCCTTGATGTTCACGTCGATCCCCACAGCGGACCACTGCTCCTCCAGCGTCTGGGCCAGTCGCTGGTTCTCGGGGATGGAGATGATGGTGAGGTCGATCACCAGGTCGCCGTTCTCGGCCTCCCACTCCTCGACCATCTGACTCGCTGCATCAGGGTCCGGCTCCGGCCACTCGGGGTCCGTGTACCAGAAGTCGTCCGGCACGTAAGGCGCGTTCGCGACCTCGAAGAACCCGTCGTACAGACCGTCCACTATGAGCTGCTTGTCCGTCGCCAGGGCGAGCGCTCTCCTGACCTCGACATCCGAGAGCGGTTCCTCGGCTGTGTTCAGGATCACGGTCATCTCGTCGCCGGCACCGCCGTCGAAGACCACGTACTGACCTTCTGACACACCTGATCCGTCCGCGCCCGCCTGCATCTGCAGCTCCGCGGAGTTCGTGTGCATCATGTCGATGTCGCCCGTGTCGAGGGAGGCCAGCCGGGTCTGGTCGTCGGGCAGGGGCCTGAACTCGACCTCGTCGAGGTACGGGAGCTGGTTCCCGTCGGCGTCGGTGCGCCAGTAGTCGGGGTTGCGTACCGCGGTGAGGTGGTCGTCGAGCACCCAGTCGTCGAAGACGAACGGGCCGGTCCCGATCGGCTCCTCCGCCGTGGGCTCGCTGTCGACCGTGCCCGTGTAGTCGGGGTGGGCGACGAAGCCGGGCTGGGTGCTGAAGAACGCCGGCAGGGTTGCCCACGGGATCGAGGTGGTGACCGCGACCTGGCGGCTCATGAGCTCCCAATCCTCCTGACTCATGTCGCCGCTCTCGACCATGGGCCTGGCGGCCTCCTGGCCCTCGGCCAGGTTCAGCACCGCGTCCATGGGACGGAGCGCGATCGAGGTGAGCAGACCCTCCTGCACCGCCTTCAAGAAGGTCGCGAAGACCTCGGCGTCGAGGGGATCGCCGTTGTGGAAGGTGACGCCCTCCCGCAGGGTGAAGACCCACTCGGTGAAGTCCTCGTTGGGCTCGAAGTTCTCGACCAGGTACGGCTGAGCGATGCCGTCCGGGTCGAGCACGGCGATCGGGTCGTAGATGGCCTTGTTGACGTTGTTGCTGGAGGGGCTGAACTGGCTGCTGGTCGGGTTGAAGCCGGTGGGGGTCTCCCCCGCGATGCCCATCACGACCTTGCCGCCGGCCACGGGCTTCTCGGTGACGGTGGTCTGCTCCGACCCGCCACCCCCGCCCTCGTCGTCACCGCAGCTGGATGCCCCTGCTGTGAGGAGCGCCAGCACCGCCACAGCTCCTACTGCCCACATCCTCCGCGACCGCGTCGCTCCGGGTCTCGACCCTGCCATGCTGGACTCCTTTCCCGCCATCCTCAGCTCCTCCTGTCGGCAGCCCACCGTCTGCGATGAGCCGGGACCGCATCAGCCTTCCGTGGGACCAGACATACCAGCGTAGGCAGATCTGGCATGTGACGCCCGTCATCCGGGACCGCATCACCGCCGTGGGACGACCGAACACCGTTCGGGCCGGGGTGCATCCGATCAGTCATAGGTGGCCTCGAGCCACCAACGGCCGCCTTCGAGGGTGAGCAGGTGGGCAGCGCCCTCGGTTGTGATCACCTGGAAGCGGGCGCGACGCCTACGGCGCTCCGGGTCCCACCACCTCTCGTCGGCGGGCCAGGGACCGGCCCACGCCTCGATCGGCACGACCGGTCCGTCGCGTACCGCCAAGCGGGCAGGTGGGGCGCTGAGCACGAGCCGGCCGCTCACCCCGACCGGCTCGCCGCGCGCGTCCACGAGAGCGACCGGCACCGGTTCGGGGTGCACGAGCGCGGGAGCGGGGGCCGGCAGGACCCCAGGCCAGGGAGCCGACCCACCCCCGGTCGCAGGCGGGGTTCGAGCAGGCACCGCCCGGGCGGCGGAAGCAGAGATGGGAGGCGATCCTCCCCGTTCGACCGTGCGGTCGGCGGTGAGATCGACGGTTCCGGCGGGAACCAGATCCACCTGCTCGGCCGGACCCCGCCCTCCCCTCCACTCCGGCACGGTGACCGCCGCCGCCTCCAGCAACCCCTCCACCCTGGCCAGGGCACGGGTGACCCGCTCGGCCGCCTCGGTCTCGCCCCCCCAGAAGCCGAGCTGGCGTCCGGTGGCCGCTACGACCTCGTCGGGCACGAGGGCCAGCCGGATGACGCCGGCGGTCGGGCGGTGGCGGGTGGGGCCGTTCAACCAACCCTCGAGCTGCCAGCGCACCCGGTCGGCGAGCGCCGGCGAGGAGAGCGCCCCTTCGTGCCTCCACCACCGACGGTGGCACTCGCCGTGCTCGGTCTCGGCCTCGATGAGCACCCGGATGCAGGCCAGGCCCCTCCTCCCCAGCTCGGCGTGCAGCTCGTCGGCCAACGACTTCCCGACGAAGGCGACCTGGTCGACCCGCTCGGTCGGGGGGTCGATCTCGGTGGCCACCTCGAGCGAGGCGAGCGGCGGGCCCACGGCGGGTGGGCGCGGGTCGAGGCCGGAGGCCAGACGGTGGGCCTCCTCCCCCTCGCGCCCGAAACGCCCGATCACGTCGCCTCGGGGCAGCCCTGCCAGATCGCCGAGGGTGCGCAGGCCCAACCGGGAGATCACGTCGGTGAGCCCCGGGCGTTCGAGGGTGCCGATCGGGAGCGGGGCCAGGAACCCCGGGCTCTCCCCGGGCGGGATGACGCAGGGGGCCGAAGCGGCCATCCGGGCCGCCGAGCGGGCGGCGAAGAACCCGTCGGCCACCCCGATCCGGAACCAGCCGCGGCCCGCCAGCACCTCTCCGATCCTCTCGGCCATGCGACCCGCCAGGGCCTGGTCACCACCGAAGTATCGGGACGGTCCCCTGGTGTGGAGAGAGCACGAACCGGGGACGGTCATCTCGAAGCGGGGGGTGAACTGCTCGACGACCTCCGCCACCGGCTCGAAGGCCCGGGCCTCGGCGAGCAGGTCGCGCTCGTGCACGGCCATCCCGGGGCAGCGGCTCTGCGCTTCGCGCCGCCGGAGCCCCACCGCCACCCCCTCTGTGCGAGCGGCCGGGGTGCAGGCCACCACCCGGTTGGCGTGGACGACCGCCGCCGGGCGGTCGAGAGGGGCTCCGAGGGCCACGACCGGCCAGTCCCCGCACCACACGACCGCCATGCGGGTCGGGGCCTCGGCGACGCTGCTCATGTGGACTCGGTGCGATGCGACGGCTCGGCGCGCTGCGACGGCTCGGCGCGATGCGACGGCTCGGCGCGATGCGACGGCTCGGCGCGATGCGACGGCTCGGCGCGATGCGACGGCTCGGCGCGATGCGACGGCTCGGCGCGATGCGACGGCTCGGCGCGCTGCGACAGGTCGAACGGGACGACCACGGACCGGCTCACCGGAGCCACCCGCCCGTCGGCGTCGGAAAGCCACAGCTCGGCCTCGCGGGGACGCCCGGCCCGACCCCTGCCCTCGGACGCGACACGGACCCGGCGGGCGCTGAGGTGGCCGTGGCCCCGGCCCAACCCCTGCCACTCGACCCCGGTCACCGTCATGCCCAGGTCAGGGCTCTCCGGCCAGGCCGCTTCCCTGCCGCCCGCCATCAGCAGGGTCGTCCCCCTCTCGCGTGCCCGAGCCGCCAGGCGCCGTGCCTCGCTGCGGCCCACCCGTCGCGGAGGCCGGAGCAGCACCAGGTCGAAGGCCCCGATGAGAGCGGCCACCACCGGAGCCCACTGCGCCGATGGGGGCTGGCGCACCACCGCCAGCCGGGAGAGGTCGACCCCGATCTCCGCGGCCGCCGCCAGGCCCAGCGTGGGGATCCCCACCGACGCCACCCACGAACCGGACCGGGACGGGCCTGCAGCCACCGCCAAGGCCAGGGAGGTGGCGGCCAACCCGCCGACGGAGACGACCAGGCCCCGGAGCAGGCCGCCGGGTACGAGGTCCTCGAGCGGGGGCAGCACGGGGAGGACCTGCTGATCGGCGGTGACCACCGGCCGGACCCGCCAGGCCAGGTGGTCCAGCTCGGACGGCGGGGCGGCCCACGGGTTCGGATGGTGGGCGAGACGTTCGGCCAGAGCCATCCCGGCCAGTATCGAACACCTGTTCGCTCTACGCAACCCCGACGGGGCTGGGCGGCTACCCCCGAGCCAGGTCGAGGGCCAGCTGGACGTGCGAGAGATCGAACGGGTCCCCCGCGCCCACGAGGACGTGGTCGCAGCCGGCCTCCACGTAGGCGTCCACGTCGTCGAGCTCGTCGGGGACGTTCAGCAGCACCGTGCGCTCGATCTCCGCGGGGTCCCGGCCGACCTTGCCGCACCACTCGTCGAGCACCCGGTTCTTGGCGGCCCAGCTCTCGGGCGGTCCGAAGGTGTTCCAGGCGTCCGCGTGGCTTGCCACCAGCCGCAGGGTCACCTTCTCCCCCGCTCCGCCCACCATCACCGGCAGCCGACCCACGGGAGGCGGCGAGAGCTCGGGGACGCGGGCCCGGATCCGCTCGAGGCTCGCCTCGAGCGCCCGCAGCCGACCACCGGCCGTGCCGAACTCGAAGCCGTACTCGTCGTAGTCGCGCTCGAACCAGCCGGCGCCGATGCCGAGGTACGCCCGTCCACCCGAGATGTGGTCGACGGTGCGGGCCATGTCGGCCAGCAGCTCGGGGTTCCGGTAGGTGTTGCCGCTCACCAGGATGCCGAGCATCGCCCGGCTCGTGTCGGCCGCGGAACGCGCTGAGCAGCGTCCAGGCCTCAAAGTGGTTGCCGTCCTCGGGACCGAACAGGGGGTAGAAGTGGTCCCACGTCCAGATGCTGTCGACCCCCATCTCGTCGGCCGCTCGTGCCGCATCTCGCAGCGCCTGGACCGAGGTGTGCTGGGGCAGCAGCTGCACTCCGACCTTGAACCGAGCCATCTCGTCCCCTCCAGTCGTCGTCGCCCGACAGTATGCCGACCTGCGAGCCGATCGCGGGCCGCCCGGACCGGTGCCCGCTCCGCTGCTCCGGGTGCCTATCTTCTCTCCATGGAGAAGGTCGTCTACTCGCTCACCGCCGAGCCCGGAGCGGGCGCGGCCGAGCTGGCGGAGCGGCTCCGGGGCCGGACCGTCGATCGGCTCGCCGACCTCGGAGCCAGGGGCATCCAGCTCAACGTGGTCGACGAAGCGGCCGCCCCCGCCGACGGGCTGCGCATCGTCACCTCTCCGGCTCCTGCCGATGCCCTGGTCTCGGTCTGGGTCGACAGCGCGAACGACCGGTTCCGGGCACCGGTCGACCGGGCCCTGGCCGAGGAGGCAGCAACCCTCGCCGCGTACCTGGTCACCGAGTCGGTGCCCCTCGTGCCCGACCCGCCGGCCGTCCCGGGCGAGCGGACCCACGGGTTCAGCCAGGTGGCGTTCCTCCGGCGGCCCGAAGACCTCGCCGTCGACGCGTGGCTCGACATCTGGTTGAACAGCCACACCCAGATCGCGATCGACACGCAGGACACCTTCCTATACGTGCAGAACGTGGTCACACGGGTGCTCACTCCGGGGGCGACCCCGTGGGACGCGATCGTCGAGGAGGGCTTCCCCGCGGACGCCATGACCGACTCCCACGCCTTCTTCGATGCCCGGGGCGACGACGAGCGCCTCGCGGAGCACCAGCGGGTGATGTTCGAGAGCGTGCAGCGCTTCGTCGACCTCGCGCGGATCGAGGTGATCCCCACCAGCCGCTACGTGGTCGGCCCGCTCCCGGCCTGAGACCCCAGCGGCGCAGTCAGCGGCCCGGGGCTACTCGGCCACCACCTGGGGTTCGTCACCCGGCTGGTAGAAGAGGTACAGGTCCTCGATGATCCCGCGGATCTCGTCGGCCCTCCCCGGATCGGTCACCTCGACGGTGATGGTCCCGCCTGCGACCGAGACGTGGTTCACCCCGCCGCTCTCGAAGAGCCGGCGCGCCAGGCGGTCGGGCGGCCTGTCGCGCTGGATGTCGTCGATCGACGCGTACATCTCCTTGCCCATCCCGGTGAGGCTGCGGTTGGTCTCGAAGCGCAGCACCCCCGGTCGGGAAGACGGCTTCTGGATGACGGAGATCGGCTGGCCCATGGCCTCGGGAGCGTACTTCGCACGCACCGCCCACCACACGCCGAGGCCGAGCGCGATCGACACCGCCGCGAGCACCAGGTGCACGGCGACGAAGCCGGCCTCGTGCCCCCCGGCGACGATGGCCGCCGACCGCACGATCCACGAGGCCACGGTCCAACCCGCCACCCCTCCAGCGAGGAACACGTCGGTCCGCGAGGTCGGGCGCCGGCGGCGGCTCAGCGCCAGGTCCAGCACGATCAGCGCCGCGGCGATGTGGGTCAACGCGAAGAGGCTGACCCAGACCCGCTCGAGGGTCGTGGGCAGCAGGTCCGTCCAGACGTTGCGGATGCGGACCGACCAGATCGAGAGGTTCCAGACCACGAACCCGTACAGCACACCCGAGCGGAGCCTCGACACCGTCGAGACGGTACCGGCTGGTGCTCCCCGTCCAGCGAGTTCGGCCGCGGAGGCGGGGCGGGCTAAATTGACCGAGCAGTCAAGAAGATCCGTCGAGATCCCGGTCCGAGGGGGAGAGCCATGGCCGATTCCGAGATCAGCATCGACGCCTTCCGCGAAGAGGTGCTCGCGTTCCTCGACGCCAACGCGGAGAAGAGGGCGGCCGAGAAGGCCGAGTTCAAGTGGGGCGAGGGGCGAGACGACGTCGCCCTCTTCGAGGAGGTCGACCGCGCCCAGGAGCTGGCGGAGCTGGAGCGGGCGAAGGCGTGGCGCGCCAAGCGCTACGACGCGGGCTTCGGCTGGATCACCGGCCCCACGGATCTGGGCGGGAGGGGCCTCGGCCAGGCGCACGAGCGCCTCTACCAGAGCCTCGAGAGCCAGTACCGGGTGCCGGACCAGAGCTTCTTCGGGATCGGTCTCGGGATGGTGGCCCCCACCATCAAGGACCACGCCGATCCCGAGGTGCGCGCCGACCTGCTGCCCAAGCTGTACCGGGGCGACATCCTGGGATGCCAGCTCTTCAGCGAACCGGGAGCGGGATCCGACCTCGCGAGCCTCCAGACGCGGGCCGTGCAGGACGGTGACGAGTGGGTGATCACCGGTCAGAAGGTGTGGACCTCCGGGGCCCACTACAGCGACATCGGCGAGATCATCTGCCGGACCGATCCGGACCTGCCCAAGCACAAGGGCCTCACCGGCTTCGTCGTCGACATGCGCGCGCCCGGCGTCGAGGTGCGACCGCTACGGCAGATGACCGGTGGAGCGAACTTCAACGAGGTCTTCTTCACCGAGGTCCGGGTACCGGACCGCATGCGGCTGGGTGACGTGAACCAGGGCTGGACGGTGGCGCTCACCACCCTCATGAACGAGAGGGCGTCGATCGGCGGTGGCGGCGGCGGTGTGGGGATGGGCCTCGGCAACGTCGAGCGCCTGAAGCAGATGGTCGACCACTTCGGCCTCTCCGACGATGCGGTGGTCCGCGACGAGCTGGCCGACGTCTACGTCCACTTCCAGGTGGCGAAGTACACGAACCAGAGGGCGATGGACAAGATCAAGGCAGGACAGCTCCCCGGGCCCGAGATGTCGATCGCCAAGCTCTCGCTCACCCGGAACATGACGCGCACGACGGAGTTCGTCGCACGGGTGCTCGGGCCGCGCCTCTGCGCCGACACCGGGGAGTGGGGGACCTACGCCTGGAACCAGCTTCTCCTCGGCATCCCGGGGCTGCGCGTGGCCGGGGGGACCGACGAGATCATGAAGAACATCATCGGTGAGCGGGTGCTGGGCCTGCCGAAGGATCCCGGGATCGACAGCAAGGCCCCGTTCCGCGAGCTGAAGGTCGGCACCCAGAGCGCGTAGGGCTCGCCGGCTCGGGTCTCCCTCCGGCCTCGCGGCCGACCTCTCAGCTGAACAGCGACTGCTGTCCGCCGGGAGCGACGCGCCTGCAACCCCTCCACGGCAGCGAGTCCATGAAGACCCAGCTGCGCCGGTGGATGGCGGTCGGGCCCATCCCCGCCAGGGCCATCTTGTGCCGGGGGCAGGGGTAGCCCTTGTTGCCGTCGAAGTCGTAGCCGGGGAAGTGCTCCGCCTCGGAGCGCATCAGCCTGTCGCGGGTCACCTTCGCCAGGATCGACGCCGCAGCGATCGAGAGGCAGGTGGCATCGCCCTTCACGATCTGCCGCGTGTTGCCCCCACCCACGAAGTCCCACCGGCCGTCCAGCAGCACCTGGTCGGGACCGACCCCCAGCCCCTCGATCGCACGGCGGGCGGCGAGCCTCTGCGCCGCCGACATCCCCAGCGCGTCGCACTCCTCCTGGGAGGCGTGGCCGACGCTCCACGCCGTGCACCACTCGGCGATGCGCTCGAAGAGCGCCTCCCGCTCGGCCTCGGTGAGCATCTTGGAGTCGCGCACCTTGTACACCCGCCGGTCGCGGGGGATCACGGCGGCACCGACCGATAGCGGCCCCGCCCACGCCCCCCGGCCCACCTCGTCCACCCCGACCACGACCCGGTGGCCCGCCTCCCACAGCTCCTGCTCGACCCGCCGCGACGGGGCCGTGCTCCGCAGGGAAGGGCGCAGAGCCGGGGCGGTGGTGACGGCCACGCGACGACCTTACGACCTGAGCCGAACGGGTCGGGGGAGGAGCCGTTAACGTCTGGCCCGTGGATCTCGATGAAGCCCGGCTGCTCCTCGACGAACGGCTGCGACGCCGACCGGGCGCGGGGGTCGAGCGAGCCGACCGTCACCGGGCCCGAGGGCGCCGGCCGGTGCAGCGGCACCGCCCGCCTGGCCGCCGCCGAGCAGCGGGCCCGCGCGACATCCGGACCATCACCCGGACGCTCGCGGTCCAGCTCACCATCGACCAGCTGCTCCGGGTCGGGAGGCGGGCGTCCGTGGCCTCGGGCCGCTCTCTGTTCTCGGTGCTGAGCTGGAAGTCGACGGCCTCGGTGGGCTCGGCCTGGTCGGTGCTCGCCATCGGCTCGATCGGCTCCTTCGCCTCCTCGGGCTCGCTGCTGTCCATCGGCTCGGCCGGCTCGATCCTCTCGATCGGCTCGGCCGGCTCGATCCTCTCGATCGGGGGTGCCGGGTCGATCCTCAGCCTGGGTGCCGGCGCCCGCGCGAAGGAGCTGCCGCCCGAGGCGCAGGTCGCCGAGGTCCGCCGGCTGGCGCGCCTCATGGCGCTCGGAGCGCTGGCTGCCGCCTGGCACGGCCCCCCTCGGCGGGCCGCGGCCTGATCGTCGCCCGCCGCCTCCGGATCTCCGACCCGCGAGAGCTCCGGTGCGCCTCGAAAGCTCCGGTACACGCAGCGTTGACGCGGTGTTCCCCGAAACCGCCTTGAACCGTCGCCGCAACGCGTCGACAATTGACGCATAGATCAACGGGCGGACCCGGAACGATCATCGAGCAAGGCAGGGAGTGCGGTAGAGATGTTGGCTGAGCTGGCTGTACGCGTCGACGAGGACGGCGCCGTCCAGCGCGGAACCGCGGTCGAGGTTCGCAACCGCTTCGAGGGCCAGTGGACCCGTGGCTTCGAGGTGGTGAGCGTCACCGACGACGGCTACCGGGTCAGGCGACTCTCCGACGGGGCGGAGCTCCCCACGGTCTTCGTCCACGACGACGTGCGAGCCGAGAAGAAGCGCACCAACGACATGTGGTGGTACTGAGCCCACCCTCCCGACCGGCCGGCCTGATCAGATCCCCTTCTCGAGCACCTCGATGAACTCGTCGACCTCGATCGCGGTGAGGGTCTGTGTCTTGAGCGTCCCTCTCGCGGAGAGGAAGGTGGCCACCCGGGCCACGGCCTTCTCGTCGGGCGCCTCGACCACGTTGAGGAAGTCCCACTGACCCAGCAGCGCGTACTGCGAGACGATCCGCACACCCATCGCCTCGACGTCGCGGTTCACCTCCTTCAGCCTCGCCGGGTTCTCCCTCAGCGTGGCCGAGCCCTGCGGTCCGAGTGTCGACAGCATCACGTACAGCGGCATGGCTCGACGTTACTTCAGCGTCGGGTGACGTCGGTGCTGATCAGGCCGGGCCGGGTCACCCCGTGCAGGGGCAGATGAGGATGACCCGTCGGCAGCGGACCCGTCCCCGCCCGCAGCCCTCACTCCGGCTCCAAGGCTGCGATCACGTCAAGCTCGGAGGTGTCGACCTCGGTCGATAGGAACGCGTCGACGACCTCCCGGGCCAGCGCCTCGGAGGTGAGGCGGAGCCCGAGCGCCAGGACGTTGGCGTCGTTCCAGCGCCTCGCGCCCCGCGCCGTCTCCGCGTCGGTGCAGAGCGCGGCCCGCACCCCGGGGACCTTGTTCGCGGCGATCGAGACACCCGTGCCGGTCCAGCAGCAAACCACCCCCCGGTCGACGTCGCCCCTCGCCACCGCCTCGGCGACCTCACGACCGACCGTGGTCCACGCCACGTCCTCACCGACGACGACGACCTCATGGCCCGAGGACACGAGATGCGCCTCCAACGCCTCGCTCACAGGTGTCCGCTCGTCGGTGCCGAACGCGATCCGCACACCCGAAGACTACGTTGAGCCGATGACGCGACGGCGGGTGGCGATCGTCCCCCACACCCACTGGGACCGGGAGTGGTACGAGCCGTTCCAGAGCTTCCGGCTGCGGCTCGTCGACCTGCTCGACGGCCTGCTCCCGACGCTCGAGACCGACACCTCCTTCTCGCACTTCCAGCTCGACGGCCAGATGGCCGCTGTCGACGACTACCTGGAGGTGCGCCCCGAGGCCGAGGACCGCATCCGACGGCTGGTGGGGTCGGGCCGCCTCTCCATCGGCCCCTGGTACACGCTGCCCGACGAGTTCCTGGTCTCCGGCGAGACGCTCGTCCGCGACCTCCAGCTCGGCTTCGAGAAGGCGGAGGCCCTCGGAGGAGCGATGGAGGTCGGCTACCTCCCCGACATGTTCGGCCACGTCGCCCAGATGCCCCAGCTCCTCCGGCACTTCGGCCTGCGACCACGCCGTCGTCTGGCGGGGCGTCCCCGCGGCCGTCGACCGCGACGCGTTCCGGTGGGAGGCTCCCGACGGATCGGAGGTGCGGGCCGAGTACCTCCTCGAGGGCTACGGCAACGGGGCTCACCTGCCCGACGACGCCGAGGACCTGCTCAGCCGCATCGACGAGTTCGAGCAGGACCACTCGGGGATGCTCACCGGCACCCTGCTGTGGATGAACGGCACCGACCACCTCTTCCCCAACCCGCGGCTCGGCCGGGTGGTGACCGAGGCGTACGACGCCTCCAGGACCACGACCTCGTCGTGACCTCGCTCGCCGCGTACCTGGCCGACGCGGAGGCGGAGACCGCCGACGCCGACCTCCCACTTGGAGAGGCGAGCTGCGCTCCGGGGCGCGGGCCAACCTGCTCATGGGGGTGGCGTCCAACCGGGTCGACGTCAAGCAGGCCGCGGCCGCGGCCGAGCGCCAGCTCGAGCGCATGGCCGAGCCGCTCTCGGCTCTCTTCCTCCCACCCGACCGCTGGCCCGGTCGGCTGCTCGACGAAGCCTGGCTCGCGATGATCCGCAACGCGGCGCACGACTCGGTCTGCGCCTGCTCGGTCGACGAGGTCTGCGACGCGGTCCTGCACCGCTACGGCGAGGCGAGAGCGATCGGCGAGGGGCTGGCGACCCGTGCGCTCGGCGCGCTCGCCGGCTCCCTGAGATCCTCCGGTGCGGTGGTCGTCAACTCCTCGGCCCGCACGAGGAGCGGGATCGTCGAGCTGCGCATCCCCGGCGAGGGCGAGGAGGAGGGGCTGCAGCTCGTGAGCCAGCGGCCCACGGAGATCGCCTTCCCCCTCGCCCTGGGCGACGCGCTCGAGATCGTGTCGGCGATGCTGGGCTCGCCGGACGGCGTCACCTCCGTCGAGGTGCTCGCGAGCGCCGACGGTGCGCTCGAGGTTCACCTGCACCGCGATCCGTCGCGCCCGGAGAAGGTCGACGCGGTGTCGGTGCGGCGCCGGATGCGCGAGACCGGCGACCCGGCGGGCGAGGTGCGGATGCGGCTGACGCGGCCCCCACTGCGTCGGGTGCTGGCCAGGGTGGAGGATGTCCCCGGGTTCGGCTGGCGACGGTGGCTGCCGGGGCCGCTCGGCATCGACCCGGTCACCGCGGATCGGGACTGGATGGAGAACGGGCTCGTGCGGGTCGAGGTCGACGACCGGACCGGCACCTTCTCCTACGACGGGCTCGCCGGGCTCGGCCGGCTCGTCGACGGGGGCGACACCGGCGACACCTACAACCACAACCCGCCGACCGACGACCGGATCGTCGACCAGCCACTGGACGTCGGCGTCGCGGTGCTCGAGTCGGGCCCTCTGCGCTCGCGCCTGCGGCTCGACTCCACGTACCGCTGGCCCGAGCGCGCCTCGGGTGACGCACGCGTGGGCGAGCGGGAGGTCGTGGTGCGCACCACCCTCGAGCTGCGCGCCGGCGAGGAGCTGCTGCGCGTCACCGTCGAGCTGGAAAACACCTGCCGTGACCACCGCCTCCGGGCGCACTTCCCGCTTCCAGCGGCGGCCACCTCCTCTCGGGCCGAGTGCGCCTTCGACATGGTCGAGCGCGGGCTGGAGGCGGAGGGGGGGCCGACCGAGCGCGGCCTGCCCACCTTCCCCTCACGGCGCTTCGTGCAGGCAGGGGGCCTGACGGTGGTGCACGACGGCCTGCTCGAGTACGAGCTCGTGGACCCGGGGCCGCTCGGCGCCGAGACGCTCGCCCTCACCCTGCTGCGAGCGACGGGCATGCTCTCGCAGGGCCCGATGCCGTACCGGCCCCTGCCTGCCGGACCGCTGCTGCCGCTCGACGGATCCCAGGTGCTCGGAGCGCACCGGCTCCGCTACGCGCTGCACGTCGGTGACGCCGACCCCTTCGAGCTGGCCGACCTGGCGTTCCTCCCGCTGGCCGTGGTCGAGGCCCCGGGTGGAGGTGATCAGCCCGACGAGGGTCGGGCGCTCGAGGTGGACGGTGCCGAGGTCTCGGCCGTCCGACGTGAGGACGGAGCCGTGGTCGTGCGGGTGTTCAACCCCACCGGCGAGCCGGTGAGCGTCGGGATCGCCGGGCGCCGGGGGCGGCTCGTGGACCTGCGGGGGCGGCCGGGTGAGACCTTCGACGGATCGTTCCCGCTCGGCCCCCACGCGATCGCGACCGCCCGCCTCTCCGAGTGATCAGTCGCGCCCGCCTTCGGCGTCCTCGGGCTGCGTGCGACCCTCGATGAGCAGCCTCACCGCGCGCTCGGTCGTCTCCCCGGCCGTCTCGGCCACGAAGCCCCCGATCCGGTCGGCCATGCGGTCGGCGATCCACGCGCGGCGCAGCGGCGCGGTGCTCCCGTGCACGCCGGAGGGTCGAGCCCGGCTCCTCGGCGTCCCCGGCACGGCGCATCACCCAGAGGCGCACCCGTCCTATGTGGCGCAGGTAGTGGGGGCGGAGCTGGTTGAAGGTGAACTCCCCCTCGCCCTCGCCCTCCTCCAGGTGGTCCTTCACCTCCCGGGGGACGACCACGGTCCCGGGGTAGGCGATGCTGACGATCCTGCTGGCGAGGTTCACGGCGGGTCCGTACAGATCGCCTTCGAGCTTGAGGGCCGGGCCGGTCGCCAGACCGACCCGCACGTCGCCCAGCACCTGCTCGGCGGCGTAGGCGTCCGCCAGGGCCAGGGCCAGCTCGGCTCCGGTACGGGTGTCGTCGGCGACGAACATCACCTCGTCGCCGATCATCTTCACCACCCTCCCGCCGTGGGTGGCCACCACGTCGTAGGCGATGTGCTCGAAGCTGTTCACGACCGCTGCCAGCTCGTCCTCCGGTAGCTGCTGGCTGAGGCTGGTGAACCCCTCCAGGTCCGCGAAGCCCACGGTCACCTCGCGCTCGTGCCCGTCGTCCTCGTGCATGAGCCGACGCCTTGCGGCCACCGCGATGTGGCGGCGCCACACCGCCTCCATCAGCTCGGACAGCATCGGGAGCATCCCGACCGTCCGCTCGATCTCGCGCGCCTCCGAGGCCGGTTCGAGATCCGCCACGTCCTTGCCGAGGTGGGCCTCGCGGATCTCGGTGGCCGCCTCGACCTGGGCGGTGGCGATCCGGGCGAGCGACGAGCCGATCACCCGCGCCATCTGGAGGGCGATCCGCTCGTCGAGCACCCCTGAGCCGATCGACTCGACGACCGTCCTCAGGACGGAGAGGTCCGTGGCGCCGAAGGTGGGTTCGCCCGGCTCGGGGTCGGGGAACCCGAGGGCCCGCCAGAACGCCCGCAGCTTCTCGGGGGGGACACCCGAGAGCTCCGACGCCGCCGCGATGTCGTGCACCGGCGTGTCGGTGAGGATGTAGCGCTCCAGCGCCACCAGCTCGAGCGGACCCTCGTCCCGGGCCCGGGCGATCTCCTCCTCGGAGGCGCCCTGGTCCCTCAGCACCTCCTGCCAGAACTCGTCGTCCGTGCGGGTCTCGCTCACGGTGACACCCCTCCCTCTGCGGCGGCGAACGGAGCCAGCAGCGCCTCGCCCCGGGGCTCTTCGGTCTGCCACCCCGGATCCAACCCGGGAGCCCGCAACCGGACGGGAGCCGACTCGTCGGTCGTCGCGAGTCTCCAGAGAAGGGCCGGCCGGTCGCCGTGCCAGCGCACAGCATAGGAGAGGTCGCCGACGCCGGTCGGCGCCCCGTGCACCTCCAGGCTGCCGGCACCCCACGCGCCAGGCCAGTGACGGCAGATCTCCAACTCCCGGACACCGTCTCGTGCGACACGGCACGGCGAGAGAGGTGACCCGCCCGACTCGGCCACGAGCAGCAGGCGGACCGCCCTGAGCAGGAGGGCCGTGACGCGGCAGATCGGCCCGGCGTGCGGGTGGTGCGGCTCCGTACGGGACCACTTCGTCCCCGGCCCAGGTCCACGTCGGCGAGGCCGAGTCCAGCAGCCCGCCGATCCGCTCCCACAGCTCCTCCCCGCCCGTGCCGGCTCCATCGCCGGACGCGAGATCACCCCGAGCCTCCTCCAACCGCGACCGGTCGGCCCGGGCATCGGACGCGGCCCGGTGCTCACCCGCGAGATCGAAGAGATCCTCGGCGGCGACCAGGCCCCTCCACGACCAGCGCGCCTCGGCGGGATCGAAGGAGCGCGGATCCTGATCATGGATCCAGAGCGACGCTGCCGCCACCACCTCGGTGACCGACCGGTCGGGAGCCAGCCCGCTCAACCTGAGGTGATCGTCCAGCGCGACGAGAGCCGCTCCGTTGGCATCCCGCCGACCGGTGGAGCCGCCGAGGTACCCCCTTCGACCGAGCGCCTCGGTGAGGGTCCCCAACACCTCGGCCGACTCCTCGTGGAAGCCGAAGCGATCCCATGCCCGCAGGATCCCGGCGGTCTCCGCCCACGCTCCCGGCTGCTCCCCCCACACCCGTCCGGTGCCGGTGCGAGCGAGCAGCAGAGAGCGCCGGGCAGCGGCCACCCCCGCATCCAGCCGGTGGCCCGGGACCACGAGCCGCGCGCCGCGGTCACCGTGGGCCTCCCATCCCTTCGCCACCGCGGTCGGCCCTGGGAGCGAGCCTGGAGCGCTCTCGGTCGTGAGCGGCAGGACCGCCCTGAGCCGAGCGGTGTGCGGCAGCGGGAAGACGAACGCAGCTCCCCCACCTGCCGAGCCGGGTCGCGCGCGGCCCTCCCATTCCCGACCGGCAGCACCGGAGGTGACGGCCTCGATCAGCCCGTCGGCGTCGACCGAGGTGGCGACGCGCGCGGGCTGTCGATCGAAGAAGAGCACCGCTTCGTCGTCGACGGTCACCGTGCACTCCCGCAGATCGATCTCGCCCACCGACGGGTCCTCCGATGTCACCACCCACGCGAGCGCGACGGGCACCGGGGAGCGGTTCTCGACCTCCACGACCACGTGCTCCCCACCGTGCGGACCTGCGTCGCGCGCGGCGTACACCCGCTGGACCGCGTCCCCCGACGGGATGCGGAGCAGGGTCTCGACCACGGGAGCGCTCCGCACGAGCCACTGGCGCAGCGCAGGCTCGCGGTCCGGGAGGTGCCAGCGGTCGTCTGCACCCACCCACCAACCGAGCGACCAGCCGCCGACGAGCACCCGGCCGCCCGCGTCCACGAGCACCCGGTACGGCGAGGCCAGGTTCCCGACCGGGGTGGCCCAGCTCCGGCCAGTCCTGCTCAATCCTCGTTCCCGTCCAGCCCGTGCATCTCGCGACGCTGCCTGCGATGCAGCAGCCCCCGGTACGCGTCCTCGGCGGTGCGCCCCTCGTGGCAGACGGCGTGGACCTGCTCGCTGATAGGCATCTCGCAGTCCAGGTCCCGGCCGAGCTCCACCACCACCTTCGAGGTCCTCACCCCCTCCGCCACCTGGTGCATCTCCTCGATGACCTCCTCGATCGTGCGGCCGCGGCCGAGCTGCTCGCCCACGTGGCGGTTGCGGCTCTGGGACGGATGCAGGTGGCGATGAGGTCGCCCATGCCGGCCAGGCCCGCGAAGGTGAGCGGGTCGCCCCCGAGGTGCACGCCCAACCGGCCCGTGATCTCGGCCAGGCCCCGGGTGATCACCGCTGCCCGGGTGTTGTCGCCGGTGCCCAGCCCGTCGGCCATGCCCGAGGCGATGGCGATCACGTTCTTGAGCGCAGCCGCCCAGCTCGCAGCCGACGACGTCGTCGTTGGTGTAGACGCGGAACAGCTCGGTGGCGAAGACGTCCTGCAGACGGTCGGCCACCTCGGGATCGGAGACCGCCACCACCGAGGCAGCGGCGTACGCCCGCGAGGATCTCCTTGGCGAGGTTGGGTCCGGTGAGCACGCCGTACGGGATGGCCCGGCGCCACCTCCTGGACGATCTCGGTCATCCGGGCGTTGCTTCCCTGCTCGAGCCCCTTGGCCAGGCTGATCACCGGCACCCCCTCGCCGAGAGCCGGCACGAGCTCGGTCAGCGTCGCGCGGAAGCCGTGTGAGGGCACACCCATCACGACCACGTCCGCGCCCGAGACGGCCTCCGCCAGATCCGCTGTGGCCCGGAGCTCCGGGTGCAGCCGGAACCCCGCCAGGTACCGCTCGTTGGTGTGCTGCTCGCATACCTCGCCGGCGACCTCCTCGCGCCGCGCCCACAGCACGGCCGGAGTGCTCTGCGCCACGAGGTGGGCCACGGTCGTCCCCCACGACCCGGCTCCGACGACGGCGACCTTCTCCACTGCCGGCCACCATACGGGAGACCGTCCCACCCCGCGCCTCCGCGTGCACGTCGTCCGCCCCGTGGCGGTGATAGGAGCGCCGCCATGAGCCCCGGATCCGGCGACGCCCCCCGCCGTGTCGTGATCATGGGTGCCGCCGGAAGGGACTTCCACGACTTCAACACGGCCTTCCGACAGGATCCGGCGACCAGGGTGGTGGCCTTCACGGCAGCGCAGATCCCGTACATCGCGGCTCGCCGCTACCCGCCGTCCCTGGCGGGACCGCTGCACCCCGACGGGATCCCGATCGTCGAGGAGTCCGAGCTGGTCTCGCTGATCCGCGACGAGGGGGTCGACGAGGTCGTTCTCTCCTACTCCGACCTGTCGCACGAGGAGGTGATGCATCGGGCCTCGGCCGTGCTGGCCGCCGGCGCCGGCTTCCGACTCCTCGGTCCGGCCTCGACCACCCTCTCCTCTGCGGTCCCGGTCGTGGCGGTCTGCGCCACGCGGACCGGCGCGGGCAAGAGCCCGACGAGCCGGCGCATCGGGCGGATCCTGCTCGACGCGGGGCGCGTCGGCCTCGTGCGCCATCCCATGCCGTACGGCGACCTCGAGCGGATGCGAGCCCAGCGGTTCACGAGCCGGGCCGAGATCGACGCAGCCGACCCGACCATCGAGGAGCGGGAGGAGTACGAGCTGCCGGTCGAGATGGGGATGACGGTGTACGCGGGGGTCGACTACGGCGAGATCCTGGCCACGGCCCAGAGCGAGTGCGACGTGCTCATCTGGGACGGCGGCAACAACGACGTGCCGTTCCTCTGGCCCGATCTGCACGTCACGGTCACCGACGCCCTCCGCCCGGGCCACGAGGTCGGCTACCACCCCGGCGAGGCGAACCTGCGTCGGGCCGACGTGGTGCTGGTGAACAAGGTGGGAGCCTCCGACGAGGCCGTCGTCGCGCGCATCCTGGGCAACGTCGAACGGGCCAACCCGGAGGCAGTCGTCATCCGCGCCGACTCGGTGGTCACCCTCGACGCCGGTCCGCCGCTCGCCGGACGCCCGGTGCTCGTCGTGGAGGACGGCCCCACGCTCACCCACGGCGGCATGCCGGTCGGGGCCGGAGCTGTGGCGTGCAGGCAGGAGGGTGCCCGTCCGGTCGATCCCCGGCCCCACGCGGTCGGCTCGATCGCCGAGACCTACCGGCTCTTCCCCCATCTCGGCGCGGTGCTGCCGGCGATGGGCTACTCGCCCGAGCAGGTCGCGGAGCTCGATGCCACCATCGACGCGACCGCCCGGGCCACCGGGTGCGAGGCGGTGGTGTCGGGTACCCCGATCGACCTCGCACGCGTCGTGTCGGCAGAGCCTCCCGTCCGCCGGGTGAGCTACGAGGTGCGAGAGCTCGATCACCCCGACCTGGGGGAGGTCCTGTCGCCGCTCCTGGAGCGGTGGCGGGCCGGCGAGCGCACCGGGGCAGCAGCCCGCGCCGCCGGTGCACCGGACCCGCCGGGCCGAACCGGCCAGGTGACCCGTGGCTGAGCCGATCGCGGTGGTGGCGCTCGGGGGCAACGCCCTCCTGCCGCCGGGCGCGCGCATGGATCCGGCGCACCAGCGGCAGGCGGTGGCCCGCACCGCGGAGGTGCTCGCGTCGCTGGCGTCGTCGCACCGCCTGGTGGTCGTGCACGGCAACGGCCCCCAGGTCGGGTACCTGGCGCTCCAGGGCGAGGCGCTCGCCGCGACCGATCCCGACGCCGGACCCGGCTCTCTCGACGAGCTCGACGCGCAGAGCGAGGGCATGATCGGCTACGTCGTCGAGCAGGAGCTCGGGAACCGGCTCCCCGGCCGCACGGTGGCGACGCTCCTCACCCAGGTCGTGGTGGACCGCGACGACCCGGCCTTCGCCCGCCCGACGAAGCCGATCGGGCCCCGCTACCCGAGGGCCGAGGCCGAGCGCCTGGCAGCCGAGCGGGGATGGACCGTGGCCCCGGCCGGTCTCGGCTGGCGCCGGGTCGTGCCCTCACCGGATCCGATCTCGGTGGTGGAGCTGGCGGTGATCGAGCTGCTCGTCGAGCACGGCGTCGTCGTCGTCTGCGGCGGAGGGGGCGGCATCCCGGTGACCGAGCGGCCCGACGGCACCCGGCGAGGAGTCGAGGCGGTGATCGACAAGGACCTCACCGCGGCGCTGCTCGCCACCGCGCTCGACGCGGCGGCGCTGCTGCTGCTCACCGACGTGGATGCGGTGATGGACGGCTGGGGTGGCCCGGAACCGTCTCCCGTCCGATGGGCGAGCGCCGCCGAGCTGCGCGCCCGTGCCTTCGATGCGGGCTCGATGGCGCCGAAGGTGGAGGCCGCCTGCCGCTTCGCCGAGGCGACCGGCCACCCGGCCCGGATCGGGGCGCTCACCGCGGCCGCCGAGCTGCTCGCAGGCAGCGGCGGCACGACGGTCACAGCCCGTTGATGGGCGCTCCGGGGCTCGACCAGGTCTTCGGAGGCGGCGGCGGGCCCCGGGTGGGAGGATCCGGGCATGGAGACACCTGAGCTCGAGACCATCCGGATCGAGGCCGACGCCGGGGCCCGCATCGGCCGCCTCACACTCGACCGTGCCGAGAAGCTGAACCCGCTCAGCACGCGGACGCTGGAGGAGATCGCCGAGGCGGCCGCCTGGTTCGACCGCCATCCCGCTGTGCGGGTCGTGATCGTCTCGGGCGCCGGACGAGCGTTCTCCGCCGGTGCGGACATCGCCAGCTTCGGGGGGCGGCTCACCGACCCCGACCTCTCGCCCCGCGACGCGGCAGACGCCGGGCGCCTGATGGCCGATGCGCTCGAGGCGATGCGTGCCGTCACCATCGCGCGCATCCACGGCCACTGCGTCGGGGGCGGCGTCGTGCTCGCAGCAGCGTGCGACCTCCGGGTCGCGGCGGCCGACACCCGCTTCTCGATACCCGAGGTCGACCTGGGCATCCCCCTCGCCTGGGGCGGGATCCCTCGCCTGGTGCGCGAGATCGGCCCGGCCGCCGCCAAGGAGCTCGTCATGACCTGCCGTCCGTTCGACGCCGCCGAGGCACACGCACTCGGGCTCGTGAACCGCGTCGTCCCCACCCGAGCGGCTCGACGACGAGGTCGAGCGGCTCGCCGCGCAGATCGCGGAGAAGGCCGCCTTCCCCGTCACCGCGACCAAGCGCCACGTCGACGCGGTGACCTCGGCGATGGTGGGCATGGACCGCACCTGGTCCGATGCCGACGCCCTGCTCACGGCTCTGCGCGACCCCGAGTGCCAGGCTGCGGCCGGCCGCTACCTCGAGCGGCTCTCCCGGCGCTGAACGATCGCCCTCATCGCTCCGCCTTCCGGCGGCAGCCCCGTTGACCGGTTGTCTGTGTGTGTGTAGCCTGAAACTGCTTCGACAAGGCGGGTGAGATTTGCCCAGCAGACTTGATGATCCTAGTTCTGGATGCTTCGGTCCAGTCCGACGACGGGTTCTCCGGTCCCTTGTCTTCGTCGTGGTCGTCGCCTTGATGTCGCTCACCGCGGGGGTCGGCACTGCAGACGAGATCGTCTCTGCTGACTGGAACTGGTGGGACTTCGGCT
>CAVOFX010000001.1:0-637497 GCA_963695115.1 uncultured Microthrixaceae bacterium | reverse complement strand
TAGCTTGGGAAGCTGATGTTCTGCCTCTGAACTACACCCGCGGAAGGGCCGTACTCTACCGAACTCACCTCATCCGACGAGAGTCGATGGCTGCACCGACGATCCACGCCCGACGCGATCGCCCGCGTGGTCCCGGTCCTGGCCGGTGATCGCCCGGCGCGGCCGGGATGAGTAGCCTCCGGTCGGTGATCCTCTCCGACCGCACCATCCGCGAGGAGTTGAAGGCGGGCCGCATCGAGATCGAGCCGTTCGACGACTCCTGCGTGCAGCCATCCTCGGTCGACCTCCACCTCGACCGCTACTTCCGGGTGTTCCTGAACCACACGATGCCGATCATCGACGTCAGGAGGAACCTCGAGGACCTGACCCAGCTCGTCGAGGTCTCCGGCGACGACGCCTTCATCCTCCACCCCGGTGAGTTCGTGCTCGGCTCGACCAGCGAGCGTGTGAAGCTCCCCGTCGACCTGGTCGCCCGTCTCGAGGGCAAGTCCTCGCTCGGCCGCCTGGGTCTCCTCATCCACTCGACCGCCGGGTTCGTCGACGCTGGATGGGACGGTCAGCTCACGCTCGAGCTCTCCAACGTCGCCAACCTCCCGATCACCCTCTACCCCGGCATGAAGATCGGCCAGATCTCGTTCATCCGCATGACCACCGAGGCCGACCTCCCATACGGCTCGGCCGAGGTCGGCTCGAACTACCAGGGCCAGCGGGGGCCGATACCCAGCCGCTACTGGGAGAACTTCAAGGAATGACCCGGCCCGACGGCTGAGGCGGCCCGGTGCTCTTCAACAGCCTCCAGTACGCGCTCTTCCTCCCGGTCATGGTGGCCGGTCACTGGCTGCTCCCCCGCCGATTCCGGATGCCCTGGCTGCTGGCGGCCTCCTACGTCTTCTACGGCGCGTGGGACTGGCGCTTCCTGGCGCTGATCTGCCTGACCACGACCGTCGACTACCTCATCGGGCTCGGGCTCGAAGGGTCGAGGGCGACCGCGACCGCCGACGCCTCCTGACCATCAGCGTCGTGGTCAACCTCGGCATCCTGGGCTTCTTCAAGTACTTCGACTTCTTCGTCGACTCCGCAGCGGACCTGCTCACGGAGCACTGGGCTTCGAGGCGACCGAGCCGCGCGTTGACGGATCATCCTCCCGGTCGGCATCTCCTTCTACACGTTCCAGACGCTGTGCTACACGATCGACGTCTACCGCCGCCGGATGCGACCCGTGCCGCGACCCGGTGCTCTTCGCCATCTTCGTCGCCTTCTTCCCGCAGCTCGTCGCCGGGCCGATCGAGCGGGCGACCCACCTCCTCCCGCAGCTCGCGGCCGAGCGCCGGCCGCCCTCGCTACGAGCGTGTCGCATCCGGCGTCCTCCTCATCCTTCTCGGCCTCGTCAAGAAGGTCGTGATCGCCGACACGCTGGCCCCGATCGTCGACGAGGTGTTCGCCGATCCCGGCGACTACGGATCGGCTGGGCGATCGCGGTCGGCGTGGTCGCGTTCGCGATCCAGATCTACGCCGACTTCTCCGGCTACACCGACATCGCGCGAGGCTCGGCGCGGCTCTTCGGCGTCGAGCTGATGCACAACTTCCGCCAGCCCTACCTCTCGCGCGACGTCACCGAGTTCTGGCGGCGCTGGCACATCTCGCTCTCCACCTGGCTGCGCGACTACCTCTACGTCCCGCTCGGTGGCAACCGCCGGGGCGGCATGCGCACCTACGTCGAACCTGATCGTGACGATGCTGCTCGGCGGCCTGTGGCACGGCGCCGGCTGGACCTTCGTCATCTGGGGTGGGCTGCACGGCCTCTTCCTCGCCGTGCACCGTGCCTTCAGGGGCGGCGTCACCCACCTGGAGCGGCTCCCGACAAGGCCGCGCGAGCTCGTGTCGGTGGCGGGAACCTTCGCCCTCGTCTGTCTCGCCTGGGTCTTCTTCCGCGCCAGCTCCGTGGGCAACACGCGTGCAGGTCCTGGAGGGGATGTCCAGGCTCGAGGCCGGGGCACTCCCCGACCAGTGGGTCATCGTGGTGGTGATGGCCGTTGCCGCCCTCCTGGTCGACGTGGTCAGCAGGCTGCACTTCGTCCGGGGCGTGAGGCCGGAGCGGTCCGCGGTCCTCGTGGGAGCGGCCGCGGGGCTCGCCGTCGCAGGCCTGGTCGTCTTCTCGGGCACGGACCCGGTCCCGTTCGTGTACTTCCAGTTCTGAGGATCCGGAACCCGGGCCCGGATCGTCGCGATGCGTGACGATCTCCTGCACCGGGTGGGTCGAGGCCTTGTGGTTGGGGGCCGCAAGATCGGGTGGGTCGCACGATGAACACCGCAGCATGGGTGCGAGCTCGGCCACGGCGCCGCGTCCTGCAGCCCCGAGCGCGCCGGTGTGGGCGGAGAGTGCGAGGTCAGGCGGAGACCACGAGGTCAGGCGGAGCGCTGACCCGCGTCCATCTGGGCCTCGCGGTGGGCGAGGCGCTCGGCGCTGTTGCGGGAGAGCGCGCCGACGATCGCCCCCCTCAGCTCGTCGGCGTGGAACGGACGTGCGAGGAACCCGTCGACCCCGGACTGCCATGAGAAGAGCCGGTTCTCGTCCACCGGCGTGCAGATCACGACCCGTGTGCCCGCGACCGCCTCGGTCTCCGAGGCCCTGATCCCGTCCAGAAGCTGGAGGGCAGGTGTGGTGCCGGCCGTGAAGTCGGCGACGACGAGGTCCACGGGTGGATCAGCGGCGGAGATCGTCACCAACGCGTCGTTCAGGCCGGTGCTGCCCACCGCGGAGAAGCCCCAGTGCCGCAGCGCCTGGACGAGCAGCTCGCGGCCGTCGTCGTCGTCCACCACCGCGAGGATGTTCGCCCCTTCCGCGGGGATGGAATCGCCGCCGTCAGTCTTCGACCGTCTCAGCAACGGGCTGCCGCCCCTTCTGCTCACCCGCTTCGATGGCGTCGAGCACGTGCATCGCTATGTCGCCAACCTTAACCTCGTCCTCTTCGACACCCTGAGCCTTCACCCCATCGTCAACCATGATGTAGCAGAAGGGACAGGCGGTTGCGATGCGCCCGGCGCCGGTGCGCAGCAGCTCTTGGGAGCGCTCGACGTTGATGTTCTTGCCGGTGTGCTCCTCCATCCACATGCGGGCACCGCCGGCCCCACAGCACAGGCCCTTCGTCCCGTTCCTGCCCGCCTCGACCACCTCGACGCCTCCGATCGACGCGACGACCCTGCGGGGTGCGAGGTAGATGTCGTTGTGTCGCCCCAGGTAGCAGCTGTCGTGGTAGACGAGCCGCTCGTCGAGTCGGGCCCCGCCGAGGTCGAGCTGACCGCCGTCGATCAGCGACTCGAGGAGCTGGCTGTGGTGGATCACCTCGTAGCGACCCTCGAGCTGCGGGTACTCGTTCGCGAAGGTGTTGAAGCAGTGCGGGCACTGGGTGATGATCTTGGTGACGCCCATGGCGTCGAGCGTCTCGATGTTCTGCATGGCGAGCATCTGGAAGATGTACTCGTTGCCCGAGCGTCGTGCGGGGTCGCCCGTGCACATCTCGGATGGGCCCAGGATGGCGAAGTCGATGCCGGCGCGGCGCATCAGCTTGGCCATGGCCTGGGTGACCTTGCGGTTCTTGTCGTCGAACGAACCCGCGCAGCCGACCCAGTACAGGTACTCGTGTCCGAGCGGCGAACCGGCCTCGACGACGTCGACGTCGAGGTCCTTGGCCCAGTCGGCGCGCTCGCTCTGGCTCATGCCCCACGGGTTGCCGGAGTTCTCCATCGAGCGGTACGCGTTCCCCAGCTCGGTCGGGAAGTTCGACTCCATGAGCGACAGGTACCGCCGCATGTCGAGGATCTTGTCCAGGATCTCGATGTTGACCGGGCAGTTCTCGTCGCACGCCTTGCACGTCGTGCAGGACCAGATCTCCTCGGGGGTGATGCGCTCGAAGACGTTCGAAGAGCTGACGCTGATCTCCGCATCCACACCGATCGGGGGGCTAACAGCAGGGCTGCCCGAGCGTGCCATCACCTCCCCGACCTTCAGCACGATCTCGCGTGGATCGAGCGGCTTGCCGGTGGCGTGGGCGGGGCAGTTCGCGGTGCAGCGGCCGCACATGGTGCAGGCGTCGGTGTCGAGCAGCTGCTTCCAGGTGAACTCCTCGATCGTGGACGCGCCGAAGGTCTCGAGCTCGGTCTCCATCAGGTTCGGCATCGCGCGCATGGCGCCCTTCGGACGCTCGCGGTCCCGCAGGTACATGTTCAGAGGTGACGTGAACACGTGTCGGAGCATCGTCACCGGGAGCATGGCCAGGAACGCGACGAAGGCCAGGACGTGCACGATCCACATGGCCTGGTGCCAGCCCGCCAAGCCGTCGAGGCCGTTCACCAGGCTCGAGAGCGGGTAGCCGACGAAGGACCACTTCTCGAAGTCGGAGTCCATCACCACCGACCCGTCCTGCGGCCTCATCATCGCGATCCGGAACCCTTCGGCCAGGAATCCGGACACCCCGATCACCAGGAAGGTGCCGAGGATGAGCGCGTGCTCGGGACGGGTCTTGATCCGCAGCCTGTACGGCCTGGCGACGTAGCGGCGCAGGATCGCCCACCCGACCCCGGCGAGGAAGGTGAGACCCGCCAGGTCGCCGACGAACGAGTACGCCTTGTACACGTCGCCGTGGAGGAACTTCGCGGACTCGGGGAGCTGGTGGTTGATCTCCAGCACAGCGGTCACCGCCAGCAGCACCAGGAAGCTGAAGTAGATCAGCGAGTGCATGGCACCCTCCACCGGATCACGGAAGAGGGTCTGCATGTAGAGGCCCGCCCGCATGTCCTTCATGCGGTTCTTCAGGTTCTCGGAGGTGGTCGCCCGGTTGTCCGGCTGGCCCCGCTGCCAGTTCTTCACCCGCTGCGAGAAGAGCACGGCCCCGCCGACGAGCATCACCGGTATCAGGGTGTAGAAGACGACCTTCAGACCGGTCGGGATGTTGCCGAACACCTCGCGGGTGATCTCCGACTCGTCGTGCGCGGGGAGCAGACGCGCTCTTGATCCCGGAGCCGACGGTCACGGCGGCGAACGCCACCCCGATGGCGATGACCAGATAGGAGGCCCGGATCCTGCGCGGGGTGGGCGCTTCGGGAGTCTCGTTCTCGCTCATAGCGACCCCGAAGCTAGCCGGGGAGGCGATTCGGCGGCGAAGTTCGCGCGGGTCACGCGGCGGCCCGCCTCGGCGCATCCACAGTGCTACGTCGTGTGGGCGCCGCGAGCGAGGGCGGCCCACGGCGCTGAGCCGACCCGCATCGTCGACGAGCACAACCGGCACGGTCAACACGTCCCCCAACGGAGCCGCTCGACGGCGGATCTCCCACCGGGAATCAGCCGTAGGTCTTCTCGTCGAGCTCGCGCACCCTGCCGGCCAGGCTCCCGAGGAGTCGGTGGGCCAGTCCGGGCACCTCGTCGATGACGCCCGCGAACTCGCGCTGGCCCAGCACCACGACCCTCAGAGGCGAGGCGGCGACGACGGTCGCCGTGCGGGGTCCGCCGTCCAGTAGCGCCAGCTCTCCGAAGTGGTCGCCGGGACCGAGCTCGGCCACGACCGTCCCGTTTCGCTCGACGCGTGCCGAGCCCTCGATGATCACGTAGGCCTCGTGGCCGATGGCGCCCTCGGTGACCACCTCGCGACCGGCTTCGAGGCTCACCTCGTCGGATGCCCTCGCGATCTTCTGGAGCTCCTTGCGGGAGCATGCCGCGAAGAGGGGGATCTGGGCCAAGTGGTCGAGGTAGTCGTCCCGGGCCATGGGGGCAGCGTACCGACCGCCGTGTAGTGAGGTCCACGACACCTCGCCCGCTGCGCCCTCCCCTACGTCGAACCGTCGGTTCAGGCGACGGGATACCCGTCGTCTCAGCCGGAAGTTCCGCCCCAGGCCCACGCCCCATCGAACCGTCGGTTCAGGCGACGGGATACCCGTCGTCTCAGCCGGAAGTTCCGCCCCAGGCCCACGCCCCATCGAACCGTCGGTTCAGGCGACGGGATACCCGTCGTCTCAGCCGGAAGTTCCGCCCCAGGCCCACGCCCCATCGAACCGTCGGTTCAGGCGACGGGATACCCGTCGTCTCAGCCGGAAGTTCAGTCCGGAGCTGCGCGACCACGTTCACATCGGCGAAACAGTCGCGAAACCTTGGTTCCGTACCGTCCCCCACGAGATGGACGTCGTACTGCTCCGCTGGCCGGCGGAACGGCAGCGCAGGGAGCTCCTGAGGGCGGATCACCGTCCCCGGCTCCTGCTCGTCGACGAGGATGCCCCACCCCCGGTCAGCGCCGATCCGTGGGAGGACTGGGTCCGGCTCCCGGTGGGTGACGCCGACATGAGGGCTCGGGTCCTCGGCCTCCAAGGGCGCATCGAGGGATACGGGCCCGCGATCCCCGCGATCGACGCCGACGGGCTGCTTCGCTTCGGCGGAGGCTGGGTGTCGGTCCCGCCCATCGAGAGCCGGCTCCTGCAGGAGTTGATCGGTCGGTTCGGTGCAGTCGTGGGCAGGGATGCCCTCACGCCGCGCTGGCTGGCCGGATCGCCAGCCCGGCAGGAACGCGCTCGACGTCCACGTCCTCCGCTTGCGTCGTCGCATCGAACACCTCGGCCTGTCGCTGCACACCGTTCGCTCCCACGGCTACATGCTGACGGGGACAGGTTCGTGTCAGGAACAGGTATCGAAGGGGTAACGACCGGCACACAGCAGCGAAACACCTCCTCCTTATGGTGCATCCGACCTGTACGTGTCGGATGCGGAGACCGCATCAGTTGGAGGAGCGATGAAGAAGCGGAAGCTGCTGGTAGGCGGAGCGCTCGCAGTGGGTGCCGCGCTGGCGTCGAGCACGCCGGCGTTCGCCCAGGAGGCGGATGCGGTGACGGTTCTCGGTCAGCGGGTCAACCTCCTGTGGATCGTCATCGGTGCCAGCCTGGTCATCTTCATGCAGGCCGGCTTCGCCATGGTCGAGACCGGGTTCTGCCGCGCACGCCACGCGACACACGTGGTCAGCACGAACTTCGCCGTGTTCGGCCTCGGGTTCGCCGCGTTCTTCCTCGTGGGCTACGGGTTCATGTTCGGCGGCTACTCCTACGCCGTGCCGGGCTTCGACTTCGGATACGACCAACCGGTCGGCGATGCGCTGGTCGAGGTGGGCGGCTGGGTCTTCCTGTGGAAGGGAGGCTTCGCCGGATCGTTCTTCGATGGATCCAACCTCGCTCGCTCGGGCGCGGTGATGGCCTTCTTCCTCTACATGGTGGCGTTCATGGACACGACGGCCACCATCCCGACCGGTTCGATGGCCGAGCGTTGGCGCTGGAACTCGTTCATCGTCTGGGGGATCTTCTGCGGTGCGTTCTTCTACCCGCTCTTCGGTGCATGGACCTGGGGCGGAGGCTGGCTGAGCCAGCTCGGGAACAACCTCGGTCTCGGCAGCGGCTACGTCGACTTCGCCGGCTCCGGGATCGTCCACGCCGTGGGCGGTGTGGCGGCGTTGGCCGGCGCGCTCGTGCTGGGCCCTCGCATCGGGAAGTTCGGCAAGGACGGGAAGCCGAGGGGCCTCCCGGGGCACAGCATCCCTCTGGCGATGCTGGGGACCTTCATCCTCCTGTTCGGGTGGTTCGGGTTCAACGCGGCGTCCACGCTCGCCGCGACGGATGCGCAGCTGGCGACGGTGGCCGCCAACACCGCCATCGCAGCGGCCTTCGGTGCGACCGTCTCGATGTTCTGGACCATGCGGCGCCTGGGCAAGCCGGACCCCGGGATGATGGCCAACGGGATGCTGGCCGGGCTCGTCGCGGTGACCGCGCCGTGCGCCTTCATCGACCCCTGGGCCGCGATGTTGGTCGGGGTGGTCGCCGGGGTCATCGTCGTCGAGGCCATCCTGCTGGTCGAGCGGAGGCTGAAGCTCGACGACCCGGTGGGAGCGATCTCGGTCCACGGTGTGTGCGGACTGCTCGGGGTGGTGTGGGTGGGCCTCTTCGCCAACGGTGACTACGGGATCGACGCGGTTGCCCCGGGCGTCGGCTGGAACGGGACCACGAGCAACCTCACCGCAGATGGCGCGGCGAGAGGCGTGACCGGCCTGTTCTACGGGGACGCGGGGCAGTTCCTGGCGCAGCTCGTCGGGGCGGTGACGATCGTCCTGGTGATGGGCGGCATAGCCCTCGCGTTCTTCAAGATCCAGCACGCGCTCACCAAGGGCGGCATCCGGTCGGACTCCGAGGACGAGGTCAACGGCCTCGACCTGCCGGAGCTGGGGGTGCAGGCCTACCCGGACTTCGTCGGCACACACGAGGGCTACGGCTCGACGGAGGACTCCCTTGCGGAGGCCCCGATGAGGCGTGCTCCGGAGAAGACGCTGATCTGAACCCGAAGGAGGAGCATTGCTGCATCTGGTGACTGCGATCATCAAGCCCCATGCCCTGGAGGGGGTGAAGGACGCCCTCCAGGGTCTCGGGGTGAGAGGGATGACCGTCTCCGAGGTGAAGGGCTTCGGAAGGCAGGGTGGCCACACCGAGACCTACAGGGGCTCGGAGTACCAGGTCGACTTCGTCCCGAAGATCAAGCTCGAGGTGCTGTGCGGCACCGAGGACGCGGGGAAGATCGGGGATGCGATACGGGCCGCTGCGTCGAGCGGGCGGATCGGCGACGGGAAGATCTGGATGAGCCCCGTCGATCGGGCCGTGCGCATCCGGACCGGTGAGGTGGGTGACGACGCGTTGTAGCCACCCCGGGCGGGCACCCCGCCGGCCGCTCGCGGTTCAGCCGGCCTGCCGGGCCACGGCGTCGGCCGCCACGCGGACGGCATCGGCGTCCCCCAGGCACCGATCGAGGGGGTGGCGCTGCTCCACCGGCCGGAACGAATCGTCGAGCTCGTACAGCAGGGGCACCCCGGTGGGGAGGTTCAGACCCGGGATCGCCTCGTCGGAGATGCCGTCGAGGTGCTTCACCAGCGCCCGGAGGCTGTTGCCGTGCGCGGCGACGAGCACGCAGTGCCCCGCGTCCAGGTCCGGGACGATCGCGTCGTACCAGTAGGGGAGCATCCGCTCGACCACGTCCTTCAGGCACTCGGTGGCGGGGAGCGCGTCGGGTGCGATGTCTCCGTAGCGGGGGTCGTGGCGGGGATGGCGCCGATCGTCGGGCTCCAGCGCCGGCGGTGGGGTGTCATAGCTGCGGCGCCACTCGAAGACCTGCTCTGCGCCGTACTGCTCGGAGGTCTCCTTCTTGTCGAGCCCCTGCAGCGCCCCGTAGTGCCGTTCGTTCAGGCGCCAGTGCCGGCGAACGGGGATCCAGAGCCGGCCCATGACGTCGAGAGCCAGGTTCGCGGTCCGGATGGCGCGGAGCAGGACCGAGGTGTGCAGGAGGTCGGGCTCGACCCCCGCCTCCACGAGGGTCTCACCGGCGGCCTCCGCCTCGAGGCAGCCCTGCTCGGAGAGGTCGCAGTCGTGCCAGCCGGTGAACAGGTTCGCCTTGTTCCACTCGCTCTCGCCGTGCCGCAGCAGCACCAAGGTGTGGGTCATGGGGTCTCCTGGCTCGTTCCGGGCGGGTGCCCGGCACCAGGCGAGACTAGGCCGCCTGCCGGCAGAGCTGGGGCAGATCCTTGGAACAACGGGCCCGAAGGCGGGGTTGATAACCTCGGACTCAACTTTGTTCGTTGAGGCCTACCCAACAATGGGCCCGGGACCCGGGCGCCCGCTACGGTGCGGGCCAAACCGCAGGAGCAGGAGCAGAACCACCATGCCCAAGGCTGTAGGCATCGATCTCGGCACCACCAACTCGGTCGTCTCGGTCCTCGAGGCCGGCGACCCCGTGGTCATCCCCAACTCGGAGGGATCCCGCACCACCCCATCGGTCGTCGCGTTCTCGAAGGACGGGGAGGTGCTGGTGGGAGAGGTCGCGAAGCGCCAGGCCATCACGAACCCCGACCGCACGGTGCGATCCGTGAAGCGTCACGTGGGTACGAACTGGTCGATCGACATCGACGGCAAGGCGTACACGTCCCAGGAGATCTCGGCGCGTGTGCTCCAGAAGCTGAAGCGGGACGCCGAGGCGTACCTCGGCGAGACCGTCACACAGGCCGTGGTCACCGTCCCCGCCTACTTCGACGACGCGCAGCGCACCGCCACCAAGGAGGCGGGGCAGATCGCCGGCCTGGAGGTGCTGCGCATCATCAACGAGCCGACGGCTGCCGCCCTCGCGTACGGGCTGGACAGGGAGGAGACCGACCACACCATCCTCGTCTTCGACCTCGGGGGCGGAACGTTCGACGTCTCGATCCTGGAGATCGGCGACGGCGTGTTCGAGGTGAAGTCCACCCACGGAGACACCCAGCTCGGCGGGGACGACTGGGACCAGCGGGTGATCGACTGGCTGGCCGACTCCTTCAAGGGCGATCACGGCGTGGACCTCGGCAAGGACAACATGGCGCTCCAGCGCCTCAAGGAGGCCGCCGAGAAGGCCAAGATCGAGCTGTCGCAGGTGCAGCAGACCCAGATCAACCTGCCGTTCATCACGGCCACGAACGAAGGCCCCCTCCACCTCGACTACCAGCTGAGCAGGGCGAAGTTCCAGGAGCTCACCGAGGACCTCGTCCAGCGCTGCCGCACCCCGTTCGAGCAGGCCATCAAGGACGCGGGCCTCTCCAAGGGAGACATCGACCATGTCGTGCTGGTCGGCGGCTCGACGCGGATGCCCACGGTGGTCGACCTGGTGACCGAGCTGACCGGCAAGGAGCCGCACAAGGGAGTCAACCCCGACGAGGTGGTGGCGGTGGGTGCCGCCATCCAGGCCGGCGTGCTCAAGGGAGAGGTGAAGGACGTCCTCCTGCTCGACGTGACGCCGCTGACGCTCGGCATCGAGACCAAGGGCGGCGTCATGACTGCGCTCATCGAGCGCAACACGACGATCCCCACCCGCCGCACCGAGGTCTTCACGACTGCAGAGGACATGCAGCCCTCGGTCGAGATCCACGTGCTCCAGGGTGAGCGCGAGATGGCCGTCTACAACAAGACCCTGGGGAAGTTCCAGCTCGTCGACCTCCCTCCGGCGCCGCGCGGGGTGCCTCAGATCGAGGTCACCTTCGACATCGACGCCAACGGCATCGTCCACGTCTCGGCGAAGGACCGTGCCACCGGCAAGGAGCAGTCGATGACGATCACCGGCCAGTCGTCGCTGGCGCGGGACGAGATCGATCGCATGGTGCGCGACGCCGATTCGCACGCGGAGGAGGACAAGCGCCGGAAGGAGGAGGCGGAGACCCGCAATCGGGCCGACACCCTCGTCTACCAGACCGAGAAGCTGTTGCGGGAGCAGGGCGAGAAGATCTCGGTGGAGGAGCGTGCCCAGGTCGAGGAGAAGCTCACGACGCTGAAGGACGCGCTGGGCGGCACCGACGTCGAGGCGATCCGCAACGGCACCGAGTCCCTGATGATGGCGAGCCAGGAGTTCACCCAGAAGCTGTACGAGGCCGCTGCCCAGCAGGAGGGCGACTACATGGCCGGCACCGGTGCGGGCGCGACCTCCCCACCGCCGGACGAGGACGAGGTGGTCGACGCGGAGATCGTCGACGACGAGTCGGAGAGCTGACGTGCCGGCTTCCCACGGAGCCACCGGCGACGGCCCGGTTGGAGCGGACGGAGCGGGAGAAGAGGTCGGCGGCCCGGGGGATCCCGAGGATCTGCCGGCCCACGAGGATCTGCCGGCCGAGGTGACGGACCTCGATCCCGCTGCGGTCGCCACCGGGTCTCCGGATGGAACCGGCGAGCCCGGGGCTCTCCAGGGGGATGCCGGGGCGCACGGTGCTCTCGGCGAGGACGCGCTCGGGCTCGAAGACGAGATCTTCGTGGACGGTACGGTCGGCCGCTCCGACCTCGCGGCGGAGCGTGACGAGTACCTGGAAGCACTTCGACGCGTGAAGGCGGAGTTCGAGAACTTCCGCAAGCGGGTGGAGCGGGAGCGGCTCCAGATGGTCGACCGAGCGGCGGAGATGATCGTCACCGAGCTCCTTCCGGTGCTCGACGCGTGCGACTCGGCGGTGGCGCAAGGTGACGAAGGCGTGGGGCAGATCCGCACCAAGCTCCGGGAGGTGCTCGGCAAGGGCGGCCTCGAGGTCATCGACTCGGAGGAGAAGCCGTTCGACCCGAACCTCCACGAGGCGGTGCTGAGGGAGGAGGGGGACGGCGAGGAGATCGTCACCGAGGTGATGCGGGCGGGTTACACATGGCGGGGTCGCGTGCTGCGCCCGGCGATGGTGAAGGTCAGGAGTTGACCCGGATGCGGGGTAGGTGATGGCTCCGCAGCGTGAGTGGTTCGAGAAGGACTACTACGGGATCCTCGGCGTCTCCGAGACCGCCACCCCCAAGGAGATCACCAAGAGATACCGCCAGCTCGCCCGGGAGCTGCACCCCGATGCGAACCCGGACGACCCCAGCGCCGAGGAGCGCTTCAAGGAGGTCTCCGCGGCGTACGACGTGCTGGGTGACGAGGCGAAGCGCAAGGAGTACGACGAGGCCCGTCGTCTGGGACCGATGGGGTTCGGAGCACCGGGTGGTCCCGGCGGTGGGTTCACCTTCACAGCGGACGACCTCGGGGATCTCGGGGGGCTGTTCGGGAACCTCTTCGGTCGCAAGGGCGGGAGAGGAGCATCGCGGGGTCCGGGCCCCCAGAGAGGTGCAGACCTCGAGACGGGACTGCACCTCGCCTTCCGTGATGCGGTCCACGGCGTGACCACAGCGGTGAACATCACGAGCGAGGTTGCGTGCTCGCAGTGCCACGGCACAGGTGCTCGACCCGGAACGGTGCCCGAGCCCTGCCCTGGCTGCGGTGGGCGAGGGGTGGTCGACGAGGACCAGGGCTTCTTCTCGTTCAGCCAGCCGTGCCGAAGTTGCGGAGGCAGGGGCACGGTGGTCTCCGATCCGTGCACCGGCTGCCAGGGAAGGGGTACGGAGGTCCGACGACGCGAGGTCAAGGTCCGGATTCCCGCAGGGGTGAGCGACGGGCAGCGAATCCGGATCAAGGGCCGGGGTGGACCGGGCCGCAACGGTGGCCCCCCCGGGGACCTGTACGTGGTGGTCGCGGTGACGCCCGATCCCGTGTTCGGGAGGAAGGGTCGCGACCTGACCATCACGGTCCCGATCACCTACCCGGAGGCGGTTCTGGGCACCCGCCTCAAGGTGCCGACCCTCGACGGTGAGTCGGTGACCCTGAAGGTTCCGGCGGGCACACCCTCGGGGAAGACCTTCCGGGTGAAGGGTCGAGGGATCCAGGCCAGGAAGGGGACCGGGAACCTCTTGGTCATGGTCGAGGTCGTCGTGCCCAAGAAGCTCTCGAAGGAGGAGCGCAAGGTGGTCGAGGCACTCGCGGGCCTGGCGACCGAGTCGCCGCGGGACCACCTCGGCGTGTGAGGACGGGCAGGTGAGCAGGATGGTCGAGCCGAGCTCCGGGCGGGAGGGGTCGAAGGGGTGGCACCGCGGGTGTACGTGATCTCGGTGGCGGCCGAGCTTGCCGGGGTGCACCCCCAGACCCTGAGGATCTACGAGCGAAAGGGCCTGGTGGACCCGGCCCGCACCGGGGGCGGGAGCCGCCGATACAGCGACGCGGACATCGAGCTCCTGCGCCGAATCCAGGAGCTGACGACCAGCGGGCTGAACCTGGCCGGGGTGAAGCGGGTGCTCGAGCTCGAGGCCGAGGTGGCCTATCTGCGCAGCGAGCTCGAGGAGGCCCGGGCCTCGGCGGAGGAAGCCGTCGAGGACACGCACCGGCAGTACCGCCGGGACCTCGTGCCACTCAACCAGGCCGTGGTGCTGTACGAGCGCCGCAGGAGGCGTTGAGGGCCCGGCCCCCCGGCCCCGCCCCGACGCGGTCGGGGCGCTACCATCTCCCGGGGGATCGCCGCGGTGTCGAGCATCGTGACCGGGGTGAGGGGGGCTTTCATGGATCGCACGACGGCAGGTCGAGCGCGAAGGAGATCTCGCGCCACGCGCCTCTCGATCCTCCTGGTCATCGCAGCACTCACGGCGGCGGCTTGCGGGGGATCGGATGGTGACGGCGGAGATGGTGCATCGGGTGGCGACGGCGACGGGGCCACGCAGCCCCAACGTGGCGGCTCGCTCGTCTACGGGATCGAGGGGGAGACCGCCAGCTGGGCTCCCGCCGAGGGCCAGTGGAGCGCCAGCAGCTGGGTCGTGGTCAGCGCCCTCTACGACACCCTCATGTACTACGACGAGGAGTACGACCTCCGGCCGTATCTCGCGGAGTCGATGGAGCCGAACGAGGACCACACGGTCTGGACGCTGAAGCTCAGACCGGACATCAGCTTCCACAACGGCGAGGCGCTGGACGCGGACGCCGTGCTCAGGAACATGGAGGCCCAGCAGCTCTCACCTCTCACCTCGCTCGTGCTCGGGCCGGTCCTCGCCGTGGAGAAGGAGGACGAGCTGACCGTTCGGTTCGAGCTGGCCAACAGCTGGGTGCACTTCCCTCAGATCCTCGCAGGACAGATAGGCATGATGGCCGCGCCCGAGATGCTCGATTCCCCCGACGGATCCCGCAACCCGATCGGCACCGGGCCGTTCGAGTTCCAGGAGTGGAACCCCGACGCGAACCTCGAGGTCGTCGCCAATCCCGACTACTGGGCGGGCGAGCCGTACCTGAACGAGATCGAGTTCCGGGTCGTGCCCGATCCGGTCACACGGGGCGCGGCGCTCACCACAGGCGAGATAGACGTGGCACTCATCACTGCGTCACCGGACGTCGTCAGCGACGCATCCGGTGGTGCGGACGTCGAGGTGTACAGACCCGAGGAGGGAGAGGTCACGGAGGTGTTCATCGTCCTGAACCAGCAGACGGAGCCGTGGGACGATCCCGAGCTCCGCAGGGCGCTGGTCATGGCTACCGACACCGAGCTGATGGTGAACACTTTGGCCGAGGGGCTGTACGAGCCGGCTGAGGGGATCTGGTCCCCGTCTTCGCCGTGGTACGTCGAGACCGGCTACCCGGCGTTCGATCCGGAGGCGGCAGCCGAGATCGTGGCGGCGTGGGAGGAGGAGAACGGCGAGGAGCTGAGCCTCGAGCTGCTCGGGCCACCATGGCCGATCGTCCTCGAGGGTGGCCAGCTGCTCGAGCAGATGTGGGAGGGGGTCGGGGTCGACGTCGACATCCAGACGCTCGAGCTGACCCAGCACATCCTGCGCGTGGTGACCGGCGACTTCGAGGGGGCGGTGTGGCAGTACCACGGGTCACCGCACCCCGACGGGGAGTTCGTCTTCCTCCACTCCCAGTACATCAAGCCGGCACCCGAGATCTCGCTCAACTTCGCCCGCAACGACAACTCCGCGATCGACGAGGCACTGCTGGAGGCCCGATACACGGAGGACGAGGAGCGCCAGCGCGAGCTGTACGGGCAGGTGCAGGAGGAGCTCGCCCAGGACCTGCCGTACGTGTTCCTGTGGCACGCGCGCGACGGGATAGCCGCTGAGAAGGGGGTCCACGACCTCGTCACCTGGACCCTCCCCACGGGCCAGCCGGGCCTGGGCATGCTGGGCACCCGCCACCGGTTCCACCAGATCTGGGTCGATCAGTAGTCGGTCCGCTCCCTGAACGAGAGGCTGAGCCCGAAGTCCCCGGCCTCGTCCGTCATCCAGCGGGCGGGGGCCAATCCCGCGTCGGTCAGCTCCCGCTCAACGCCCTCGCGGCGGAACTTGGCGCTGATCTCGGTGCGCATCTCCTCGCCCGCGGCGAACTCGACGACGAGGTCGAGATCCGCCACGACGACGCGTTGCGCGGTCAGCGACCGCAGTCGCATCTCGATCCACTCGTTCTCGGGCTCGAAGATCGCGACGTGCTCGAACCGATCGAGGTCGAAGTCGGCACCGAGCTCTCGGTTCAGGACCCGGAGCAGGTTGAGGTTGAACTCCGCAGTCACCCCCGCGTCGTCGTCGTAGGCCGCCTCCAGGCGCCGGGCGTCCTTCACGAGGTCGGCACCCAGCAGCACCCCCTCGCCGGGACGGAGCGTGCCGCGCGAGCGCCGCCAGGAACCGTCGACGTTCAGGTGGCTCGAAGTTCCCGATCGTCCCCCCGAGGAAGGCCACGATCCGGCGACCCTCGTCGGGGATCTGCTCGAGATGTCGCTCGAAGTCACCCACGACGCCGTGCACCTCGATCTGGGGGTACTCCTCTGCGATGGCCGCGCACGAGGAACGCAGGGTCGGCTCGCTGATCTCGAACGCCACGAACCGTCGGAGCTGACCGGTTGCGGTGAGAGCATCGAGCAAGGTCCGCGTCTTGTCGGACGTGCCCGAACCGAGCTCGACCAGGGTGTCGGCACCGCTGATCCGGGCCATGGCGGCCGCTTCGCGCTGGAGGATCTCACGCTCCCGCTCGGTCGGGTAGTACTCGGGGAGGCGGGTGATCTTCTCGAAGATCTCGCAACCCATCTCGTCGTAGAACCACTTGGGGGGGAGCGTCCTGGGTCTGCGGGACAGGCCATCTCGGACGTCGAGGGAGAGGGCGCGCGCGAGGTCACCTGGTTGCAGGCGCAGGTCGATCCGGATCCTGTCGTCGGACACCGCTGCTCCCCCCATTCCCAAGGCTCGGCTCAGAGGGCTGAACCCGGGCAGGGCCCCGCCTGTTCCCGAGCTCGGAGGATTCTCGTGCTCGCCAGTCCGCCGATCAGGCGACGCGGACCACGCCGACGCAGCAGAATGGGCTCATGGGTTGGAATAGGGGCGCCACGTTCAGAGTTGATACGCTCGCCATCAACTTTCTTGTGAACCAAGCTGGAGCCGCCAGGAAGGCCTCGCGATGCCTCTAGATCCGAACCGCTGGACCCTGAAGACGCAGGAGGCGGTGAACGCGGCGATCGAGGCGGCACGCGCCGCCCCGAACCCGGAGGTCACCTCGGAACACCTGCTCTCGGCGCTGCTCCGGCAGGAAGAGGGCGTGGTGCTCCCGATCCTCCAGAAGGTCGGGAGGGCTCCGCTGTCGATCCGGAACGAGGTGGACGAGGCTCTCTCGAGGCTCCCCAAGGCCTATGGCGGTGAGGCGCGCATGTCGCGGGAGCTCACCGAGGTGTTGGAGGAGGCCGATCGGATGCGGTCGGAGCTCTCCGACGAGTACCTCTCGACCGAGCACATCCTCCTGGCTCTCCACGAGAAGGTCGGCGCGGGTCGGGAGGAGCTGCTCTCGGCGCTGCGCGAGGTCCGGGGCAGCCACCGGGTCACCAGCCAGAGCCCGGAGGACCAGTACCAGGCGCTGGAGAAGTACGGGCGCGACCTGACCGAGCAGGCCCGCCAGGGGAAGATAGACCCGGTCATAGGGCGCGACGACGAGATCCGGCGCGTGATCCAGGTCTTGAGCCGGCGCACCAAGAACAACCCGGTGCTCATCGGCGAGCCGGGTGTCGGGAAGACGGCGATCGTCGAGGGGCTGGCCAACCGCATCGTCGAGGGGGATGTGCCGGAGGGGCTGAAGAACAAGCGGCTCGTCGCGCTCGACTTCGCGTCGATGGTGGCGGGAGCGAAGTACCGGGGGGAGTTCGAGGAGCGCCTCAAGGCGGTCCTCAAGGAGATCACCGACGCCGGCGGCGAGATCATCACCTTCGTCGACGAGATGCACACCATCGTCGGTGCCGGTCAGGCCGAGGGCTCGATGGACGCCGGCAACATGATCAAGCCGATGCTCGCGCGCGGCGAGCTGCGCATGATCGGTGCGACCACCCTCGACGAGTACCGCAAGCACGTCGAGAAGGATCCGGCACTGGAGAGGCGCTTCCAGCAGGTGTACGTGGACCAGCCGAGCGTCGAAGGGACCATCGCGATCCTCCGCGGCCTGAAGGAGCGCTACGAGGTCCACCACGGTGTGCGGATCCAGGATGCCGCGCTCGTCGCGGCGGCCGTCCTGTCGGACAGGTACCTCACCGGGCGCTTCCTCCCCGACAAGGCGATCGATCTCGTCGACGAGTCGGCGAGCAAGCTGCGCATCGAGATCGACTCGATGCCCGAGGAGATCGACGCGGTGGAGCGGAGGATCCGCCAGCTGGAGATCGAGCGCGTGGCGCTGGCGAAGGAGACCGACGCGGCGTCTGCCGAGAGGCTGGCGGCGCTCGAGGAGGAGCTGGCCAACCTCGCCGAGCAGTCCGCAGGCATGAAGGCGCACTGGCAGTCGGAGAAGGAGGCGATCGACCGCATCCGAGGCCTGAAGGAGCAGCTCGAGAACAAGCGGCTCGAGGCCGAGCGCGAGATGGATCTGGAGCGGGCGGCCGAGATCCGCTACGGCCAGATGCCCGAGCTGGAACGCCAGGTCGACGAGGCCTCCAAGAAGTTGGACGAGCTCCAGGCCGAACGCAAGATGCTGAAGGAGGAGGTGGACGAGGAGGACATAGCCGAGGTGGTGAGCCGTTGGACGGGGATCCCGGTCTCCAGGCTCATGGAGGGCGAGATGCAGAAGCTCGTCCACCTCGAGGAGCACCTCCACCAGCGCGTGGTCGGCCAGGACGACGCCGTGCAGGCGGTCGCCAACGCGATCCGCCGCAGCCGTGCCGGGTTGAGCGATCCCAACAGGCCGATCGGGAGCTTCCTCTTCCTCGGACCCACCGGTGTGGGCAAGACCGAGCTCGCCAGGTCGCTGGCCGACTTCCTCTTCGACGACGAGCGGGCGATGGTCCGCATCGACATGTCGGAGTACATGGAGAAGCACTCGGTGGCGCGCCTCATCGGCGCCCCGCCGGGCTACGTCGGATACGAGGAGGGCGGCCAGCTCACCGAGGCCGTTCGCCGCAGGCCCTACGCCGTGGTGCTGCTGGACGAGATCGAGAAGGCCGCGCCGGAGGTCTTCAACGTGCTCCTGCAGCTGCTCGACGACGGGAGGTTGACCGACGGCCAGGGGCGCACCGTCGACTTCAGCAACGTCGTGCTGATCATGACCTCGAACCTCCCCGGGGAGCCCCGGGACTTCTTCAAGCCCGAGTTCGTGAACCGCATCGACGACATCGTGCGCTTCCGGGAGCTCACCGAGGCAGACCTGGCTCGGATCGTCCAGATCCAGCTAGCGGAGCTGCGGGCGAGGCTCGAGGAGAGGCGGATCCGGCTCGAGGTCACCCAGGCCGCAGCCGACTGGCTCGCGCGGGAGGGGTTCGATCCGGCGTACGGTGCCAGGCCGTTGAAGCGCGTGCTCCAGAGCCAGATCGGTGACCGCATGGCACTCGCGATCCTGGAGGGCCGGTTCGGCGAGGGCGACGTGGTCGCCGTCGACGCGGGTCCCGACGGGATCGTCCTCCGCTGAGGCCTCAACCGCGTCGAGTGGCGTCCGACGCACGCGCCGCGGTGTGTTGTCACGAGGAGTGACCAGGTGACCACAATCGGTCGCGGTGCTTGTAGAATGAGCCCTTTGCACTCGCCACGGAGGGTGGTAGCGTCCCCGATGAGTGGAGGGAACCGCCACTCGGAGTAGGGGAGGCAGAGAACCGCAGGCTGGTATTGGTCGCAGCGCCTGCGGGGAGCCAGTGCGAAACCGGCCCCGTCAGCCACCAGACGAAAGGCCGGACAGATGCGATTGCAGCGAATCGGGACGGGGACCCCTGAGCGCAGCGAAGCAGGAAGAGCACCGAGCGCGAACCGGGTGAGGGCGGGCCGTCGTGTCACCGTCGCGCTCCTGGCGGTGCTCGGTCTCTTCCTCTCCACCCTCGGGTTCTTCCCAGTGACCTCTGAAGCCCACACCGTCGCCCTGCCCGGGGCGAACGACGTGTACAGCGGTACCTGGCCGCCGAACGGCACCCCCGGCTGGAACCTCCCAGCCGCCAACCCGTCGATCGCCGAGTCGTGCGGCATCGACGTCGGCATCCTCGTCGACCGCTCGGGGTCGATCGCCGACGCGGGCCAGCAGAGCACGATGCGCAACTCCGCGAAGTCGATCGTCGACGCCCTGGCGGGAACCCCGTCGCGCGTCGGCGTCTGGAGCTTCGGCAACGGGAGCAGCGCCGCCGGGGACTCCACGCATCCGGCCCAGGGCCTGACCGAGGTGGGCGGCGCCGGGGGGCCCGCCGGAGTCACCTCCCTGAAGTCCACCATCGACAGCATCCCGATAGTGAGCGGTGTCGCCACCAACTGGGAGGCCGGGTTCGGTGCGGTGCACGATGCGGCGGCCTCCGCGGGAGACGCGGCCGACCTGCTCTTCGTGCTCACCGACGGCAAGCCCACGGTGCACATCGATGACTCCTCGACCGGGGGCACGACCAACAACGACGACCTCGACGGGGGGATCCGCACCGCCAACCTGGTCAAGGGCGACGACACCCGAGTCTTCGCCGTCGGCATCGGCAACCTCGATGCGACGACGCTCGGACTGGTGAGCAACAACGAGGCCTGGAGCGGCGCCAACATCCTCACAGCCGGCTACGCCATCACCGACTTCGCCGATCTTCAGGCGACGCTTCGGGATCTGGTCACCGCGTTGTGCGGTGGAACGGTCACGGTGCTGAAGCGGGTGGAAGGAGCTCCCGCCAACGGGTGGGACTTCACCCTGCAGGGCCCCGGCGGCCCATACAACGGGACCACTGGCGACGACGGACTCGGGCTCGTCGGCTTCGACGTGGACAGCCTGCCCTGGCCGGACGGGTCGACCGTGACGCTCACCGAGACGCCTCAGGGCGGCTACGCCCTCGACGGGGTGACATGCACCAACTCGAACGGTCCCGATCCGGTCCTGACACCGGTCAGCAACGGAGTCAGCTTCACGCTCACCCCGCTCTCGATCATCGAGTGCATCGTCGACAACGAGGCACGACCACCGGCGATCGACATCACCAAGACGGCCAACCCCGCCGGGCCGGTCTCGGCGGGTGGGGTCATCGGGTTCGACATCACCGTCGAGAGCACGGGTGAGAGCACGGCCAACGATGTGACCGTCACCGACGTGCTGCCCGCCGGCATGTCGTGGTCCGAGAACCCCGACAACCCGTACTGCTCGATCGCCGCGGGGACGCTCAGCTGCGCCTTCGGGTCGTTGGCTCCGTCCGTCATGCGAACGGTCCACGTCCAGGCGACGACCGACGCTCAGGACTGCGGGACGGTGGTCAACTCGGCCTACGTCGCCACCTCCAACGACGGCTCTGACGAGAGCACCAGCTCGGTCGAGGTGCTCTGCCCCGATGTGGAGATCGAGAAGCAGGCAGACGCGGCTTCGGTCTCGGCGGGCTCGCCGATCGGTTTCACGATCACCGCGACGAACACCGGGCCGGGGACGGCCAACAACGTGGTGATCACCGACACGCTGCCTTCGGGTCCGGGGATCTCGTGGTCGGAGGACCCGAACAACCCGAACTGCTCGATCGCAGCGGGGACGCTGACCTGCTCGGTCACCTCGCTTGCCAGTGGGGCCAGCCTCTCGGTGCACGTCAGCTCACCCACCAACGCAGGCAGCTGCGGCACCTACGACAACACCGCCGCTGTGAGCCTCTCGAACGGTGCGGGTGACGGGGACGATGCCTCTACGACGGTGGAGTGCGCCGAGATCGACCTCGTCAAGGAAGCAGACGCGGCTTCGGTCTCGGCGGGGTCGCCGATCGGGTTCACGATCACCGCTACGAACACGGGAACCGGGACGGCCAACAACGTGGTGATCACCGACGCGCTGCCTTCGGGTCCGGGGATCTCGTGGTCGGAGGACCCGAACAACCCGAACTGCTCGATCGCCGCGGGGACGCTGACCTGCTCGGTCACCACACTCGCTGCCGGAGCCAGCCTCTCGGTGCACGTCAGCTCGCCGACCACCTCGACGAGCTGCCGTACCTACGACAACACCGCGACGGTCACGACCTCGAACGACGGCTCGGACGAGTCGTCCGACTCCGTCAGCGTGCTCTGCCCCGACGTGGAGCTCGTGAAGGAGGCCGATGCCGGCTCGGTTGCCGCCGGCTCACCGATCGGGTTCACGATCACCGCGACGAACTACGGACCTGGGACAGCCAACAACGTGGTGATCACCGACACGCTGCCTTCGGGTCCGGGGATCTCGTGGTCGGAGGACCCGAACAACCCGAACTGCTCGATCGCCGCGGGGACGCTGACCTGCTCGGTCACCACACTCGCTGCCGGAGCCAGCCTCTCGGTGCACGTCAGCTCGCCCACCACGCTCGACAGCTGCGGCACCTACGACAACACCGCCGCGTCGAGCGTCTCGAACGGGGCTTCCGACCAGGACTCCGCGGAGATCGACGTGCTGTGCGCCGACATCGAGGTGGTCAAGACCGCTGTCAACAGCGGTGACGGCTGTCCCGGCATCGACGGCGTGCCACTGGCGGTCGACGAGGGTGACCCGGTCACCTACTGCTACGTCGTCACGAACAACGGTGACGGGACGGCGTTCGGCGTGGCCCTGGTCGACGACAACGGGACGCCGGGGAGCCCGGGTGACGACTTCGCCGTGCCGCTCTCCGGTCTCACGGCCGGAAACCTGCTTCCCGGTCAGATCGCGACGGGTAGCGCATCGGGCTTCGAGTTCGAGCCGGGCACGGTGGTGAACACCGCCACGGTCACGGCCACCACCGGGGGAGGTCTCCCGTTGAGCGACGGCGACACCGCCGAGGTCCAGGTCGCCGACGTGGAGCCCACGATCGAGGTCACCAAGAACGGTGACCCCACCGTCCTGCTGGAGCCCGGTGGCGAGGTGGAGTTCACGGTCGATGTCGAGAACACCTCGGACGAGCCGGTGTGGATCACCTCGATCACCGACTCGGTGGACGGTGGATCGCCGTTCGACGTGACCGCGCTCGCGGACACGACCTGTGCCACGGGGGTGGAGATCGCCGCCGGCGACACCTACACCTGCACCTTCACCCTGGAGGTGAACGGAAACGCCGGAGACGTCATCGACGACACCGTCGTGGTCACCGCTGTCGACGACGACGACTCGGAGGCGACTGACGAAGACGACGAATCGGTCGAGGTCACCGACGTGGAGCCCACCATCGAGGTCAGCAAGAGCGGTGATCCGACGATCGTGCAGGAGCCCGGCGGTGAGGTCACCTTCACGGTCGATGTCGAGAACACCTCGGACGAGCCGGTGTGGATCACCTCGATCACCGACTCGGTCGAGGGCGGAGTGCCGTTCGACGTGACCGCGCTGGCTGGCACGACCTGTGCCACGGGGGTGGAGATCGCCGCCGGTGACACCTACACGTGCACCTTCACCCTGGAGGTGAACGGAAACGCCGGAAACGTCATCGACGACACCGTCGTGGTCACCGCTGTCGACGACGACGACTCGGAGGCGACTGACGAAGACGACGAATCGGTCGAGGTCACCGACGTGGAGCCCACCATCGAGGTCACGAAGGATGCCGATCCCACCTCGGTGAGCGAGCCCGGTGCAGAGGTCGAGTACACCGTCGACGTCACGAACACCAGTGACGAGTCCGTCTGGATCACCTCGATCCTGGACTCCGTCGAGGGCGGATCGCCGGTCGACGTGACCGCGCTGGCTGGCACGAGCTGTGCCACGGGGGTGGAGATCGCCGCCGGCGACACCTACACCTGCACCTTCACCCTGGAGGTGACCGGCAACGCCGGTGACGTGGTCGACGACGTGGTCGCGGCGACGGTGGTCGACGACGACGAGTCCGAGGCCACCGACGACGACGACGCTTCGGTGGAGATCACCGATGTGCCGCCGACCGTCGACGTGGTGAAGGACAACGGGGATGCCAGCGTCCTTGCTCCCGGAGGTGACGTCCTGTTCACGGTGGAGGTCACCAACACGAGCCAGGAGGACGTGACGGTGGTTTCGATCACCGACTCGGTGGACGGAGGAGCGGCCTTCGATGTCACCGTGGTCGGCGGTCCCGTGCTCTCGACGACCTGCGAGACCGGGGTCGTCCTGGCTCCGGATGAGACCTACGAGTGCTCCTTCACCGTCGAGGTGGCGGGGCTCGGTGGTGAGGTGATCTCCGACACCGTCGTGGCGACCGTGGTCGACGGCGACGGCAGCGAGGCCACCGATGACGACGACGAGGACACACCGGTCGTTCCCGTGGCCGACCTCGCCATCGACAAGGAGTTCACCAGCACGGTCCTCACCCCGGGCGGTCAGGGCGCGTTCGATCTGGTCGTCACGAACCTGGGTCCGTCTGATGCGACCGACGTGGTGGTCACCGACGTCCTTCCGGACGGTCTGGTGTTCGTCTCGGCCTCGGGGCCCGGATGGGCGTGCAGCGCCGAGGGTCAGATGGTCACGTGCACCCGGCCGTCGTTGGCGGTCGACGAGTCGAGCAGCATCAGCGTGGTCGTGAGCGTGGCCGCCGACGTCGCGGCCGGCGAGGTCGTGAACGTCGCCTCGGTGAGAGGTGACGAGTTCGATCCCGACTACGACAACAACGAGGACACCGATCTCGCCCCGGTGGTGCGGGTGCTCCCGGCAGCAGCCCAGCTCCCGGTCACCGGTTCCGATCTCGGTCGGCAGGTCGGCGTGGCACTCATGGTCCTCAGCGCCGGACTCGCGCTGGTGGCTCTGTCCCGCCGCCGGCTCATCGGCGTCAGCAGGTAGGGAGACCGGTCGGGTCGGCGGGGTCTGCCCCGCCGACCCGAACTGGTGGCCCTACCGGTCCTCCGCGCCACCCGAAATGCCGTTCCGGCCGCTGTGGCACGGCGGGTAAGGTGCTGCCGTAAGACGCCGCCTCCGGAAGGAGAACGTCCCGGTGCCTGCGACGATCGTCGTCGGTACTCAGTGGGGTGACGAGGGGAAGGGCAAGTTCACCGACCTCGTCGCCAAGGAGATGTCGATGGTCGTCCGGTACCAGGGCGGCCACAACGCGGGGCACACCATCGTCGTGGACGGTGCGACCTTCGCGCTCCAGCTGGTGCCGAGCGGAATCCTGTACGAGCACATCACCCCGGTCATCGGCAACGGCGTCGTGGTCGAGCCGTTCGTGCTGCTGGACGAGATCGACATGCTCGGTGCCAAGGGGGTGGACTGCTCACGGCTGCGGGTGAGCGGCAACGCCCACCTCATCTTCCCCTACCACCAGGAGCTGGACGTGGTCGCCGAGCGCTTCCTCGGGAAGAACAAGCTCGGTACTACGAAGAGGGGCATAGGCCCCGCATACGCGGACAAGGCGGCGAGGGTCGGGCTCAGGGTGCAGGACCTGCTCGATCCGAAGATCTTCAGGGAGAAGCTGAGGATGGTGATGAAGGAGAAGAACGCCATCCTCGCGAAGGTGTACAACCGGCTTCCCCTCGACGAGGAGGAGATCGCGCACCGCTACCTCGAGGAGTGCCGACCCAGGCTCGAGCCCCTCATCACCGACACCGTGGCTCTGGTCCACACAGAGCTCGAGGCGGGAGGACACGTGCTCCTGGAAGGGGCGCAGGCCACCTTCCTCGACCTCGATCACGGCACCTATCCCTTCGTCACCTCGTCGAACCCCGTGGCCGGGGGCGCGTGCGTGGGTGCAGGGATAGGACCCCGGTACATAGACCGCATCATCGGGATCGCCAAGGCCTACGTCACCAGGGTGGGCGCAGGACCGTTCCCGACCGAGCTCACCGACGAGCTGGGGGATCTGCTGGTCGAACGGGGCGGCGAGTACGGAACCGTCACCGGTCGCCGCCGCCGCCCGGGCTGGTTCGATGCGGTGATGATGCGACATGCGGTGCGCCTCAACTCGCTCTCGGAGATCGCTCTCACCAAGCTCGACGTCTTCGATGCTCTGGACGAGGTCCGTGTGTGCGTCTCCTACGACGTCGGTGGAGAGAGGCGCCGGCACCTTCCGTACCACCAGTCGGATCTGCACCAGGTCACCCCGATCTACGAGACGCTCCCCGGCTGGAAGACCGACCTCACCGGGATCACCGAGCCGCACCAGCTGCCCTCGGAGGCCCGTGACTACGTCGCGTTCCTCGAAGAGCAGGTCGGGGTGCCCATCAGGCTCGTGGGTGTCGGGCCGGGCCGAGAGCAGTTCCTGCACTTCGCCGCGTGAGGTCGGAGGAGCGATGAGGGTGTGCGTCGTCGGGTCGGGGGGTCGGGAGCACGCCCTCGCCCACGTGCTGAGCCGCAGCGCCGAGGTGGTGGTGGCCCCCGGCAACCCGGGGATGTCCCGCTCGGGGTTGGCCACCGTCGGGGACGATCCCGAGCAGGTAGAGGCCGATCTCTTCGTGGTGGGCCCGGAGGCGCCGTTGGTCGACGGGCTGGCCGACCGACTGCGGTCTGCGGGCCGCTTGGTCTTCGGGCCTGGTGGAGATGGAGCCCGGCTCGAGGGCTCGAAGGCGTGGATGAAGCAGGTCCTGAACGAGGCGGGGGTTCCCACGGCTCGTCACGGCTCGTTCGCCGAGCCAGGGCCTGCCAGGGAGTTCCTACGGACCCTGGAAGGGTTGTACGTGGTGAAGACCGACGGGCTGGCCGCCGGAAAGGGCGTGCTCGTGACGGAGTCGGTGGGCGAGGCAGAGGATGCGGTCGACGAGTACCTCTCGGGGAGGGCGTTCGGCGACGCAGGCCGGAGGATCGTCATCGAGGAGGGCCTGACCGGCCCCGAGCTCTCCGTGCTCGCGGTGTGCGACGGTCATCGGGCCGTGCCACTTGCACCCGCGCAGGACTTCAAGCGGATAGGGGACGGCGACACCGGCCCCAACACGGGTGGGATGGGGGCGTACTCCCCGGTGCCCGGTGCCGGGAGGGCGGTCGTGGACCTGGTGATGGAGGAGGCGGTCGAGCCCACGCTCGTCGCGCTGCGCAACCGGGGGATCGACTACAGGGGCGTGCTCTACGCCGGACTGATGCTCACGCCCCAGGGCCCGAAGGTGCTCGAGTACAACGTGCGATTCGGTGACCCCGAGGCCCAGGTCGTTCTCCCCCGCCTCCGGAGCGATCTGGCCGACCTGCTGGTCCAGGCCGCGTCCGGCGCACTGCGAACAGAGCCCGAGTTCGGTTCGGATGCGGCCGTGACGGTCGTGTGTGCGAGCGAGGGCTACCCGGAGTCCCCGCGGACCGGTGACGTGATCGAGGGACTCGGACCCGGCGCGGGCCTCGGGGACGCGACCGTGTTCTTCGCCGGGGTGGGCACCGATGTGGACGGACGCCTGATCACGGCCGGAGGCCGGGTGCTCGACGTGACGGGGTTCGGGCCGACGATCGCCGAGGCGCGTCGGGTCGCCTATGAGGCGGTCGAAGGTGTGGTGTGGCCAGGCATGTACTGTCGCCGCGACATCGCGGCCACAGCCGCGGACCGGCAGGAGGAGATGCAGGCATGAAGGTCGCCATCCTCATGGGGTCGGCCGGCGACATGGAGAAGATGAAGCCGGCCGCCGAGACGCTCGAGCGCTTCGGCGTCGATGCGGAGGTGCGGGTGCTCTCCGCCCACCGGAACCCGGAGCAGGTGGCCGAGCTCGCCTCGACGGCGAGGGAGAACGGCTACGCAGCGTTCATCTGCGGGGCCGGGATGGCGGCCCACCTCGCAGGCGCGGTGGCGGCCCAGACGACGCTCCCGGTGGTCGGGGTGCCCCTGTCGGGAGGTGCCCTGGACGGGGTGGACGCCCTGTACTCCACCGTGATGATGCCCAAGGGCATCCCCGTGGCCACCGTGGCCGTCGACGGGAGCATGAACGCCGCTCTGCTGGTGGTGGAGATGCTCTCCATCGGTGATGAGGAGCTCGCGCGCAAGCTCGGTGAGCACCGGGCCGAGATGGCCGGAGGTTGATCTTCGATGGGAGTGGGAGGGCCGACGATCCCCGACGTGCTCGCCGAGCGCTACGCGAGCTCCCCGCTGGTCGAGCTCTGGTCGCCTCGCCGGAAGGTCGTCCTGGAGCGCCACCTCTGGGTGGCGATCCTGCACGCACAGCAGCGGCTCGGGGTCGATGTTCCGGCGGGCGCGGTCGAGGCCTACGAGGCGGTGATCGAGGAGGTGGACCTCGAATCCATCGCGGCACGGGAGCGGGCGACACGTCACGACGTGAAGGCCCGGATCGAGGAGTTCTGCACGCTGGCCGGTCACGAGCAGATCCACAGGGGGCTCACCTCCCGAGACCTCACGGAGAACGTCGAGCAGCTCCAGGTCCGGCTCTCGCTCGAGCTCGTACGCGATCGGATGGTGGCGGCGCTGGGGCGTCTCGCCCAGCTGGCCGTCCGGTACTCCGAGACCGTTGTGGCGGCGCGCACCCACAACGTGCCCGCCCAACCGACCACGCTCGGAAAGCGCTTCGCCAGCGCAGGCGAGGAGCTCCTCCTGGCCTTCGAACGCATCCAGGATCTGATCGCCCGCTACCCGCTCAGGGGCCTGAAGGGTCCGGTCGGCACCCAGGTGGACCAGCTCGAGCTGCTCGGTGGCGACCCCGACCGGGTGGCCGAGTTGGAGGAGGCGGTGGCCGCACATCTCGGCTTCGGTCGGGTGCTCGGCTCGGTGGGCCAGGTGTACCCCCGGTCGCTCGACCTCGACGTCGTGTCGGCGCTCGTGCAGGCCGGGTCCGGCCCCTCGAGCCTGGCGACGACGATCCGGCTGATGGCGGGCCACGAACTGGTCACCGAAGGGTTCCGTCCCGGTCAGGTCGGTTCGTCGGCCATGCCGCACAAGATGAACACCCGTACCTGCGAGCGCGTGAACGGTCTGGCCCTGGTTCTGCAGGGTCATCTCACGATGGTCGCCGGCCTCGCGGGGAGCCAGTGGAACGAGGGTGATGTGAGCTGCTCGGTGGTCCGCCGCGTGGCCCTGCCGGGGTCGCTCTTCGCCGTGGACGGCTTGTACCAGTCCTTCCTCACGGTGCTCGACGAGCTCGGCGCCTACCCCGCGGTGATGGAGGACGAGCTGAGGCAGTACCTCCCGTTCCTGGCGACCACGAAGATCCTGCTGCGGGCCGTCGAGGCCGGCATGGGGCGGGAGGAGGCGCACGCGCTCATCCGGGACCACGCGGTGGAGGCCGCGCTCGAGCGTCGCGAGAAGGGTCCCGAGTCAGGCGACCTCCTGGCACGTCTGGCGGCCGACGATCGGCTCCCCCTCTCGGTCGAGGAGCTGGGAGCTCTGATGGCGGACCCCCTCTCGTTCGTGGGCACCGCCCCGGCCCAGGTGGCGGCCTTCGCCGCCCGTGTGGGGAGGCTCGTCGAGGAGCACCCCGAAGCCGCTGCCTACGATCCGGAGCCGCTGCTGTGAGGGGTCCGGAACCCGGGCGGTGGGAGATCCGGGGAGCGCGCCCGGCGCCGGAGAGCGCGAGCTGACGGGCGGAGGGATGACCGAGATCGATCTACCGCACATCTACTCGGGGAAGGTCCGCGACATCTACGACGCGGGCGGCGACCGGCTCCTGCTCGTCACGTCGGATCGGATCTCTGCCTTCGACGTGGTGATGGACGAGCCGATCCCCGACAAGGGAAGGGTGCTCACCGCCACCAGCGCGTTCTGGTTCGAGCACTTCGGAGAGGAGTGCCCGAACCACCTGATCTCCACCGAGCTCTCCGACCTGCCTCCCGCCGCACGGATCCCCGGTCTGGCCGGTCGGGTCATGCTGGTCCGAAGGGCGGAGATGCTGAAGATCGAGTGCATCGTACGCGGGTACCTGATCGGCTCTGCCTGGAAGGAGTACCAGGAGCGCGGCACGATGCACGGAACCCCGCTTCCGGAGGGGCTTCCCCAGGCCGCCCAGCTTCCCGAGCCTGTCTTCACCCCGTCCACCAAGGCCGAGGACGGCACCCACGACGTCAACATCAGCCTCGAAGAGGCCGCCGACATCGTCGGGCGCGAGCTGGTGGAGCGCTGTCGGGATCTCTCGGTGGGCCTCTACCGGCGAGGTGCCACCTGGGCAGCAGAGCGGGGGATCATCATCGCCGACACCAAGTTCGAGATGGGTCTGATGGACGGCGAGCTGGCTGTGTGCGACGAGGTCCTCACGCCCGACTCGTCGCGGTTCTGGCCGGCGGACCAGTGGGTACCGGGCACGAACCCTCCTTCGTTCGACAAGCAGCCGGTGAGGGACTATCTGGACGGCCTCGACTGGGACAAGAAGCCCCCACCGCCACCCCTCCCTCCGGAGATCGTCGCCGCGACGTCCGAGCGTTACGTGGAGGCGTACGAGCGGATCACCGGGCGCGACTTCTCGGGCTGGGCGGGTTCGAGGAGTGCCGCTTGAACGGCCGGCGCCGAGGGGTGCGCGCAGGCGTCACGCGGGTGCGGAGTGCTCGGAGGGGTTCGTCGATGTGTGAGAGAGTTCCAGCATGAAGTTCGAGGTCACCGTCGAGGTGCAGCTGAAGCGAGGCGTCGCAGACCCGCAGGGGGCCACCGTCGAGCGCTCTCTGCCGTCGCTCGGGTTCTCCGGCGTATCGGGTGTCCGGGTCGGCAAGTGCATCCGCTTCGCCCTCGAGGCCGAGGACGAGGACGCAGCCCGATCCGAGGTGGACGAGATGTGCCACAGGTTCCTCACCAACCCGGTGATCGAGGACTCGACGGTCCACGTCGGACAGGCGGCACCCGCATGAGTCCCCGCATCGGAGTCGTCGTCTTCCCGGGGTCCAACTGCGAGCTGGACGTGGTGGAGGCGGTGCGGGCTCTCGGTGCCGACGCGGAGCTCCTGTGGCACGGCGACCGGAATCTGGCCGGGGTGGATGCGGTGGTGGTGCCCGGGGGCTTCGCCCACGGCGACTACCTGCGCCCCGGTGCCATCGCCAGGTTCTCCCCGATCATGGATGCCATCGTCGAGCTCGCCGAGGAGGGCGGCCCGGTGGTGGGTATATGCAACGGGTTCCAGATCCTCACCGAGGCCGGACTTCTGCCGGGAGCACTCCAGAAGAACGCTGGCCTGAAGTTCCTGTGCACCTCTGTGGAGCTGAGGGTGGAATCCACCCGCTCGGTGCTCACGTCCGAGGCGTCCGAAGGGGACGTGCTGCGGATTCCCATCAATCACTTCGAGGGCAGCTACACGTGCCCCCCACAGACCCTGACCCGCCTCGTCGAAGAGGACCGGGTGGTTCTTCGCTACGTCGCCAATCCGAACGGATCGGTCGGCGACATCGCCGGCATATGCAACGAGGGTGGAAACGTGGTCGGCCTGATGCCTCACCCCGAGCGGGCCAGCTCGGAGCTCCTCGGGAGCACCGACGGCGTGGTGCTCCTGCGGTCGCTGCTGGTCTCCGCAGCTGGCCGGGTCTCGGCCTGACGCTCAGGGTTCAGCGACCTCTGCTGATCCCTGCCTCCTTCAGCACGGCGGCCGGGATACCGACCTCCCTCCATGCGGCGTAGGAGATCCCCTTGCGCTCTGAGTACCCACGTGCCGCGGCGACGAAGCCCTTCTCGAGGGCGCTGAGGTCGACCGTCGTCTCGAGCTGGTCGAGCTCGGTCTGGAGATCCATGCGCTCTTGGACCAGTTGCAGGTGCCGAAGGGGATCGGCATAGGTCATCTCGGCCTCGAGCTTCTGAAGCCGGCGACGGATCGAATCGGGTGTCCGCTTTCGACCCCTCTTCGGCCTGTGGGCCTCGATTGCTTCCAGATAGCGGCGGATCGCCCTGCCCTGGGCTCGGCCTTCGGCCAGAGCCGCTTTGTGCTCTGCGGAGAGGTCACCGCGCTTCTTCTTGGAGCCTGTCTTCTTGGCGTTCATAGAGGTGAATCCGAGCACAGTTCCCGGCTCGATGCAACCAGACCCCGCTGACTGGACGGGACGCATATCGGGCTCCCGTCATCCACGATGCCGCTCCGGGCGCTCAGGTCGTGCTTCAGACGGTCGTATCCGTGCTCGGAGGGACGGTGGACGTGGTCGTCGTGGTGGTCGACGTCGTCGTCGTGGTGGTGGTCGGAGCCGTGGTCGTCGTCGTCGAGGTCGAGGTGGTCGTCGTGCTCGAGGTGGTGGTGGTCGTGGCGTCGATGTAGCGATCCTCGTCGCCACGGGTGCCCACCGGGCGCGCGAACGGCTCGCCGGTCTCCACGTCCGTCAGCAGGAACACCTCGACAGGTGTGCCCTCCTCGATCGACGTCACGTCCTCGGGGTCGAATCCGCTCCACGCATCACCCTCGAAGGTGACCAGGTCGTCGAACGCGACCGGTGGCAGGAGCGGGTTGCCACCGGCGCAGCGCAGCTCGGGCAGCCCACTCGGGCCCACGAGGACGACCGTGCCCGCCTCCAGCACCGACTGCCTGGGTACCGCCTGGCCCTCGACCAGACCGTTGACCGTGGCGCGGGTGTCGCGGAGCAGCACCGCCGGGGTGAGGGTCCGCAGGTGGCTCGAGACCTCCGAGGGCTGCATGCCCGACGCGGACGCCCACGCGTCCACGGCCGCCTCGTCTCCGATGAGCTCTTCGATGAGCCGATCCACGTCGCATGCGGCGTCCTCGAACACGCCACCGAACACGCCGGGAGCCGTCCCGGACTCGCCGGGCTCGCTCGCCGGGTCGGGCACGGGCTGGCCCGGATCGGCACCGCTGCCATCGCGGTCGGGGAGGTCGACGGGCGATGCGACGGAGGGCGTGAAGGGATCGGGGCCCTCTCCGCGTGCCGGCTCCAGCCGGACCCGGCCGGCCACGGCCAGGTCGCTGGTCTGCCCGTCGTCTCCGGCGAGGAGCAGACCGCCCACGAGGGCGATGAGCCCCACGACGAGCGCGATCGCCGCCACGAGGACCCGGCGTCCCCGCCTGCCCCCGCCACCGGCAACCGCTGCGGCCGGCGGTGGGGCCTGGGGCGGGGGAGAGGCGGTCGTCGTGGCCGGGGGTGCGGCTGCCGGCTGGGCGGGGATGGCCGTCGTGGGCGAGGCGTCCTCGGTTGGCTGCAGAGGAGGCGCGCTCAGGTCGTGGCCCGGGATCTCGTCGGGAGAGAAGCCTCGCGTGGCGTCCTGGGCGTGGGGCGGCCCTTCGGTCCCGCCGCCGGGAGCGGTGTCGTCCTCGGGGAGGGATGGGTCATCGGGCACCCGGTCAATGTAGGTGACCGCCGGAGCGGGCGGGGTAGCGTGCGGACGATGAGCGATCCCGAGCCGTTGCACCGTTCGCTCGGGCTCACCGACGAGGAGCTCGGTCGGATCGTGGAGATCCTCGGGCGTGAGCCGAACCACCTCGAGCTGGCCATGTACTCGGTGATGTGGTCGGAGCACTGTTCGTACAAGTCCTCCCGCATCCACCTCAGGCGCCTGCCCACCGAAGCGGAGTGGGTCCTGGTGGGACCGGGAGAGAACGCCGGGGTGGTCGACGTGGGCGACGGGATCGCTGCGGCGATCCGCATCGAGAGCCACAACCACCCATCGGCGATCGAGCCGTACCAGGGAGCGGCGACAGGGGTCGGTGGGATCCTCCGGGACATCTTCACCATGGGGGCGCGGCCGATCGCTCTCATGGATCCGCTCAGGTTCGGCCCGCTCGAGGAGCCCCGCAGCCGCTGGGTGGCCGAGGGCGTGGTGAGCGGGATCTCGGGGTACGGGAACTCGGTCGGTGTTCCCACGGTGGGCGGTGAGGTCTGCTTCGACGAGACCTACGCGGAGAACCCGTTGGTGAACGTGCTCTGCCTCGGCCTGCTCCCCAGGGAGCGGTTGGTGCTCGGCCAGGCGTCGGGGGTGGGAAACCTGGCGGTGCTCCTCGGGTCGACCACCGGACGGGACGGGATCGGCGGGGTGAGCGTGCTCGCCTCGGCGGGCTTCGCCGACGAGGAGGCCGACTCGGCGAAGCGGCCCAGCGTGCAGGTGGGGGACCCGTTCGAGGAGAAGCGGCTCATCGAGGCCTGTCTCACCCTGCTCGACGCCGGTCTGGTCGTGGGCATCCAGGATCTCGGCGGGGCCGGCCTCACCTGCGCCACGAGCGAGACCGCCTCGCGCGGCGGCGTCGGGATGGACGTGGACGTCACCGCTGTGCCGCTGCGCGAAGAGGACATGGAGCCGTTCGAGGTGATGACCAGCGAGTCGCAGGAGCGAATGCTCGCGATCGTGCGCCCCGAAGACCTCGACGAGGTGCTCGAGATATGCGAGCGGTGGGAGATCCGCTCGGCGGTGGTCGGAAGGGTGACCGAGGGCCCGGAGGGCCGCGGCGGTCGTCTCCGCATCCGGCGCGGCTTCGACGGTGAGGTGCTGGCTGATGTACCCGCGGCGTCGCTCCACGAGGACGCTCCGCTGTACGACCGGCCCTGCATACGGCCCGAGCTGTGGGAGGAGCGGCGGTCGGCGAGCGCCGTGGCGCTGGCTGAGCCGGAGGATTGCGGCGCGGATCTCCTCGAGCTGCTGATGGACACATCCTGGGTCTGGCGCCAGTACGACCATCAGCTCTTCCTCAACACGGTCGCCGGTCCCGGCGGCGACGCCGCAGTGCTGCGGCTGAAGCACCCGACCACGGGCCAGGACACGGGCCGGGGACTGGCCCTCACGACCGACGGCAACCACAGGTGGTGTGCCGTCGATCCGCGCCAGGGCACTGCGATGGTGGTGGCGGAGTCGGTGCTGAACCTGGCCTGCGTCGGGGCACGACCGGTGGCGTTGGTGAACTGCCTGAACTTCGGCAACCCGGAGCACCCCGAGGTGATGTGGCAGTTCTCCGAAGCCGTCGACGGGATGTCAGAGGCCTGCAGGGCCCTCGGTGTCCCGGTGGTCGGGGGGAACGTCAGCTTCTACAACGAGTCGGGTGGTCGGGACATCGATCCGACGCCGATCGTCGGGACCCTCGGCCTCCTGGACAGGCTCGATCGCCGGCCACCCGGTCCGATGCTCGTCGAGGACGGCCGCCTGCTGCTCGTCGGCGCCACCGACCCCGAGCTGGGAGGGTCGGTGTGGGCCCGTGGGAGGGGACACGGCGGAGGGCGTCTGCCGGGTCTCGACCTCGCCCTCCACGCGCGCGTGGCCAGGGCAGTGCGCGACCTGGTCACAGGCGGCCTCGTCCAGGGAGTGCACGACGTCTCGGTGGGTGGGCTCGGCGTCGCGCTCACCGAGATGGCTGTGCGTTCGGGTGTCGGGTACCAGGCCGCCAGGATCCCCGACCACGTCGCGCTCTTCTCCGAGTCCCCGTCGCGGGTGGTGCTGTGCGTCGATGCCGAGCAGCTGGCGACCGTGGAGAGGGTGTGCGAGCAGGTCGGCGTGCTCACCGCCCGCTTGGGGGCCACAGGGGGCGTCCGCTGCCAGGTGAAGGGGCTGTACGACCTGAGCCTGGAGCGGTGCGAGGAGGCGTGGACCTCCCGGCTCCCCGACGCCCTGGGCGCGGGAACCGCGTCGTCGTAGCCGCTCACCGCCCCCGAGGGCTACGAGAAGGCGGCACCGCCGCGGCCTCGTGAGCGGGCCTAGAGGTTCCGTGTAAACCCCCGGGCTTCCCCGGGCGTCAGTCGGAGCATGATGGCTGAGATGTCCCTCTCCGAGGACGGTGTCGCGGTCGCGGTCGAAGCTGACGACCGCCGCGTGGCCCTGAGCGACCTGTACCGGCAGGAGTACAGGTCGCTGGTGCGCCTCGCGACGCTGCTCCTCGACAGAACCGACCTGGCCGAGGAGGTGGTGCAGGAGGCGTTCATCCGGATGGACCGGAGCTGGGACCGCGTCCGCGCCCCCTCCGCCCGGCCCGCCTACCTGCGCTCGATCGTGCTGAACCTCTCCCGATCGAGCATGCGTCGCAGGATGCTGGCGCGCAGGCGCCGACCGTGGCCCGACGCAGACGCTCCCCCGGCCGAGGAGCGAGCCGTGCTGAGGGAGGACCAGCGAGAGGTGGTCGAAGCGTTGAGGACGCTTCCCGGCCGCCAGAGGGCCTGCCTGGTGCTCCGCTACTGGCAGGACCTCACCGAGTCCGAGATAGCGGATGAGCTCGGCATCTCCGCCGGCTCGGTGAAGTCGCATCTCCACCGGGGCATGCGCGCGATGACAGAGAAGTTGGAGGCATTGGCATGAGCGAGCACCGCAGGACGGAAGACCGCCTCCGCGACGCGCTGGCGGCAGAGGCTTCGAGCATCGAGCCCACCGACCGTTGGGAGACCGTCGTCGAGCGGCTCGACGGCCGGCGTACCAGGTGGTGGGGGTTCCCGGCCCGCCACCCGCTCTCGACCGCCGCCGGCGTGTCCGTGGTGGCGGTCGTGTTGGTCGTGGCGCTCACCACCCTCGACGACCCTGACCGGGCCGGCGTCGAGTTCGGCGCTCCGGGATCGCAGGACGAGCTCTTGGTCGCCACCACCGAGGATGAGCGCCTGGTGACGCTCGACTCATCCGGTCGTGAGGTCCGCGAGATCGCCGACCTGCGTGAGCTGGACGGGCTGGTGGGCAGCGATCCGTCGGCGACCACGACCATGGAGGACCTCGGCGCTCTCGAACAGCTGGCCGTGGATCCTGGCGGTTCCAGTGCGTTCGTTGCACGGGTCGGAGGCTCGACAGCCTGCCCCCGGTCCGATCAGCTCGGAACCGGGATCTACGAGGTTCCGCTCTCCGGTGGTCTAGGCAGCGAGCCACCCCGCCGTGGCGACGCAGTGGCGGCACATCCGGTGTTCAGCCCCGACGGCGCGCACCTGGCTTTCGTCACGACCGCCTCGGGCGACCCGTGCGACGTCGAGGAGTTGGTCATCGAGGTCAAGGACGTCTCCTCGTGGGAGGTTTCCAACAGGCTCACCGTCCCTGAGGGGACGGTGCCGGTCGACCTGGTCTGGCTGGAGCAGCGGACACTTGGAGCGGTGCTGCCACTCGGTACGGACGGACCCGAGTCCCCCCTGAGCCTCGTGCTAGCAGATCCCCACTCGGATGCGGCTCTGCAGCTCGGGCCCTCGGACCTCACCCTCGATGCGGGCACCCGCTTCGGCCGGGCAGCCGACGGACGCCTGCTCATCGCCGGAAGGTTGGTCACGGAACCTGGCACCACGGTCAGCGGGACAGAATGGTCGGTTCCTCCCGAGATCGCCGACGCCGCCGAGATCTCCACAAGGTCCGTCTGGGCGGCTCGCCTGGAGTCGGCGGGAGAGGACGGAGCGGTCGCCTCGTACGAACTGCTCTTCACGCTACCCATGGAGTCCCGCTTGCTCTCGAGCCTCGGGGCCTACCGGAGTGCAGGAGTCGCAGCGATCGCAGCTTCGGGGAGCGAGGAGGGCCAGCGACACGATCTGGTGCTGTGGGAAGGCGGGGACCCAGTGACCTCCGGTGGAGCCGGCGTTGTGGCCACCGAGCCGCTCCTCGACGGCCGCGATGAGGAGGACGCCGCCCAGGTGGAGGGCACATCGAGCCCCGCCCCGGACAAGTCGGCCCCTGGGTGCAGTGCGGATGGTACCGAGCCGATCGGTCGCCAGGACGGGCTCCCCGAGGCGGTCGCCGCCACCCGAGCCGCGATCGCCGCTGCTGCCCGGAACTGCGATCTCGCGATGCTCGAGGCCCAGGCGGGTCCGGGCTTCCTCGCCGGGTTCGGGGGTGGTGACCCCAGCACTGTGTGGAGCGAAGCCGAGCGGCGTGGCGCGGAACCTCTCCGCCTTCTGGTCGAGCTGCTCGACCTCCCTTACACCACGATCGAGTCGGAGGCGACCGGCACCGTGTACGTCTGGCCCTCGGCTCACGCGTACCCGTGGTCGGAGCTGCCTGAGGCCGACCTCGAAGCCATCCGCTCGCTCTACGGGGACGAACAGATTGCCGAGTTCGAGGAGGCCGGTAGCTACGTCGGGTACCGGATCGCGATCGTGGAGGACGGTACCTGGGGCTCGTTCGTCGTCGGGGACTGAGCGGCTGCGTATGATGACGACGTGAGCGGCGACTCCCCGAAGGAGGCGTGCGGGGTGTTCGCTGTGTACGCCCCGGGGCAGGAGGTGGCACAGCTCGTCTTCCTCGGGCTCCATGCCCTCCAGCACCGTGGACAGGAAGCAGCGGGGATGGCCGTGAGCGACGGGGAGACCATCACCGTCGTGAAGGAGATGGGTCTCGTCGCCAACGCCTTCGACGACCGGACGCTGGCGGCGCTCACCGGCCATCTGGGGATCGGCCACACCCGGTACAGCACCACCGGATCCAGCACCTGGCGCAACGCCCAGCCCGCCTACCGCAGCGTCGGTGAGCACGAGTTCGCGCTGGGTCACAACGGCAACCTCACCAACACGGCGGCCCTGGCCGACGACGCCGGGATGCTCCCCGGAACGGTGACCAGCGACAGCGACCTGGTGGCGGAGCTCCTCGGCGCACAGATGCTCCACGACACCGACTCGCACAGCGATGGCAGGGCGCTCGAGAGAGCTCTGCTCGAGGTGCTCCCCGGCCTGGAGGGGGCGTTCTCGTTCGTGCTGATGGACGAGGGGCACGTGATCGGAGTCCGCGATCCGAACGGGTTCCGACCGCTCTGCCTGGGGAAGCTCTCGAACGGGTGGGTGCTGGCGAGCGAGACACCGGCCCTGGACCTCGTCGGAGCCCACTTCGTCCGCGAGCTCGATCCCGGCGAGATGGTGGTCATCGACGCCACTGGGTACCGGACGCTCCAGCCGTTCTCGACCGACAGGGTGGAGCCGAGGCTCTGCGTCTTCGAGTTCGTCTACTTCGCGCGACCGGACAGCCGGCTGTACGGCCAGAACGTGCACCAGGCCCGGGTGCGGATGGGCGAGCAGCTCGCCGAGCAGGCATCGGTGGAGGCCGACCTCGTGATGGGAGTCCCGGAGAGCGGCCTGCCCGCAGCAGAGGGGTATGCACGCAGGAGCGGCATCCCCTACGGCCAGGGGCTGGTGAAGAACCGCTACATCGGGCGGTCGTTCATCGCCCCGAGCCAGGACCAGCGTGCCCAGGCCGTCCGGATGAAGCTCAACCCCCTGCGCGACAACATCGAGGGGCGCCGCCTGGTGGTGGTGGACGACTCGATCGTGCGGGGGACCACCCAGAAGCAGCTCGTGAGGATGCTGCGCGAGGCCGGTGCCACCGAGGTGCACCTGCGAATCACCTCGCCACCGATCAGGTTTCCCTGCTTCTACGGCATCGACACCGGTCAGCGCGGCGAGCTGCTCGCTGCCCAGCTCACGGTCGAGGAGATCCGCGAGTACCTCAACGTCGACACGTTGGCCTACCTGGCACTCGACCGGTTGATCGCCGCCACCGGGGCCACGGGTGCCGGCTTCTGCGACGCGTGCTTCTCGGGCCGGTATCCGACCGTCGTGGGCGAGGGCTACGACAAGCACCTGCTCGAGGAGGGACCCGCCGCCCAGGCCGTGCCGGCGCCTCATGCGCTCCGGCTCATCGACGACGGAGACGCGGCTCTCCTGCCGGTTGACGAAGCGCGCCACCGTCGCGCGGAGTGAGCGATCTTGGGCGAGACCTACGAGCAGGCCGGCGTCGACATCGCGGCGGGCGAGCAAGCAGTCGAGAGGATCAAGGAGAAGGTCCGCTCGACGTTCCGCCCGGAGGTCATCGGTGACATCGGAGGCTTCGGAGGTCTCTTCGCGTTCGGCCCGGACAGGTACCGGCACCCGGTTCTCGTGTCGTCGACCGACGGGGTCGGGACCAAGGCCCTGATCGCCCAGTCGGCAGGCCGGTTCACAACGATCGGGGTCGATCTGGTCGCGATGTGCGTCGACGACATCGTCTGCCAGGGGGCCGAGCCGCTCTTCTTCCTGGACTACATCGCGGTGGGCCGGTTGGATCCCGGGCACATCGAGCAGCTGGTGGAGGGCGTCGCCGAGGGGTGCCGCCAGGCCGGCTGCGCTCTCATCGGCGGTGAGATGGCGGAGCACCCCGGGGCGATGGAGCCGGGGGAGTTCGACCTCGTTGGGTTCGCCGTGGGGGTGGTCGAGCGCGACCGCCTGGTCACCGGAGAGAGGGTGCAGGAGGGTGACGTGCTCATCGGCCTGCCGTCGCCCGGTCTCCGATCCAACGGCTACTCGTTGGCACGCCGGGTGTTCTTCGATGTCGCCGGGCGAGCGCTCGACGCACCGGCGTTCGACGGATCAGCGGGCACCCTCGCGGACGAGCTGCTCCGGCCTTCGGTCATCTACGCCCCGGCGGTGCTCGCGCTGCTCCGGGCCGTCGAGCTGAGGGCGGCTGCACACGTCACAGGCGGTGGGATACCGGGGAACCTCGGACGGGTGCTCCCCAAGGACCTCGACGCGGAGGTCGACTGCTCGGCCTGGGACCGGCCGCGGATCTTCGACGAGATCCAGCGGCTCGGAGACGTCTCGGACGGAGAGATGGCCAAGGTCTTCAACCTGGGCGTGGGGATGATCGTGGTGGTCTCACCCGACGAGGCCTTCCGCGCACTGGACGTGCTGAGGAGCGAGGGCCATCGGGCCACCGAGATCGGGCGGCTGGTGAAGGGCCGGGGGGAGGTCCGCCTGTTGGGTGCGGCCGGCTGAGACCGTGCGGCTGCGGCTGCGGCTGCGGCGTGACGGCGTCAGTCGGTCCAGCCGATCCGGCACCAGCGGTAGCGACGGCACGCGGGACAGCGCATGAAGTGGCCGTGGGTGAGTCCCGGCAACCAGGCCGTGAACGGCACGAACCGCAGGCCGAGCTCCACGAGTGTGGACCGGGTCCGGACCTTGCAGGCCGAGCACTCGACCACCACGGTCCCGGGTCGTCGTGGCCCCGAGGAGTACAAGGCGGTCCTGCCGCGCCGCTCGGATCCCGCAGCGAGCTGGTCCGGAGCGGCCTGCACCGGTGAGTCGAACAGCGCCTGCTTGCCGCGAGGGTCGAGGTGCCGGGCCATCGCTACCTTTCGTGCGGGACGGAGTCCGGCGCGGTCCGAGCCAACACCGCTGCCGTCACGCCGCCTCCCGCAGCAGCGTCGCGAGCTGCCGGTAGGCCTCGGCGGGCCTCGAGTGGGGGGCGTGCTCGAGGACGGTGTGACCGGTCTGCGGTGCCTCGGCGACCTTCACCGACTTCGGGATCGCCGGCTGGAGCACATCGAGGCCATAGCGGCCGGGGATGTCGGCGACGATGCGACGCGTCAGGTTCGTGCGGGGATCGAACATCGTGGCGACGACCCCCCGGACCCGCAGCCGCGGGTTCGTGTACGTCCGCACGTCGTCGATCGTCTCGAGGAGCTGACCGACCCCGCGGTGGCTCAGCGTCTCGCACTGCAGCGGTATGAGCACCTCGTCGGCCGCCGTGAGGCCGTTGATGGTGAGGATCCCCAGGGACGGCGGGCAGTCGATGATCACCAGCTCGTAGGAGGCGAGGAGCGACGCGAGCTGGCGCTTCAGCACGTACTCGCGACCGGTCTTCGAGAGGAGGTGGACCTCGCTGCCGGCCAGGTCGATGTTGGCAGGGAGCAGGTGGAGGTCGCCGACCTTGATGAGCACCTGCTGCGCCTCGCAGCGGCCGAGGAAGACGTCGTGCAGCGACGCGGCCAGCGAGTCCGGCTCGACTCCCATCGAGTAGGTGAGACAGGCCTGTGGGTCGAGGTCCACGACCAGCACCCGCTGCCCCTGCTCGATGAGCGCCTGCCCCAGGGCGTGGACCGTCGTCGTCTTGGCGACGCCACCCTTCTGGTTGGCCACAGCGATCACCCGGGTCACGGGCGCCGAGTCTAGGGACCGTCGGGACAGCGCTCGACCGGAGAGAGGTCCCTACGCCGTAAAGCGCCAGAAGTCACATCGCACCTGCGGTGGGCCCCCTCGCATCGAACCGTCGGTTCAGGCGCCAGGTTTTCCAGCGGCTGGGGCGAAAGCTCCTCGCACCCCACCCCCTCGCATCGAACCGTCGGTTCAGGCGCCAGGTTTTCCAGCGGCTGGGGCGAGAGCTCCGGGCGCAGCCGGCTCGCCCCGGGGCAGTAGGTTTCCGGGTGGATGGCCAGTGCCAAGGACGCGCTCACAGCCCACCTCAGGGCGCACTCGGTGCGCACCGGGCAGTTCACCCTCAAGTCGGGCCGTCGATCCTCCTGGTTCATCGACAGCAAGCAGACCGCCTGCCGGCCCGAGGGCATCCTCCTGGTCGCGGATGCGGCGCTGGAGGTGATCCCCGAGGACGCCGACGCGATAGGCGGCCTCACGATGGGCGCGGACCCCGTGGCCTTCGGCATCGCCGCGGTGGCGGCCACCCGGGGTCGCAGCCTCCGCAGCTTCAGCATCCGGAAGGAGGCGAAGGACCACGGGGTGGAGGGACGCCTCGCCGGCGCCCTGCGTCCGGGTGACCGGGTCGTGGTCACCGAGGACACCGTCACCCGTGGCACCTCGATGGTCGAGGCGGCCCGGGTCGTCCGTGAGCTGGGAGCTGTGCCCGTCCTGCTCCTGGCGGTGGTGGATCGGGGTGGCACCTGCGGCGAGATGGCCGCCGGGGAGGGGGTCCCCTTCCATGCCCTGGTGACCGCTGTCGACCTGGGGTTCGACTACGAGTCCTGAATGCGAGTGGGTCGGCCTCGGTCCCTTAGCTAGCCTTCCCGGGATGGCCGACACCCCAACCGCCGCGTTCTCACTCCGCCTCCGCGTGCGAATGCAGAACGTGCCCGGCGTACTGGGACATCTGGCGGTGGCAATCGGTGAAGTCGGCGGGAACATCTCGGGGCTGGAGGGGTTCGAGGCGAAGCAGAGGACGCTCGACGACGACGTCTTCGTCCACTGCCGGAGCGAGGCCCATCAGCGCGAGGTCCTCGAAGCGGTGGAGCGCGTCGAGAACGTCGAGATCCTCGAGTGGGAGGACCTCACCTTCAAGATGCACGAGGGCGGGAAGATCGAGGTGCTCCCGCTGTGCTCGGTGGGCGACCGCGACGACCTCTCCATGGCGTACACGCCCGGGGTGGCCAGGGTCTGCAAGGCCATCGAAGCCGATCCTCCGAAGGCGCACGAGTACACGATCAAGCGCAACACCGTCGCGATCGTCACGGACGGCACCGCAGTCCTCGGGCTCGGCAACATCGGGCCGGCGGCAGCACTTCCGGTGATGGAGGGAAAGGCGCTCCTGTTCAAGGAGTTCGCGGGCGTCGACGCCTTCCCCATCTGCCTCGACACGCGCACGGCGGCCGAGACCGTCGAGACGGTGAAGCGGATCGCCCCGGTGTTCGGCGGCATCAACCTCGAGGACATCGCCGCTCCGCAGTGCTTCGAGATCGAGGACGAACTCCAGGAGGCGCTGGACATCCCCATCTTCCACGACGACCAGCACGGGACCGCGGTGGTCGTGGTGGCGGCACTCGAGAACGCCCTCAAGATCGTCGACAAGAAGATGGCCGACCTCAACGTCGTCATCGCGGGTGTGGGTGCTGCCGGCGTCGCCATCAGCAAGATGCTGCTGGAGGAGGGTGTGCCGCACGTCGTCGGTGTCGACCGCAAGGGCGCTGTCTGGGAAGGTCGCGCCGACCTCAACGTCGCCAAGCAGTGGTTCGCCGAGAACACGAACCCCGACCGCCTCCAGGGCACGCTCGCCCAGGTCCTCCCCGGTGCCGACGTGTTCATCGGGGTGAGCGGGCCGGGCCTGCTCACCCGGGACGACCTCAAGACCATGGGCACAGACCCGATCGTCTTCGCCATGGCGAATCCCGACCCCGAGATCCGTCCGGAGCAGGCGGAGGGAGTCGCAGCGGTCATCGCAACGGGTCGGAGCGACTTCCCGAACCAGATCAACAACGTCCTCTGCTTCCCGGGCATGTTCCGGGGAGCACTCGACGTCGGAGCGACCACCGTCACCGAGGGGATGAAGCTGGCGGCAGCGGACGCGATCGCGTCGGTTGTCACCGACGATCAGCTCGCACCCGACCACATCATCCCGTCCGTCTTCGACAAGGCGGTCGCACCCAGGGTGGCGGCGGCGGTCGCCGAGGCGGCGCGGCGAGAGGGCGTTACCCGGGGATGATCCGGGCCGTCACCTTCGACTTCTGGAACACGCTGATCGTCCCCGAGAACGACTTGACCCGCGAGTCGCGCACCGAAGCGGTGGTCGCGGCGGTCCACGGTGCGGGCATCGAGGTGAGCCGGGAGCAGGTCGAGCAGGCATTCGTCGGGCTCTTCGAGACCTTCAACGAGCACTGGGCCAGCAATCGGCAGTTCACGGCGGAGCACGCGGCTGCGGTCGTGATCGAGCGGCTCGCTCCCGAGGTCGCGAGCGCGGCGCGCGAGGAGATCACCGAGGCCTTCGCGGGAGCGGCCAGCGACGTCGTCCCCGAGCTGACGCCCAACGTGGCCGATGCTCTCGCCGCGCTGGATGAGCGCGGCGTGAGCATCGGGATCATCTGCGACGTCGGGATGACTCCGTCCACGTTCCTCCGCTCCTACCTGGAGCACCACGGCGTGCTGGAGCACTTCGACCACTTCTCGTTCTCGGACGAGGTGGGGGTGTACAAGCCCGACCGACGGATCTTCGACCACGCGCTCGAGGGCTTGGGTGCCGCCCCTGAGCAGGCTGCCCACGTGGGTGATCTACGACGCACCGACGTGGCCGGGGCCCGCGACCGGGGGATGGTCTCGGTTCGCTACCGCGGCTCCCACGACGACCGAGGTGACGTGGGGGACGTCGGGGAGCTGGTCGAGGCGCACCACGTGATCGACGATCACGCCGAGCTCGTGGGTGTCCTGGGACTGGGCTGAGCGCCGTCGGCGAGGCTGATGCTCCGCCGGAGCTCTCAGCCCGTGCCTCTACCTGCGATCGACACGATGTCGGCGAGCACCCGCTCGGCCTCCGCGCCCACCGCGTCGTCGATCCCTTCCCACCCGACCTCCGTGCCGGAGCGGTTGAGCGACGGCGTGATGAACGAGCGGATGGTGTCTGCGTCGAAGGTGACGCCCAGGCCCGGAGCAGCGTGACGGCTGAGGGGTGAGAGCGCAGCGATCGGGTCGGCGAGCAGGTCCTCGTAGCGGAGGACCGCCGGGTCCACGCCGGAGCCCGCGAGATCCTCGAGGGCACGGCGGTGATACGCGCACCACACGAGGACCCCTTCGTCGAGGGTCTGCACGTTGCCACGAGTGACCATGGACCGTGCCACGGCCACCGGGTGACGGTGGATGAGGAGCACCCGGAGCTGTGGCCCAAGCCCGAGGCGGTCGAGCTCCTCCAGCCACACCGCCATCGTGAGCATCTGGCGGGGGTCCTTCCACCCCCAACGGCGGTGGCGGAGTCGGGACCACCGGAGAAGAGGTCGCAGCTCGGCCCGCACCAGGGGCGATGGCCGTGGCGGAGGGATGACCCGGTCGAACGACTTCACCCTGTAGCCGGAGCGGCGGAGCAGATGGTCGTTCACGAGCCGGAACCGCACGTCCTCGAAGAAGCCCTGCGGGTTCTCGGGGTTCGCAGGCGGGAGGAAGGTCGTGCGCCCTCCCATCCGTATCCCGGACCGGTGGAGGACGCCGGCGAGCACCGAGGTCCCGCTGCGGTGCATGCCGAGCACGATGCAGGTCAGCTTCTCGTCCTCCCGCGTCATGCCGGCTCCGCCTCGTCTGCGACACCCAGCTCGGCCTCGGCCCGAGCGAGCTCCTCGCGGATCGAGTGCCCACCGTGGCCCCTGTCCCACCAGAAGAAGGCGCCTGCCAGCGGGACCAGCGCTGCCGAGGTGACCACCCGATCGATGAGCACGACCAGGAGACCGGTCGCGGCCCCCAACCCGACGAGGGCCCCGAGCCCGGCGCCGATCGCCTCGCGCACGCCGAGCCCGGCAGGAAGGAAGCCGACGGCTGCGGCAGCCGATCCGGAGAGCCCGAGCACCAGGGCGTCGCTCACACCGGCATCGAGACCCATGGCGATCATCACCAACAGCAGACGCAGCCCTGTGAGCAGCACCATCCCCAGCTCGACCGCCACCAGCTCGGCGACCACCGCGAACGGACGGGGATCGACCGCCTGCCGGGCGAGCAGCCCGGCACTTCCGAAGGAGGCGACCACGCCCCCGACGAGGAAGGCGAGGCCGATGCCGGCTCGCTGGCCCAGCAGCCCGGCTCCGGCGGCCACCGCCGCAACCGAGACCCACAGCAGGCCGACGCCGGCAAGGGCGGTGGTGGCCCGCACGACGGGAGCACCGTTGCTCCGGAGGCTCTGGAGGCGCACCAGAGCGGCACCCGGCAGGGGCAGCAGGTTCGCCGCGGTTCCGTAGAAGACGACGCGGAGGGAGGTGGGGTGGTCCACCTCGACCCCTAGCAGGCGGGCGGTGCGGCCGTACTCGAGGACGTTCAGCCCGACGGCGCCGGGCACCGCGAGAAGACCGGAGAGGATGAGCGGCCAGAGTGCCGGATCCTCGCGGTCGGCCGGCAGGTTCTCCCATGCCAGCCAGGCGGCGAGTGCAAGCGCCACGACGCTCACGATCGCGAGTGCCCGCTGCGTGCTCGGTGAGAGAGCGACTCGGCGCCGAGCCCGACCGGAGGCGCGCAGGAGACGTTCGAGTCGGGAGGCGGGGCGACCGGCGGTCACGGGCCGATGCTATTGCCGGTGTGGGTCGGACCCGGGTGCTCGCTGGATCGGCCGGGAAGGGGTGGCTCGGATACGGTCCCGGTCGTGGATGGGATGACCGGGACGGCGGCAATCGCCACGAACGGTCTCTCGAAGTCGTTCGGCGAGACGGCCGCGCTCGTCGACCTCGACCTGGTGGTGCCCCCGGGCTGCATCCTCGCCTACCTGGGCCCGAACGGTGCCGGCAAGACGACGACCATCCGGGTGCTCGTGGGTCTGGTCAGGCCGAGCTCGGGCCGGGCGTCGGTGCTGGGTCACGACGTCGTGTCGGAGCGTCGGGAGGTCCAGCGCTCCGTCGGCTACCTGCCCGGTGAGTTCGTCCCGTACCGCGACCTCAGCGGTGGCCAGTACCTGGACCACCTCGCCTCTCTGAGGGGAGGCGTACAGCGGTCGTCCATCGACGATCTCGCTGCGCGCTTCGAGCTCGACCTCTCCCGCCGGGTGGGCTCGCTCTCGCACGGCAATCGCCAGAAGCTCGGGATCGTCCAGGCGTGCATGCACGATCCCGAGGTCCTCGTCCTCGACGAGCCGAGCCAGGGTCTGGACCCCTTGATGCAGAACGTGCTGCTCGATCTGCTGCGCGAGCGTCGTGACGCCGGGACGACCGTCTTCCTCTCATCGCACGTGCTGAGCGAGGTGGAGCAGGTGGCCGACGCCGTGGCGATCATCCGGCAGGGCCGCCTCGTCAGCGTCTCCGACGTCTCCGAGATCGAGGCGAGGGCGCGTCGCCGGGTGGAGCTGACCTTCGTGGACCCCTCGACGGCTCCCTTCGAGGCTCTGGGCGAGCAGCCCAACGTCGTGGAGCTGGTGGTGGAGGGGCCCAGGGCCGATCTCGTGGTCGAGGGATCGATGGCCGAGCTGCTCAGGATCGCTGCGCCGGCGGGGATCGAGCGGGTCGTCGCCAGCGAGACCGACCTAGAGGACCTGTTCATCAGCTTCTACAGGGGTGAGTGAGGTGCTGGGCTCGATCTTCGGGAAGGCCCTTCACGACATGCGGCGCGCTCTCCTCGGCTGGAGCGTCGGCATCTCCGCGACCGTGCTCCTGATGTCGGCGCTGTGGACCTCGTTCTCCGACGTCGACTTCGAGGAGATCTTCGAGCAGTATCCGGAGGCCTTCCTGGAGGCGTTCAACGTGACGGACATGAGCACCGCCACCGGCTACCTCAACGCCGAGCTGTACAGCCTGATGCTGCCGTTCATGTTCATCATCTTCGCCGTCGGGAAGGGCGCGTCGTCGATCGCCGGCGAGGAGGAGGGAGGAACCCTCGAGGTGCTCGCGTCCCTTCCGGTTCCACGCTCCCGGCTGCTCCTCGAGAAGGCGGCGGCGGTGGTCGCGGGGGTGGGGGTCCTCGCAGCGGTGCTCCTCGCGAGCAGCTGGATCGGATCCTTGGTGTTCGACCTGGGCATCCCGGTGCGCCATGTCGTCAACGCATCGCTGTCGATGTTCCTGCTCGGAGCGGAGTTCGGCCTGGTCGGGCTCGCGCTAAGCGCCACCACGGGCCGCAGGGGGCTCAGCATCGGGGTGACCGGCGCGCTGGCCGGGGGCTCGTACGTGCTGTTCCTCGCCGGCCAGCTCGTGGAGCAGGTGGAGCCGTTCCTCGAGCTCTCGCCCTTCTACCAGGCCATCTCCGAGGGACCGCTCGGCCCAGGGCTCCCCCTGCTCGTCCTTGCCATGCCGCTCGTCGGGATCGTGGCAGCCGGAGTCGCGCTCCCGGTCTTCGATCGCCGGGACCTCGCTGCGATCTGAGGGCTGCGGCCGGTCCAATCGATCACGGTCGGCTGTCCATCCCTCTCCCGGGCCACGGGAGCGCGTCAAGGCTCGGACGCGGAGCGCCGCTCGAGAGAGAGCACACGATCAGGCGACAGAGGCACGTCGCGGATCCCGGCTACTTGTTCGCGATCTGCTCGAGGAGTTGGATCATCTTCTCCTCGTTGGTGAGCTCGGCCACCTCGCCGAGCTGGCGCGCGCGACGCTCCTTGAGCGTGTTCATGGGAAGGACGAACACGAAGTAGACGACGGCGGCGGTGATGAGGAAGGTGATCGTTGCGTTGATCACGGCCCCGAAGTCCAGGAAGTTGCCGTCGCTCAGCTCGAGCTTCCCACCTTTCACGCCGCCGCCCATCACCTCGGTGATCAGCGGTTGGATCAAGCTCTGGGTGAACGAGGTCACGATCGCCCCGAAGGCAGCACCGATGACGACGCCCACCGCCAGGTCGATGGCGTTCCCCTGGAGCACGAACTTCTTGAATCCAGCTATCACTGCACTCTCCTCTCTCTCTGTCAGACGAGTGGAAGCTACCTGCGGTGGGCTGTGCGCTGACGCCGACCCGAGCCGTGCGAACCTCCGGAGCGGACTACCTTCGCTGTGCCGACCCTGACGCGGGGTCGCCTAGGTGGCGGGGGCCGGTGGAACCGTCACCTCCGGGACGCCGATCGGCCCGCGCTAGCTTCCTGTCGTGGGTGGCGCAGTATGAGGACGAGCGAGTACCGGCGCAGCACGTCGGCCATGGCGCCGAGCTCGCTGCCCGAAGACCTGTTGGCAGCCATCCGCCAGAAGGCGGAGTCCTCGGGGATGGGTGACGTGGTCGCATCCGCGAGCGCGGCGATACTGACGACCTCGGTGCGCGAGCGCCGGCGCCTCGGCCGATCCAAGCGAACCGAGCAGCGCTGTGCAGTGCTGTTCACGCCGGAGTGGCTGGTCTGGGCCACAGACGACGGCAGCGGTGCTCCTGTGGTGGCGAGCTGCCACCTCTCTCGGCTCGATCTCGCCGAGTACGGAGATACCGCGATGGCTGAGCTGGTGTCCGACAACGGTCTCGAGGTGACGATGCCGGTTGCCGGTTCGGCCGAATCGGCGCTCGGTTCGTTGTTCATCGGTCTCGGACCGGAGTCGGCAGCGTCGGCGTTCGCCGCTCGACTCGGCGAGGCCACGCGAGCCGCCGGTGGCGTCGTACGGTTCGGCTGAGCTCGGTCGCCGCTCCCGCGAAGGGACGCCGCGTTCTACGGTGACGACCGGACCTGTTGTGCGCCGGAATGCCAGGTCGGTTGGCGGCAGGAGGTCCTTCAAGGCGTCATGGGGCAAACCAGCCGGTGGTCCCGACGGGCCGACCTACTCACAGATGGTTGCGTCCCCGCGCTCCACACATTCCGCGATGCGGACGATCCCCCACTCACCGGACGTGGCTACACCGTAGATGGCGACCTGATCGTCGCGTAGTCCCAGGTCGTCCTGGCCGCCCGGCATGAGGTCTGTCGGATCGATGTCGATGTCCTCGAAGGGAACCATCACGGTTGACCCACCGGGTCCAACGGCTGGCACCTCGTCCGGGAGATCCTGCGTGCTCCCGTCGTCGTCGAGGATCCATTCGGGCAGCTCCCCGGAGCCCGATGACCGGGGGGCGCGGTCTTGGACCGAGTCGTCACCGGCCGTCGCGCTCGCTGCAACCGATCTCGAGGCGAGGCAGCCCAGGGCCAAGGCACCGAGTACGAGGACGAGCGCCAAGCGCGTCCTGCTGCCGGCTACCAGCAGCTCGCGCTCTCTTCTCACCTGGGTACCTTCTCACAGCTGCCTGATGGGCAAACGACATGATTCCTCGAGCACCCTTGCCACGCCTTGACTTCGTGGCCGAACGAGCAGCGAACCCGTCGACCGACTATGGCCAGTGCTGACTCACGAGCGAGCGGGGCGGCGTCGAGCGCTTTGCGCAACCGTTCGCCGCGGTCGATGAGCCATTCGATGTAGTCCATGGTTGGAGTCGGCCAGCGTGGCCCAGACTTCACCGGCACGGTTCAGCCATCCGAGGAAGGGGTTCACGGCGCTTCGGATCTGCGGGGGGAGTTGTCGCTGGCCGAGGGCCCCAGGGCGCGGACACAGAGGCTTCCTCTATGCAAGCCGACCCAACGGGATCTGCTCACCGCCAGTTCACCACCGGCTGCAAGCATGACCGGCATTACGGGCACCTGCTCCGGTCTACGGTGCGACGGGGCAGAACTCGTCAACGGCGTCGGCCGCTGCCAGCACTTCAGGCGTATCGAAGGCTGACGGGTTGCCGTTGGCCATCTCCTCAGTGGCAGCTAAGAGCACCTCGACGTCGTCGGCGATCTCCTCTGGGGCAGCGGCGAGGGCCTGGTCGGCGAACTCGTCGATGACCTGGGTGGCGACCGCAGCCGTTGCTTCGGCGGTCGGAGATTCGGTCCCTGAGAAGGCCGTCTCGAACAGCGCGTCGATCTCGGCTTCGATGGCGCAGTACTCGGCCTGACCGGCAGCACCGTCCTCGGCGGTGGCCGTCGTCTCGGTGGTGGCCGTCGTCTCGTCGGTAGCCGTCGTCTCGGTGGTGGCCGTCGTCTCGGTGGTGGCCGTCGTCTCGGTGGTGGCCTCTGACGCCTCGTCGTCGCTGTCGTCGCCGCAGGCGACAAGAGCAAACAGCGATGCGGCACCGATTGCAGTTGCGATCAGCTTCCTGAACATGGGATCCGCCTTCTCATTGTTGGCAGGTGACCCCGTCACCGTACGCCTGAAGCGGCTGTTCCGCAACTCAGGCGACCTTGCGGCGGTTCTCGAGTTCGATGATTCGGGGGTCGTGGTGGTCGCGGTTGCGGCGGCGGATGTAGGCCTGGCTGGCTTTGGAGAACGCGGTCCAGTCGGGGTAGTCGTTGCCGTTGATGACGAACTCGACGTAGGCCCAGAAGTGGCACTCGATGCGGTTCAGGTAGCTGGCGTTGGTCGGCGTGGGAAGCAGCCCGACGTTGTTGTTCACCGCCCACTCGCGGATGGCAGCGGTCCAGTGCGCCGACAGGTTGTCCATCACGACGTACACGGTGGTGTCGGTCGGGTAGCGACGACGGATGTCCTTGAGGAGCTCGAGGGTGACCTTCGCGGTGACCCTTCCTTCTCCAACCGACCCCAGAAGCGGTTCGCTCCAACGTCGTAGGCGCCCATCAACTTCCGGACGCCGTGCTTGTGGTGGTAGGTCGCTCGCTGACGGTCGGGCTCCTTCTTCTTCGACCCCTGCGAACCGGCGTGGGGCTTCAGTGAGATCGGGCCACACTCGTCGAAGGACACCACGACCCCATCGATCGTGCCGGCCTCGGCACCCTTGTGGGCGGCCAGCACCCAGCCCTTCTTCTCCTCGTAGAGCGGGTCGGTGCTCCACTTCAATGTGCGGGTCCGCTGCGCGGTGATCCCCAGCGACTGCAGAATCCGGCGGAGGTGCTCCAGCCACGGGACAGCGGGCACGCTCCCGACTTCGGAGCGCTTCCGCAGGTCATCTCTTGGTTTCCTGGTGGTCGGGACCGGCGTCGATCCGGTGACCTTCCGCTTTTCAGGTGCGCCAGGCCGCTCGGCGATCGTCCGGGCTCGTCCGGCTCAGTCCGCATTCGTGCAGGTCAGGCGGCATGTCACCCTCTCGGTCGTCCGAGACGGTCCGCTGGCGTCCGCTCCGATCCGGGCATGTCGCGCGCGACAAACGCGCGACATTGCCGTGGGTTAGGGAAGTGATGGACGCGATCGGCAGGCCCCGGTGATCAAGAAGCGGACGACCAACACGGCAGGCGAGCCCTACCGCGATGGCACGACCCCGCTACGAGGCTCGCGTGCGCGGCCCCGACGGGAAGCTGGCGCTGCGCACCTTCACGACGATGAAGGCGGCGCAGGCGTGGGAGCGCGACAAGTTCGCCGAGAAGGACCACGGCTCGTGGGTGGCGCAGTCCGGCGGCCGGGTGAAGCTGGCCGACTTCGCAAGCGAGTGGATCGAGGGCGCCGTGGACCTTGCGCCGTCGACGCGTCGCATCTACCGGGACAACCTGCGCCTGCACATCCTCCCCGTGCTCGGCGACCTCCAGCTCGGTGCCGTCACGCCCGGAGCTGTGCGACCGCTGGCTCGCCGGCCTGCGCCGCAAGCAAGGACGGCGAGGACCGCTGGCGCCGGCCTCGATCCACCAGGCCTACCGCACGCTGAACCGGGTCCTCGTCGTGGCCACGAAGGCCCGACGGATCGCCCGCAACCCCCTCGATGCGGTCGACCCGCCGAAGGTGCCCGAGCAGGAGATGCGCTTCCTCGACCACGAGGAGGTGGCCCGTGTGGCCGACGCGATCGGGGACCGGTACCGGGCGTTCGTGCTCGTCGCCGCCTACTGCGGACCGCGAGCCGGCGAGCTGCGAGGGCTTCGGCGGCGGGACGTCGACCTGTTGCACAAGACGATCACGGTCAGCCACCAGCTCGTCGACCTGCCCGGCGGCGGCTTCGAAGTGCGGCAGCTCAAGACACGCCGCTCCCGGCGGAGCCTGGCCATTCCGCCGCATGTCGTCGATGCGCTACACGTCCACGTGTCGACACCGGGCTGGGCGCAGCCGGGCAAGGACGGCTTGGTGTTCACGTCGCCCGAAGGTCAGCCGCTGCACCTCGACAACTTCCGCAGCCGGGTGTGGAACCCGGCTTGTATCGAAGCCCACGTGGCGCCGCTACGCATCCACGACCTGCGCCACACCTGTGCCTCGCTCGCCATCGCTGCCGGCGCCGACGTGCTCGTCCTGCAACGAATGCTCGGCCACGCCTCGGCCGCGATGACCCTCGACCGCTACGGCCACCTCATGCCCGGCCAGGCCGAGTCCGTCGCCGAACGGTTGAGCGCGGCAGCGATGGGGCGAGTGGGTGCGCTTCGGGAGACGTCCTAGCTACAGGAGATTCGCTACCAGACCACCCAGGCCCAGGGCGACGAAGATGGCGCCAGAGATCCAGGACCCGAGCCGTGGGACGACATGGTCACCGGGATCATCCGTGCGCCACACGAACCCGACGCCGATGAACACAGCTCCAACCAGCATGAGGATCACTGCCGCCCGGATCTCCATGTATCGAGCGTAGGACGCATCGACGCGTCGACCCGCGCACGGGAGATCATCGTGTGGGAGGCTCCCCAGGTGGCGGTGACGGTTGATGACTCTGTTCTCGACTACCTGCGGGCGAACGCGGGACAGGCCTACATCGAAGTGAGGGGGACAACCTCCGACCTCGCGACGAGTGCACTCATCGCGTTCTCGGAAGCGGTCGGGCTGCTGCCCAGCGACGAAGAACCGAGCGAGGGCTTCGTGTCGTTCGTCAGCGAGATCGAACAGTTGCCAGATGGTGCGCGGGTATGGATCGACGGTGCTGACGAGCTCGAAGTCCAGCCAGGCCTCGCCGAGGCCGTCGTCGCGGTGGCGGTGTCGGCTGTGGTCGCCGCCGGCATCGAAGGCGGGCGCATCGCCCATCCCGAGTGGGTCCCGCACCCGCTTCCGAAGGGGTCCGCTCGCAGTCAGCAGGGCACGACTGGATCCCCTGTGCCACGACTCGACAGAGAAGAGCTTGGGTTGCCAGCCCCGCCGGAAGGGGGCAATGACACGTCGGGCGAGTACGGACCCGGCGGTGAGCGCCGGCTCGACTGTGAGCACCCCGACCTCGAGTTCCGGCTCGTGCTCGATCACTACATCGAGCGGCTGCCTACCTCCGGGTGGGATGTGATCTACGCAGTCCGGGGTCGCAGACATTCGACAGACCGTACGAGCGGCTTCATCCTGGCGAGTCGGGGCGATCTCTGGCTCACGCTCAGTGGAGCGGATGACGGTGGCGATCGGACCCGTTGGGTCATCGAGATTCGGCCGGACAGTCGCACCACAGCTCTCATCCTCGAACAGGCACGGGCGTCGCGCGATACGACGTACGAGCACCTCGTGGACCGCCTCGACCAGGCCTGAGGGTTGCCTCGGTCGCGTCCGCTCGCCGGCCGCTATGTGGACACCGGAGGCCCGGTGATGATCTGTGTACTGACCAGATTCTTCGGTCCCGCGCGCGACGCGAGGGCGAGCGTGGGGTGGGTATAGGGGGTGTGGGATCAAGTGAGCGGCAGAAGCGGGTCGAACAGCAGATGGCACGGGTGAACGTGAGCGACGCGGTGTGGATCGAGTTCCGTGCGGCCTGCCTGGTTGAGGGCGAGCACGTGGCCGACGCGCTTGGTCGGCTGGTCAAGTGTGAGGTACGGCGCTTGGTACGACAGTCGACCGGGGCGAGCTCCAAGTCGCGAGCGAGCACGTCGACGACGCCGACGCTGTTCGACGAACACGAGGAGCAAGGGGCCTAACGTGGCTGGATACCCAGGTTCGGGCGAGGGACGGCCGGCGTTCTTGTCACACCCCCTTCGTACGCTCGTACCAACGATGAGTGGAGAGCGCCGCATGGCAGATGCAACGGGCATCGAGTGGACCGAGGCCACCTGGAACCCGACGACCGGTTGTGACCGGACGTCGCCTGGGTGCGACCACTGCTACGCGCTCACGCTGTCCAAGCGGCTGAAGGCGATGGGCCAGCCGAAGTACCAGGCCGACGGCGACCCCCGGACGAGCGGTCCCGGCTTCCGGCTGACGCTGCATCCCGACACGTTGAGCATCCCGCTGTCGTGGAACGCGCCGCGGGTGATCTTCGTCAACTCGATGAGCGACCTGTTCCACGAGGACGTCCCGCTCGACTACATCCGCCAGGTGTTCGACGTGATGGCGGCGACGCCGCAGCACACGTACCAGGTGCTCACGAAGCGCTCGAAGCGTCTCGCTCGTGACGCCGGCGAGCTCGACTGGCCGACGAACCTCTGGATGGGTGTGTCGGTCGAGAACCAGCGCTACGCCTTCAGGACCGAGCACCTCCGCGAAGTCCCCGCCGCGGTGCGCTTCGTCTCCGCGGAACCGCTCCTCGGCCCGGTGAGCTTCGACCTCGATGGCATCGACTGGATGATCGTCGGTGGCGAGTCGGGTCCGAAGGCCCGACCGATCGACGCGGCGTGGGTCGAGCAGATCCGTGACGACTGCCTCGCCGCTGGCGTCGCGTTCTTCTTCAAGCAGTGGGGCGGCCGCACTCCGAAGGCCCACGGCCGTGAGCTCGACGGTCGGACCTGGGACGAGATGCCCAAGGAACCCGCCATCGCATGACTTCAGGAGCGTCTGGCTGGGACTGGTGGTCCGAGGTCAAACTCGCCATCCTGCAGGACTACCTGGCCGCGTTCACGAGAGCCTGCTCAGGCAAGTCACAGGAAGTCCTGTGTCTCGACTTGTTCGCTGGGGGCTTCGACAACGCTCGCAGGCACGGTTCGGGTGTGTTCCCAGGCTCCACCCGCGTCGCCCTGGAGACGCAGCCGCCATTCACCAGGTTCGCGTTCTTTGAGTTGCCTGAGATGGCCGTGAAGCTTGAGCGCGACATTGCAGCCGCTCGCCCTGAGGACGACCGATGGCGAGTGTTCGCCGGTGACTGCAACGACCACATCGGCGAGGCGCTGGACTGGCTCGGACCTGTCCGTTGGGCACCGACGTTCGCGTTCCTCGACCCGAGAGGCCTGCAGGTGGCGTGGTCGACGGTCGAGACGCTCGCCCGTTGGCGCGCTGACAAGAAGACCAAGGTCGAGCAGTGGATGCTGTTCCCAGAACCCGCTCTCGCTCGGGTTCTGGGCTTGAAGGGCGTCCGTGGCCGATCGAGCGCTGAGAAGCTCAGTCGACTGTTCGGCACGGACGACTGGGTTGCCATCCACCAGCTGCGGCGAGGAGGTGACCTCGACGGCGAAGGTATGCGCGCCGAGTTCGTCAACTTGCTGCGGTGGAGGCTTGAGAACGTCCTCGGCTATCGGACGACCCATGCGCTTCAGATCGTCAACACCAGAGGGCACCCCGTCTACACGATGGTGTTCGCGACCGACAGTGCGCCCGGCAGCAGCATCATGTCGCACGTCTACGGCAATGCCTCCGCCGAGATGATCCCAGCGATGCAGGCTCGGGCCCAGGCCGCTCGGAAGCGTCGTGAGGAAGAGGCCGCCGGAACCATGGCGCTGTTCGATCTCGAGGACATCCTCGTGCCCAGACTGGGAAAACGCTACCAACACGTGGACCCGTGGGATCCGCCGGTGCCGATTGATGAAGAGGTGGTTCTCGACGAGGAGCCCGCGGAACCCGAAGACGTCGACCTCGAGGCTTGGCTCGATGACAGGGACGAGGGCGAGTAACCGGATTCGTGCTCAGCCAGATCTGGGCTGCGAGTCGCCGACAGCCCGGGCGACGGCTGCCTGCCAGTCGTGCCACTGCGCGGGGTCGTAGGAGATGCCGTCCCCCTCGATTTCGGTCCAACGCAGCAGCTGAGCGATCGACTCCTTCCGCTCCGGGGGCTCGCGCTCGTTGTACTGGTCGAGGAAGTACCTCATGGCCTCGTAGGCCTGCCGAATGGTCAGCGTGGCATTCACGCCTACGAGTATGCGGCAGACCGCCTCGACGCCCACGACATGCCCGAACCGGAGCTGCGTCGCCGTGCAGCCCATCGATGCGCTTCGACGGTTGGCGAGCTCGAGACTGGTCGACCCGGAACCGCAGGCCGACGGGCGATCTGAGCCTCGCGCGACAATTGCGCGACATGAGTCCCGATCTCGGTCCCGGAACCGGTCCCGACACGCGACGAAACCCCCGCTGAGCAGGGGTTTCGCTGGTGGTCGGGACCGGCGTCGATCCGGTGACCTTCCGCTTTTCAGGCGGACGCTCTGCCAACTGAGCTACCCGACCGCTGTCCGGACGGCCGGAGCCGACCGGAGCGGTCCCGACGGGATTTGAACCCGCGACCTCCGGCTTGACAGGCCGGCGTGCACTCCAAACTGCACCACGGGACCATTCCTCCCCGCCCGTTGCCGGTAGGGGAACGAGCCACGGTATCCGAGGTCGATCCGACCGGCAAAGACCTTCGTGGCGGAGGCAGCGGGGGTGGCGACGGCCCCTGACGTGCGCGATGCTGTCGCGGACACAGGGAGAGCGGGGAGGATGATCATGGTTGTCCATCGGTGGGTGGCCGTGGGAGCGTCGGCGGTGCTGGCTGCGGGGACCCTGGTGCTGTCGGGTGGCCAGGCCGGATCGAGCTTTCCGGGCGAGAACGGCCGGATCGCATTCGAGGTCGGCGTGGACGAGACCGCCCAGATCGCGACCATCGAACCGGATGGCTCCGACCAGGAGATCCTCACCTCGGACGGTTCCAACGCGAACCCGGCATGGTCCGCCGACGGCACGAAGATCGCCTTCGACTCCGACCGCAGCGGTGACCTGGCGGTGTGGGTCATGGATGCCGACGGGTCGAACCAGACCCAGCTCACCTCCGGGGGGATCGATTCCGACCCGAGGTGGTCGCCGGACGGCACGAAGATCGTGTTCGTCTCGGAGCGCTCCGGTGACGTGGAGGTGTGGGTGATGGATTCCGACGGGTCGGACCCGGTCCAGCTCACCGCGTCCCCTGACTGGGATGGTGAGGCATCGTGGTCCCCCGACGGCACCAAGATCGTCTTCGTATCGCAGCGGACCGGGCAGGACGAGGTGTGGGTGATGGACGCCGACGGGTCGAACCCGACCCAGCTCACGGATGGGGATTCGTCGTGGGATGGCGATCCGGACTGGTCACCGGACGGCACGAAGATCGTGTTCGCATCGGACCGCACCGGTGACGAGCGGGTCTGGGTGATGGATGCCGACGGGTCGAACCAGGTACAGCTCACCGACGGCCTGGAGGACGGGGATCCGGCGTGGTCGCCCGACGGGACGAAGGTGGCGTTCGAGTCCTATCGGACCGACGCCGATCAGGTCTGGGTGATGGATGCCGACGGGTCGAACCCGGTTCAGGTCACCTTCGGCGAATGGGGTGAGGAGCCGAGCTGGCAGCCTCTCCCGGCGCAATCCGGGCCGTCTACCACCTCGACGACCGAGCCGCCCAGCACCTCCCCCGCCCCTCCACCCGCGATCCCCGTAGCTGCAGCCCCCAGCTTCACCGGCTAGCCCGCTCGGGTGAGTGCCGGGGGCTAGTCCTTCGGCCCGTCGGGTCCCTCTCGGCGTGCGGGCGTGGGCAGCCGGCCGTCTTCGCGGATGTCGATGACCAGCGGCTCGGTCTTGCCCCCGGAGGGTGGAGGGACGACGACCAGTGGGACGGCGATGTCGGCGACGAAGTCGCGGGCGTGCTCCGTACTGGAGAAGAAGCGGTGCAGTTCGGCGTTGACGACGACGAACTCCGGCTCCCGCTCGGCGATCGCTGCCCGGAGGGCCTCGAGGTCCAGCGAGGTGACCGTGGCGACCTCGAAGGGGAGCCCGACCTCTCGCAACGGAGCGGTCACCTCGTGGAGCTCGGACTCGGCGAGCGCTTCGACGGCGAGGACGACGACCTTGGCGCGAAGTCGCAGCGCCATCGTCGCTGCAGCCCCGGCCGTCTTCGCGTCGACGGCAGGTCGGCCCCCCAGGACCGCGATGATTCCTGTCTGGCCCGCCACTCGGCCTCTTCTCGCCCCGTCCTCGCCCCTCGACGGGGTCTTGCATCCCGCCGTCAGAGGATCGGGGGCATTCTCACGGGTGCACCTCGAGAGGTCAAACCGCCGCTGATCGCGTGGAATGCGGGAGCGCTCCAGGGATGGAGGTCGGACCGGTGGCCATGAGGCCGAGCCGGTCGATGAGGTCCGAGTGTGATCGACCGAGAGACCCGATGACGCCCCGGCCGAAGTCGTGGCAAGTCATGCCAGAGGAAGAGCCGGCCTCGTCCCGCAGCAGGGGCAGCGGCCGATCACGAGATCGAACCGAGTCCCGTCGACGACATTGCTGCGCTGCTGTCGTACCCCCGACCGGGTTCGAACCGGCGTTACCAGCTTGAAAGGCTGGCGTCCTAGGCCACTGGACGACGGGGGCTCGGCCCCGGAGCCGGGGCCCCGGTCACCCTACCGCGCACTCCCTGCGCTCCTGCGGGGTTGCGCGGCCGCGACCAGACCGTGCGCAGACCCATGCGGCAAGAAGCCGCTACCCTGCCACGCCCGGCCGCACGGGTCGGCGATCCGCTCACACCACCGGCGCGTGCCCGGCGCGACGCGGTTCAGCGCTCGGGTTCCTCGGGCAGCGTTCCCGCGAGCGAGTCGACGACCTCACCCACCAGCGCCGCGAGCAGTCGGTACAGGCGGAAGGTGCCGGCGTCGGGGTCGTCGGGGTCGCGCTCCCGGGGGTCTCCCGGCGTCACGTCGAGGCGCGTTCCGATGACGAGTCGGAGCTCGTTCAGGACCTGGACCACGGCGGCGAGCTCGTCGTCGGTGAGGCGATCCTTGCCGATGGCGCCCTCGACGACGTCCAGGCCGGCCAGGCGCGACGCCAGCAGATGGTCGTGGGCGAAGGCTGCGTACTCCTCGTTGCGACGCTCGTCGTCGGGGTACGCCGTCGGGTAGAGGCGGCGCAGCTCCCGGCGGTCGTCGGTGAGGAGGAGCGCCCGCAGCTCCTCGACGAGGCCGGCGACGCCTTCGCGCAGGTGCTCCGGAAGTCGCGACTCGAAGAGGCCAGGCTCCACCTCGACGAAGAGACGGGGCTCGTCGAACAGCTCCATCCCTGCGTACTGCGGGTACGCCTCGGCGAGCTCGGCCGCGTCGTCGGCGCGGGTCACTTGTCCTGCTGCATGGTCGCCCAGAGCCCGTGCTCGTGCAGACGGAAGACGTCCAGCTCGCACTTCTCGCGGTTGCCGCTGGACACCACGGCCCTCCCCTTGTGGTGCACGTCCAGCATCAACCTGGTCGCCTTCTCCCTGCTGTAGCCGAACAGCTTCTGGAACACGAAGGCCACGTAGCTCATCAGGTTGATGGGGTCGTCCCAGACGAGGACCACCCAGGGGAAGGCAGGGTCCGCCCAGGTGTCGTCCGCCGGCTGGTCGACCTCGACCGGAGCGGTGCCTGGTGCCAGGGACATGTCTCCATTGTCGCGATTCCCATGGTCCGATCCCACCCCGGGGGTCGGGTAGGCCGTGAGAGACCGGGGCAGCGGGCGCTGGGTGCGCGGTCAGCGGAGCAGCACGTCGGCTGCCATGGACCCGAAGAGCAGGACGAGGTAGGTGATCGAGAAGCCGAAGAGGCGCATCGCCCTCCGGGTGTCGGGAGCCCGCAGCACCTCCGCGGCGAGGGCGACGAAGAGCACGCCCAGCACTCCCGGCGGACACCGAGTACACCCATCCCATGCCGGCGACGGGCACGAAGAGCAGGGTGAGCGCCGCCGTGGCGACCGCGTAGCCGAGCATCTCGGCGGCCGTTCGGCGCAGACCGACGACCGAGGGCATCATCGGAACGTCGGCGGCTTCGTACTCGTCGCGGTACTTGATCGCGAGGGCCCAGAAGTGCGGTGGGGTCCAGAAGAAGATCACCCCGAACAGCACCAAGGGCTCCCAGGCGAGCTGGTTCGTCACCGCCGACCACCCGATGAGGGTGGGAACCGCCCCGGCCGCACCACCTATGACGATGTTCTGCTTCGACGTCCGCTTCAGCCAGATCGTGTACACGAACACGTAGAAGAGGGCCGCCAGCGCAGCGAGGGAGGCGCTGAGCAGGTTGACGAAGCCCCAGAGCCAGGCGAAGGCCACGATCTCGAGCGCGATCGCGAAGACGAGCGCCTCGCGAGGCGCCATGAGCCCGGTGACCAGAGGTCGGCCGGAGGTGCGCGCCATCAGCGCGTCGATGTCACGGTCTACGTACATGTTGATGGCGTTGGCGCCGCCAGCGGCCATCGACCCGCCGATCACGGTCGCCGCGACGAGCCATCCCGACGGCACTCCTCCTTCGGCCACCACCATGGTCGGCACCGTCGTCACCAGCAGCAGCTCGACGATGCGGGGCTTCGTGAGCGCGACGAAGCCCCCGAGCTTCCGGGTGAGGGTGCGAGAGGAGGCGATCGGGGCCTGGATCGTCACTGCCGGGGTCCTGCGAACCAGCCGAGCAGGTTCCGGGAGGTGCGGGGTCCGATCGGCATCGTCCCCGAAGCGTAGGGGTCCGACAGGGCTCTGACTCACCCCGGCGTCGGTCGACAGGCGACCGAGCCGGGGTGGCCGGTGAGTTTCTTCTCACCTTCGCGCCGCGTCTAGTGTCCCGATCGGGAATCCGTTCACATACGGGCCGACCGACGGCGCGCCCCGGTCGGTAGGAGCCGAGATCGTCGCATGACCCTCACCGAGACAAGTCCCGCCGTGGCCGAGGAAGCGGCCCCACAGGCTGCCCAGCTCCGCCCCGAGCCCTCCGGCCTTCTCGGCTATCTGGGGACCGGTGACCACAAGCGGGTCGGACGCCTCTACATGGGCACCTCCCTCCTCTACCTCCTCGCCGGAGCCGGCCTCGGCGTCGTGCTCGGACTCGAGCGGGTCGACCAGACCGGTGCCTCCATCCTCGACGCCGAGACCTACTTCCAGGCGCTGACCCTGGACGGACTCGGGCTCGTCTTCCTGGTGGTGCTCCCCCTCATCCTCGGCCTGGCCATCTCGGTGGTGCCGCTCCAGCTCGGAGCGCGCACGATCGCCTTCCCTCGCGCAGCCGCCGCCTCGTACTGGGGCTACCTGGTCTCGGGTGGGATGGTGGTGGCGGCCTACGTCATGAACGGGGGTCCCGGCGGTGGCGAGGAGCAGGCCGTGGACCTGTGGATCCTCGCCCAGGCACTGCTGGTCGCCTCCCTTCTCCTGGGAGCGATCTGCGTCGTGACGACCGTCATCACGCTCCGGACGCCTGGGATGTACCTGGACCGTGTGCCGCTCTTCTCGTGGTCGATGCTGGTTGCGGGCTCGCTGTGGCTCCTCACGCTCCCGGTCGCCCTGGCCGGCCTTCTCCTCGCATACCTGGACCACCGCAACGGTCGGCTGGGTCTCGGGGGCAACTACGACCTGTACCCGTGGCTGCACTGGGTGGCCCGCCAGCCCCAGGTCTTCCTCTACGCGATCCCGGCGCTGGGCATCATCAGCGAGGTGGTGGCGGTGATGGCGAGCACGGGCCAACGCATGTACAGGACCGTGATGGGGCTCATCGGGCTGGTCGGGGCGCTGGGGTTCGGAGCCTGGACGGTGGGACTCTGGAGCGGCCTCTCCGGTGAGCTGCAGGAGGGCGTGACCGGGTTCGCCATCTACGACAACTGGGTCTTCGTGGGCGTGGCGGTGATCACGCCTCTGGTGCTGTTGCTCCTCTTCGCGTCCTGGGCGCACACCCTCGCCCGTGCCCGCTTCGTGAAGGTCACCGCCCCGCTCATCTTCTCGCTGGGTGCAGCCGTGCTGCTCCTCGCAGCAACGGTCGCGGCTGCGATGTCCACTGCCGAGAGCCTCGACCTCCTCCAGAGCAGCTGGCCTGCGGCCGTTGCCGATCTCGCCCTTGCAGCTGCCGTGGTCGCCGCGCTGGGAGGGATGCAGTACTGGTCGGTGAAGCTCTGGGGTGTTCGCTGCAGCGAGACCGCTGGCTCGGTGGCTGCGCTCGCCGTCTTCGGCGGCGCGCTCCTGGCAGGGCTGAGTGGGCTCGTCACCGGTGCCAACGAGCAGGCCGATCTCGTGCTCGTCGCTGCCGGAGGGGCCGGATCGCCGTTCGACGGGGTGCTGGCGGTGACCGACACGGTCGACGCGGCCAACGCAGCTGCGGTGGCCGGCTGGGCGCTGCTGGCGGTGGGCGTGCTGATGTTCCTCGTCAACCTGATCGGCTCCGCCATCAGTCGGGGCCGCGTGCCGGTGGATCCGTGGGGTGGTCACACGCTCGAGTGGGCGACCAGCTCTCCGCCTGCACCGGGCAACTTCGAGTCGGTGGCTCTCGTGATATCCGAGAGGCCTCTCCTGGACTTCCGCTCGTCCCGGCGCGCGTACCTCTGGCTGAGCCGGCACTCGGACGCGATCCTCGGTACGCCCCTGCTCCGGGAAGGGCAGTCCGAGGGTTCCGGCGGCGGGAAGGAGTCCTGATGGACGCGATCCACACCGCTCCCCCGAGACCGCTGGAGCACCCGAGGATCGTCGCGGTCGGGACCGCGTTCGCCTCGGTCGCTGTCGCGATGTTCTTCGCGGGGCTGATCGCCACCTACCTCATCCTGCGGGCACAGGCCCTGGCCCTCGGTGAGGTCTGGCTGCAGGAGGTGACGATCCCGCTCCAGCCGCCGAACATGATGATGGTCACGATGCTGCTGTCGTGCGTCGCCATGCAGTGGGCGTTCTGGGCCGTGGCCCGCAACGACCGGGTGAACGCGTACGTGGCTCTCGGCCTGACCCTCGTTCTGGGGGCGGCGGTCCTCAACGCCCAGTACTGGATGTACCGCCAGATGAGCCTGGGAGTCGCCGACAGCATCCAGGCGGTGCTCATCTATGCGATCACCGGCTCGTTCCTGGTTCTGCTGGTGGCAGCGATGGTGTACCTGACGGTCATCACCTTCCGCACCCTCGGTGGGCAGTACGGCCCGCACCAGCACGGGGGAGTGGCCGGGGCCGCTATGTTCTGGTACGTGACGGTGATCGTCTTCGCGGTGATCTGGTACGCGGTGTACATAACGAAATGAACAATCGGCTTCGCGACATCCCGAAGAGTCGGGTATTCACCACGGGCTTCAGGCTCTTCACGGGCATGGCCATGGTGGCTCTCGCAGCTGCGTTCTTCACGGGGTTCCAGACCTGTCATCCCGACGTCGTCGGTTGGAAGTACCCACCGGTCCAGTGCACCGGCGACCAGGGTCTCATCGACTCGATCTCCGGCCCACTCACCATCGGCTGGAAGGGCGGTGTGGGCGACCACCTCACCTACACCCTCTGGCTCGCCCTCGCAGCGTGCTCGTTGTTCCTCGCAGTCCTCCTCACCGCCTATCGGGACTCGGATCCCAAGTCGGTCGCCGAAGCGGCCAGGTCTGATGTTCCGCTCCCGGTGAACCCCCCTCAGCGGTTGAGCGTCCTCCCGGTGCTCGGCGTCCTTGCGGTGGGGGCGATGGTGGTCGGCCTGGCTCTGTCGTGAGCTCGGCGGTCTTCGTCGCCGGGGCGGTGGCACTCGCCCTGATCGTGGTGACGTGGACCGTCAGGGACTGGGCGGAGGGGGCGACGGGCGACCCCGATGCGAACGACGAGGTACGTGAGCGGATGATCGCTGTGCTCACGGTCCCGCTGGCGGCGGTGGGCATAGCTGCTGTGATGGTGCTCTCCATCTCTCGCGTTCTGCTCACGGTCGAGCGTCTCGATGCGGTGGTGGTGGCAGGGGCAGCAGCCGGTCTCATCTTCCTGTCGGCGCTCCTGATCGCCTACGTGCCCCGGTTGGGCCCGAGGATCGTCACCGCCTTCCTGCTGGTGGGAGCGGTTCTCGTGATCGGGGCCGGGATACTCTCTGCGGTGAGAGGCGAGCGTGACTTCGAGGAGCACGGGCCTGACCAGGGAGGCCTGATCTCCGATCGTGGAGTTGCACCCCCAGGTGGGACGGGGGAGATCGGTACCTGAACGACCGGGAGTGAACGTGAGAAGAGCAGGGGGGGACTCGGGAGCCGGGAAGCTGTATCCCGCCCTCGTGGTCCTCTGGTTGTTGCTGACCGCGGTGGTGACGTTCGCCATCGTGGGCACGGACATGTGGGCTTCGAACGCGCCCCTCGACACGTTCGCGCCCAAGGGCGAGAGCGCAGACGCCATCCAGAGCCTCGTGGTCCCGGTGTTCGTGGCGGCGGGCGTCATCTTCGTCCTCGTCGAAGGTTTCATCCTCCTCCTGGCGTTCCGGAACCGGCGGGGGGAGGACGACGACTCGATCCCGAGCCAGACCCACGGGAACGTGAAGCTGGAGATCGGATGGACTATCGCACCGGCGGCGATCGTGGCCTTCATCGCTGCAGCGACCGTCCTCACCATCTTCGAGCTGAACGACTTCTCGGACACCGAGATGACGGTCGAGGTGTGGGGGCAGCAGTGGTGGTGGGAGTACCGGTACGACAACGACCGTGACGGTCGCTTCGGTGAGCCGGGTGAGGACATCATCACCGCCAACGAGCTGGTCATCCCCGCCGACACCGACGTGGAGATGCGGATCAGCTCGAACGACGTGATCCACTCGTTCTGGATCCCGAACCTGAACGGGAAGCGCGACGCGGTGCCCGGGTTCGCCACGAGCTGGAAGGTCCAGGCCGACGAGCCCGGCCGGTACCGGGGGCAGTGCACGGAGTTCTGCGGTCTCTCCCACGGCCGGATGCAGATGTACGTGATCGCGCTCCCCCCCGACGAGTACGCCCAGTGGGAGGAGAACCAGCTCGAGGACGCGACCCAGCTGACCGAGTCGGACTTCGAGTCCCCCGAGGAGCTCGCGGCGTGGGAGCGGGGTCGCGGACTCATCGAGGAGAAGGGCTGCACCAGCTGCCACTCCGTGCAGGGCGTCGGTGGGCCCGAGCCACGCGACGACACCGTCCTCCTCGCCGGCGTTGCCCCCGACCTCACCCACTTCGCGAGCCGCGACCACTTCGCGGGGGCCATCTTCAGGACCTGGCTGGGTGTGGAGGACACCGTCGACGAGGACACTCCGGTCACCCACTACCTGGACAAGCTGTACACCGGGGCGGACTCACCCCAGCCTGACACGGCCGCCCTGGAGGCATGGCTGCGTGACCCGGAGGCGGTGAAGCCGATGGACCCCGATGGCCACCGGGGGATGCCCAACTACAACCTCTCGGAGCAGGAGATCGACGACCTGGTCGTGTTCCTGAGCCACCTGCGGTGATGGCCGGACACGACCACCGAACGGTGACGGCCTCGATCCCGAGGGAGCCGACATGGCGATGACAGAGGAGAGGGCACTGGCCGTCCCCTCGGAGGAGTCCGAGGAGCCCGGCGACGTCCAGCCGCCCATGGGGGTGTTCGAACGGCCCACCGCGGCGAGCGGGTGGCGCTCCTGGGTGAGCACGGTCGACCACAAGAAGGTCGGCATCATGTACGGCGCCGCGTCTCTGTTCTTCCTCCTCGTGGGTGGGATCGAGGCGTTGATGATCCGCGTCCAGCTGGCGGCCCCGAACAGCGGCCTCATCTCGGCCGATCTCTACAACCAGCTCTACACCATGCACGGGGTGACCATGGTGTTCCTCTTCATAATGCCGATGGCGGCGTCCTTCGCGAACTACTTCATCCCCCTCCAGATCGGAGCGCGCGACGTGGCGTTCCCCCGGTTGAACGCGTTGAGCTTGTGGCTCTTCCTGGGCGGCGGGATCTTCATGAGCTCGAGCTTCTTCCTGGGAGGCAGCCCGGACTGCGGTTGGTTCTGCTACGCCCCGAACAGCGGTGTCGCCTTCTCACCAGGGCACCGGGTGGACTTCTTCGCAGTGGGCCTGATGATCGCCGGCACGGCAACGCTCATCAGCTCGATCAACCTCACTGTGACCGTGCTCAACATGCGGGCCCCCGGCATGAGCCTCATGCGCATGCCGGTCTTCACCTGGATGGCGTTCATCACGCAGGTCCTGCTGGTGTTCGCCCTGCCGGTGATCACCGTGGCCCTGGTGCTCCTGGCCCTCGATCGGCTCTTCGACACGGCCTTCTTCGACGTGAGCGCAGGTGCTGACCCGCTGCTCTGGCAGCACCTGTTCTGGATCTTCGGCCACCCCGAGGTCTACATCATCATCCTCCCGTCCTTCGGGATCCTGTCGGAGGTCATCCCCACCTTCTCCCGCAAGCCGATCTTCGGCTATCCGTTCATGGTCTTCTCCGGCATCGCCATCGGGTTCATGGGCTGGGGGGTGTGGGCGCACCACATGTTCGCTTCGGGGATGGGCATGGTCTCGGTAGCGGCCTTCTCGCTCGCCACGATGTTCATCGCGGTGCCGACCGGCGTGAAGATCTTCAACTGGCTCGCAACGCTGTGGGGTGGACGGCTCCGCTTCGACACCCCGATGCTGTACGCGGTGGCAACCGTGGCCCTGTTCACCATCGGTGGCCTCTCGGGCGTCACCCATTCGATCGCCCCGGCCGACACACAGCAGACCGACACCTACTACATCGTCGGTCACTTCCACTACACGATCTTCGGTGGCGGGGTGATGGGCCTCTTCGCCGGCATCTACTTCTGGTGGCCGAAGATGTTCGGCTATCGGCTCAGCGAGACCTGGGGCAAGGTCAGCTTCTGGATGATGTTGGTCGGCTTCAACATGACCTTCGGCCCGATGCACATAGTCGGCCTCCAGGGGATGAGTCGCCGGGTGTACACGTACGACGAGAACCTCGGGTTCGACTCCTGGAACCTGGTGATCACGATCGCAGCCTTCGTGCTCGCCACCGGAGTCGGTGTCAGCATCGTCAACATCCTCCGGTGCCGACGGCTCTACCACACCGGTCGGATCCCCAACGCGGGACCCGATCCATGGGATGCGCGCAGCCTGGAGTGGATGGTCAGCTCCCCACCGCCGGAGTACAACTTCGACCCGATCCCCGAGGTACACCGCAACGACGAGTTCTGGCACCGCAAGTACGCGCTGAACGAGCAGGGCGTGATGCGGCGGGTCGCGAGGACGGATGAGGTCGCCCAGAAGGGCGACTCGACGGGCGTCCACCTCCCGGCACCCTCCTACTGGCCGATCGTCATGGCGGCCGGCTTCCCGCTGCTCGGCTACGGGCTGATCTACCGCAACCTCCCGCTGGCTTCCGTGGGAGTCCTGATCATCCTGGTCGCCATCTACGGGATGGCGTTCGAGCCAGCGGACGAACCCGACCCCGGCCACGACGACCATCCGGCTCCTGAGCCTGCCGCCCACCCCGGCACCGGTGCCGAGCTGCCGAAGAGGGCCGGTGCGGATGACGAAGCCGATGCCGGCCAGTCGGACGTGGCGAGGGGAGAGGAGGTGGCCTCCGTTGGCTGAGACCGCGACCATCACGGCCACTCCGGAGGGGGACGTCTACGACCACCCCGAGACGAACACCGGCATCTCGAACACGAAGCTCGCGATGTGGGTGTTCCTGGCCTCGGACTGCCTCCTCTTCGGCGCCCTGATCTCGACCTTCCTCGTCTACAAGGACAGCGTCCCGGCGGGCACCGTCGGACCGCTCGACCTCTACGACGTGCCGTTCACCTCGGTGAGCTCCTTCGTGCTGCTGATGAGCTCGCTGACGATGGTGCTGGCGGTCTCGTCGATCGAGCAGGGCGACCACAGACGCACCCGGACCTGGTTGGTGAGCACCGCCCTGCTGGGCGCCGTGTTCATAGGTGGCCAGGTGTACGAGTTCACGAGCTTCTACCGCGAGGGGATGGGGTTCACGACCAACGCAGCGAGCTCCGCGTTCTACACCCTCACCGGATTCCACGGCGTCCACGTGACGGTGGGGATCATCATGCTCCTGTCGCTCGCGATCCTCTCGATGCGCGGGCAGCTCCCCCAGTCACGCGTGGAGACCGTCGAGGTCGTGGGCCTGTACTGGCACTTCGTCGACATCGTCTGGATCGTGATCTTCGCGGTGGTGTACCTGATCCCCATCGCGTGAACGGAGGAACGCTGCCCATGACGGCCACCGAGATCGCTCCCGACAGCACGACCGTCGAAGGCGCCCCGCGTGCCCGGGCCAAGGAGCGCGTGTACTGGCTGGTCGCCCTGGTTCTGGGGATCCTCACCACCCTCGAGGTCTCGACCTACACACACCCCGAGGTGTGGGACGACGCGGCGGTCCCCTCGCTCCTCTTCTTCATGGCGGTGAAGTTCTTCCTGGTCACCTGGTTCTTCATGCACCTGAAGGGCGACTTCGTCCGCGGGCACAGGATCCTCACCTACCTCTTCTACTTCGGGCTGGTGCTGGCCCTGGCCGTGTACCTGGCAACGATCGCCGCGATGCACTTCTTCGACTGACGTGCTCCTCGCCTCTGCGATTGCCGATCCCTGGCGGTGGCAGCCACACGTGGAGGTGTGGGTCCTGGTGTTCGCCGTGGTGGCACTCGGCTTGTACGCGGCCCGGGTCATCGGGCCGAAGGCGACGCTGCCCGGCGAGGCCGCGGTGAGTCGCGAGCAGAAGGCCTTCTTCGTCGCAGGGGTCCTGGTGCTCTGGTTGGGGTCGGACTGGCCGATGCACGACGTCTCCGAGGAGTACCTCTACGCGGCCCACATGGTCCAGCACATGCTGTTCACGCTCGTTCTGCCTCCGCTGTTCCTGCTGGCGACGCCGACATGGTTGGCACGCCTGCTCGTGGGCGGTGAGGGGTTCTTCGCACGTTCGGCGCGGAGGCTCTCACGCCCTGTTCCTGCGGCGCTGCTCTTCAACGGCCTGCTGATGCTCACGCACTGGCCGTCCCTGGTCGACTGGACACTCGCGTCCGGGACCTTCCACTACGTGGTGCACCTCGTGGTCGTGGTCGCGGCCTTCTTCATGTGGATGCCCGTCTGCGGCCCGATCCCAGAGTGGAGGATCTCCCGCCCGGCACAGATGCTGTACCTGTTCATCATCAGCATCGTTCCCACCGTTCCCTCGGCCTGGCTGATCCTGGCGGACACCCCCGTGTACGAGCCGTACGACCACGCCACCCGCCTCTTCGGGGTGGACGTCATCACCGACCAGCAGGTCGCCGGCCTGACGATGAAGCTGGTGGGTGGCATGTACCTGTGGGTGATCATCACGGTGATCTTCTTCCGATGGGCCTTGCACCACGAGGAGGAGGAGCCTGTGGAGCACGCTCCCCGCACGGTGGAGCTCCCGCACGCCACCCCGGGTCGCGAGCACGTCGAGGCCCCGGCTCCGGGGAGCGAGCTGGCCGTCACCGGCGCGGGGCCGCGTGGAGTTCCGGGCACCGCCGGGGGTGCGTAGGGCACCGAGCGAGGATCTGCTCGTTCCCCGGCGCCGTCAGCTCCAACGGAAGGTTCGTGCGGCCAGGCACGGCAGGAGCAGCGCCCAGGCCATGAGCGTCAGCCATGGCGCGAGCGTCGGATCACCACCGCCGAGGCTGGCGCGCATCACCTCCGAGAGCGCGGCGGCCGGGGTCAGCCGCGCCACCGCCTCGAGCACCGGGGGGAGCTCGTCGAGCGGGAAGACGATGCCGCCGGAAAGCAGGAGCACCAGGTACAGGCAGTTGTTGACGGCCAGGTTCGTGAGACCCGGGAGCGATCCTGCGAGCGTGAGCCCGAGCCCGGCGAAGGCGGCCGTTCCCAGCACCAGGGCGGCGAGACCGAGGCCCGAGCCCGCCGTGGGCTGCCAGCCGAGTGCGGAGGCCGTCGCCACCACCAGGACGACCTGCACCACCTCCACGACCATCACCGAGGTGGACTTGGCCGCCACGAGGCGGGGCCTGCCCAAGGGAGTGGCGCCAAGACGCTTCAGGACGCCGTACTGGCGCTCGAACCCGGTCCCGATGCCGAGGCTCACCATCGCGTTCCCCATCACCGCGAGCGTGAGGATCCCCGGGGTGAGGAACTCGATCGGCTCCTGGTCGGCGGTGGGGAGGACGTCGACCAGGGAGAAGAAGACGAGGAGCAGGAGGGGGATGCCCAGGCTGACCAGCAGCTGCTCACCCTGGCGCAGAGTGAGACGCAGCTCGACGAGGCTCTGCGCGCGGTAGGCCTTCAACCCGCCTCCTCTGCGTCTTCCAGCGCATCGCCCGACGACCCGGTCAGGCCGAGGAAGACGTCTTCGAGCCGCGCCGCCCCCGAACGAAGCTCGGTGAGGGAGAGGCCGCGCTCGGCCAGCCAGCCCGTGAGGCGCGCAACCAGCTCGGGGCTCCCGGTGCTCGCGATCCGGTACTCCCCTGGTCCCATCTCCTCGACGGGTGCGCCGAGGTGGTCGCCCAGGGCTGCGCGGTCGAGGCCCATCGGTACCGTGAAGCGGAGCTCGCCCGGTCCCGACCGCTCCCTCAGCTCGCGGGGGGATCCGGCTGCGAGCAGCCGCCCCCTGTCGATGATCAGCACCTCGTCGGCGACCTTCTCCGCCTCTGCCAGGTCGTGGGTGGCGAGCAGCACGGCCACACCGTCCTCGCGCAGCTCGTCGACGATCCGGCGGATCACCTGGCGGCCCGCGACGTCGATGCCCGCCGTGGGCTCGTCGAGGAACACCACCTCGGGCCGACCGACGAGGGCCAGAGCCAGGGAGAGCCGCTGGCGCTCGCCGCCCGAGAGGTGTCGCCACGCGGTCCCGGCGCGTCCGGCGAGCCCGACCCGATCGAGCATCACCCCCGGATCGAGAGGGTCGGGGAAGTAGTCGGCGAACAGCCGGAGGGCCTCCGAAGGCCGGATCCCCGTGTAGACGCCACCCTCCTGGGGCATCACCCCGATCCTGCGGGTGAGCGCCCCGTGCTTCCGCACCGGGTCGAGGCCCAGGACCCGCACCCGCCCCTCGAAGCTGGGGCGGTACCCCTCCAGGGTCTCGACGGTGCTGGTCTTGCCAGCTCCGTTGGGGCCGAGCAGTGCGGTGACCCTCCCGCGGTGGGCACAGAACGAGAGCTGCTCCACAGCTGTGAGGTCGCCGTAGCGGATCGTCAGGCTCTCGACCTCGACCGCCGGCGATCCTGCGGGCCTCGGCACCCGGGTGACGCTACCGCCGGCCCGTCCCGGGTTGGACACCGGAGGCCGGAACCCCTTCTCGGTCGGCCGGTCCGGCCGGTAGCTTCTCCCCATGCTCGATCTGCGCCGGCTGCGAAGCGACTTCGAGGAGGTGCGGGCAGCGATCGCCCGCCGGGGAGAGGACACCGGCCCCTTGGAGCGTGCGCGCTCCTCGACGAGCGCAGCCGCGAGCTCCAGACGAGAGCCGACGGGCTTCGGCATCGAGTGCGTGAGATCTCCCGACAGGTCGGGAACCTGCACCGCGAGGGTGCCATCGAGCAGGCGGAGGTGCTGCAGGCCGAGTCCCGCAGCGTCGGCGAGGAGGAGAGGGAGGTTGCGGCAGAGGCCGATGCCGCGGCGGCTGAGCTCCGTGAGATCCTCCTGGTGATCCCCAACCTCCCGGCGCGGGAGTGCCCCGACGGGGAGGGAGCCGAGGACAACGTCGTGCTGCGAGAGGTGGGCTTCGAGCCCGACTCCTACGGGGGCCATCAGCGGGTCCCGCACTGGGAGGTCGGCGAGCAGCTCGGGATCCTCGATCTGGAGCGGGCGGTGAAGCTCTCCGGCTCGATGTTCGTCATGTACCGCGGCGCTGGAGCCGCCCTCGTGCGCGCGCTGGTCCAGGCGGCGCTCGATCGCAACTCCGACCTGTACGAGGAGATCCGCCCGCCGACGCTCGTCCTCACGGACACGATGGTCTCCACCGGACATCTGCCCAAGTTCGAGGACGAGGCCTACCACGTCGAGCGGGACGACCTCTGGGCCATCCCGACCGCGGAGGTACCGCTCACCTCGTTGGGGAGGAACGAGGTGCTCACCGAGGCCGAGCTGCCGCGCCGGTTCATGGCCCACACCTCCTGCTTCCGGCGCGAGGCAGGCTCGGCGGGGCGTGACACCCGTGGGCTGCTCAGGGTGCACGAGTTCGACAAGGTGGAGATCCTGGCGTACTGCACACCCGAGCAGGCGCCGGAGATGCACGCGGAGCTGCTCTCGCGGGCCGAGTCGATGATCGCCGACCTGGGGCTCGCCTATCGCGTGGTTGACCTCTGCACCGGAGACATCGGCAACTCCGCCGCCCGCACCTTCGATCTGGAGGTGTACGCGCCGGGGGTCGACCAGTGGCTCGAGTGCTCCTCGGTCTCGTGGTTCACCGACTACCAGGCCCGCAGGGCCAACCTGAGGTTCCGGCCGGAGGGGGAGAAGAAGGCCGAGCTCGTGCACACCCTCAACGGCAGCGCACTTGCCGTGCCCCGCGTCTGGGCAGCCGTGGTGGAGACCCATCGGCAGGAGGACGGCTCCGTGCTGGTGCCGGAGCTCCTCCGTCCCTACATGAGGGGGATCGAGCGCATCGCCGCGGGCTGACAGCCTGCGCCGGGTGGGCTCATCCTCCCGACACCGCGAGACCGATCCATGCTGCCGCCACGCACCCCGAGCAGCTGGCCAGCACGTACAGCACGGCGAGCACCCCCGCTCCCTCCCGGGCGAGGTTGTCGGCCTCCACGGCGAACTTCGAGAACGTCGTGTAGGTGCCGAGCCCACCGACGCCCGCGACGGTGAGAAGGGTCGGTCCTGCTCCCGCCAGCACCCCCAGCGCAAGTGAGCCGGTGAGGTTCACCAGGAGGGTGCCGAGGGGGAAGGGACTCCGCTCGTTCAACGGCACCGAGACGGCGAGCCTCAGGAGGGCGGCAGCTCCGGCGGCCACGACGAAGAGGAGAGCGGCCGTCACGGGGGCACCTGGCGGATCCGACGGGCCATCGAGATAGCGACCGTCGCGGCCGTCACACCGAGCGCCACGTTGAGCGCGACCTCGACGAGCGCGAGTCCCGGGTCGCCGGAGCGGCCCAACCCCGCCGTGTGCACCGCGAGTGCGGAGAAGGTGGTGAGGCCACCGCAGATGCCCGTCCCGACCCCGTCGATGAGGAGGGACTCCCGCTCGGGGCGGCGCCTGGACTCGACCAACGCCCACCCGAGGAGCGCGCTGCCCAGCACGTTGACCAGGAGCGTGGCCCAGCCGACGCCGCCCTGGGTGGGGGGCAGCACCTCGCCGGTCGCCCATCTGAGCGTCGCTCCGAGCGCGCCGCCGCCGGCGACCAGCGCCGCACGGCCGCCCGTGATCCGTGCTCGGTTCACGGCAGGAGGCGCAGGACTTCCTCACCCAGGAGGTGGACGTGCTCCAGGTCCTCCAGATCGAGCACCTGGAGGTAGACCCGATCTGCCCCGGCTTCCGCGTACTCGGCGAGCTTCTCGAGCACCTCGGAGGGGCTGCCGCACAGACCGTGATCCGTCAGGTCTTCGATGCTGCGTCCGATCGCCTGTGCACGCATCCCCACCTCGTGGTCGGTCTCACCACAGCACACCACGAGTGCCACCGATCGGACGAGGTCGTCGGGGTCACGACCGATCCTCTCGCAGCACGCGGTGGCGGTCGCGAGCAGCGCGGCGAAGTCGTCGACGGCCGCGAAGGGCACGTTGTACTCGGAGGCGTGGCGCGCGGCGAGCTCCGGGGTCTTCCTGGGTCCGACCCCTCCGACCACGACCGGCGGGCCTCCGGGCTGCGTCGGCTTGGGCAGCGCCGGGGACTCGGAGAGCCGGTGGTGGCGTCCTGAGTACGAGAAGGTCTCCTCGATCGGGGTGGTCCACAGTCCTCGAACGATCTCCAGCTGCTCCTCCAGGCGTTCGAACCGCTCCGAGAAGCTCGGGAAGGGGATCCCGTAGTGGAGATGTTCGTCGTCGTACCAGCCCGTGCCCAGGCCCAGCTCGACGCGACCGCCGCTCATGTTGTCCACCTGCGCCACGGTCACCGCCAGCAGGCCCGGGTGCCTGAAGGTGGCCGAGCTGACGAGGGTCCCGAGGCGGATGCGGACCGTCTCGCGAGCGAGCGCGCCGAGCGTCACCCACGAGTCCGTGGGGCCGGGAAGGCCGTCCACGTCGCCCATCTTGGTGAGATGATCGGAGCGGAAGAGGGCGTCGAAGCCCATCTCCTCTGCGGCTCTCGCGACCTCGAGCTGCTGCTCGTAGCTGGCTCCCTGCTGGGGCTCGATGAAGATGCGAAGGTCCACTCAGGTGGAGGCTAATCGGCCGGCGCGGAGCGGTTGGAGGCCCGCCATCCCCATAGGAGCAGCAGCGTGACCGCGACCATCCCGGCCAGCACCAGGCCGATTCGTGTCGCCCCCACCTCCTGGACCCAGTTGTTCAGGTCGCTGTTGAGGTCGAAGAAGAGCTGCGCAGGTCCGCCACCGGTGCTGTCGCCGTCGAAGACCCTGGACTCCCAGTAGCCGTACCAACTCATGTACAGCCCGGCCAGGATCAGCAGCGCTCCCGAGAAGCGGTGCACGTACGGCATCGCCCCCCGCAGGGCGGTCACGAGCCCCTGGCGGGCCAGCGCCACCGCCATGGTCAGCACGCCGAGCACCAGGCCCATGCCCAGCGCGTAGGTGACGTAGACGAGGAGTCCGCTCAGGAAGGACTGGTCGGAGCGGCCGAACATCCCGCCTGTGACGGCGAGGAAGGGCGCGATGGTGCAGGAGAGCGACGCGACCGCGTACGAGACGCCGAACACGAGCATCGAGCCGAGCTGTCGGTCCCCGGCCCCTCGCTCGAGGCGTGGGAGGGCGATCGACGGCTCGAAGCCGAACAGGAAGGCGAACCCCAGGACGATCAACAGCAGACCGATCACCATCGTCACCCACGACAGGTGCTCCTGGATGCCCGAGGCCGCCGTGAGGACGAACCCGGCGACGCCGAACACGAGGACGAACCCGAGGGTCAGGACACCCGACACCTTCAGGCCCTGGAGCACGGCGGCAGGGGTGTCGCTGCTCTCGTCGTCCAGACCGAGGAAGTAGGCGAGGTACGCGGGGAGCATCGCGAAGCCGCAGGGGTTGAACGTGGCCACCATGCCGGCGGCGAACGCCAGCGCGAAGGCTCCGTCGATCAACCGAGCAGCTCCGACTCGATCACCGAGCGAAGGTCGTCGCCGGTGAGGGAGCCGGCGTGGTACCGGACCACGACCCCCTCCTCGTCGACGAAGACGGTGGTGGGCATGGCGATGCCCCGGAAGGCCTCGAAGATGCTGCCGTCCGGGTCACGGGCCAGCGCATAGGTCACGCCGGTCGTCTCTGCGATCCTCTGACCTGCGCTGCTTCCGTCCTGGGTGTTCATCCCGAGGAACGCGACCTCGTCGCCGAGCTCCTGGTGGACCGCCTCGAAGGCGGGCATCTCAGTCACACAGGGCGCGCACCAGGATGCGAAGAAGTTGAGCACGAGGGGCTTCCCGGCGTAGTCGTCGATCGATCCCTCACTCCCGTCGAAGTAGGTGAAGCCGACCTCCGGTGCAGGTCCCTCCCCGTTGTCGACGCTCGGAGGGGTGGCGGGCCCGCCGCCCGGGTCGATGATCACGCCGTCCTCCGTGCCCGCTGTCGAGTCGTCACCGGAGCCGGCCAGCACCGCCACCAACCCGACGAGGATCACAAGGGACACCACACCGGCGACCAGGATCGGGATCGGGTTGCGGCCGGCGGGTGCGGGCGCGTCGGACGTCTCTTCGGTGGTCATCGGGGAGTACCTCCCCTCTGACGCTACACGGGGTTCGGGGGGAGCCCGACGTCGTGAGTCGTGACACCGAGGGCCGGGCTCTCGGGTGACGGGGACGCACCCCACGGCTCCGGCCAAGTGCGGCAGCAGCGGCGCCGCGCGGAAGATCCGATGTGACACCTGACCGGACCGGGGCCCGGAGACAGGGGGAGAACGGAGGCTGGCCCCGGCCCGGTCGGATGTCGATGTTGCGGCGTCTCGCCCGGAGGTTCAGGCCGCGGTCACCACCTCGGCGCGCTCCTGGAGGTGCACCGGGATGGGGATCTGGGGTAGCTGATCCTCTGGGCGGGGGTTCTTGGGTGGGCGACCGCGCCGACGCTTGGTCGCCAGGATCTTGCCGTTCAGGAAGAGCTGCCCTCCCCACACGCCCCAGGGCTCGCGCCTGGACAGCGCCCCTTCGAGGCACGCGACCATCGCGGGGCACTCGGCACAGATCGCCTTGGCACGCGCGATGTCCTGGAGCTCGTCGGAGAAGAAGATGTCGGTGAGAGCCCCGTCGCCGCTACCGCAGAGGGCTTCGTCCCACCACGCTTCTCGAGCCACCGTGTTCTCTGTGAGGGCAAGCATTGCTCTTCTCTTCCTGTTTGTGTCATTGAGTCCCGAAAATGAAGAAAGCCGCCGGGGTTTCCCGACGGCCTCCGGAGGATCTGGTGCTTCGCTGTCCTAGGGCGAAGCCTCCTTCGGCCGCCTGGCCGGGAGCTTGGTGTCGATGAACACCGGAGCCATGGCCTTGGGCTGGTTGGCGATGTGCCAGCCGTAACCCGCGGTGGCGTGGTCGGAGAACGGACGCGCGGACGACCGAGGCACGGATGGTGCTCGTGCAGCTTCCGGACGTCTTCATCGTCGGGCTCTCCATGGTCGATGCAGGTACGCGGATATCTCCGCAGCTCACCACCGAACTACGTGTTCGCGGTCGAGTCAAGCCATTTAACCCGGTTCGGTCGGATTGTCCGCCTCGATAGCGGGAATTGCTGCTGAGAACAGGGGTGAGGCCGGGGCAGCCGGCTACGTCTGCCGGGCGGAGACGCGCGAGGCTGGGAGCCGCCGGGCGCTGTGCAGGGCGCTCGGTTTCGTAGAGGCCAGAGACCAGGGGCCCGGGACGGGGCGCCCGCGAAGGGGAGTACCAGGGATGGAGAAGAGGGACCAGCTCTTCATCGGTGGCGAGTGGGTGGCACCCGCCGGCGATCGGGTCATCGAGGTGATCTCGCCGTACACCGAGGAGGTCATGGGGACGGCTCCCGAGGCCAGCGAGGCCGACATCGACCGAGCGGTCGCCGCGGCCCGCGAGGCCTTCGAGAGCGGCCCGTGGCCCAGGAGCAGCCGGGAGGAGCGGATCGAGATGCTGGGGGCGATCTCCCAGGGCATCTCAGCTCGCACCCAGGAGCTCGCCGAGGTCATCACCGCGGAGATGGGTTGCCCGATCTCCTTCTCGTACATGGGCCAGGTCATGGCCGCGACGATGGTGCTGGACTCGTTCGCCGACGTGCTCCGGAGCTTCGAGTTCGAGGAGCACCGGCAGGGCATGCTCGGGCCGAACCTGGTCGTCAGGCAGCCGGTCGGTGTCAGCGCCGGGATCATCCCGTGGAACGTCCCGCTGTTCATCACCTGCCTCAAGCTCGGTGCGGCGATCAGCGCCGGCTCCCCGATGGTGTTGAAGCCCGCCCCCGAGACCCCTCTGGACGCCTACGTCCTCGCCGAGATCGTGACCGAGGCGGGACTGCCACCGGGCATGCTGAACATCGTCCCGACGGGACGCGAGGTGGGCGAGTACCTGGTGCGTCATCCGGGGATCGACAAGGTCGCCTTCACCGGCTCGACGGCCGCGGGGCGCAGGATAGGTGCGATCTGCGGTGAGCAGCTGAAGCGCTGCACCCTCGAGCTCGGTGGGAAGTCGGCCGCGATCGTTCTCGATGACGCCGATCTGGACATGACCGTACCGATGCTGATGCCCAGCGCGATCATGAACAGCGGTCAGGCGTGCCTCGCACAGACTCGCATACTGGTTCCCCGCTCCCGGGAAGCGGAGATGAACCAGGCGCTCGCCGATGCGGTGGCCGCGATGCGGGTGGGTGATCCCTCCGACCCCGAGGTGGCGGTCGGGCCTCTCGTCGCCGAGCGCCAGCGGGAGCGGGTGGAGGGCTACCTGGCAGTTGGCCGCGAGGAGGGCGCCACCGTGGCTGTCGGCGGTGGTCGTCCGGCTGACCAGAGTCACGGGTGGTTCGTCGAACCCACGCTGTTCACCGGCGTCGACAACGACATGCGGGTGGCTCGGGAGGAGATCTTCGGACCGGTGCTCGTGTCCATCCCGTACGACGACCAGGACGACGCCGTCGGGATCGCCAACGACTCCGAGTACGGGCTCTCCGGATCGGTGTGGACGAGCGACGTCGAGCGGGGGATCGAGGTGGCCAAGGGGGTCAGGACCGGCAGCTACGGGGTGAACGCCGTCGGCACCATGGACATGAAGTCCCCGTTCGGGGGGTTCAAGGCCAGCGGTCTCGGTCGGGAGTGCGGCCCGGAGGGCATCGGGGCGTACCTCGAGCTCCAGACGATCCTGCTGCCCGGCGACTACCAGCCCCCGGGGGGCTGAGGCACAGGAGCCGAACGCATGCGCTACGTGGAGGTCGGTGGCGACCGGGTGTCGGCCATCGGAGTCGGCACGTGGCAGTTCGGGTCACGAGAGTGGAGCTACGGCGAGGAGTACGCGGACAAGACCGCCGTCGACATCGTCAGGCGCGCGGTGGAGCTGGGCGTGAACCTCGTCGACACCGCCGAGGTGTATGCGTTCGGGCGATCAGAGCGGGTCGTGGGTCGGGCGATCGAGGGCTGCCGGGACCGGGTCTTCGTCGCCACGAAGGTCTTCCCCCTCCTGCCGGCCGCTCGTGTCGTGGAGTGGCGCGGCCGACGCTCGGCGGAGCGCCTGGGGGTGGACACGATCGACCTCTACCAGGTCCACTGGCCCAACCCGGTCGTGCCCGCGTCGACGACGATGGAGGGCATGCGCCGTCTCCAGCAGGCGGGTGTGGTGCGTCAGGTCGGCGTGAGCAACTACTCGGCCTCGCAGTGGCGGGACGCCGAGGCGCGGCTGGGTGCTCCCGTGCTCTCGAACCAGGTCTCGTACTCGCTGGTCGAGCGTCGTCCGGAGAAGGCGGTGATCCCACACGCGCAGTCCAACGATCGGCTGGTCATCGCGTACAGCCCGCTGGGTCAGGGCCTGCTCGGAGCGCGGTACGACCGCGATCATCGGCCGTCCGGCATCAGGGCCACCAACGCCCTCTTCCTCCCGGAGAACCTGGACCGTGCCCATGGACTCATCACCGCTCTCCGTGAGGTGGCGGCTGCGCACGACGCCACGCCGGCCCAGGTCGCGCTGGCCTGGGTGATACGGCGCCCGAACGTGGTCGCGATCCCCGGTGCCAGCAGCGTCGAGCAGCTGGAGGCCAACGTGGCTGCCGCCGATCTCGAGCTGAGCGACGATGATGACTCCCGACTCACGGCGGAGTCCGACGGTTTCCGCCCTCGTCGCGGCATCGGCGTCCAGGTCGAGCTGCTCCGCGCACGACGGGGTCGGTGACTGCGCTCTCGAAACTTGCGACACTGGTCATGCGAGGTGCGAGGGTGGGTGGTGCCCTCTGGTACGTGGGGAGGGAGGAGCCATGTCAACCGACGTGGAGATCGAGGAGCGGCTGCGGGAGTTCTGCATGTTGCTACCGGAGTCCGTCGAGGTCGACCTGATGGGGAACACCGCCTTCAGGGTGGCCACCAAGACCTTCGTGGTGTTCGAGCACCTGGACGGTCGTCCTGTGCTGGTCGTGAAGCTCCCCCCCGAGGAGCAGGCCGCTCTCGTGGCTCAGCCCGGCTTCGACGTCGCGCCGGACACCGGGGAGTACGGGTGGACCTGCATCAGCGTCGACGCCGCTCCCGACTGGGACGAGGTCGATCGCCTGGTGATGTCGAGCTACCGCGGTCAGGCACCCGATCATCTGCAGCGCCAGCTGGACCAGATGCTCTCCGGGGGCTAGCGCTTCTCCGGGTTCACGGCACAACTCGCCGCCTCGTCATCCGGATGCGCCTCGGCTCAGGTCTCGGCAGCGTCCAGAGCCGCCACCGCAGCCTCGAGGATGCGCGCGGAGCATCCGGCCATCTCGACAGGAGGCACCGCCTCGGAGACGATCTTCTCGGCGATCGATGCGAACACCGCCCCGGCGGGTCCTTCGGTGAGGGCGACAGGTCGGCCGGAGTCGGAGCCAGCGGCCAGCGACGGCTCGATCGGGATGCTCCCGAGCAGGGGAACGCCGGCCTCCACGGCGAGGGCTGCCCCTCCTCCGGAGCCGAAGAGCTCGTAGCGCCCGCCGTGCTCGCAGGTGTAGGAGGACATGTTCTCTATCACCCCGACGACGCGGAGGTAGGACTTCGCGCGCCATGTTCACGACGCGGATCGCCACCTTCTGAGCCGAGGTGGCCGGAGTCGTCACGACGATCATCTCCGCGCTGGGCAGCATGCGGGCGAGCCCCATCTGGACATCGCCGGTTCCGGGCGGCATGTCGATGAGCAGGTACTCCATCGGTCCCCACCGGACGTCCTCCAGGAAGTGCTGGACGGCGCGGTTGAGCATGAGGCCCCGCCACATGAGGGCCGACTCCTCGTCGTCGACGAGGAAGCCCATCGAGACCACCTTCAGCAACCCGTCCCCGATGGGCTTCTGGTGGGGGACGATCTTCTTCTCGTCGTCCGCACCGTGGAGGCGGCCCTCGATCCCGAGCATGCGCGGAACGGAGTAGCCCCAGATGTCCGCGTCCAGGACCCCCACCGTCAGTCCCCTCGTCGCGAGGGAGGCCGCCAGGTTCACCGTGACGGAGGACTTCCCGACCCCGCCCTTCCCGGATGCGACGGCGATGACCTTCGTCGTCGGGGAGATCTCCGTGGTGGGGGCGTCCTGGGTCGCCCTCCAGCGGGCCCGTGCCATCGTCGTCGCCTTCTCCTCCGGGGTCATCTCGGTCCAGGAGAGCTCGAGGGCGCTGACGCCTGGCAGCGAGCCGACGCGGGCCCGGATGTCCCTCTGGATCTGGGCCCGGAGGGGGCAGCCTGCCGTTGTGAGCGCGACGGTGACGGTGACCGCTCCTCCGTCCGAGACCTCGATCGCTCGCACCATGCCCAGCTCGACGATGTCCGCTCCGAGCTCGGGGTCGATCACGCCCTCGAGCAGGTGGCGGACCTGCCCCTCGGTCGGTCGGGCGTCGCGTTCTGAGGTCATCGTGGTGATTTTAACGGGATTGGCCGTGTAATCTGCAGGGATGAGCGCAGCGCGCAGCCCGGATGGCTCCTCCCCACGCCTGGAGACCCTCAAGGCTCTCGGGGACAACACGCGCTACGCCATCTATCTCGAGCTTGCCCGATCGCCGGCTCCGCTGTCGACGGCGGAGATCGCCTCGACCCTCGGCCTCCACGTGAACACCGTCCGCCCGCACCTCGAGCGGATGCGCGACGTCGGTCTCCTGGACGTGGCGGTGGAGGCCCGGCGCGGAGTGGGCCGGCCGCAGCACCTGTACTCGCTCTCGCCCAGCTCACCCTCGCTCGGCCTCGAACCCCCCGCCTTCCCCCTGCTCGCAGCGCTGTTGGCCTGCGTGTCGGAGCTGGCCGGCGCCCGGCGGGACGACGCCCTCGAGGTGGGCCGCGAGCAGGGGCTCGTGGAGGGCAGGCGCAGGACGGGCCGGCTCGACTGCGTCTCCGCGCTCGTGGAGTGGCAGGCGGAGCAGGGCTTCGACCCCGAGCGGGTGGACGGCGAGGAGGAGTGCACCGTCGCGTTCGGTCACTGCCCCTACGGGGAGCTGGCCCGACAGCACTCCGAGCTCATCTGCGCTCTTCACTCGGGTCTCATCGAGGGCCTGGTCGAGGCGGTGGGGGGTGCCGAGGTGACGGAGTTCCGCTCGGTTGCGGATCGCCGACCGTGCCAGGTCGAGCTGGTGGTCGTGTGAGGAGACCGGAAGACCGTCAGGCAGGGTGGCGCAGGATGGGTGCTGAGTACAATGACCCGACCGGAGACAAGGGGGACTTGTCGTGATCGCACTGACGGACAGCGCGTCGATGAAGGTGAGGCAGCTCATGGAGCAGGAGGGCCACCAGGAGCTGGCCCTCCGGGTCGCCGTGCGACCGGGTGGGCACTCGGGCATCGGATACGAGCTCTTCTTCGATTCGGACGTGGCGGGCGACGACGTGAGCGCTGAGTTCGGAGGGGTGAAGGTGGTCGCCGACCCCATGAGCGCCCGGATGCTGGAGGGCGCGACTCTCGACTACGAGGATTCGGCCGAGACGAAGGGCTTCTCCATCACCAACCCCAACACCGGGCAGGGCTGCGGCTGCGGAGGCCACGGCCAGGGACAGAGCGATCACGGCCACGGCGGGCACGGCTGCGGCTGCGGAGGCCACGGCCAGGGGCACGGCCAGGGCGAGTCCTCGGGCCACTCCTGCGGCTGCGGCGGCCACTGAGCCTCCTTCCCGCGCTGCGGCCACGATCTCCCGCCACCGGAGCTGCGGACACTCCGCCCACCCATCGCTCATAGACTTCCGGCCGTGGGTGAGCTCTGGGTCGATCGCCGCGTCGTCGTGACGGGCGGGACCGGCTTCCTCGGCCGGGCGGTGTGCGCAGAGCTCGAGCGAGCGGGAGCCACGAAGGTCGTGGCACTGGGGAGCACCGACTTCGACCTACGACGTCCCGATGAGGTCGGCGAGATGTTCGTGGCCCACGGACCTGATCTGGTGATCCACCTGGCGGCACGCGTGGGCGGCATCGGTGCCAACCAGCGCAGGCCTGCGGACCTGTACCTGGACAACCTCCTGATGGGGACCTTCGTCATCGACGAGGCCTGTCGGCGCGGCACCGAGAAGATCGTGGTGGTCGGGACGATCTGCTCCTACCCGAAGTTCACGCCGGTGCCATTCCGCGAGGAGTCGCTGTGGACCGGGTACCCCGAGGAGACCAACGCCCCCTACGGGATCGCGAAGCTCACCCAGCTCGTGCAGCTCCGCGCCAACCGTGACCAGTACGGGCAGCACGGCATCTACGTGATGCCCACGAACCTGTACGGGCCCGGCGACAAGTTCCACCCCGACGTGAGCCATGTGATCCCGGCGCTCGTGAAGAAGGCGGTCGAGGCCAAGGAGTCGGGGGCGGCGGAGATGGAGGTCTGGGGCACCGGGTCCGCCAGTCGCGAGTTCCTGTACGTCGAGGATGCGGCCCGGGGCATCGTGTCGGCAGCCGAGCGCTACGACGACCCCGAGCCCGTGAACCTCGGGGCACAGCGCGAGGTGCCGATCCGAGATCTGGTCGGGATGATCGTCGAGATCGTGGGCTTCGAGGGCACGATCCGCTGGGACACCAGCCGCCCTGACGGGCAGCCGCGTCGTTGCGTCGACCCGACGAGGGCGAAGGATGCGTTCGGGTTCGTGGCGGAGGTTCCGCTCGAGGAAGGGTTGCGCCGAACCATCGAGTGGTACCTCGAGAACCGGGAGCAGGCCGAGACCAAGCCTGTTTAGCGGCGCCGGCGGTCACCCTGCATCGCCCGCCGCCGGGCGCCGGGCGCCGGGGGCCCGGGCCCGGTTGGGTCCTCGTCCCGGCGGGGCGGTAAAGACAGCAGCGACCTGGGTCCGAGTCGGATGGAGGCGGCAGCTCGCCTCAGCCCAGGGAGGGCTCCTGGGCATCGGGCGGGCCCTGGTTCCCGTACGAGAAGCCGTTCTCAGGCGGTGAGCCGGCCCAGGGCCGCGTCGAGCTCCACCCGGTCGTAGATGTTGTCGAGCCGCTCGACGCAGACCCCGGATGCATCGGAGAGGAACAGCACCGGCTCGAAGGTGAGGCCGTAGGCGTCGAGGACCGGCACCACCCCTCCCGCGGTCGGATCCTCCGGCTGGGGGGCGAGGTACACCTCGCTGTGAACGAACCGCACTCCCGGGTGCTCCGGCGCTGCCTCGACCAGGAGCTCGAGCACCGGTCCGCAGATCCCGGTCTGGCAGTAGGCGGGGGTGCCGATCAGGAACGCCACCGGATCACCTGATGCCACCGCCACGTCGAGGGAGTCCCCGTGGAACGGGCAGATCTCGGGCTCGAGCGTGCAGATGGGGTCCACGCCCAGGGAGCGCTCGGTGGTCGCGGTCTCATGGGGGACCATCGGCTGGCCGATCTGGACCGGCCCCGGATCGTCGGTCGTGCCGACCTGGAACACGGCGGCGAGGTCCTGGTCCTCGACGGTGGTCTCGACCGTGTACAGGCCCGCCTCCTCTGGCGTGAACCGGAGCGCGTAGTAGGGGCGCGGGATGTCCGTGCTGTACCTAGGGGCCCCCGATCCTTCCTCGACCGCACGATGCCGCAGGGACGTGTTGCTCTGCGTCGGCGTGCCCTCGAAGTACACGTCGAAGCGGAGCTCCTCGGGCCCGCCCGCATGGGGAGCACCTTCGAAGTCGAAGAGCCCGAAGGTGAGGCGCTGCGGGTAACCCGCCTTCGCGTACGAGGGTCCGGGATCGAAGAAGGCCCGGAGAGTCAGCGACCCCTCCGGGAGGGTGGTGGCGGTGATCGGATCACCGCCCTCGTCGTCCTTCCCGCAGGCGGCGAGCAGCACCGCGGCCGCGCCGCCCATGAGGACCGAGCGCCGGGAGAGCGTGGGCTGCCCGCCCTTGCCGCTCAGGAGCGGGTCAGCGAGCGGCCTCCATGTGCCCGTCGAGGTCGCGCGAGTGGGGGCGGCGTCCCCGGTCGGGCGGTTCATCGCGGCCAAGCTACCCGTGCTCCGTCTCGATCCGGGCCCGGCGCTTCTCAGGACGCCAGGTGGCGCGCGCCTCCGGGGACCCCGGTGCGGAGGTGGGTGCCGGCCGGGTGGGCCGGTCCTCGGGAGGTGAGGGGCGCGACGCATGTAGCCTCCCGGGCGCAGCCGACGAGTTGGACGGGGCTCGTGCGGGATGAGCAGGCACGCAGGAGGTGGGCATGGGCAAGACGGTGGGTCCGTACGCACCGATCGTCCGCGCAGGTGAGTGGCTGGTCGTCTCCGGCCAGGTCGGCCTGGAGGACGATCAGCTCGTCACCGGCGGTCTCCAGGCAGAGCTGCGCCAGGCGCTCGAGAACCTCGCGGAGCTGCTGGCGGGAGAAGGGGCGGCGATCACCGACGTGGTCAAGACGACCGTGTTCCTGCTCCACATGAGGGACTACGCGCAGATGAACGAGGCCTACAGCGAGTTCTTCGGGGATCACCGCCCGGCCCGCTCGGCGGTGGCGGTCGCCGAGCTGCCCATCGGGGCGCTGGTCGAGGTCGAGGCCTGGGCTCACCTCCCGAACCCCTGACCCCCCATCGAACCGTCGGTTCAGGCGCCAGGATTCCCGTCGCCTCAGCCGGAAGTTCAGAGCGCGCCCGCCCCCCCATCGAACCGTCGGTTCAGGCGCCAGGATTCCCGTCGCCTCAGCCGGAAGTTCGGCGGTGGCGGTCGATGGTTGGGCCGGGCAGCGTCGGTGGGGCATGCTGGATCGCATGGCTGGAACGGTCGTCATGTTGGTGCTGTTGCTTGTCGTGCTGCCGGTCGTCGTGATGATCTCAGGAGCTGTCGCAGCGGCGGTGCTGGGCTGGGTGCTCAAGTCCGACGCAGAGGCGAACCACGAGGGCTCCGAGCTGGTCGCGACGAACGTGTAGGGGGATCCCCCGCCGCGCGAGGCCGGCCCCGCGAGATCGCAGCAGTTCCGAGCTCGAGACGAGGCTGCAGCGGAATCCGAACGCAGCCGTCGGCGTCGCCCAGACGGCACCATTCGGGGGTCTCGAGAGCCGAGCCATCGGGCGGTGCAGAGCGACCAGCGGCTCTGGCCGAACCGGGCGGCTCAGAGCGACCAGCGGCTCTGTCCGAACCTGTAGCCCACCGACCGCACGGTGTGGATGAGGCCAGCGTGCTCCTCGCCGAGCTTCGCCCTGAGCCGGCGGACGTGGACGTCGACGGTGCGGGCTCCCCCGTAGTACTCGTAGCCCCACACCCGGCTGAGCAGGGTCTCGCGGGTGAACACCTTGCCCGGGTGGGAGACGAGGAACTTGAGGAGCTCGTACTCCATGTAGGTCAGGTCGAGAGGACGTCCGTCCACCGCCGCCTGGTAGGTCTCGAGGTTGAGGACGAGACCCCCGTACTCCACCAGCTCGGGCCGGCTGCCGAGCCCGGTCCGCCAGAAGAGGTGCTTGAGCCGGGCCTCCAGCTCGCGGGGGTGGAAGGGCCAGAGGCAGAAGTCGTCGAAGAGGTCGTCACGCAGCTCGAGCTCGCCGATCTGGGTCCCGCTGATGAGCAGCAGCAGGGGCTCGAGCGGGATGTCGCGCTTGCGGACGGATCGGCAGATGGCGAATGCCCCCTCCGGGTCCGTGGCAGCGAGGACGATCGCTCCGGCCCACCCGTCCTCGGGCTCGCTCCGGCTCGCTGCGATCTCGTCACCAGCGGACTTCCAGGGGTAGCCACCCAGGTCGAGCGTCTGGGCCAGCTCGGGCGGTGCCGGGTCGGGGAAGATCAGGAGCGATTCCATCCGTACCCGAGTCTCACCACAAGGGCAGGTAGCGGTCCAGCTCGAATTGGGTGACCTGCCGCTTGTATGTGGCCCACTCGGCCCGCTTGTTGCGGATGAACCACTCGAAGATGTGCTCTCCGAGCGCCTCGGCCACGAGCTCGGAGCCCTCCATCAGCTCCAGCGCGTCGGCGAGTGACTGCGGCAGCGGCTGGACGCCCTCGGCGGCGAGCTCCTCGGGGGTGAGGTCGAAGAGGTTGACCGTGGTCTCGGGCGAGAGCTCGTACCCCTCCTCGATTCCCTTGAGCCCGGCCGCGAGGATGACGGAGAAGGTGAGGTACGGGTTGCAGGCCGCGTCGGGAGCTCGGTACTCGATGCGCGTGGACGACTCCTTGCCCCGCTTGGTCAGCGGGACCCTGACGAGGGCGGAGCGGTTGTTGCGGGCCCAGGTGACGTACACGGGCGCCTCGTAGCCGATGATCATCCGCTTGTACGAGTTCACGAGCTGGTTGCTGACAGCCGTGATCTCGGCGGCGTGGCGGAGGATGCCCGCGATGAAGCCGTAGGCGATCTTGGAGAGACCGTAGGTGTCGCCGGGTTCGTGGAAGGCGTTGACATCACCCTCGAACAGCGAGAGGTGCAGGTGCATCCCCGAACCCTGCACGCCCTCGAGTGGCTTGGGCATGAAGGTGGCGTAGTTCCCGTTCTCGAGCGCGATCTCGCGCACGATGAGTCGGAACGTCATGATGTTGTCGGCCATCGAGAGAGCGTCGGTGTAGCGGAGATCGATCTCGTGCTGGCTCGGGGCGTCCTCGTGGAAGCTGTACTCGACGGGGATGCCCATCGCCTCGAGCATGTGGATCGTGCGCTTGCGGAGCGTTGTGGCGACATCGGCCGTCGTGAGGTCGAAGTAGGAGCCCGAGTCGAGCGGCTCCAGCGGGGTGCTCGGGTCACCGTGGCTGAAGTAGAAGAACTCCATCTCGGGCGCGACCATGAAGGAGAAGCCCTTGTCGTGGGCGCGATCCAGGTTGCGCTTCAGCACCTGGCGCGGGTCCCCTTCGAACGGCGTGCCTTCGTGGTTGCGGATGTCGCAGAACATGCGCGCCGAGCTCTCCTCGTCGGAAGCGAACGGCAGGAGCTCGAAGCTGTTCGGGTCGGGAACGGCGAGCACGTCGCTCTCCTGCACGCGGCTGAAACCGTCGATGGCCGAGCCGTCGAAGTGCATGCCCTCCTCGAACGCTGCCTCCAGCTCGGCGGGAGAGATGGCAACCGACTTGAGCTGGCCCAGCACGTCGGTGAACCAGAGCCTGATGAGGCGAACTCCCCGCTCCTCGACGGTCCGAAGCACGTAGTCCCGCTGACGTTCCATGGATGCCATCTTGGCACCGGAGGCGGAGATCGCGGGCCAGTTCACAGAGCGTTCACAAAGGGGCAACGGTCGGGAAATGGCCGGCTGCGAGGGTGCTCGGCGGCGGATCCGGCCGACGTGGCCCGCCCACGACGTGAGTGACTAACGTCCGGGACGCTCAGGCAGCAAGAGACATCGGGAAGAGGAGGACCTGTGGAGGAACGCACACCGGCCGAGGTGGTCGGCCTGGCCAAGTCGGAGGGCGTGGAGATCGTCGACATCCGCTTCTGTGACCTGCCCGGCCTGATGCAGCACTTCTCGATCCCGGTGAGCGAGCTCACCGAGGATGCCTTCGAGGAGGGCTACGGCTTCGACGGCTCGTCGATCCGGGGCTTCCAGGAGATCCAGGAGTCGGACATGATCCTGAAGCCCGACCCCGACACCGCGATCATCGACCCGTTCCGCCAGCACAAGACGCTGAACATCAACTGCTACGTGCACGATCCGCTCACGGGTGAGAGCTACTCGCGCGATCCCCGCTTCGTGGCGAAGAAGGCCGAGGACTACCTGAAGTCCACGGGCATCGCCGACACCGCGTACTTCGGTCCCGAGGCCGAGTTCTTCATCTTCGACGACGTCCGCTTCGAGCAGACCTACAACCGTGGCTTCTACCAGGTCGACTCGGTCGAAGCCTCGTGGAACACAGGACGTGACGAGGGCCCGAACCTCGGATACAAGCCCCGCTACAAGGAGGGCTACTTCCCGGTCCCGCCGATGGATCAGTACCAGGACCTCCGCTCGGAGATGACGCTCACACTCCAGGCGATGGGGATCCCCGTGGAGGTCCAGCACCACGAGGTCGGCACAGCCGGGCAGGCCGAGATCGACATCCGGTTCGACTCGCTGCTGCACCAGGCCGACCAGCTGATGCTGTTCAAGTACGTCATCAAGAACGTGGCTTGGGCACACGGCAAGACCGTGACGTTCATGCCGAAGCCGATCTTCCAGGACAACGGCTCGGGCATGCACACCCACCAGTCGCTGTGGAAGGGCGGCGAGCCCCTCTTCTTCGACGAGAGCGGCTACGCGGGCCTCTCCGACATGGCCCGGTGGTACATCGGCGGCCTCCTGAAGCACGCGCACGCCATCCTCGCCTGGTCGAACCCGACCACGAACTCGTACAAGCGGCTGGTGCCGGGCTACGAGGCGCCGGTGAACCTGGTGTACAGCCAGCGGAACCGCTCGGCGTCGGTGCGCATCCCCCTGTACTCGCAGAGCCCCAAGGCCAAGCGCGTCGAGTTCCGTTGCCCCGACCCGAGCTGCAACCCGTACCTGGCGTTCGCGGCCATGCTCATGGCGGGCCTCGACGGTGTGCAGAACCGCATCGAGCCGCCCGACCCGGTGGACAAGGACCTGTACGACCTGCCGCCGGAGGAGCTGGCGAAGGTGCCCCAGGTCCCCGGCAGCCTCGAGGACGCGCTCGACGCGCTCGAGGCCGACCAGGACTTCCTGAAGGCGGGTGGAGTGTTCACCGACGACCTCATCGAAGCGTGGGTGACCTACAAGCGGGAGAACGAGGTCGACCAGCTGCGGCTCAGGCCTCACCCCTGGGAGTTCCACCTCTACTACGACATTTGAACTTCAGCCGTCAGTTGCAACTGAAGACTAGAGGAGTTACCGTGACCAGGTGACTCCAGTCCAGCGATCGCCGACGAAGGCGGAGGTGCGGGAACTTGCCCGCGCGCTCCGTGATCTCGGAGCGACGGTGTCGGAGTCCGCGACGGGCCTCGAGGTGGTCGTGGGCGACGGCGAGCCGGTGGTGGTACGACCGGCGGCACGGTCGGTGTTGTCGGCTGGGCGCGCGGCTGATGTGGCTCGGACCGTGGGCCGTGACGGGCCGGGCGTACCGGTGGTCATCGCGGAGAAGATCCCGGGACCGGCCCGGGACGTGCTGACCCGAGCGGGCATCGGCTGGTTCGATCGGCGAGGCCATCTCCGCATCCACGCGTCGGGACTGTTGGTCGATGCAGATGTGCGACCGATACGGGCGGCGGCCCCGAGCAGGGGCTACCCGACGGGTCGCACCGGGGTCGGCGCGGCCGTGGCGTTGATGATCGCCGCCTCGCGGCCGGGTGGCGACGACGGGGCATCAGTCGCTCTTCCGACGGTCAGCGAGATCGCTGATCTGGCCGGGGTGGCGGTGTCAGGGGCGTCGACGGTGCTCAAGACGTTTCGTGCTCTCGGGTATCTCAACGGCGACGGCAGTCCTGTGGTGCCCGACCTGTTCTGGGCGACGGTCGAGCATTGGGCGCCGCGATGGGTGGGTCTCGCCCAGCCGATAGACGCCGACCCGCGGCTCATCGCCGAGCTCGACGCGAACCTCGACAACCTCGATCAGGTCGGTTGGTGCGTGGCCGGTGACGCCGCGGCCGCAGCGTGGCACGCGCCGATCGTGGGAGGCGACATCGGTGCGCTTCAGTGGTATGTGCCATCGCTCGACGTGCTCGACACGTTGCGATGGATGCTCGGCGAGCCCGCTCCCGGCGAGCGAGCCGTGGCCTTCGTCGCCGTCGCGCCGACGCCGGTCATCTGCCGCCGGCGCGCTGATCGAGGTGTGGGCGTCCCTGTCGAACCTCTCGTCGCGGCGGCGCTCGACCTGTCGCTCGACCACGCACGCGGGCATGAGACGCTCGAGCAGTGGGAACCCGACTCCGGACATCGCGTGTGGTGACATGACCGACGATTCACCCGGCGAGATCACCGTGCCATGTGCAGCCAACTCGACGGTGGCGCGGTTCGTCGCGTTGGTGAACGGCCTGGCCGACGACCTCAAACGCGAGCTCGTCTTGATCGGTGGCCTCACCGTGTCATGTCGCCTTGGCTTCGAGCACCGAGTTACCAACGATGTCGATGGCCTGTACTTCAATCGGTCGGCTGACGCGATCGAACAGGTGCTCATCGCCCACGACGTGAACACCGACGGTCACCGCGTGGTGTTCGACGACGGGACCAAGCTCGACGTCATCGAGGTTGCCGACCTCGACCCGGCCCAGCTACCCGACGATGAGTCGAATCGACTCTTCATCGAAGCGCACCGTTGGGCCTACGACTCTGCGACGACCGAGACGATCACAGCCCTCGATCCGATCGCCCGAGCTGTCCACTCGACGGTGACGATCCGACTGGCGCATCCAGCGGCGCTGATACCCATGAAGTTGCGGGCCGCCGAAGCGCGGCCCCGCAGCAACGAGAAGAAGAAGGCGAGTGATGGCCTCGACGCCTACACGCTCCTTGACCGACTCGACAACGAGGGCGCGCTCGCCACGCTGGTTGCGGCCGCGCCGTGGGACATCGCCGCGCTCACCGAGGCGTATCTCAGACGCGGCTTCGTGGCCAACGCGGATGTCACGGCGGGTCGGATCAACCGATGGATGAATCTCCCCGCGCCGATCGCGCCGGACGATCTCCGCCGAGTCGCAACTCGCTTCCTCAGCCGGTTTGCTTGAGTGCCTCCCGAGAACGGGTTGTATACCTCACCGGTGCTGGCACGTGAACCGTGCGCCCGAAATGATCTGGTGGTGTCCGCAGCCGACCCTTCTCGCGTGCCATGGATGTGCCATGCGCTGCTCGTGGGACGCCAGACCTGCAGGTCAGGCGGGTCATCCCCTCTCTACTACGACATCTAGGTAGGGCGGTCGGTCGCTCGGCAGGCAGGGGGCCGTTTCTGGACTCTGACCTGCGGAAACACCCGTCCAGGGCGTACTTGGCCCGTACCGGCGATGCATCCGGCGGACCGGAGGTGATGGCCCAGTTCCCAGCCTCCGAGCCGCGTTCGAGGTCCTGGGCAGACACCCGAGGGTCACCTCGATCCCGGTGCGGGTCGTCCGGGGCCTCGGCCGGGTGGTGGACCTCATGTCCGAGCAGTTCGCCGACCTCATCGAGTTCATACCGGTCGCCGGTGAGATCGACGGTGCCGGCCCACCACTGGGAACGCCCACACTTCGGACCTATCTCGAACGCGTGGCGACAGGCGATCCGGACGCCTGAGGGCGACGGCGGCCGAAGCCACGATGAGCGTGCCGGTGCGGGCGACGGGTTCCGCCGATCAGACCGCAACGACGTCGAGGGCTGCGGCGACGGCAGCTGCCGCCCGGCGCCCGTCCGCCACGGCCTCCACCACCGTGCCACCGCTGCGAGCGAGGTCACCGGCCACGAACACGGCCCGGCCGTCGAGACGGCCCACGCCACGTTCCGCTCCCACCCGCCAGCGAGCCAGCTCGGCCGCGGATCCGGCGCCCAGGCCCTTCTCCGGCTGCTGGCCGACGGCCACCAGCACCCGGTCGGCGGGGATGACCCGCCGGCGGGCCTCGTCGACGACGGGGACCACCGCCCCGTCGCGACGCTCGAGGCCGGTGCACGCCACCACCTCGAGCCCTCCGGAGGCCAACGCCGCCGGCGCCCACCCGGCGCAGACCGACACGCCGCGCGCAGCCAGTTCGGACCGCTCGCTGGCCAGCGCGGGCATCTGGTCCTCGCTCTCGGGGCACACGACCTCCACCGAGGCCGCGCCCTGGGCCACCGCGGTGAGCGCGGCGTCACAGGCCACGCTGCCCCCACCGATCACCACCACCCGCTGGCCCGCCGGTGCGGCGACAGTCCCGCGCTGCTTGGACCCGGGCCGAGCGGCTCGCAGGAACGCCAGAGCGTCGCCGACCTCGGGATCGTGGGCCTCGGGGCCGGTGGGCTCGGCGGCCCGCGTCCCGGGGGCCGGGGCCGGGCGGTTCAGGTCGAGGTGGCGACCCGTGGCCAGGCCGGGAGCCAGGATGACCGCGTCGAAGCGGGCCTCCAGCTCGCCAACGCTCACCGCTCCCGACAGACCGCCGCCACCGGCGAGCGCGTCGCCCGGGGCAACCGTGGTGCCCAGGTGCCAGGTGATGCGACCCCGACCCAGACCCTCGACCTCGCGGGCGACGGTGCCCCCGTCGAGGCGGAACCCCGGGATGGCCTGGTCCAGGAGACCCCCCGGGCGGTCGGCCCGGTCGAAGACCTCCACGGCGTGGCCGGCCCGCACCAGGAAGTGGGCCGCGGACAGACCGGCCGGGCCCGCACCCACCACCGCCACGCGCCGTTCCGATGCCTCGGCCACCGCGCCCCATCCCTCCTCGCCGGGCACCTCGCGGCACACCCAGCCGTGGAGGTCGGCGATGCGCACGGGGCCGTCCTCGAAGGAGCTCCGGGTGCACACCGCCTCGCAGAGCCGCTCGGCCGGGCAGACCAGCCCGCACACCTCCGACAGGGGGTTCGACTCGCGCACCGTGGCCGCGGCACCAGCGAGGTTGCCGGCCTCGATGCGGCGGAGGAACCCGGGGATGTCGATGCCGGCCGGGCAGGCCTGCACGCAGGGGGCGTCCTCGCACAGCTGGCACTCGTGGGCCAGGCGGCGTGCGATCGCGGGATCCAGGGGGACATCGTCGGCCGGCACGGGTGTCCATGGCTTGCCTCCCGTGTAGTGGACCCGCTGCTCATCGAAGTGACGGGGCACGTACTCGTCCATGTCCAGGTCGCGCAGCACCATGTTGGCCGCCCCGATCCCCGACGACGTCGACGCCACCACCCCCTCCCCCATCACCGTGGAGTCGCCGCACAGGTACAGGTGCCCCCAATCGCTGTGGGCCCGGGGACGTTCCAGCATGTGGCGACCCAGCGACGGCTTGGGCCCGCCCAGGTTCCCCCAGTTGCGCAGCGTGTAGCGCTCCACGGTGGTCGGCGTACCTATCTCCATGACGCGGATCGCCGACCGCAGCCCCGGCAGCACCCGCTCCATGCGGTCCAGGAGGTCGTCGGTCTCGCGGGCCTTGAGCGCCTCGTAGTCCTCGCTGCGGTAGCCCGGCTCCCAGGGCCGGGGCCAGCGCGTGCGGTTGGGGGACACCACGGTCATGGCGTGGGTGCCCGGCGGGCAGCGGGCCGGATCCTCCACCGACGGCAGCTCGATGTTGAAGTTGCCCTCCCCCTCGAAGCCGGTGGCGTCGGCCACGATCATCTCGACGTGACCGAAGTCCGCGGGGATCACCGACGCGTCCAGGCCCAGGTAGGCGACGAGGAAGCTGAAGGTGGGCTCGAAGGTGTGGGCCCACTCCATGCGCTCGGGGTCGATGTGCTCGGGACGGACCAGGCCGCCGTAGAGGTTCCATATCGTGGCGTTGGACACGACGGCCCCGGCCCGGATCTCGGTGCCCTCGGCGAGGCGCACGCCCCGGGCCACCCCGTCGTGGATGAGGATCTCCTCCACGCGCTGGCGGTACAGGAGCTGGCCCCCGTGGTCCTCGATGGACCGCTCCAACAGGTTCGACAGCATCTGGGGGGTGTCGGCCGCATAGCAGGATCCGCCGGCGTGGTTGTCGATGAACATGACCGCGGTGAGGATGGCTGGCGTCTCGGCGAGGTCGCACGAGGTGAACGTCGCGGCCACGATGTCGAAGAAGTTGATGAGCCCGGGGTCGGACACGTACTGGTCGATGAACCATCGGGAGTCGCGCACCATCAGCTCACCGACCCGGGCCAGGGCCTCGGGGTCGGCGTTCGGGTTGATGCCCGCCCGGCCCCGGATCACCTCCGAGGGCGGGACCACCTCCACCAGCTCGCCCCCCATCACCGCGTCGTACACCGCGGCCATGTCGGCCCACAGGGCGCGGATGCCGGCCTCCTCGTGGGGGTAGCGGCCGCACAGCTCGGTGAGGAACCGCTCCTGGTCGCGCCAGAAGGTGACCACCCCGCCATCGGCGAAGCGCATCCGATAGACGTAGTCGTGGCGGATCATGTCGATGTCCACGCCCAACTCGTTCATGACGAAGCGGTGCGGGTTGTAGCCCTGCTCCTCGAAGCCGTAGAGCAGCTCGGGACCCACGTCGAAGCTGAAGCCCTGGCGGCGGAGCGCGGTGCAGCACCCGCCGGGCAGGTAGTGGTGCTCCACCACCAGGGTGGACAGGCCCCGCTTGGCCAGGAGCGCCCCCGCTGTCAGGCCGCCGATGCCGGCGCCCACCACCACCACGTCGTAGTCGTTCCGGATCATCGTCGTCGGGAAGAACCGCATGGGCGCTGCCTCCTCCTCCCGGCGAGCCGGATGCCCGGCCCCCCATGTTGGTTAGTGACGCTAACGCATCTGCCAGGAGACCGCCGGCAGCGGGGAGGGGATCGCCGAGCACCACGCGGGACCCGCCGTCCGCAACCCAGTGGCCGCCGTGACCGGCCCGGCTCCGATCCCTCGTCCGCGCCCGCGGGCTCAGGATGCCGTGACCGCGAGTCAGACCCCGGAGGCGGCGGCGAGGCACACGGCGAGGAGTCCGCCCGCGCAGATCCCGGCGAGGCCGCCCTCGAGCGCCGGTGAGGTCCCCTGCGGCCAGCGGTCTCGGGCGCTGTGAGCGCCAGGGGTCACAGCGGGGAGGGCACCAACTCCAGCTCGCCGTCTTCCCATAGGCGTCGGCAGAGGCTGCGCTGCAGCTTGCCCGACGAGGTCTTGGGCAGCGACCCCGCCGCGACCAGGCAGATCTCGTGGGGCGGCACCCCCACCACCTCCAGCACCCGCCGGTGGACGTGCTCGACGATGGTGGCGCTCTCTGTCGTATCTGCTTCGCGCACCTCGGCCACCACCACGGCCGACTCCTTGCCGCGCCGGCGTTCCACCCCGAAGGCGATGACGTTTCCCGGCCGGACGCCGGCCACCTCGGCGGCCGCGCGCTCGACGTCCTCGGGGAACACGTTGCGTCCCCCGATCACGATGAGATCCTTGATGCGGCCGCAGATCACCAGCTCCCCGTCGATCATGTAGGCGAGATCGCCGGTGCGCAGCCACCTGCCGTCGAAGGCCAGCGCGCTGGCCTCGGGATCCCTGTAGTACCCGGCCATCATCGAGGTTCCCGAGATCTGCAGCTCGCCCACCTCGCGGTCGGCCAGCACGTGGCCGCTGTGGCGGTCCACGATGCGCATCTCAAGTCCGGTCATCGGACGGCCCAGCCGCACCAGCTCGCTTGCGTTGTCGCTGCCCGCCGCGACGGGTGCTGCGTAGCCCTCGGCCTCGAGGGCCACCCGGTCGACCACGTCCGTCAACAGCCCGTCCATCGGCACCGAGAAGCTTCCCGCCACGCACACCTCGGCCATCCCGAAGGCGGGGAAGACGCAGCCCGGTCGCATCCCGAAGCGCTCGCCGGCCGCGACGAACTGCCGCATCTGGTCCGCGTGGATCGGCTCCGCGCCGTTGAGGGCGATCCGCAGGCGGGACAGGTCCAGACCCTCGGCGCGACCGAGAGCCCGCGTGGCCAGGACGTAGGCGAAGTTCGGCCCCGCGGTGGCCGTCCCCCCGTAGGTGGAGATCCACTCCATCCACCGGGCCGGGCGGGCCAGGAAGTCCTGGGGTGGCGCCTGGACGAACTCGCAGCCGGCGCACATCCCGACGAGCAGCAGCCCGATGAGGCCGAGGTCGTGGTAGAGGGGCACCCACGACACCAGCACGTCGTCGTGGATCTGGAGGGAGGTGGCGATCCACACCGACGCGACGTTGTTGCACACGCTCTCGTGGGGGAGCATCACGCCCTTGGGGTGGCTGGTGGATCCGCTCGTGAACTGCAGGATCGCCAGCGAGGACGGGTCGACCCGCACCGACCGGAAGTCGGCGGCCGCGCCGGCCAGGTCGCTGTACGTGCACGCGGGCGGGTCACCCGGTGCCGGGGTGTAGAAGTCCGCGAGAGCCGGGTCGAGCACCAGCAGCTTGGCGTCGGCCCGCTGGAGGCGCAGTCGGGTGGCTTCGAGGAAGTCCTCGATCGAGGCCATCCGCATGGGGATCGGCATCACCACCAGGGTGGCGCCGCTGAGCCAGATGGCCTGGAAGGTCGTGATCAGATCCCGGGTGGTGGGGCCCAGCACGCCGACGTGGTCACCGGGGCCGATCCCCCGGGCCTGGAGTGCCGCGGCCACCGCTTCCGCTTCGCTCAGGAGCTGGGTCCAGGGGACCGGTGTGTGCTCCTCGCCGTCGACGAAGACGATGCCGTGGCCCTGGTCGGCCGCGGCACGGAAGCGGTCGGGGACGGTGCGCAGCTCGCTGATGCGCCGGAGGGCAGGATCGTCGATCATCCCGGGTGGGACCATACGCCGTACATCCGGGTTACAGCCAGGACGCGCCCGGGTCGTCCGGAACCAGGGCGGCGACAGGACGACCGGACGGACAACACGACCCTTCACGCTCCGCGCATCCGCTGGTCGGTGTCAGGCGGGCACCCGGCGGCCGTGGCCGCCGAGGTCGGGCAGCTGTCGAGCTGTCCGAGCTCGGCTCACCGGTCGAGCGAGCGAGCGATGTCCCACTCGTGATGGGAGCAGTCGTGGGCGTTGCTCAGAACCACGTCATCGAGATCGATCTCACCTCGCTCGGGGTGGATCATCGTGAGGTTCGCAGGCGCGATCACCAACGCTCCGACCCACTCCCCGACGGCACGCTCCAGCGACCAGAGCGCTGCCGGGAGGCTCGCGGACTCGTATCCGCGGACCGCCGCGAGAGCGTTCTCGTCGTAGCCGGCCACGACGCTCGATCCGCCCAGTGAGATGCCGGCGATCCGCTCGGCGAAGATGCGCAGGTTGTCGCCGATGTGGCACACGTACCCGACGACCGGCCAGCCGAGGTCGGGGTGGCGTTCTCCACCGCCGGCCCCCGCCAGGAGCGCACGGAGCCTGGCCGGTGCTCCGGCCACCAGCGATTGGGCGTTCGGTCTCCCGATGCCCCAGTCGAACCCGCACTCACCACAGGGATCCCCGTAGACGCGTGGTCCCCATCCGGTTGCCGTGGACCGATCCTCCATCGCCAGATCATGTCAGCAGCAGGCCGAGGCCGGAGCGGGCAACCCGAACGGGGATCTCGGCCCGTCGTCGGTGCTCCGGTCCGTGCACGACCTGGCGCACGGTGCCAAAGTCACGACCATCACAGCTGCACCACGACGGGAGGGTCGCGACTTCGGATCCGAACCCGCTCAGGCTGTCTGTGCGCCGACCTCGAGGGGGCGTCGATGGATGACCACATGGAATCGCTGGTGAGCAGGATCGGGTCGACCGCCTCCGCGAGACGTCTGGGTCCGGACAGGGATCGGACCTCGGGGTTCGGCGATGTCCGGAGCTGATCTGGCCTCACCGGTTCGGCGAGTCCGCCGGAGGACGGTGGCAACGGTGGTCGGCGTGGGTGTGCTGCTGGCCGGAGCCTGTACCTCGGGTGGAGGAGGGGATGGTGCGGAGGGGTCGACGGCTGTTCCGGCAACGGGAGGTGCGACTTCGGTGGCCGTCCCCTGGGACGTCGAGGAGACGGACACCGGGCTCTCGGTCGAGGCCGCGCGGTACACGTGGGCGGCCGACACCACCGCTGGACTGGCACTGTCGGTGGTGGGCGGCGATGGACGGGAGGTCGTGGCGGACGCGGCGTCCGGCCCCGGGCCAGGTGGCCTGTTCGTCGTGCACCACGGGACACCGTCGTACGTGGCCGAGGTGACTGACACAGAGACGACCGCCGACCGCGTCGTCTTCGACGTCGAGTTCGAGCACGGCCTCACCGGCGTCGTGGAGGTGGGTGCCGAGGGCACGATCGGGCACGAGGTGCGTGTGCGCGTGGATGACCCCACCGGTGTCACCGCCTGGGGAACCGAGCTCGGCCTGGCCGACGACGAACGGATCTACGGCCTCACCGAACGCATCGTCGACGACGCCACGCCGTCGGAGCTCGTGCCCGAAGCGGTTGGATCGCTCGATCGTCGGGGTGAAGAGGTGACGATGTGGATCACACCCACGATGTCGGGCTACGTCCCGTTCCACCAGAGCTCGCGGGGGTACGGCCTGCTGGTCGACGGCTTCATGCCAGGTACGTACGCCGTGGGAGCACCCGATGCACCTGACACGTTGAGGCTGACCTTCGAATGGGACCCCGATGAGGAGGCGGGCGCCTACCACTTCGTGTACGGACCCGACCACGCGTCGATCGTGAGGGGCTACTACGAGCTGACGGGGTACCCGAAGCGACCACCCGATGCCGTGTTCCTGCACTGGAGGGGACGTGACGAGCACCCGGTCGGTGAACCTGCCAGTGTCGATGGAACCCCGATGAACGCCTCGGTGGCGTCGGATCTGGAGGCGTACGACACCTACGGGTTGCCGGCCGGTGTGTACCACTTCGATCGTCCCTGGGCTGTTGGCCAGGAGGGGTTCGGCGAGCTGGCGTTCGACCCCGAGCGCTTCCCCGAGTCCGAGGCCATGCTCGAAGCTCTGGACGAGCGCGGCTGGCGCATCGTGGTGTGGATGGCGCCCTGGGCCATCGGAGCGCGCGGCGCGGAGGCGGAGAGGAGCGGCTGGCTGGCCCCCGAGAGCCCGCGATCGCTGGATCTCACGAACCCCGACGCGGTGGAGTGGCTGCGGTCGGACGTGGCGGAGTTCCTCGACTCGCCCGAGGGGCGGTACGTGGACGGGTTCTTCATGGATCGAGGCGACGAGCCCGACATCACGTCCACCGCCGAAGCCGTCTACGCGGACGGGCGCACGGGCCGCCAGGTCCACAACTGGTATCCGGTCGGCTTCGCCCGGATCTTCAGCGGGATCATCGACGAGGCTCGCGGCGCGGAGGGCTTCCTCATCGCTCGCGCCGGGTACACCGGGTCACAGGCGGAGGTGATGCGTTGGGGAGGCGACACGCACAGCCGGGAGGGCCTTGCCATCCCCGAGGCACCGATGGAGGATGCCCCGAGCACCGACCTGGGGCTTCGGTCGGTGCTCATCTCGGTGCAGCGGGCCGCGTTCATGGGAACGCCGTACTGGGGAAGCGACATCGGCGGCTACACGGCATGGGTCGATCGGGAGGTCTTCGCCCGCTGGGTGGAGGTGGGGTTCGCGAGCCCGATCATGCGCTTCCACGGTATGGGTGGCACGCCGTGGGCCACCACGACGACCGGTCAGCCCGATCCCGAGCTCATCGACATCTACCGGCGCTACGTCCTGCTGCGCCACGACCCGGTGATGCAGAGATACCTGGCTGGAGCTGCCGACGAGGCTGCCACCACCGGCATGCCGATGGTGCGCCCGCTCGTGTTCAACTGGCAGGACGATGCTGCGAACCGCTGGGACGAGTGGCTGCTCGGTCCGGACCTGCTGGTGGCACCGGTGTGGCGGAGCGGGTCCCGGAATCGGGCTGTCTGGATCCCTCCCGGCGAGTGGATCGACTTCTGGGACCGCTCGGCGACCGTCGAGGGACCCCGCGAGATCACCGTCGATGCGCCGCTGGATGAGCTTCCCATGTGGGTGAGGCCCGCCTCACCGCTGCTGGAGATCGAGACGCCGGTCGATTGAGAGCTCCCGGGATGTGGCGATTCGTGGAGGCCCTCCGGCGCACCGCCAAGCGGATGCCGACGTGTGCACCTGAGCTCTGCCGTTCGAGGCAGGCTCCTGGAGCGCCTGTCCCTGGCCGACAGGTCATCCGGCAGTCGGTGCTCCCGGGTCGAAGAGAGCGCGAGCCAGATCCACCACCGCCCTCGAGAACGGTGCGGAGGGATCGGCGACGACCAGCGGCACCCCGTCCGCGTCGGTCACCGGGCTGTCCTCGGCTGTCGGTAGGACACCCACCACCGGGATGCCGACGGTTCGCTCGACCGCCACGACGTCGGGGCTCCGGCCGGCCTCGCCGCAGTTGACGACCAACCGAACCCGGTCGTCGAGCATCCCCTGTCGACCGACGATCTGCCGAGCGATCATCGCGTTCTTCAGGCTGGTGAGGTCGGTGTCGGAGACGAGCAACACGTCATCGGCGTAGGTGAGGAGATGAGCGACCTCGACGAGCCTGAACGGAGCGTCGAGCACCACCGTCCCGACGAGCGACTGGACGGTGCTCACCACGGTGATCACGTGCTCGTCGTCGACCTGATCCACGGGCGCGGTCGAGCGTGGCGGCACGAGCACCAGCAGCCCGGTGCGCGGGTGGTCGACGATGTGCTCGAGGATCGACTGGCGCCCGGTTGCCAGCTCGTCGAACCCGTCTCCGGCGCCCACGGCCGGCGGGGGCAGCCCCAGCGACATGGCGACGTCCCCGAAGCGCGGATCCCCCTCCACCAGGGCGACTTGTCCGGGTCGGTAGGCAGCAAGAGCGGCAGCGAGGTTCACGGCCAGCGTCGTAGCGCCCTCCCCGTCCTTGGCGGAGCTGACGACGATGAGCCGGCCCGGACGGCTCGCCTCCGCGACGTCGGCGAGGTGCTCGGGACCGTTCTCCAGCTCCTCCACGGCCGCGCGGATCGCCCGGCTCAGAGACTCCTCGTCGACGTCGGCGGGGAGCACGTCGAACACCCCGGCCCGCATCGCCGCCTGGAGGAGAGAGACCGAGAGGGTGGGGGCGACCATGACCACGAGGGTGTCGGGCCTTCTGTCCCGAAGCGCTGCCAGCTCGTCGATCGTGTCGCCCGAGAGAGAGGGTCCGACCATGATCACCGCCGCGCCCCGGTCCCCGATCTTCTCCTCTGCGGCGTCCAAGGTGCCTGCCTCGGCGCCGCGATGAGGGGCCGCCGCGTTCAACAGCCGCGTCCGCCATACGAGGTCGGGGTCCACGGCGACGAGATCGATGGCTTGGTCGGTGATTCCGCTCATCTCCACCTCCGGTCAGGCGCCAGTCTGCCGGAGAAGCGCTCGCGGGTCCGATCGCGGCTCGGCCGAGGAGCGACCGTCCGGCGCAGGTCGACGTCCGGGTCTCGCGCGTCCGGCCCGCGGGCTACGCGATCGGCACCTTCGGCCTTGCGTCGTCGTCGAGCTGGTGGAGGTACTCGGAGATCCCCCATCCCTCGAGGTCCCCGTACCTCCAGCGTGCGAGGCCCTCGTTGACGATCGGCACGCCTGGACGGATGCCCCCCGGCCCCGGGTGCACCCTGAGGACGTCGGCGTCGAGCACGTGGACCCGCCCGGCCTTGTCGGTGGCCTCGATGTGGCTCTTGCGGTGGGTGACCCCGTCATCGGCGAGCTCGCTCGTCACCTTCCACTCGGAGATGCTCTCGAACGAGCCGTCCTTCCACACCCACCCGCGGTGGAGGTCGCCGGCATCGGTGCCGATGCGGATCCCTCCGAAGTGCACCCCCTCACCGAAGTCCTCACCGCCGAAGTTGATCGAGAACCAGCGCCACATCGTCGGCCCACCCCATCGGCGGGGGCCCCAGGACTTGTCGCGGTTCCCGCGGGCGTCGGTCCACTCGTAGCGGTGCCCCCTCGCTGCGATCCAGCCCGTCCACCGACCCGCCTGCTCGAGGTGGCCCTTTCCGATGCTCTTCCGTGTCTCGGCGCTCGACCCCATGCCTTCGCGCCGCTGGCCGTCGGCGCCGATCAGCGGGGTCAGCGCATCGAAGGTCGCGTCGACCGCGAACGAGTCGGTGTCGAAGGTGAGCCGCCAGCTCCGGCCCTGCTCGAGCATCTGGTACCGGGCACCGCCGACCCGGAGATCGCGGTCGACCATCTCGCTCCGGGCATCGACGTAGCGGTACTCGATGAGGTCGTCGTCGGGAAGCCAGACGGTCATCCCGACATCGATCGTGCCCTCGTTGGGTCGGATGCCGATCCGGGTGAAGAACCCCGTCTCCGTGGGCGGGTCGAACGCGTTGAAGTAGTACGACTCGCTCCAGGCCGAGTCGGTCTCGACCGGATGTGCGAGATCGTGCGAGATGTCGAGCTCGGGCATGGTGTCCCCCTTCAGGTCCAGGTTGCGGGACGGGCTGCCGCGCCCTCGGGCGCCCGCTGAAGCGTAGGCGCTGCTGCTCTGGTCAGCCCGGGCCCATCGCGAGCCTCGCGGAGCGTGGAGCTCGAGCCGGTGCGCCCGGAGCAGCTCCTCATCGGCGAGGAGCACAGCGGTGGGTCCGTCGGCCACCACGGACCCCTGGTCGATGATGACCGATCGCGGGCAGAGCTCGGCCGCGTACAGCAGGTCGTGGGTGACGACGAGGGTGGTGTAGCCGGCGCGCGTCACGATCTCCGCCAGCTCACGCCGAGCCACCGGGTCGAGGTTCGCGGAGGGCTCGTCGAAGACCACGACCGACGGATCCATGGCCAGCACGGTCGCCAGCGCGACCCGCCGCCGCTGCCCGAGGCTCAGGTGGTTCGGTGCCCGCTCCGCGACGTCCTCCATCCCGACGTCGGCCAGGGCTCGCTTCACCCGCTCCTCCAGCTCGGGCCCGACCAGGCCGAGGTTGGCCGGCCCGAAGGCGACGTCCCGCTCGACGGTGGGCATGAACAGCTGGTCGTCGGGGTCCTGGAAGACGATCCCCACGCGTCGGCGGATATCGGCGAGGTTCGCGGCGTCGACGGGCAGGCCCTCTATCTCGACAGCACCGGCCCGTGGGCGCAGGATCCCGTTGAGGTGCAGGGCCAGGGTCGTCTTGCCGGATCCGTTGGGGCCGAGGATCGCGACCCGCTCCCCGCTCTGGACCTCGAGGCTGACCCCGTCGAGCGCGCGGTGGCCGTCGGGGTACTCGAACGAGACGTCCTCGAGGCGGACAGCCGGTGCCCCGTTCACAGCGCCATCGCGGTGAGGGCAACACCCCAGGCCGCACCAGGCCACAGCAGCGCGGGGAACCACTCCCGGGCTCCCGGAGCTCCAGTACGCGTCGGGGGGAATCGCCCGCCGAAGCCCCGCGACAGCATCGCCCGGTGCACGCGCTCGCCTCTCTCGAAGGAGCGCACGAAGAGCACCCCGGCCGTGGCGGCAACGGCCCGGCCCTGCCAGAACCACCGTGGGTCGTCACCGCGCGAGATCCGGGCGATCTGGAGTCGCTGCAGCTCTCCCGCCATGAGGTCGAGGTAGCGGACCATGAAGCCGGCGATGGCGACGAGGACCCGCGGTACGCGCAGCGTCTCGAGGGCGGTCAGCACATCGGTGACCGGCGTGCTCCATGCGAAGACGACGGCGGCCGCCACGCCGAGGGTGGCCTTCGCGAGGATCGACCAGGCCGCCCATGCTCCGGGCACCGAGAGCTCCATGCCGAGCACCTCGGTGTACGGAGCAGTGCCCACGAACGGGAGCGCGAGAGCGAACAGGACGAACGGCGTCTCCACGGCGAGCCGTCTCAGCAGGAGCAACGGTGGGATCCGCGACGCGAGCGCTGCGACCCCCACCAGCAGCGCGTAGGCGCCGAACGCCGGGACGGCTCGAGGAGGGGTCGCGACGACCGCGAACAGGAACAGCACCAGGGACACGAGCTTCACGGTTGCATCGGTCGCGTGCAGCCGCGTCGGCAGCGCGCAGTGGAGCGTTCCCGGGCTCACGGGTCGGGTCCTCACGTCGCTTCCGGTTCCACGTCCATCGGCTCCGGGAGGCTGCGGTGGAGGCGCACCGCGGGCCGGTCCGTCACACCGATGCCGATGGTGCGTCCGCCGCGTCGCGGCGGTTGCTCTTGGCGCGCGCCACGAGCCATGCCAGGCCGCCTGCGATCGAGAAGACGGCGCAGGCCCCGATCACGCCCGCGACACCGGTCGACGTCCCTGCGTCCTCGACACCCTTCGTGGAGTAGTCCGCCAACGGGCCGTCGGCCAGGGCGTGGCCCTCCTCCGCGGTGTCGAGGGCGTGGTCAGAGGCGACTCGCTCGAGGCCGTCGGGCTCCGAGCTGGCGTAGCGGCTCACCACGAAGGCGAGAAGCAGCGCCACCAGCGATCCTGCGATCAGGAACCCGAGCGCGTGTCTCCTCATGCGGCGACGGCCATCTTCACAGTCGCCTGACGGAGGTCGCGGGCGCCGTGCACCAGATCCGGCCGGGTGGCCAGCACCGCTGCGACCGTGAGCGTCGATATGAGCGCCTCCCCGACACCGATGACTGCGTGGACGCCGACCATCGCTGCCGCGACCGTCCCCAGCGGTGCCGCGCCGTTGCCGCCGATCGCGTACTCGACGGTGAAGGCGATAGCCGCGAGGACGACCGACGAGAACGCGGCGATCGCGGTGGCCGTGAGGACCCCGGAACGGGAGCGCGGGAGAACCTGCCTCAGCAGCCAGAACAGCGCGTAGGCGCCGAGCGCCGGCACGAGAGCCATGTTCAGGACGTTCAGCCCGAGCGCGCTGATGCCGCCGTCCGCGAAGAGGAGGCTCTGCACGACGAGCACCACCGTCAGGGCCAGCGCGCCGAGCCATGGCCCCACCAGCACCGCGGCGAGCAGTCCACCGATCAGATGGCCGGAGGTCCCGCTCGCAACCGGGAAGTTCAGCATCTGGGCCGAGAAGACGAACGCGGCGACCAGGCCGGTCATGGGTGTGAGGGAGTCGAGCGGGTCCTTGCCGCCGCGGCGCAGCGCCGCAGCGATCCCGCATCCAGCGGCCACTCCTGCAGCGATCGAAGTCGGGGCGTCGATCAGCCCGTCGGGGATGTGCATACCAACTTCTCCTGCGAACTCTTCGCAACAGGAGTCTGGCACATGGCGGAGCCCGGCGCGAAGCCAAGGGCATACTCGGAGGGTGGCCGGCAGGGAGATCACCGTCGAAGACCTCGTCGACCAGCTGCGCAGGAAGGGTCAGCGCTCCACGACGGCACGCAGGGCGGTGCTGGCCGAGCTGATCGAGGCCGGCGACGAGCACCTGACGGCAGAGGAGCTGGCGCGTCGGATCCAGGTCAGGCATCCCGCGATCCACCTCTCCACCGTCTACCGGACCCTCGACGTGCTCACCGACGCCGGCATCATCGCCGTCGCCCGCATCGGCCACCAGCCGGTGACCTTCCACCTCACGTCGGACGTGCACCACCACGCCGTGTGCACCCGCTGCGGGACGACGCTGAACCTCCCGCCCGATGTCCTCGACCTGGTGAGCCGGAGGCTGCAGCGTGACTTCGGGTTCCGCGCCGACCCGCACCACCTGACGATCAACGGGATCTGCGGGTCGTGCCTGGCAAGCGAGGACGGCGGGTAGGCACCGGTCCGCACCCAGCCGGGGTGCGCGCCTTCTCTGTGGCTCAGCTCTTTCCGTAGAAGACCCGGTCCACCACGCGACGGGTGCGGCGCGTGACCCGGCGGTAGGTGTCGCGCAGCTCCACGCTGGTCGTCCCCAACGAGCGAGCGAGCCACATGAGCGGCTCGGGTTGGCTCGGGAGGTAGTCGGCCGCTGCGCTGCTCACCAGGTACAGCCGGTTCCGGGTGCGCTCGAGGAACTGGTAGGTCGCCATCAGGGTCTCCGTATCCTCGGCGGCGAGGAGATCAGCTGTACGGAGGGCCTGGAGCGCCTCGATCGTGCCGGTCGCCCTCACCCCGTGCTTCAGCTGGAGAAGCTGGGTGGTCCACTCGATGTCGGAGAGCGAGCCGCGGCCGAGCTTCAGGTGGAACTCGGGGTCCTCGCCCACGGGGATCCTCTCGGTCTCCACCCGGGCCTTCATCCGGCGGATCTCTCGTGCATCCTCCGGACTCAGCCCCTCACCCCAGACGAACGCCTCGAGGGCATCGATGAGCCGTCGGCCCAGGTCGAGGTCGCCAGCGACCGTTCGTGCGCGGGCGTATGCCTGCCTCTCCCACACCTGCGCCCATCGCTCGAAGTACTTCACGTAGCCCTCGACGTTGCGGGCCATCGGACCCTGACCGCCCTCGGGCCGCAGCTTGGCGTCGATCTCGTAGATCCGGTCGGCGGGCGACGAGCCGCCGACGAAGCGGAGAATGGTCTTGCTGAGGCGGTCGGCCTCCTCGAAGGCCGCTGCGCCCTCGCCGTCGTAGACGAAGACGACGTCGAGATCGCTCGCGTAGGAGAGCTCGGCCCCGCCGAACCGCCCGAGGGCCACCACCGCGAACGGGAACGGGGAGCCCTTCCCCCGTAGCGCCACCTCCAGGCTCGCCTCGGCCAGGCTCGTGAGATCCGAACCCACAGAAGGGGTGCCCTCGGAGTAGAGGACGTCGCGTGCCTGGATGCCGAGGAGGTTGCGGTCCTTCCAGCGGCGCAGCGCCTCCTGGCGCTCCTCACGCTCCTGCCTCCACGACACCGCTTTGACGGCGCTCTCGACCAGCTCTTCGAGCGGCTTCGTGCGAAGACGCTCGGGGTGGGGGAGCCTCGTGACCAGGTCGGGGTTGTGGGTCAGCGTGTCCCCCATCAACCTGCTCGTGCCCAACACGGTGCACAGGGTGCGCGCCACCTCGGGGGACTCCCGGAACGCCTCCAGCAGCTGGCTCTGGCGCTGCGACCCGGAGAGGAGGTTGCGCAGCAGGAGCAGGCCGAGATCCGGATCGGGCGCGTCCGACAGCCAGTCGAGCATCAGCGGGAGCATCTGCTGCATGAGGCGCGACGCCCGGTTGAGGCCCCGCGTCAGCTCGCGCACCGCCGCCTTGGTGCGCTTGGCGTCGGTGAAGCCGAAGGCCGCCAGCCGGGTCTCGGCCGCCTCGGGGCTGAGCGCCCCCTCGGATCCGGCGAACGCCTCGAGGAGTGGGCGGAAGTACACGCGCTCGTGGATGAGGCGCACGCCGAGCTGCGCCTGACGCAACCGGCTCTCGAACTGCTCCAGTGCACTGGCTCTCGGATCCGAGCGGAGTCCGAGCGTCCGGGCCAGGTGGTCGCGCTCGCCCTCGTCCGCGGGGACCGTGTGCACCTGCTGCTCGTCGACGAGCTGCAGTCGGTGCTCGACGGCCCGGAAGAACCTGTAGGCGCTGGCGAGCTCGTCGGCGTCCTCTTCTTCCACGTACCCGGCGTTGGCCAGCTCGCGCAGAAGCTCCAGGGTCGTGGGCGATCGCAGGAGCGGGTCGCGGGGCCCGTGCACGAGCTGGAGCAGCTGCGCGGTGAACTCGATGTCTCGGATCCCTCCGGGTCCGCGCTTCACCTCGCGGTCCGCCAGGCCACGCTTGGTCACCTCGGCCTCGGACCGCTCTTTCAGGTGCCGTAGCGAGCGGAGGGCGTCGGAGTCGAAAGGCCTGTTCCACAGCCACCTCTGCGCGCTGTCCAGGAAGCGCTGTCCGAGCACGGCGTCACCCGCTGCCGGACGCGCCTTCAACAGCGCCTGGAACTCCCAGGGCTGGGCCCAGCGGTCCCAGTACGCCTCGTAGGAGTCGAGGCTCCGCGCGAGCTTCCCGTCCCTGCCCTCGGGCCGCAGGTTGGCGTCCACCCGGAAGCAGTGCGAGGACATCTCCATGACCCGTCTGGCCGACCTCTCCAGGCCGTTCAGATCACCGTCGGCCACGAACACGATGTCGACGTCGCTCGCGTAGTTGAGCTCGTCCCCACCGAGCTTGCCCATCCCGATGACCGCCAGGCCCTCGGCTCCCGACAGCTCGCACACCGAGCCCAGCACGTCCCGCGCGAGGGCAGCGAGTGCTGCCCCTGTCTCCTCGAGCTCGTCGATCCCCAGGAGGTCGCGTGCCGCGATGCGCAGGTACTCGCGCCGCTTCCATCCGACGAGGGACTCGAGATCTCCGAGTGGTACCGCCTCGCGGATCTCGAGGTCGGGAAGCACCTCGAGAGCGCGAGCGTCGCTCGCCAGGAGACGGGCGAGAGAACGGCTGGCTGCGGTCGTCGCGACCAGCGCCGGGGCGAGGTGACCCTCGTCCATGCGGCCGAAGACGTCAGGGTGGGTGTCGCGGATCCGCTCCAGCGCCAACCTGACCTGTTCGGGAGCTGCCGAGCGCTCGATCCGCTCCTCGAGGTCCTTCGCGCCCACCGATCCAGCCTAGGCACCGGCCTCATCGGCCCGCTTCGGCGGAATCGGACCGGCAGTAGCCTTTGGTGATGGGCCGGATCCGCATCGCCCTCTGCCAGATCGACTGCGTCGTCGGGGACCTGGAGGGGAACGCCCGCCGCATCGTCGAGACGCTGCGAGAGGCCGAGAGGCGTGGCGCCGACCTGGCTGTCTTCCCCGAGCTCGCGATCAGCGGGTACCCACCCGAGGATCTCGTCCTGAAGCCGAGCTTCGTGCGGGAGAACCTCCGGGCACTGGATGAGGTGGCAGGCGCCACCGGGGATCGGTGCGCCGCGATCGTGGGCTTCGTGGACCGCACCGACCGGGGTCTGCTGAACGGCGCGGCGGTGTGCTCGGCCGGCGGCACCCGAGGTCGCTACCACAAGAGGCGTCTTCCCAACTACGCCGTGTTCGACGAGGAGCGCTACTTCGAGCCGGGTGACGGCCCCGTGCAGGTGTTCGACGTCGCGGGGGTGCTCGTCGGGGTCTCCATCTGCGAGGACGCCTGGGCGCCGGGCGGTCCGGTGGCCGAGCAGTCGAGCGGGGGGGCGCAGGTGGTGGTGAACCTCAACGCCTCGCCCTATCACATGGGCAAGGTCCACGAGCGCGAGGGGATGCTCGCCGAGCGGGCGCTCGAGGCCTCGTGCCCCGTGGTGTACGTCAACCTCGTGGGCGGGCAGGACGAGCTCGTCTTCGACGGCGCCTCGACCGTGGTGGACGAGCACGGTGCGGTCGTCGCCCGGGCCCCCCAGTACGAGGAGGCGCTCCTGGTCGTCGACCTCGACGTGGGGGAGCGGGCCACCGCCCCGACGGCGGAGGTGGTGGCAGTCATCGAGCCCGTCTCTGGGTCCGGGAGCGAAGTCGCGCGGGCCACCGATGCAGACGGTCCACTCGTGGCACCGCTGCTGCCCCCGGCCCATGAGACCTACGAGGCTCTCGTGCTCGGGACCCGTGACTACGTCCGCAAGAACGGGTTCCGGGAGGTGGTGCTGGGGCTCTCGGGCGGAGTCGACTCCTCGCTGGTGGCCGCCGTCGCCACGGACGCGCTGGGCAGCGACGCGGTGCACGGAGTGCTGCTCCCCTCGCGCTACTCCAGCGACCACTCGATCGCCGACGCGCAGCAGCTCGCGAAGAACCTCGGGATCGACCACCGGGTCATCGAGATCGAACCGGCTCACGCGGCGTTGCTCGGGATGCTCTCCGCCTCCTTCGCAGAGACCGCCCCGGGTGTGGCCGAGGAGAACCTCCAACCCCGGATCCGGGGGACGGTGCTGATGGCGCTCTCCAACAAGTTCGGTTGGCTGGTGCTCACGACAGGCAACAAGAGCGAGATGGCGGTCGGGTACGCGACCCTGTACGGAGACATGGCGGGGGGCTTCGCGGTGATCAAGGACGTACCCAAGCTCCTCGTGTACGACCTGTGCCGCGACCGGAACGAGCGGGCGGGGTACGACCTGATACCCGAGGACGTCCTGGTCAAGCCCCCCTCCGCCGAGCTCAAGCCCGACCAGCTCGACACAGACAGCCTTCCTGCGTACGAGGTGTTGGACCCGATCCTCCGCGCATACGTGGAGGGCGACAAGACCGCTGGTGATCTCATCGCCGAGGGACACGACGAGGCACTTGTGCGTCGCGTGGTGCGGCTCGTCGACGTGAACGAGTACAAGAGACGACAGGCTCCACCCGGACCCCGCATCACCACCAAGGCGTTCGGGAAGGACCGGAGACTCCCCATCACCAACGGCTACCCGGGTTGACCTCCGTCCAAGTCGCGGCGCATGCGCCGTGACGCGGCCTCGGTCTGGCGACAGAGGGCACCGTTATCATGACGGCGACTGTCGTCGAGGTTGGGGGATCCGATGTCCGAGCCGACGAGGCCGCGTGAGAGCTTCTCGCCCCGGGATCGGCGCGAGCCTCCCAGCCTGTTCGACCTGGAGGAGGCGGCGCGTCGTGCCGGCCACTGCGAGTGGCTCGAGAGGAAGCTCTTCGAGCTGTTGGGGGGATGGGTCGCCACCGTCCCAGAGCTCGACGTGAAGGCGACCCTCGGCATCCACTGCTACCACCACGCATGGCATGCGGAGCTGTGGCACGCCCGCCTGCCCGATCTGCGGGGGATGGAGCCCGATCGCCTCGTGGTCCCACCGAACGACGAGATGGTCGGGTTCATGGAGGCGATGGCAGAGCCCGAGGCCCCCGAGCAGACCATCGAGAAGCTGGTCGGGACGTACCGGGTGCTCATCCCGCACAAGATCGCGGCGTACGCCTATCACCTGGCCGGCAGCTCACCCATCACCGACGCTCCGACCATCAGATCGCTGAACCACGTCCTGCAGGACGAGATGGAGGACTGGCGCGAAGGGGAGATGTTGATCCAGTCGCTGCTCGGGACCGAGGCAGAGGTGCAGCGGGCAGCCGACCACCAGGCCCGGTTGGAGAAGGTGATCACCGCAGCAGGAGGGATCGCGGGCCCTGGGAGCACCGGCGGCCACCGGGCACCCGATGACGGGGTGCCGCGGCGGGGATCGGGTGCGTGAGCCGGGCCCCGGGCACATTTCTTTGATTTCGACGCCCCGAGAGGTTCACAAACCGGCCTATTCGTGTCATCAATCCCTTACGGATCGGCGAGGGCCCGGGCAGGCGGGTTGGGCCTCTTGACTGGGTGGGTATCGTTAGCGAGGTTCGTCGTGCGAGGCCGGACGACGCTGGTAGCTGTCCCTTCCGGTGTTCGTGGTCCCCGTGCGTCCTCATGCAAATACGCGCTGTTCCGTGCCTGGGGCTCGGCCGGGGATCCGGAGCGAGCAGCGTCGGACCGAGAGGTGGCCATTGGCGAAAGAGCGTGTTGAACGCGACGAGGAAGATCTCGTTCGGCTGTATCTCACCGACATCGGCCAGTACCCGCTCCTGACGAAGGAGGACGAGGTGCGCCTGGCCCAGGCGATCGAAGGTGGGATCGCCGGTCGGGAGGAGCTCGAGAAAGGCGGCAAGGACCTCACACCGGCCCGGAAGCGCGAGCTGCGCCGACTCGTCCGAGAAGGCGACGATGCCGAGCGCACCTTCGTCCAGTCGAACCTGAGGCTGGTCGTCTCCATCGCGAAGAAGTACCAGGCGTCTGGCCTGCCTCTGCTCGACCTGATCCAGGAGGGCAACCTCGGCCTGATGCACGCGGTCGAGAAGTTCGACTGGCGCAAGGGCTTCAAGTTCTCCACCTACGCGACGTGGTGGATCCGGCAGGCGATAACCCGGGGAATCGCCAACACCGGCCGCACCATCCGCCTGCCGGTGCACGCGGGGGACACGTTGGCCCGCCTGCAGAAGGCGCGGGCCCGTCTGGAGCTGAAGCTCGGCCGCCCCGCGACGCTCGCCGAGCTCTCGGCCGAGGTCGAGATGCCGGAGGACAAGGTCACCGAAGCGCTCCGCTTCGCTGCCGAGCCGCTCTCGCTGTCGGAGCCGCTGCGCGAGGACGGCGACGCCGAGTTGGGAGACGTCGTCGAGGACCGCTCGGCAGAGTCACCGTTCGAGGTCGCAGCCACGGCCCTCCTCCCGGAGGAGATCAACCGCCTCCTGGGTCCGCTCGACGAGCGTGAGCGGGAGATCCTGAAGCTCCGCTTCGGCCTCGACAGGGGCGAGCCCAGGACGCTCGAGGAGGTCGGTGAGCACTTCAACCTCACGCGTGAGCGGATTCGCCAGATCGAGGCTCGCGCGATGTCGAAGCTGCGGCACCCCTCGAGCGACACCGGGGCGCGCGACCTCCTGGCCGTCTGAGCCCCGGCCCCTTCGACGGGAGGCCTCCACCAGGCCGGGCCGAGTGGCGGAGGTGGACGGGAATCGAACCCGCCGCACGGGGATCGCCCGTGCCACCCGCTTTGAAGGCGGGGGAGCCCACCAGGTGCCCAGACACCTCCGGGGTGCAGGTTAACGGGGCCGGTGTCGGGTCGACGCTCGACACGGAGCGCAGCTCAACCTCTACACTGCCCCGCCATGAAGAAGCTCATCGTCCTCGTCGTGGTCGTCGTGCTGGCGGTGGTCCTCGCCAAGAAGCTGCAGGGCTCCAGCGTCTGACGGGCAGCTGCCGGAGTCGGGCCTCCATGCGTGAGGCTCGGCCGGGAGGAGGCAGCGGCTCACGCCTGAGCACCCACCACGCAGCGGCGAACACAGCAGCACTGGCCAGAGCGATCCCCGCGACAGCGGCGAGCGTGCCCGGCGCGGGCAAGGAGACCCTCTCCCGCAGTGGGACCTTCCGCGAGAACCAACGGACCTCCCACCCGCGCTCACGGCTGATGCGCATCAGATCCCGGTCGGGGTTCACCGCCACCGGGGTTCCCACCACCTCGAGCATCGGCAGGTCCGTGGCCGAGTCCGAGTAGGCGAAGGAGGCGTCGAGGTCGATCCCCTCGATCGCGGCTATCCGACGGATCGCCTCCGCCTTGTGGGGTCCGTAGGCGTAGAACTCGACCTCGCCCGTGTAGCGACCCGACTCGTCCAGCCCTGCCCGGGTGGCGATCGCCTCGTCGACGCCCAGGTACTGGGCGAGGGGGGCGACGATCTCCTCTGGCGAGGCCGAGACGATGAACACCCTCCGGCCCGCTCCCCGGTGCTCGGCGATGAGCTCGAGCGCCTCGTCGTAGACGATCGGCTCGATGACGTCCGTGAGCGTCTCGCGGACGATGGCGCTGATGCGCGCCTGCTCCCATCCCCTGGTGATTCGGAGAGCGGACTCGCGGACCTTGCGCATGCGCTCCTCGTCGGCACCCGAGAGCCGGAAGAGCATCTGTCCCCACATCGCGCGGACGACGAGCCAAGGCGAGATGAGGCCCTCCCGGTACAGGGGCCGGCTCGAACGCGGCCAGCGAGGCCTTCGCTATCACCGTCTTGTCGAGATCGAAGAAGGCGGCCTCCACGCATCCCTCCGGGAATCGCGGCCGGGAGATCAGCCTACGAGGCTTGCGCCGCGCGCAGGCCGAAGGCCTGCATCGAGCCGTTGTGCGCGCCATCGGAGGTGGCTAGGGTGGCGGCACTCCTTCCCCCGAGGTGTCCGGTTCGTCAGGGGAGGGAGTTCTTCGTTGCTGGCACTCTGGTCAGTGAAGGGCGGGTCCGGCGTCAGCGTGACCGCTGCGGCCTTCGCCTTGTCGGTTGCCCGGCGTGGGGAGGAGGTGCTGCTGGTCGACCTGGCGGGTGACCAGCCCCCCGTCCTGGGTCTGGCCGACTGCGACCGCCCTGGTGTGGCCGAATGGCTCGCGGCCGGTGACGAGGTTCCCGCTGACGGCCTCGCCCGGATGGAGGTGGAGGTGGCGCCGGGTCTGCGGCTGCTGCCACGCGGCCTGTCGGCTACTACGGGCGGAGCTCGTGCCCACACGTTGGCATCCTTGCTGAGAGGCGAGGCGAGGGTGGTCGTGGTCGACGCCGGTCTGGTCGCCGATGCGGGTGCTTCGCCGTCGGAGATCGTCCCGGCCGGCGGCGGGCCCACAGGCCCGCCGCGAAGCCCATCGGCATCGAAGCCGCCCGGGTCCACGTCGCCGGCAAGGGAGGTGGTCGCGTCGGCGTCCGCCTCGCTCCTGGTGCTGCGCCCCTGCTACCTCGCGCTGCGCCGCGCGCTTGCGTCACCCATGCGGCCCACGGGTCTGGTGGTCCTGAGCGAGCCCGGCCGCTCACTCGATGCCCGCGACGTGGAGGAGGTGCTCGGGATCCCGGTGGTGGCCGAGGTGCCGGTGGAGCCAGCGACCGCCCGTGCGGTCGACGCGGGGCTCTTGGTGGCGCGCCTGCCGCGGGCACTAGCCCGTGCCGTCCGGGACGCAGCGTGACGGGCACCGTCGACGGCATCGGCGAGTCGTTCGATGTACCGGACGCGGCCGCCCAGCTCCACAGGAGGCTGCTGGACAGACCGGAGGTGGCGATCGACCGGGCCTCGTTGACCGAGCTCGTCCGATCCGAGCACCCGCTGCTGGCGGGCACGGCGGTGCGATCGGTGGTGGACGGGGTGCTGGCTCGGATCGGGGGTCTGGGGCCGTTGGAGGTGCTGCTCGAGGACCCCGAGATCACCGACGTGCTCGTGAACGGCCCTGGACCGGTCTGGGTCGAGAGGGCGGGGAGGCTCGAGCGCACCGGCCTGTGCCTCGACACCGCAGAGATAGAGCGCCTGATCGAGCGCGCGGTGGCACCTCTCGGGCGCAGAGCGGATCGCAGCTCTCCGGTGGTCGACGCGCGCCTGCCCGACGGGAGCCGGGTCAACGCGGTGGTCCCTCCGCTGGCGGTCGACGGACCCTGCCTCGCGATACGGCGCTTCGGCGTGAGGGAGCGGCGCCTCGATGAGCTGTGCTCTCCGGGCTTGGCGGCGCTGCTGACCTGGGCCGTCCGGGCGCGTCTGAACGTGCTGGTGGTGGGGGGGACCGGTGCGGGGAAGACGACCTTCCTGAACGCCTTGGCGGGTGAGCTCCCACCGGAGGAGCGGGTCGTGACGGTCGAGGACGTCGCCGAGCTCCGGATTCCTTCGGAGCACGTGGTCCGACTGGAGGCCCGCCCCGCGAGCGCGGACGGGGTGGGGGAGGTGAGCATCCGGGACCTGGTGCGCAACGCCCTGCGGATGCGGCCCGACCGCATCGTCGTGGGTGAGGTGAGAGGCGCCGAGGCCCTGGACATGCTCCAGGCGATGAACACCGGCCACGAGGGCTCGCTGTCGACCTGCCACGCGAACAGCGCGGCGGACAGCCTCCGACGCCTCGAGACCATGGTGCTGTTCGGCGAGACGGGCCTCTCCCTGCCGGCCGTGCGCGACCAGCTCGCGTCGGCGATCGATCTGGTGGTGCAGGTCGTGCGTCGGGCCGGTGGAGAGCGAACGGTCGAGCTCGTGGCAGAGGTGGATCCCGAGCCGGATCCAGCCGGTCGTCTCGGCGTCCGACCTGTTGCCATCGGCGGGCGCCTCACGGCTCTGCCCACCTGCCGACCGCGGCTGGACCCCCTGAACCCCCCGCGGCGGGAGTGGGTCGAGGTGCCCGGATGACCGGGATCGTGACAGCAGCTTCGCTGATGTCGGCGGCGGCCGCCGTGAGGTCTGCTCTGGCGGCCCGTGCTTCAGGCCGGTCCTTCCGGCGCCTCGCCGCGACCGAGAGGCGCTCGACGAGCGGTGCCGTGTTGCAGGCCGGGTCCGGTGGTCTGGTGGCGGCGGGTCGCGGGAGCGCGGTGACCACACCGGTGAGGCGGACGCTGAGCAGGCTCCGGGCGTCGGATCCACTGGGGCGGGCACGCCGACGGCGCGCTGAAGCCCTGCCGCTGCTGGCCGACGACCTGGCCACCGCACTTCGGTCGGGGTCGTCGGTGACCTCGGCCTTGCGTGAGGTCGCCGAGAGCCCGACCAACCCGGTGGTGGTGGAGCTGCGTCCCGTCGTGGCCCGGATCGAGGGAGGTGAACCGGTGAGCGCTGCGTTGGGATGGTGGGCCGACCAGGCCGACCGGGACGTGGGCCTGCTCGTGGCGGCGCTCTCGCTGGGGGACGATACCGGTGGGTCGAGGGCCAGGTCGGTCGACAGGGTCGCCGCCACCCTGCGCGAGCGACGAGCTCTGGAGAGCGAGGTCCGCGCCCTGAGTGCGACCGCGCGGAGCTCCGCCGGGGTGCTCGTGCTGGCACCGCCGCTGTTCACGGCGTTCGTCGTCGTGGTGGATCCGCGGACTGCCGGGTTCCTGTTCAGCGAACCGCTGGGCTGGGCGTGCGTAGCAGCGGGCGTCCTCCTCGACATCGCGGGGGCGGTGTGGATGTCCCGGATCACCGGAGGTCTCGGGTGAGGCCGTTGGCGTTCCTGGCGGGAGCCGGGATGCTCACCCTGGCCTGGTTCCGGCGCCCTTCACCCCCTCGCCTCCGCGCTCTTCCTCCCCGTCGGGCCCCTCGTCGACCCGAGCGAGCTCCGGCCCGCATCGGAGCAGCCATCCGTCGCCGCGTGGGCCTTCCACCGGACCCGGCGGCCGACGAGAGCCTGGGTTGGGCGGTGACGATCGGTGCGCCCCTGGTGCTGCTGCACCCCGTGCTGGCCGCGCTCTCCGGTTGTGCCGTGTGGCTGACCCGGAGGTGGAAGAGGGCCGAGCTCCTGCGCTCCGCCCGGCAGCGGGTGATCGACGAGCTTCCCGACGTGGTCGATCTCCTGGCCTTGGCGGTCGATGCAGGACTGGGTCCACGACTCGCCCTCGATGCTGTGGCACGACACGGTCGCGGGGTGGTCGCGGAGTCGTTCGGCTCGGTGCAGCGTGAGGTCGGGAGGGGGGCGACGCTGTCGGAGGCGCTGGACGGGATGACCGCCGGTCTCGGCGATCCGGCCCGGCCCCTCGTGACCGCGCTGCGGTGGGCCGGGCACCACGGGACGCCTCTGGGCCCTGCGCTGGATCTGCTCGGACGTGACCTGCGCTCGGCGCGGCGGCGCAGGGCGGAGGAGCTCGCTCGTCGTGTACCGGTGAGGCTCGTCTTCCCGCTGGTGCTCTGCACGCTTCCCGCCTTCGCGCTGCTCACCGTCGTGCCCCTCTTGGCGGGGTCGCTCGGCGGTCTCCGTCTCTGACGGCTCCACCGGGGCGTGGCACGCCTCCGGATCGCAGCACTCCGCTGCCTCTCAGACACCGACTGAACGGAGACCCGAGATGTTGCGAGCTTTCGTGTACCTGCAGGCCCTCTCGACCACCCGCACCGGGCGCGGCGACCGCGGACAGGCCACCTCCGAGTACGCCCTGGTCATCCTGGGGGCCGCCGCTGTGGCACTCCTGGTTCTCGCCTGGGCCACCAAGACCAACAAGGTGGGGAGGCTCCTCGACGCGATCATCGACTCGGTGATCAGCAAGGTGAGGTGAGTGCGCCGAGAGTCCGAGGCGATGGGGGCCAAGCTGCGGTCGAGCTGGCCCTGGCCCTGCCGCTCCTCGCGCTGCTTCTCCTGGCTCTCGCCCAGGTGGGCCTCATCGTGGGGCAGCAGGTGCTGGTGACCCACGCGGCTCGCGAGGCCGTGCGCCAGGCTGCGGTGGACAGCGATCCTGGCGCCCCGGCCCGCGCCGCCAGGGAGAGCTCTCCGTTGGACCCCGAGCGGTTGACCGTGGAGGTGCACGGCCGGGGGTCCACCGGGAGCCGGGTCACGGTCCAGGTGGTGTACCGGGCGGAGACCGATCTGCCACTGGTCGGACCCCTGGTCGGTGACGTGGAGCTGCGAGCCAGGGCCACGATGCGCGTCGAGTGAGTCACGCGCCGCCGAGGAGGGTGCCCAGCAGCGTCACGGCGCCACGCTTGTCGAGCGGCTCGTTGCCGTTCCCGCACTTCGGCGAGTGGACGCAGGAGGGGCAGCCGGAGGAGCACGGGCAGTCGGCGACCACCTCGAGCGCGGCTCTCAGCAGCCGCTCTGCAGCCTCGAATCCGAGCTCGGCGATCCCCGACCCGCCGGCGTGGCCGTCGTAGACGAACACGGAGGGAAGCCCGGTGTCGGCCTGCAGGGCAGTGGACACCCCGCCGACGTCCCAGCGGTCGCAGATGGCGAAGAGGGGCAGCATGGCGATCGAGACGTGCTCCGCGGCATGCAGCGTCCCCGACCACGCCGCCGGCTCGATCCCGGAGTCGTGGAGGTGCCGGGGGGGCACGGTCAACCAGAACGACCTGGTGACGAGGTGGGTCGGTGGCAGGTCGAGGCCCTGCCGCGCGATCAGCTTGCCGGTGCGCTCATCCCTGCGCTGGTAGCCGGTGACCGTGCTCACCACCTCCACGTCGCCGAGGGTGAGCGTTCCCTGACCCAGCCCTCTGCTGCCCGACACCCCCAGCACGCGCATCTCGGACTCCCTGCTCGCGACGGTGTACTCGCCTCCGTCGTGCGGGATCACCTGCACCAGACCCGAGTCCAGCTCCAATCGGGTGACCGACCAGGCCTGGCCTTGGTGCAGGTACACGGCGCCCTCGTGGCACAGCGCCATGGCGCGGGCCTCGTCCACGGTGCCGACGAGCTCTCCGCCCTCGTCCAAGATCCGGAGCTCCCGCCCGCCCCCACCTCGCAGCGACACCCGATGCGAGGGGGTGCCGTCGCCGCGCCAGGTCGCTGTCGGCGACGTCCCACGTCGGGTCCTGTGCTCACCGGGCGGCCGGTGCAATCCCCGGCGGACCCTGAGGTCTCCCCCGAGGGCCAGCTGGCGGACGCCTTCGTCCAAGAGGCCGGGCCAGAAGCGCTCGTCGTCGTGCGAGATGGGGAGCTCGTACGCGGCGCAGGCGAGCTGCGGTCCGAGCACGTACGGGTTGGCGAGGTTCACGACAGCGGGCTCGGGGCTCCTGGTGAACACCTCGCCGGGATGGCTGAGGAGGTAGCGGTCGAGCTGGTCGGTGCCGGCCACCAGCACCGCGACGGCTTCCCGACCATCGCGCCCCACCCTCCCGACCTGCTGCCACATCGAGGAGATGGTGCCCGGGTAGCCCTCGAGAACGCATGCGTCCAGGTCGCCGATGTCGATCCCGAGCTCGAGCGCCGTGGTCGTCACCACCCCCAGCAGGTCTCCGTCGACGAGCTGCCGCTCGATCGCCCGTCGCTCCTCGGGGCGGTAACCGCCGCGATATGCGCGGATCGAGTCGGCGGACCCGCGCAGGTGCCTTCTCACCCGGGCCGCCACGATCTCGGTACCGCTTCGCGAGCGACAGAACGCGATGGTCCGTCGCCCCTCCCCCACGAGCTCCGCGACGAGCTCTGCCGCGACCGTGCGGCGAGTGGGAGCGCGAGGGCCTGCGCTCGCCGAGGGGATCCCAGAGCGCGAAGGCGCGTGGACCACGGGGGGACCCGTCATCGCTCACCTCGACCACGTCGAGCCCCGTGAGCTCGGAGGCGAGGTGGCCGGGCTCGCCGACGGTGGCGCTGCAGAGCACGAAGACCGGATCTGACCCGTACCGTGCACAGAGCCGACGCAGCCGCCGGAGCAGGTGGCCCGTGTGCGATCCGAACACCCCTCGGTGCACGTGCATCTCGTCGATCACCACGTGGCGGAGACGCATCAGGAAGGTCGCCCATGCGGGATGGTTGGGGAGGATCGAGTGGTGGAGCATCTCGGGGTTGGTGAGCACGACGTTGCCGTGACCACGGATCCACGCACGCTCCGACCGGGCGGCGTCTCCGTCGTAGCAGCCGGGCACCAGGCCAGGGAGATGCGCTCCAGCGAGGCTGCGGTACTGGTCGTGCGCGAGTGCCTTGGTCGGCGTGACGATCAGTGCGGTGGCCGGGCGGCTCTTCGTGGTCACCGCCTCCGCGATCGGAAGCTGGTAGCAGAGGGACTTGCCCGAGGCGGTGCCCGTCGCGATCGCGACGGAACTGCCTGCCCGGACCAGGTCGAGTGCCCGGGCCTGGTGCGACCACAGCGTCTCGACCCCGAGAGCCTCGAGGATGCGGGCAGGCACGGGTCGGGCAGGCTCACCGAACACCGGCGGCCGCGCGGGGAATCGCTCGAGGTGCACCAGGCCCCCGTACGGACGCTGGAGGAAGGTGTCGATGCCGGTGTGGTGGTCGACGGAGCCCAAGGATGTAATTACAGCCTTGTCCTCCTCGGGTGGCAAGGGGGCTGAGCTGGGCGAACAGCCGGGTGCGTTAGCGTTGGTGGTCGTGGAGTTCGCGGTGGAGACCGGCACCCGGGGACCGTGGACCGTGCTGAGGGTGCTGGGTGAGCTCGACCTCTCCACAGCCCCGGCCTTCCGTCAGCAGGTCGTGGCCACGGTTGCCGAGGGGCACCACGACCTCGTGATCGATCTCGATGCCACCGACTACATCGATTCGGTGGGGCTCGGCCTGATCCTGGGGGCCCTCAAGCGGGTGAGGACCCAGGGCGGCTCGGTGGTCGTGGCCTGCGGAGAGGAGAGGATCAGGCGGGTGCTGGAGTTGACGGAGCTCGACCGGATCGTGCGGGTCATCCGATCGGTCGGGGACGTCGACAGACTCGCCTCCGCGTCGACTTCCGGCCGACCCGCGGAAGCCACGGGGGAGTGAGCGAGGTGGCCGGGGTGGTGGAGCTCGAGATCCCGGCCCGGCCCGAGCTGCTCTCCCTGGCGCGCCTGGTGGTGGCAGCAGCGGCGGCGGTGGAGCCCACCTTCCAGGACGAGCGCATCGAGGACCTTCGGGTGCTGGTGAGCGAGGCCACCACCAACGCGATCGAGGCCCACGCCGAGCTCTCCGGCGAGGAGCGGATCATCATCACCTGCAGCGTCGATGCGGACCGCGTCGAGGTCGCGGTTCGCGACAAGGGACCGGGGTTCGACCCGGACCGGATCGCGCCCCTCCCGGGCATGACCGAGGAGGCTCGGCTGGACGTGGAGGGTGGTTTCGGGATCCCGCTCATGCAGAGCCTCGCGGACGAGGCCGAGATTCGCTCATCTCCCGAGGGGACATCCGTGAAGCTGGTCGTCCACCGCAGGCGGTCGGGCTGATTACGCTCGGCCCGATCCGTAGATGGAGTCCGGCCGCCGCCCCGGCCGCCCCTGCCCGATGACTCTGAGCCAGTGAACGAGCCCCGTTCCCACGGAACCCGGAAGAGCTGGTCCGAATCGGATCGCACGCTCCCGCGCGTGGTCGTCCAGCCGCTCCAGAGGTTCATGGCGGAGGAGGCGGCGAGCGCCATCGTCATCCTCGTGGCCGCCCTCACGGCCCTGGTGTGGGCGAACTCGGGGTTCTTCGAGAGCTACTTCGAGCTGTGGGGCACGGAGCTCACGGTCGAGCTCGGGGGTCTTCTCCACATCGACCTCACCCTCCAGGAGTGGGTGAACGACGGTCTGATGACGGTCTTCTTCTTCCTGGTCGCGCTCGAGGTGAAGAGGGAGCTGGTCTTCGGGGAGCTGCGCGACCCCAAGAAGGCGGCGGCCCCCGTGATCGCGGCGCTGGGAGGGATGGTGGTGCCGGCTCTCGTCTACCTGTCGCTGAACGCGGGTGGGCCGGGAGAGCGGGGCTGGGGGATCCCGGTCGCCACCGACATCGCCTTCGCGGTGGGCATCGTGGTGCTGGTCGGCCCGAGGGTGCCCCCGTCGGGGAAGGTGTTCCTCCTGACGCTCGCGATTGCGGACGACATCGGCGGGATCATCGTGATAGCGCTGTTCTACGCCCACGGAGTCAGCCTCGGTTGGCTCGCTGTCGCTGCGGTGGCGCTCTCGGTGATAGCCGCCTGCCGGGCGGTGGAGATCCGATCGATCACGGTGTACGGGGTGCTGGCAGTGGTCTGTTGGCTCGCGCTCCTGGAGTCAGGCGTGCACGCCACCATCTCGGGAGTGGCGGTCGGTCTCCTCATACCGACGCGACCCTTCTTCGAGCCCGGGACCTTCGCCGCGGCCGCCAACCCGCTCGTGGAACGCATCCAGCACACCTTCGACGATCGACATGTCACAGCGGAGGAGGCGGTGAACAACGCTGCCGACGTCAACGAGCTCGTACGGGTGTCGCGGGAGTCGATCTCACCTCTGGACAGAGCGGCACACGCGCTCGAGCCGTGGGTGGTGTTCGCCATCGTTCCCGTGTTCGCGATGGCCAACGCAGGGGTGAGGGTCGTCGGATCCGGAGGTGATTGGGAGCCGGCGGTCGTCTGGGGTGTCGCTCTCGGGCTGGTCGTCGGCAAACCGATCGGCGTCTTCCTCGCGACGCTCGGAGCGGTGAAGCTGGGGATCGGCCGCCTTCCGACGGGGACGACCTGGAGGACCCTCGCGGCGCTCGGGATGGTGGCCGGGGTGGGCTTCACCGTGGCGCTGTTCGTGACCGGCCTGTCGTTCGAAGAGGCTCGCCTCGACGACTCCGCCAAGCTCGGGGTTCTCGGAGGCAGCCTCGTCGCCGGGTCGCTGGGATACCTGGGTCTCAGGATCAGCGGGCGTGGGAGCGGTCGCTGACCTCGGTCCCTTCGGGCCAGACCGGCTCGACGTCCTCGTAGCGACGGAGCTCCCGGCGGGCGATCTGTCGGCGGTGCACCTCGTCTGGCCCGTCGGCGAAGCGGAGGGTGCGCAGCCCGGCCCACATCGCGGCCAGTGGGAAGTCGTCGGAGACACCTCCCCCGCCATGGGCCTGGATGGCGCGGTCGACGACCCGGAGAGCGACGTTGGGTGCGACGACCTTGATCGCCGATATCTCGGTGCGTGCACCCTTGTTGCCGACGGTGTCCATCAGCCAAGCGGCCTTCAGGGTGAGAAGCCTCGCCTGCTCGATCTCCATGCGGCTCTCCGCTATCCACTCCCGGATCACACCCTGCTCCGAGAGGGGCCGTCCCCACGCCACCCTCTCGCTCACCCGCCGACAGAGCAGCTCCAGCGCCCGCTCGGCCACCCCGATCGTTCGCATGCAGTGGTGGATCCGCCCGGGACCCAGTCGTGCCTGCGCGATGGCGAACCCGCCGCCTTCCTCCCCCAACACGTTCGAGGTGGGCACCCGCGCGTCCTCGAACACGATCTCGCAGTGACCCTCGCGGTTCTGGTACCCGAAGACGGGGAGGTTGCGGAGCACCGTGACCCCGGGTGTGTCCAGCGGTACGAGCACCATCGACTGCTGGAGGTGGATCGGCGCGCCCGGGTCGGTCTTGCCCATCAGGATCGCGACCTTGCAGCGATCGCTTGCGGCACCCGAGATCCACCACTTCCGGCCGTTGATCACGTATTCGTGGTCGCGGCGCTCGATCGAGCAGCGGATGTTCGTCGCGTCGCTCGATGCCACCTCCGGCTCCGTCATGGCGAAGCAGGAGCGGATCTCTCCCTCGAGCAGCGGCACCAGCCATCGGTCCTTCTGCTCCGCCGTGCCGAAGAGGGAGAGGATCTCCATGTTCCCCGTGTCGGGCGCTGAGCAGTTGCATGCCTCGGAGGCGAGGGGCGACCGGCCCATGATCTCGGCCAGGGGCGCGTAGTCGAGGTTCGAGAGGCCCTCGGTCCACTCGGTCTCGTACGGCAGGAACAGGTTCCACAGTCCCCGCCGGCGCGCTTCTGCCTTGAGGTCCTCGATGATCGGGGGATGGGCGTGCGGGTCGCCGAGCTCACCCATCTGCTCCCGGTACACGGGCTCGGCGGGGAGGGCGCTGTCGGACATGAACTCCCAGAGCCGGTCCTGCAGCTCCTTCGAGCGGGGGCTGAATTCGAAGTCCACGGAGGCGGCTCCTGGGCGGGCTGTCGGCCCACCACCTTCCCGCCCTGCGTCAGGTCCTGCAACCGGTGAGGGGACGACACCCCTGACCTGCGCATTTGTGGGTCCAGACAGGGCACGGCCCGCCGGGCTCCTCCGGGAGGGGGTCGGGGAGGTTCCTTGACAGCGCTCGCCTCGCCCCACTAACGCTCTTGGGCCATGCCGCAGCCGCTCGTGATCGTCGAGTCGCCCGCGAAGGCCCGCACCATCGCGGGGTTCCTCGGTCGCGACTACGTCGTGGAATCGTCGATAGGCCACATCCGGGACCTCCCGGCGAGTGCCGCCGACGTGCCGAGCGTGTTCAAGGGCGAGTCGTGGGCTCGGCTGGGGGTCGACGTCGAGAACGACTTCAAGCCCCTGTACGTGGTGAACCGGGACAAGAAGGACCAGGTCCGCCATCTCAAGCTTCTGCTCGAGGATGCCAGCGAGCTGTATCTGGCGACGGACGAGGACCGTGAAGGCGAAGCGATCGCCTGGCATCTGCTGGAGGTGCTGAACCCGACGGTTCCGGTGCACCGGATGGTGTTCCACGAGATCACCGAGCACGCGATAGACGAGGCCATCCGCAATCCGCGGGAGCTGGATCGGAGGCTCGTCGACGCCCAGGAGGCACGGCGGATCCTCGATCGCCTCTACGGGTACGAGGTCTCCCCGGTGCTGTGGAAGAAGGTCGCCACCGGCCTCTCTGCCGGCAGGGTCCAGAGCGTCGCCACGCGGATCGTCGTCGAGCGCGAGCGCGAGCGGATCCGCTTCACCGCCGCGTCCTACTGGGACATCGACGGGGTGTTCACGAAGTCCGACGCGCCCGAAGCCGACACCGGCTTCGGGGCGACGCTCGTGGAGCTGGACGGGGCGAGGGTGGCGACCGGGAGGGACTTCGGCTCCGACGGTGTGGCGTCCGGTGAGGTGATGGTCGTCGACGAGCGGACGGCCGGCTCACTCGCCGAGGGGCTGCGCGACGCGGAGTTCTCGGTGCGGTCGGTCGAGACCCGGCCGTACCGTCGTCGGCCGGCACCGCCGTTCATGACCTCGACGCTCCAGCAGGAGGCGGGACGGAAGCTGCGCCTCACCTCCGCCCAGACCATGCGCGCGGCCCAGACCCTGTACGAGCAGGGCTTCATCACCTACATGAGGACCGACAGCACGACACTCTCCGAAGTCGCCCTCCGGGTGGCACGAGCCGAGGTCGTCGAGCGCTTCGGCTCGGCCTTCCTCCCGGACGAACCGCGCGTCTACACCCGAAAGGTCAAGAACGCGCAGGAGGCGCACGAGGCGATCAGGCCCGCTGGCGAGCAGTGGATGAGCCCCGAAGGGGCCCGCTCACGCATCGGTGGAGCCGAGGCGCGCCTGTACGAGCTGATCTGGCAGCGCACCCTGGCGTCGCAGATGACCGATGTCCTGGGCGAGACGGTGAGCGTCCGGCTCGGCGCCGTGGCTCCCGGCGGTCGTGACGTGGCGTTCGCGACGAGCGGGACCGTGGTCACCCACCCGGGATTCAGAGCCGTGTACGTGGAGGGCCGCGACGAGCCGAACGGGGAGGACGAGGAGCGTCAGCTCCCGGCTCTTTCGGAGGGCGACCGGATCCGCGCCCTCTCCCTCGAGCCACAGGGACACGAGACCCAGCCGCCCGCCCGCTACACCGAGGCCTCCCTGGTCAAGCGTCTCGAGGAGCTGGGGGTCGGCCGTCCCTCGACGTACGCCTCGATCATCAGCACCATCATCGATCGCGGCTACGTCTGGAAGAGGGGTTCGGCTCTCGTGCCGTCCTTCACGGCGTTCGCCGTGGTGACCCTCCTGGAAGGTCACTTCCCGGACCTCGTGGACTACGCCTTCACCGCGCGTATGGAGGACGATCTCGACGCGATCGCCGACGGGACCGCGGAGTCGGTGCCCTGGCTGTACCGCTTCTACTTCGGTGATGGCGCGCCGGGCCTGCACGCCATGGTGACCGAGCGGCTGGGCGAGATTGATGCACGCGAGGTGAACTCGATCCCGCTCGGCGTGGACGGCGAGGGCGTCGAGGTGGTGGCCCGCGTCGGGCGCTACGGACCTTACGTGCAGAGGGGTGAGGAGACGGCGAGCATCCCCGAAGACATCGCCCCCGACGAGTTGGACGTCGCGAAGGCCGTCGAGCACCTCGAGAAGCCGAGGGGCGACCGGGTCCTGGGCTCGGATCCCGGGACCGGTCTGCCGATACTGGCGAGGGACGGGCGCTTCGGACCGTACGTTCAGGTCGGTGAGGGTGGCGAGGACAAGGGAGAGCGCCCGAAGACAGCGTCGCTGTTCGCGACGATGACGCTGGAGTCGGTGACCCTCGACGACGCGCTGCGCCTGCTCAGCTTCCCGAGGGTCGTGGGAGCCGATCCCTCCGACGGTGAGGAGATCACCGTCCAGAACGGTCGGTACGGGCCGTACCTGAAGAAGGGGAAGGAGACACGCAGCCTCGACACGGAGGAGCAGCTGTTCACGGTCACCCTCGACGAGTGCCTGAGACTCCTCGCCGAGCCGAAGAGGCGGCGCGGCCAGGCGCGATCGACGGCTCCGCTGAAGGAGCTGGGTGCGGACCCGAACTCGGGCCTCCCGGTTCTTCTGAGAGAGGGCCGTTTCGGGCCCTACGTGACCGACGGCGAGGTGAACGCGTCTCTGCGCAGAGGCGACACGGTGGAGGGGATCACGCTCGAGCGCGCTGCCGAGCTCCTCCAGGATCGGCGCCTCCGCGGCCCTGCCAAGAAGGCGAAGAAGGCCAAGAGGTCCACCGGCAAGAAGGCGGGAGCCAAGAAGGCCAAGAAGGCCACCGCCAAGAAGGCCACCGCCAAGAAGGCAGCGAAGAAGAAGGCGCCCGGGAAGGCCGCCGCCAAGATGGCTCCGGCGGGCCGGACGCCGGCAGGAGGAGCCGAGGAGCCGACGGACGGGACCGAGGGGTAGGCACAGCCGAAGCGCCTTTCCGGTCGCTCCACCGCCGTAAGGTCTCCACGTGGGGCCACCCGACGGAGACGCATCCCCGAAGGTGCCACGGGCCGAGCGGCTCTTCGGCACGCCGCAGTTCCGCCGGCTCTGGTTCGCGCAGGTCGTCTCCGCTCTCGGGGACTGGCTCGGGTTCCTCGCCATCGCGGTGCTCGCCACCCAGCTCGGTGCCGACGGGGACACGGCGATCGCAGTCGTGATGGCGGCTCGGATCGTTCCCGGCTTCTTCCTCGCCCCGGTGGCCGGGGTGCTGGTCGACAGATGGGATCGCAAGAGGGTCATGGTGAGCTGCGACCTCGGTCGGGCAGCGGTCCTGGCGACCCTCCCGTTCGTGGAATCACTTCCGGCGCTGGTCGCTGCCTCCCTGCTCCTCGAGGTTCTCACGCTTCTCTGGGCGCCCGCGAAGGAGGCGTCGGTTCCGCACCTGGTCCCGCAGGACCGGCTGACATCGGCCAACTCGCTCTCCCTGGCGGCGGCTTACGGCACCTTCCCCCTCGCATCGCTGCTGTTCACCCTCCTCGCAGCCGTCTCGGCTGCACTCGCCGATGTCGAGGTGCTGAGTCCTCTCCGGTTCGGACGCGAGGGCTCGCTGGCCTTCTACGTGGATGTGCTGACGTTCGTGATCGCGGCCGTCCTCATCTCGACCATCGATCTGCCGAGGCGTGCGGCTGGGCAGCGCGAGAACCGAGGGGCCCCCCGGCTCGACTGGACACAGGCGGCCCGCGACCTGAGAGAGGGCTGGCACTTCATCTTCCTCAACCCGACGGTGCGCGTGGTGAACCTGGGGATGGGGCTGGCGCTCGTCGGCGGCGGGATGCTGGTGCCGCTCGGCCCGGTCTTCTCGATCGAGGTGCTCGACGCCGGCCAGGCAGGGTTCGGGGTGCTCCTGACATCGCTGGGCTTCGGGGCGGCCGCAGGGATCGTGGCGGTGAACGCGCTGCAGCGCCGAGTCCCGAAGACGCGTGGCTTCACGCTGCTCGTGTTCGGCGCCGGAGCCTCGCTGTTCCTGGCCGCCAGCCTCCCGACCCTTCCCCTGGTGAGCGCCATGGTCTTCGTGCTCGGCGCCTGTGCGGGGGCGGTCTACGTGCTGGGGTTCACCCTCCTCCACGAGAGCGTGGAGGACGCGCTTCGGGGGCGTACGTTCGGTGCGCTGTTCACCCTGGTCCGCTTCTGCGTGCTGGTGGCGTTCGTGCTGGGCCCGTTCCTCTCGGCCTTCTTCGCTGGGATCCTGGAGCGATGGAGCGACGGCGAACTGGAGCTGGGGGGGTTGACGTTGACGCTCTCCGGGGTGAGGGTGACGCTGTGGTTGGCGGGGCTGATCATCGTGGGGGCAGGCTTCGTGGCGGCGAGCTCGATGCGATCCGGGGAGCGGCGCGAGACTCGGCATCCGTCGAGACTTCTGTTCGAGGCCGAGGAGGCCACCTGAGGGGGCAGGTTCCCTCGGGCGGTGTGTGAGGAGTCATGTGACCGGTAGGTATCTGGCGTTCGAGGGGGGCGAGGGATCCGGGAAGTCCACCCAGGCGAAGAGGCTCGCGGAACGCCTCGGGGCGGTGCTGACGCGGGAGCCGGGAGGCACCGAGGTCGGTGCGAGGCTGCGGGGCCTCCTGCTCGACCCGGAGATCGAGGGGCTCGACGACAGGGCGGAGGCGCTGCTGATGGCCGCGGATCGTGCTCAGCACCTCTCGACGGTGGTGCTCCCGGCCCTGGACGGCGGCCGTGATGTCGTCAGCGATCGCTCCGCCTACTCGACCCTCGCGTACCAGGGGTTCGGTCGGGGGATCGTCACCGAGGAGCTGAGGAGCATCTGCGACTGGGCCTGCTACGGCCGTTGGCCGGACCTGGTGGTGCTGCTCGATCTCCCCGTCGGGGTCGGTAGGGAGCGGTCCGAGGGCGACCCGGACCGGATGGAGTCGGCCCCGCTCGGCTTCCACCAGCGGGTCAGGGACGGGTACCTGACCCTGGCTCGCCAGGAACCCCATCGCTGGCTGGTCGTGGATGCGGAGGCCCCGCTGGAACGGGTTGAGGCCCAGATCATGGCCGGTCTCGCGGACCGACTCGGCTGAGACCTCCGTCACGCCAGGCGTGCTCGCGCTTGTCCGCCGGCCCCGCGTGACGTACCTTCCGATAACAGAGGTTATCGAGTCGCTGCGCAGGGGGTGCCAATGGCCGGCGAGACCAAGACCTACGAGAACCTGCCCGAGACCACACCGATGGGGATCCCCATCGACTGGTCGTGGCTCCAGGGCCATCGGAGCGAGTGGGGGGTCCGGCCCAAGCCGGGGCCTCGTGGCCTCACCATGATGGACATCGCCGTGGGCTCCTACGGAGAGGTGGCCGATCGCCCGAACCATCGCTCGATGGCGCCTCGCGGCGGCGACCGCGAGGAGAAGATGCCCGATCAGGGCTACATCCTCAACTACAAGCCCCAGGTCTGGGCCGAGAACGTGATGGAGCTGTACGAGGAGGCCGTTGCGCGTCAGTGGTCCGCTACCCGTGACATCCCCTGGGGAGAGCTGCGGGAGCTACCCGACGACATCGAGCACGCCATCTGCCAGCTCTGCACGCTCCTCACCGAGGTCGAGATGATCGCCTCGGACCTCCCCGCCAAGTGGCTGTGGCGGATCAACCACGACTTCGTCGAAGCGAAGATGTTCCTCTGCACCCAGGTCATGGACGAGGCACGCCACACCGAGGTGTTCCGCAAGCGGGCCCTTGCCAACGGAGGCGGCCTGCTGAAGTCGCGTTCCGGATCCACGTCCCTGTTGCGCTCGATCATCGAGGCCAAGACCTACACGCAGGCATCCGCCCTGATGCACCTCCTCGGAGAGGGGTTCGTCCTGGACATCTTCCGTCAGGGTGAGTTCATCGCGCCCACGGACGTCGAGAAGAAGATGTTCCGCATGGCGATGCAGGACGAGGCGCGCCACGTCGCGTATGGCACCCTGCACATCCGCTATGCGATCGAGCACGATCCCGACGTCGCCGAGGAGATCCACGAGGCACTCGACCACGGTGAGATGGTGCTGATGGAGCTGGGTACCTCTCCCGACGTGTCGACGGCCCTGGCCGTGCTGTTGGGCGGCGGCGTGGAGAACATCGAGGAGGTCGGCTTCCCGATGCAGCAGGAGATGACCGTGAAGCTGCTCACCTCGTACCTCGCCCGCTGCGAGCGAGCCGGGGTCAGCCGTCTCGGGCGCACGCAGCTGCCCCTCGACCTGCTGGGGATCGACCCCGCCGTGGGAATCCCGGCGGCCTGAGCGCGAAGGAGCGAAGCCATGCCTGAAGAGCCGGCGATCGATCAGGTGTCGTTCTTCGACGCGCTCGCGGCCGAGATGAACGGGCACGCCGACCGATTCGAGATCCTGGGTGATGTCGACATCGACATCGGCCTGATCATGCGAAGCGGAGACGACTTCGGGGTGCGGCTCCGTTTCGAGGGCATCGAGTGCACAGGGGTCAGCGAGATGGAGGATGGCGAGGAGCAGGCGACGGACTGCTGGCTCGATGGGCCGTTGGAGGCCTGGCAGGGGATGTTCGACAACATCAGGTCGAACGGGCGCGCAACTGGGCGCCAGACGATCAACAGCCTCTCCATCCGCGGCGAGCCGCTCCGGGTTCGCGGAGCCGATCCTCTCGGGGTGGACAAGTTCTTCCGGTACAACCAGACGATGCAGGCGTTCTTCGACGGTGCAGCCACCGTGGCAGTGGCCGGCACCGCGAGTTGAGGGGGAGAGTCGATGGATGCACCCAACTGCCCGAAGTGCGGCGAGCCGCTCGATCAGGTGCTCGACCTCCCGTACGGCTACTGGAAGTGGGACGGCGAGCGATACGGGCTCACCTCCACGTCCACGCGCGTCGATGTCTCGCCGTGGGCATGCGCCGGGTGCCTCGGTGAGCTGAGGGACTTCCATCCCCAGGACGTGGTGAGCTCCAAGGGAGGCTGATCGCCCTTGAGCCTGCGGGTCGTCGAGGATCTCTGCATCGGGTGCGGGGCCTGCGAGTTCGCCTGCCCGACGGGGGCGCTCCGCAAGACGGACAGCTTCCTGGGGCTGTTCGCGATCGACCCGCTCACCTGCAACGACTGCGATCTCTGCGTCGACAAGTGCCCGACCTTCGCCATAGTCCCCGACCCGCGGTGGGCCGGATGTGAGAGCAAGAGCTGCCCGCTCAGCTCGGACAGGCTCGGAGGCGTCGAGTGCTCGGTGTGGCGGGAGCGTTGCAGCTCCTGCGGGACGACGCTGTGGAGGTCCGGACCCGACGACAGTTGGGAGTGTCCGCGCTGTGGGATGGAGAAGAAGGTGATCTGCCCCCGATCGCGCACGCTCGCCCGGTTGCGGGAGACGGATCCCGATCTCCACCAGGTCCTCCCCGGCTAGAAAGGGGTCGTGACCGAGGAGCAGGAGCTCTCGCAAGCATGGGCGACGGTGATCGGCCAAGAGGATGCCGTCGCCGTCCTCCGCTCCGCTGCCCCGTCACCGGTGCACGCCTATCTCTTCGTCGGGCCTCACGGATCCGGTCGCCGCGCGGCTGCGCGAGCCTTCGCTGCCGAGCTGCTGAGTCGGGGGCTCACCGGGGAGAGCGGTGAGCGCGCGGTGAGGCTGGCGTTGTCCGAGCAGCATCCCGATCTGGTGGTGATCGAGCCCGATAGCACGGTGTGGCGCTTCCCCGATCCCCGGGACGACCGGTCCTCACCGGGGCTGCGGTTCGTGCAGGCGGTGGCCTCTGCGCCCGTGGAGGGTGACAGGAAGGTGGTGGTCGCCGTCGACTTCCACCTGGCTCGCGAAGAGGCCATCGGGAAGCTGCTGAAGGTCATCGAGGAGCCCCCACCGAGCACCGTGATCCTGCTCCTGGTCGACGAGGTCCCACCCGAGCAGGTGACCATCGCTTCGCGCTGCGCCCGAGTCGATTTCGGCCCCGTCCCCCGGTCGGCGCTCGTTCGCCATCTGGTCGTCGGAGGCGCCGATCCCGAGATCGCGGAGGCGGCGGCCGATGCGGCGGCCGGTGACCTCGGACGAGCGGAGCTGCTGGCCCACGATCCGGAGTTGGAGCAGCGGCTCGAGGCCTGGCGGACGATCCCCTACCGGCTGGACGGGCGGGGGACGACCGTCGCGGCCCTGGTGGACGAGGTGCGAGGCCACCTGGATTCCGCACAGGGCCCCCTCGAGGAGAAGCACGCGGTGGAGCTGGCACACATCGATGAGCTGGAGGAGCGGCTCGGTGCTCGTGCCGTGCGCAGGGCAGAGGTGATCGATCGACACAAGAGGGCGGTCCGCCGGCTGCGCACGACCGAGGTTCGCTTCGGGCTGGCGACGCTGGCCCGTCCGTACCGGGAGCGGCTGGCAGATGCCGAGCGGCCCCGACCGCTCGTGTCATCGCTCCTGGCGATCCAGGGTTCGGCGGAGGCACTCGAGAGGAACCCGATGGAGGAGCTCCTGTTGGAGGCGCTGCTGATCAGCCTGGAGCCGATAGCCGAGTGCTGAGCCGGCAGGCTGGTGCGGTACGCCGCTGCCTCAGCGGTCGGTGGTGGCCAGGCTGGCCGCGATCTGCAGGCGGAGCTCGTCCCCAGGAACCGCCTTGCTGAACAGGAATCCCTGGGCCCAGTGGCAGCCGAGAGCATGCAGGCCGCTCAACTGCTCCTCGGTCTCGACGCCCTCCGCGGTCGCGATCATCCCGAGGTCGTCCGCGAGGTGCATGATCGCGGTGGCCACGGTGCTGCCCGAGCCGTCGGGCCGGATCCCGCTCACGAAGGCCCGGTCGATCTTCACGATGTCGACCGGGAAGCGGTGCAGGTAGCCGAGTGACGAGAACCCGGTGCCGAAGTCGTCGATGGTGAGCTTCACGCCGAGGCCCTTCAGCTGCCTGATCACCTCGAGTGCTCCCTCGGTGTCGTCGATGAGGATCGACTCGGTGACCTCCACCGACAGCTGGTCGGGGGGCCACCCGTAGCGCAGCAGGACGCGCCCCAGGTTGGTGATCAGATCGGGCGCGGCGAGCTGCCTGGCCGAGAAGTTGACGCCCATCACGAAGTGGTCGAGCCGGGGCAGCTCTTCGCTCAGCGAGCGCGCCTGGGCCACCGCCTCCTCAAGGACCCACCGGCCGATCCGGTTGATGAGACCGGTCTCCTCGGCGACGGGGATGAACTCCCCCGGAAGCACGAAGCCCCGTTCGGGGTGGTTCCAGCGGATCAGCGCCTCGGCTCCGACGATGGATCCCGTCTTCACCTCGATCTTGGGCTGGTAGTGGACGACGAACTCCTGCCGCTCGATCGCGAGCCGGAGGCTGCGCTCCATCTCGAGGCGCTCGCTCGCGCGGGCACGCAGCCGCTCGTCGAACACCTCGAGGCGGTCCTTGCCCTGCTTCTTGGCCTCCAGCAGGGCCGCAGAGGCCTGGCCGAGGAGCTCCTCGGCGCGTGTGGAGGGATCCTGGGAGCGGGCCACCCCGATGCTCACGGAGAAGTAGAACTCGCGGCCTTGCAGCTGGAACGGTTCGTTCAACGCCACCTCGAGGCGGCTCACCGTGGCGTACACGTCGGATTCCGGCTCGGTCTCGGGCACGACGATCACGAACTCGTCGGCGCTGAAGCGCCCGACGCACTCTCCGGGGCGGACCACGTCGCGGATCCGCTCCCCGAACAGGCGCAGGAACTCGTCCCCGGCGGCGTGTCCGAGGCTCTCGTTCACCACCCGGAACCGGTCCAGGTCCACGAACATCACAGAGACTCCGTGACCGGCCTCGACCGAGGTGTCGAGCTCTCTCTCGAGCTCCTCCGTTATGAGCAGTCGGTTGGCGAGGCCGGTGAGCGGGTCGTGGTGGGCCATGTGGTGGAGATGCTCGTGCGCCCGGGAGCGCTGGACGGCGATCGCGGCCAGGTGCGACGCGAGCTCCGCGACCTCCACCGACTTGCCTACCTCGGGGTCGGGCGTCGAGCGGAAGGTGCCGATGTACCCGAGCGCCTCGCCCGAGGATGAGTCCTGCACGGGTGTGACCCAGCCAGAACGGACACCGAACTCCTCCAGCAGCCCGGCGTGGTCGCGGAGCCGTGGGTCGTTCGCTGCGTCGTCAACCGTGAGGGTCCGCCTCTCGGCCATGGCCACTTGGCCGAGCCCGAATGGCGGCTGTCCGTCGACCACCTTGGCGAGATCGTCCACCACGTTGTACGAGGCGGCGATCCTCATCAGCCCGTGTTCGTCCACGAGCAGGATGCTGCACGGGCTCCCATCGGTGTTGCGGGAGACCGCTTCGGCGATGGAGGCGAGGGCCTCACCGAGCGGCGCACCGCCAGCGATGAGCTCGAGGATCCGTGCCTCGTCGGTGAGCAGCTCCCTGGTCCTGCGAAGCTCTGTCAGGGGGCGGATCGTCACGAGGATCCCAGCCACCTCCGGGTCGTCGCTGAGGTTCACGGCGTGTGCCTCCACCGGCTGGTACCGGCCGGCCGCGTCAGCCACCCTCAGCACGTTGCTCGCCTCGTTCCCGGGTTTCTGGACGACCTGCTCGTACAGGGCGAAGGTCTTGTCGCGGTCTTCGTCGTGGATGGCGTCGAAGACCGAGTGCTCACTCCACCACCCGGGCGGGTAGCCGAAGATCGGGGTGTAGTCACCGCTGGTGAAGATGATCTCGCCGTCGGCCCCGATGATCATCAGGACCTGATCCAGCTTCTGCATCAGGAGGCGGAGGCGCAGCTCGGTGCTGCGGAGCTGCTGCTCCGCGTCGCGCTGCGGAGTGACGTCGAGGGCGAAGGCGACGATCCTCTCCGGTTGGCCGGCGGGATCGTGGGTGACGGAGGCCGAGACGATCATCCTCCGGCGGGTCCCGTCCCGGACCAGGACCTCGGTTTCCCGGGTGGGAACCGGTCGACCGGCGAGGAGATCGGACAATGCAGAGATCGCCAGTTCGCGGTCCTCAGCGGGGATGATCGGGATCTCCTGCCCGATCACCTCAGCCGCCTTCCATCCGAAGAGCTTCTCGCACATCGGGTTCCAGTCGATGACCCGACCTCGGAGGTCCACGGAGTAGATCGCGACGGGCGCGGTATCCACAGTGAGCTGGTGGGCTTCGGAGGTGGCTCGTGCGTGGTCGGCGATCTCGTGCAGCTCGGTCGTCTCGTGGTACTGGATCAGGAAGTAGCTGGGGACCCCGTCGCTGTCGAACACCGTCGAGCCGGAGATCTCAGCCCAGACCACAGAGCCGTCGGGCCGTTCGATCCGGTGCTCTGCGCGGTAGCTGGGCATCTCGCCGGCCCGGGCGAGCTCGAGGATCTGGTCGTACTCCGCAGGGCGGCTCTCCGCTCCGGGCGGCGAGAGAGCGTCCGTGCCCTCCATCTCCTCGGAGGTGAGGCCGTGGAGTCGGGCGCAGGCACCGTTGACGCGGACGTAGTTGCCGACGAGGTCGATCGCCGCGATCCCGAAGGGGGCCTGACGGAATGCCTCGGGGAACCAGTCGTCGGCATGGGTGGGAGCCGAGGCATCCGGGCTCCACGACTGGATCGTCTCCTGGAGGTCCGGATCGATCGCCATCGGTGCTCGGCCTCCCCTCGCCGTCACTCGTGCCGCGACTGTGGCGCCACGCGATGCTACGACTATTCGGCCCGCATCGCGAGGGGTCGTGCGGCCCATCTCCTGTCGGGGCCCGTCAGGCACCGGATCCGCTGCAACGACGGGCCGCAACCGGCTCATCCGTCCGGGATGGTGACTGCTAGCGTGCCCGTCGCGCCCGAGTAGCTCAGTCGGCAGAGCGGCTCACTCGTAATGAGCAGGTCAGGAGTTCGATTCTCCTCTCGGGCTCAGTGTGAACGGCCAGTTCAGGGCGCCAGGGCGGCTGGCCCGGTCTGTTCTATGTCCGAGGCGATGGCGCGTTCATCGCGCGTAGTTCGCCAGATTCGAGGTGGGGACGTCCCGTGGGGTCGGTGGGATGTCGACTCCCGACGACACCGAGCCGCCCCGGTGGTGATTTGCCGACCGGCCCCAGTTCTCGGGGCGGACAGATCAGCGCCTCGGTACCCTTCACGGCCGACGACACCCGGCGCGGTCCTGCGCAACGGGCTGGGGCGATGGCCGCTATCGCAGCCGGGCGTTCGAACCTGATTGGCAGGCGGCCCGCCTGGCGGCGGCATCGGGGCGGCGGACCCGCTAGAGGCGACAACAGGAGCACGTGCAGTGGACACCACCTTGACCACCGCCATCGTGGCGAGCGTGGTCGGCGCCGGGGTGCTGTGCGGTTCGGTCGCCGGGGCGCTGCTTCCCGAGGTGCACCCGCGCGAGCGGCGGGTCTTCCGGGCGGTGAACGGCTTGCCGGACTGGCTGTACAGGCCGCTGTGGGTGCCCATGCAGCTCGGAAACCTCGCGGTGGGCTGCGGTGCCGGGCTCCTGGCGGCCTGGGCGTACCGAGATTGGCCCACCGCCGGTGCCGTGGTCGCGGCCACCGGCCTGAAGCTGGTGGCCGAACGCGTGCTGCGTGCCCGCTTGGCCGGCCATCTGGCTGTTCGCCAGCGGCCTGGTACCAGCGAGCCGGGGGCTCGACTGCGGGGCGGCGACGTCCCCGCATCGGGTCCCAGCTTCCCCTCGGGCCACGTCATCCTGGTCGCGGCGGTTGCGGTGGTGCTCGTCGAGCACCTGCCGCTCACCTGGGCGGGCGTGCCGTTCGTGCTGACCGGGCTCGTGATGCTCGGCCGGGTGTACGTGGGGGCCCACAACCCCCTAGATGTGACTGCGGGTCTCGGCACAGGTCTGCTGGTCGGCGGGCTGCTCGGGCTCGTGGTGCACTGAGGGGCCCGGCGGGGGGAGCGCTCGCGCCCATCGGCCCGAGCGTTGCCTCGTCCCCCAGAGCCACGGGGTTTCGCGACAGGATGGTCCCATGACATCACAGGCACCCATGAGGCCTGATCCCTCTTCGCGCGTGAGCCGTGCTCCGAGCGACGTCCTCCGGCTGGGCGTGGCGGCGGCGACGCTCCTGGCCGTGGTGCTCGTGGGAGCTCTGTTCGACGACGCGGTGGTCGGCTTCGCCGCCGACCTGCTCCGAGGTCTCGAGTCGCTCCCGGCATGGCTGGTGACGGGGCTGGTCGCAGCGGGTCAGGTCCTGTTCATCACCATCGTGATCGGTGGCGCCGGGCTGTCGGTGTGGCGGCGCGACTGGTTCTTCCTCGGATCGGCGATGCTCGCCGCGGGTGTCGCCGTGCTGCTGATCGCGTTGCTCCACCCGCTCGTCGACTACGCCGAGTGGCCGGTGGCCGAACCGAACGAGACCTACACCCTGCTCGACCCCGATCGGGTGCCGTCGGCAGCGGCCGTCGCCGCGCTCGCCGCCGTGGTCACGGTGGCCTCGCCCTGGGTGTCCAGGCGCTGGCGGCGTGCCGGATGGGCGCTCGTGCTGATCGCCGCTGTCCTCCGATTCATCGGCGCACCGGTGTCGTTCGACACGCTGCTGGCGGTGCTCGCTGGATGGACGGCAGGCGCGGCCACCGTGGTCGCCCTGGGAGCTCCCAGCCGGAGACCCTCCCGCGACGCGATCGTCGCCGGCCTCACGGCCGTGGGTGTGGAGCTCGCCGAGCTGGAGCCGGCAGCGGTCGATGCGCGGGGCTCGACGCCTTACTTCGGGGCCACCGGCGACGGCACGAAGCTCTTCGTCAAGACCCTCGGCGACGACGAGCGCAGCGCCGACCTGCTGTTCCGGCTGTACAGGCGCATCCACCCGCATGACCTGGGGGACGAGAAGCCGTTCTCCACCCTGCGTCGCGCGGTCGAGCACGAGGCCCTGGTGGCCCTCGCGGCGCGCGACGCGGGTGTCCGCACCCCGAGGCTGGTCGCCTTCGCCACGGCGGCTCCCAACGGCTTCACGCTGGCCTACGAGGCGGTGGCGGGTCGCTCGCTGGACCGGATCGAGCCCGACGAGCTCACCGACGGCGTGCTGGGGGCGGTGTGGGGGCAGGTCGGGATGTTGCGGAACCACGGGATCGCCCACCGGGACCTGCGCTTGGCCAACGTGTTCCTGGCCGACGACGGCGAGGCGTGGCTCATCGACTTCGGCTTCAGCGAGCTCGCGGCGAGCGATCTGCTGCTTGCCACCGATGTGGCGGAGCTGCTGGCGTCGTCGTCGACCCAGGTGGGTGTCGAGAGAGCGATCGGGGTCGGGCGCGACGCGGTCGGTGCGGACGCGTTGGCCACAGCGTTCGATCGCCTGCACCTGCCGATGCTGAGCGGCGCCACGCGGACTGCGCTGAAGGCTTCACCCGGCATCCTCGAATCTCTGCGGGCCGGGGTGGCCACCGCCTGAGGCGGGGACCGTCGTCGCACGGTCATCCACGGGGGTCGCCGCGGTGACTTGTACAGTTGTTGACATTCACGGTCCGCAGGGCGCACTCGGTGGACCCCGTCCCACTTGGAGGTTCCCCATGCTCCTCGCCGAGATCGATTTCGCCGAGGTCATCTGGTCGATGGTCCTCTTCTTCTTCTTCGTGATCTTCCTCTGGATGATCTTCGGCATCATCAGCGACATCTTCCGTTCCGAGGACCTCTCGGGTGGCATGAAGGCGGTCTGGTGCATCGCGTTGGTCTTCCTGCCCTGGCTGACGATATTCATCTACCTCATCGCCCGGGGCAACGGGATGGCCGAGCGCTCGTTGAAGGCCAGCGCCAAGGCCCAGGCCCAGTTCGACGACTACGTGCGTCAGACAGCGGGTTCCGGTGGGGCGACCGCTGAGATCCAGAACGCCAAGGCCCTCCTCGACAGCGGTGCCATCACCCAGGCCGAGTTCGATCAGATCAAGGCCAAGGCCCTCGCCGGTTGACGACAGCGGCCAGGCGCGCTCGGAGGGGTCTGGCTCGATGAGGAGGGGACCGATCGCCGGCCTGCTCGTGGCCGCGGTCACCGTCCTCGCCGCATGCGGGGGCGGGGAGGATGACGCCGCGTCCACGACGACCTCGACGACCTCGCCGCCCGAGCTCACGTTCTACCGGCCTCCGACCGCGCTCGAAGACGGAGCCGCCGGCGACGTGCTGGAGCGCGAGCCGGTGGCGCTCGACCCCGCCTGGCCGGGAACGGGCGAGCGCATCACCTACGTGTCCACCACGCCGGCCGGTGACCTGGTGCCCGTCACCGGCATGGCCCTGCGCCCGTTGGTCGATCCCCCGGCGGGTGGCTATCCGGTCGTGGTGTGGGGCCACGGTACGGTCGGCCTCGGTGACCCCTGCGCCCCTTCCCGCTACGAGCCGTTCCAGGCTGCCGGGGCCAAGGAGTTCCTCGAGGCCGGGTACCTGGTAGTGGCCCCCGACTACGAGGGGCTGGGCATCGAAGGGGAGACGCACCCCTACCTCGTCGGCGACGCCACCGGCCAGAACCTCTTGGACGCCGTCCTGGCGGGCCGCTCGTTCGGCGGCGGATCCCGAGCCGTGATATTCGGGGGGTCACAGGGCGGTCACGCCACCCTGTTCGCTCGGCAGCTGGCACCGGGGCAACGTCCCGAGGTCGAGGTGCTCGGCGTGGTGGCCGCTGCACCCGTGACCGATCCGGCGACGTTCCTGGGGCCGGGGCGGACCGACCCCGAGATCTTCCCGTTCACCGCCGAGGCCATCCTTTCCTGGTCGGAGGTGTACGAGGAGCCGGACCTGCACGACCTGGTGGTGGTGGCCGACGCGGAGAACGTGCGGCTCGCGCGCGAGGAGTGGTGCACCGAGGAGATGTCGCCCCCGCGTCCGCTCGACGAGATCTTCCTGGCCGAGCCCGAAGAAGAGGCGACGTGGCAGGCGGTGGTCGCGCTCGAACTCCCCCTCGGCCGAGCGACTGGGAATCCCCGTGATGCTCACCCACGGCGACTCGGATCCGCTGGTGCCTCTGTCGGGTACCGCCGATCTGCACGGAGCGCTGTGCGAGGTGGGCGAAGACGTCGTGTTCCTGCGAGATCCGGCGTGGGGACACGCTGCGGCGTGGACGATACCGCTGCCCGAGATCGTCGGCTGGGTCGCCGACCGGTTTGCCGGCAACGCCCCGCCGAGCGACTGCTCCTGAGCCTCGGTCCCTCGACGTCGCCGCCGGCTCAGCAGGTCAGTCGTCGTCGCCGGCTGCGGCCCAGGAGATGGCAGCTTGCCTGTCGGCCAGGGCGAACCGCTCGAAGTGGCCAGGCACCATCCAGCCGAACACGGCAGCCACGTGCTGCACCCAGTCGACATCCGTCACGAGTGCGACCCGTTCCCACGAACGCGGATGCTCGAAGGCGAGCTTCGAGTCCTGCCAGGCCGCGCCCCCTGAGTATCCCTCGAATCGTTCGCCCAGCACGTAGACCAGCCGGACCTTCCCGCTCTCGGCCGCTGCACGAAGCGCGGGAAGCAGGACATCGCGGTAGTCGTCGCCGTGAACCTCACCGACCGCCTCGAACCCGATGACGCCGGTGGGGAGATCCTTGATGGGCTCGAGCATCTACCCGGCCTCCTTGATGTCGGTCCAGCCGCGGCTGGAAGTTCGCAGCGTCAGCTCCCGCGGGCGGATGCGGGCATCGCGGGCTCTAGGACTGGGTGCAGTCGCTCAGGCCCTCACGGACGCCGTCCCAGAACGCTTCGGCGACCTCGTTCGAGTCCTCGGCGATGTTCTCGACGCTGCGTTCGAGGACGGTGAGGTCCTGCTGCATCAGTCCGACGTTGCCCTGGATGGCGTGCTCGGCGAGGTCGGCGAGGTTGTTCTCGATGTCGGCGCGATCCTCGGCCGTGTACAGCGCGTACTTGCCGATGACGTCGTCGAGCTGTCCGATGATGTCCGCCCGGGCCTCTTCCGCATCTTCCTGGGAGTCGGCCTCGCGGAGGTCGCAGATCGCCTCGCCCATCTTCTTCCCGTCGCGCTCCGCGCCGTACTTCTGGCTGCAGCCGACGGTGGCAGCGAGGGCCACGGCGACGAGGAGGGCGGTGAGGGTTCTGGTCTTCGTCATGGTGCGTCGTCCTTGCAGTGGTTCGGGCTACGCGGCAGCCATCGCCTTGCCGGCGCCGTGGAGCTTGAAGGCGAACACGATCTCGGTGAGGCCGCGCATCAGGGCACCGATGCCCACCCAGAGGATGAGCAGCCAGGCCGAGCGGCCGGGGTAGCCGATGGCCCAGACACCGACGGCCAGCTCGATGATCCCGGCGGCCAGCAGCAGCCCCCACAAGGGCAGCTCGTGGCGCGCCACGATGCTGAAGATGATGCCGAAGGTGCCCTTGAAGAGCAGGTACCACCCGATGAGCAGGGCCAGGATGCCGAAGGTCTGGAACGGTGCCGTCAGCGCCATGAGACCGGTGATGATGAAGATCACGCCGAGCGCGGCGTGCAGCCACTTCCAGGCCCCGGCGAAGCCGATGGCGACGAGCTCGTTCACGCCGGCGGCGATGAGCACGAAGGCCATCAGGTAGCCGATCGTGGCAGCCGAGGTGGGGTCGAACGCGAGCACGATGAAGGCCACGACCACCCAGGCGATGCCGGTGACGAGGAACAGCCACCACATCTTGGTCGCCTGGCGATCGACGTCGACGATGGATTCTTCGGTCACGACGGTCATGGGAGATCCTTTCGCGAGCGCGAGATCTAGCTGCCGAGCAGCTTGGCCTTCTGGGCGGCGAACTCCTCGTCGGTGAGGATTCCCTGGCTGTGGAGCTCACCGAGCTGCTTGAGCTGCTCGATGACGTCGGGCTGGGGTGCGGGTGCCGCTTGCGCTGGCGGCGCAGCTTGGGCGTAGCCCTGCTGCGCGCCCTGCTCCCATCCCTCCGCCCGGCTGGCCATGATCTGCTGATCACGATCCGCGAACTTCTCGGCCTGGCGGCGCTGCACCCGCCCGCTCACTGCACTTGCAGTCCCCGCGACCACGGCGGTTCGGGCCACCCCACGTAGCAGTCCTGGCATGATGTCTCCTCTCTCAGTCAGCGGACTCGAGCTCGTCGAGCGCGTTCATGATGGTGTCTGCTGGGATGCGGGCGCTGGCCACGAGTTGGGCGCCCATCTTGCGTGCCGCGGCCACGAACGGCACGGCCCAAGCGTTCTCGTACACGATGAGGGCGGCAGCGGTCCCCGCCTCCATCACGCCGGCCGCCTCCGCTATGTCGTCGTCACCGACGAGACCCGAGCGGGCGCCGGCGAAGACCGCGAACCCGCCGAGCGAGTCGGCCGACAGGTCGCTGATGTCGACGCCCGTGAAGGTGCCGTCGGACTCCTTGCGGATGATCAGGAGGTCGAAGATGCGCACGATGCCGGCCTCGACCAGGTCCAGCAGGGCGGCACCCGCCTCACCGGTCATGTTGTCGGCCGGGAACTCCAAGAGGATGAAGTCGATGGGGCCGTGCACGTCGGCGATGTCGGTGTCGGTCATTTCTCTCCTCGGTCGGGAAGATGGTCGCGCTGCAAGGCTCGTGGCCGTCGTGGCCGTCGTGGCGCCGATTGGTGGCCCGACGGGTGGCTTCGTCCTGAGCGCAGGAGTCGGAAGCCCTGGACCGGAGCAGCCACCGTACACAGTTCGTGCGACGACGGCTCCGACACGGAATCCCTCCTCCTGCTGCCAGGTACCGGTAACGCTATCGCTCGTGTGCAGAGCGGACCGGCGGCGGCAGTGTAGACGCGCGTTCACATCGATGCACGTGTCGATCGCAGCGCGACAGAGCGAGGTCCCGGACTCGCTCTCACTCGGGGCCGGCACCACACCCGCGGACCCAGAGTGCCTGCCGCCCGGCCCCCGCGGTCGCCTCGCGCGGCCGGCGCGGCGCCGAGGCGATGGGTCGGGTGGCTGCGGGCGCCGCACCGGTCGGCCGCTGTAGCCTGCCGGCACACCCCCGTGCGCCGGCACCCCCGGAGGAGGCCCCGATGTCAGATCAGCCCAGCCAGATGGCCGTCCTCATCGCCAGCTACCCGAGCCAGCAGCTCGCCGAGACCGACTGGAAGGTGATCGACGATCTGGTGAGGGAGGGCGCCATCCCTCTCGACGATGCCGCGGTGGTCGTGAAGAACGAGCAGGGCAAGGTGGGGGTGGTGCGCGACCTCCACAAGCCCGTGCGCAAGGGCCTGCTCATAGGTGCCGCCCTCGCGGCCATCACCCCGGTGGGATTGCTCGCGGGCGTGGCGGCAGGGGGTCTCACGGGGAAGCTGACCGCGATGTTCCACGCTGGCCTGCCGCAGGGGGCGCTACGTGACATCGGCAAGTTCCTGGAGGAGAACTCGGTGGTGATCGTCCTGGCCGGTCCTCCGGTGGCGGTCGACGCCGTGAGGAGCACGCTGCACGAGGCCACCGGCTTCATGCACCAGATCCTCGACGCTGACGGGCACACCATCAGGCAGGCCGCCGAGGGCGACGAGGACTGATCCCACCAACAGGCCCGCTCAGCTCTGTGCGTGGAGCCCGCCCGATGGGCGGGGAGCTCGCAGCGCCGCCTCGTGGAGCGTGGGTAGGTGGCGGCCGGATCGGTCAGGTCGAGGAGGTCAGCGACGGCGCCGCCTGGGCGTCGGGTCGGGTGGGGACGGCCATGGCGTCGCGCCCAGCCGACGGTGCATCGCGGCTGAGCTCATCTCTGAGCACCTCTGGTTCGATGTCGACCTGACCGCTCTCCACCAGGTAGGTCTCGAAGATCCTCCACCCGAGGGCCGAGGCGACGATCTGAGCGCCTCGCAACCGGGCCGAGCGCTCATCCAGCCCGTAGTTGTCCATGATGACCTCGGCGAGGGCCAGCATCGGGTTGAAGGTGGCCGTCCTGGGCAGCTCGTCGGGTGCGGTGACGGCGAAGTGGGTGAGCATGATGGTCCAGCGGCCCATGACCGAGTCCCGCTCGAAGCTGATCTGCTCGAGGGGCCGTTCCACGACCTCGCGGGAGAGTGCCTCGGTGAGATCATCGAACACGGCTCGGATGAGCTCGGTCCGGTTGCCGATGTAGCGGGAGATGAGGGAGAGCTGCACGTCCGCTGCCGCCGCGATCTCGCGGAGGGTGACCTCGGTGACGCCCTCGCGGGCGAAGAGATCCGCTGCGGCGTCGAGCACTGCCCGGCGAACCTCCTCGCGGCCCACCGGTGCGCCGCGGCGCCTGCGGGGCCCTGGCCTCTTCTTCCGGAGCTCGGTGGGCTTCTCTTTCACTGGATCTCGGGGCCAACGGTACTGGGCCGCCCGGATGCCGGCGGTCGCGTACTCGTCGTCGCCTTCCGCTCCGAGCATGCCTTCCCCCGCGTCATCGCGGGCCTCCCGCGTCCTTGCGAGCCACGACCCTGGCTCGGCCCGAACATCGCCGTCGTCCCCGCACCCGGGACTAGGCGAGGTCGGCGAGCACCAGATCGGCCAGGTTGGCGCCGGAGTCGGCGGCCTGGTGGGTGCCGCATCCGTAGCCACCGGCGTCGCATCCGACGAGGTACAGGCCGGCGAGCGGAGTGCGGGCGGAGGGCTTGTGTCGGCCGCACTGGCCGACGATCTGCGCGAGGCCGATGCACTCCCCGCCTTGGCCGGGCACGACCGAGTCCCGTGTGAGCCGCGACACGTGCGATGTGCCGTAGGCGGTGGAGCCCACGACGTGTTCGTGCATCCCGGGCCACACGCTCTCCACGGTCTCGTCGAGACGGGTGAGCAGCGCGTCCAGGTATCCGATGTCGGGATCGGAACCGCAGAAGGTGCCGACGAGCGCCATCTGCCGGCCGGGTGGGGCCAGGGACGGGTCGTACACGGCAGGGACGACGTTGAAGACCGACACCTCCTCGGGGAGCCAACCCTGCTCGAGCGCCTCGAAGCGCTCCGTCGTCATGACGTTGTCGTCGGAGAAGGTGACGTACATGCCGTGCTCGAAGAACGGCTCGTCGAGCTCGTAGCGGATGCCGGCGATCGCCCACGAGGGGACCAGCGAGCGCACCTGCTCGACGTAGGCGGCTTCGAAGTGCTCGGCGCCGACGAGCTCTAGCACCGTGGGCTGGATGCCCGCGTTGGAGACGACCGCGCGTGCCGTGAAGCCCCCTTCCGAGGTGGTGACCCCGGTGACGCGATCCCCGGCGACGGTCACCGACTCGACCCTCGATCCCAGGAGCACCCGTCCCCCCGAGCGCTCGATGGCGTCGCAGCAGACCTCGGCCACCCGACCGTAGCCGCCACCGTGGTAGCGCCCGGCCCCACCCCGGATGAAGTCGGTGATGGTGCGGATCGCCTCCGACGCGGCGAGCTGGTCGATCGGGACGACGAAGAGCAGGTTCGACTGCATCGAGAGGTACGAGAGCATCGACCTGGGCAGGTCGTAGCGTGCGAGCCACTCCGAGAACGTCACGTCGTCGAGCTCGGTGAGGAGCTCCGGGGTCGCCTGGACCATGTCGATCTGCATCCGCACCAGCTCTCCCAGCTCCGCATCCGCGAGGCCGAGGAGCTCGATGAGGTTCGGGGTGCCCTCGGACATCGGCGATGCAGAGCCCACCATGGTCCGGTAGCCCTCACCGGTGCGGTACATCATCGCCAGCACGCCGTCGGGCGTGAGGAGCTCGACCTCGTCGGTGGCGCCCAGCTCGGCCAGGATCGACTCGAAGCGCGAACCCACACTCGGCCCGCTCACCACGGGCCAGAGCTCGTAGCGGAACCCGCCACCGGTCACCGTCATCGCCTTGCCACCGGGAACGGCGTTCTTCTCGACCACCAGCACACGAAGCCCCCGGTTGGCGAGCAGGGCCGCGCAGGTGGCGCCACCGATGCCGGCACCGATCACGACAACGTCGAACTCGTCGCTCACCTTGCCTCCGGCGGACCTGGACGCGGCAGGTGCCGCGAAGATGCGGGCGAGGCTACCGGAGCCCTCTCCCGGCGCACGCTTCGGTGCCCGCCATGGATCGTGGCCGCGCAGGAGCCGAGGCCTGGCTGCTCCAGCAGGGACGTGACGGCTCCGCGGAGCAGTCCCTCCAGCTCTCGCGTCGGAGCTCGAGACGGTCGTCTGGTCTCGGATCTCCATCTTCGGCGGCCGGGAACCCGTGTCACAGGGCCTCGACATGATCCGGTCATGGCTTCCAAGGTCGTCAGCCCAGGAGCCGCCCGATCGCTGCCGCCAGTCCCAGTCCAGCGAACATCGTCCCCGAGAACCAGACGGTCTGGGCGCGGAACTTGTCGTTCATCTCGGCGCGCAGGCTCTCGATCTCGCCGTGGACGAAGTCCCGGGTCACCGGTTCGTCCAACTCCCGTGCCGGGAACTGTGCGAGCAAGGCTTCTGTCTCCTCCTCGCCCAGGATGGGTTCGAGCCTGGTGTAGATGCTGCTGCGATGTCGCTGGCTGATAGCCATGGTGGCCCACTTCCTCCTCGTGCACAACGAAAGGGGGAAGCTCGTCAAGCGTACCGCTGTCCTGCCCGGCGGAGAGGGGCTCTCACCGAAGTGGAGCGCCTAGGCGTCTTCGACTCCAGGCCGCGACCACCGATAGGACCTGCTCACGGTCGCGACATGGATCTCGTAGCCCTCGTACCAGCGCTCGCGGCCCTGCTGCTGCGCCACCTGGTGCTCGGCCACCTGCTTCCACTCGCGGGCGTGGACCTCCGAGATCCAGTAGGAGACGCTGATGCCCATCCTCGTGACGGGATCCCGGGCGGACTCGAACCCGAGGAAGCCCGGCCGGCACGATGCAAGCTCCAGCATCTGCTCCGCCACATCCTCGTACCGCTCGGGGTCGTCCTCGGTGCGCGTCGAGGTGAAGATCACCGCGACGTACGGTGGCGTCGGTCCGGGCGGATCCACCGTCGAAGAGTAGGACGTGCGCCGGAGAGGATCGTGAGGTCGCCTGTCGTCGCCCCGTCGACGGTGGCTGGGCCGACCCCGGCTACCGACCCCGGTTGCCAACCTCGGAGGACGGGCGCTGGCTCAACCCTGGTCGAGGATCAGCCCGGCGCAGACCATCGCGGAGTCCGCCGCGCACTCCAGGCCCGGCACCGCTCGGGAGGCGTTGGTGTCCCCGACCAGCCACAGCCCCTCCACCCCCGGGGCTGCACATCCGGGCCGGAACACCCCGTACCTGCCGGCGGTGCGGGCCGGCTCCACCCAGTGGAAGTAGGAGCTGCTCCAGATCACCTGCTCCTGCCAGCCGGGGAGCATCTCGTCGAGATCCTCCTTCATGAGGTCGATCTTCTTCGCCACGAGCTCCTTGTCCGAGCCGAGGTCGAAGTCGCACTGGCAGCAGGCCTCGAAGAGGTGCTCGCCCTCCGGGGAGACCGTGGGCGTCACGTTGCTCGCCATGTAGGCGGCGAGCGGGTGCCCGGCCCGCTGGGCATCCGTGAGTACGAAGTTCCTGTGGTCGTAGAGCGGTTCGCGCACGGCCGCTGTGATCCCGAAGATCGCGGTCTTCCGGTCGAGGTGGCGTGCCATCGAGGTGAACTCGGTCGGGAACAGGGCCTCGTCGACGATCGAGAAGAGGTCCCAGACCGGGAAGGCGGCAACCGCGTGCGAGGTCCGCACCGTCTCGACGCTCCCGTCGCGGGCCTCGAAGACGACCTCGGTGACACGACCCTCGTCCACCCCGATCCTCCGAGCCGCCACGTGGGTGCGGACCTCACCCCCGCCCCGGGTGACCACCTCGGCCAGGATGCGCATGTAGTCGCCGTAGCCGTGGGCGGTGAGATAGATGCGGGGCATGGTGAGCACCGTCCGCAGCGACTCGACGAGGGCGCTGGCCGCCATGTCGGCGAGGGTCGGGATCGTGGTGAGCACGATGCCGGCCAGCCGCGCGGTGTCGACGAGGTCGGGATGTGTCGCGTGCCCCCGCAGCCACTCGTCGGCGGGTACGGAGTCCAGCTGCTCGAGGTCTTCATCCGTGGCGTCTCTCACCGCGGTGAACAGCGCCTCGATCTGCTCCGGTGGTGCCCCCACGGCCAGCTTCGTCAGGTCCTGGAAGGTCTCCTCGCGGTAGTGGACGACGCCGTCGAAGATCCCGCGCTCACCGGGCCGGGTGCCGGCGCGGGTGAAGAGCTCGTCGACCCGCCTCCCCTCGAGTCCTGCCCGCGGGCCACCCACGTTCGTGATGTGGCCGCGGTGGTGGAAGGAGTATGCCCGCCCTCCGATCTCCTTGGCCGTCTCGAGCACGAGCACCCGTCGTCCGGCATGGGCCAGCAGCGCTGCCGTGCCCAGTCCGCCTATCCCGGCTCCGATGACGACCGCATCGTAGATCTCGTCGGTCATCGCGCCTCCTCCTCCGGTTCCCTCGTCTTCCAAGAATTCTTTAACATGTTCAAAGGTTTTAACAGCATTAAGCCAACTTGTCCAGGTAGGGTTCGGCCGTGGGTCTGCGGACCGAGCAGAAGGAGGAGAGGCGCGATCGCATCCTGGAGGCTGCCAGGCAGCTGATCGCCACCAAGGGGTACGAGGCGTTGACGATGCGCGACCTCGCGGAGTCCAGCGGAGTCTCGGTGCCGACGCTGTACAACCTCTGCGGTCCGAAGGACCAGCTCCTCTTCCAGGCCGTCTCCGAGGAGGTCGACGCCACCATCGACGGTCTGGGGTCGGGTGCCGGATCCCGCTCGAAGGGCCTGCGTCGGGTCCTGGCGCTGCTCGGGGTGGGGCACGAGGAGATGTCACGCCGGCCCACGTACTACCGGGCGCTCCTCTCGGCCGCCGCCCGTTCCGAACCAGCCCGCGAACCTCTGATGGCCATCGGGTCCCGCCTCGGCAGCGAGCTACGGGATGCGCTCGACGAGATGGCCGAGGACGGTGAGCTCGAAGGGTGGGTCGAGACCGCAGCACTCGCCCAGCGTCTGCGGGCTGTGTGCGTCTCGGCCTCGTTGGAGTGGGCGACGGGGGCGCTGACCACCCACCAACTGCTCCCGGCGACGCGCTACGAAGCAGGCCTCGCGCTCCTGGGCGTCACCAGGGGCGCGGCGAGGACGACCGTGCAACGGATCGTCAAGAAGGAGCAGACGGCCCGGAGTCGTCGGTGAGGTCAGTGGCGTCGGGAGCCGTCGGGCCTCCTCCGTCACGATGGCGGGCCAGGATGGACGCCCGGTCGTACCAGACCGCGTTGACGAGCGACGCGAGGACCACGACCTGCCCCAGGAAGAAGAGGTACAGGAGCACGGTCACCGCCACCCCCAGCGCCCCGTACACCTCGGAGCTCTTCTGGAGCCTCCCGGTGAAGTAGACGGCCCCGGCCAGGTTGAGGGCGGTGAACCCGGCCGCCGCGGCGATCGCCCCAGGGACGAGGTCGGTCAAGTGCTTGCAGCGCCGGGGCAGGATCCAGAACAGGCCGAGGATCGTGAGGGTGTTGAAGGAGATCCCGATCAGGGCGCCGAACCCTTCGAGCAGCAGTCCCTTGCTGCTCAGCCACTGTCTGATCCCGATCCCGAGGAGGATGACGACGACCCCGGGCACGACCCATCCCATCGTCTTGATCTTGTTCTTGGGAGCAGCCTTGACCGGGATCTCCCAGGCCGCGGCCACAACGAGGCGCAGTGCCGCGACCAGGCCAGAGGTAGCCGACAGGAGAGCGATCGATCCGATCACCGCGAACTGAACGGTGTCGCCCTCGGCGTCCTGGCTCGCATCACCGATGCTCTGGGCCAACGCCTGCCCCATGCGCAGCCGCTCGCCCTCCGCCGCCACGTCGACCCCCGATGAGGAGGCCAGGCCGAGCGCGGAGACGATCACCAGCAGGAGGGGGATGATGAAGATGAAGACCCGGAACGCGAGATGGCCGGCGAGGACGCTGGCGTTGACCCGGATCCAGCGTCGGACCAGCTCGATGGGGAGCTCCAGCAGCGGCCATCTTCGGTAGGCGTCTCTGGCGGCCCCCGTCACCCGGTCGAGGAGCTCCTCGGCTCGGCCTGCGGGTGACCGGGCCTGCGGCGGATCCCCCGGCATGAAGGGATCGTAGGCACGAGTCCGGGAGATCGGACCCAATGGGGAAGACGGGCCGCGGCGCGCCGGGCCAGGGTGAGAGCGACATGGGTCGATCGGCTCATTTCCGGGCACGAGGGCTTCAGAGCTGTCGCTCGGCCCACCGATGCTCGATGATGGCGGCGGAGAAGGCCCGCTGCCCCGATCGAGCGGAGAACGGCCGAGCATGGCAGCCACCCACGGAGGTGAGGAGCGCACAGCTCGGGATGCTCCGCGCTCGGAGCTCCCTGTCTCCCCTCCACCCGAGGATGCCGACCCCGACCTGACGGAACGCCGCTTCCGCCTCCTCGTCGACGCTTCCCCGATGGGCGTGTGGCTCTCGGAGCCGACGACCGGGGTCATCTACACGAACCGTCAGCTCCAGGAGCAGCTGGGAGCCACCTTCGAGCAGACCCTCGGGTACGCGATCGAGGACTTCATACACGAAGCCGATCGCGATCGCCTGGCCCAGGCCGTGTACCGGATCTGGACCGAACGGCAACCGTTCGACGAGGAGATCCGCGTCGTTCGGCCCGGCGGTGACGCCCGCACGATCCGGGCCCGGGGTCGGGTCATGGTGGACGAGCGGGGTGAAGCAGCAGGCGTCGTCGGCACCACGGAGGACGTGACCGAGCAGCGTCGGAACCAACAGCTCCGTCGACAGCTGGTCGAACGCCTCGTGGAGATGGCCGACAAGGAGCGGGCCAAGCTCTCCTCGGACCTGCACAACGGACCGGCGCAGGACCTGGCCGCCGGTCGGATCCTGATGGAGCGCCTCGAGCAGCGGGTCGCCGACGACGAGTTGAGGCGCGACCTGGCGGCGATCCGGTCCCTGCTCGACCAGACCATGCGCGACCTTCGGCTGATGATGAACGAGCTGAGCCCGCCGGAGCTTCGCACCGAGGGCCTGGCACCTGCGGTGCGCGCTGTGGCGCGGGAGCTCGAAGCGCGCACCGAGACCCGCGTCGACGTCGTGGACCGCCTCGAACGGGAGCCGTCGCGTGAGGCCCGCGACGTCTGCCACCACCTCGTGCAGGAGGCCCTGGCGAACATCCGCCGCCACGCCGACGCGACCCGGGTGGTGGTGGAGCTGATCGAGAGCGACGGAGGACTCCAGATCACCGTCACCGACGACGGTCGGGGGATCGATCCCGACGCCCTGGAGAGCCAGGTCTTCGACGAGGTGGGACTGTCCAGCATGCGTGACCGAGCCGAAGCGGTGGGCGGTCGTTGCCAGATCCGACCCGAGCCCGAGCGGGGCGCGAGCGTCGTGTTCTGGATCCCGTGGAGCCTCGACCTCGAGGCCAACGACCGCTCTGACGCCTGACCGGCACCGTGGCGCGGTCCTCCCGCTAGCCTGAGCGACCGATGGCCGATCAGGCGACCTTCGCCGAGCAGGCGATGCCGTTCATGGATGCGCTCTACACCGCCGCGCTCCGCATGACCCGCAACCCCTCCGATGCCGAAGACCTCGTCCAGGAGACCTACCTCAAGGCGTATCGGGGCTACGGCCGCTTCGAGGAGGGCACCAACCTGAGGGCGTGGCTGTACAGGATCCTGACGAACACCTACATCAACGCCTATCGGGCGAAGAAGCGGCGCCCTGACGAGACGGACATCGAGGATGTCGAGGACCTCTACCTCTACCGGCGGCTGGGTGGCCTGGAGGCGGCGACGGCGGGTCGCAGCGCCGAGGACGAGCTCATGGATTGGTTCACGGATGCGGAGGTGAAGGCGGCGATCGAGTCCCTTCCCGACAACTTCCGGATGGCGGTCCTGCTGGCCGACGTGGAGGGCTTCGCCTACAAGGAGATCGCGGAGATACTCGACATCCCGATCGGAACGGTCATGAGTCGGCTGCATCGTGGAAGAAGGGCGCTCCAGAAGGAGTTGTACACCTACGCGCGCCAGCACGGCTTGGCCGACGACCACGACGAGGTGAAGGCGGCCGCCGTATCAGAGGGTGGCGACTGAGGTGCATCCGATGCATGAGCAAGAGGGACAGGAAGCGGAGCACACCCCCTCGCCGCACCACGACTGCGACAACGTCCTGGAGCTGCTCTACACCTACGTCGACGGCGAGCTCACGGTCGAGCGCCGCGAACGCATCAAGGCCCACCTGGACGCCTGCCTTCCCTGCTTCGAGGCATACGACTTCGAGGCCGAGCTACGGGTGGTGATATCCCAGCGCTGCCGAGACGAGGTCCCCGGCGAGCTCCGCTCGCGGATCCTCAGCGCGCTCGAGGACGAGGCGGGGGAGCCCTCCCGCTGAGCTTGCCCTGGCGACCCGAGCGCCCGATCTGAGCTCCCTGGTTGACGCTGTCTAGGATGCGGCCCATGGATCCATCCCTCGCCGTGGTGTGGCACTACTGGATCGCCGTCGCCCTGGTCATCCCTGCGATCCTCCTCACCGTCGGCGTGCTGGTCGGCTACGTGGTGAAGGTGGAGATGCCCCGCTACAGGCGGGAGGACCAGCCGACGCCCGAGGAGCTCGAGGTGATCGAGAGCCATCGCGCCTAGCGCCCCTCTTCGCAACCGACTCTCCCGGTCTCGATCCGGGTACCGTCTCCCCACGTGTCCTCCCCATCGTCCTCCGGCGCGCACCTCGGCGGGGAGCCGTCGGTGAACGGTCCCGTGGATTGGGAGCTAGCTCAGCGGGTGGCCGTCAAGGTGTCAGGGCGCGAGCCGTTCGCGGAGTCGTACCACGCCGACTCGCTCCGTCCGGACTTCCTCGAGCTGACCGCCCGAGCGGAGGAGCTGGTGGCTGCCGAGACCGGCCTGCGGTCGCTGGCGGGTCCGGCGCGCGCTCGGATCACCGACCGCGCGGGGTGGATCCGGGCCAACGTGGCGTCCTTCCAGAGGCTGTTGCGTCCGCTCACCGACAAGTTCGGAGAGCGGATGGCACAGGGCCCGCTCGCCCCCGTCGCACGCAGGGTGGCCGGTGCCGAGGTCGGGGCCATGCTCGGGTGGATGTCGACCCGGGTCCTCGGTCAGTACGACATGCTCGTGATCGAGGAGGAAGCCCCCCACGAGCAGGACCTCGTCTACTACGTGGGACCGAACGTGCTCGCGCTCGAGAAGAAGTACGCCTTCCCCCCGAAGGAGTTCCGTCTCTGGATCGCTCTTCACGAGGTGACGCACCGCGCCCAGTTCACCGGGGTGCCCTGGCTGAGGGAGTACTTCCTCGGGCTGGTGGAGAGCACGCTCGACGCGGTCGAACCGGATCCGGCCCGCTTGCTGAACGCACTCGGCAGGGTCGTCGAGAGCCTGCGTGCCGGCCGGAACCCGCTCGACGACGGAGGGCTGATGGCGCTGGTCGCAACCGATGAGCAGCGAGAGGTGCTCGATCGGGTGGCGGGGCTGATGAGCCTGCTCGAAGGTCACGGTGACGTCACCATGGATCGGGCCGGACGAGGCCTGATCCCGGCAGCAGAGCGCTTCTCCCGGGTGCTGCGCCAGAGGCGCCAGCAGACGACTCCGCTCGCGCGGCTGCTGCAGAAGCTCATCGGCCTCGAGGCAAAGCTGAACCAGTACGAGCAGGGCGAGAGGTTCATCGCGGCCGTGGAGCAGGTCGGAGGTGCGGAGCTGTTGAGTGTCGCATGGGAGCGCGCCGAGAACCTTCCCTCGCTCGAGGAGATCCGCGAGCCGAGCCGGTGGATCGAGCGGGTCGAGTTGGCCCGCATCGCCTGAGAACCGGCATGGACCGGTGCCACCTCGCTGAGCTGCTCGGGAGGTGCACCTTCCCGGCACCGGGCACACGGGTCGTCTGCGCCGTGTCGGGGGGAGCGGACTCCACCGCGCTGCTGGTGCTCGCGGCCGAGTCGGGGTGCGAGGCCACCGCAATCCATGTGGACCACGGCCTTCGCGCGGGATCGGCGAGCGAGGCCGAGGTCGTGGCGCGCACGGCGCGGATCCTGGGGGTCGGGTTCAGGTCCGAGGAGGTCCGGGTCGATCCCGGTCCGAACCTCGAGGCCCGCGCCCGTGCGGCCCGCTACGCGGTGCTCCCCGCCGGCGTCATGACCGGGCACACTGCGGATGACCAGGCTGAGACGGTGCTGCTCAACCTGCTGAGGGGCGCGGGACTGGAAGGGCTAGCCGGCATGCGCCCAGGCCCGCGCCATCCGATCCTCGCCCTCAGGCGGCGTGAGACCGAGGAGGTGTGCAGGACGCTGGGTCTGGAGACGGTCGACGATCCCAGCAACACCGATGTGACGTACAGACGCAACCGGATCCGGCTGGAGGTGCTCCCACTCCTCGGCGATGTCGCCGATCGCGACCTCGTCCCCATCATCTGTCGTCAGGCCGACCTCGCTCGCGACGCCGCCGATCACCTCGGTTGCGAAGCCGCTGGTCTGGATCCCACAGACGCGCGCTCTCTTGCCGGCGCTCCCGAGGTGCTCGCCCGGGTCGCGGTGCGCCGATGGCTCCGGGGCCGCTCCCCCGAGCTCCACCCTCCCGATGCGGCCACCGTGGAGCGGGTGCTGGCGGTGGCCCGCCTCGAATCACGGGCGACCGAGATCGGGGGAGGCTGGCGGGTGGTCCGCCACCGCGGAGCCCTGACCCTCGAGCCACCACCGGGCGGGACGTCGGACGGGGGCACGAAGTAGCGTGGGCCGCCATGCAGGCCGAGGAAGCGGAGCATCCCGACCTCGGCCCCGTGGTGGTCACCGAGGGCCAGATCCGGGACCGGGTCGGCGAGCTGGGCAAGGAGATCACCGGCGACTACGAGGGCCGGGCACCCCTCCTGGTCGGGGTCCTGAAGGGCGCCTTCATGTTCATGGCGGACCTCGCTCGGGAGATCCGGCTCCCGGTCGAGTTCGACTTCATGGCCGTCTCCTCCTACGGCAGTGCGACGAAGACGAGTGGGGTCGTTCGGATCGTGAAGGATCTCGACCTGGACCTCTCCGGGCGCGACGTGATCCTGGTCGAGGACATCGTGGACACGGGGCTGACGCTGAACTACCTGAGGAAGAACCTCGCCGCGCGAAGTCCGGCCAGCCTCGAGGTGTGTGCGCTGCTGGTCAGGGAGGGCCTGCAGAGAGAGGAGCCCGACCTCCGCTACGTCGGGTTCAGGATCCCACCGGACTTCGTGGTCGGTTTCGGTCTCGACGTCGGGGAGCGGTTCCGCAACCTCCCGTACGTCTGCACCTACCCGGGCGAGCACTGATCCCCTCCTCGATGGCGATGAGCGACGACGCCCAGCGTGTGGACAAGGTGCGCATCGAGCGGGCGGTCCGGGAGATCCTCGAGGCCATCGGCGAGGATCCGGAACGGGACGGCCTCCGGGAGACCCCGTCGCGGGTGGCCCGCATGTACGAAGAGATCTTCTGTGGCCTGAGGGAGATGCCGGACCACCACCTCTCGGTGAGCTTCGAGGCAGACCACGACGAGATGGTGATGGTGCGCGACATCGCGCTGACCAGCATGTGCGAGCACCACCTGGTGCCGTTCATCGGCAAGGCGCACGTGGCCTACATCCCGAACGAGGCCGGCCGCATCACCGGACTCTCGAAGCTGGCCCGGCTGGTCGACGCCTACGCTCGTCGGCCTCAGGTCCAGGAGAGGCTCACCACCCAGATCGCCGACGAGATCGAACGAACCCTCGAGCCCCGGGGAGTGCTCGTCGTGATAGAGGCCGAGCACCTGTGCATGTCGATGAGGGGTGTCAGGAAGCCCGGATCCACGACCGTGACCTCGGCGGTTCGGGGCCTGTTCAGGGACAACCCGGCCACCCGACACGAGGCGATGCGCTTCATCCCCGGCTACGGACCGTGAGGCTACCCGAGGGCATGCCCCTGGTGATGGGCGTGCTCAACGTGACACCCGACTCCTTCTCGGACGGAGGACGGTACTTCGACCACGAGGCGGCGATCACGCACGGGCGGCGGTTGGTCGACGAGGGAGCGGACCTCGTGGACGTGGGGGGTGAGTCCACGCGTCCAGGGGCGGATCCGGTCCCGGAGGACGAGGAGGCACGCAGGGTCGTCCCGGTGATCGAGGCGCTCGCGCGCGAGATCCGGATCTCCGTCGACACGACCAAGCCGGGTGTCGCCCACGCCGCGATCGACGCCGGGGCGACACTCATCAACGACGTCTCGGCCACCCTGTGGTCGGTGGCGGCGGAGCGAGGGGTGGGGTGGGTTGCGATGCACATGAGAGGTGAGCCACGCACGATGCAGAACGACCCCACCTACACCGATGCGGTCGAGGAGGTGAGGTCGTTCCTCGTCGAGCGGGCCGAGGCCGCCGGCGCAGCAGGGGTGGAGGAGGTGTGGATCGACCCCGGCATCGGCTTCGGCAAGACCCTCGACCACAACCTGTCACTTCTCCGTCACCTCCCGAGGTTGGTGGAGTCCGGATACCCCGTTGTCGTCGGCACCAGTCGCAAGAGCATGTTGGGCCGGATCCTCGCTGCGTCCGACGGAGTGGGGGACGTTCGGTCGGACGACCGGCTCGAGGGCTCGCTCGCGACGGCCACCTGGGCGATGGCCTCCGGGGTCGGGATGGTGAGGGTCCACGACGTGAAGGCCACCGTGCAGGCGGCACGGTTGGTGGCCGGCTGAGCACCCTCGCGCCGTATCCATCCCTTTCGGATGATCTGGGTCAGCCACACCCGCGAATCCGCTGTGTAGCCAGCGGGCAGAATGGACCGGTGGCGAGAGGCAAGTGGGCACAAGGGATCGTGCCCCGCAACTTCCGATGGGTGATCAAGGACCAGCTCGCGGTGTGCGAGCGGCCGGGTGGGTACGGGGAGAACCATCGGCGCGTCCGGCGCGAAGAGGAGATCATCTGGATCAAGCAGCAGGGCTTCACCTGCGTGATCTCCCTGATCGCCTCATCGCACAACCTGCACAACTACGAGGAGCACGAGCTCCCGCACCAGCATCGTCCCCTGCCTCAGCATGCCGGCGAGCCCGGGTACCTCCAGTCGCTCTTCGGAGAGGTGAAGGGGCTCACGTCGGTCGGGGGGAAGGTGCTGATCCATCGGGACGAGCTCGGTGAGGAGATCGCGGGGCTGGTCGCGGGATACCTGCTCTGGGACGCCCTCGTGCCTTCCGGTCCGAGGGCGATCTCTGTGGCCGAGAGGCTGCTGGAACGCCAGCTGGGACCTCGGGCACGTGAGATGGTCGCAACCGCGGAGCAGCTCGACGCAGGTGGCTGACCTCATCGAGCTGCGAGGCCTGCGGGTGCAGGGGTTCTGCGGTGTGCTGCCGGAGGAGCGGGACGAGCCCCAGCCTCTCGAGGTCGACATGGACGTGGAGCTCGATCTGACAGCTCCGTCACGCTCGGACCGGCTCGAGGACACCGTCGACTACGCGGCCCTGGTCGCGGCTGCCGAGAGGGTGGTGACGGAGGGGCGGTTCGCGCTCCTGGAGCGGCTGGCTGCGACCGTCGCCGATGAGGTGATGGGGGATCCGCGGGTCGATGCGGTCACGGTTGCCGTTCGGAAGCTCCGACCCCCGGTGCCGCAGGACCTCAGGACCTCGGGGGTGAGGCTGAGGCGGGCGCGCCGAGCGTGAGGGCGTTCCTGGGGCTCGGGTCGAACCTCGGGGACCGGGAGTCCACCCTTCGCACCGCGATCAGATCCTTGGGTGGCGACGTCGTCGCCGTGTCCTCGGTGTACGAGACGGAGCCGGTGGGTGGACCTCGGCAGGGGGCCTTCCTGAACCTGGTGGTCGAGCTCGACACGAACCTCGAGCCGAGGGATCTGCTGGAGGCCGCCCGCCGGTTGGAGGCGGAGGCCGGTCGCGAGAGAGGCGAGCGCTGGGGACCGCGCACCCTCGATGTGGACGTGCTCTGGGTCGCGTCCGGACCGGTCGACGAGCCCGACCTCCGGATCCCCCATCCACGGATGTGGGAGCGGCGCTTCGTCCTCGCGCCGCTGTCGGAGCTGGCGCCCGAGCTGCTCCCCGACCGGTGGGAGGACCAGGCTCTCGGCTCGGTCGAGCGGATCGGCCCCCTCTGAGGGGGCAGGGCTGCGGCTGCCCGCGCGGCCTCCTACACTCCCGGCGGTGGGCAGCCGCCTCCGAGTCATCGGCCCCGGGCGCGCCGGGATGTCGTTGGCGGGCGCCCTCGCAGAGGTCGGATGGGAGATCGCCCCGACCGTGGGGAGGTACGACGATCCCGTCGACGCGACCGAGGGAGTGGACCTGGTGGTCATCGCCACCCCCGATTCGGCGGTGCTCGAGGTGGCCGGCCGGATCCACCCCCGCGGCGATGTCGTCGTGGCTCACCTCGCCGGCTCCCTGGGACTGGACGTGCTCGAGCCCCATCCGCGCCGGGCTGCTCTGCACCCACTCGTCCCGCTCCCGTCTCCAGAGATCGGAGCGGAGCGGCTACGGCGAGGTGCCTGGTTCGCCGTGGCCGGTGACCCCATGTGCCGCAGGGTCGTCGAAGATCTGGGGGGTCGCTCGTTCACCGTCGATGACGAGCACAGGGCTGCCTACCACGCCGCCGCGTGCATCGCCTCCAACCATCTCGTGGCGCTGGCGGGGCAGGTCGAGCGGATCGCCGACTCGGTCGGAGTCCCGTTGGAGGCGTACATGGACCTGGTGCGCGCCACGGTGGAGAACATCGCCGAGCTCGGTCCCCGCAGGGCCCTGACAGGCCCGGCGGCGAGGGGTGACCTCGCGACGATCGAGCACCACCGCCGGGCTCTCGACCCCTCGGAGCTGCCGGCGTACGACGCCCTGGTGGAAGCCGCGCGGCGCCTTCACGACTCCGGCTGATCAGGTGCGCCGAGACGGTCCTTCGGCCGGCGCGACCCGACTGCGCCAAGATTGGTGGCATGCGGGTGATCTCGACCATCGCCGAGCTCCGGTCCGCGCTGGCCGGGGAGCGCCGGGCCGACAGGAGCATCGGGCTGGTGCCGACGATGGGCTACCTGCATGCCGGCCACACCTCGTTGATGGAGAGGTCCTCCCACGAGTGCGACGTGACCGTGTCCACGATCTTCGTGAACCCCCTCCAGTTCGCTCCCGGTGAGGACCTCACCTCCTACCCCCGCGACCCGGAAGGCGACCGGGTGAAGGTGGAGGTGTCCGGAAGCAACTACCTGTTCGTGCCCTCGGACCGGGAGATGTACCCAGAACCGGTGCTGACCACCGTCATGGTCGGGATCGGGAAGGGCTTCATGGAGGCGGCCGCGAGGCCGACCCACTTCGACGGCGTGACCACGGTGGTGGCCAAGCTCTTCAACATCGTGGGTGAGTGCCGCGCCTACTTCGGAGAGAAGGACTACCAGCAGCTGGTGCTGGTACGAAGGATGGTCTCCGACCTCGGGTTCCCGGTCCAGGTGGTCGGGTGCCCCATCGTGCGCGAGCCCGACGGTCTGGCGATGTCGAGCCGCAACGCCTACCTGACCCCCGCGGAGCGCGCCCTGGCACCTTCCCTTCACCGTGCTCTCCAGGCCGGCGCGGCGGCGATCGGCGACGGGGAGCGGTCGGGGCCGGTGATCCGTGAGCTGATCGCACGAGAGGTCGGCACCGAGCCGCTGTTCGAGCTCGACTACGTCGAGACCGTCGATGCGGTCACTCTGGAGCGGATCGACGATCTGCACGGAGAGGTGCGGCTCCTGGTGGCCGCTCGCTTGGGCTTGCCACGGCTGTTGGATAACCTGGGTCTCATCGTGAGCTGACGGGGTGCACGGTGTGCGGCCCAGTCCCCGCCCACGGCTACGAGATGAGCACGGCGACCGCCCACGGGAGGCGCCAAGCAGGAGGAGCATCACATGCGACGACGCATGCTGAAGTCCAAGATCCACCGGGCGACGGTGACCGGCGCGGATGTCGAGTACGTCGGCTCCATCACGCTCGATGTCGCGCTCATGCGGAGAGCCGACATCCTCGAGTGGGAGCAGGTGCAGGTGCTCGACATCGACAACGGCGCGAGGCTCGAGACCTACGCCATCCCCGGAGGGACAGGTGAGGTGTGCCTGAACGGGGCAGCCGCGCGCCTCGTCCACCCGGGCGACCGAGTGATCGTCCTCACGTACGCGGACCTCGACAACGCCGAGCTCGAGGGATACGAACCGACGGTCGTGCACGTGGATCGCACCAACCGACCGGTGTCCGAGGAGGTCGCCCGCGATCTTGCCTGCGACCGGTCGGGTCCCGGGCGGTTCCGGGAGCCCGAGCCCCACTGGGTCGACGCTGCGACCGCGGCCGAGCTCGATCTGATCCGCTGATCACCTCCGCGGCGGTCGACGTAGGGTGAGCGGGTGACCGGCCTGCCCAGCCTCGACCTCCTGGTCGTCGGTAGCGGTGTCGCCGGGCTCTCCGCTGCGGTGCGCGCCGCGGAGACCCACGGGATGCGGGTCGGTGTCCTGACCAAGGGCGAGCTGCACCAGTCGACGACTCGTTGGGCGCAGGGTGGCGTGGCAGCGGTGCTGGGAGGTGATCCCGACTCCACCGACGCCCATCTCGCGGACACCCTCCGAGCCGGTGCGGGTGTGTGCGACCGTGACGCGGTGAGGGTGCTCGTGGACGAGGGGCCACGGCGGGTGAACGAGCTCATCGCCCTAGGGGTCATGTTCGACCAGGACCCCAGCGGTGAGTACCTGCTGGCACGCGAGGGTGGCCACTCCTTCCCGAGGGTGCTGCACGCGGGTGGTGCCGCAACCGGTGTCGAGGTGGAGCGTGCTCTCGTCGACGCGGTGCACCGGACCGCGACCGCGGTGCACGAGAACTGGTTCGCGGTGGATGTCCTGATCGAGTCGGGTGAGTGCGTCGGGGTGAGGGCACTCACCGATGCGGGCGTGGCCGCAGAGGTCGCTGCCGCCAACGTGCTCATCGCAACCGGAGGGGCGGGTCAGGTCTACTCGGTGACCACGAACCCCGCGGAGGCCACCGGCGACGGGATCGCGATGGGGCTGCGAGCGGGAGCGGCTGTCGCGGACATCGAGTTCGTCCAGTTCCACCCGACGGCGCTGCACCACTCCGAGACGCCTCGACCGCTGCTGTCGGAGGCCCTGCGAGGCCACGGGGCGCTGATCCGTGACGAAGGGGGAGAGCGCTTCGTCGACGAGCTCCTGCCTCGCGACGAGGTCTCACGTGCCATCACTGCGCACCTGCTCGAGCAGGGCTGCGACCACGTCTTCCTCGATGTCACCACCGTCGAGAACTTCGAGACGCGCTTCCCGACCATCGACGCCAAGTTGCGCGAGCTCGGCTTCGACCCGACGACGGAGTGGCTGCCGATCGCGCCTGCGGCCCACTACTTCTGTGGAGGGATCGTCACCGACCTGGACGGTGCTTCGACGGTCCCGGGGTTGTGGGCGGCGGGCGAGACCACCTGCACCGGCGTGCACGGGGCGAATCGGCTGGCCTCGAACTCGTTGCTGGACGGGATGGTGTTCGGGTTCAGGGTGGTGGAGGCGGTGGAGCGCGGCGAGCGCGGCCCCCGGGCGACCGGGGCGATGAGGGTGGCGCTCGGCGGCGACGGTGCAGACGTGATCCCGGGCCGGAGGATCGAGGGATGGAGGGGCCTCGGCGAGGCAGGAGCGGCCGCTTCCTCCGTCGATCCCGACAAGCTCCAGGACGAGCTGCAGCGGGCGATGACGGTCGGTGCGGGCGTGCTCCGGTCGGCGTCGTCGCTCGAGGAGACCCGATCGGTGGTGGAGCGGGTGCTCGCCTCGCAGGCCGTGGAGGAGGGGACCCGTCCGGCCCACGAGCTGGCCAACCTGGCCGAGGTCGCGAGGGCGACGCTCGTCGCCGCGGGTGCCCGTGCAGAGAGCCGCGGCGTCCACACGCGACAGGACCACCCGGAACGCGACGACGACCGCTTCCGGTGCCGGCTGGTGTTGTGGTGACGGTCGGGACGCGATGACGGCCACTGCCCCCGATGTTGGTCCCGGGTGGGCCTCGCCCGTGCTCCTCTTGGAGCAGATCCTCGATCAGCGGGGCCGCGTGGAGGCGACCGCGGTCCGCGACGGGGAAGGCCGGCCCGTCGGTCAGGTGGTTCCCGTTGCCCGGACCCAGGGGCGGCGGACCCTGTTGGCGCTCACCCAGGCTTCTGTGGTGGTTGCGGAGCGCTACGAGGTCGTCGACGGGACGGGCAACCCCGTGCTGCGGCTGCAACGGCCTGCTCCCGTCTTCACCCCCCTCCTGCACGTGCAGGACCCCCGAGGTCGAGAGCTCGGCAGGATCGTCACCACCAGAGCACTGGGATGGGATCTCGCCCGGCTCCAGAGCCGGGAGGCCACGCTAGGTGCGTTGCGGGCCGTCTCCTCCCCGCCCGAGTCCGTCGTGGTGGTCGATCCCGGGGCTCGCGAGGTCGCCCGGATCAGCTTCGAGCCCCAGATCCACGACCCGCAGGCGGGCCCCGTTCCGAGGCGGTGGAAGCTCGGCTGGGTTGCCGGCCCACAGGAGCCTCTGCGGACCCTGGCACTCGCGGCCGCGCTCGCGGCCGACATCGTCCTGGTCGACCCCGGCCGGGGGATCGTCTGACAGGCTGGACGCGATGAGACCCGCGGCTCAGCCACCGGCTCCGGCGGTGAGAGCGGCGGTCGAACGCGCCCTCGCCGAGGACCTGCTTCCCCTGGGCGACCTCTCCTCGGCCCTGCTGGCACCGGAGCTGCCCGCGGACGCCGCGCTGGTGGCCCGGACCGAGGGAGTGCTGGCGGGAGCGGCGTGCGTGGACGAGACGTTCCGGCAGGTCGATCCCTCGGTGACGGTGACCTGGTCGAACCGTGATGGAGATCCGCTGGAGGCCGGTCGGGTCGTGGCGAGGATCTCCGGGCCGCTGTGCTCCGTGCTCACGGCAGAGCGCACGGCTCTGAACTTCATCGGCCACCTGTCCGGGGTGGCGACGCTGACACGCCGCTTCGTGGAGCGCGCAGGGTCTGCCGGCACGGAGAGCCGGATCCTGGACACCCGTAAGACCACGCCCGGGTTGCGATCCCTCGAGAAGGCAGCGGTACGTGCGGGGGGAGGGTTCAACCATCGCGGGAACCTCTCCGAGTGGGTGATGCTGAAGGACAACCACTTGGTCGACCTGGAGATCGCCGAGGGGATCCGCAGGGCACGAGAGCTGTGGCCCGGACGGACGGTCCATGTCGAGTGCGACAGCCTCGCGCAGTTCGAGGAGGCTCTCGGGGCGGGCGCCGACGCCGTGCTGCTGGACAACATGAGCCCGGAGGGGGTCGGCGAGGCGGTGCGCATCCGCGATCGGTGCGGGAGCCGCTGCCTGCTGGAGGCGTCAGGCGGCGTGACCCTGGACAGCGTCGCGTCCTTCGCTGCAACCGGGGTCGATCTGATCTCTGCGGGGACGATCACCAACTCGGCTCCGGTGCTCGACTTCGGTCTGGACATCAGCGGGACATGATCGGCATCCTCTCCGGAACGGTGGAGCTCGACGCGATCAGCGCCGTGGATCGGAGCTCCACGTGCTGCTCGTGATCGACGCCGGCAACACCTCGACCGTCGTCGGTCTGTACGCGCTCGATTCGGAGGGCACGGGAGGCCTCTCGGCGTCCGACGGCCTCATCGATCATTGGCGCATCTCCACCGATGCCGAACGCACGGCAGACGAGCTGGCGGTGGTGGTCGAGGGCTTCCTGGGCCTGCGCGGCTACTCGATCGAGTCCGACATACAGGGTCTGTCGATCTCGTCGGGTGTTCCCAGGGTGACCATGGCCCTACGCGAGATGGCCAACCGCTACCTCGGCTTCAAGCCGGTGGTGATCGAGCCGGGCGTGCGAACCGGGATCTCGATCCTGTACGAGAACCCGAAGGAGGTGGGAGCTGACCGGATCGCGAACGCGGTGGCCGCGTACGACCTGTACGGCGGTCCGACGATAGTCGTCGACTTCGGCACGGCGACCACCTGCGATGCCGTCTCCGCCGATGGTGAGTACCTCGGCGGCGCCATCGCTCCCGGCATCGAGATCAGCCTGGACGCCCTCTTCGGGCGGGCGGCCGCGCTGCGCGCGCAGTCGAGCTGGTGGAGCCGAGGTCGGTGCTGGGGAAGAGCACCGTCGACTCGATCCGCTCCGGGGCGGTGTACGGGTTCGCGGCACAGGTGGACGGGATCTGCGCCCGGATCGAGGAGGAGCTGGGTGCCTGCACCGTCGTCTCGACGGGGGGGCTCGCCCAGCTGATCGCTCCGCTGTCGGAGCGGATCGATTACCAGGAGCCTTGGCTCACCCTGCACGGGCTGCGGCTCGTCTACGAGAAGAACCGCTGAGGGTTTCGGCTACCTGCCGCTAGGGCTCCATCCAGAGGTCGGCGTAGAAGACCTTCGGCTCCAGCCGGCTCATGCCGCGGGCTTCGAGGTCCTCCCAACCGTGGACCTCCGGCTGTGAGACCAGGGCCCACACGACGTCGTACAGCCAGACGTGCGTCAGCTCCTCGTTGAGGATGAGCTGGACCTGGTCGTACGCCTCACGACGCACTTCGGGGTCGAGGCTCTCGCGACCCTGGTCCAGCGCGGCGTCGAGGTCGTCGTTGGCGGTCCGGGTGAAGTTGGTGATCGCGTTCTCCTCGGATGAGTGCCAGAAGATGTAGTTGAAGTCGGGGTCGACCCAGTTGTGGCTCCGCCACAGCGCGGCCTGGTACTCGCCGCCGATCACCTCGGTGAGGAACTCGGACTGGGCGAGGGAGACGTACTCGGCGTCGACGCCGATCGCCGCCCACTGCTCGACCATCGCCCGTCCCTGCGCGTCGCTCCCACCCTGGCTGCCGATCACGCGGATCGTGAGGTCCTCGCCCGACTCCTGCTCGTACCGGGTGACCAGCTCCCGGGCCCGGTCCTGGTCGAACGACGGCCAGCCGTTGTCCTCGAGGTGCCAGGGGTTGGAGGGGACGAAGGGTGAGGTGGCCGGTTGCAGCAGCCCCTCGCCTCCCAGGGCGGTGATGAGAGCCTCGGGATTGGATCCCAACGCGATGGCCTCGCGGGCCACGGGGTCGTCGAACGGCGGTATCGACCTGTTCAGGAGGACGTGGTACGGCTCACTGGAGTGGTCGAAGATCGTGACGTCGCCGCTGTCGTGGTAGTCGATGATGTGCTGGGGCTCGAACGTGATCATCGCGTCGATGGAGCCGGAGTCGAGGGCGGACTTCCGGGCGGTGAGGTCGGGCAGGAACTCGAATCGGATCTCGTCGAGGTGTGCCGGCTCCCGCCAGTAGTCGTCGTTGCGCTCGACGGTCACGTAGCTGTCCGGCACCCACTCGGTGAAGCGGAACGGACCCGTGCCCACCGGATCGGCTGCGGGATCCGCGATCATCGCCGGGGCGATGATGAACCCGGCGGAGGCCAGGACGTGGTCGAACGCTGCCCAGGGGCGGTTCATGGTCACGACGACCGTGGTCGGGTCGGTGACCTCCCAGGAGTCGACGGGAGCGTACGACGAAGCTGTGAGCGCACCCTGCTTTCGCGCCTCGATGTTGGCCGCGACTGCCTCGGCGTCGAGGGGGGTGCCGTCGTGGAAGGTGATGCCATCGCGCAGCACGATCGTCCATTCGGTTCCATCCTCGTTGGGGGTGACGGACACCGCGAGCCACGGCTCCACAGTTCCGTCGCCGTTCTCGACGACCAGAGGCTCCAGGAACGACGAGCCCACGTAGTTCCCCGAGATCGACCACCGGTTGGCGACGGGGTTGTAGCCATCCGAGTCGGCCTCCACCGCGAAGGTGAGCGATCCTCCATCGACCGGCTCGAGCGCCTCTGGGGTCGTCGTGGAGCCGTCCCCGTCCTCAGGTGCTCCGTCGTCGGAATCGTCGGAGCACGCTCCGAGCACGATCACGAGGACGGAGAGGACCACCCACAGCAACAGGGAGCTCATCGGTGCGGTCCGATCCTGGGGGCTGGGGTTCACGCGGTCCTCCGATCGCTCTTGATCGGCCGCGATCCTACCGGTGCGGGCCATCCCTTGTCGTGGGCGGTCTCCCGGCGCGGTGAGGCCTAGGCGTGTCCTTCGAGCCTTGCCGTCAACCCCAGTGCGGTGGCCTCGAGCCCGAGCACCGCTGGTGTCGGATCGAGGCGATCGAGCCAGGAGTTGGCCCGCCGCGATGTGCTCCCTGGCGACGGCCACAGCCTCCCCGACCGCGGCCGATCGCGACACCAGATCCCGTGCCTTCTCACGCTCGGAGTCGCCGAGGGGCTTGCCGAGGGTGCTCCTCAGTCGGTCCCCGTCAGCGCTGGCCAGGAACCGGATGACGGGAAGCGTGTAGACGCCCTCCACCAGGTCGTGGCCGGCGGGCTTGCCCAGCTGTTCGGCAGTCGAGACCATGTCGAGCACGTCGTCGACGATCTGGAAGGCGACCCCGTACTCGCGACCGAACTCGGTCACGGCGTCGATCTGAGGGCGCGGCAGCCCGCCGACGATCCCGCCGACTCGGCAGGCCGTGGCGAAGAGCACAGCGGTCTTCCCTTCGATCGACGTGAGGTAGTCCGCCTCGCTGCGGTCGGGGTTGTAGAGGTCGCGGAGCTCACGGATCTGCCCCTCGCAGAGCGAGCCGATGGTCGCGGCCAGCAGCCCTGCCACCTCGGTTCCCAGGCTCGCTGCGATCTCGGATGCCCGGGCGAGAAGGAAGTCACCGGCGAGGATGGCCTTGAGGTTCCCCCACCTGGCGTTGACGCTCTGCACCGTTCGGCGCGTGGTGGCGTCATCCATGACGTCGTCGTGGTACAGCGATCCGAGGTGGACGAGCTCGACGGCGACCCCGCCCTTCACCGCCTCCTCCGTGGCAGGCCTTCCCTCCGCGTCGGCTGAGGCGGCTGCAGCAACGCAGAACACGGGGCGGATCCGCTTCCCCCCGGCCTTGATCAGGTGGCTGGCGACCTCGGTGAGCAGCGGGTCGGAGGTGCTCACCGCCGCGAGCAGCGCCTGCTCCACCCGCCTCAGGTCCGCGGCTGCGGCAGGGAACTCCAGGAGGGGGCTGGCCGACGCCACAAGTCGACGATAGGCGAAGCCTTCGCGAGGTGGAAACCGACCGGGCGCAGAGCGGCTCCCTGACCAGCAGGTTTGCCCGGGTGGCTTTCGAGCCTCAACACCTGGCACGCAGCGGTCGATGGGAGGGCTGGGGTGGGTTCCGCTCCCGGCGTAGGGCATCGGGCCCGAGGGGCACGCCGATACACTCTGAGGAAGCGAAAGCAGACCGGAAGGCAGATTCCTTGTTCGAGCGCTTCACCGATCGGGCCAGAAGGGTCGTAGTCCTCGCACAGGAAGAGGCCCGGCTCCTCAACCACAACTACATCGGCACCGAGCACATCCTCCTGGGTCTGATCCACGAGGGTGAGGGAGTTGCCGCCAAGGCGCTCGAATCGTTGGGCATCTCGCTCGAGGCGGTGCGAAACCAGGTCGAGGAGATCATCGGCCAGGGGGGCTCCTCGCCCAGCGGACACATCCCGTTCACGCCGCGGGCCAAGAAGGTCCTCGAGCTCTCGCTGCGTGAGGCGCTCCAGCTGGGCCACAACTACATCGGCACCGAGCACATCCTCCTCGGACTCATCCGCGAGGGCGAGGGAGTTGCAGCGCAGGTCCTGGTGAAGTTGGGAGCCGATCTGTCACGCGTCCGTCAGCAGGTGATCCAGCTGCTGTCGGGCTACAGCGGCCCCCAGCAGGAGAAGGCCGGTGCCACCACGGGTCCGGGCACCACCGGCGAGTCTCCTTCGGGATCGCTGGTCCTCGACCAGTTCGGCAGGAACCTCACGCAGCTGGCCCGGGAGAAGAAGCTCGACCCGGTGATCGGCAGAGAGCGTGAGACCGAGCGGGTGATGCAGGTCCTGTCACGCCGCACCAAGAACAACCCGGTGCTGGTCGGCGAGCCTGGTGTGGGCAAGACGGCGATCGTCGAGGGCCTCGCACAGCTGATCGCGGTCGACGAGGTCCCCGAGACCCTGCGGGGCAAGCAGCTGTACACGCTCGATCTGGGTGCGCTCGTCGCGGGTAGCCGCTATCGAGGCGACTTCGAGGAGCGTCTGAAGAAGGTGCTGAAGGAGATCAAGACCCGCGGTGACATCATCCTCTTCATCGACGAGCTCCACACCCTCGTCGGGGCGGGTGCGGCAGAGGGCGCGATCGACGCGGCATCCATCCTGAAGCCGATGCTCGCCCGCGGCGAGCTCCAGACCATCGGAGCGACCACACTCGACGAGTACCGCAAGCACCTCGAGAAGGACGCCGCACTCGAGCGCCGGTTCCAGCAGATCAAGGTCGAGGAGCCGACGGTGGCGCACACGATCGAGATCCTGAAGGGCCTGCGCGACCGCTACGAGCAGCACCACCGCATCACCATCACCGATCAGGCGCTGGTGGCCGCCGCGAACCTCGCCGATCGCTACATCTCGGATCGCCACCTCCCCGACAAGGCGATCGACCTCATCGACGAGGCTGGTAGCCGTCTGCGGATCAAGCGCATGGAGACGCCGGCGGACTTCAAGGAGCTGGAGAACGAGATAGCCCAGGTGGTCGAGCAGAAGAAGCGCGCAGTCGAGGAGCAGAACTTCGAGGAGGCCGGGAGGCTGCGAGACCGCGAGAAGGAGCTGCTCCTCCAGAAGGAGTCGAAGGAGCGCGAGATCAAGGCCTCCGGGGTCGACCTGTTCGACGAGGTCGACGAGGAAGCGATCGCAGAGGTCCTGTCTCTGTGGACGGGAATCCCTGTGTACAAGCTCACAGAGGAGGAGACGGCGAAGCTCCTCCGCATGGAGGACGAGCTCCACAGGCGCGTGATCGGCCAAGAGGACGCCATCAAGGCGGTCAGCCAGGCGATCCGTAGAACTCGCGCCGGCCTCAAGGATCCGAAGCGGCCCTCGGGATCGTTCATCTTCCTGGGGCCGTCGGGCGTCGGCAAGACCGAGCTCGCCAAGACTCTCGCCGAGTTCCTCTTCGGGGACGACCAGGCCCTGATCCAGCTGGACATGTCCGAGTACATGGAGAAGCACACGGTCAGCCGTCTCGTGGGGTCTCCTCCGGGCTACGTGGGCTACGAGGAGGGCGGACAGCTGACCGAGGCGGTCCGACGCAAGCCGTTCTCGGTGGTGCTGTTCGACGAGATAGAGAAGGCCCACACCGACGTCTTCAACACCCTCCTGCAGATCCTGGAGGAGGGCCGGCTCACGGATGCGCAGGGACGCAGCGTCGACTTCCGCAACACAGTCCTGATCATGACCTCGAACCTGGGCACACAGGACCTGAGGAAGGCGAACGTCGGCTTCGGTCGCGCAGACGACGCGATCAGCTACGAGCGCATGAAGGAGAAGGTCAACGATGCGCTGAAGCAGCACTTCCGGCCCGAGTTCCTCAATCGGATCGACGACGTCATCGTCTTCCACGAGCTGTACGCGCGACGAGGTCGACGCGGATCGTCGACCTGATGATCCGGCGGGTCCAGGATCAGCTCCAGAGCCAGGGCCTGGGCCTCGAGCTCACCGACGGTGCGAAGGTCCTGCTCGCAGAGGAGGGCTACGACCCGACGCTCGGTGCCCGGCCGCTGCGCCGCGCCATCCAGAGGATGGTCGAGGATCCGCTCTCGGAGCGCCTGCTGTGGAAGGAGTTCCGAGCGGGCGAGACGATCGTCGTGGATGCAGAGGACGATCCGGAATCCGGCAAGCGGGTGATCACGTTCCGCTCGATCGAGGGCTTCGAGCCGCCTCCCCTGGAGGAGCTCGTCGAGTCCGGTCCATCCGGCGAGTAGGGAGGGGTTCCCCGGGGGCTCCCCGTCCCGGGTGCCTGGTTCGGGGGCCGGAACGGATCGACCCCCGGTGGGCTCCGGTTCTCCGCGCCGGACTGGCTTCCTGGGTACTGTCGCTTCGATGAGACAGACGCGTCCTGCCGGCACTTCTGCTGCTCGCGCTGCTGGTGGGATCCGGGTGTCAGGTGGACGTGGGTGTCACGACGACCATGCGCGACGACGGGAGCGGCGAGGTCGTGGTCGAGGTCAGGCTCGACGAGGAGGCGAGCGCCCGGATCCCGGATCTGGAGCAGGAGCTGGCGGTCGGCGACCTCGAGGAGGCCGGTTGGTCGGTCGAGGCACCCGAGGAGCTGGACGGTGGGGGTCTCCTACTCGGGGCCAGCAAGCCCTTCGGCACGCCCGAGGAGGCAGCCTCGGTGCTCCAGGAGGAGGTCTTCGGGTCCTCGGGTCTGCTCCGGGAGGTGGAGCTCGACCGTGAGCGCTCCTTCGGTATGAGCTCCTACTCCTTCACCGCGGAGGCCGACTGGAGCGGTGGCCTCGGCTCGCTCGGGGACGAGGAGCTGGCCGAGGTGCTCGGTGGGGATCCGTTCGGGGGGAACCTCGAGCTGATCGAGGAGGAGACGGGGCATCCGGTCGAGGAGCAGGTGGCCCTCGAGGTGAGCGTGGAGCTCCCTGGCGGCACCGAGACATGGCAGGTCGAGCCGGGCTCCGGTCCGCAGACCCTCTCGCTCGAGACGCACGAGATCCGACCTCTGCCCTGGATCCTGCTCGTCGGGGCGGGCCTCGCCCTCGTAGCCGGCCTCCTCGTGCTCCTGAAGCGTGCGGTGGGGAGCCGTCGCCGGAGAGCTCGCGGAGAGCCGGAGCCCCTTTCGCAGGAGCCGCACAGGCCTGCTGTGCCGGACGAGTCACCGACCGCGGAGCACGTCGCCCGTGGAGGCCGGTCCGCCTCTCCCACACGGGGAGGAGCCCGCGACAGACGACGCGAACCAGCTGGCCGAGTCCGAGGCCGATCCCGAGCATCCTTCCCAGCGGAGGCTTCGTCTCGTGGTTCTGGATGCGATGGGTGTGGTCCTCGCCACGGGGCGGGAGACCGGGAGGCTCCTGGTGGAGTTCGTGGCGGAGAAGGGATCGACGGCGTCCGCGGAGGAGGTCGAGCGGCACTACCAGCAGGCCGCCGAGGGAAGGATGACGGTGGGGGAGCTGTGGGAGTCGCTGGGGGTGCACGGCGATCCGGGTGACCTCTCGGATGAGTTCCTCGCGCTCCACCGGCTGGTGCCCGGGGTGCGGGAGTTCCTGGAGCGGATGCGGGCTCATGATCTCCCGGTGGCGTGTGTGGCCGACGACGTGGCGGAGTGGTCGCGCAAGCTCAGGTCGACCCACAAGCTCGACGGGTTGACCGTGCTCTGGCTGGTGTCCGGGGACGTGGGCGAGCGGCTCCCCGGAGGGGCCCTCTGCAGCAGGGTGATCCAGGCCAGCGGGATCGAGGCCCGGGACTCGTTCTTCATCAGTGACAGCGTCGAGAACCTGGAGGTGGCCCGGTCCTTCGGATTCGCGGTCGCCTGGTTCCGTCCCGAGGGGGAGACCGCCGCAGGTGCGGGCTATCCCGTGATCGAGTCCTTCGCCGAGCTCGGCATCGGAGGCTGAGCCTCTCCGGGTGATCCTGCCGTCGGGCGCGAGCATGACGGCGCTGTCCCAACCCCTTCCTAGGGTTTCGGACATGGCACGAGAGAGAGCATCGTTCGTCTGCACCACCTGTGGAGCTGCCAACCCGAAGTGGTTGGGGAGGTGCCCGGCCTGCGGAGGCTGGAACACGCTGGAGGGGCGAAGGGTCTCGGCCGCGGGCGTGGGGCAGCTCGATGAGGAGCTGGCTCCCACTCCCCTGTCGCAGGTCGACGCCGTCGACTGGGTTCCCAGGTCGACGGGCCTCGGTGAGGTCGATCGGGTGCTGGGTGGTGGACTCGTTCCCGGATCGGTGACGGTCATGGGCGGGGAGCCCGGAGTCGGCAAGTCGACGCTGGCGCTGCAGGTGGCATCGGCGGTGGCGCGGACGGGGGTCACCGTGCTGTACGTGTCGGCCGAGGAGTCGCGCCAGCAGGTCAGGGTGCGGGCCGAACGCCTGGGCCGGCCTCCCGAGACGCTCCTCCTGTCCACCGAGGCGCGGCTGCAGGGCCTGCTGCAGCAGCTCGAGGCCGTCGGGCCCGGCTTCTGCGTCGTGGATTCGATCCAGACGGTCGCCGATCCGGAGCTCGACTCGACACCGGGGTCGGTCCTGCAGGTGCGACAGTGCGCTTCGCAGCTGGTGGGTGTGGCGAAGAGGCAGGGTGTGTCGATGGTGTTCGTGGGTCATGTGACCAAGGACGGCGCGCTGGCGGGACCCGCGTGCTCGAGCACCTGGTGGACACGGTCCTCACGATCGAGGGTGACGGGGCGCGGGGTCTGAGGTTCCTCAGGGCGTCCAAGCACCGGTTCGGTCCCACCCAGGACGTGGGTGTCTTCCAGATGAGCCTCGAGGGTCTGGTGGGGGTGGAAGATCCGAGCGCGCTGTTCCTCAGCGACCGCCGATCGGGGCTCCCGGGTTCGGTGGTCGTCCCGACCCTCGAGGGGAACCGCCCGCTTCTCGTCGAGCTGCAGAGCCTCACCGCGCGGGCACGCTTCGGAGCGCCCACCCGGTCCGCGCAGGGGGTCGACCGGGGTCGGTTGGGCTTCCTGCTCGCGGTGCTCGCCAGGCGGGCCGACCTCGAGGTCGGCGACCACGACGTCTATGCGTTGGCCGTCGGTGGCGCCAGGGTGACCGAGCCGGCCGCCGACCTGGGACTGGTGTTGGCCGTCGCATCTGCACGACTCGACCGAGCGCTCCCACCCGATCTCGTCGCCTGCGCGGAGGTTGGCCTTGCAGGCGAGCTGAGACAGGTGAGCCAGGTGGAGAGGCGACTCGTCGAGGCGGCGCGACTCGGCTTCCGTCAGGCGGTGGTTCCCGAGTCCACCGCGGCGGAGGTGCCGGGCGTCTCCGCCATCCGCGCCGCGAACCTCGGCGAGGTCCTGGTCCAGCTCGGCCTGAGGGGCGGGAGCCCTGGGGCGCGGGCGGCGTAGCCGGGCCGTGGCGAGCCACTCGTGGACCCCGCTGCAGCCGTCACCACGGCGTCGCGTAGGGCCTTCGACCCAGAACCCTGCCTCGACCTCACGGCGGGTGGTGGACTCATCCGCGGCCGGGAGCACCGGCGGCTCGTGGTTGCCCGACCTACTAGAATCTGCGCCATGTCCGGCAGGCGAAGCCAGAAGCTGTTGGACGCGCTGGCCCAGGTCTCACCGGGGCGAGGACTCCGCGACGGGCTCGACCGCATCCTCCAGGGTCGCAAGGGAGCCCTGATCGTCGTGGGCGACGGTCCCGACGTCTTGAACATCTGCTCGGGCGGGTTCCTCCTCGATGCGGCGTTCTCACCGCAGCGTCTCTCCGAGCTGGCCAAGATGGACGGCGCGATCATCATGGCTCGTGACGGGAGCCGGATCGCACGGGCGAACGTGCATCTCGTGCCCAACCCGAACGTGCCCACCTCGGAGACAGGAACCCGGCACAGGACCGCGGAGCGTGTGGCCCGCTCGATCGATGTCCCGGTCATCTCGGTCTCCGAGGACATGACCATGATCACGGTGTACGTCGGGGACCAGAAGCACACCCTCCAGCCCGTGGCACGTCTCCTCGATCGGGCGAACCAGGCACTGCGCACCCTCGAGCGGTACAAGTCCCGTCTGGACAGCGTCTCGGCCTCTCTGTCGGCTCTCGAGGTGGAGGACATCGTCACCCTGCGGGATGTCGTGATGCTCCTTCAGCGCACCGAGATGGTTCGTCGCATCGCGGAGGAGATCGAGGGTGACATCATCGAGCTCGGCGCCGACGGCCGACTCGTCTACCTCCAGCTCGAAGAGGTGCTCGGCAACGTGGAGGAGGACTACCGACTCGCGGTGCGCGACTACTTCCACGAAGAGGTGAGCTGGCACATCGAGGAGGTCATGGAGGCGCTGTCCCTGTTCGAGATGGAGCAGCTGCTGGATGCCAAGGCGGTGGCCGAGACCCTCCACCTCCCAGAGGGCGTCGGCAACCTGGACACGGGCCTCCAGCCTCGTGGGTATCGGCTGCTGTCGCGAATACCGCGCCTACCGGAGCCGGTGATGGATTCGATCGTCGAGCGGTTCGGAAACCTGCAGAAGATCATCCGCGCCACCCTCGATGACCTCGAGGAGGTGGAAGGTGTGGGCGATGCCCGCGCTCGCGCGGTGAAGGACGGGCTGTCCCGTCTCGCCGAGACGAGCATCCTCGACCGCTACACCTGACTCCCCCAGGCCCCACCCGGACAGCCGGCCCCGACGAGTCGAGGAGCGACGAATGCGCATCACACTCCCGAGCGGAACCCCGGCCGAGATCGTGCATCGCTCCGGAGCCGAACGTGGCCTGGTCGTGGTGCCGGACATCATGGGCCTCCGCCGGCTCTTCGACGAGCACGTGGCACGGCTCGCCGATGAGACCGGCTGGACGGTCTGTGCGTTCGAGCTCTGGCCAGGACGTGAGGAGCTCTCGCTGGAGGAGCGCCTCGCGGCCGGTGGGACCTTGGAGGACGATCGTGTGATGGCCGATGCCATCGCTGCTGCCGACGCCACCGAGTGCGCCACCGTGGGGGTGCTCGGGTTCTGCATGGGTGGGATGTACGCGCTGAAGGCCGCCGGGACCGGGAGGTTCCATAGGTCCGTGCCCTTCTACGGGATGATCCACGTTCCCGAGATGTGGCGGAGCCCAACCCAGGGAGACCCGCTCGAGATGGCCACCGTCGACACGGCATGTCCGGTGCTCGGGTTGTTCGGAACCGCCGACCCCTGGGCTTCGGAGCCCGATCTCACCGAGCTGGAGTCGGCTTCGAACGCTGCCGTCGTCCGGTACGAGGGGCGCGAGCACGGGTTCGCGCATGACCCGGAGCGACCTGCTCATCACCCGGATGACGCGGCCGATGCCTGGCGCCGGACGCTGGAATTTCTCTCAGGGTGACACGCCTGCCACGACCGGTGTCAGGTGGCTATTGACGGTGACGAGTGTCACATATCCCTACTGATTCAGCTCAGAGGCCGCGTCGTACGCTGGCCGCGATGGGGACGAAGTGGAGCACTCGGTGTCGTTGAGGTCACGACTTCGGCGCGCGCGGCCCCCCATCAGACCCCTCCGCATCCGAACCGAGTCAGGCTTGCCTTGTCGCGTCCCGAAGGATGCCCCACCATCCTCGGGGCTCCCCGAGGACACGAAGGAGGTCCTCCGGCGGCACGTCGACACCGGGTCTCCCGCCTTCGTGGCTGCCCAGGCAGCCGGCTGGGCGCGCCGTGGCCAGGCGCTCCGCGGCGAGCTACGGGACGACGAGTCCCCGGTCCCGGGGAACGGCGCCGGTGTGATGGGGGAGATCGCGACGATCTCCGTCGGGCCGGAGGCCCGTCGCCTTGCTCGTCACGCGCTTCCGACCGCCAAGTCGGGCGCCACCGGAGAGCTGGCTCCCCCTGCCACTCAGAGTCCTGCCTCGCTCATGGGACCTGCACGCGGGCGGGAGCTCCCGGCTCCTCCCGAAGCCGCGGAGCGGATGGAGCCGATCGGGAGACCGGGATCCGGGATCCCCTCCGCGCCTGCTCCACTCGGACCGGCCGCGCTCGAGCCGGACCCTGTGTGGAGCGAGGCGGCGGTCCGTGTGCGCGACCAGCTCGTGTGTCCCGCTTGCGGCGAGGTCGGTCACATCGAGGAGCTCGACCTCGTGACGGGTCGGTTGGTGCTCGGCTGCAGGGAGTGCGGAGCCGGGTGGCAGCGCTCTGGTGAGCTCGAAGGAGTCGCGATGGACGCGGCGCCGGACAGCATCCGGCCCGGCGCCTCGGAGTCCTGACCTCTTCCCGGCTCAGCGGGCGCGGCGCGTCAGCTGCTCTCGGTTGGTGATGTGGTAGCGGCGGTCGTGCTGCTCTATCCAGCCCAGGCGTATGAAGCTGGCGATGGCCTTGTTCACGCGCTCACGTGACGCACCCACCATCCCGGCGAGCTCCTCCTGGGTGATCGGGAGCGAGAACTCGTCGCTGTCGCCCGCCAGCTCGAGAAGTCGCTTGGCGGTGCGCCCGGTGACATCGAGGAACACGGAGTCGGCGAGAGCGGCATCCATCGATCGGAGGCGAAGCGCGAGCAGCTGCACCACCCGCCAGAGCAGCTCCGGGCGACTCTGGTAGAGGGAGCGGAGGGGTGTGTAGGCGATCGAGATCACCTCTGAGCGTTCGAGCGCTCGGGCCTCCGCCGAACGCGGCTCGTCGTCGAAGAGCGGCATCTCGCCGAACAGGTCCCCGCGCTCCATGAGTGCCACCATCGACTCGCGCCCGTCGGAGGAGCGGTTGGCGATGGCGACGCGGCCCTCGACCACGACGTAGAGGGCATCCGCAGCCTCACCCTCTGCGAAGAGGACGTCACCACGCTGAAGGACGAGGCTCTCCGATGCCGACTCGAGCCTGTCGAGGTCTTCGGGATCGAGATCGGTGAAGAGCTCGACCTCGGTGAGCAGCGCCCTGTCGACCACGGGGAGAGATGGTAGTGGCCGCTGCAGTCGATGTCGGGTGGACCTTCAACCGGTACCCTGGCCTGGCCCCCGACCGGTCACCTTTGCGGTCGGGGGCCGCGATTCTTACTCTGGACCATGTACCCGCGTCCGGTTCGCCGGGCCCGCGGGAGGACTCACGGAGCGGGAGATCTAGTGGCGTTCGACGTCGGAGACAAGGTCGTCTATCCGCATCACGGGGCGGCCGTGGTCGAGAAGCGCGAGAAGAAGAAGGCGTTCGGTGAGACCAGGGACTACCTGGTGCTCCGCCTGGCGTACGGGGACCTGACCCTGATGGTCCCCGCGGACAACACCGACGAGGTCGGCCTGCGCGAGGTGATCAACGACGAAGAGGTGGAAGAGGTGTTCGCAGTCCTGCGCAAGAAGGAGGCGCGGATGCCCACGAACTGGTCCCGTCGCTTCAAGAACCACGTCGAGAAGCTCAAGTCAGGTGACATCTACCAGGTTGCGGAGGTCGTTCGTAATCTGTCGCTGCGCGACAAGGAGAAGGGACTGTCGGCCGGCGAGAAGCGCATGCTGGCCAAGGCGCGTCAGATCCTCGTGTCGGAGCTGACGTTCGCGATCGACGTCGACGAGGAAGAGGCGCAGCGCCGGCTCGACGAGGCGCTGGCCTGACGTCGGCCGGGGAGCCCGCGATGATCCTGTCAGCCGAGTCTGCCCCGATCGGGTGATCTGGTCGATCGTCCTCGCCGCTGGAAGCGGGACGCGGTACGGGCGGATCATCCCCAAGCAGTACGAGATGCTCGGTGGCCGGCGCGTGCTCGACTGGTCGGTGGATGCTGCTGCCGAGGTGAGCGATGGTGTGGTCCTGGTGGTGGGTCCGGAGCATCGACGGGAGGAAGGACCAGCGGCGGACGAAGTCGTGGTGGGCGGCGAGACCCGTGCCGAGTCGGTGAGAGCCGGCCTCGCGGTGGTCCCCGGTGGAGCCGCTGTCATCGTGATCCACGACGCCGCGCGTCCGCTGGCATCACCGGAGCTCTTCCGCTCGGTGATCAGGGCACTTCGCTCGGGTGCCGACGGTGCAGTACCCGGTGTCGCCGTGTCCGACACCCTCAAGAGGGTGGATGAAGGAGCGGTGGTGGAGACCGTGGATCGTTCCGGGCTGGTGGCCGTCCAGACGCCGCAGGCCTTCCTGGCCTTGTCCCTGCGCGAGGCGCACTCCGGTTGTGCGGAGGCCACCGACGACGCCGCACTGGTTGAGAGGATCGGTGGCAGAGTCGTGGTCGTGGAAGGCGAGCCCCGGAACCTGAAGATCACCGAGCCCTCCGATCTGGTCGTCGCCGAGGCGTTTCTCCGATGATCGCCAGAGTCGGGCTCGGGTTCGACGTCCACCGCTTCTCCGACCACCCGGATCGGGTTCTCGTGCTGGGCGGTGTGCTGATCCCGGGCGAGCGCGGCTTGGAAGGGCACAGCGATGCCGACGCGATATCCCATGCCTGCGCTGATGCCTTGCTGGGAGCGGCCGGTCTCGGCGACCTGGGTGAGCACTTCCCGGAGTCGGATCCACGGTTCCGCGATGCCGACAGCCTGGCACTGCTGGCCGAGGTCGCCGGGATGGTGCGAGCCGCCGGATGGGAGCCGGGCAACCTGGACTGCACCGTGCAGCTCGAAGCTCCGAGGCTCGCCCCGAGGAGGGCTGAGATGGAGCAGCATCTGTCGGAGGCGGTCGGGGCCCCCGTGAGCGTCAAGGCCACCCGTGCCGAGGGCCTGGGAGCGATCGGCAGAGCCGAGGGGATCGCCTGCTGGGCCGTGGCACTAGTGAGCGCGCTGTGAGCAAGCCGTGAGTGCCCCTCGCCCTGCGAGGTCCGGTGCGCGGTCCGGGGCGACCAGGCCGGGTGCGCGTGGAGCCCGCTCGCGGGTGAAGCCCTCGTCGCCGCGCTCAGGTGGTGGTCGTGCGGCTTCCGAGAAGGTGAGGGGTGGGCCGGGCGGAGAGCAGGTGGAGGGCCGCCAGGCAGTTCGCGAGCTGTTCCTGGCGGGGCGGAGGCGGGTCCGCGAGGTACTGCTCGAGTCCGATCTCTCCGAGCGCGAGATCCTCGACGACATCGTCGCACTCGCAGGTGAGGCCAGGGTTCCCGTGCGCGAGTTGAGCCGGAGCAGGTTCCGGAGCATCGCCAGGACCGAGGCGCCCCAGGGGGTGGTGGCCATGGCCGACGGTCTCCCGGAGGCCGACCTCGAACGTCTGGCCCGCCCGGGTCCTCCGTCGACGGCACCCCTTCTGCTGGCGCTGGACGGGGTGACCGACCCGGGGAACCTGGGTGCGGTCCTGAGGTCAGCCGAAGCGGCCGGCGTGAGCGGGGTCATCCTCCCTCGCCACCGGGCGGTGCGCGTGACGCCCACCGTGACCAAGGCCGCGGCGGGAGCTGCGGAGCACCTGCCGATCGCCCTGGTGGGAGGCCTACCGTCAGCCATCGACCGCCTCGGAGAGCTGGGGGTCTGGGTGGTCGGCCTCGACGCGGGGGGTGAGGTCTCCATCTACGACCTCGAGATGGTCCAGGAGCCGCTGGCTCTGGTGCTCGGTGCCGAGGGTCGGGGGCTGAGCAGGCTCGTACGCCAGCGTTGCGACGCCCGTGCCCACATCCCGCTCCACGGACGGCTCGGCTCCCTCAACGTGGCGGCGGCCGGCGCGATCGCCTGTCACGAGGTGAGCAGGCGTCGTTCCCATGCGGCCGAGGTGAGGTGAGGGGTTGGGCCCGAGAGCGATGCTTCCAGCTGTCGCAGCCCTGGCTGTGCTCCTGTCGGCGTGCTCAGGGGGCGACGCCGATCCGGGAGGCGAAGTCATCGTGTACGACCTGCTCGAGGAGGGGCGCCACAGCTGCCTCGACGAGGAGGGAGACGTGACCACGTCGGTCGAGGCGCAGTCCGCGCCGCCGCGGCCGGTTCCTTCGATCGACCTGCTGGAGGCCGCCGTCGAGATCCGGGACGACGACGTGATGGTGGCACGCTTCGAGCTGGTCGGTCCTGTCGAGCCGGAGGCCGACCCCCAGTACCTGGTCTTCTTGGGCCTCGCTCCCGACCCGGACACGTTCGAGCTCCGGGCAGCTTCGGAGGACGGGGTGTGGGGGGTCAACCTTCTGCGTGCCCAGGGTGCCGCCGGTCATCACCCGATCCCCACCGCAGTGGTGACCGTGGATGGTCGTGTGCTGACCATGGAGATCCCGATGTCGGAGATGCCCATCATCGCCCCCAACACCCCGGTGAACTACGGCAGCACCGCCGTGGTCCTGGGAGGGGACGGTGAGCCGATCGGCGCTTCCGGCGCTCCGCTCCCCGAGGACGCTTCTCCTCTTCGCGCGATGGACGACTGCCTCTTCCAGTAGTCGCTGCTCGGGGTCGTTCGTTCGCGTCGGCGTGAAGGGTCCGCCGGGAGCCAGGGGCGGGTCGCCGAGCTGGGCCGTCCGGCTGCGCCCAGGGTCGCTCAGAAGTGCCGGGCCTCGATGTCCGTGGGAAGTTCGGGCCGGCCGTAGTGGAAGCCCTGGGCCAGGGCGCACCCGAGCTCGCGAAGCTTGGTGGACTGGCCCTGGCTCTCGACCTGTTCGGCGAGGCTGAGGATCCCGAGGTCCAGCCCGAGCCCGATCAGGTGCTTGACGATCGCCTCGTCCTCCGGTGTGGTGCCGAGTCCCGCGATGAAGGTTCCGTGCAGACGCAGCAGGTCGACCTGGATCTCGCGTAGGTACGAGATCGTCGACTCTCCGACCCCGAAGTCGTCGAGCGCCAGCCTCACCCCCTTGAACTTGAGGTCGCGGAGCTCGCCCCAGGTGGCCTGGCGGTTGTACTTCAGCGCCTCCGGTGTGATGTCCAGGGTGAGGAGCTCGGGCGGTAGCCCGCTGTTGTCGAGGGCGTTGGCCACCGTGTCGGAGAAGCGGGTCTCGGCCATCTGACGGGCACCCAGGTTCACCGACACGAAGAAGGGGTCCCTGTCGGCGCTGACGCGGTCGTTCCAGTGCTTGCACTGGCGCACCGCCTCGTTCACGACCCACTCGCCGACCTTGATTATGTGGCCTGTCTTCTCGAGGATGGGCAGGAACGCGCTGGGGGGGACGAACTTGGCGCTCGCCGTCGGGTCCAACCAGCGGAGCAGTGCCTCGAACCCCACGATGCTGCCGGTCTCGATCACGACGATCGGCTGGTAGAGGAGTCGGAACTCGTTGTTCTCGACCGCCTTGAATATGGAGTCCTCGGTGATCCGGATGTCCATCCGGTTGCGGGTGGCCTCGTCGCGCGAGACGACAGCACGGTTGCCCAGCTCGCGGGCCTCGATCATGGCGTCGTCGCGCGTCCTCGATCCAGTGGTCGACCGAGGCGAAGGCGTCCGCCGAGAGCGAGGCGCCGATGCTTGCGGAGACGGCAACTTGGGTATCGCCGATCCCGAACGGCTCGGCCAGCAGTTGGAAGATCCCTTGGGCGAGGTTCTCGGCGGTGTCCGCGGTCTGCACCCCCGGGGCCACCAGCGCGAACTCGGCCCCTGCCCAGCGTAGGAGCCGCTGTCCGCCGCCGAGCTCGTTCCCGATCCGCGCGGCGATGCCTTGCAGCAGCCGGTCCCCGATGTCCGGGCCGTAGGTGTCGTTCACGTCGCGGAGGTGACCGATGTCGATGAAGAGCAGGCCGGTGCGCTCGCTCGTCGATCGCCCGTGCTCAACGCACTGCCTGAGCAGGGGTGCGAGCTGTGCTCGGTTGGGCAATCCGGTGACCCGGTCGGCGTTCGTCTCGGCGGACCTGGTCGCGGCCTGGTTGGCCGCGACCTCGGCTTCCTGGGCCTTTCGCTTCAGCACGGTGCCATCCTAAGTCATTCCGTTCGCTGCCTCCGGAGATGGCAGTGGAGCCCGAGGCGGGACTCGAACCCGCAAACCTCCTGTTTACAAGACAGGTGCTCTACCAGTTGAGCTACTCGGGCCGTTGACGGGCCTGGACCCACGGCTGATGGTACCGGGACGGCTTGCATCGACCGGGTGAGTCGACAAACCTCTGCCCGATGGCATCGCCGCGTCGATCGTCGGGAGAGGGCTTTGGCGGCGACATGAGCCCGGCGGTCATCAAGGGGGCGGTCCTGATCGTCGTGGGCCTCCTCCTCGGTGGGTTCCTGCTCAGCGGCATCGAAGACGGTTCGGCGACCGTGGAGACCGATGGTGAGTCCGACCGTTCGACAGATGGCGGAGAGGACCAGACCGAGCCGACCGTGTCCGTCCCCGATGACTCCGACGGGACGACGTCGACAACGGCGGGGGACACGCGTGCTCCCGAGGACATCAGCGTCCTGGTGGCCAACGCTTCGGGGATCCCGCAAGCTGCGTCCAAGGTCTCCGATGAGCTGGGTGCAGCCGGCTTCGTCACCGTCGAGCCTTCCAACGCCGATGTGACCGCGGACGTGACGCTGGTCTACTTCGTCGGCAACGAGGAGGCCGCGGCAACCTCGGTAGCCGAGACCCTTGGTCTGGGTGAGGACGCGGTGCAGCCGATGCCGGACCCACCGCCGGTCCCCGACATGAAGGGTGCGACCGTGCTGGTGCTGCTGGGGCCGGACCGGGCTCCGACCGCCTGAGCTGCACTCGCCTCAGGAGCATCCATGGTTAGCATTGGTCGGGTGAGCGCGGCGGCGGAGCGATCGGAGCTCTGGGCCCCCCTGCTGGACGACCCCTCCACCACGGGGATCTTCGCGGACTTCGACGGGACCCTCTCGCAGATCGTGGAGGATCCGGACGAGGCGGTCCCGGTTGCAGGGCTGTACCCGATCCTGGAGAGGCTCGGCTCGCGCTTCGGACTGGTCGGGGTCCTCACGGGCCGCCCCGTCGGGTTCCTCGACGGCCTCCTGCCTCCGGCGGTGAGCATCTCGGGACTTCACGGCCTCGAGCGTTCGTCCGGTGGCCGGTACTCCGCGCATCCGCTGGCCGGGGTGTGGCGGGAGGTCGTCACCGATGTCGCCTCGCTCTTGAGGGACCGTGGACCCGAGGGCCTGAGAGTCGAGGAGAAGGGGATCTCGATCACCCTCCACTATCGGGGTCATCCCGAGTTGGAAGAGGAGGCCCGGAGCTTCGCGGACCGCCAGGCCGCCCGATCGGGTCTGGTGTGCCACGCGACGAGGATGGGATACGAGCTCCGCCCACCGATCCAGAGCGACTGCGGCACGGCGATCCTGGAGCAGGCCGGTGAGCTCAAGTCGGTGTGCTACCTCGGAGACGACCAGACGGACACGGCGGCCTTCGATGCACTGGATCGCCTGGCCGCCGAGGGCGTACATGCGGTACGGGTGGTCGTCGAGAGCCCAGAGTGCCCTCCGGGGTTGTGTGACCGGGCCGACGTCCACCTCGAGGGACCGGTGGAGGTGGTGGAGCTGCTCAGGTTCCTGTCAGAGCCTGCCCCGATCTCGCGGGCCGGCTAGCGAGCTCCGCTCATCCGGCGGCAGCGCGGAGATCGGTGAGCCAGTCGCTGGGCTGACGAGCGACAGCCAGGGAGCGCACTGCCCGGGAATGGGCACGGCGCTCCGACGGATCCATGGCGAGGGCTTCCGCCAGCCTCTCTGCGGTTCCGACGATGTCGAAGGGCTCGACCCGGAGCGCCGCCGCACCGAGCTCGGCCCAGGCTCCTGCCTCGGGGCTGAGGGCCAGCACCCCGTCGTGCTCGTTGACGATCGGCCCCTCCTTCGCGACGAGGTTCAAGCCGTCCCGGATCGGGTTCACCAGGAGGACGTCGTAGCGTCGGAGGGCCGCGAGCGAGCGCGCGAAGTCATCCGTGGTGTCGAGGAGGATCGGCTGCCAGTCGGGCGTCCCCCAGCGCTCGTTGATCCGCTCGACCGTCGTCTCCACCTCTTGACGGTAGGCGAGGTACTCGGGCAGGCCCTCCCGTGACGGATACACGAACGCCCCGAAGCTGACCCTTCCCTGCCACCTCGGATGGCGTTCGAGCAGGTGGTCGAAGGCGAGGAACCCGCGAAGCAGGTTCTTCGAGAGCTCGATCCGGTCCACCCTCACGATGAGAGCTCGCCCTGCGATCTCACGCTCCAGGGACTCCAACGCCCGCGTGCAGGCGTCGGATCCGGCCAGCTCCTCCAACTCGGCGGCGTCGGAGGCGAGGGGCGTGACGAACGTCGAGGGCTCGTCGCCCAACAGGTCCCGGCAGGATGCCCGGAAGGCGGCGGCCCACCTCTCCGCGTGGAAGCCACAGCTCCGATGACCGGTCATCCCCTCGAGCAGCTCTCGCCCGATCTCGGAGGGGAGCACCCGCATCAGATCCGGTCCGGCGAAGGGCGTGTGGCTGAAGTGCACGGTCGCGAGATCACCCCTCAGCTGCTCCAGGAGGGGACCGAGGAGAGCGAGGTGGTAGTCCTGGACCAGCACTGCGGCCCCGGTGGGAGCGACCTCGGCGATCGCCGCGGCGAACGCCCGGTTCACCGAGCGGTAGGCGTCCCACGACTCCCGCCAGCGGAGGTCGAAGCGCGGGCGGCGCGCCAGGTCGAATAGACCGTGGTGCAGGAACCAGAGGGTCCCGTTGCACACGACGTCGTACGCGGCTCTGTGCTCGTAGGGATCCAGGTCGAGCATCCGGATCCGGAAGTCCTCGACGGAGGTGACCCCCTCGGTTGCCGCCCTGCGGTCGCCGTCGCTCATCGCCGCGGCCACCCAGGTCGTCTCGGTTCCGGCAACCAGCGGCCCGATCCCCGACACCAGGCCTCCGGCTCCCCGGCGGGCACGGAGAGCGCCGTCCGTGTCGACCGAGAACGTGAGCGGCCCGCGGTTCGAGGCGATCACGACGGGCCGGTCCTGCATGGGAGGTCACCCTACCCGGGGGGCTGTGCGACGATCGCGGGGTGAAGGTCGTGGCGGCCGTCGACAAGTTCCGCGGAACCGCAGCAGCCGTGGAGGTCGCGGGCGCCGTCGCCTCAGCGGCGGAGCGCGCCGGCTGGATCTGCGACCAGATCCCGATGGCGGACGGCGGCGAGGGCTTCCTCGACGCTCTGGGAGGCCCGAACCGCGTCAGCACGGTGAGCGGGCCGTTGGGTGATCCCGTCGAGGCCGGCTGGAGGATCACCCGTCGCACCGCGGTGGTGGAGATGGCGCGGGCCTCCGGTCTCGTTCTCGTGGGTGGCGCCGGCCGCAACGACGCGGTCGCCGCCACCACGTACGGAACCGGTGAGCTGATACAGGCAGCGATCGATGCGGGCGCCACGCGGATCCTCGTCGGGATGGGGGGCTCTGCCACCACGGACGGTGGCCTGGGAGCGCTCCGGGCCCTGGAGCCCGTGACCCGGCTGCGCAGCGTGGAGCTGGTCGTGGCGTGCGATGTCAGCACGCTCTTCGTGGACGCCCCCGAGCACTTCGCTCCTCAGAAGGGTGCTTCGGCGACGGAGGTGCAGCTGCTCCGGGGTCGTCTCGAACGCCTCGCCCAGATCTACGAGGAGGAGTACGGCTTGGACGTGCGCTCCCTCCCGGGTTCGGGAGCGGCCGGCGGCCTCGCCGGCGGCCTCGCCGCCGTCGGTGCCGAGCTCGTGTCCGGGTTCGGCCTGGTGGCGGAGATGCTCCACCTCGAGGAGCGCTTCAGAGGAGCCGACCTCGTCATCACCGGCGAGGGAGTGCTCGACGAGGAGTCCTTCAGGGGAAAGGTCGTCGGCGGGGTCACCGAGCTCGCGGAGGCTGCAGGGGTACCCGTGGTCGCGGTGGTCGGGGACTGCCACGGGGAGCCGGAGCAGGTCGGCGTCTCCGAGACCGGCGGACTTCGCGTGGTCACCCTCGTGGAGCGCTTCGGTGGGTGGCGGGCTCTCCACGAGACGCTGCGCTGCGTTGAGGAGGCCACCGCGGAGATCCTCGTCGGTTGGGGCCGTTCGCCGGCACCGCCGGAGCCCGGCTAGTCCTTGGGACGGAGCAGCCAGCCGAGCAAGGCGACGATGATCAGGACGATCAGGGCGATCTTCGCCAGGCCCACGATCGCGGAGAAGAACCAACCGAGCAGGGTCAGCGCACCCAGGGCGGCCAAGGTCAGGACGATGAGCTTCAGGAGGGTCCCCGATCCATCCGAAGCGGAGGTCCCTGCCGCTGACGTCTCGTCCGGCATCGTTTCCACGCTACCGTCCGACCCATGAACGAACAGACGGGGTTCATGGACGCAACCGCTCAAGCGGAGCTGGTTCGAACGGGAGAGGCCACACCCCTGGAGCTGGTCGACGCGGCGATCGAGCGGATCGAGACGCTCAACCCGGAGCGTGAACGCGGTGATCCACACCCGGTTCGAGAAGGCGAGGGAGGAGGCGGCAGGCACGCTCCCGGACGGCCCGTTCCGAGGGGTCCCCTTCCTGCTCAAGGACTTGGACGGCTCGAGTGCAGGCGACCCGTCGCACGGAGGCAACCGGCTCCTCAGGGATCACGGGTTCGTGGCCGAGTCACGACAGCTACCTGGTCACCAAGTTCCGCGAGGCCGGTCTGGTCATCCTGGGTCGCACCAACACCCCCGAGCTCGGTCTGCTGCCGACCACGGAGCCGGAGATCTACGGGGCGACCCGGAACCCCTGGGATCAGGACCGCTCAAGCGGTGGGTCGTCGGGCGGCTCGGCGGCAGCGGTGGCATCGGGGATGGTCCCGATGGCGCATGCCGGCGATGGCGGTGGCTCGATCCGGATCCCGGCGAGCGAGTGCGGGCTGGTCGGGCCTGAAGCCCTCGCGGGGCCGCCACTCGATGGGGCCGGAGCTGGGCGAGGCGTGGGGCGGGTTCGTGGCCCGCATGGCGCTGACCCGCAGCGTCCGCGACTGCGCCGCGGTGCTGCAGGCGATCCAGGGACCCATGCCGGGCGATCCCTACACCGCCCCACCGCCGGCGCGGTCGTACACCGAGGAGGTGGGCGCTCCGCCGGGGAGTCTCCGGGTCGGGTACACGCTGCGGTCCGCTGACCCCGGGATCGTTCCTCATCCCGAGTGCGAGGCCGCGGTGGCACGCGCGGTGCAGCTCCTGGAAGAGCTGGGCCACCAGGTAGAGGAGTCACGTCCGGAGCCATGGGACGACCCCGGGTTCAACCCCGAGTTCAGCGGCCATTTCCTGACCTTGTACGGGACCTGGACCCTTCGGGAGCTGGACCGGATCGCGTCCTCGGTCGGCAGACCGGTCACCGCGGACGACGTCGAGGCGGGAACCTGGGTCGTGGCCGAGGGAGGGAGGGAGGTGAACGCAGCCCAGTACGTGGCGGCGGTGGAGTACGTGCATCGCGCAGGCCGCCGGATCGCACAGTGGTGGTCCGACGGTCACGACCTCCTCGTCACCCCCACCATCCCCGAACCTCCGCCGCCGCTCGGCTCGTTCTCGGCGACATCCGAGGACCCCTTCCGAGGCCTGTTCCGCTCCGCCCAGATCGTTCCGTTCGTGGCACCGTTCAACGCAACCGGGCAGCCCGCGATCTCGCTACCGCTGCACTGGAGCTCCGATGGGCTCCCGATCGGTGTGCAGCTGGTGGCTGCCTACGGCAGGGAGGACGTGTTGATCCGTGTGGCTTCTCAGCTCGAGGAGGCCCAGCCCTGGGCGGGGCACCGCCCGGGCTCCAGCGCCTGACCGGTGGGCCAGGGGGGAGAACACCGGCGCCCCCCGTGGGGAGGGTGAGGGGGGACGCCGGCTCGGTCGGCGAACCCGGACGATCGCGGCAATTGCCGCGATCGGCTGGCTCGACCCGCCGCTCGAGCCAGCCGATCGACCGGGCTTCGGTTCCCGCCGACAGCGACTGGTTCGGGGCTCTGGTGGACTCCCTCCGACACAGAGCGCCTTGTTGTGAACCATCTATCGACGGTCGCGGCGACCGGATTGACCGAAATGGGCCCAACGACCCAGTCGGCTCCGGTGTCGTGCACCCTCCCGGGCCAACCCATCCGGCACCTCGGGCCGGTCCCGGGTCGGCTCAGGGGGCCGTTCAGCCTCCGGCGACAGCAGGGATGATCGAGACCGTCTCGCCGGCCGGTACGGGGGTGTCGAGCCCCTGGAGGTAGCGGACGTCATCGTCGGCCACGAACAAGTTGACGAAGCGCCGGAGGCTGCCCGAGTCGTCGAGCAGGCGGTCTCTGAACCCCGGATGCCGCGACCTCCAGAGCCTTGATGACCTCCCCTACCGTGCTCGCCTCGACCTCGACCTCGGACTCGCCTGCCGTGAGGGTCCTGAGGGTGGTGGGGACGCGGACGGTGACGGTCATGGGGTCCGATGCTACCGGCAGTTGTGAGTGGGCTGGCGACTGGACAGCATGAGAGCCGTGCCGCTGGGACCGCTCCACCACCATCGCGACTTCGAGGCGAGACGCCTCGCCGAGCTCAAGGCCGACCGGATCGTGTCGGTCTGCCTGCCGGCCCGTGACGAGGAGGCCACCGTGGGCGCCGTGGTGGAGCGGATCCGCGGCGAGCTGATGGAGTCGGTCCCCCTGGTCGACGAGGTGATCGTCGTCGACGATCACTCGACGGACGGGACCGCCGAGGTCGCCGTGGCCGCCGGGGCGAAGGTGGTGGCGGCCGGCTCGGTGCTCCCGGACTTCGGCCTGCTCGGGGGCAAGGGCCAGGCGCTGTGGAAGTCGGTGTTCGTGGCTGAGGGAGACCTCCTCGTCTGGTGCGACTCCGACGTCGAGGGGTTCGACTCCCGTTTCGTGCGGGGGCTGCTGGGACCTCTGCTCGGCGACGACGAGGTGATGTTCGTGAAGGGCTTCTACGACCGGCCGCAGTTCGGGGTCGAGGGGGGCGGGCGGGTGACGGAGCTGGTCGCCAGGCCGCTGCTGTCGCTGTTCTTCCCGGAGCTCACCGATGTCCGCCAACCCCTCTCCGGCGAGTTCGCCGCTCGGAGGGAGGTCGTCGAGGCACTCCCCTTCGCCGGGGGGTACGGGGTCGACCTCGGGCTGCTGGTGGACGTCTCCCGTCTCTGCGGTCCCGGGGCGGTGGCACAGGTGGACATGGATGAGCGGATCGACCGGAACAGGAGCCTCACCGAGCTGGGAGCCCAGGCCCGTGAGGTGCTGGAGGCGGGGCTGAGGCGGGCAGGGGTCCGGGCCGGGGGAGGGCAACTGGAGGAGCTCCCGCCCCTGACCCAGCTGGCCGAGTACCGCGAGAAGCACTTCAGGTCGGCCGGCCGCGCGCCGACAGAACATACCTAGGTCGCCCGACCCAGTCCGTGAGGGGTCGGTCGGTCGTCAACCCGGGTCTCGACCTCGGTGAACCCACCGCCATCCGGCGACTATCGGGGGAGCCGGCAGGCGACACCGAGGTGCCCGCCGATGACGGCGGCCGGCCGGCCCCTCGCTCCTACCCGCCCGGCATGGTGAAAATCTTCCCGCCGCGTTAGCAGTCTCGGTCTGAGACTGCTAGAACTGTTGGCAGTCTCGACCCGAGAGTGCTGATCCCGCCAACGGAGGAACCGTTCGATGCCAAAGATCATCGAGTTCGACGAACAAGCCCGACGCAAGCTCGAAGCCGGCATGAACCAGCTCGCCGACGCGGTCAGGGTCACGTTGGGCCCAAAGGGCCGCAACGTGGTGCTCGAGAAGAAGTGGGGTGCTCCCACCATCACCAACGACGGCGTGTCGATCGCCAAGGAGATCGATCTCGAGGACCCGTACGAGAAGATCGGTGCCGAGCTCGTCAAGGAGGTGGCGAAGAAGACCGACGACGTCGCCGGTGACGGGACCACCACCGCGACGGTGCTCGCGTGGTCGATGGTGCGCGAGGGTCTCCGCAACGTCGCTGCCGGCGCCAACCCGATGAGCCTCAAGCGTGGGATCGAGGCGGCAGTCGAGTCTGCCGTCGACTCGATCCAGGACATGGCGGTCGAGGTCGAGGACAAGGCCCAGATCGCCCAGGTGGCCGGGATCTCGGCTGCCGACGAGGAGATCGGCGAGATGATCGCCGAGGCCATCGACAAGGTCGGCAAGGACGGTGTGATCACCGTCGAGGAGTCGCAGACCTTCGGCATGGAGATGGACCTCGTCGAGGGGATGCGGTTCGACAAGGGCTACATCTCGCCCTACTTCGTCACCGATGCCGAGCGGATGGAGGCGGTGCTGGAGGATCCCTACATCCTCCTGGTGGGCTCCAAGATCTCGGCGGTCCGCGACCTCGTACCGGTCCTCGAGAAGGTCATGCAGTCCGGCAAGCCGCTGGTCATCATCGCCGAGGACGTGGAGGGCGAGGCGCTCGCCACGCTCGTGGTCAACAAGATCCGGGGGACGTTCTCCTCGGTCTCCGTGAAGGCGCCCGGGTTCGGTGACCGCCGCAAGGCGATGCTCCAGGACATGGCGATCCTCACCGGTGGGCAGGTGATCACAGAAGAGGTCGGGCTGAAGCTGGAGAACGTGACCCTCGATCTCCTCGGCCAGGCCCGCAAGGTGCTCGTCACCAAGGACGAGACCACCGTCGTCGAGGGCTCCGGCTCCGACGAGGACATCCAGGGCCGGATCAACCAGATCAAGGCCGAGATCGAGAACACCGACTCCGACTACGACCGGGAGAAGCTGCAGGAGCGCCTGGCCAAGCTCTCCGGCGGTGTGGCGGTCCTGAAGGTGGGCGCGGCCACCGAGGTGGAGCTGAAGGAGAAGAAGCACCGCATCGAGGACGCGGTGAGCACCACCAAGGCGGCCATCGAAGAGGGCGTCGTCGCCGGCGGCGGCGTCACCCTCCTGCGTTCGCAGACCAGGGTCCTGAAGGACGGCGAGGCGCTGGCGGATCCCGACGAGACCACAGGGGCCCGGATCGTCGCCCGCTCGCTCGAGGAGCCGCTGAAGCAGATCGCGGTGAACGCCGGGCTCGAGGGTGGCGTCGTGGTGGAGCGGGTGCGCTCGCTCGACACCCCGACGGAGGGCCTGAACGCCGCGACCGGCGACTACGAGGACCTGGTCAAGGCAGGCATCATCGATGCCGCCAAGGTGACCCGGTCGGCGCTGCAGAACGCCGCGTCGATCGCCGGGCTCTTCCTCACGACCGAGGCCGTGGTCGCGGACAAGCCGGAGAAGGACATGCCGGCCATGCCCGGTGGCGGTGACATGGACTTCTGATCCAGGTCGGATCTGTCAGGTGCCCCGGCTCACGCCGGGGCACCGTCGCGTCCGGATGCCGGCTTCAGCAGCGCCCGGTCAGCCCGACCGGCCGAGTCCGCCGTCCGGAGCCGGGAGCACGCATGGGGGGATCGGTTCGAGGATCGCGATCGGCAGCCGGAGTGCGGGGTGCGCGATCATGCCGGACGTGGCAGAGCTCGGCGTCTTGAGAGATCGTCTGACGGAGCTCGGCAGGGTGACCGTTGCCTTCAGCGGTGGGATCGACTCGTCGTTCCTGGCCTTCGTGGCGCACGAGACGCTCGGTCCCGAGGGGGCGGCGGCTCTGACCGCGGTCTCCCCTTCGCTCGCATCCTCGGAACGCGAGGAGTGTGCCTCCCTGGCACGCGAGTGGGGCCTGCGGTGGCGAGAGGTGGCGACGAGCGAGCTGGACGCGCCCGGGTACCGGCGCAACGACCTGGACCGGTGTGCCCACTGCAAGGACGCGCTCGATGGACGCGCTGCTGCCGCTGGCTGCTGCCGAAGGATCGGTGGTGGCCCTGGGAGTGAACCTCGACGACCTCGACGACCACCGCCCGGGGCAGGGGGCGGCGGCCTCGCGTGGTGCGGTGTTCCCCCTCGTCGAGGCAGGCTTCACCAAGGCGGACGTCCGGGACTGTGCTCGGGAGCTGGGGCTGCGCAACTGGGACAAGCCTGCCGCCGCCTGCCTCGCTTCGCGGGTTCCGTTCGGGACCCCCGTGACCATCGAGGTGCTCGGGATCGTCGGGAGGGCCGAGGAGGCTCTGCGGGAGCTCGGATTCGACGATCTGCGCGTCCGGCACCACGGCGAGCTGGCGCGCGTCGAGGTGCCGGTGGATCGGCTGGCCGAGGTGGTCGAGCGGCGATCGGAGGTGGTCGCCGCGTTGCACCGGGCGGGCTACCGGTACGCGACGCTCGACCTCGAAGGGCTCCGCTCGGGGAGCCTGAACCCGCGCTGATCGGGCTCGGGCCTTGGCCCGAGGTGGCCTCAGCCGGTGAAGGTGGGTTGGGCTTCCGCCGGCTGAGCCGCAACCGTGGGCGGCGCAGTCGTCGTGCTGGTCGTCGTGGTCGTCGCCACCTGGCATCCGGGGAGGTCTACCGAGCCCTGTGCCGGCGGGAGTCCCTGGCGCGGCGACCAGGGTGTCATCGGGGGAGAAGGTGACCATGAGGATGACCTCGCCCGTCACGGATCCGGGCACGGTGTCGGAGCCCGATGCGGAGCTCGAGGAGGGGATCGGGTTGGGTGAGATGGTGACCGGACCGGTCACCGCGCCCGACTCGTCAGCGGTGTCCACGGAGACCGGGTACGGGTAGATGCTCTCGACCGTCCAGTCGATGGTCTGGGTGCCGTCGGGGTTGCATGTGAACGGTTCCGCTCACCGATGCACCCTGGCCTCCCGCCTCGGTCGCCGTCGGCAGGAGCGTGAGCAGGAGGGTGGCGGCTGCCACCCCCGCGATGAATCGACCGACTGTGCGCATGGTGACCTCTCCTCGGATCGTGTGCGCCGAACCTAGCAGGCACGGTGGTGCCGGGCGAAGTGCTCCGTTCGGGCAGCACCGGACGGCGGCTGACATGATCTCACCGAGGACGTCCAGCAGTCTCCCAGAGCACCTCGGTGACCAGGAGCACCCACATGGCAGAGCTGATAGCCCCGATCGCAGACCGCAAGCCGGACGAGCCAGCGCTCGTCGACGAGGCGGGAGAGACGACCTGGGCCTCCTTCGACCAGCGCACCAACCGGCTCGTGAGCGCCCTGCGGCAGCTCGGGCTCGAACCGGGAGATCGGGTCGCGCTGATGTCGGGGAACCGCAGAGAGGCGTTCGAGGTCACCGCGGCGGCCATGCACGGGTCGTGGGTGGTGGTCCCGGTGAACTGGCACTGGGTGGCCGAGGAGCTCGCGTACGTGGTGAACGACTCCGATGCGCGGGCACTCGTGGTGGACGAGCGGTTCCTCGACATCGCCACCGAGGCCCTGCCCTCCCTCGGGTCCTGCCCCGTTCGGATCGCCATGGGTGGAGCACCGGTCGAGGGGTTCCTCTCCTACGAGGAGGTGATCGACTCGGGGGAGTCGTCGGAGCCTCCCGACCAGGGCTCGGGCGGACCGATGTTCTACACGTCGGGGACGACCGGGCTTCCCGAAGGGGGTGCGGGGCACGCTCAGCCAGACCGGGGCCCCGACCTGTCGATGATGCAGCTCGTGGCGGGCCTCGTCTGCGGCTCCTTCGGCATACCCGCCGACGGGGTCACCCTGCTCGAGGGCCCCATCTACCACTCGGCCCAGTGGGTCTTCTCGATAGGCCCCATGTTGAACGGGGGAACGGTGGTGATGCGCCACCGGTTCGACCCAGCCGAGACGCTCGAGCTGATCGACCGGTATCGGGTGACGAACATGCATCTGGTGCCGACCCAGTTCATCCGCCTGCTGAAGCTCCCCGACGACGTCCGTGACGGCTTTCGACGGCTCATCGCTCGTGTCGGTGATCCACGGGGCCGCGCCGTGTCCCGTCGAGGTGAAGCGGAGGATGCTCGAGTGGTGGGGGCCGGTGATCACCGAGTACTACGGCGGGACCGAGGGCGGCTTCCTGAGCATCATCGAGCCGGAGGAGTGGCTGGAGAGACCGGGCAGCCTCGGTCGCGAGACCTCCATGGCCGAGCTGATGATCGTGAAGGACGACGGAACGCGTGCGGGCCCGGGTGAGCCGGGCCAGATCTACTTCCGATCCAAGGCGGGTGCCGACTTCGAGTACCACAACGCCCCGGAGAAGACCGCGGCCGCCCACCTCGAACCCGGTGTCGGGACCCTCGGAGACGTCGGCTACCTCGACGACGACGGCTACCTCTTCATGAGCGACCGCAAGATCGACATGATCATCAGCGGCGGTGTGAACATCTACCCGGCCGAGATCGAAGGGGTCCTGGTCGACCCACCCCGCGGTGCAGGACGCAGCGGTCTTCGGCATCCCCGACGACGAGATGGGCGAGCAGGTCAAGGCCGCCGTCGAGCTGGCGGAGGGGGTGGAGCCGAGCGCGGAGCTCGTCGCCGCGCTGATCGGCCACGTGAAGGAGCACCTCGCCTCGTACAAGGCCCCTCGCTCGATCGACTTCGAGGAGGAGCTCCCTCGCCATCCCACCGGCAAGCTGTACAAGCGCCTTCTGCGGGACCCGTACTGGGAGGGTGCGGGCCGCAGCATCTGAGGCGGCCACCGGTTGCTGAGCAGGGCCGGCGAGCCGTCGTTCGGCACCCTGCTAGGGGCTCGGGTCCTCCGGGTCGCGGGTCCACCCGGTGTCCGCTATCGCGCGCGGCTCGAAGAAGACGCAGTCGTCCGGACAGCCGAAGGGGGCCTGGAGGTTCGCGGAGAGACGACACCGCTGCACCACGTCGCTGGTCGCCGTGGTCCGGGTCGAGTAGTGCCGGCAGTCTTCGCGTACGGACATGGTCAGCGTCGCCTCGGTCCTCCTTCGGGGAGCCGACCGCCAGTCTCGCGCCCGGCCGGGTGAGGGCGTCGAATAGCCTGCTGTTGATGCCCGAGCGCCTGGTCGTCGTCGGAGGTGATGCCGCCGGCATGAGCGCGGCGTCGCAGGCCCGCCGACGCGACGACGATCTGGAGATCGTGGCCCTGGAGAAGGGCCTCTGGACCAGCTACGCGGCGTGCGGGATCCCGTACTTCGTCTCCGGCACCATCGACGACATCGACCGCCTCGTCGCACGCGCACCGCAGCGCTTCAGGGACGAGCACCGGATCGACGTGCGACTGGAGCACGAGGTGACGGGGATCGACCTCGGATCGAGACAGGTGGAGGTGCGCGACCTCGGCCATGGGAGGACCTTCACCCTCGGCTACGACAAGCTGATGATCGGAACCGGTGGCCGGCCGGTGCGGCCGGAGCTGCCGGGGATCGACCTGGACTTCGTGCTCGGTGTTCAGACCCTGGACGATGCCCAGCGCCTGCTCGCCTTCGCCGAGCAGGTCCAGTGCGGTCATGCGGTCGTGGTCGGCGGTGGGTACATCGGTCTGGAGATGGCGGAGGCGTTCGCGCTGTGGGGTGCCGACGTCACCATCGTCGAGCAGGCGCCGCAGGTGCTCACCAGCCTCGATCCCGACATGGCCGTGCTCATCACCGAGGCTCTGCGTCGCCACGAGATCGACGTGCAGTGCAGCACCCGGGTGATCGGGTTCGAGCCGGGGAAGGTGCACACTGACGCTGGTGTGCTCGACGCCGATCTGGTGGTCTTGGGCATCGGTGTGCAGCCGAACTCCGAGCTGGCTGCGGAGGCGGGCCTCGAGACCGGTGTTCGGGGATCGATCCGGGTGGACAGGCGCCAGCAGACCTCCACAGAAGGGGTGTGGGCGGCAGGCGACTGCTGCGAGTCGTACCACCGTGTCACCGGTGGGCCCACCTACGTACCGCTCGGCACCGTGGCCAACAAGCAGGGGAGGGTGGCCGGAGTGAACATCGGGGGAGGCTACGCGACCTTCCCGGGTGTGGTCGGCACGGCCGTGGTGCGGATCTGCTCCGTCGAGGCGTCCCGCACCGGCCTGAGCGAGCGGGAGGCCCAGGGAGCAGGGTTCGAGTACGTCACCACCAGGATCGAGGCCACGACACGGGCCCACTACTTCCCAGGTTCAAGGCCGATCGCTGTGAAGTTGCTCGCCGAGAGGGGAAGTGGGCGGGTGCTCGGGGGCCAGATCGTCGGAGAAGAGGGGGCGGCCAAGCGGATCGACGTGATCGCCACTGCGATCACCGCCGGCCTGACCGCCGACGAGATGATCGATCTCGATCTCGCCTACGCCCCTCCCTTCTCACCGGTGTGGGATCCGGTGGCGACCGCGGCCAGGCGGCTCGCGGCCGTCCAGGAGGGTGGGTGAGGGAGCGCGGGTGACCGGTCACGGAGCAGACGGCGGCGAGTGGCTCCCGGGCCTGACCGATCCCGAGGAGATCGGTAGGGGCGGGTTCGGCGTCGTGTACCGCGCCCACGAGACCGACCTGAACCGTCAGGTCGCGGTGAAGATCCTCTCCGGAGCCCTCGACGACCTGGCTGTGCAGCGCTTCGATCGGGAGCGGAGGGCGATGGGGGTGCTCTCGGGGCATCCGAACATCGTGGCGATCTACCGGACCGGGCTCACCGACGACCAGCGGCCGTATCTGGTGATGGAGTACCTACCGGGTGGGTCGATGGGGGAACGGATCCAGCGCAGCGGTCCGCTGCCGTGGCAGGAAGCGATCGAGGTGGGTGTGCGCCTCGCGGCGGCGCTGGACACAGCGCACCGTGCCGGGGTGCTGCATCGCGACGTGAAGCCGGAGAACATCTTCCGTTCCGCGCTCGGCGTTCCGAAGCTCGGCGACTTCGGAATCGCAAGGCTCGAGGGTGCGCCCAAGACAGTGAGCGTCATGATCACCGCGAGCTTCGCCCACGCGGCACCCGAGCTCATCGAGGGCTATCCGCCGAGCGTGCAGTCGGACGTGTACAGCCTGGCATCGACTGTGATGAACCTGGTCATCGGCCGTCCACCGTTCACGCGCGACACCGATGAATCCCTCGTCCCCCTCCTGGCACGAATCGCCCAGCACCCCGTCCCCGACCTGCGCGAGAGCGGTGTGCCCGACCCGGTGCAGCAGATCTTCGTGCGTGGGATGGCGAAAGCACTGGCCGAGCGCCCCGACTCCGCTGCGGAGCTCGGCCGTGCCTTCCAGGAGGCCCAGCGTGCCGAGGGCCTCGACGTCACCCCACTCGAGATCCTGCCGATCGATCCCTCCGTGACCTCGGGCACCGGCGTGCCGAAGACCGACGAGGTCACGGTTGTCGTTCCGGGACCGCCACCCGCCCCGCAGCCGGTCGTGGCGGCCGCCCCACCGCCTCCACCAGCGCCGGTCGTGGCAGCCGCCCCCCGCCTCCTCCTCAGCCGGCGGTGGTGCTGGGGGTGCCGGCAGCGCCAGCTCACCCGGTGCCCGGAACGGTCCATCCGCCCCTTCCGGAGTCCGCCGGTGTCCCGCCGGTACCCCCCGACAACCGGCGCCGGACGACGATCGTGGTCGCCTCCGTGGTGGGAGGGCTCGTCCTGCTCGTCCTGGGGGCGCTGCTGCTGTACGGGGGAGACGGTGGGCAGCGGGCGCGCACCGAGGTGCGACCCACCCTGGAGCTGCGAAGCGAGGTCACCCTCGATCGAGCCACCGGGACCACCGCTTCCGGGGTTCCCTCGACGCTCGAAGCCGGCACCGAGGGGGTGGAAGGACGGACCGTCACCGCGATCCCCTTCGGTCTCGGAACGGACGAGTCCGTGGCCGACATGGACGTGCTGACCGTCGAGTGCTCGGTCGGCAACCTCGACTCGTGCGACGCCTTGGCGGAGGAGGCCCCCGAGGCGACCCAGTACCAGCAGTTCGGTCGGAGCTGCGGAGGCAGGCGTGAGCCGGAACCGCGATCCCCCGACTGCACCGAGGACGGCGATCTGGCCGACTGAGCCTGTCCGGTCGAGGCCCACACCGGGCCCTCGTGACACGTTCACGAACTGGAAACAATCGGGACACCACCGGGAAACACCCTTTCGTCACTCTGTCCGCAACCTGTACGACGAGAGAGGGAGGGTTCCGTGGATCCTGGTGACGCGACGTGGCTCATGGTGGCCACCGCCCTGGTGCTGTTCATGGTGCCGGGCCTCGCGTTCTTCTACGGCGGCATGGTGCGGTCGAAGAACGTGCTGAACATGCTTCTCATGAACGTGTACTGCCTGGGCGTGGTCCCGCTCCTCTGGGTGGTCGTCGGCTTCTCCCTCATCTCGGGTGAGGCCAGCGGCGGCAACAGCTACCTGGGTGGCTTCGACTGGGTGGGCATGGAGGGCCTGAGCGCCGACGGCGCGACGCTCATCCTGTCGATGTTCGCCCTGACCTTCGCAGCCATCACCCCGGCACTGATCTCGGGTGCGATCGCCGACCGCGTGAAGTTCGCCGCGTGGGCACTGCTCGTACCACTCTGGGTGCTGCTGGTGTACATCCCGATCGGGGATTGGGTGTGGGCCGGTTGGTTGAAGGAGAGGGGTTCGCTCGACTTCGCCGGCGGCGTGGTGGTTCACATCAACGCCGGGGCGGCGGCGCTCGCGTGCATCCTGGTGCTGAAGGCCCGCAAGGGATGGCCGTGTGAGGCGATGAAGCCGCACTCGCTCCCACTCACGATGCTCGGTGCCGGGATCCTGTGGTTCGGGTGGTTCGGGTTCAACGCCGGGTCTGCCCTCGCCGCCGACAACATCGCGCTGGTGGCCTTCTACAACACCTTCGTAGCCGCCGCAGCCGCGATGGTCGCCTGGCTGCTGATCGAGACGGTGAAGGACGGCAAGCCCACGACGCTCGGTGCCGCTTCGGGCGTGGTGGCGGGCCTCGTCGCGATCACCCCGTGCGCAGGCTACGTGGGTGGGCTCGCTCCCGTGTGGATCGGTCTCATCGCGGGGGTCGTCTGCTACCTGGCCATCTCGCTGAAGTACCGGTTCAGCTACGACGACTCGCTAGACGTGGTCGGCGTCCACTTCGTGGGCGGGCTCATCGGCACCCTCCTCCTCGGGTTCTTCGTGGACGGAAGCGTCAATCCGGCAGTCCTCGATGCTGCGGGGGAGGGTCTGCTGCTCGGCGGAGAGACCGACCTCTTGATCGAACAGGTCATCGCCGCGGCGGTGGCCATCGTGTGGTCGTTCTGCCTCACCTTCGCGATCTTCAAGGGCATCGACCTCGTCATCGGTGTAAGAGTCTCCGAGGACGACGAGGCGGTGGGTCTCGACCAGTCGCAGCACGCCGAGACCGCGTACAACCTGATCGAGGCCTGAGGAGGCGCATGACATGAAGCTCATCACTGCCATCATCAAGCCCTTCAAGGTCGACGACGTGAAGGCCGCGCTGAAGGAAGTAGGTGTCGCCGGCATGACCATCTCGGAGGTGCAGGGCTTCGGCCGACAGGGCGGTCACACCGAGGTGTACCGGGGTGCCGAGTACCAGGTCGACTTCGTTCCGAAGATCCGCTTCGAGCTGGTGGTAGACGCCGCCGACGCCGACCGGATCACCGACGCGATCGTGGAGGCTGCCAGGACCGGGAAGATCGGAGACGGCAAGGTGTGGATCAGCGATGTCGATCGACTGATCCGGATCCGAACCGGCGAGATGAACACCGACGCGCTCGTGATCGGCCTGCCCGCCTGCGGCGGGCAGGGTTCGGACGAGGGGCTGCCGCTGTCGCGGCAGCCCCTCGTCGTGCAGCCCGACCTCTACCCTTCTTGACGAGATGATCCCTTCACTCGGACGCGAGGAGCTCTTCGCCGACCGGTCTCGTCGTGGCCTCGACCTCTGTCGCGCCGACAGCGACCTCGTGGACGGATGGCTCAGGGAGCTGTTCTCGTCGCAGTGCGGCTCACCGGAGGATGTCGCGCTCGTTGCGGTCGGCGGCTACGGCCGCGCGGAGCTCTGTCCCCAGAGCGACATCGATCTGGTGCTGCTGCACCGGGGACGCAACGACATCGCGGACCTCGCGCACGGACTGTGGTACCCGATCTGGGACGAGGGCCTGAAGCTGGGTCACGCCGTGCGGACCGTCCGGGAGGCGATGGCCCTGGCGGCCTCCGACCTCGACACGGCCACCGCTCTCCACGACGTCCGGCATCTCTGCGGTGACGAGGTCCTCACCTCGAACATGCGCGACCAGGCACTCGCACTGTGGCAGAAGAGGTCGAAGCGCTGGCTGGGGGCGTTGTTCGAGAGGGTCGAGCAGCGCCAGCACTCAGCCGGAGAGGTGGCGTTCCTGCTCGAGCCAGACCTGAAGGAGGGGCGGGGAGGTCTACGGGACGTCCACGCGATCCGCTGGGCCGAGGCAGCCGATCGTGTGATGTTCGAGGGCGATGACGACGTGCTCTCAGAGGCGTACGGTCAGATCCTCTCCGCGCGGGTCGAGCTCCATCGACGGACCGGCCGACCCGGGGACGTCCTGTTCCTGCAGGAACAGGACGCTGTGGCCGAGGCGCTCGGGGACGGTAGCGCGGACGAGCTGATGGCCCGTGTGGCAGCCGCGGCCCGCACCGTCGCATGGCGCAGCGACGAGGTCTGGGACCGCATCAACGCGACGCTGAAGGGCGGTCTCCGCTGGCGCTCGGCTCGCGACCGACCTCTCGGGGCGGGCGTGCTGCTCCGGGACGGCCGGATCCACCTCGCTTCGGACGCGCGCCCCGAGGAGGATCCGGGTCTCGTCCTCAGGGTGGCGGCCGAGGCGGCCCGTGCCGGTACCCGGATCGACCGTCGTTCGCTGGATCGGCTGGCGGCCGTCACACCGCCGATGCCGGATCCCTGGCCGACCGACTGCCGCGAGTCGCTCGTCGCGCTCCTCCTCGAAGGTCGCGCAGCCATCGATGTGGTCGAATCACTCGACCAGAAGGGTCATGTGGGTCCGGCTCATCCCCGAGTGGGCACCGAACCGGTCTCGACCGCAGCGCAACGCGTACCACCGCTTCACGGTGGACCGCCACCTCTGTGAAGCAGCGGCCGTCGCGGCCGATCTCAGCAGTCGTGTGCACCGTCCCGACCTCCTGGTGGTTGCTGCGCTGCTGCACGACCTGGGCAAGGGCTATCCGGGCGACCACACCGAGGTCGGGGTCGGGCTCATCCGGACCGTGGCCACCCGCATGGGCTTTCCCGCTGATGACGTCGAGGTGCTGGCGACGCTCGTCGCCCAGCACCTGCTCCTGCCGGACGTGGCGACGCGACGGGATCTCGCTGATCCCGCGACGGTGGCGTACGTGGCCGACCGTGTCGGCAGCGTGGAGGCACTGCAGCTCCTGTGGTCTCTCACCGAGGCCGATTCCCTTGCCACCGGGCCCGCGGCGTGGGGCAGCTGGAAGGCGGAGCTGGTGGCGGACCTGGTGGCCCGTACCGAGCACCGCCTCAGAGGGGGCGCGCCCGCCGAGCTCGAGGTTCCCGAGTTCCCGAGCCAGGAGCACCTCGAGCGCCTGGAGGCGGGTGAGCCGCGGATCGTGGGCGTGGACGACCGCCTCACCGTGATCAGCCCCGACCGACCGGGCCTGTTCAGCCGTGTCGCGGGGGTGCTTGCTCTGCACGGGCTCGACGTGCTCGACGCAGCGGCGTACACGCACCACAACGGGATGGCGCTGGAGACGTTCCGTGTGGAGAGCGCCTATGGACCCACGATCGCCTGGGATCGGGTGCGCACCGACATCGAGCAGTCCTTGGCCGGGCGGCTCGCACTCGAGGCACGCCTGCGAGACAGGGCGAGGGTGTACGGACGGAGCCGGCCGCCCGCGGCCGCGGGAAGCTCCGAGGTGGTGGTCGACAACGAGCTCTCCTCGCGTGCGACGGTGCTCGAGGTGCACGCCCCGGATGCGGTGGGCCTGCTGTACAGGATCACCCGGGCGATGGCGGACCTGGACCTGGACATCAACTCGGCCAAGGTGCAGACGCTCGGGGCCGATGTCGTCGACTCGTTCTACGTGGTCGAGAAGGACGGGCAGAAGATCACCGACGACCGTCACCTGGGGGAGATCGAGAGAGCGATCCTCGCGTCCCTCCAGGCACCACAGGACGATCACGAAGCGTGAGTGGACGGCCGGGGATAGGGTCGGCTCGATGACCGCCGCGGTGCCGAGCTCCCAGGACCTGCTGCGCTGGGCGGAGTCGTTGGCCGGGATAGCGCGCACCGGTCTCGGGTTCACCGACAACCTGTACGAGCGGGAGCGGTTCGAGGAGATCATCGCCATCGCTGCCGACATCAGGGTCGCGGCCGGGGTGGGCGACGTCTCCCACGACGAGGTCGTCGCAGGAGTGGATGAAGGCAGTCGGCACCGGAGTCGCCGGGTACCAGACCCCGAAGGTCGCGGTGGGAGCGGTGGTGGGCAACGAGGCCGGGGAGATGCTGCTCATCCAGCGGGCGGACTCGGGGATCTGGCTGTATCCGACGGGATGGGCGGACATCGGGTACTCGCCGTCGGAGGTGGCGGTGAAGGAGGTGTTCGAGGAGACGGGCATCGAGGCGGAGGTGATCCGCCCGATCATGGTGCTGGACGGGCTGCGTCTGAGGTTCACCCGCATCCCGCTCGTCTCGGTGGTGTTCCACTGCAGGGCGGTCGGCGGTGAGCTGGCGGCCCACCCCTTGGAGACCGCGGACGTGGGGTTCTTCGGGGAGGGCTCGCTGCCCCACCCCGTGGCCGGCATCGATCACTGGGGTGACCTGGCCTTCCGCGCCATCCGGGGTGAGCCGGTGGAGGTGCTCTTCGACTCCCCCAGGTCGCCGCCGTGGAGGGTCGAGGCCGATGGACAGGAGGTGTGATGGTGGGAAGGGGTCGGAGATGAGGACTGCGGTGGAGGTTGCGGACTCCGTCCGGTCGGGCGAGTGCCCAGCGGCCGAGGTGTTGGAGGAGTGCCTGGCGGCGATCGAGGCGCGGAACGGAGAGCTGAACGCCTTCGTGCACCTGGACGTGGACGGTGCGCGGACCCGGGCCCGGGAGATCGACGCCGCGGTCGCCCGCGGAGAGGATCCCGGCCCGTTCGCCGGGGTGCCGTTCGGGGTGAAGGACCTCGAGGACTGCGCAGGCATGCCGACCTCCCACGGCTCGCTCCTGTACAAGGGACGAGGATCTGTCGGGGAGGACTCGATCCACGTCGCACGGCTCCGTGCGGCCGGGCCGTCCCCCTGGGCAAGACCGCGGCGCCCGAGTTCGGCACGCTGCAGTACACCCGCACCAGGGCCTGGGGCGTCACGGCCAACGCGTGGGATCCGACGAGGACGCCAGGTGGTTCGAGCGGGGGCTCGGCCGCCGCGGTGGCCGCCGGGATGGTGCCGTTCTGCACCGCGAGCGACGGGGGTGGGTCCACCCGGATCCCCGCCAGCTTCAGCGGGCTCTTCGGCATGAAGCCGAGCTTCGGGCGGATCCCCCATCCCCACGGAGGTGACTCCCAGACGTCGGTGTTCGGTGCCCTCACCACCACGGTGGCCGACTCGGCCCGGCACCTGGACGTCGCTGCGGGCCCCGACGACCACGACCGCACCTCGCTGCCGCACTCGGCGGTCATGTACGAGCAGGCGATCGAGGAGCTCGACGTGGGCGGAGCCCGGGCGGTCTGGTCGGCCGACCTCGGCTTCGCCGCGGTCGATCCCGAGGTGAGGGAGATCGCCGGATCGGCGGCCTCACGGCTCGTCGAGGCGGCACGGCTGGAAGCGGTCGAGAAGCAGGTCTCCTTCGACGATCCGGTGAAGGTCTGGATGGGTGCGGGCGCGCTCGACCTCTGGCTCTCGGTCGACCGGAGGGAGCACTGGCCCGACAGGGCGGAGGACCTGACGCCGTTCGTGCGCTTCTCCCTGGAGGCGACGGCCGAGAGGCCCGTCCCGACGCTCGCCGGTCCCCGGAGACGGCGATGGGGGTTCGAGGACGAGGTCGCCGAGCTCTTCAGCGACGTGGACGTCCTCCTGACCCCGACCACGGCCGTGCCGGCGTTCCCTGCGGGAGGTCCGCCACCCGAGATCATCGACGGTCGTGAGGTGGACCCGGCGATGAGCGTCCCGTTCACGATGCTCGCCAACCTCTGCTGGAACCCGGCCTGCTCGGTTCCGGCCGGCGTCACCAGCGAGGGCCTGCCTGTCGGACTGCAGATCGTCGGTCGCCGTCACAGGGACGACGTCGTGCTGCGCCTGGCCCGGATCTTCGAGCAGACCCAGCCCTGGCCGAGGCTCGCCCCGCGGCGCTGAGGGTGTCTCAGTCCAGGCGCTGGTCGCGCAGGTAGCGCTCGACCTGTTCGACCAGCGTCGTCGGATCCGCCGAAGTCCTCCTGGTCGTAGCGGACCTCGAGCCCGGCCACGTAGTCGGCGGTCTCCTCGTCCTCCTGCACCAGCTCGGACACCTGGCTCTCGTAGGAGGCGGAGGCCAGCTCCAGCGAGGTCGTGTCGAGCTCGGTGCCGAGCAGCGTGGCCGTTCGTTGCAGCAGTGCGAGGGCCGCCTTCGGTGACGGCGCTCCGGGCACGTAGGTGGGGACCGCAGCCCACAGCGAGGCCGAAGGGATGTCGGCATCACGGCAGGCGGTGTGCAGCACCCCGACTATGCCGGTGGGACCCTGGTAGCGGGAGATGCTCAGGCCGAGATCCTCGACCAGTGCGTCGTCGTAGGACGCGCCGAAGACGGAGACCGGACGCGAGTGGGGAACCTCGGCGAGCAGCGCGCCGAGTGTGACGACGAGCTCGACGTCGAGGGCCTCCACCAGGGCGAGGATCTGGCTGCAGTAGGTGCGCCAGCGGAGCTGGGGCTCGACCCCGCGCAGGAGGACGACGTCGCGCTCGGCGCCGGGCACCGGTGCGGTGGAGAGCTCGGTCGCCGGCCAGATGATCTGGCGATTCTCGGATTCGTCGAGCTCGACCCGCGGTCGTGTGGCGCTGAAGTCGAAGAAGTCCTCGGGGTCGATGTCGGCGAAGATCCGCGCCTCCCACCTGTCGTGGAGGAACGAGACGGCGGCGGTCGCCGCGTCGCCGGCGTCGTTCCAGCCTTCGAAGGCGGCGAGGAGCACGGGGTGGCGCAGCTCGGGCACGTCGGCCCAGCGCAGGTGCCGGCCTTCGGATGTCGGCTCGGTCGCCATGGTCTCAAGCTACCGGCTGGACGATCCTGGACCTTTGCCGTCCTTCCAGCCACGGCTTCGCGACGGCCCGGAGAGGGGGAGCTGTGCCTGGGTCGGCCGCGGGGAGCGGTAGTGTGGCCGCTGGCCGATCTGCCGGGGTCATCGACGCTGCTGGCCCCTCGTCGGCGGAGGCGGCCTCTGCCGAGCGAGAAGGACGAAGAGGAGCAGCGTGCATGGCTGACGGGCCCAGGACCAGGACCGTGAGCGACGTCATGGGCGCCCCCCCGGTGCTCGCCACCCCGTCGGAGCTGCTTGCGGAGGTCTCCGCCCGGATGCGCGATCGGCGCGTGGGTTCGGTGGTCGTGGTGGACAGCGACACCCGTCCGATCGGCATCCTCACCGAGCGCGACATCCTCCGCTTCGCAGCGTCCGGTGGCGCCTCAGCCGAGACGAAGGTCTCCGAGTGGATGACGGAGGATCCCGAGACCGTGGGACCCGACGAGAGCGTGGTCGACGCCTTCGCCCGCCTCAGCCAGCGTCCCTACCGGCACATCCCTGTCGTGGACCGGAACCGGGTCGTGGGGGTCGTGTCGACCCGTGATCTCCTGAAGCTGGCGCGCATCGAGCCGGTGCACTCGCCCGGGGCCATGGAGGCGCCGAAGGGTCTCGCGGGGGTGATCGTCGCCGAGACCGAGGTCGGCGACGTACGGGGCCAGGAGGGCTTCTACCACTACCGGCAGTACTCGGCGGTCGAGCTCACCGAGAAGCGTGGGCTCGAGGACGCGTGGTACCTCCTCTTCGAAGGTGAGCTGCCGACCGCCTCCGAACGCGAGGCGTTCCTGGCCGAGGTGGCGCCGCTCCGTGTGGTCCCACCGACGGTACGGCCCATCCTGGGTGAGATCGCCGCGGCCGGTGACGACTTCGGCCCGCTCGACGCCCTGCGCACGGCGGTCTCCCTGGTCGCCCAGGCCTGCGACTTCCAGCCGTCGCTGGACATCGGAGCCGCCCAGCTCCGCGCGGACGCGCTGAGGACCTGCTCGGTGATACCGACGCTCATCGCCTCGCTGTACCGGCTCCGCAACGGTATGGAGGTGGTCGAGCCCGACCCCGAGCTCGGCTACGCCGCCAACTACCTGTGGATGATCAACGGGGAGGTGCCGTCGCCCGGGATCGCCCGTGCCATCGAGCAGTATCAGATGACCACCATCGACCACGGCTTCAACGCCTCCACCTTCACGGCGCGGGTGATCACGTCGACCGGGGCCGACCTGGGTGCAGCGGTCGTGGGCGCCATCGGGGCCCTCTCGGGCCCGCTGCACGGCGGTGCCCCGAGTCGGGCGCTCGACATGCTCGACGCGATCGGTACGCCCGACAACGCCGAGGCCTGGGTGCGGCGGGCGGTCGAGTCGGGCGAGCGCATCATGGGCTTCGGGCATCGCGTGTACAAGACCGAGGATCCCCGGTCGGTCCTGTTGCGCTCGGTTGCCGAGAGGCTCGGCGGGGAGATGGCGTCTTTCGCCACCAAGGTGGAGCAGACGGTGGTCGACGTGCTCGCCGAGCTGAAGCCGGGTCGCGAGCTGTACGCGAACGTGGAGTTCTACGCGGGCGTCGTGATGGATCGTTGCGGCCTCCCCCGCGAGATGTTCACCCCGACCTTCGCGTCGTCGCGCGTCATCGGATGGTGCGCGAACATCCTCGAGCAGGCTGCGGACAACCGGATCATCCGCCCATCGGCACGCTACGTCGGCCCGCCTCCTCCGCAGCCGGTCCCCGACGTCGCCTGAAGCCATGGAAGAGATCGAGGTCTTCGAGGCATCGCGGGTCACCCCGGAGCTCGAGAAGGCTCTGGATCGGCTCGTTCCCCAGCTCTCGGCCTCGAGTCCACCCCCGACCGAGGAGCAGCTGGGCTCCATCGTGAGCTCGCGATCGGTCGTGCTCCTCATGGCCCGTGATCCGGAGAGCCGCGAGCTGGTGGGCAGCCTCACGCTGGTGCTGTTCAGGATCCCCACCGGTTTGAGGGCGTGGATCGAGGACGTCGTCGTGGACGAGGCGGCCCGCGGCAAGGGGGTTGGGGAGGCGCTGAACCGGGCAGCGATCGAGAGGGCCCGGTCGGCCGGTGCCCGGACCGTGGACCTCACCTCCCGCCCCTCGCGGGAGGCGGCCAACCGCCTGTACACGCGCCTCGGCTTCCAGCCCCGCGACACCAACATCTACCGCCTGGAGCTGTAGGGCCTCGGCGGCCTGGAGCTGCCCATGACCGGCTGCCATCCGAGCAGCCGGTCAGCCTTGCGGTGGCGGGGCTCCCTCGGTGGGCGGGGTGAAGTTGAGCTGGTACACGACGCCACCTCGGGTGCTGACCACCAGCTCGCCGTCGGCGTCGGTGCCGATCGCACCCAGCTCGCCCACCGCCTCGGTGTCGATCCGGACCGGCAGGATGGCCCAGTCGATGATCTCCGGAGGCCCACCGGCCTCGGGCTCCTCCGCCCGGATGGCCAGGATCCGGCCACTGCAGCGATCCCCGAACACGTACGACCCGGTGAGGATCGGGATGGCGTCTCCCCGGTACACCGCACCCTCGACGATCTCGCATCCGTCGTCGGGCCCGTACTGGAAGATCGGGGCCACGTACTCCGCGGGCGGCTCGTCTCCTGGGTCCTCGGTCCCGTTCACGAGCGACCAACCGAGGTTGGCCTTCCTGACTGGGGCGCCCTCCCAGGGGATCACAGTGATCTCCTGGACCCCATCACCACCGCGATCGGCGATCCAGAGGTCGCGGGTCTCTGGGTCGTGGGTCAGCCCGGCGGGATGGCGGAGACCGATCACGTACACCTCGGGCAACCCGTCCCCGTCCTGGTAGGGGTTGCCGAACGGGATGTTGTAGCGCGTCTCGCCAGTGGACTCGGGATCGATCCGCAGCACCGACCCGAGCAGGGTCTCGGGGTTCTGGGCGTTCTCGAACGGGTCGTCGCCACCGCCGCCGTCCCCGAGCGGGATGTGGAGGAAGCCGTCGGGACCGATGGCGGGGGCTCCGGCGTTGTTGGAGGGGTCGGGCTGCTCGACCGTGAGCAGCTCGCGCTGGGACGTGGGGCTCACGTTCGTGTTGCTGACCCGGAGCTCGTCGATGCGGGTGTTGCCGTCGAGGTTGGTGTAGCTGACGTAGAGGCGTGCTCCGTCCGTGGAGAAGTCGAAGCCGAAGAAACCCTGGTCGGGGTGATCAGAGAGGATCTGGCTGCTGATGTCCAGGAACGGTGATGTCTGGGGCCGGTACGAGTAGCTCACGAAACCGGTGTCGAGGTTGCGGCGGAGGTCACGCTTGATCTCGTAGATGCGGCCGGACGGGTCACCGAGGAACACCGATTCGCTGCCTGGTTCGGAGCGGATGACGGTGAGCGGCACCGAGTACCTGGCGATCTCGGAGAGGGAGACCGTGAGATCGGCGAGCGTCGGCGGCCGCTCGTCCGGCGGGATGGTCGTCGTCGTGCCGGTCGACGGGGGTTGGAGCGTGGTACCGCTGGGGTTCTCGTCCTTCGTCTCGATGGCGCAGGAGACGAGCCCCCACCCGAGCAGCATCGCCAACGCTCCGCCGGTGAGCCGTCGCGTGGTCAACGCAGGACCCGGATCAATCCCTCCTGCACCACCGAGACGGCGAGCTCGCCCGACCGGGTGAATATCAGACCCCGGGCGAGTCCCCGCGCCCGGGAGGCGTTGGGGGAGTCCTGTGCGTACAGGAGCCACTCGTCGGCGCGGAAGGGACGGTGGAACCACATGGCGTGGTCGAGACTAGCCATGAAGAAGTTCTCCTCCAGCGCGCCCACTGCATGGGGGAGCGTCGAGGTGTCCAGCAGCGTCATGTCGGATGCGTAGGTGAGCACGCAGGCGTGGAGGACCGGATCGTCGGGGAGCCTGCCGTCGGCCCGGAACCAGACGTTCTGGTACGGAGGGAGCTCCCGGCGGCGGTCACCTGGCAGCCATTCGCACGGGCGGATGTCGATCGCCCGATCCCGGTCGTACTCCTTGCCGAGCATCTCCTTGAACGGCTCCATGCGCTCCTGGAAGTCCGGGAGGGCCTCGGGCGTCGGGAGCCCCTCCGGGATCGGATGCTGGTGCTCCAACCCCTCCTCGGGGCGCTGGAAAGACGCCGACAGGTTGAAGATCGCCCGGCCGTGTTGGATGGCGACCACTCGGCGGGTGGTGAACGAGCTGCCTTCGCGGATCCTGTCGACCTCGTACAGGATCGGCACGGAGGTGTCACCCGGCCGGAGGAAGTAGGCGTGCAGCGAGTTCACCGCGAACTCGGCGTCGACCGTCCTGGCCGCCGCGACCAGCGCCTGGCCGGCCACCTGGCCGCCGAACACCCGCTGGCGAGCCTCGCCGGGGCTGAGCCCCCGGAAGATGTTCACCTCTATCGCCTCGAGATCCAGGAGCGCGACGAGGTCGTCCACGGCAGGCTGCATCGCCCCATCATGGCCTCCGCGACGGCCCGCGGCCCGCACCGCGCCCGCCCGGCGGCACTAATCTCACGGCCCATGTCAGGACGCAGCTTCCCGGATGGGTTCCGATGGGGTGTCGCCACGGCGGCGCACCAGGTCGAGGGCGGAAACGTCAACAACGACTGGTGGGAGTGGGAGCACAAGCCCGACACCGCCTGCGCCGAGTCCAGCGGTGACGCGTGCGACCAGTGGAACCGCTTCGACGAGGACATCGCTCTGCTGGCTTCGCTCGGGTTCGACAACTACCGGTTCTCGATCGAGTGGGCCCGCATCGAGCCCGCCGACGGGGAGTTCTCGAGCGTGGCGATCGACCACTACCGCCGAGTCTGCGCCTCGTGTCACGAGCACGGTGTGCAGCCGGTGGTCACCTTCCACCACTTCACCACCCCGACCTGGCTGACCCGGGAGGGTGGCTGGGCGGATCCGACGACCGCCGATCGCTTCGCGCGGTTCTGCGAGCGTGCGGCCGGCGATCTGGGTGACCTCATCGGGCGGGCCTGCACCATCAACGAGCCGAACATCGTCGCCTTCATCGGATACGCGCTCGGGTTCTTCCCACCGGGCCACACCGACTTCGCCGAGTTCGAGCGCGTTCGCGACGTCTTCATCGCTGCGCACCGCAAGGGCTACCAGGCGATCAAGTCGGCGCGCGACGACCTGCCGACAGGTCTCACGCTGGCCATGTCCGACTACCAGGCGGAGCCTCCGGACGACGAGCAGGCGGTCAGCAACCGAGACGACGCGCGCCGCACCATGGAGGACCCGTTTCTCGAGGCGGCGCGCGGCGACGACTTCCTGGGTGTCCAGACGTACTCGCGCACACGCTTCGGGCCGGGAGGCATGCTCGGGCCCGAGGAGGGCGTCGAGGTGGTGAAGGAGATGGGCTACGAGCTCTGGCCCGAGTCGCTCGAGGCGACGATCCGGCGTGCGTGGGAGGTCACCGGCGGCACCCCTCTCGTCGTCACCGAGAACGGCCTCTGCCACGAGGACGACGAGCGTCGGATCGCCTACGTCCACCGGGCCCTGGAGGGTGTGCTGGCCACCCTCGACGACGGCATCGACGTGGGCGGCTACACGTACTGGAGCCTGCTGGACAACTTCGAGTGGGTGTTCGGATACCGGCCGCGCTTCGGCCTCATCGAGGTGGACCGGACCACGCAGGAGCGCAGACCCAAGCCCAGCGCACGCTGGCTGGGGTCCGTCGCCCGGGCCAACGCGCTTCCTGAGCCTGGCTGACCACGCCGCAGCCCGACCGACCGGTAGCCTCGATCCGATGCCCGCCCCAGCAGAGCTCTTCGCCCGGCTCCGGGCCGAGTACTCGGCCAAGGGTGCGAAGTTCCTGGCTGTCTCGGCCTTCAACGTGGTCTTCGGCCAGTCGCTGCTGCTCTTGGCCAACGTGGGCTTCGGATGGGCGTTCGTCCCGTCGAACCTCTTCGCGGTGAGCATCAGCGCGCTGCCCGCGTACATCCTGAGCCGGTACTGGGTCTGGCAGAAGAAGGGGAAGAACCACTTCTGGAAGGAGGTGGTCCCGTTCTGGAGCCTGGCGCTGCTGGGGCTGCTCTTCTCCACGCTGCTGGTGGCCGTCGCCGAGAACTTCTCGACCTCCACGCTGGTGTTGATGGCCACGAACTTCTTCGCGTTCGGTTGCGTCTGGGTGGCCAAGTTCTTCATCCTCGACAGGGTGCTGTTCAAGGACGAGCCCCTCACCGATGACGCTCTCGACATCTTCGTCGACGAGGCGCTGCATCCCACCGAGGGAGCGGCGGGATGATCAGCTGCCGTCGGCTGTAGGCAAGTTCGCCGTGGTCCTCGATCCGAGGCTCGCGAGGGTGGCCGAGGCCACCAGGGGCTTCATGCCACGCGATGAGGGAGAGGCGTTGTACGAGGCGGCCTGCTCACTGGGTTCACGGCGTGACCCGGACGTGCAACCGGTGGGTCCGCTGCTGGAGGTGGGCACCTACTGCGGCAAGTCCGCCGTCTACCTGGGTGGGGCGGCGCGGGAGCTCGGGACGGTGCTCTACACGGTGGACCATCACCGCGGATCGGAGGAGAACCAGGCCGGGTGGGAGCACCACGACCACGAGCTCGTGGATCCCGGCACCGGTCGGATCGACACGCTCCCCTTCTTCCGGAGGGCGGTTGCAGAGGCCGGCCTCGAGGATGTGGTCGTCGCGATCGTCGGTGACTCTGTCGGCGTCGCTCGCCACTGGGAGACCACTCTGGGGTTCCTCTTCATCGACGGCGGTCACGGTGCGGAGCCCGCACACGCCGACTACGACGGATGGGTACCGCACCTCCGGGTCGGGGGGCTCCTGGCCATCCACGACGTCTTCTCCGACCCGGCAGACGGCGGGCGCCCGCCCTACGAGCTGTACTGCCGTGCACTCGGATCGGGTGCCTTCGAGGAGCTCTCCGCCACCGGTTCCCTGCGAGTGCTGCGACGTACGGGATCGGGCCAGTGAACCCGGACCGAGGTCGAGGGCTGCCCGAAGCCGGTCGCATGAGGACCAAGTACCCTGCCGCCCGCCCCGCCACCCGAGCATCCTCTTGGTCATGACAAGATCCCGCCCCGTCATCTGGGTCTTCGTGCTGGCAGTGCTGGCCCTGTTCTCCGCTGCGTGCGGTGAAGAGGGCGAGGAGGCCGGGACCGAGGACACGCAGCCCCCGGATCAGACGTCCGGCGCTCCTTCGACCCAGACGACCGTGCCGGGGGAGACCATCCAGGCCCGTGTCTACCTCGTACGCGGCGAGAAGGTCGCAGCGGCGGGGCGCGAGATCCCAGCACCTCCGTCGGCCCCGACCACCGCACTCATCGACGTACCACCGATGGCGGCCAACGCGATCCAGTCGCTCCTCGAGGGGACCACCCCGGAGGAGGAGGAGTGGGGCCTCAGCAGCGCGATCCCGCAGGGGACGGAGCTGCTGGGACTCGACATCACCGGCGACGTCGCCACCATCAACCTCTCGGGCGAGTTCGAATCCGGCGGTGGGAGCCTGTCGATGCAGTCACGGGTGGCTCAGGTCGTGTTCACGTTGACCGGCTTCTCCGGTGTGGAGCGGGTGGCCTTCCTGATCGACGGCGCGGGAGTCGAGTCGATCGGCGGCGAAGGCGTCATGGTCGATCCCCCGGTGGGACGGGACGACTTCACGAACGTCATGCCGGCCATCCTCGTCGAGTCGCCGTTGCCCGGCGACGCGGTCAGCTCCCCGCTCACCGTCCGCGGCAGCTCGGCGACGTTCGAGGGGACGGTGCAGCTCAACGTCACGGACGGGGACGGGCTCATCGCCTACGACGGCTTCTTCACATCGAGCGGTGCCAACGGCGTCTACGGGCCGTTCGAGGAGACCGTCAGCTTCGAGGTCGAGAGGCCTGGCGCGGGGGCGGTGATCTTCTGGGAAGAGGACGTCAGCGACCAGTCACCGACCGGTCAGATGAACCTGGTCGAGATCCCCGTCGAGATCAGCTGATCGCGGACCGGCTGCAGATCAGTCGAGCGACGGATCTGCCACCTGCTCCTCGATGAGCTCGGGAAGCAGCGAGTGGTCCGTGAAGAGCCCGGCGGCCGGTGTGGCACCTGCCAGGGCGTCGGCTGCGAGGATGATCGAGGCGGCGGTGTAGGTCGACTTCTCCTCGCCGGGGAAGTGCACCGCATCGGGATACACGATCCCGGTCCAGTAGTGCCCGTCGTCGTCGCGGAGCAGCTGTGCCCACTCGAAGAGCTCGACCGCCCGGGCGTGCTGGCCCACCGCGAGGTGGGCGAGCATGCACTCGCACGTCTCCGCGGCGGTCACCCACGGACGGTCCGATACGCACCGCACCCCCCATCCGTCCTTGACGAAGGTCTCCTCCCGCTCGGCCAGACGCTCGCGCCCCTCGTTGCCACGGATCACGCCGGCGAGCACCGGGTAGTACCAGTCCATGGCCCAACGGTGCTTCGGGGCGAAGGCCTCGTCTTCCTGGTTGCGGATGACCGAAGCCAGCAGAGCAGCTGACAGCTCCCAGTCGGGGCGCTCGTGACCCAGGTGCTCCGCAAGGGCGATGGCGCAGCGAAGCGAGTGGCAGATCGACGAAGAGCCGGTGAGGAGGGCGAAGGACCACGGCGTGCCGTCGGTGTGGCGGGCCCAGATGATCTCGCCCCTTGGGGTCTGCAGATCGAGGACGAAGTCGATCGCGCGCTCGACGACCGGCCACATCGTCTCCACGAAGCCCTCGTCGCGATGGAGGAGGTAGTGGTGCCAGACACCGGTCGCCACGTAGGCGACCGTGTTCGCGTCGAGCTTCTCCTTCTCGATCCGGTCGGCCAGGTAGTACTGGTGCCAAGAGCCGTCCGTTCGCTGCATCTCGACGAGCCACTGGTAGGCCTTCTCGGCCTCTTCCCGCCGACCCCCGACCGCGAGGGCCATGGCGGCCTCCACATGGTTCCAGGGGTCCGCGTGGCCTCCCGGGAACCACGGGATCATCCCGCTCGGAAGCTGCCACGAGGCGATGGCGTCAGCCGTGAGCGCGACCTGGTGGGCCGAGAGGATGCCGGGCACTTCAGGCAGCTTCATTGGTTGACTCCTCTGCAGCGGGCTTGGCAGCGTAGACGACGAGGCTCTTGCCGATGAGCGGGTTGAGCACCTGCTCGGCCAGTCGTGTGACCGGGGGGTGCTTCTCGATGTCCCAGACCAGCAGGCGGTGGTATGCCTTCACCAACGGGTGGGAGTCGTTGCGCGGGCCGATCGCGCACCTCAACCACCAGTAGGGCGAGTGGAGCCCGTGCTCCAGGTGCGAGCCGCGAGGCAGGAGGCCCGCACCGCGCAGCTTGGCCCGCAGCTCGAGCCGGGTGTAGATGCGAACGTGGCCACCCGACTCCGCTGGGGCGTGGTACTCGTCGGAGAGCCCCCAGCAGACGAGCTCGGGGAGCCAGGCCGGCACGGTGACGGCGATGGTTCCCCCGGGGCGGAGAACCCGGGCGAGCTCGTCGAGCGCGGCGAGGTCGTCGGAGATGTGCTCCAGCACCTCGGAGGCGATGATCCGGTCGAAGCTGGAGTCCGCGAACGGCAGTGCGAGGGCGTTGCCGTTGGCAGCGGCAGCCAGACCACCGGCGGGGACCTCACCGGCCTGGTGCATGGCCTCGAAGGTGGCCCTGACGTCCTTCAGCTCTGCCGCCGAGAGGTCGCAGGCCACCACGTCGGCGCCGCGACGGAACGCCTCGAAGGCGTGGCGGCCGAACCCGCAGCCCAGGTCGAGCACCCGATCCCCGGCGCGGAGGCCGAGTCTGTCGTAGTCGGCGGTGAGCATCCTCAGCTCTCCCACCAGCCGCTGAACCGGGGAGCGGCGCCCCGCCCACCGGGTCGGCGGGCCTCGGTGTGGTGGGCCTCCGTCAGGAGTGCCCGGTACTGCTCGATCGTCCCGACCGCCGTGTGGCGCCAGGTCCAGCGGTCGAGCACCCGCTGGCGTCCACCCGCGCCGACCTTCTCGCGCAGCTCGGGATCCTCGAGCGCCTCCCGGATCCTGGCTGCGAGGGCATCGCTGTCACCGGGCGGGACGAGGAGTGCGGAGACGCCGTCTTCGCCGACCACCTCGGGAAGAGCACCGCCGGTGGTGGCGACCAGGGGCACCGAACACGACATGGCCTCGATGGCAGGCAGCGAGAAGCCCTCGTACAGGCTGGGGACGACCGCGAGCTGCGCCTCCGAGTACAGCTCGATGATCCGCGCCTCGGGCACCCCGGTGACGAACTCGACGTGACCACGCAGGCCCAGCTCGTCGATCGTGCGCGCCGAGGTCCCCCCCTCCTTCAGGCGGCCGATGACGACAAGGTGCACCTCGGGCCGCTCCGTGCGCAGCTTGGCCACCGCCTCCAGGAGGAACCGCAGGCCCTTCATCGCCACGTCCGCGCTCAGCGGTGGTGATGAGCCGACCCGGGATCCGCGCCACCTCCGGTAGGGGGCGGAAGAGGTCCTGGTCGACCCCGACAGGGACGACGTGCATCCGGTCGGGGTCGACGCCGTGCCCTCTGGTGATGTCCTTGCGGGAGTTCTCCGAGACCGTGACGATGCGGGTGAGGCGTTGGGCGACCCGCGTCTGCATCTTCGTGAACGCGTACCACCGGCCCTTCGAGAACCTCTGCCACTGCGTCTCCGAGTGCTCCATCTCGAGCTCGCGGTCGACGGTGATCGGGTGGTGGATCGTTCCGAGCACCGGGAGACCGGCTCGCTCCATCGCCAGCAGCCCGTAGCCGAGGCATTGGTTGTCCTGCACGAGGTCGAACTGGTTGACCCGGCTGCGCAGCTTCCGGGCCGCCCGCACGCTGAAGGCGAGCGGCTCGGGGAAGCTCCCGCTCGAGAACGTGGTGACCTCGAGCCAGTCCTCGAAGTTCTTCAGCTCCCACAATCCCGGCATCCGCATCGGGAAGTGGTCGTTGTAGATGTCGAGGCTCTGCAGCTCGTGGAGCCGGACCCGCTCGTCGACGATCGGATAGGGCTGGCCGGAGTACACCTCGACGTGGTGGCCGAGATCGGTCAGGGCCTTGGTGAGGTGCCGTGTGTAGACGCCCTGGCCGCCGACGTGGGGCTTGCCCCGGTAGGTGAGGTAGGCGATCCGTAGCGGTGCCTCGATGGCCAGGGCACGATCGCCCTGGGAGGCGCCGGCGGGCGCGGAGGCGGGCAGCTTGGGGTCCCCGGACGGCACGAGGGGAAAGTCTCATCGCCAGTTGACCGAACGGTCAAGCGCGACCGGGCTGCGGGGCCCCAGACGGCGAGAGAGGCCCGGCCCGGCCGGGCCTCGGGGAGGAGACCGACCCGGGAGCGCTTGACTTCACCGACTGAACGCGGTTGGCTCCACCGACGGGTGGTCGCGAGGGAGCGATCCCCGTTGGGCGAGAGTGGGGGAGGGTGATGACGATCGGTCGTCGTGTGCGGACCGTTCTCGGGGTGGTCGTGTTGGTGGCCGTGGTCGCTGCCTGCGAGCCGCCCACCCCGGCGGAGGACCCCTTCTACACCCCACCATCGCCGCTGCCTGCCGGCGTGCCGGGGGACGTGATCGCTTCGCGGGCCTCCGTGTTCACACTCGACCCGGTGAACCACGCCCCGGTGCCCGGCGTGACGTCCCGCCAGATCATGTACCGGTCGACCGACGTGGCCGGTGCTGCGATCGCCGTCTCCGGAACCGTGCTCGTGCCGACCAACCCCTGGCGTGGTGGCGGCTCGCGGCCGCTGGTGACGTACGGGGTCGGCACCCGCGGGATCGGGGACAGCTGCGCCCCGTCGTACACGCTCTCCCAGGGCGCCGACTACGAGGGGCTCTTCATCAAGGGCCTGCTGGATCAGGGCTGGGCCGTGGTCGTCAGCGACTACGCAGGCCTGGGCACACCAGGATTGCATCCGTACCTCGTCGGCAAGGGGCAGGGGCGGGCACTGCTCGACGCCGCTCGCGCGGCTCAGCGGCTCCCGGGGACCGGGCTGTCTTCCAGTGGGCCGGTCGGGATCATGGGCTACTCCCAGGGTGGTCAGTCGGCCGGGTGGGCGGCGCAGCTCGCTCCCTCCTATGCGCCCGAGCTCAGGGTGAAGGGGACAGCCGCGGGAGGCGTACCGGGCGATCTGCTCGCGACAGCCGAGGCGGACAACGGCGGCCCCTTCGTCGCAATGGCCCTCTGGGCGGCGATCGGGTTCGATGCCGCCTATCCCGAGCTGGATCTGGAGGCCTACCTCAACGAGCGTGGCCGCCGGTTCGTTGCCAACAACACGAAGCCGGAGGGTGGCTGCGTGGTCTCGATCGAGGGCATCGCGGCGTTCATCGGCAGCGCGTTCACCCACACCGGCGACTACGCCTCGCCCGACCCCCTCGAGCTGCCCGATTGGCGGGCGCGCCTCGCCGAGCAGGAGCTGGGCGGCACGAGGCCCTCTGCCCCGGTGTACCAGTACCACGGGATAGTGGACGAGATGGTCCCCTTCCCCCAGGCGGCCCAGCTCCGGCGCGACTGGTGCAACAGGGGTGCGACGGTGGACTGGATGGTCCTCCCGGGCGAGCACCTCCTCGGTCTCATCGAGGGGTTCCCCCTCGCCGTCACCTGGATGGGACAGCGGTTCGCGGGCATGCCGACGTTCGGCTCGTGCTGGATCCCCTGATCCGGCTCAGGGCGGGGTGGGCACCCCGCAGACGATCCCTGCAGCGACGCAGCTGGCAAGCTCGTTGCCGAGCTTCTCCTCGTCCCAAGCGTTGAAGAAGTCCGCGTGGGCGGTCTCCATCTCGCCGGAGGAGAGCCGCAGGCCATCGGTCGGGCCCCAGACGTCGTAGCGGACCACCAGCTCGAGCTGGAGCAGGTGCCGGGGGTGGGTCGGCGGGCAGGTCCCGTCCTCGCTGTAGGCGGTGTGGGAGACGTGATCGGGGCTGTCGACCTCGGCGCCGTCCCAGCAGTCGGGGAAGATCGCGTGCAGGGTGAGCGCCTTGCGGTCACCGCACTCGGGTGCCTCGGAGAGGATCGTGCGGTTGCGTCCGCACCCCCAGCCGACGATCGCGTAGGAGGGGTCCTCACGGCCCTGCGCGCTCTTGGCGATGGCCATGAAGCCGGGCGGGAAAGGCTCGACCTCGGTGGGGTCCACGCCGGGGGCTGCCCGGTAGTAGGTGTCGGCACCCCGTGGTTCGATCTTGGTCTCCCCGCGGAACAGGGCCGGTGCCCAGTAGGCGGAGCGGTCTCCGTGGTGCTGGCAGAGCGTCTCGGCCTGCTGGAGATCGGCGAGCGTCGTGTCGTCGTCTGTGACCGTGCTCCCGAAGAAGTCGTGGAGGTGGGACTCCCCCGGGTGGCCGTGGTGAACGATCGGGTCGTTGCTCGAGGAGTGGCTGTACCGGCACTCGTTCAGGAAGAGCCCGCTGGGAGTGGACGCAGCCTCGTCTGCTTCCGGAGCCCGGTCGTCTCCGCCATCTTCGTTCCCGGCCAGCGCCACCAGGATGCCCGCGCCGGCGATCAGCACGACTGCGAGCACCGCCGCGGCGATGGCGGCGGCCTTCTTCGGCCCCTTCGATGTTCGGCTCATGGGCTCCTCCGGAACGGCTCCTGCTGTGCGCGGCTGCCTCGTCGCGAGATCAGTCCTCCGGTGGAGGATCGGGGATCACCACGGCATCCAGGTCGACCGTGATGTCGAGGTCCCTGGCGGGCCTCGCGGGTGCCGTCTCGGCGTCGGGCATCTGCTCCTGCGGGCCCGGATCGGGGAGGTCGACCTCTTCGTAGGGGATCGGTCCCGGCTTCTCGCGCTCGACCAGCTCGAGGAAGCGAGCGGTCGCGGCCGGATCCAGCTCACCGAGGTCGCCATCGCAGGGCGCCACGGTCTCGAGGTCGGCCGGGAGAGTTGTCGAGTGCTCGTTCTCGCAGAGGCGGTTGCCGCTCTCCGCGGTGCTGACCAGCACCAGGTCGGCTTCGCGGGAGTCGCTCACCACGTTCCCGCGCACGACGTTCTCCTCGGCAGGCCACAGCATGAGCTCGGGGAGGTCGGCGACCACCTCCGGCGCGGCAGGTTCCGCGTTGGCGATGCAGTCGGTCGGGGGGTCCTCGGGGATCGGTGCGATCGGGTTCTCCTCGGGGAACGGCACCAGCGCGATGCCGGCGATGTCGTGGTCCCAGACCCGGTTCCTCTCGATCAGGTTTCCCACGCCACCCGAGGTGAGTATCCCGTTCCCGAGGGCTGTCACCGCGGCGCTGATCGCCGGTGTCTCCACGTTGTTGTTGGAGTAGATGAGGTTGCCCACGATCGTGGAGTTCCGCTCCGGGGCACAGCCCTCGTACGAGCCCGAGTTGGGGACGATGCCGGCCCGGTTGTGCCGGAACACCGAGTTGACGATGGTGAGATCGCCGCCGGAGTTGGTGCCGGAGTAGCCGAGTCCGTTGAACTCGGAGACGACGTCGTCGATGAGGACGTTGCACGGATAGCACTGGCCGACGTAGAAGCCGGCATCGGGGCTCCCCGACGCGTACGAGTGCTCGAAGATTCCGTTGCGCGACGCGATCGCGTAGACGCCGTAGTCGCCGTTGCGGATCGCCGTGACGTAGGAGGCCCTGAACCCGTCCACGCCGGTCGTCCAGAAGAACCCGTTGCGCGTGTAGTTCTTGGCGGTCATGTTCTCGACTGCCACTCCGTCGGCACCGAGCACGCGCACCCCGTTCTCCAGCTCGAACTCCCCGTCGAGGACGACCTCGTTGCGGTCGGTGCCGCGCAGCACGAGGTCGTTCGTGGTCACGTCCACCGCCTCGTTGTACGTGCCGGGGCCGATGAGGATGAGGGAGCCGGGAGCGGCAGCGTCCACCGCCTCCTGGATCGTCGGGTAGTCGTCGGGCACCCGCAGGGTTCCCGAGGCGCCACCCCCGGTGGATGTCGTGGTCTCGTCTCCCGCCGTCGTGTCTTCCCCGTCGCTGCACGAGATCACGACCATGGTGAGGACCATCAGCACTCCCAGGACCTTCCGCATCTCTCCTACCCCCTCGAGGTCGCCGGTCAGGTCACTCCACGACGACGACGCCGGGCATCCCGATGTCGACGTTGCCGTGGATGGAACAGTAATAGCGATACGTCCCCGGTTCCCCGAAGACGTGGCTGACGCTCTCGCCCGGCTGGAGCTGATCGGCTTCGAAGGTCCAGTCGGGGTCTTCGTCCTCCGGTATCACGTTGTGCTCGTTGCGTCCCCGGTTCTCCCAGATCACCTCGGTACCGGCTTCGACGGTCACCGTCTCGGGCTGGAAGGAGTTGTCGAGCGTGTCCACGACGATGGTCTCGCCGTTGGGTGCGGCCGTCGTGGGTGCGCCCCCGTCTCCTTCGGCCTCCCCCGACTCGTCTCCGCACCCCGTGCCCCCCACGGCGAACAGCAGCGCGACCATGACCGCAGCGGCGACGGACCTGCGTCTCTGCATCGCTCCTCCGGGCAACAGGGGATGTGGACGCCCGAGCCTACCCGAGCACTCCGGCTAGCCTCACAGCGGTGCGCGCGCTTGTTCAGCGGGTGAGCGAGGCCCGGGTACGCGTCGGGGGCGGAGTTGTGGGCGAGATCGGCCCGGGGCTCTGCGTGCTGGTCGGCGTGACCCACGACGACGACGGGGACCGGGCCGCGAAGCTCGCCGAGAAGCTCTGGAACCTGCGGATCATGGCAGACGAAGAGGGAGCCATGGACCGCTCGGTAGCCGAGACGACCGGTGAGCTGCTGGTCATCAGCCAGTTCACGCTGTACGGGGACACCAGGAAGGGTCGCCGCCCCTCCTGGATCGACGCCGCCAGGCCCGAGAAGGCCGAGCCCCTGGTCGCTGCCTTGGTGGACGCGCTCCGCGGCCTCGGTGCCACCGTCGCCACGGGCGTGTTCGGCGCCGAGATGCAGGTCGAGCTGACCAACGACGGCCCGGTGACCCTGCTCCTCGAGACCTGAGCCCGGAGGCCTCACGCTTCCACGCCCGGATCCGGAGGGCCACCAGTCCTGAGGCTGACCCGAAGGCCGGGCCGCGATGCGGTTCGCGAAGTCCAAGTCAACCGATCGACGGCCCCGATCGTTGTAGGGGCGGAGGATCGTCGTGACCCAGAGCCGGCCTCGGAGGTGGCGGTAGCTGCTTGACAGCATCAGCTGCTGCGATACCGTCGAGCCCGGTTCATGACCCTGTGGGAGGGCGTCTGATGCAGCGAGCCGGTAGGCGCCGAGAAGGCACTGTCTCTTCGCGACCCAGCGGGGGGGGTGTGCTCGATGGCATCGGTGGTCTGGCCCCGTCGCGGCGCTGGCGCTGGTCGCGGCACTGGCGCCGTCGCTGAGCGCACAGGGCCAGGTCGTAGGGGCACCGCTCGCGAGCGCTGATGCCGAGCGCGTGGAGCGCGCCGAGCCCCGAGAAGAGGTGGTATCGGAGCGCAGCGCGTTCTCGAAGACCTTCACCACCGCCGAGGGCGGCCTCCGCCACACCCGCCTCTACCCCCAGCGGGTGCACTTCCCCGACCCCCGCACCGGCGAGATGGTCGAGATCGACACCACCTTGGTCCCGCGCCCCGACGGGCGCTGGGCCACGGCCGCCACACCCGTCGAGGTCGCAGTCGACCCCGACCCCCGCTCCCGGGCGCTGGTCGAGGTCCGAGACCCCCTCACCGGGGACAGCGTCAGGTTCGGGATCGCCGGCGCCCCGGCGTCTGCGCGCGCCACGGCCACCGACGACGCGCTGCGACTCGAAGGCGTCGGCACCGGGGTGGACTCGGTGCTCGAGCCCACCGGATCGGGCGTGAAGGAGACCCTGACCCTGGCTGGTCGGCGCTCGGCCACCAGCTTCGCCTACCACCTCGACACCGGCGCGCTCGAGCCCCGCGTCGAGCCCGACGGGTCCATAGCGCTCATCGCCTCCGACGGCACCCCCTCGCCGCTCGTGGTCCCCCGGGGGTTCATGCGCGACGCCCGGGGAGCGCTCTCAGACGGGGTCAGCTACTCCCTCGCCCCCGATCCCGAAGGCGCCTGGACGCTTAGGGTCACCCTCGACCGGGCCTGGCTCGCCGCGCCGGCCCGGGCCTACCCCGTCGTGGTCGACCCGATGCTCGCGATCATGGACTCGGGGGACACGACCATCACCGAGGGCGACGAAGCCGACCACTCCGCCGAGGCGACGCTTCGGGTGGGATACGACGGAGCGGCCCGCAACCGCGCCCTCACCTACACCACGGGCTACGTCTACTAACCCCGGCGAGACCGAGCCGGTCTCGATCTTCGACCTGTTTGGCGACAACCCCGACGTGCTGTTCGCCTCCATGAGCTTCGAGTCGCACGACTGCGGCGCCCAGGCCTCCGACTTCGAGCTGCGCTCCCTCACCTCGCCATGGTCCCAGGGCACGGTTCGCTGGGCCGACGCCCCCGCTCTCGGGGCCCGGGTGGACACCGGATCTGTGGACGAGCTGATGGATCCCACCTGCTCGGAGGGCCGCATCCCGTGGAGCTACGACATCAGCGCCTATGCCTCCGAGGTGTTCGCCGGCACCGAGCCCTACAACGGCATCGCGCTGGTGGCCACCGACGAGTACGCGACCGATGTGGTGAGCTTCACCGCGGCGGACCCCGCCCAGCCCACCACCACGGGCGGGATCATCGACGTGTGGTACCGCGACTCCGCTGGCCCCCGACCAGCCCGCAGCTCCGGCGGGACTCGAGCCGACCGGGGCGCTCGACACTCTCAGCCCGACGCTGGTGGCCTCCTATGAGTCGCCGAGCGCCGCCGACGGCTTCGTCTTGTATCTCATCCGCGACGACACCGGCGCCGCTATCGCCCTGGCGGTGGGCCCGATCGTGGCACCAGGGGAGCTGTCAGCCGCGACGATCGAACCGGGGGTGCTCGCCTGGGACCGCAGCTACACCCTCGAGGCCTGGTCGGTGCGCTCCGACCACGGCCCGGGCTGGGGGACTCTCTCCGACATCTTGGCCGACGTCGACAACGCCTCGGCCAAGGCCACCACGACCTTCGAGCCCTCCACGGCCCCGCTCGAGCCCACCCGAGTCGACGGCTCCGCCGTGGTCGCCAGCCGGACACCGGTGCTCGCGGCCACCTACGAGGACCGAGACGGCCAGCCGGGACGCGTCGACTTCGAGGTCTTCGACGTCGCCACCGGCCAGAGCCTGGGGGTGCAGCACGGCTCGGTGGTGCGCTCGGGGCAGGTGTCGTCGGTCGCGGTGGCCGGCGGCCTGCTCGAGCTCGGCGCCACCTACCGGGTGGAGGCGACCTCGGTCGACTCCAGCGGCAGGAGCTCAGACGTCGTGGCCACCACCCTCGGCGTCGAGTCACCCGAGGGCCCGGTGTACGCGGGCGACTTCCCCGACCCCGTCATCGTCCGCCACGCCGACACCTACTACGCGTTCGGGACCAACGTCCGCATCGACGTTCCAGGTGAGAAGGTCAACGTCCCGCGCCTCTCCACGGACGACCTCTCGGACTGGGGCGCAGACCCGACCCCTGGCGAGGCGCTGTCCTCGGAGCACATGGGCAGCTGGGCCGACCCCGCGCGGGACGTGTGGGCGCCCGAGGTGCACCGCTTCGGCGACGACTGGGTCCTGTACTACGGGGCTGAAGACGACGCGTCCAACGCCCGCTGCATCGGCACCGCGGTGGCCTCCGACCCCGGGGGGAGCTTCGTGGACGGCTCCTCGCAGCCGCTCTTGTGCGCCTCCGGGGTGATCGACCCGTCGGTGTTCGAGGACACAGACGGCGACCGCTACCTGCTGTGGAAGACCGACGAGCCGTGTCCGGTCCCGAGCGACACCCGTCTGTGGGTCCGAGAGCTCGACAGCACCGGGCGCGGGTTCGCCGGCTCCGCGCACGAACTTCTCGGGACGAGCGAGACATGGGAGTCCGCGTTCACCTGTGAGCCCGGAGAAGGAGGAGGCACCGCATCCCAGACCGAGCAGCCCGAGATGATCCGCCGCGACGGCACCTACCACCTGTTCTACTCCGGCAACGACTGGGCGAGCGCGGACTACGCGGAGGGCTACGCCACCTGTGAGGGACCGCTCGGGCCGTGCACCAAGGTCACCACCGACGCGGTCGGCCCCTGGTTCGACGGTGCCACGAGCAGCCATGAGCGCAGCCTCTTCGAGACCGAGACCGGGTCGGGGCCTGGGGCGTCGAGCTTCTTCGTCGACGACCTGGGCGCGACCTGGATGGCCTACCACGCCTGGGTCGACCCCACCCGGATCGGCAACGAGAACGGCGGAGCCCGGGGCCTGTACATAGACAGGGTGAGCTTCACCGGGTCTGGTCCCGCCCTCGACATCTCCTATCCCCCCGCGTACCGCTCGGCGGACGAGATGGTCGACATCGACCCCGCGAACCCGAACCCTGGCGACGACCGGATGGGGTCCGCGGGGCGTGCGATCAACGACCGGGGCGAGGTGGCGGGCACCGTCGTCTACAGCGCCAACCCGGGCGAGGATCCCTTCCGTGACCACACGGCATGGTGGGACCGCGACCTCATGATCGAGGACCTCGGTCGATGGGAGATCCTGCCGCAGCTGTCGGGCTCCTACGCGGCCTCGATCAACGACAGCACCACCGTGGCCGGGTACGGCTTCGATGCGCACTCCGATGGGCCTGACGACCGGGCGCTGCGGTGGTCCCCGCTTCTCGAGCACAGCCCGATCGGCGGCTTCGTCGATGACCTCGACCAGCTCTACGACGGCCCCGCGAGCGCCACCAGGGCCAACGACATCAACGACGACTCGGTCGTCGTGGGCGCCGCCACCGGGGCAGGGCCCGGGCTCACACCGACCTGGTGGGGCCCCGACGGGGTGGCAAGGCGCCTCATCACCTCGGGTGAGCTCGCAGGGGCCTCGGGCGAGGCGACCGCGGTGAGCTCGTGGGGCGACGTCACCGGCTGGGTCCACTGCCAGGGCTGGTGCGTCGGGACCACGGGCTTCTTCAAGGCCGACGGCGGCGACGCCGTGGACCTGGGCTCTCTCGGGGGAGACTCGGTGATCCCTCGTGACCTCAACGACTCCGGCGTCGTCGTCGGCTCGGCCGAGACCGCCGACGGCACCCCGCACGCCTTCGTCTGGGACGATGGGGCCATGGTCGACATCGGAGCCGGGCTTGCAGGAGCGAACGAGTCCCACGCCTACGGCGTCAACGACTCCGGCCAGGTCGTGGGCTGGTACCTCGACGCGGCGGGCCACGCCCAGGGCTTCTTGTGGCACGACGGCGACGTCATCGCACCGCTCGGCGACCTCGGCGGCGGCGAGGCCAAGGCCTACGCCATCAACGACCACGGGCTGATCACCGGGAGCTCGCGCCTCGCCTCGGGGGCGTGGCACGCCTTCTTGCGCGGAGGGCCCGACCCCTCGGGAGGTGGGTCGTGAAGCGCTCCCGTGTCGGTGCCCGGCCCTGGGTTCGGTGCTGTGGCCACAACCCGTCGGAGGTGCAGCTGTGAGGGATCTGCGACGACACCTGCGCCCCGGCGCAGTGGCCCTCGTGGCGGCGGTGCTGGCGTTCGCGGGCTGCGGTGACGCCGACGAGGTCGAGTCGGCCCAGAGCACCACCACGCTCACCACGACCACCTCCGCGCCCGAGAGCACCACGACGACCACGACCGCCCCGGAGCCCGCCACCGCGCCGACCAACCCCCCCAAGCCCGACGTCTGCGCACCCGACATGGGCACGACCATCGAGCGCGAACCGCGGTGGTATCCGCCCCATGGCAGGTTCCCCGACCCGCCCGAGGGCTGGGAGGAGCCGGACCGCGACGTATTCGATTGGGACGGCGACGGCGCCACGGACACCCTCGCCCTCGCCGACGACACCGTCACCCTCACCTGGGCCACGGGCCAGGTCGTGGTCACCGGAGTGCAGACCGACTACCTCTCTCGCCCCGCGTACGACGACGACGGTAGGGAGTTCGAAACCCATCCGTGGGACCGGGGGGGCCCGACGCACATCCCCGCGGCGGTGGGCGACGTCACGGGCGACGGGCTCGCCGACCTCGTCGTGTTCCACGGCGGCCACACAGCGGTGATGATCGGCCAGGGCGCCGCCACACCGTCTTGGAACCCTCGCCTTCGACGACGTGGGTCGCACGACCCTCGGGTGGCGGTCTCCGCCGGTTCGAGGGGCGGGCCCCGACGGCGTCGTGACCGACGAGGACAGGCTTGTATCCGGAGCCGGTCGGTGACGTGGCGGTCCTGTGGGACGCGACCGGAGACGGCGCGAACGAGCTCTCGATCACGCGGTGGGGGGATCGTTCCGCGCCCGGCATCGTCTACTTCTCGGGAGTCCCATGCGACCTGCCCGGCGGCTAGCCAGGTGTACCCGGCCAGGGCGTTGGTGACCCAGGTCGGCCAATGGGGCAGACCTATCGACCGCTTGCCTCGGCCCCGGAGACGAAGTCTCGGCGAGGTGGAGGGCGGCAACCGTTGTGCACCGATCGCAACCGGCCGTCGCCGCTACGCTCGGCATGGCGGGGGTCGACCCATGGGAGATCTGCGCACACACCTGCTGAGCCAACACCTGCGCCCCGGCGCCGTGGCCCTCGTGGCGGCGGTGCTGGCGTTCGCGGGCTGCGGTGACGCCGACGAGGTCGAGTCGGCCCAGAGCAGCACCACGCCCGCCACGACCACCTCGGCGCCCGAGAGCACGACGACGACCACGACCGCCCCGGAGCCCGCCACCGCGCCGACCAACCCCCCCAAGCCCGACGTCTGCGCACCCGACATGGGAAGCACCCTGCAGGCCTTTCGGTGGTACCCGCCCTATCCGCCCTTCCCCTACCCGCCCGAGGGCTGGGAGGAGCCGGACCGCGACGTCTTCGACTGGGACGGCGACGGCGCCACGGACACCCTCGCCCTCGCCGACGACACCGTCACCCTCACCTGGGCCACGGGCCAGGTCGTGGTCACCGGAGTGCAGACCGACTACCTCTCCCGCCCCGCGGTACGACGACGACGGGAGGGAGTTCCACTTCTACCCGAACACCTACGGCGAGGCGGAGCTGGCGGCCAGGCACATCCCCGCGGCGGTGGGCGACGTCACGGGCGACGGGCTCGGCGACCTCGTCGTGTTCCACGGCGGCCACACAGCGGTGATGATCGGCCAGGGCGCCGCCACACCGTCGGAGACCCTCGCCTTCGACGACGTGGGTCGCACCACCCTCGGCTGGCGGTCGCCGCCGTTCAGGCCGCCTGGTTCGGACGGAGTTGTCACCGACGAGGATGACGGCCTGACCTCCGTCGCCGGTCGGTGACGTGGCGGATCTTGTGGGACGCGGACGGAGACGGCGCGAACGAGCTCTCGATCACGCAGTCGGGGGGACCGTTCCGCGCCGGCATCATCCACTTCTCGGGAGTCCCCTGCGACCTGCCCGGCGGCTAGCCAGGTGTACCCGGCCAGGGCGTTGGAGACGCAGGTCGGCCTATAGGGCAGACCTATCGACCGCTTGCCTCGGCCCCGTGACGGGCGACGGGCTCGCCGACCTCGTCGTGTTCCACGGCGGCCACACAGCGGTGATGATCGGCCAGGGCGCCGCCACACCGTCGCGAGACCCTCGCCTTCGACGACGTGGGTCGCACCACCCTCGGCTGGCGGTCGCCGCCGGTGCGCATTGACCGGCGGGGATGGTGACATTCGACGAAGATGACCGCCTGTATCCCGTCCCCGGTCGGTGACGTGGCGGTCCTGTGGGATGTCGACAGGCGACGGGGCCAACGAAGCCCAGGTCATCAGACACGAGGAGCGTTCTGTGCATCCTTCCTTCTTCTCAGGCGTGCCCTGCGACCTCCCGCCCGGGTAGGGATCCAGAGACCCCGGGCCCCCCGGGCCGGCCCGTCGCTCACCGCTACGCTCGGCGGCGATCGGGGGTCGACCCATGGGAGATGTGCGCACACACCTGCTGAGCCGACACCTGCGCCCCGGCGCCGTGGCCCTCGTGGCGGCGGTGCTGGCGTTCGCGGGCTGCGGTGACGCCGACGAGGTCGAGTCGGCCCAGAGCAGCACCACGCTCGCCACGACCACCTCGGCTGCCCGAGAGCACCACGACGACCACGACCGCCCCGGAGCCCGCCACCGCTCCGACCAACCCCCCCAAGCCCGACGTCTGCGCACCCGACATGGGCACGACCCTGCAGGTCGTTCGGAGGTATCCGCCCTATCCGCCCTTCCCCTACCCGCCCGAGGGCTGGGAGGAGCCGGACCGTGACGTCTTCGACTGGGACGGCGACGGCACCACGGACACCCTCGCCCTCGCCGACGACACCGTCACCCTCACCTGGGCCACGGGCCAGGTCGTGGTCACCGGCGTGCAGACCGACTACCTCTCCCGCCCCGCGGTCGACGACGACGGTAGGGAGTTCGAATTCTACCCGAACACCTACGGCGAGGCGGAGCTGGCGGCCCGAGGCACATCCCCGCGGCGGTGGGCGACGTCACGGGCGACGGGCTCGGCGACCTCGTCGTGTTCCACGGCGGCCACACAGCGGTGATGATCGGCCAGGGCGCCGCCACACCGTCTCGGACCCTCGCCTTCGACGACGTGGGTCGCACCACCCTCGGGTGGCGGTCGCCGCCGGTGCGCTTTGACGGCGGGGATGGTGACATTGACGAGGATGACCGCCTGCGTCCGGCCCCGGTCGGAGACGTGACGGTCCTGTGGGACGCGGACGGCGACGGCGCGAACGAGCTCTCGGTGACGAGGTTCATGGACCGCTCGGCTCCGCAGATCTACCACTTCTCGGGAGTCCCCTGCGACCTGCCCGGCGGCTAGCCGGGTGTACCCGGCCAGGGCGTTGGAGACGCAGGTCGGCCAATAGGGCAGACCTATCGACCGCTTGCCTCGGCCCCGGAGACGAGGGCTCGGCGAGGTTGTGGGCGGCAACCGTTGCGCACCGATCGCAACTGGCCGTCACCGCTACGCTCGGCGGCGATCGGGGGTCGACCCATGGGAGATCTGCGCACACACCTGCTGAGCCGGCACCTGCGCCCCGCCGCCGTGGCCCTCGTGGCGGCGGTGCTGGCGTTCGCGGGCTGCGGTGACGCCGACGAGGTCGAGTCGGCCCAGAGCAGCACCACGCTCGCCACGACCACCTCGGCTGCCCGAGAGCACGACGACGACCACGACCGCCCCGGAGCCCGCCACCCCGCCGACCAACCCCCCCAAGCCCGACGTCTGCGCAGCCCGACATGGGTACGACCCTGCAGGTCGAACGCGAGTATCCGCCCTATCCGCCCTTCCCCTACCCGCCCGAGGGCTGGGAGGAGCCGGACCGTGACGTCTTCGACTGGGACGGCGACGGCACCACGACACCCTCGCCCTCGCCGACGACACCGTCACCCTCACCTGGGCCACGGGCCAGGTCGTGGTGACCGGAGTGCAGACCGACTACCTCTCTCGCCCCGCGTACGACGACGACGGAAGGGAGTTCGAGACGCACAACAACCCGAGCTATCCACCCCTCCCCACGCACATCCCCGCGGCGGTGGGCGACGTCACGGGCGACGGGCTCGCCGACCTCGTCGTGTTCCACGGCGGCCACACAGCGGTGATGATCGGCCAGGGCGCCGCCACACCGTCGGAGACCCTCGCCTTCGACGACGTGGGTCGCACCACCCTCGGCTGGCGGTCGCCGCCGGTGCGCATTGACGGCGGGGATGGTGACATTGACGAGGATGACCGCCTGTATCCGTCCCCGGTCGGTGACGTGAGGATCTTGTGGGATGCGACAGGCGACGGGGCCAACGAAGCTCCAGATCATCAGACACGAGGAGCGTTCTGCCGCATCCTTCCTTCTTCTCAGGAGTGCCCTGCGACCTGCCCGGCGGCTAGACGGGACCCGGCCAGGCGTTGGAACCCAGGTCGGCCGATGGGCAGACCTCCCGACCGCTTGCCTCCGCTCCGGAGACGAGGGCTCGGCGACGTGGAGGGTGGCAACCGTTGCGCACCGATCGCTACTGGTCGTCGCCGCTACGCTCGGCGGCGATCGGGGGTCGACCCATGGGAGATCTGCGCACACACGTGCTGAGCCGCCGCCACGTGGACCGTCACGATCACGCCCCGGAACCCACCTGACCCCCGTCGTGCAGGCCCAGGAAGGGGTGTCTCAGGTGCGCCGGCCGAGAGCAGCGAGGAGGCGGGTCTGGGGGTCGGCGTCCCCGGGGACCTCGATCCTGGACGCGAACACCCCGCTTGCCGCCAGGAGCTCGGCCTGGGGCTCGACGATCTCCCAGCACGCCTCCACCAGTGCCGGGTCGAGGGTCGGGTCCTGCCCGGTGGCCACTGCGATGTCCCAGCCGTGGATCAGCACGTCGATGATGCGGTGGCCGCAGTAGACCGAGCCCGGGACCGGGCCGTAGGAGACGGCGCAAGGTGCGTCCATCGCCCCCTCGCGGGCGAAGGCCCGGGACGCCACCGGCACAGAGGTGTCGTAGGCAGCGACAGGGTCTTCGCCCAGCACGTCGCCGTCGAGGCGGTCACCCACCTCCTCGATGGTCTTCCCCTCCGGTCCCGCCAGCTCGCCGACCCACAGGTTGCCCGCGACCACGTGGTTCAACAGCTCGCGGACGTCCCAGTCCTCGCAGGGCGTCGAGCTCAGCCACCGGTCTTCCGGTACCCCGGCCACCAGCGCGCGGGTGGCGGCCAGCGCCCGGTCGTGCACCACGGGTAGTGCTTCCATGGTCCCCCCTCTCTCGGGCGCGTCGCGCGCCCGGTCGGATGAAGCGTACGCCCGGATCACCGCCTCGCGGACAGGTGCACGGATGCGGAAGCGAGCGCGGAGCAGCGCTCGATGCTGGCGGTCAGCCCGCTTCGGAGTGGGTGACGGGCTCCTCGCCCATCCACTCCCGCAGCGTGTTCTTCAGCTTCGTCTGCTGGATGAACAGGTCGTGCTCGGGCCCGAGGACGGCGGTGGGCTGCGGCGACTTGAAGTAGAAGCTGAGCCACTCCTGCACGCCGGACTCACCTGTGCGGGCCGCGAGGTCCATGAACAGCGCCAGGTCCAGCACGATCGGAGCCGCGAGGATCGAGTCGCGGCAGAGGAAGTCGATCTTGATCTGCATCGGGTAGCCCATCCACCCGAAGATGTCGATGTTGTCCCAGCCTTCCTTGTTGTCACCCCGGGGCGGGTAGTAGTTGATCCGGACCACGTGGTCGATGTTCCCGTACAGATCGGGGTACACGTCGGGCTGGAGGATGGTGTCGAGAACTCCCAGCTTCGAGACCTCCTTCGACTTGAAGCTCTCGGGGTCGTCGAGCACCTCTCCGTCACGGTTGCCGAGGATGTTCGTCGAGTACCAGCCCCGCAGACCGATCATCCTCGCCTTCAGCCCGGGAGCGATCATCGTCTTCATCAGGGTCTGGCCGGTCTTGAAGTCCTTGCCGGCGATCGGCACCTGCCGCTCGCGCGCCAGCTCGACCATGGCCGGGGTGTCGACGGTGAGGTTGGGGGCCCCGTTGGCGAACGGCACACCCGCGACCAGAGCGGCGTAGGCGTAGATCTGGCTGGGGGCGATGTCCTCGTCGCTCTGCTTCAGCCCCTCCTCGAACGCAGCGATGCTCTCGTGCACCGCCGACGCCTCGTGGTACGCCTCGGTCGACCCGCACCACACCATCACCAGGCGCTCACATCCGTTCTCGGACCTGAACCGCTCGATGTCGTCGATGAGGGCTTCGGCCAGCTCCCACTTCGAGCCGGCACGCTTGACGCGGTGGCCCTCCAGCTTCTTCACCCATGCCTGGTCGAAGACGGCGTCCCATGCGACGACACCCTCCAGCTCGGCCGAGATCGCCGCGAGGTCACGCTCCTCGAGCACCCCGGAGGTGCGGGCGGCCTCCAGGGCGTTGGCGGAGATCGGGTCCCAGCCGCCGAAGACGAGGTCGTCCAGGCCCGCCAGAGGCACGAAGTCCCCGATCAGAGGGTTGCGATCCTCGGCTCGTCCACCCAGACGGATGTGGGCTGCCTGGCTGATCGACCCGATCGGGGCTGCCAGACCGTTCCGGATGGCCAGCACCCCGGCGATGAAGGTGGAGGCCACCGCGCCGAGCCCGGGGGTGAGCACCCCGAGCGGGCCGCTGGCGGGAGAGATCTGGCGGGGTTCGGTCATGGTCCGAATGCTAGTGGTGCGTTGCAGAGGTGACCGGGGGCGCTCCGGCGCTAGGGACCGACGATGATCCTCCCCGGTTCGGCGGAGGGGTCGACCCTCGCGACCCACAGGCCCCGACGGCTCGGGAAGCCGACCTCTCCACCCAGCCAGGCGTGGTACGCGACCCACGGCCGCCCCTCGGCGTCCCGGAAGAACTCCGCGCCACCGGGCCCGGCAGCATCGGGACGGCTCGCCAGCACCGGGCCGTCGAGGGGCTTTCGGCAGGGGCCGGTGAGCGACCCACAGATCGCAACCCCGACGCCGTACTCGGGCTGGTTCCACCAGTTGGCGGAGTACGCGAGAAGCCAGCTGTCGCCGAGGTCCAGCATCGACGGTGCCTCGATGTGGGGTCTCTCCCACGGCTGGTCGGTCCTGATCAGCGCGACGGGGTCTCCGCTCGTGCTCAGGCCGTCCTCGTCGAGAGGCTGGATCCAGATGCCCGACTCGGCCTCGCTGGTGACGCCGTCGTTCTTCCAGAGCAACCAGAGGCTTCCGTCCCGGTTCCGCACCGGGCTGGGGTCGATCGCGCCACCCAGGTACAGCGGGCAGACGATCGGTTCGACCGAGTCGTCGACGAAGGGGCCCTCGGGGTCGTCCGCCACAGCGCGTGAGATGCAGTGGATCTCCGTGTCCTCGAGGAGTGCCGCGTAGTAGATGACGTAGTGGCCCTCGACCTCGACGATCGCCGGCGCCCACACGGAGAGAGGCTCGGACCATCCGGGCACCTGCTCGAGCGCGCCCTGAGGCAGCAGCTCCCAGGACTGCAGGTCGTCGGAGCGCGCCATCTGGATGAGCCCGGAGGACCCCTGGGTGGCGTAGGCGTAGTAGCTGTCGTCGACCTCGATGACAGTCGGGTCGGGGAAGTCGCCGCCGAACACCGGTCGTGAGACGTCTGGGTCCACCGGCGTGGGACTGGCGTCGCTCAGGTCCTCCCACCACCCGCAGCCCGGAGCGGCCACCGCGACGGATAGCACAGCGATCAGGAGCCGGCGCGAGACCGACCCCCGGAGAGGTGCGGTCAGGGTTCGAGGCACTCGGGTGTCGAGTCCTCCGGCCCGTCCGGGTCGTTGGTGCTCCCCTCGGGGTCGAGGATCTTCACGACCTCGATCTCGTCGAACTGCTCGAGGGTGGGCACGAGCTGCGCGGCCACGGTGAGCGTCGACCCACCGCTGCTGCACCCACCTTCCAGCTGTACACGTGCCACGCCGTCGGCGACGTCGAGCACCTCGGCACCCGTCGCTCCGGAGCTGACGAGGATCAGTGCGTCGTTCGACTCCTCGACGCTGGGGCCCGCGAAGAGCGCGTCGACGGTCGCCTGATGGGGGGGCTCCTCGTCGACGGTGCGCTGCACCGCCCGCACGAACGGCGCCGCGCCCTCGTTGAAGGCCTCTTGGTCCACGAAGAAGACATCGACCTGGCGGCTCTCACCGGGTCCAGCCGAGGTGGGGGTGGTTCCGTCCTCCGCGGGGCAGGCCGCGGCGACCAGCGGAAGAGTGGACACGACGACCAGCAGGTAGCGGAGTCGGTGCACGACACCATCCCAGCACGTCGGGGAGGTCGAGGGAAGGGCAGGCCCGTAGGCCTACGGTTGTGCGGTGGAGGGAGTGGTCGGCCAACCGAGGTGGTGGTGCAGGCCTCGCGTCTGGGAGGCGACCGCCACGGGCCTCTTCACGCTTTGGGTGATCTGGCCGTTCCTCCGGCCCGGTCGATGGGTCACGACCTTCGACACCGCCACCTACAGCGCACCGAACCACGAGGTGACCGCCACCGCTCTGCGTGACGGACGCCTCCCTGTGTGGAACGACGCGATCTTCGGCGGCACCCCGCACATGGCGAACCCCCAGACATCGGTGTTCTACCCGCTGCGGTATCCGCTGCTCTGGCTCGACACCCACGACGCACTCGATCTCCTGGCCGCAGCCCACGTCGCGCTGCTCGCCACGGGCCTCTTCGTGCTGCTGGCGTTCCGGCTGCGTCTGCGACCCCCAGCCGCCTCGGTCGGCACGGTGGCGTTCGTCGGGTCAGGTGTGGTGATGGTCCGAGCTGTCCAGTCCGAGCAGATCGCCGTGCTCGCCTGGGCTCCATGGTTGCTCGTCGCCGTCGACCTGTTGCTGGACCGCCACCGGCGGGCGCTCCCGGCGGTAGCCGGCCTCGCAGTTGTCACCGGGGTGCTGCTCGTCGCTGGCCACCCCCAGCAGGCGTACCTCATCGCTCCGCTCGCCGGGGCCTGGTGTCTCGCCCGGGCGGTCGATCGCGGGAGCTGGTCCCGCGTTCCCGCGGTGCTCGCGGCCGTGGTGCTCGGCTGTGGGCTGGCGGCAGTGCAGCTGGTACCTACTGCGTCGACCTTCGACGAGGTGGCGGACCGTAGCGATCTCGGCTTCGATGTCATCGCAGGAGACAGCTTCATCGCTCCGACGAACGTGGACGGGGTCTTCCTCGGCAACCCGTTCTCCCGCCGGCCGGACGTGGTGGCCGGGGGGTTCGAGACGGTGGCGGTGGTCGGCAGCGCGGTCGCGACGCTCGCGGCGCTCGGTGCCGTGCACGGGGCGAGGCGCCGATCGCGTCGGTGGACGGTGATCACCCTGGGTGTGGCCGGGGCGGTCGCGACCGTCCTGGCCGTGGGCCCGTCGTGGGCCCCGTACCGGGTCGCGTTCGACGCGGTGCCGCTCTTCGACCAGGCCCGCACTCCGGGACGCTGGCTCGCCGTGGCCGTGCTCGCGGCGGTCGTGTTCGCCGCCTTCGGGGTCGATGCCCTCGCCAGGCGTGACCTCGATCGCAGGGACCTCCTCGTCACGGGGACCGTCCTCGCTGCGATGGCGCTGGCAGTCGGAGTGGCCACCGACCACTCGGGGCCCCGGGCACCTTGGATCTGGATGGCGGCGGCCGCTCTGATCGCCGGCGCGGTGCTCGTGCGGCTCCGGGGAGATGGTCGAGCGGCCGCCCTGGCGTTGGGGGTTCCGGTGGTCCTGGTGGCAGCGGAGCTGGGGGCGTCGAACATCCACAGCTTCGCCCGCAAGCACGCGGAGCCGGTTCCGGTCACCGAGCTCGGGACCGCCACATCCGAGCTCCTCTCCACGAGCGGAGGCCGGATCCTGGCCTACCCGAGCCGCCAGGTCGGGAACCCGCAACAGCTCGTGCGCCAGCTCCGGCCCAACGCCAACCTCCTGGAGGGGGTGCGCTCGATCGACGGGTACGACGGCGGTCTCCAGCTCACGAAGCGCTGGATCGACCTCGTCGGTGAGCTGACCGGCGAGGAGCCGGATCCGAACCGGCCGCTCTTCGCCGAGCTGGACCGAGCCGATCCGGAGGAGCTCGCGGAGGTCGGCGTGCGCTGGCTGGTCGTCGACCGTACGGCGGCCGACCCGCGTCAGGTCGCGGAGGGCTGGTCAGCGCCGGTGATGGTCGACGGGCCGCGCGAGACCTTCGAGAACCCCGCGTACACCGGTGAGGCGGCGTTGCTCCCCTGCCCCGACTGCGAGGCGATCCAGGTCCCGGTCGCGCGATCCGAGCCGGGTCGGCTGGTCGCGGACCTCGCCAACGCCCCCGGGGGCGAGCTGGTGATCGCCGAGCAGGCGGCGGAGGGCTGGCGGGCAACCGTCGACGGTGTGGAGGCTCCGGTCTCCAGCCGCGACGGCTTCCGGCTCTCGGTCGAGGTCCCCGACGGTGCCGAGGAGGCAGTGCTCAGCTACCGGGCACCGGGCCTGCGCACCGGAGCCCTGATCACCCTGCTCAGCCTGGTCGTCGTGGCGGTGCTCGCAGGGATCGGCATCCGGGATCGGCGTCGGCTTGCTGGAGCCACCGCTACCAGGTGATGCCCAGGGTCGAGCGCATGGTGGTCTCGAACTCGGCGTCGTCCATCGACCGCCGAGCGGCGACGACCATCCCGGCGTCCTCACCGACAGGGATCCGGCGGGGGGAGTCGGGATCGTCGATGGCGTCCGCGATGGCCACAGCGACCACCTCGGGACCGGGCGGATCACCGGGGAGGAGGTTCGGGTACCCCGCGTCCCACTCCTCACGCAGCTCGTCGTAGGGAGGCGTCTCCTCGCCGCAGTGGAGGGTGCTCGACTGGAAGGCCGTCGAGATCTCACCCGGCTCGATCAGCACGGTGCGGATGCCGAAGTGGGAGAGCTCGTAGTGCATGGCATCCGAGAGCGCCTCGACGGCGTGCTTGGTGCTGGAGTAGAAGCCGTTCAGCGGACCGGCAACCAGCCCGGCCACCGACGAGACGTTGACTATCACGCCGTGCCCGCGCTCACGCATGCGTGGCACCACCGCCTGCACCATGCGGATCACCCCGAAGTAGTTCACCTCGAACATCTGGCGGACGTCGACGAGCGGCACCCGCTCGACCGGTCCGGCCACCTCCCACCCAGCGTTGTTCACGACCACGTCGAGCTCGCCCGCAGCTGTCATGGCATCGAGGATCGAGGGCTCGTCGGTGACGTCGACGCGCAGGCGCGCGGCCACGTCGAGGTCCGCGATGCTCTCCGGGCGGCGGGCGGTGGCCACCACCTCGTGGCCCCGCCGGTCGAGCTCGACGGCGGTGGCTCGTCCGATGCCGGTCGAGCATCCGGTGATCAGCACGCGGGCCATGGCGTCCTCCTCGGTTCGGGCTGGGGTCAGTCTGCCCGGTCTCGTGTCGGATCGGCTCTCGGGGAGGCGGGCGGTCGTGGGGAGAGGCTCCGGTAGGGTGGCAGACCGTGAAGGCGCGGGGGCTCTGGTGGTGCTGGCTGCCGCGCAGTTCCTGATGGTGCTGGACCAAGCCGTGATGAACGTCTCGATCAGCCAGCTGGTCGACGACTTCGATACCACCGTCCCCACGATCCAGGCCGTGATCACCCTGTACTCGCTGGTCATGGCCGCCCTGATGATCACAGGGGGGAAGATCGGGGACCTCGTCGGCCGGAGACGTGCGTTCGTCGTCGGCCTGGTCATCTACGGCATCGGCTCGGGGCTGACAGCGGCCTCGTGGTCGGTGGCCACCTTGGCGCTGGGTTGGTCGATCCTGGAGGGGATCGGCGCAGCTCTGGTGCTCCCCGCCCTTGCCGCTCTCATCGCCGGCAACTTCGAGGGCCCGTCGCGGATCCGGGCGTACGCGGTGATCGGAGGGGTGGCCGGTGCGGGCATCGCGGTGGGGCCGATCCTCGGCGGGTGGGTCACGACCGAGTTCACCTGGCGGCTGGTCTTCCTGGGTGAGGTCGTGGTCGTGCTGGCCATCCTGGCCGGCATCCGGATGCTCACCGACGCCCCCCGGCCCGGTCCGCCTCCCCAGCTCGACTGGGTGGGCTCGGTGATGTCGGCCGCCGGTCTGTTCCTGGTCGTGCTGGGCGTGCTGCAGGCGAGCACCTGGGGTTGGTTGCAGCCCAAGAGCTCCCCGGTGGAGCCGCTGGGCTTCTCGCTGACACCGTTCGTGGTGGCGGCGGGCTGCTTCGTGCTCTGGGGGTTCAGGGTCTGGCAGCGGATGCGCGAACAGCAGCAACGCGACCCGCTGGTGCACTTCCGCCTGCTCGAGGTGCCTCCGCTGAGGAGCGGCCTCTCGACCTTCATGGCGCAGAACCTCATCCTCATGGGCGTCTTCTTCACCGTGCCGCTGTACCTCCAGCTCGTCCAGGGAATGGACGCGCTGGAGACCGGGATCCAGATGCTCCCCGTCTCGGTCACCATGTTCGTGACCGCCATGGGGGGGTCGTGGTTCGCGGCGAGGTTCGCGACCCGGCGGATCGTGAGAGTCGGCCTGGCCGTGATCCTGGTGGCGGTGCTCGCGCTGATGAGCACGATGGAGCCCACCCTCGACGCGGGCACCTTCAGGTTCGCCATGGCAGCGCTCGGCGTCGGGCTGGGACTCCTGGCGTCGCAGCTCGGCAACGTGGTGCAGTCCGCGGTGGGAGCCGAGGACCGGAGCGAGGCGGGAGGGCTCCAGTACACCGCACAGCAGCTCGGATCCTCGCTGGGCGTGGCCCTCATCGGTTCCATCGTCCTCACAGGGCTCACCTCCAACTTCGTGAGCTCGATCAACTCGGACGAGCGGATCAGTGCCGAGGTGCAGCAGCAGGTGAGCGTGGAGGTGGCCGACGGCGTCCCCTTCGTCTCGTCATCGGACGCGGAGGACGCGGCGACCGAGGCCGGGCTCGACCAGCCGACGGTGGACGCGATCGTGGAGAGCTACGAGGACTCCCAGCTGACCGCGTTGAAGGCGGGCCTGCTGGCGGCGGCCGCTCTCGCGGCCCTGGCGTTCACCGGGACCCGGAACCTGCCGGCGGAGGCCCCGGGTCGGGAGGCAGCCCCTTCGGAGGCGGTAGCGGGCTGAGCCGTCGTGTGCGCCAGGATCGCGGGGCCGCGAGTCGTCCCAGCAGGTGGCGCCGACGTCGACGATCACGTAGCGCGTCCGGCTGGACATGCTGTCGATCTTCTCGCGGGGGCCGACCTCCTGACGGCGGACTCTCCCGGTGGTCGCCCGCCGGCGGAGGGGCTCCAGGGCGTGCGCTAGAGCGGGTCAGCTCACGATCGTGCGAAGGCCACCAGCGGCTCATAGTCGTCGCGGTCCGCTGCACGGAGCGCGTCCAGGTAGATCTGACGAGGGTCGTCGTCCTCGCCGAGATTCCCGCCAGCTCCCCAGGTGAAGGCAGGCTCGCCGGTTGACAGGAGGTAGAGGTCAGCGATCAGACGCGCGCAGCGACCGTTGCCATTGGGAAACGGGTGTACGGCAACCAGGCGCCGGTGGAGTCTGACCGCGAGCTCGTCCACCGGGTAGATCGTGTGCTCATGCCAGTAGCGGGCGTCATCGAGCACCTGCTTCGTCTGTTCCGGGATCTGTGCCGGTTCTACACCGATGTTCGTGGCCCGCTTGCGCTGGGTGCCCGCCCACCTCCAGACGTCCCCGAACATCCGGCGGTGGAGCTCGAACAGAAACGCGTAGTCGAGCAGTCCGCTGGGCCTCCTCCGGGCCGCCTGTGCGCGGGCCCACGGCAGTGCCTTGCTGATGTTGTGGTATTCGGCGCCGTTGAGGTCACCACGGGTTGCCACGAAGTCCGGGATCAGTCCGTCCAGATCGTCCTCTTCGAGTGGTGTCGCGCCGGCGGGCTCGGGGCCGATGGTGTGAACGTTGATGCCAACGGTGCTGGCGACGTCACCCGGCTCGTCGTCGCTCTCGCCACCGGCCCCAGCCGAGAAGTTCACGTCGTCTCGCTCCACTGTCGATTCGCGGCGATCACACGCTGTGCCTCTGACTCGAGTTGATCGGCGAGCCGTTCGGGGTCGACTCCCTGATCTTCGAGCTCCATGGTGGTTCCGACGTACCTAAGCGCCTCGGCCGCTACGCGGAGGGCCTGCGTCTGCACCGTCTCCTCGAGGCTGGTGTTCGGCACCAGCGCGTACACGAGGGTGCAATCGAGCGCCCTGGCCACCTCGGTGAGCTTCCCGACCGTGATGCCCCCGTCGAGCTCGGACCGCTCCAAGCCCGCCGCACTCGACGGAGCGATGCCCAGGCGCTCGGCAAGAGCGCGTTGGCTCATGCCGAGAGCACCGCGGATCGCCCGAATCCAGCCTGCCCGCGGCCGGGCGCGGAGCGCCTCCACGTTCGCCCCGGCGAACTTGCGATCGAGCTCTCTGCGGGCTTGCGCCGCTCTCTCTGCACGTGTCATAGGCTGTAGCCTAGCAAAGATCAGCTTTTAGTACGGCTATAGCCGGAGTTTTCGGGTATGTGTGCTCGTCTACAGCCGTACAAAACGTCGCTGACCAGAATACGTGCTCGCGAGACGGCACCGAGCGCGTGCAGCGGCCCTGCGGTTCCGGGGGGCCCGGACCTTCAGGTGTGAACCACGCCTACACTCGCCTCCCGCGACAGAGGTGCGCCGGATCGGAGGCGTGCCCGGGGGAACCCCGATGGAGAACGACGTCTCGGAGATCTTCGACCCCGGAGCTTGGCGGCAGGTCGAGGGCTTCGGCTTCACCGACATCACCTACCACCGGGCGCTCGATCAGGGGACGGTGCGGATCGGGTTCGACCGGCCCGAGGTGCGAAACGCGTTCCGCCCGTCGACGGTGGACGAGCTGCTGCTGGCCTTGGACCACGCCCGGTCCACCTCCGACGTGGGCTGCGTCCTGCTCACAGGGAACGGGCCCTCTCCCCGCGACGGAGGTTGGGCGTTCTGCTCGGGCGGCGACCAGCGGATCCGTGGTCGCGACGGCTACCGGTACACGACGACCACCGGAGACGAAGAGGAGAAGGGCGGGACGGGGGGCTCGATCGACCCGGCCCGCACGGGGCGGCTCCACATCCTCGAGGTGCAGCGGTTGATCCGCTTCATGCCCAAGGTCGTGATCTGCGTGGTGCCGGGCTGGGCGGTCGGTGGGGGTCACAGCCTGCACGTGGTGTGCGACCTCACCCTGGCCAGCGCTGAGCACGCGCGGTTCCGCCAGACCGACGCCGACGTGGCGAGCTTCGACGGGGGGTTCGGCTCCGCGTACCTGGCCCGGCAGGTGGGCCAGAAGCGGGCCCGGGAGGTGTTCTTCCTGGGGCGCGACTACTCGGCGGCTGAGGCCTACGAGATGGGGATGGTGAACGCGGTGGTGCCGCATGCCGACCTCGAACGGGTCGCGCTCGAGTGGGCGGCAGAGGTGAACTCCAAGAGCCCCACCGCGCAGCGAATGCTGAAGTTCGCCTTCAACCTGATCGACGACGGGCTGGTGGGCCAGCAGGTCTTCGCCGGCGAGGCCACGCGGCTGGCCTACATGACCGACGAGGCGGCCGAGGGTCGTGACGCCTTCCTCGAGAAGCGTCCGCCCGACTGGTCGCAGTTCCCCTGGCACTACTGAGCAGCTGACCCGGGCGGGCTCGGCTGCTACCGGGTGCCCCAGCTGTAGCTCTGCTTCTGGAGCTGGAGGTAGGTGAACACCTCGGTCGAGATCACGCCTGGTGTCAGCCGGATCACGTCGTTCACGATCTCGAGCAGATGCTCGTTGTTCAGGCACACGACCTCGGCCAGCAGGTCGAATCGGCCGGCGGCGATGACGAGGTACTCGATCTCGGGTGTGGTCGAGAGCCTGGCCGCGACTTCTCGCACGTCCCCCTCCACGGTTACCCCCACCATCGCCTCGACCTCGAAGCCCAGCTTGAGGGGATCGGTCACCGCGACGACCTGCATGGTCCCGGACTCGATGAGGCGCTGGACCCGCTGGCGCGCCGCGGCCTGCGAGAGCCCGACCTTGGGGCCGAGCTGCGCGTAGGAGAGGCGGCCGTCGATCTGGAGCTCGCGGATGATCGCCTTGTCGATGTCGTCGAGGGACCCAGGTGAGCGTGGCTCCCTGCGCGGTTCGGTGTTGTGGTTCACGCGTCTGCTCCGCGCATCCGCCAGCGTGAGTAGAGATGTGCCACCCCGATCATGACGAGGCTGCCCGCGAGGATGATCGTGGCCATGACGTTGATCTGAGGTGGCAGGGACGTCTTCGACGCGTTGTTCACGAACAGCGGGTAGGTGACCTCGTTGCCGCTGTTGAACAGGGTGATGATGAAGTCGTCGAGCGATAGCGCGAAAGACAGCATGGCGGCTGCGACGATGCCCGGCAGGATGAGCGGGAAGGTGACCCTCCAGAACGTCCGGTACGGGTTGGCCCCGAGATCCATAGCGGCATCCTCCAACGACCAGTCGAAGCCTCGGACGCGGGCCTTCACCGTCAACGCGACGAAGCTGATCTGGAACATCACGTGGGCGATGATGATCGTGCCGAACCCCGTCGCCCGGTCGAGGTCCAGGAAGAGGGTGAGGAGCGCGGCACCGATCACCACCTCGGGAGTCGTCAGCGGGATGACCAGGAAGGTGTTGATGCTGCCGTTGCCACGGAACCGGTAGCGCACCAGCGCCACCGCGATGAGTGTCCCGAGGACCGCCGAGATGACGGTGGAGATGGCGGCCACCTTGACGCTGAGCACCATCGCGTCGACCAGGGCCGGGTACTTGAACGGGTCCTGCCACGCCTCGAGCGAGAAGCCCTTCCAGACGAAGTTGAACTTGCCGACCGGGTCGTTGAAGGAGAACAGCACGATCACGAAGATCGGGAGGAAGAGGATGAGGAGCACGCCCGCGGCGTACACGTCCAGGAGGCGGGGTCCGACGCGACGCATCCAGCCGGGAACTGCCCAGCCCCGCCCGACGGTGGCGGAGCCCTTCGCGATCGGAACAGAACGGGTGCTCACCGCTGTCACGTCAGCTCCTCGGTCCCGAGGAGGCGCGCGTAGACGAGCACCCCGGCGAGGATCATCGCCATCAGCACGAAAGAGAGTGCGGCAGCGGCGGGGTAGTCCTTGACGACGATGAACTGCTTCTGGATCACCGTGCCGATCATCGACGTCTGCGCGCTGCCCAGGTACTGGGCGTTCACGAAGTCGCCCGCCGCGGGGATGAAGGTGAGCAGGCTCCCCGCGAAGATGCCGGGGAGGCTGAGCGGGAGCACCACCTTGCGGAACGCCTGCCAGGCGTTCGAGTACAGGTCTTTGGCCGCCTCCACCAGCGACAGGTCGATCTTCTCGAGGCTCACGTAGATAGGCAGGATCATGAAGGGCAGGAAGTTGTACATGAGGCCGAACACGACCGCCCAGCTGGTGCTGAGCAGCCTTCCGTCGGGGAGCGGGACCCCGATCGCGTCGAGGAAGCTCACCACCCATCCAGTGTCGGAGAGGACAGTCTTCCAGGCCAGGGTGCGGACGATGAAGGTGACGAAGAAGGGGAGGATGACGAGCCCGAGCAGAAGGTTCTTGAACCGCCCCGCGCGGAAGGCGATCACGTAGGCCAGCGGGTAGCCGAGGAGCAGGGCCATCACCGTGGCCAGCCCCGCGTACACGAACGACCGGGTGAACTGGGTTCCGTACTCGCTGAAGGCGTCCCCGTAGTTCGACCACTCCCAGGTGAGCTCGAGCGTCGGGTCGTACACGGACCCGGTGTTGGTCGAGAGGCTCATCTTCAGCAGCGTGAGCAAGGGCACCACGAAGAAGATCGCCAGGTACCCGAGCGCGGGAAGGCTGAGCAGGTAGGGGCCCGTCCGGCTCCGGCGGGCTCCACCCGTGGCCGTACCCCTCATGAGCGGCTCAGCTCGCGGTAACCGCGTTGTAGATCTCGGTGAAGGCCACCTCGTCCTCCTCGCTCAAGGTCGGGAAGACGAATGCCCGAGCGAGGTCCTCCTCGGGAGGGTTGATGAGCGGGTTCTCGGCCAGCGCCGGGTCGATCGCGACGAGCTCCTCGCCGGTGCCCTGGACCGGAGGGATGAACTGCACCTCGGCGGTGAGCCGGGCCATGTTCACCGGGTCGTAGACGTAGTTCATCCACTGCTCGGCGCCGTCGAGGTTCTTCGTGGTGGTGGGGATGACCATGTTGTCGGAGAAGAGGAGCCCTCCTGTCTCCGGCAGCACGAATCGCAGGTTGGGGTTGTCGAGCTGGAGCTGGGCCACGTCCCCGGAGTACGCCTGGGCGATCGCGACGTTCCCGGCCACGAGGTCGTCGCCGTAGTCGTTCCCGGTGAACCGACGGATCTGGCCCGAGTCCTTGGCCTCCTGCACGCGGTCCGCGGCGGCCTGCACGTCGTCGGCGGTGACTCCCTCCAGCGTGCCCTTGTCCATGAGGATCACCATGCCGAGGCCGTCTCTCATGTCGCTGAACATGGTCACCTTGCCCTCGTGACGGGGGTCGAAGATCGCCTCCATGGTGGTGATCTCTTCGCCGGTGAGCTCGATGTTGTAGGCGAGCGCTGTGAAGCCCGAGAACCAGGGCAGGCTGTACACGCGGTCGGGATCGAAGTCGACACCGGTCAAGGACCCGACGAGGTTGGACTTGTTCGGCACGTTCGCGGGATCGAACTGGGTGAGCCACCCGAGGCTCACCAGGCGAGCGACGAGGAAGTCGGTGACCACGAAGAGGTCGGCGCCTATGTCCCGGCCACGGCTGAGGGGTTCCCGGATCTTGGAGAAGTACTCCTCGTTGTCGTTGACGTCCTCGGTGTACTCGACGGTGAGACCGGACGCCTCCTCGAAGGCGGGGATCGTCTCCTCGTCGATGTAGAACGGCCAGTTGGAGATCCGCAGGGTGTCGCTCGTCGTGCGGGCGATGGTCGTGGTGCTGCCCTCTCCGCCGGTTTCGCCACCTTCGTCGTCGTCCCCGCAGGCCGCGAGGAATGCGGGCCCGGCCGCGAGTGCCCCCGCGGCGATCCCCATCCTCCCCAGGAAGCGCCGCCTGCTCCAGCGCAGCGCCAGCTCCTGGTTCACCTGTCGTTGAAGTGCGTCGTCGGCCATGGTGCCCTCCCTTTCTCAGGTCGTCGCGCTCTCCCAGTCGGAGGCGAGCTCTTCGTCGAAGTACTCCTCGGGTGCCCCCGGCGCCCGCCCGGGTATGACCCGCGCAGAGGCCGTCTGCCAGCCCGCCCAGACCTGGTCGCCTGGCCTGAGGAACGGAAGGTCGTGGTCGGTTCCCACGTGTGCCACGATCCGCGAACCGTCGGGTGCCTCGAGGGCCAGGCGCACGATCGGCCCCTGGAAGACGAGATCCTCCACCACGGTCGGCACAGCAGGGTCACCCGCAGGCTCCTCAACCGTCACCCTCACGCGCTCGGGGCGGACCATGAGGGTCGCGTCCTCCGCCACCGTCTGCTCCGGTCTGGATGACGTGAGTCGCCGGCCGAACACCTCGACCAGCGCGTTCGCGCCGTCGGTGGAGGCGACCGAGCACGGCCAGAGGTTGGCCTGGCCGATGAAGCCGGCCACGAACACCGTCCCAGGATGGTCGTAGATCTCGGTCGGGGTCCCGATCTGCTCGACCTGGCCTTCGCTCATGACGGCGATCCGGTCGCTCATCGTGAGCGCCTCCTCCTGGTCGTGGGTCACGTACACGAAGGTGATCCCGACCTCCCGCTGGATCCGCTTCAGCTCGATCTGCATTGCCTGGCGCAGCTTGAGGTCGAGCGCACCGAGCGGCTCGTCGAGGAGCAGCGCGCTCGGGTAGTTGACCAGCGCCCGGGCCAGGGCGACGCGCTGCTGCTGGCCCCCCGAGAGCTGGGCGGGCTTCCGCCGCCCGAGGTCGGCCAGCCGGACCACCTCCAGGAGCTCGGTCACGCGGCGGTCGATCTCGTCACGTCCGACCTTCTTCGACCGCGGGCCGAACGCCACGTTCTCCCGGACGTTCATGTGGGGGAAGAGGGCGTAGTGCTGGAACACGGTGTTCACGTTGCGCCGGTACGGGGGGACCCGGGAGACGTCGTCGCCGAGGAGCCGTATGGCACCAGAGGTGGGGGTCTCGAACCCGGCGACCATGCGGAGGGTGGTGGTCTTGCCGCACCCGGAGGGGCCCAGGAGCGAGAAGAACTCCCCCTCGGTGATGGTGAAGTTCGCGTCGTCGACCGCGACCTGCTCGCCGAAGAGCTTCCTGACGTGGTCGAGCTCGATCACGGCCGCCGCCGCCGCTGCGCCTCCCGCGGATCCTTCCCCTTCGCTCATTCCCTGGTGAACCCCCCGGAGCCTCGCTCGGCCACGAGCAGACTCTCAGGAATGCCCCCGGTCCGCAAGGGATCCCGCGATTCGGTCGCCGAACCGCAACGGATTCGCTCGTGGTCAGAGGATCGGATCGGTTGGTCCGGCATTCGTCGACGGAATCGATCGCCGATGACCGATCTCACGAGCGATCCGCTTGCATCCGGCCAGCCTGTGACGCAACATGCGGGTTGCCGGCGTGGACAGCCAGTTCTGGGAGGAGCCGTGGTGCACGAGAACTTCATCGGGGGGGCGTTCCGTCCAGCCAAGAGCGGGCGCACCGACCCCGTGCTCAACCCCGCGACGGGCGAGGCCCTCGCCGAGGTGCCGTCCAGCGACGCGGCCGATGCCGACGAGGCCGTCACCGCGGCGACCGAGGCCTTCGCTGCTTGGGGCGCCTCCACCCCACGAGCCCGCTCCGAGGCGCTGGGGAAGCTGGCCGACGCCATCGAGGGCGACCTCGAGACCCTGAAGCAGCTCGAGGTGTCCAACGTGGGCAAGCCCGTCTCGATCATCGAGTTCGAGTTCGACCTGCTCGTCGACAACCTGCGGTTCTTCGCCGGCGCTGCACGCTGCCTCGGCGCCAGCGCGGCGGGCGAGTACCTGGAGGAGCACACCTCGATGCTGCGCCGGGATCCCCTCGGGGTCGTGGTCGGCATCGCGCCGTGGAACTACCCGCTGAACATGGCGGTGTGGAAGCTCGGTCCTGCCCTGGCTGCCGGCAACACCTTCATCCTGAAGCCTTCGGAGCTGACCCCTCTGACGGCGTTGAGGGTGGCGGAGCTCGCGGCTGAGATCTTCCCGGCCGGGGTGTTCAACGTCGTCTGCGGACAGGGTGAGACCGCCGGTGACGCGCTGGTGCGTCATCCCGACGTGGCCATGGTGTCGCTCACCGGTGATGTCGAGACCGGGAAGCTCATAGCGCGCAACGCGGCGGACAGCCTGAAGCGGGTCCACCTCGAGCTGGGTGGAAAGGCCCCGGTCGTGGTCTTCGACGACGCCGATCTCGAGTCCGTCGTCGGCACCCTGGTGGAGGTCGGGTACTACAACTCCGGGCAGGACTGCACGGCGCCGTGCCGGGTTCTGGCCGGTCCCTCGATCTTCGACGGGCTCGTTGCCGACCTCTCGTCCGCGGTCGGGGAGATCAAGACCGGTGACCCGCTCGACGAGGAGACCGCCGTCGGCCCGGTGGTCTCGGAACCTCAGCAGCAGAGGGTTGCCGGGATGGTCGAGCGGGCCCGCGAGTCGGGTGCCGAGGTGACCGTGGGCGGAGCGACCCTCGAGAGGCCGGGGTTCTTCTACGCCCCGACGGTCGTCTCCAATCCGGATCAGCGGTCCGAGCTCGTGCAGCGCGAGGTGTTCGGACCGGTGATCAGCGTGCAGCGCTTCTCCGACGAGGCCGAGGCGCTCGACTGGGCGAACGGCGTCGACTACGGGCTCGCCGCCAGCGTGTGGACAGGCGACGTGGGCAGGGCCATGCGCATGAGCCGCGGCCTCCGCTTCGGGACGGTGTGGGTGAACGACCACATCCCGATCGTCTCCGAGATGCCCCACGGCGGCTTCAAGCAGTCCGGGTACGGCAAGGACCAGTCGATCTACGCGATCGAGCACTACACAGAGCTGAAGCACGTGATGGTGAAGTTCTGAAGGGATGACCAGATGACGCAGACCGAAGCCACACCCGACCAGATCGGCAGCAGGGCCGCCGCGCTGGCCTCCGAGGAGATGGAGCGGCTCCTCGCGGCGACGCCCCGGTCGAAGGCGCTGTACGAGCAGGCCTCGAAGGTGATGCCGTACGGAGTCGCCTCGAGCTTCCAGGCCGGTGACCCGTACGCGATCTATCTCGATCGGGGTGTCGGCTCGCACGTGTGGGACGTCGACGACCGCGAGTACCTCGACTACCACGGCGGCTTCGGCTGCATGGCGGTCGGTCATGCGCACCCGAAGGTCGTGGAGGCGATCGAGCGCGCAGCGCGGACGGGCACCCACTTCGCAGCCACAACGCCGACGACGGTGGCTCTCGCCGAGGAGATCTGCCGGCGCTTCCGTCTCGACCAGGTTCGCTTCGCCAACTCCGGCACGGAGGCGACGATGGACGCCATCCGGATCGCCCGTGCCGCCACCGGCCGGGACGACATCGTGAAGATCGAGGGCTCGTACCACGGGCACCACGACACGGTGATGTTCTCGGTGGTGCCGAACAGCGATGCTCTCGGCGGTCGCGACCAGCCGGCCACCACGCCGATGTCGAAGGGGATCCCGGCCGACGTGGCACGGCACACCCACGTGGTGCCGTTCAACGACCTCGTGGCAGCCGAGAAGGTGCTGGCAGAGAAGGCCAGCTCGATCGCCTGCTTCATCCTCGAGCCGATCATGATGAACATCGGCATCGTGCTGCCCGCGGAGGGCTACCTCCAGGGCCTCCGCGAGCTGTGCACCCGTCACGGAGTGGTGCTCATCTTCGACGAGGTGAAGTCGGGAGCCACGGTGGCGGCGGGCGGTGTGATCGAGCGCTACGGGGTGCAGCCGGATCTCGCCTGCTTCGCGAAGGCGGTGTTCGGGGGCACACCCGGCGGCGCGTTCGGTGGCAGGGCCGAGATCATGGAGGTGATCGAGCACGGCGCGGCCCAACAGGGCACCTTCAACGGCAACCCGCTGGTTGCGGGCGCCGGGCTGGCGGCTCTCACCGAGGTGCTCACCCCTGGTGCCTACGAGCACCTCGCCGCTATCGGGAAGCGCTTGGCGGACGGTTGCCGCGAGGCCGTGGGGGCGAACGCGATCCCCGCCCACGTCGTGGATCTCGGCTGCAAGGGCTGCGTCTCCTACCGGCCGGAGCCGCTCACGAACTACAGGGACTTCCTGGAGACGCGCCCCGAGCTCTTCAACGCCTCGTTCCCGTGGCTGCTGAACCGGGGCATCTTCATGACGCCCGGCGACGAGGAGCAGTGGACCCTCTCGGTCCAGCACACCGAGGAGGAGATCGACCGCTACGTGGAGGTGTTCGGCGGGTTCTGCGAGGCTCTCGGACGAGGCTGAAGCGGGTCACCATGTTCGACACGACCCGACCCGCCACCGCCAGCATCGACGGCACCGCCTTCCAGGGCGCCGCTGATGGGTGAGTCGCACCTCTCCGACGTCTGGTTCCGGGTCACCGACCTGGAGGTCGTCAGCGGCTCGGGCTGCACCGTCACGACCTCCGACGGCACCGAGTACCTGGACTTCACCTCGGGCATAGCGGTGACCAGCACGGGGCACTGCCACCCCGCGGTGGTGGAGGCGATCCAACTCCAGGCCGCGAGGTTCCTGCACGCCCAGGTGAACGTGTACCGCCACGACCTCCTCGAGCCGCTCGCCTCGCGCCTCGCCGAGGTGACCCCGGAGGGGATCGACACCTTCTTCTTCGCGAGCTCTGGCGCGGAGGCCACCGAGGCGGCGGTGAAGCTCGCCCGCCAGGTCACGGGTCGCCCGAACCTGGTGGTCTTCGAGGGGAGCTTCCACGGGCGCACCGCACAGGCGATGGCCATGACCACCTCCAAGGCCGTCTACCGCGCCGGCCACCAGCCTCTTCCCGCAGGTGTCTTCGTCACGCCGTTCCCCCAACCGGCGCGCACCGGGGAGACGGACGCCGAAGCCACCGACCGCTGCCTGGAGGGCTTCGACCACCTGCTGGCGACGCAGACCGCGCCGGGAGAGACAGCGGCGGTGTTCTGCGAGCCGGTGCTCGGCGAGGGTGGCTACCTGCCGGCCCCGCACGAGCTCCTGCAGGGCACTCGCCGAGCGGTGCCGAGCCCACGGCATCCTCTTCGTCGCCGACGAGGTGCAGACGGGATTCGGTCGGACGGGGACCATGTTCGCCGTCGAGCAGGCGGGGGTGCTTCCCGACGTGATGGTGATGGCGAAGGGCATGGCGTCGGGATTCCCGATGTCGGCGATCGGCGCGCGCCGGGAGCTGATGGAGCGCTGGCCGCAGGGATCGCACGGCGGGACGTTCGGGGGGAACCCGCTCGGCTGCGCGGCAGCGCTCGCGACGATCGACGTGATCGCCGCGCCGGGATTCCTCGAAGCAGTTCGGGCTCGAGGGGATCAGCTGCGTGGGGGGCTCGGCCGGCTGGCGGAGGCGCACCTGGATCTCGCGGACATCCGCGGGCCGGGGCTCATGGTCGGGTCGGAGCTCCTCGGCCCGGCGCGGCAGCCGCTGGCGGCGAGGGCAGCGCAGGTGCTCGCCCACTGCCGCGAGTCGGGACGGCTGCTGCTGATGTCGGCCGGCACCGACGGCAACGTCATCCGCTGGATGCCCCCTCTGGTGGTGACCGAGGCAGAGATCGATCGGGGCCTGGCCGCGTTCGGCGCCGCGCTGAGCGCCACTGCATAGCGCCGGCGAGCCGGGCCTCGGAGTCGAGCGGCTCCGACGGGTCGCTGTCGGCCGGACCGATGGGGTGTTGACCGCACGGCGACCACGGGCCATCATGCTTGCTGCCGGAGCTGACCCGGCACAAGGCCCCGCCCGATGAACGGGTGGAGCCAGCAAGCCGAGGTGACCGGATGACGGCGAGGCGGAGTTGGTAGTCGAGGATCTCTGTACCAGCGCTGGCTGCGTCGGCCATGCTCGTACCGCTGCGTCGCCCCGGGCCACGAGCGGCTAGGCCACGAACCGATAGTCGTGCAGTTCGAGACGCCGGGTGTGCTCGACTTCGAGGTTCCCTCGGGCGGCTGCGAGGTCTCGGTCGAGGCACTCGGAGCAGCGGGGGGTGGCACCGGGTATTCGTGGAGCGCTCCGGGTCTGGGGCCCGAGTCGTGGCCGCCACCGTCGAGGTGGCCCGGACTCCACCCTGGTCGTGCAGGTCCGAGGTCAGGGTGGTGATGCGCAAGGACACCGACGGTGCGGGCGGTGTCGCTGGCGGCGGCGGCGGTCGTACGAACGTGGTCTATTCGAGGAGGGTGGTGGCGGCGAGGCGGGGCCTCGGCGTATCGCGGCGCCCCCCTGGCTCGTGGCTCGGTGGAGGTGGGGGTGCAGGCCGCTTCAGCGAGGACGACACCGGGCCGGAGGGGACGCGGGACGGACGGAGTTGGAGGATGAGCGGCAACGATCTACTATCCTCCTGGCGCTTCCTCCTGCGGAGGTCGCCACCAGTCCGCAGTGGCGCGGCAGGCACCGACCGTTCGGTGGCACGACGGCCGAGGCTGGCAGCTCGATGACCGGTGGCGCCGTGGCACCGGTGACGACAGGCTAGATCCCGCGTACAACGGCGGCGGCGGCGGTCGAGGCGGCGGCTACTTCGGCGGCGGTGGCGGAGGAGCGGTCACCCGGGACGCCTCAGCCGGTCGCGCGGTGGAGGATCGAGCTTCGCCGGCCGGCACGACCTTCACGACGGATACAACGACGCGACGGTGTCGTCTACATCGCCCAGACCCAGCGCGGATTGCTGACGGCCTGACGATACCACACAACGATCCTGCCTCCGGCCGGGCGTGCTGAGCCGGTCGCGGCGGCGCCCGAGTTCACCGGCTGAGCGGCCTCGGCGGTGATGCGCCTGGCTGCCTTCGCTCGCCGGGCAGCAGGTCTGGAGCTGCGAACCCGGCACTGGGTATCAGTGCAGGCCGTAGCGGTCCTGGAGGCGAAACCACTTCGAGACCGCTGGCAGGTAGAGCCGGCGCAGCGACCACATCGGGATCGCCCGGTGGCGCAGCTCGGCGAACGGCGGTGGGTCATCACCGCAGAGCATGCCGGCCACGCGCATCCCGAGCCAGGTGTTCAGACCGACCCCCGACCCGTTGCAGCCGGTCGCGTACAGCACGCCGTCGAGGTGGCCGACGTGTGGTAGTCGGTCGAGGGTCATCGCCACGTCGCCTCCCCAGGCGTGCTCCACAGGCACCCCGTGGAGCTGAGGGTGGATCCGCACCATCGACGCGTAGAGATAGTCGCGTGCGTCAGCGATCGAGGTCGAGCGCAGGGACCGGCGCCCCCCGAACACCATGCGCCGGTCCGGCGAGAGGCGCCAATAGAAGAGGAAGTTCTTCGTGTCCACGAACATCCGCCCCCGCGGGCTCACCGAGGTGGCCAGATCCTCGTCGAGCGGTTCCGTCGCCACGATGAAGCTCCCGACCGGCAGCACCCTCTTCCTCAGCTCCGGGACGAGGCGGTCCGCATATGCGTTCGTCGCCACCACGACGTCGCGTGCGGCCACGGTGCCGCGGAGGGTGTGCACGGTGAAGGCGGTGCCGTGTCGCTCCACCGATGTGGCGAGCGTGTGCGGATGGAGGGACGCGCCGGCTCGGCGAGCGAGGTTCAACAAGCCCCGGTGGAACTTCGCAGGGTGGAGGCTCCCGGTACGTGCGAAGCGGACCGCCCCGAAGAACGCCCCCGACCCGATCTCTTCGGCGAGCTCGTCCCTCCCGACGAAGTCGACCTCCTCGCCGTTCTCGCGGTGCTCGCGGGCCGTGGCCCGCAACGATCTCACCAGCCGCGGGTGGTGGGCGAGCTCGAGCTGGCCGGAGCGCTCGTAGTCGCAGCTGATCCGGTGACGTGCCACGAGCTCCTCGAGGTGGTCGAAGGCCTGGTTCACCGCGGCGTACAGACGACGGCCGAGTGGGCCGTAGGTCTTCTCCAGCGCGGCGGGGCCGGCCTTCAGCTCGGGGATGACCATCCCGCCGTTGCGGCTGGAGGCGCCCCAGCCCAGGTCGCGGGCGTCGAGCAGCACCACGGAGCGCCCCCTCTCGGCGAGCGTCCGGGCAGCTGCCAGCCCGCAGTACCCGCCACCGACGACCACCGCGTCGGCCTCTCTCGGCAGGCGCTCGGTGGCCGCGGCCTCGAGCGGGGCCTGGACGGACCACAGGGGGGCAGCGCGGTAGGAGGGGGAGAGCGGCGCCGGGGGGAAGGCGGTCGATGATCGGGCTGGCACTGAGCCTGATGCTACGACCGGCCGGGCTGTCGGTGCCCACTTGGTGCAACCGATCCCATGGGTATCGTTCGGAAGCAGGCGTGAATCGGTGGCAGTATTGCGCCACGACGACTGATTCGGTCGACCTACCGTCCGAGACGTCTGTGAGCGGAGAGGGAGATGCGATTGGCCACGCCGACCGACCTGCGGATAGGACCGGAGTGGAGGGCCGGGTCGAGCGGCCGGACCTTGTCGGTCATCAGCCCCGCCAGCGGGGAGACCGTGGCAGAGGTAGCGCTCGCCGATGCGGCCGACGTCGAGGCCGCCGCGTCCGCGGCTACCGACGGTGCCGCAGCGATGGAGGCGATGCCGCCCTTCGAGCGCGCGGCTCTCCTGGTGCGGGTCGCCGAGGTGCTCGACTCGCAGGCCTCCGAGCTTGCCCGCCAGCTCAGCTGCGAGTCCGGCAAGCCGTTGTGCTCCGAGGCGATCGGCGAGATCGAGGAGTCCGCGGAGATCTTCCGCTGGGCGGCCGAGGAGGTGAAGAGGCTCGAGACCCCCACCCTCCCCGGGGCCGATCCGAACAAGAAGGTGCTCACCTTCCGGAAGCCGAACGGGGTGTACGCGCTGATCACGCCGTGGAACTTCCCGATGAACATCCCAGCGGAGCTCGTGGCCCCGGCGCTCGGCGGTGGCAACGCCGCGATCCTCAAGCCCTCCGAGCTGACACCTCTGTCGGGAGCCGCACTGGTCGCGGCCTGCGTGGAGGCAGGAGCCCCTCCGGGCGCGGTCGGGCTCCTGCACGGCGGTGGAGAGGTGGGCCGCGCTCTCGTCGAGCACGACCGGGTCGACGGAGTCGGCTTCGTAGGCTCGCACACGACGGCGGAGGCGATCGTTCGCTCAGCGGGGCTGAAGCGCACGCTGATCGAGGCCTCCGGCAACGGGCCCCAGATCATCTGCGACGACTCCGACCTCGATGCGGCAGCTGCGGCCGCGGTGTACGGGGCGACCTTCGCATCCGGTCAGTGCTGCGTGGCGACCGAGCGGCTGCTGGTGCAGGAGTCGGTGCACGATCGAGTCGTCGAGCTCTTGATGCGCGAGGCCGCAGGCGTGGTGCTCGGTGACCCGCTCGACGAGGCGACCAACCTGGGGCCGCTGAACAACCCGGCGGTCGCCGAGAAGATGGAGCTCCACGTCGCCGATGCGCGCGCCCACGGCGCGGCGGTGCTGTGCGGAGGTGAGCGGGCGCAGGGCTTCCCGACCGACCTCTACTGGCCCCTCACGGTCGTCGACGGCGTCACCCCCCACATGCTGATCTTCCGGGAGGAGTCGTTCGGCCCGGTGCTGCCGATCACGACGTTCAGCGACGACGAAGAGGCGCTGGACCTGGCGAACGACTCGAACCTGGGTCTCCAGGCCGCTGTGTTCACCTCGAGCCTGAAGCGCGCGTTCCGATACGTCGACCGCCTCCGCGCGGGAAGCATCGTGGTGAACGACTCCACCGACTTCTGGGAGCCGCACCCGCCGTTCGGAGGCGCCTCCCGCACCAGGACCGGGTGGGGCCGGATCGGAGGGAAGTACACGTTGCTCGACATGACCGATCTGCGCACAGCCGTGATCGACGTGGAGAAGACCCGTGACTGAGACCGGCTCTTCCCACGCCGAGCTGCACGCTCGCCACCGGGCGGTGATGCCGTCCTGGCTCGACCTGTACTACGAGCACCCGATCGAGCTGGTGGAGGGCGAGGGCTGCTGGGTGACCGACGGGGAGGGCCACCTCTACCTGGACTTCTGGGGCGGAATCCTCACCACCCTCTCGGGCCACAACCTCCCCGAGGTGGTGGAAGCGGTCAGGGCTCAGGCTGGACGTGTCCTGCACACCTCGACGCTCTACCTGATCCGGCCGATGGTCGAGCTCGCCGAGGAGGTAGCCCGACTCTCGGGCATCCCCGACGCAAGGGTGTTCTTCACCACCTCGGGCACCGAGGCAACCGATGCGGCGTTGATGCTCGCCACCAACTACCGCCGCTCCAACCAGGTCCTGGCACTCCGCAACAGCTACCACGGCCGGTCGCTAGCGGCCATGGGGGTCACGGGCAACAGATCCTGGTCGGCCTCGGCCTTCTCCCCGTTCTCGGTGCACTACGTGCACAACGGCTACCGGTTCCGCAGCCCGTTCCGGCACCTCGAGGACGGCGCGTTCACCACCGCCTGCGTCGACGACCTGCGCGACGTAGTGACCTTCGAGACCGCGGGCCCCGTCGCCTGCCTCATCGCTGAGCCGATCCAGGGCGTGGGTGGCTTCACGGTGCCTCCGGACGGGTTCTTCGGGGCGATGAAGAAGGTGCTCGACGAGGACGGGATCCTCTTCGTCTCCGACGAGGTGCAGACCGGCTGGGGCCGCACCGGCGAGCACTTCTGGGGGTACGAGGCGCACGGACTCGTTCCCGACCTGCTCACCTTCGCCAAGGGCCTCGGCAACGGCCTCTCCATCGGAGGGGTCGTCGCCCGCGCCGAGATCACGGACTCCCTCTCGGCCCACCACATCTCGACCTTCGGCGGGAACCCCCTCGCCACGGTGGGCGCTCTCGCCAACCTCCGGTACCTCCTCGACCACGACCTCCAGGCCAACTGCCGGGTGGTGGGTAGGCGACTCATCGAGGGCCTGCGCTCGGCGACGGCCGATCTGCCGGTCGTCGCCGAGGTCCGGGGCCGTGGCCTCATGGTCGGCGTCGAGCTGGTCGAAGCCGACGGCTACAGCCCCGCCCCGGCCGCGGCGGAGCTGGCTCTGGAGGAGGCCCGCCGGGGGGGCCTGCTCGTGGGGCGAGGCGGTGTCTTCGGGAACTGCCTGCGATTGGCCCCACCCATGTCGATCACCGCCGACGAGACCGACCAGGGCCTCGGCATCCTCGCGGAGGCGCTCGAACGCACCGACGCGGTCTACGGAGGAGCGCAGCGGTGAGCCCGACCATCCCGCACTGGGCCGGAGGGAAGCGCTGGGGCGGAACCGGCGATCGAACGGCTCCCGTGTACGACCCAGCCCGCGGCGAGCAGACCGCCGAGGTGGCACTCGCCACCGCCGAGGACGTGGATGCGGTCGTGACCGCGGCGAGCGAGGCGGCGTCCGGGTGGCGGAGCTCGTCCCTCGGCACGCGCGCCCGGGTGCTCTTCGCGTTCCACGAGCTGCTCGAGCGGAACCGGGACGAGCTGGCTCGGAAGATCACCTCGGAGCACGGCAAGACGAGAGCGGATGCCGCAGGCGAGATCCGTCGCGGCATCGAGGTGGTGGAGTTCGCGTGCGGGCTCCACCACCTCCTGAAGGGCGAGCACTCCGCGCAGGTGTCGACCGACACCGACGTCTGGTCGTTGCGACAGCCGCTGGGGGTCGTGGCCGGCATCACCCCGTTCAACTTCCCGGCGATGGTGCCGCTCTGGATGTTCCCGATCGCGCTCGCCTGCGGCAACGCGTTCATCCTCAAGCCCTCCGAGCGGGATCCCTCGGCCTCCGTCCTGATGGCCGAGTGGCTGGCCGAGGCGGGGCTTCCCGACGGGGTGTTCAGCGTGGTGCAGGGCGACCGCGAGGCCGTCGAGGCGCTGCTCGTGCACCCGGACGTGGCGGCGGTGAGCTTCGTCGGCTCCACCCCGGTCGCACGCCGTGTCTACGAGAGCGCGGCGACAGCCGGGAAGCGCGTGCAGGCGCTGGGCGGGGCCAAGAACCACATGGTCGTGCTCCCCGACGCCGATCTCGATGCTGCAGTCGACGCGGCGGTCTCGGCCGGCTACGGATCAGCGGGCCAGCGTTGCATGGCGGTCTCGGTGGTGGTCGCGGTGGGTGGTGTCGGGGACGAGCTGGTACCTCGGATAGTGGCCCGCACCCGCGATCTCGTCGTGGGGGACGGGGAGGATCCGGGCTCGGACATGGGCCCGCTGATCACCGCCGAGCACCTGTCGCGGGTCGTCGAGCTGGTCGGGAGCGGGGTGGCCGAAGGAGCCGAGCTGGTGGTCGACGGGAAGGGGATCGAGGTCCCGGGACGCCCCGGGGGGTTCTGGCTGGGTCCGTGCCTCTTCGACCGGGTCTCGCCATCGATGCGCATCTACCTGGAGGAGGTGTTCGGACCGGTGCTCTGCGTGGTGAGGGTCCGCTCCTACGACGAGGCGGTGCGGCTGGTGAACGGCAACCCGTGGGGCAACGGCGCGGCGATCTTCACGCGCGACGGCGCGGTCGCCCGGCGCTTCCAGACCGAGGTGGAGGCGGGGATGGTCGGGATCAACGTGCCCATCCCGGTCCCGGTGGCAGCCCACTCCTTCGGCGGGTGGGGCCACTCGCTCTTCGGCGACACCCACGTCTACGGACCCGAGGGGGTCCGCTTCTACACCCGGGCCAAGGTTGTCACCTCCCGCTGGGCAGGATCCGGGGCCCCGCGGCCCGGCCTGGGCTTCCCGGGCAGCGGCTGACGGCCGCATCGTCCCAGCTCAGAGGGAAGTTCCGAGAACCTCGCCGGACCCTGTCATCACGCCGTCGGGTGCTGCGTCAGGACGGTCATCGAATCCAGGAGGCCCACACGGGGCCCCGAACGGAAGGTGACCGAGATGGCTGCAGAACGAGATGCCCGCAAGACCCGGATGAGGAAGATCTTCACCAGCACGCTCCTGATGCTCGTGCTGCTCGGCATCGTGGCCGGCAGGGCCTCGGCCGACTGGTCCTGGGGCGCCTTCGTGCAGGCCGGCGAGGACATCCTCGACGGCGACGCGTTCGACGGCGACTGCACCGACGGCCCGGACCTGGTTCCCGCCTGCGACCTGAACCAGGAGGGTGCCATGGCCACCAACGAGCCGGCTTGCATGCTCCTCGTCGCGATCTCGGGCCTGCACAACTTCGCTCCCACCGATGCCACCTTCGAGGTGAGCAACCTCTCGAGCTGGACCGGTTCGGTGAAGTCGGTGAGCTGGAGGTTCGACGACGGCACGATGAGCATCGACCCTCAGCCCGGGGACACCTTCGTCGAGCACTTCGACATCACCGAGGGAGGTGAGCGATCGGTGGAGATCACCGCCAAGCTGACATCGGGCGAGACCTGCAAGACGACGAAGCACTTCCAGGTCAAGGAGAAGCCCTCGATGTCGCTCACCTCGTCACAGGTCCAGGGGCAGCCCCTGAGGGTGGCGCTGCACGCCACTGCCACCGTCGACGGGCAGCCCTGGCAGGGGTTCAACTGGGACTTCGGCGGCGGGACCCCTGTCGGCTGCCCCGGCTGGTGCAACGTCGGCGACGTCGTGGTCGAGTTCCCGCAAGCCGGCACCTACCAGGTCACCGCCACGGTGAACGCCCTGGGTTCGGGCACCGAGCAGACCATCACGGTGCAGGTCGGGGAGAGCGAGCCCCAGCCGTACTGGGCCTTCCCGGACGACGAAGCGTCCGAGGCGGAAGAGGGGGAAGAGCAGCCCGAGCTGGCTCCGCCCCCGGTCGACCCGAGCCTCGTCCCCGCCGAGGAGATCGAGATCGACGAGCCGATGCGTCAGCTCCCCACTCCGACCACAGTGCCCCCCAGCATCCCGACCATCGAGCTCGATCTCCCCGAGGGGATCTGGGGCCTCGGTCTGTGACCCATGAGGGAAGATGGACCCCGATGGAACGTGGTGCCGAACGGGCCCGTGATGCCCAGCTGGTCGCCGGTGTCAGAGCCGGCGACCAGCTGGCGTTCGGTCGGCTGTACGACGCCTGGTTCGACCGCTCGTGGGACCTCGCACGCCGCATCGTGCGCGATCCCGACACCGCCGCCGACGTGGCTCAGGAGGCGATGCTCACCGCCTGGCGGCGGCTCGACGAGCTCGAGGACCCCTCCTCCTTCGGGGGTTGGCTGCTGCGGATCACCCGCAACAGGGCCATCGATTCCACTCGCCGGCGGCGCGATCGACCAGCGATGGACGAGGAGCTCGTCATGATGGCCTCGGGGACCGTGGCGGCGGCCGAGCGCCTCTCCGCGGTGACCGACCCCGCTTCCCTGGCCGCCGACCGCGACCTCGCAGACCTGGTCTGGGCCGCCGCGGACGGGCTCTCCGAGAGGGACGCGCAGGTGCTCGACCTCTCGGTGCGGCACGGTCTCGAGCCCGCGGAGATCGCCGGCGTGGTCGGGGTGAGCCGGGTGCACGCGGCCCAGCTGGTGAGTCGGTCGCGCAAGCGCCTCGAGCGGGCGCTCCGCGCGCGCCTGCTGTGGCGGGAGGGCGAGCCCGCATGCGCAGGACTCGCGGGCTCGCTGGAGAAGGCCGGGGTGCTGGGCTTCGATGCGGGAGCGGTCGACGTGATCGAACGCCACGCCCGTCGCTGTGACGAGTGCGAGGAGCGCCGGCGCACGCGGATCGCACCCGCCGCGCTGTTCGCCGTGGTGCCGGTGGGCGCACCTGGGGCGCTGCGCGAGAGGGTCGCGCAGCGCCTCGCCGACGAGGGCGTACCGATGTCGGGATCGTCGTCGCTCGGCGGCCCGGGACCTCCTCCTGTCGGAGACGACGAGGCCGACACGAGCCGCCATCCACGCCGGATCAGGCGGACCCTCGTGGGATGCGCGGTCGGAGCCTCCGTCCTGGCCGCGGTGCTGGCCTGGTGGCTGGCAGGAGACGAGGACGAGCGCTCCGACCAGGTCGTGGCGGCGGATCTGATCACCGTGCCCGATTCGACGGCCACCTCGCAGGCGGCACCGACGAGCGCGGACACCACCACGACAACAGCGGACACCACGACCACCGATGCGGTGGCCGGGCCAGCGGCGACCACCGAGTCCCCGCAGTCGGTGGCGCCTCCTGTCTCCCCACCTCCGCCTGTCTCCACCACGACCACGACGGTTGCCCCGGCCGACGCCGCGGGGCCGACCGTGACGGCCGAGCACTTCGTGGCCACCTTCGACGTGGGGTTCCTGGGCGTGCAGGCGGGCGCCAGCGACCCGTCGGGTGTGAGCCGCGTCGAGATCTGGTTCTCGCCGTCCACGAGCGGCTCCCTCGGCAGGGTGAAGACCTGCGCTGCCTCTTCGTGCTCGTGGCAGAGCGGCGGCTACGAGATCGACACGGAGGTCCGCTACCAGGTGAGGGCCCTGGACACGGCCGGGAACTGGGCCCAGGGACCGGTGAGGACCGTCATCCTGCAGTGAGCCATGGTGACCCGGTGGATGCGCGTCGCTACCCGGTGAAGGCTGGGGTGGCCGCAGTCGGGAGGGCGGCAGGGGTGGTTGGGGTGGCCGGTGACTCGGTGACCGGCCTGCACTCGGCGAGACCGGCCTCGCCTGCCTCGATGGTGTAGGTGGTGCCCACGAACGCCGGGGAGCTCGGTTCGAGCGCGGACTCGACGAAGCGGTAGGTGGCCTCCGCACGCTCCCGTGTGAGGTCGACGGTGACGTAGCCGCGGTGGTGGGTGTCCACGAAGCGCACCCACGGCAGCGCTCCTATGACAATCTCGGCCAGGTCGGCGAGACCGGCGTCGAAGTCCGACGAGATCGAGGTGGTGACGAGCTCGGTGCCGACGACGGGCGCGTCAGGGCCGCTGGTGAGATCGGCGATGCCCGAGGCGTGGATGTCGCCGGTGATCACGAGGGGGTTGCCGACCTCGGGCCGCCCCAGCACCTCGAAGAGGCGCTCGCGGCCGGCGGGGTACCCGTCCCACTGGTCGAGGTTGTACGCGCCGCCGAGCGGCAGCCCGGTCATCACCACCTGGTTGGCGAGCACGTTCCACACCGCGGTCGACGAGCCGAGGCCGTCCGTGAGCCAGCTCTGCTCCGCGGCACCGAGCATCGTTCGCGCCGGGTCCGTGCGCTCGGGGCAGTCGCCGAGGACGTCGCCGCAGGCCTGGTCGCTGCGGTACTGACGACCGTCGAGCGCGAAGAAGGCCGCGAGGTCGCCCCACGCGAACCGGCGGTAGATCCGCAGGTCCGGACCTGTGGGGGGAGCGAGGCGGACCGGTTGGTGCTCCCACCACGCCTTGTACGCCGCGGCCCGGCGAACCAGGAAGCTGGACGGATCCGAGCCGTTCTGGTCCCGGTCGGCGGCGTAGTTGTTCTCGACCTCGTGGTCGTCCCAGATCACCACCCAGGGGAACGCAGCGTGGCTGGACTGGAGAGCGGGATCGCCCTTGTAGAGGCCGTAGCGGTTGCGGTACTCGTCGAGGGTCTGTGGCTCGTCGCTGTTGTGCGGGCGCACGCCCGATCCGACCCCGCCTTCGTAGATGTAGTCCCCGAGCCAGAAGACCAGGTCGAGCTGTTCGGCCGCCAGGTGGTCGTGCGCCGGGTAGTAGCCGTCGGTCCAGTTCTGGCAGGAGGCGAAGCCGAAACGACACGGTGTCTCCGTGCAGGTCCCCGCCGGCACGGTCCGCGTGCGTCCGACGACGCTGTCGTAGCCCGCGGCCGAGAAGCGGTACCAGTACCAGCTGTCGGGGTCGAGGCCTCCGACGTCGACGTGGACGGAGTGAGCGTGCTCCGCAGCCGCTACGGCGGTTCCCGAAGCCACGACCCCGGAGAAGCCCTCGTCGGTTGCGACCTCCCAGGTGACGGGGACGTCGACCGACGGTGTGGCAGCCGCGTCGAGCGGGTCGGGCGCGAGACGGGTCCAGATCACGACGGCGCTGGACGTGGGGTCCCCGGACGCGACCCCCAGAGCGAAGGGGTCGGCGTCGAAGCTCGGAACGGGCTGCAGCCGCGCCACGGCGACGGGAACCCGGGTCGCCGCCAGCGCCGCCGCAGCGCCGCCGAGGAAGGTCCGTCTGTCCATCGTGGGCACGGCCGGGAGCCTAGGCCCTCGCGTCCCGTGGCATTCGCCTGGTCGGGCCTCGCCGAACCCGGCGAGGCCCTGGGCTCAGGGGTTCAAGGCCACGAAGGAGGCCAGGATCCGGTCCAGTGCCTCGTAGTCGGCTTCAGAGGTGAGCTGCACCACGAGCGCGAGGGTGAACGACCCGTCCTCAGGTCCTCCTACGAACCCGACGAGCGCCGCGCCACCCTGGCCGCAGCTTCCCCGCCACTCGTAGATGCCGACGTAGAGGGCGTCCTCGTACGACTCCTGACCCGGCGTGTCGGTGCAGTCGTCCCCACCGAGCTGGGTCAGGAGCTCGGTGAGCTGTGTGGCGTCGTCGCCCGCTCCCTCGTACATGTTGAGCATCATCCCCGGGGTACCCCAGCTGCTGATGAAGTCATCGAGGCTCGGCGACGCCCACACCGACGGTGCGGTGCTGCCGTCTTCGAGCGTGAGCGGTGCCCCGTCGACGTCGGACCACTCGGCCGGGACCTCGACCGAGAGCTCACCGAGGTCGTCGGTGATGTAGACGTACTCGGAGTAGGAGCCACTGCCGGCCGGTGCGTCATAGGTGTCGGCGAGCTGCGAGCCCAGGGAGGAGACGAGCGTCAGCTCGCCGCCCTCGTCGTTCAGCGTGCCCTCGAGGATCTCGTCGGTGGAGTAGCGGAGCACCTGTATCGACATCGGGTCGTCCTGGCCATGGGTGCGGATGACGTCGCAGTAGTCGGCCATGGTGCCGTCCACGCCGATGCCGATGCCCTCCATCTTGATCACGATGTCGCCGGGCTCCAGCCCGACGTCAGCGGCCGGTGAGCCCGACTCGACGCCCGCCACCCAGACACCCGCCTGGCCGGTCGTGTCGTCGAACACCGCCTGACCGTTGATCCCGAGCCAGTCGACGTTCTCCTCGCCCTTCAGGGTCTCTACCACCTCGGAGGCCTCATCGGAGGCGATCGCGAGGAACTCCCAGCTGAAGTCCTCCGCGGTCTGGGCGTCTACGAAGTAGTTGATCCCGACGACCTCCCCGTCCTCCGTGACCAACGGGCCACCCGAGTTGCCGCTGTCGAGGTCCGCATCGTGCTGCAGCACGCTGTCGACCGAGGCGTGGTAGGTGGCGTACTCGTCGGCCGCCTGGGAGATGATGCCGCTGGTGAGCGTGAACTCGTCGCCGCCGGGGTAGCCGGCCGCGTAGACGTCGAGACCCGGGCTGGCCTCCTCCCCGTACCAGTCGAGGTAGGGGAAGTCCTCGCCCTCGATGTCGATGAGGGCGAGATCGGAGCACTCCGACACGGCCACGATCTGGGCGTCACGAGTCTCGTCCTCGTCGCCGACCCTCACCTCGAGCGTCGCCGCACCGGTGACCACGTGGTTGTTGGTGACCGCCAGACCCGATGGGTCGATGATGAACCCGGACCCGCTGAAGTCACCTTCCACGGCACCGATCTCGGGATCGGCGAACACGGTCGAGACCTCGATGTACACCATCGCGTCCTCGATGTCGTCGACCGAGGAGATGGCATCCCCCCCGTCACCGTCGGTCACAGGGGTGTCTCCCGCCGCCGCCGTCGGTGGTGGTGGGGGTGGCCTCGTCGTCGTCGCCACCGCCCAGGGCGAACACGGCCACGAGGCCGATCACCGCGACCAAGGCCACGGCCACCACGGCCCAGACCCACTTCGGGGTGCCGCCCCCACCACCGCCCGTGGGAGCTGCCGGCGGTGTCATCGGGGGAGGCGTCCCGACAGGCGCCGTGGGCGGCGCTGTCGGCGGAGCGACCGGAGGCGTCGGAGCAGCCGGAGGCGCCGGAGCAGCCTGCGGTGGCCCGGGCGGCGGCACGGGCGGCTGCGGCTGAGCTGGGGTCTGCTGGGTGGGATCGGAGCCCGTTGGCTCGGACATGGCGGCTCTCCTCTGGTCGTCGCCGGCGGCGAGAGCCTAGCGGCGGAGGCGGTGCCAGGTGGCAAGGACGGGTGATCGGCGGGAGGAACGGACAGAGGACCGGCCGAGGCGTAGGGCTCCCGAGGCGGGGGCTCAGTCGCCGCTGAGCTGGAAACCCCAGAGGGTCCAGCGGAAGATCGGCAGGTAGCCCATGCGCTCGTAGATCGGCCGGCCGTGGTCGCTGGCGATGAGCACCGCGGGAGGCTGGCATCCGCGAGCGTCGCGGCCCAGGTCACCGCCTCCCCGTATCCCCGACCACGGGCCTCGGCCAGGGTGGCCACGTTCTCGACCTGCACGACCCCGTGCCCCACCATCGCCGACGCGGTGGCCACGGGCCGTCCGTCGACCCGCCCCACGAAGAGGCGGAACGCGCTCCCCAGCAGGTCCGCGCCGAGCATGCACCCGTTGGGCGAGCCGGCCAGGTCGTTGACCGGGAAGCCGTCTATGAGCGTGCGCTCCACCTCGGCCAGGGTCTCGCGGTCACCGGCTTCCTCGATGTCGAGACCTTCGGGGTCGGGTCGTGGTCCGGGGGGTGCCGTGGGCCGGAGCATGAACGGCGGATGCCCGAAGAGGGTGAAGCCCAGAGGAGAGAGATCCGGGGTGGGGAAGGGGCTCATGAGCAGCACGGGGCTGGAGACCGAGGCCCGGAGCCTCTCCACGAAGGCGGGCGCCGAGTCGGCGTGGAGCGGACGCAGGAGAAGGGTGGGGTTGGCGAAGACCGAGGGCTGACCGGTGTCCGAGACGACCGCCTCGTCGTCGCGGTCGATCCGCCCGCCCACTGCCCGGGCGACGAGCCCGATCCGCTCGGCCGCGTTGAGCAGCGCCGCCCGCAGCACGTTGTCGGTGGCGGGTGTCTCGGGGTGCGAGCCGTCCTCGAGGAGTTCGCCGTCGCTCACGGCGCTGATCCTCGCACGCCCCGGTCAGTCGACGCGCTCGGATTCGCAGGGTCCTCCGTCACAGACGTCGACCACGACCCCGTCGGTGGCGAGGAACGCCGACTTCTGCTCGCGGGCGCTGGGCATCATCCGGGGATCCTCGTGGGGGTCGTGGGCTCCCTGTGGATCCCCTTCACCGCGGGGTGGGATGTTGCCCAGCGGTGGGGCCGGCACGGACGAGTCCCACAGCACCAGCGCTGAGCCCGGCCACGGGAAGGAGTCGATCGGGTCCAGTCCCCACAGGTAGTCGATCTGGCCGCGTCCCTCGGCGAGGATCGGGTCGTGGTAGGCGGCCCCCGTCGTCCTTGCCTCCACGAAGGCGCTGACGTCCGCCACCTGGAAGTCACCGAACGCCACGTGCAGCAGGATCACGTGCTCGGGGGTGTCGGGCAGGGGATCGTCGGTGAGGTGGTGGGCGTAGCCGTCGGTCTCCGCCCTGTCCCACAGCATCTGGAGAAGACCGAAGCCGATGGCGCGCTCGAGCTCGTCCGGGTACGCCGGGACCAGAACCGCGGCGTAGGTGTCGAAGTCCACCGACCGGTTCAGGAGCGTCGAGTAGTTCATCCCGGGCACACCCAGCACCGCACGGGTCCAGTCGAGCGATACGGCCGTGGCCGCCCCACCGATGATCGCGCCCTGGCTGTTGCCGTCGTAGAAGAGGTCCGATGTGTCCATCACGGCTCGCCCCTCGACCCGGAACGCGGGATCGGACGTGAGGCCGTCGGGATGGATCATGAGTCGGCCCAGGAAGAGGGCGTTCAGGATGCCCTGCTGCACCCTGTCGGCCAGCGTGTGGAACCCGGAGATGTCGTTCAGGATGGCGATCGCGTTGGCGACGTCCTCCTCGGCCATCCCGATCCAGTCCGTCGCGCAGTACACCATGTTGTGCTCGTCGGTCATCAGTTGGATGTTCCCTGCGTCGACCTCCGTCCTGCTCCCGAGAAGTCCGTGGCCGTACACGACGGCCCGGGCCGGCTCACCGTCCGGTTCCACCGCGGCGTTGGGGACGGTGCACATGAACGACGCGGTGTACTCGGGATGATCGGTGTTCGCGCGCCGGCAGGTCGTCGTCGCCCCAGTTGAAGCTGCTTCCCGGCTCACCTTCCCCGGTCAGGTACAGGGGCACCTCGAAGGTGCCGTCCACGTAGTAGGCGACGTGCTCGGCTTCGTCCCCCTCGGCTTCGCGGACCCCCGTCACCTCGAAGGGCGGAGCCTCCTCGCCGAGCTCGGCGAACGCGTCGTCACGGATGGTCAGTATCCGCTCGGTCAGGTTCCGTTCGCTGGCGACGGTGAAGTCCCAGGCCAGCCACAGGTCTCCACGCGGCACGTCCGCGTCCTCGAGCACCGCGAAGAGCTCCTCCATGTGCGCCCGACGTTCCTCCACCTCCGGGACGTCCGACTCGAGACGGTCCCGGTACGCCCGGAAGACGTCGTCGGGCTCGATCGTCTCGCCGCCCCGGTCGCGCAGGGCCCGGAGTGCGACCACGTAGCGGTGCCCCTCGGCGAAGTTCACCGCAGGGCGGATCATCAGCAGCTTGGTGAGGTCGCTGGTCGCGTTCTCGTCGAACTCGACCCAGTGCGGATGTCGCTCGCCGGTCTCGACATCGACGATCACCACCGGCGAGTCCTCGGCCAGGGAGCTGCCGATGTCGGTGATCGGCGCAGCGCCGCTGGCCTCGAGGTCCACTGTGGGGACCCAGGCCATGATCGGCGTGCCCGGGCTGAACCCGTCGTTGCGGTTCCATGCAGCGGGGTCGACGGGGACGCCCTCGGAGTTCGAGTACATGTGCTCTTCGCGGAGCGCGACCCGTCGCCCGGTGTCGGTGCCCTCGTCTGCGACGGTGAAGGTGTCGCTCGGGAACGGGAGCAGGCAGTGGCGCTCCTGGAGGAGGTCGCATCCGGCGACCGGATCCACGTCCAGCTCGATGCTGCCCTCGAGCTCGACCTCGGTCGGCTCGTCGCGGTCGGGCTCGGAGCCCTCGTCACCGTCGGAGCAGGCGGCCGCGAGCAGGGCCAACGAGAGCACCGTGCCGCAGACGATCTTCAGCAGTCGCAGATCAGCCATGGGCTCGGAGGCTAGTGGGGGACCGGTCGCCCGGACGCCGCAACGTGCCCGCCGCGCCTCTCCAACCACCAGGCGCCCAGGTAGGCGAACGGGACGAGGAGCAGGACCGCCGAAGGCCCGACGGTGGTGGCCCAGGTGTCCCCGGAGCGCAGCTCCACCTCACCCTGCAGCACTCGCTGCTCGCTGATGCCGGTGCGCTCGACCACCTCCCCCTCGGGGTTCACCAGAGCGCTGAACCCGGTGGGCGCGGCCTGGGTCACCCAACGACCGGTCTCGACGGCCCGCAGGCGGGAGGACGCCACCTGCTGGCTCTGGATCTGGGTGAGCCAGTACGACGAACCGTTGGTCGGGTTGATCAGGAGCTGGCCTCCGTTGGCGGCGGCCTCCCGTCCCCGGTTGGCGAAGAAGATCTCCCAGGAGATCGCCACACCGAGATCGCCGAGCTCCGAGCTCAGCACCCCGGGACCGCTGCCCGGCTCGGCGTCGCGGGTCGCGATCCCGCTCCCTCCGGCCACCGCCTCGATGATCGGTCGCAGCGGGACGAACTCCCCGAACGGGACGATGCGCACCTTGTCGTAGCGGTCGACAAGCTCGCCGTCCGGGCCCAGGAGGATCTGCGCGTTCCGGAAGCTGTCGTCGTCCACACCCTCGACCACCCCGACCGTCAACGTGGCGTCGAGATCGCGGGCGAGCTGCTGGAGTTGCGGGAACCACTCGTGCTCGGTGATCGGACCCTCGACGTTCACGACGTTCTCGGGCCAGATGACCAGGTCGACGGGCTCGGACACGAGCCGGCTCGCCTCGAGGTGTCGCTGGAACACCACCCGTTCGTCGGTGTCGGCCGCGCGGGTGCGCTGCTCGCCGCCACCCTGCACCAGAGCCACCTCGATCGTCCCTGTCGCCTCGCCACGGGGAGCGACCACCCCCAGGAGCACGAGCGCGAGGACGAGCCCGGCGGCACCACCAGCGACGGGCCAGGCGCGCTCCCAGGCCGCGGAGATCGCGATCCCCCCGATCACAACCATCGCGACCAGCAGCAGCGGCCCTGCCACACGGGCTGCGTCGAGCAGGGGTGAGTCCGCCTGGCTCATGGCGAGCGTCGAGAGGGGCACCCCCCCGAAGGGGAAGCTCCAGCGCGCCTGCTCGGCCACCACGATCGCGGCCGGGAGCGCGAGCCACCGGCCCCGGCCGGGAGGGACCGCCATGACGGTCACCCCGAAGTAGGCGGCGTAGGAGGCGCAGGCGATGAGGTAGCCGGGAGCGGTGAGGTCCCACATCCACAGCATCGAGGGGATGAGCCACGCGACCACCACCAGCCAGGTGCGCCGGAACCTCGACCAACGGGGCTGCCCGGCGATGACCCGGTCCCAGAGCGCCACCCCCGCCAACGCCAGCGGCCACCACCCCCAGGGGGGCACGGATGCAGCGATGAGCAGCCCGGCACCGATGCATCGGGCGGCCAGGAGGGTGCGGCGGCGGGCCGGGGCGAGCTGGTCGAGGGGGGTGAAGATCGGGGTGCTCATGATCTCGGGACCCGGTCACCGTAGACGACGGGTCCTCTCACCGGGCCTCGTGCAGGACGGTTAGGTTGGCCGGCCATGAGCGACGCGAGCGACCGGCCCGGCCCCCTCGACGTCTTCGCCCCGGGTTGCTTCTCGGGGACGACGGCGGTGGTGACAGGCGGTGGCACAGGCATCGGCCGGGGCGTGGCGCTGGCACTGGCCCGCCTCGGGGCCGACGTCGTGATCGCCAGTCGCGATCCTGAGCACCTGGAGCCGACCGCCGAGGAGATCCGCGCCGCAGGGGTCCGATGCCTCGCCCACCCGGTGAACATCCGTGAGCCGGAGACGGTGGACGAGCTCCTCCGGGTGGTCGACGAGACCTTCGGAGGTGCCGACGTGCTGGTGAACAACGCGGGGGGTCAGTTCCCGGCGGCGCCCGGCGACATCAGCGACAACGGCTGGCGGGCCGTGATCGACCTCAACCTGAACGGCACCTGGAACATGGTGAGCCGGTTCGCGCCGGGAATGGTCGAGCGCGGCCGCGGGGGCTCGATCGTCAACATCGTGCACATCTACTCGTTCGAGCGTGGTGGACCGTTCGTCCACTCGGGGGCCGCTCGCGCCGGGGTCGTGCAGATGACCTGCACGCTCGCCCAGACGCTCGGTCGTGCGGGGGTCCGGGTGAACGCGATCGCACCGGGCACGGTCGACACGGCGGGGCTGTGGGAGAAGGAGGCGCTGCCCCTCGAGGAGGGGGGTTGGGTGCGAGACCTGCTGGCGGAGGTGGCCGAGAAGCATCCGATGGAGCGGGTGGCGCAGGTGGACGAGATCGCCGCCGGGGTCGTCTTCCTCTGCTCGCCGGCCGGCAGGTGGGTGAACGGGGTGGCTCTGAGGATCGACGGCGGCGAGTACTCGGCGAACTGGATCCCGCTCTTCCCGGGCCGTTCGTGGTGAGGGGCCGCGCGGCGGGCCAGGGCTGCGTGAGCCCCCGCTACCGGGACTTGCGGCGCTGGCCGTAGCGCTTCTCGAACCGCTCGACCCGGCCGGCGGTGTCGACGATCTGCATCGTCCCCGTGAAGAAGGGGTGGCTGGCGGACGAGATCTCGACCTTGGCCAGCGGGTAGGTGTTCCCGTCGTCCCAGGTGACGGTCTCGTCGGTCTCGATCGTCGAACGGGTGAGGAACGACTCGCCCGACGACGTGTCCTGGAAGACGACGTGCCGGTACTCGGGGTGGAGATCCTTCTTCATGAGCCATCCAGTGTGCCGAGCCGGTGGTGCCGGACGCAACCGTGACGGGCGATCAGCCGGTCCCGAGGGTGGCACCGGCTGAGGGTCATCTCAGGAGGCGGAGCGGAAGAGCTCGTGGGCGGTGCGCCCTCCCACGCCGACCGTGAGGATCTCCGCCCCGTCCCCGGTGACCACGATCGTGTGCTCGAACTGGGCGCTGCGGCCCCCGTCACGGGTCACCGCGGTCCAGCCGTCCGACCACACGTACAAGGACGGATCGCCCAGGGTGATCATGGGCTCGATCGTGAAGGTCATGCCCTCCTCGAGGGGGGTGCGTGCGCTCGGCGCGTAGTAGTGGGGGACCTGGAGCGAGGTGTGGAACTCCTCGCCGATCCCGTGCCCGATGAACTCTCGCACCACCCCGAGCCCCTGGGAGTCCGCGTGGTCCTCGATGGCGCGGCCGATCACGCTGACCGGCCGGCCCGGTCTCACCGCGTCGATCGCCCGCTCGAGGCAGACCAGGGTCTCGGCCACGAGCCTCCGTGACTCGGGATCGGGATCGCCGACCGGGAAGGTGGCGTTGGTGTCGCCGTGGACGCCGTCGAGGTACACGGTCACGTCGATGTTCACGATGTCGCCGTCGAGGAGCGCGCGGGAGTCGGGTATCCCGTGGCAGATCACCTCGTTCACCGACGTGCACACCGACTTGGGGAAGCCGCGGTAGTTGAGCGGGCTGGGATAGGCCCCCGCGGCGACGGTCGCGTCGTGGACGATCCGGTCGATCGCGTCGGTGGTGATGCCCGGTTCGACAGACTCTCCGGCCTGGATCAGCACCTCGGCCGCGAGCTCTCCCGCACGGCGCATCCGAGCCACGACCTCGGGTGCCTGCACGTGGTCACCGGAGCTCCGCTCCCCCGGGTCCCCGGTCTCGGCGTACGGAGGACGGGCGATCTCCGGAGGGACTCCTCGGGGCAGGCCGACCAGCCCCGGTCGGACCGGCTCTGATGCCGGCACAGGGGCGTCGCCGGCCCTGCGGCCGGGACGGGTCGCGAGCACTGTGGCGCCCTTCGGGGTCACCCGTCCCCCGCGTCCCTTCTTCGGTCGGCCCATCGCCGCAGTGTATGGAGGCGTCGGGGCATTCACCGGTGCGACCCGGGTTTTCGACGGCGGGTTCGTCGTGGAGACTCTTGGCATGGAGCGTTACGAGCGGTTCGGCGCCCTTCGGTTCGAGCGACCCGGCGACGGGGTGCTGCGGGTGGTCATCGACAACCCCGGGAAGCTCAACGCGGTCGACCGGCCCCGGCACGAGGCCCTCGCCGACGTCTGGGTGGAGATCGACCGTGACCCCGCCACGAGCGTCGTGGTCCTGCACGGCGAGGGGGGCGCCTTCTCGGCGGGCGGGGACCTGGAGATGGCGCGACGGATGCACGACGACGAGGAGTGGCGGAACGGCGTGTTCCGGGAGGCGCGCGACCTCGTCTACAACATGGTGAACTGCTCCAAGCTGGTGGTCTCGGCGATCGAGGGGCCGGCCGTAGGTGCCGGCGCGGCGGCGGCGCTGCTGGCAGACATCTCCATAGCGGGGCGTTCCGCGAAGATCATCGACGGGCACACCCGCATCGGGGTGGTGGCCGGCGACCACGCCGCGATCATCTGGCCCCTGCTCTGCGGGATGGCCAAGGCCAAGTACCACCTCCTCACCTGCGAGACGCTCACCGGGGAGGAGGCCGAGCGGATCGGGCTCGTCTCGCTGGTGGTCGAGGACGGCACAGCCGTGGACCGTGCCCTGGAGGTGGCCCGTGGCCTCGCCGCCGGGCCGCAGCCGGCGCTCCGCTGGACGAAGCTCGCGCTGAACAACTGGCTGCGCTCGGCAGGTCCGATCTTCGACGCGAGCGCGGCGCTGGAGATGCTCTCGTTCACCGGCAGGGACGCGGTCGAGGGGATCGAGGCGATCCAGGAGCGCAGGGAACCCCGGTTCCCGAGCGCCACGGGAGGGGACGAGCCGTGAGCTCGGAGGCTGCGGAGCACCGCTACGGGGACGAGGGCGTGTGGGCCTTCCTGGGGGTGCGGATGGAGCGCGGGGTCCACGACGAAGCGATGTTCCAGCGCGATCCCGCCTTCATCGAGCGGGTGCTGACCGCGATGGAGTGGAGCCTCGGGTACTGGGACCCCGAGGTGCGGGGCATCGAGGACCTGCCCGGCGCCGGGCCCTGCCTCGTGGTGGCGAACCACTGCGGAGGCATGTACATGCCGGACGCCTGGGTGTTCATGACGCACCTCGCCCGGAGCTGCGGGGTGGAGCGCGAGGCGTACGCACTGGCCTACGACCTCCCGTTCAGCGTCCCCGGGGTCGGGTCGTTCCTGCGGCGCGTGGGCTGCATCCCGGCGTCCCCGGCGAACGCCCGGGCGGCGCTGGAGCGGAAGGCGGTGGTGCTCGTCTACCCCGGCGGTGACCACGACGCGTACCGGCCCTGGGTCGACCGCAACCACATCGACCTCCACGGGCACAAGGGGTTCGTCAGGCTCGCCCTCGAGACCGGCGTGCCGGTGGTGCCCATGGTCTCGCACGGCAGCCACGAGACGATCATCGTGCTGTGGAGGGGCGAGCGCCTGGCGCGCTTCCTCGGGCTGGACCGTCTGCGGGTGAACATCTTCCCGGTCGTGCTCGGGCTGCCCTGGGGGGTCTCACCCGCCTTCGTCCCGTCGATCCCGCTCCCTGCGCGGGTGACCGTTCGCCTGCTGGAGCCGTTCGACTGGTCGGGGCTCGCTCCGCATGCCGCCTCGGACGAGGAGGTCGTCGAGCACTGCTACGAGGAGGTCCTCGGCCGGATGCAGGCGGGGCTGGACGAGCTGGTCGAGTGAGCTGCCGCACCCGGTGCTCAGCCGGGTCGGTCCGAACCGGCGGCGGCGAGGTCGAACTCGAAGCTGATCGTCTCTCCTCCGAGGACGCCGCTGTGGGCGAGCGTGCCCGTGACGTGCTCGATCGAGGTGGCCAGCACCTGCTCCGCCACGTAGCCGTGGTGCGGCGCCACCGCGGCCGCCATCTCGTCGGGGAGCGAGATCCGCAGCGCGATCCGGTCGGAGACGTGGAGGTCCTCCTTCCTGCGGGCGTCCTGCACCTGGCGGACCAGGTCGCGGGCCTGGCCCTCGGCCTCGAGCTCGGGGGTGACCTCGATGTCCAGGTCGACCACGGTGTCGTTGCCCCGGAGCGCAGTCGTGGCGTGGCCCTCTCGGGCCTGGAGGGCGAGCTCGAACTCGTCATCGACCAGCGTGTGTCCGGCCACGCTGACCGTGCCGTCGTCGTTGGTCGTCCACTCGCCGGCCTTCGCAGCCCTGATCACGACCTGGGTGTCGGCTCCCAGCTTCGGTCCGAGGACCCGGCCGTTCGGTCGCAGGACGAACGATCCGAAGGCTTCGAGGTCGTCGCTCAGCTCGACCTCCTTCACGTTCACCTCTTCCCTGACGAGATCGACGAGCGGCTGCAGCCGGGAGGTCTCCTTGCCGGCGACCGTGAGGCGGGCGAGGGGGAGCCTCACCCGCAGCCCGTGCTCGGCGCGCAGCGCCAGCGCCGCCGAGCACACCTCGCGGACCCGGTCCATGTCGCGCACGAGCTCGGGGTCCGCGGGGAGGGTCGCGGGGTCGGGCCAGTCGGTGAGGTGCACGGACGCCACGCTGCCGCTCGCCTCCGGGCCGGACGTGAGCCCGAGGTGGATCTCGTCCATGAGCAGCGGCAGGAGCGGTGCGGCGACCTGGGTGAAGGTGACGAGCACCGTGTACAGGGTGTCGAGAGCGTCTCGGTCGGCGGCTGCGCCCTCGCCGCTCCCCCAGAAGCGATCGCGCGACCGGCGGATGTACCAGTTGTTCAGGGCGTCGATGAACGCGGCCACGGTGGAGCACGCACCGGCGATGTCGTAGGCATCGAGCTGGCGGGTCACCTCCTCCACCAGCTCGCGGGTCTTGGCGAGCACGTAGCGGTCGAGCAGCTGCGTGCTGTCGGTGCGGTGACGGGCGCGGTAGCCGCTCGACGTTCGCGTACAGGGTGAAGAAGTGGTACGCGTTCCAGATCGGGATGAGGACGGCCTTCACCACCTCTGCGATGCCGGACCCCTCCCTGTCGATCCGCAGGTCGAGGCCCCGCAGGATCGGCGACGACATGAGGAACCACCGCATGGCGTCCGAGCCGTGGGTCTCGAAGACGTCGTCGGGCTCGGGGTAGTTGCGCAGCCGCTTCGAGAGCTTCCGGCCGTCGGCATCCAGCACGACCCCGTGGCAGATCACGTTCTGGAACGCGGGCTTGTCGAACAGGGCGGTGGCCAGCACGTGGAGCGTGTAGAACCAGCCGCGGGTCTGGGCGACGTACTCGACGATGAAGTCGCCGGGGAAGTGGTGCTCGAACCAGTCGCGGTTCTCGAACGGGTAGTGCACCTGCGCGAAGGGCATCGAACCCGACTCGAACCAGCAGTCCAGCACCTCGGGGACGCGTCGCATCATCGACCGACCGGTGGGGTCGTCGGGGTTCGGGCGCACGAGCTCGTCGATCGAGGGCCGGTGCAGGTCGTCGGGACGCACGCCGAAGTCGCGGGCCAGCTCGTCGAGCGATCCGTACACGTCGATGCGCGGGTAGTCGGGGTCGTCGCTTCGCCACACCGGTATCGGGGAGCCCCAGAACCGGTTGCGGCTGATCGACCAGTCGCGGGCGCCCTCGAGCCACTTGCCGAACTGGCCGTCCCGGACGTGCTCGGGGATCCAGTGGATCTGCTGGTTCAGCTCGACGAGACGGTCGCGGAACGCGGTCACCTCCACGTACCACGACGGAAGGGCGCGGTAGATGATGGGCTGTGTCGGTGCGCCAGCAGTGCGGGTAGTTGTGCACGTAGGTCTCGTGGCGGACGATGCGGCCGAGGTCCTTGAGGTGGCGGATGATCGCGTCGTTGGACTCGAGGACGTTCTGGCCGGCCCACTCGACGACGTCGGAGGTGAAGTTCCCGCTCTCGTCGACGGGGACCACGATCCCGATGTCCTGCTCCTCGGCGACGCGCTGGTCGTCCTCGCCGAAGCCCGGTGCGATGTGCACGATGCCGGTGCCCTCGGTGGTGTCGACGAAGTCGCCGCCGATCACGCGGAAGGCGTTGTCGACGTGGCGGAAGTACGGGAGCAGCGGCTGGTAGGTGCGCCCGACCAGCTCGGCCCCCTTCACCGTCCCGACGACGCGGGTGCCCTCGAGCTGGGCCGCGTACTTCGTCGCGCGTGGCGTCGGCGAGGACGTAGTGGTCGCCGTCGCTCCTCGACGATCGCGTAGTCGATCTCGGGACCGACCGCGAGCGCGAGGTTGGACGGCAGGGTCCACGGCGTCGTGGTCCAGGCCAGGACGTGCATCGGGCCCGGATCGCCGTCGGCGTGGCTCGAGGGTGAAGCTGACGGTGATGGCCGGGTCCTGGCGGGGCCGGGTGGCGTCGTCGAGGCGGATCTCGAAGTTGGAGAGCGGTGTCTCGGCGCCCCAGGAGTAGGGCATGACCCGGTTCGCCTCGTAGACGAGGCCCTTGTCGCACAGCTGCTTGAAGGCCCAGATGACGGACTCCATGTAGTCGAGGTCCATCGTCTTGTAGTCGTTCTCGAAGTCGACCCAGCGGGCCTCCGGGTGACGTAGCGCTCCCACTCACCCGTGTAGCGGAGCACCGATGTGCGGCAGTGGTCGTTGAACCGGGCGATCCCGAAGTCGGATGATGGCACGGCGCCCGGAGACCTCGAGCTCCTTCTCGGCCTCCATCTCGACCGGCAGGCCGTGGCAGTCCCAGCCGAACCGGCGCTCGACCCTTCTGCCGCGCATGGTCTCGTAGCGGGGCACGACGTCCTTCACGTACCCGGTGAGGATGTGGCCGTAGTGGGGGAGCCCGTTCGCGAAGGGCGGCCCGTCGTAGAAGACGTACTCGTTCGACCCCTCGTCGCCGGCCGGGCGGGCCTCGACGGAGGCCTCGAAGGTCCCTTGGTCCTTCCAGCGCCCGAGCACCCGGTGCTCGAGGGCCGGGAAGTCGGCCCGGGGCTGGACCGTCGGGTAGGGGAGGTCGGCCGGCGGGGAGTGGTCGGACATGCGGCCGCTCAGCCTACCGGCGGCCCCGGAGGTGGCGAGCGGCAATACTGCCGCAATGGAGTACACCCAGATCCTGTACGAGGTCGACGATCGGGTGGCCACGATCACCCTGAACCGTCCCGACCGCCTCAACGCGTTCACCTGGCGGATGGGAGCCGAGTGGTCCAACGCGCTGGCGCGCGCCGACGAGGACGACGCGGTCCGGGCGGTGGTGATCACCGGCGCGGGCCGGGCCTTCTGCGCCGGTGCCGACATGGCCGGCGGGGAGGAGACCTTCAGCGGGCCGGGCGACGCCGCGCCGCCCGAGGACCGCCCGCAGGCGCGGAGGGAGATCTACCCGTTCGAGCTGCGCAAGCCGGTCATCGCCGCGATCAACGGCCACGCGATCGGGGTCGGGCTCACGTTCCCGATGATGTGCGACGTCCGCTACGTGGCCAACGACGCGAAGCTCGCGTTCGCCTTCGTGCGGCGCGGCGTCATCCCTGAGCTGGGTTCGCACGCCATCGTGCCTCGTCTCATCGGGCTGTCGAGAGCAGCCGAGCTGATGCTCAGCGGCCGCACGATCACAGGGCGTGAGGCGGCCGCGCTCGGCCTCGCGTCCCAGGCCCTTCCCTCGGGAGAGGTGGTGCCGGCCGCGATGGAGCTGGCACAGGAGATCGCCACGAACGCGGCGCCGGCATCGGTGGCGATCACCAAGCAGCTCCTGTGGAGCGGGATCTCCAGCTCGGTGCCAGAGATGATGGCGAGGGAGGCGCCGCGGTTCCTGTGGGTGTCGAGCCAGCCCGACTCGGCGGAGGGCGTGATGTCGTTCGTCGAGAAGCGCCCGCCGGACTGGAAGCTCACCCCGTCGTCCGCGCCCGACTTCGACGACTGACCGATCGGCGGTTCGAGAGGGCAGGTGCGGGTGATGGGTGCCGGGGGTGGCGCATCGGGGTCCTCGGGGTCGAGCGGCGCGATCCGCTCGTGGGGCTCCGATGTGGTGGCGGTGCTGCCCGCGTGGATCACGGCCCGGGCGGTGGTGCTGGTGGGGTGGGTCGTGGCCGAGGTGGTGGCCGGCTCCCGACCCGGCCCGGAGCCGACGGCGCTGGGCCACGGGCTGATCGCATGGGACGGGACCCACTACCGGGCGATCGTCGAGGCCGGCTACGGAGCGGGTGCTCCCGAGTCGCTGCGGTTCTTCCCGCTCTTCCCGCTGCTGGGTCGTGGTCTGGACGCGGCGATGGGGCCGGTGGACGCGGGGCCGGCGTTGGTGCTGCTCGCCAACGTGGCGGCGCTGGTCGCGATGGTCCTCCTGCGCCGCCTGGTGCTGCACGAGCGGCGCAGCCAGTCGCTGGCGGACACGGCGGTGTGGGTGCTCGCCGTGTTCCCGGCCTCCTTCGTGCTCGTGTTCGCCTACTCGGAGGCTCTGTTCCTGGCGCTGGCGATCGGCACCTTCCTCGCGCTCCGCCGGAAGGGATGGTGGATCGCGGCGGGGCTCGGTCTGCTGGCCGCGCTCGCACGACCGACCGGTGTGCTGCTGGTGCTGCCCGCCGCGGTGGAGGTGTGGCGGCACCGGGGCTCCTCGAAGGCGGGAGTGCTGCCCAAGGTCTCCGCGGTCGTGGGGCCGCTGGTGGGCGCAGGGCTCTTCCTCGCCTACAGCGGAGCGCGGCACGACTCCTGGCGGGAGCCGTTCTCCTCGCAGTCGGGGTTCAGGGGTGATCTGGTGGACCCGTTCACCCGCGTCTTCCGGGGCATCGGCGACCTGCTGGGCGAGGAGAGCCTCGGCGACGGGCTGCACCTCCCCTTCGCCCTCGGGCTGCTGCTGCTGGCCGTGCTCACCTTCCGCTACTGGCCGGCGAGCTACGGCGTGTTCGCGGCCGCCTCGGTGGCGATCCTCCTGACCACCGAGAACTGGAACTCCATCGAGCGCTACGGCCTGGGAGCCTTCCCCCTGCTCCTCACCCTGGCGGTGCTCGCGCAGGGCCGGTTCAGGGACCCGGTCGTCATCGTGAGCTCGGCGGGGATGGCCGCCCTCACCTCGCTGGCGCTGCTCGGCGAGTACGTGCCGTGACTCGCGCGCCGCGCGCCGGAGGTGGGCCGGGCGTCAGGGGACCGGTCGTACCCGCGCGAGGACCGTGGTGACGATCTTGCCGTCCTGGCCGGTGTCGACGAGCTCCACCCGGATCGAGCCGTCGGAAGGTGGCCCGATGAACGCCGCGGCGCTGCGCACGGGCCCGACGCGCCCCTGACCCACGAAGCGGACGTCGAGGTCGGTCACCACGTGAGGAGCACCGAGGTGGTGCCCGGCGAGGTCCTCCGCGCCGGACTCGGCGACCAGGGTCACCATCGCCCCTTGGAGGGCACCGGAGGGGTTGAGCAGCTCCGGGCGCAGGTCGACCTCGACCACCCCCTTCTCGGGGCTCACCTGCCTCACCCCGACTGCGTCGCGCATCGGGGAGGTGAGCCGGGGCACCTGCTCCCACCAATCCAGGACGTCTTCCATGTCCAGGAGGGGCTTGGGCGGGTCACCTTCCCGACGGGGCACGAGGACGAATCCGACGAGGGACCATCCCCACGGCTCGCCATCGGGAGCGGTCAGCTCGACCGAGCAGGTGACCGAGCGACGGCCGGCGCGGAGGATGGCGCAACGGGCGTCGATCCTCTCCGGTGCGGCTGTGGCGGGGACGCGCAGGCTCAGGTCCGAGGTGAAGGTCCACGTCTCCGACCCGGCGTCGGTGATCAGGCCCGCGATGGCGTCCACGAGGAAGACGACCGCACTCGAGCGGATCACTCCGCGGTGGCAGGTCTCGGGATAGGGGTGCAGCTCGCCGACCGGCCCGCCCTCATCGCGCCTGAAGGTGCAGTCGAGACGGCTCGGGAGGAAGCTCTCGAAGGGGGAGATGTCGGTCACCGGATCGGGACGGTATCGCGCATCTCCTCGGCTCCTGGATCGCCGCGTTACTTGCGATCGCCACCGATCCGCCTATCCTGTCGGGACACGTGGGTCCGAGTGGGCTCCGAAGTGAATGAGAAGAAGAGAAGGAAGGGAGCCCGGTGGCTACCGGTACCGTCAAGTTTTTCAATCGGGAGAAGGGGTACGGGTTCATCTCCCGTACCGATGGGGACGACGTGTTCGTCCACTACTCCAACATCGAGGGTGCGGGGTTCCGCAGCCTCGAGGAAGGGCAGCAGGTCGAGTTCGACATCGGACCCGGCCGCAAGGGCGACGAAGCTCTGAACGTCCGCGCCGTCTGAGGCGCAGCGCGGCTCGGCCGCGTTCTCACCCATGATCTGACCGTGTCACCCGGTCGTCTTCGACGCGCCCTGGCTCGTCGTCCGACCGAACGCACTCCCCTCGCGCCGAGCGCTCTGGCGGTCGCGCCCCGGCTCGTCCGATGGTGGTGACGCGCGCTCCGCCGTGGGCGGTCACTCGATGACGGCCTGCGCCTCGCGGACGACGAGCGGCCAGGTGGCGGTCGTGCTCAACGCCTCGAGCGGTCCGCCCTCTCCCGTGGTGGCGCTCCAGGACGTCTCCCAGGAGATGGTGGCGGTGACGGTGTAGGAGCCGGAGGCGGTGTAGGTGTGGCCGCACGGTGGCTGCCCGCCACCGGGCTGCCAGGCCTCGCCGGGCCCTTCGCAGCGGAACACCCCGGTGCCGTCCCCCGGGTCCCAGTCGATGTCGGTCGGGCGGGCCGTGACCGTGGAGACCACACCCGTCAGCCCCGCGGAGGCCTCCTGCTCGAGCCATGCATCCACCCAGAACCAGGACGGGACGCCGACGAGGTGGGGGGTGCCACGAGGCGGGGCCATCCTGATCTCGGGTGCCGGGAGCACGAGCCGCCGCCGCGCCTCGTCGAGGGCGCGCTCGGCGGCGCCGATCGGGCCGAACGGGTTGGCGGGGTCGTAGGTGACCCACCAGGCGTCGGCGAGCTGGCCGGTCGAGGACTCCCAGCAGTACAGAGCGACCTGCTCACCCGGCTCGGGTTGGTGGGGGACGGCGGGATCGCCCGAGGGGTCCTCGGTGGTAGGGGCGTGGGTCGAGTAGTTGCAGAACACCTCGGACCCGCCCCCGCCAGCCGAGGGCCGGTAGGTGAGAGGGGGAGCGGTGGAGGAGAGGTGCAGGACGTACGCGGAGATCGTGTGCCCGCCTGCGTCGGCACCTGTGGAGTGACGCCTCGTCGATACCGGCCCAGCCGCTCGAGGCTTGGAAGAGCGCCGTCGTGCCCAGCACGAGCACTGAGGATCAGGGTCACATCGGCGCATCCGCCGACTCCCTTCCACGTCTGGAGGATCCCCGACTCGGCGATCTTCCATCCTCCATCGGTCCGACGCAGCGTGACGAGATCCGCCAGAGGTGGGTTACAACTTCATCGTTGAGGACCGCATCGGTGCGGGTGTCGGTAGACGACGCCATCGTCAACCTCGCAGTCGGTCACGACGGCTGTCTCATGGTCGATCGAAGTCGATGGAGGCCTCGTGGTGGTAGACGGACTCGTCTGGCAGGCGAATTGCCATCGACGAGGTGCAAGCGTTCACGATCCGTTGACGTGAGACCTCAAGTGCGGCTACCGGTGAGCGTACCTCGTGCGAGGTCCGGGTGGTTGGGATCTGGGGGATGACTCGATTCGAGGAGCACCCGCCAGTAGCCGTCGACGGCGGCGAGGATCGCGGCCTCCGGCGAAGGCGTCGTCGTGGTCGTCGAGCTCTCGTCTGCGGCAGGGCGGGTCGTGGTCGTGGCCGGGGCCGGCGCGGTCGTGGTGGAGGCGGGCCGCGAGCCCTCTTCGCTCCCCGAGCATCCCGCGGCCAGCGCCGACGCCAGGGAGACGGCGACGATCCAGCGGAGCCCGCGGCGCGAGCGTGCCGCCCGCCCGGCGCGGGCGCGGCAACGCGTCGATGAAGGCGGCATCGCTTCTCCTCCCTGACGCCCCCGGAGGGGCGGCGGCAACGTACCGAGCTACCGCGCGGTCACTCAACGGTCAGCCGTCACATCACCCGAGAGTGCTCACCGGCTCACCGAGAGTCCCCCGCGCGTCCCCGGGCTGCCGGCCGTGCCCTCGCCGACGACAGCGCCGGGGGTAGCGTGAGCAGCGGTCACGCCCCAGTCGTCCGAGGCGGCGGTGGGGGTTGCGACGCTTGCCGGTCCCCGCGGGGGACGGAGAGAAGACGGGACGGGAAGGGAGAGGCCATGCCGCTGGAGGGTGAGTACGAACCCAGCCCTTGGGAGCCGATCTCGGAGCAGGTCGAGCAGTACGAGGCCACCGGTGGGAGGGAGGGCGGCACGCTCCAGGGTCAGCCCTGCGTCATCCTCACCACCCGGGGCCGCAAGACCGGGAAGCTCCGCAAGACCCCGTTGATGCGGGTCCGCGACGGCGACCGGTACGCGGTGGTGGCGTCGATGGGCGGAGCCCCTCAGCACCCGGTCTGGTACCTCAACCTCGAGGCCGACCCCGAGGTGATGCTCCAGGACGGCGAGCAGGTGGGGGACTACCGGGCGCGCACGGCCAGCGCCGAGGAGAAGGCGGAGTGGTGGCCGAGGGCCGCCGCCGTGTGGCCCGACTACGACGAGTACCAGAAGGCGACGGAGCGCGACATCCCGGTCGTGATCCTCGATCCCCTCTCCTGACGCACAGGACAGGAGGTCACCGATGTCGGACGCGGGAGGACCTGTGAGGCCGCTGCGCTTCGCCGTGGTCGGAGCAGGGATGTCGGGGATCCTCAGCGCGATCAAGCTCCTCGAGGCCGGCCTCACGGACTTCACCGTGTACGAGAAGGCCGGTCGGATCGGGGGCACCTGGCGTGAGAACACCTACCCCGGCGTCGGGTGTGACGTCCCCTCCCACCTCTACAGCTACTCGTTCGAGCCGAACCCGGACTGGAGCCACCTCTTCGCGCCCGGCGACGAGATCCAGGCCTACTTCGAGGCGGTGGCCCGCGACCACGACCTCGATCGGTTCATCCGCTTCGGCGACGAGGTGGTGTCCTGCGACTGGGAGGGAGGACGCTGGCAGCTGTGCACCGCGAGCGGCCACCGGGACACCGCTGACGTGGTGATCGCGGCCACCGGAGTGCTCCACCACCCGAAGTACCCCGAGATCGAGGGCGTGGACTCGTTCGCGGGGCCTGCGTTCCACAGCGCCCGGTGGGATCACGATGTGCCGCTCGAGGGGGCCCGGATCGGGATCATCGGCACGGGCTCCTCGGCCGTGCAGATCGTCGGTGCGCTCATGGACCGCGTCGCGGATCTCACCCTGTTCCAGCGCACGGCCCAGTGGGTCCTGCCCCAGGTGAACCCCACCTACACGGAGACGGAGAAGGAGGCGTTCCGTGGCGACCCCGGGCTGATGGACGATCTCCGCGCCAGCCTGTCGCGGCTGTTCGCCGACAGCTTCGCCAACGCCGTCGTCGACGCCGACTCGCCGCAGATGAAGGCCATCGAGGAGATGTGTCGCGCCAACCTGGAGCAGAACGTGGCCGACCCCGTCCTGCGCGAGGAGCTCCGTCCCGACTACCGAGCAGCCTGCAAGCGGCTGGTCATCTCCCCTGACTTCTACGACGCGATCCAGGCGCCGCACGCCGAGCTGGTGGTCGAGGCGATCGAGCGGGTGGAGCCGGGGGAGTTCGCACCGTCGACGGGCGGATGCACGATCTCGACGTGCTGGTGCTCGCGACCGGTTTCAAGGCGGACTCGTTCATGAGGCCGATGGCGGTGACCGGTCGAGGTGGGGTCACCCTGGGCGAGGCGTGGGAGGATCGGCCGGGCGCGTACCTCTCGATCTCGATCCCCGACTTCCCGAACCTGTTCATGTTGAACGGACCCAACGGTCCGGTCGGCAACTTCTCGCTCATCGAGGTGGCGGAGCTCCAGTTCGGCTACATCATGCAGCTCGTCGACCTGCTGAGGCGTGGGGAGTGCCGTGAGATCAGCGCCTCCGCCGATGCGCTCGCAGACTTCGAGGCCGGCCGCATCGAGGCGGCTTCCAGGACGGTGTGGGCGACGGGATGCCGGAGCTGGTACCTCGACGATCGCGGCGTGCCTGCCGCCTGGCCGTGGAGCTTCGACCGGTTCCGGGCCGAGATGCGCGAGCCCGATCTCGCCCGATACCAGCTCGTCGGCTGAGCGGGGCGGGCCGCGCTCGCGCGGCCTGGGGAGCCCTTTCCACTGGGTCGTCCGGATCACCTCCGCAGCCTGCACGGCCTTCGCCGAGACCGCCCCTGATGTGACCGATGTGGCACTGGTCGGCATTGATCCCGCGGGTGTAACGTGTTCTAATTCTGACGGCGGCGGCTCCGGTCTGCGGGCCGAGCGAGTCTGCGTCCGCCGGCACGCGGAAGGAGTTCGGCAGTGAGACTGAAATCACGTGGGCTGGGTCGCAAAGAGCTGGTCATGGACTTCCGCGAGTACACGGTGACTCGCGAGGGCAACGAGATCGTGATCAACGGCACCATCCGGGAGCCGGTCCATTGGGACTTCTCCATACGGATGTGCGAGGACGACCTCCCCGGTCTGGTGAAGGTGGCGGCGTCCCGCAAGACCCTCGGGTTCCTCTTGCGCGCCGCCTTCAAGCGAAACAAGGAAGCGCACTGGAGCCTGGACCGCAAGGAGCACCTCGAGGCCGTCAAGGCCGCTATCGCGGCGCGCGAGGAGTCGAAGTCCGCCGAGGAGGAGAAGGCCGAGAAGAAGGGGGCACGCCTGGCCAGGTCGGGGGCGGCCGCCAAGCCCGCCGAGGCGGCGAAGGCCGAGAAGGCCGAGACCGAGAAGGCCGGGGCCGAGGAGGCTCCGGGATCCGCCGAGACCGACGAGGAGCAGTCGGCGGAGCCGGCCTCGACCTCCTCGGGGAAGAAGATGGTGAGCTTCGCCCGCCCCAGGACCGGCCCTGAGGGGACCCGCTCGGGGAAGGAGCCGGAGGGCGCAGGAGCGGGCGGGAACGGTTCGTCCGACGAGCCCGAGGCCACGGTCGCCACCGGGGCCGCAGAGGGGGATGCACCATGAGGCCAGGTGCCCCGGCGAGGGCCGTGGACGCGACGACCGGCGAGGTGCTCGGTCGTCGCAACGAGTACGACTTCGTCATCATCGGTGGCGGCCCGAACGGGCTAGGGATAGCCGCGTACCTCTCCAAGTGGGGGTTCTCGGTCTGCCTGCTCGAGGCGCGGCCGGAGCTCGGCGGCGGCGCGGACAACGCGGAGCCGATCCCCGGGTACTCCATCGATCCCCACGCCGTGTACTTCTACGGTGCGGCCGGTCCCGCTCTCGAGCAGCTCGACCTGGCGAGCCACGGCTTCCGGATGTCGTTCATCCCGAACTTCGGTGGCTGCATCACCCACGACCATCGGGCCTTCTTCTCCGGCAACATCTTCCACGAGACCCAGGCGCGCGACCCCGAGGTCTACGTGGAGATGCTCGGCATCGACCGCGACACCGCGAAGATGTACCTGGAGTTCCTCGAGGCGCTGCGCCCCAACATGGTGGACTTCTTCCGCAGCATCTTCTGGACACCTCCCTACGACGAGAGCTGGGAGATCCCGAGGACCGAGCTCCCCGTCGCGCGGGTGCTGCGTGACTGCCTCCCGATGTACGACGACGCGATGCTGGACATGTCGCTGAACGAGATGGTGGACGCCCTCGGTCTGCCGGATCCGTTCAGGGCAGGTCTGCTCCTCGGTTCCTGGGGCAACGGGCCTCACCCGTACTGGAAGGGCATGGCCCTCCCGGGCTTCGCGCTGATGCAGATGCAGTTCTTCTCCGGCTGCAGCCCGGTGGGTGGGATGCACGCGCTGGCCCACGCGCTCGCACGCTGCGCGCTCTCGCACGGAGCGAAGATCTACGTCAACAGCCCGGTCTCCGAGGTCATCGTCCACGACGGCGTCGCGAAGGGCGTCCACGTGGCCGACGAGTCGCTCCTCGAGGAGAAGACGGTGTGGGCGAGGATGGGCGTGATCAACAACACCCACGTCAAGTCGCTCCCCAAGATCGTCTCCTCCTCCCACCTCACCAAGTCGTTCCGCCAGCGCATCGACGACCTCAGCCTGAAGGGCGGGAGCCTCTTCGTGGCGAACTACATCGTCAACGAGCTCCCCGTCTACACCGACGCGCCCGAGCGGTACGAGGGCATGGACTACCCGTCCGGGATGGCCCTGCACTGCACCACCGACGCCCTGATGGAGCTCATGCGGGACGTGCACACCTACCGCATGCACCCGACCGACCTCGACCACTACATCGCCTGGTACATCGTGCACGCGCCGCACGACCCGACCCGGCGCCGGGCCGGCGGCGAGGGCGGCGTGATCACCGTCAACCTCCAGGTCCCGGCCCCGGAGGACCACAAGGACGGCCCGCTCGCGGTGAACCACGCGAAAGAGGAGATCCTCGAGGGCACCAAGGAGGTGCTGCGGCACTACGCCCCCAACATGACCGAGGACAAGTACATCAAGTGCCTCGTCAACACCCCGTACGACTCCGAGGTCCGCAACATGGGCTTCGTCGGCGGGAACTGGATGGGCATGCGTGAGTCCGAGGACGAGTGGTGGGCGCGCAAGCCGCTGCCGGAGCTGGCTCGCTACCGCACGCCGATCTCCAACCTGTACCTCTGCCACCAGACGTCGTACCCGGGTGGCCTCTGCCTCAGCGCTGTGCCGTACAACCTCATGCACATCCTGAAGGAGGACTACCCCGAGATCGATTCGCGCACCCCCGATTGGTGGTACTCGTCCAAGTGGCACATCACCGACGCAGAGGGGAGCAGGGGACGAGCCGCGAACTTCTCCCCAGGCGCCTCGGGCGAGAGCTGATCCCCGGGACCCGATCCGACGTCCTGACCAGGAAGGCGAACCCGTGAAGTTCGAGTCATTCGACCGGCACATCCCCCCACCGGAGCTGACCGCGGACCTCGGTCTCCCGAGCGAGTTCCCCGACGAGACGGAGACCGACGTCGTGGTGATCGGTGCGGGCCCGAACGGCCTGCTCGCCGCCGCGTACCTCTCGGCTGCCGGTCTGCACGTCACCGTCGTGGAGCGCCGCTTCGAGATCGGCGGCGGGTTGGCGACCGAGGAGATCCTCTTCCCCGGCCACTACGCCAACACCCACGCCTCGTACCACTACATGGTCGACTACCTCCCGCCGATCGCCGACTTCGAGCTCGGTGAGCACGGGCTGCGCTACCACAAGCCGTTCGGGCAGATCGGTGGCGTGTTCGGAGAGGACTTCGTCTACCTGTGCAGGTCCTTCGAGGACTCGCGCGACGCGCTGGCCCGTTTCGGTTTCGACCAGGCCGACTCCTACGGACGGATGGCGACGCGCTTCCACCACATCGTGGACGAGATCCTCGCGCCGGCCACCTACCTCCCCCCCGACGCCCCGCTCGACCTCACATCCGCGCTCCAGCGCACCCCGGTGGGCGAGGACATGCTGGAGATCTCCGAGATGAGCGCGATGGAGCTGATCTCGAGCTACGGGCTGCGCGACTCGATCCAGGCGACGCTGCTGTACTCGGCCTGCCAGTGGGGCCTCTCCCCGATCGAGAGCGGGGTCGGGTTCATGGTTCCCCTCATGATCGACCGCGGCACCCAGAAGGCCTTCATCCACGGTGGGTCACACCGGCTCGCCAGCAGCCTCGCCCGGGTGATCCTGCGCCAGGGGGGGTTGATCCTCGACAACGCCGCGGTGGTGCAGATACAGACCGAGGGCGATCGGGCGACCGGAGTGCTGCTCGAGGACGGCCGTCGGATCCAGGCCCGGACCGCGGTGCTGTCCACGCTCGACCCGCAGAGCACCTTCCTGCACCTGCTGCCGGCCGAGGTCGTCCCGAACGACGTGCGCGACTCCGCCGAGAACTGGGTCTGGGACAAGTGGTCGCTGCTCAGCGTCTTCTTCGTGACCCGCGGCAAACCGGAGTGGAAGCCCAACCCGAACAACGGGATGATCGGGATGCCCGATCCGTTCAACACGATCCTGGGCTTCGACAGCACCGACGACGTGTTGTCGTTCTTCGACTCGGTCGAGTCCGGGAACGTCCCGAAGTTCGCGGGGCACTTCACGGTGGAGACCGCGTTCGACCCCACGCTGAGCCAGGTCGAGGGCGAGCACGTCTGCTTCTTCCAGATGCCTGCACCGTACGACTGGCCCTGGGAGGAGAAGACCGACGAGGTGATCCGCGAGGTCACCAACCTGCTCGACGCCCACTACGAGGGCTTCGCGGCGAGTGTCGTCGACTGCGTGGTCGAGTCTCCGAAGACGATCGAGCAGCGGATCCCGTGCATGCAGCGCGGGTCGATCAAGCACGGCGACTACAACCCGCTGCAGATGGGCTTCAACCGACCCAACGTCGAGTGCTCGTCGAGCCGCACCCCCTTGAAGGGCCTGTACCTCGGCGGCGCGTCCATGTTCCCGGGCGGGATGGTCATCGGGGGGCCCGGCTACATCGCCGCGCAGGTCATCTGCGAGGAGAACGAGGTGAAGTTCCCGTTCGATCGTCCCGACCGCCTGAAGCGGTACCTGGCCACGTACTTCCCGGAGGGGAAGGACTGAGGTGAGCACGCAGGGGCGCAGCGAGTCCGAGGAGTTCCAGAGAAGAGGGGTGACGTGCAGCAGTACGACGTGATCGTGATCGGGGCGGGCTACGGGGGTGTGACCGCAGGGGCTCTGTTGGCCAAGGCAGGCAGGCGGGTCCTGCTCATCGACAAGACCGGCAACGCCGGCGGCAAGGCCCAGACGATCGAGCGCAACGGCTACCGCTACGAGATGTGGCCTGTGCTCAGCCTCCCGGCCGACGACTCCCGCTTCCACGAGCTCGTGGCAGAGCTCGACATCGCGGACGAGGCACCGCTCATAGTTCCCGAGGGAGACCACGCGGTCGAGCTGAAGTACCGCGACGCGGTGGGTCGGTGGCGCAGCTACATCGGACCTTCGAAGCAGGCCGAGGATCCCCTTGCGGCCGACCGCATGGAGGAGACCTTCGGGGTCGGTCCCGAGGACGTCGCGAAGATGATGGCTCTAGTCACCGACGTGTTCAGCTTCACGGAGGAGCAGCTCGACGCGCTCGACGAGACCGGGATGCTCGAGTGGATGAGGGGCTACGGGGTACCTGATCCGGTCATCGCGTACATGGGGGCGATCCTGAACCTGGTCTTCGTGGCACCGATCGACCGGATACCCGTGTCGGAGGGCGCGGCGGACCCTGCGCCAGCTCTTCCTCGGAGGAGGCGGCAGGTATCACCGCGGTGGGTACGGTCGGGTGGCCGAGGCCGCCGCCCGCTACATCGAGACCCACGGCGGCACCTACCTTCCGAACACCAGGGTCGAGGAGATCCTCGTGGAGGACGGCCGGGTGGCCGGGGTGCTCACCGCCGACGCCGAGTATCGGGCCCCCGTCGTCATCTCGAACGCGGGCATCCAGCCCACGGTCCTGAAGCTGGTCGACAAGGAGCACCTCTCAGAGGAGTACCGCAAGGAGGTCGAGTCGCTGGAGCCCGGTCTCGGCATGATCGGTGTGCGCTACTTCCTCGACGAGCCTGTCCTCGACACCGGGATGATCCTGGCCTTCTCGAACGAGAGCTGGTGGGACACGGAGCGCTACGAGGCGGTGCAGCTCGGCAACTGGCCCGACCTGCCGCTGGTCTTCGCGGCCGTCACAACGGCATACGACGACTCGCTGGCACCCGACGGACACCAGATCGTCCTGGTCGGGATCCTCGGCTCCCCGGATCCGAGGTCCGAGCTGAACGCCGAGGCGCTGCGACGTGGCGAGGAGGCGATCGCCGAGATCTGGCCGGACATCACCGACCACATCATCCGTCGCGAGCCGTACACCGCGGCCCACGTCTCCAACCTGGCGCGGGACGCGGTGATACCCGGGCAGGGCGGCGAGTGCATCGGGCTGAGCCAGATCATCGGCCAGTGTGGACGATCCAAGCCGGACGCACGCACTCCGGTGGGCGGCCTGTACCTGGTGGGCACCGACGCAGGAGGGTACGGCTGCGGCACCCACCAGGCGGTCGACTCAGGCTTCAACGTGGCGGCGATGGTGCTCGAAGACGTCAAGGCCTAGGTGAGCCCGGGCCCGATGACAGCCACCGGAACGAGCACGGACACCTTCGACGCCGTCGTCATCGGCGGGGGTCCGAACGGGCTGATCTGTGCCGCCTATCTCGCCAAGGCCGGAGCGAAGGTGCTCCTCGTCGAACGCCGCCACGAGACGGGTGGCGGCCTGAACACCGACGAGTACTTCGGCTTCCGGCTGAACCTGCACGCGATCTACCACATGATGAGCGACATCATGCCGGCGTACCGGGATCTGGCCCTGCCGGACTTCGGCCTGCGCTATGTCCGGCCCCACGTCGCGTGCGCGTTCCCGTTCAGCGACGGGAAGGCGCTGGTCTTCAGCAAGGACCTCGACGAGACCGTGGCGTCGATCGCGACGGTGAGCGAGGACGACGCCGACTGCTTCCGCACCATGTGGACCGAGTTCGCGCCGATGCTCGAGCAGTACATCATCCCGCTCACCTACCAGCTCCCCCTGCCGGTGGTCGACCAGGTCGTCGAGATCGGGCAGACCGAGGTCGGCGAGCGGCTGAACGAGATCTCCGACCTCAGCCCGATCGAGGTGCTCGACGAGTACGGGTTCACCGACCCCCGGGTGCGGATGGCGCTGCTCTCGTTCTCCGCGATGTGGGGCTTCCACCTGGAGGACCCCCTCGGGTACCTGTACCCGATCTACCTCTGCAGGATGGTCGACGCGGCGCTCGTGAAGGGCGGGTCGCACCGGCTCTCCTCCGCCCTGTACCGGGTCTTCATCTCCAACGGAGGCGAGGTCCTGGACGCGTCAGAGGTCACCGCGATCCGGTCGGAGGGAGACTCGGTGGAGGTGGAGGTCGCAGACGGGCTGAGGTTCCGGGCCACGGCGGTGGCGTCGACGCTGAACCCCGAGCAGACCTTCCTCCAGCTCGTCGGAGCGGAGAACCTGTCGACCGACCTCCGATACGCGGTCGAGGGCTGGGAGTGGGAGGAGCGAACGCTCTTCGGCCTGCACCTCGGCATCGAGGGCCAGCTCACGTATCGCCACCCCGAGCCCCGCGTGGACGAGGCGATGATCGCCTTCCTGGGCCTCGAGACCGAGGACGAGCTCCACGATCACCTCGCCCGGGTGGACGAGGGCACCGCCGGCGGCGGCGAGTGGGTCCACGTCACCGTGCCGAGCGTCCACGACTCCTCGATGGCACCTCCTGGGCACTCCCTAGTGCGGGCCGAGCAGGTGGTCCGATACGACGACGATTGGGACGGAGGTACCGGGCAGTTCGGTGACGAGTGCCTGGCGCTCATCGAGAGCCACGCGGAGCTCGGCCGGATCGTGCTGCGTCGCGAGTACCCGCCGACGCACATAGCCGAGAAGCTCCACACCATGACCCGGGGCTCGATCAAGCACGGGTCGTACACGAACCTCCAGATGGGGTTCAACCGCCCGAACGACATGTGCTCTCGCGTGGAGACGCCGGTCCCGGGCGTGTTCACCTGCGGTGCCTCGAACTACGCCGGCGGCATGATCATCGGCGGCCCGGGGTACCTCGGTGCGAAGGTCGTCGGCGAGCACCTGGGCCTGGACGTGACCTCCGGAGACGGTTCGGGCTGATGCGGGCGCAGGGGGGATCGCCGGGGGGAACGTCCGAAGGAGGCGCAGGTCGCGCCCCGAGCAACAGGAGGTCGGCGTGACGATCGTCGCGGGACTGGACATCGGATCCGCGGCCGGGAAGGCCGTGATCATGCGGGACGGCGAGATGGCGGGCAGCGCGATCATCGCGTCGCAGGGCAACCCGGTGAGGACGGCCGACTGCGCGATGGAGAAGGCCCTGGCCGAGGCCGGTCTGGAGTCGGTGGACGAGATCGAGAACGTCGTCACCACCGGGTACGGCCGGCTCAAGATCGACTACGCCAGCGAGAACCTCTCCGAGATCGCCTGCCACGGCCGTGGGGCGCACTGGATGGACCCGGCGCTGCGGACCGTCGTCGACATCGGGGGCCAGGACTGCAAGGTCATCTCCATCTCCCCAGAGGGGAAGGTGCTCGAGTTCGCGATGAACGACCGCTGCGCCGCGGGCACGGGTCGCTTCTTCGAGAGCATCGCCCGGGCTCTCTGCTGTGGCCTCGAGGGACTGTCGGCGCTCGAGAACCAGGGAGACAAGCCGGCGAAGATCACCCACCAGTGCACCGTCTTCGCGGAGTCGGAGGTCGTGACCCTCGTGAACGAGGGCGAGGAGATGAACAACATCATCGCCGGGATCAACGTCTCGGTCGCGAAGCGGGTCTCGAGCATGGTGCGCCGCGTCGGCATGGTTCCCGAGGTGGCCATGACCGGGGGGTGCTCGAAGAACAACGGGCTCGCGTTCGCGCTCGGGAAGGTCTTGAAGACCGAGATCAAGAGCCTGCCGGGAGACCCGCAGCTCGCGGGTGCGCTGGGCGCAGCGATATTCGCCGGGGAGAAGCTCGAGGCGAAGAAGTCCTGACCGATTCGACAGGGTGATCGATCACCCGGATGGAGAAGCAGATGGGAAGCAGCCCGGTGGAGGCTTCGGAGGCCTACGAGAAGTTCACGCGCATCGCCGACTGCCTGCTCAGCGACGAGATAGAGGACTGGAAGGACGGGGGCGGCAAGGTCATCGGGCACTTCTGCTCGACGGTTCCGGAGGAGATCTTCACCGCCGCGGGGATGATGCCGTTCCGGATGCGGGGCACCGGCTCGACGAGCACCGAGATGGCCGATGTCTGCTTCCAGCCGATCAACTGCACCTTCCCGCGCCACGCCTTCAACCAGGCGATGGAGGGGGAGTACGAGTTCCTCGACGGTCTGGTCGTGATCAACAGCTGCGACCACATCCGGCGCATCTACGACAACTGGCTCGACCAGCTCGACGAGCCGGAGTTCATCCACATCATGAGCCTGCCGAGGAAGACGGGCGATCGGCAGGTCGAGTTCTACCGCGACGACATCATCCGGCTCCGCGATGCCCTCCAGGAGCACTTCGACGTCGAGATCACCGATGACGCGATCCGCGACGCGATCGTGCTCCACAACGAGGTGCGCGCGCTCCAGCGCGAGCTGTACGAGATGCGCAAGGTCGATCGGCCGCCGATCACGGGCGCCGAGACGCTGCGCGTGATGGTGGCCGGGACGGCGCTGCCGAAGGCCGTCTACAAGCCGATGCTCGCCGAGCTGGTCGAGGAGCTGAGAGGCGTGGAGGGTCCCGGGGAGCACCGGGCACGCGTGCTGATCACGGGCAGCGAGCTGGACGACCCGAACTTCATCGAGGTGGTCGAGGGTCAGGGTGCGCTGGTGGTGACCGACGCCACCTGCTTCGGGACCAGGCTGATGTGGAGGCGGGTCGACGAAGATGAGCCCGACCCGGTGCGTGCGCTCGCGAGGTACTACGTGCACGACCGGCCGTCGTGCCCACGGATGCACGGCGACCAGCCACGTCGGCTCGACTTCGTGAGGGAGCTCTGCGAGGAGTTCAAGGTCGACGGGGTGATCGGGGAGCGCATCAACTTCTGCGACATCTGGCAGGTCGAGCACCTCATGACCGGTGGGGACCTTAAGGAGGAGGGGATCCCGTTCACCCAGATCGACCGGGAGTACGTGCTGGCGAGCCGGGGGCAGCTCCAGACGCGTGTGCAGGCGTTCGTCGAGACTCTGAAGGGAACTGACTGATGGCAGTGATGTTGGATCGCGAGGCCAAGCTCCGCTCGGTCGAGCGCTACAAGCAGGAGCGCGACTGGTTCGCGGTGCTCGCCGAGGCGGCCAAGGCGATGCCCGGACCAGAGGGCGAGCTGAACGTGAAGATGTTCGACATCCTGCTCTCGGCGAAGCAGGCCGTCGTCGACTGCGTCGAGAACGACGAGCCCTTCATCGGCGGCTACTTCTGCAACGCACCGGAGATCTTCCATGCCCTGGATCTCCCCTGGTTCATGATCATGGAGACCCCCTTCATGGCGTCGTCCGCGCCCCACCTGGCGGAGGACATCGAGGGCTCCGTGGAGATGGGCCTCGGCACCGATCTCTGCACCGCGGTGAGGCTGCCCGCCTACTACATCCAGCACGGTCTGATGCCGGTCCCTTCCGCGGTGCTGGGGCTGCTCTCCCCGTGCGACGCCTCCCCGATGCTGAGCCAGATGATCGAGCACGACAAGGTCTGGCGGGACGTCCCCCTGTACTGCTGCGACCCGCCATACATCGGTGACGATCGTTCGATCGACTACTTCGCCGACGAGCTCCGCATCATGGTGGAGTTCCTCGAGGAGAACACCGGCCGCAAGCTCGACATCGACCGGCTGCGCGAGGTCTGCGACGAGTCCAACAACACCTACACGCTGTGGCAGGACTACAACGAGCTCCGCCGGAGCGTCCCCTGCCCGCACGGTTGGGAGATCGGCGGCGCGCAGGCCTTCGCCATCAGCCAGTGCTTCGTGGCCGGAGACCCGCGCTGCACGGCGTGGTTCGAGCAGCTCTACTCGTGCGCGGAGGAGAAGGTGAAGGCGGGTCAGGGTGCGAACAGCACGCCCGGTTGGGAGGAGAAGATCCGCCTCTTCTGGTTCGACATCATGCCGTACGGCTGGATCTACGAGTTCATGCCCTGGCTCGAGGAGGAGTGGGGCGCCGTGATCGTGATGGACATGTTCGGGGACTTCCCGTACTCGCTCATCGACACGAGCACCGAGGAGACCATGTTCCGGGACCTCGCGAGGCGCAACCTCCTGGACGCCCCGATGATCCGCCAGGCCCGCGGGACGGCGGAGAACTTCTCCAACGACATCCGCCGGGTGGTGAAGGACTACTCGATCGACTGCGTCATCTGGCCCGGGCACATGGGCCACAAGGACGGCGCGGCGACCGTGAACATCCAACGCCAGACCTGCCGCGAGCTCGGGGTCCCGTTCATGCACATCGGCCTCGACCTCTTCGACAGCCGCTACACCAGCGTCGACGAGGTGAAGGACAAGGTCTCCGAGTTCTTCGCCGGCATGGGGCTGGGCTGACCCGAGCAGGGTCCCGGGATGGCTGCCTTCGACGACTTCTTCCGTGAGCTGAGGGAGGCGGTGGCGCCGATCGCGGCCGCGCACCCGACGCAGGAGCACCTCCGGCCCGGGCCGGCGGAGGTGCAGGCCGAGGGCCTCTGCGTGAAGGTGGGCCCCGGTGCCAACGACGGGATCATCCTGCGGAGCGACACCTTCGTGGAGCTCGGCAACCCGGTCGCCGGGTCGACCTCGGTGGTGCTGTGGACCCGCGACACGTCGCTGCTCACCGACGGACGCATCAGCCTCATCGGTCCCGACATCCCCGAGTCGGAAGGGGCGAGCCTCCCCTTCGCCCAGGTGCTTCTCGTCGGAGGCCACATGCTCTCGCCGGCCGACCACGGGGCGCTCCAGCAGTGCCACCACATCGGGGACGAGATCGAGGGCTACATGCTGCGGAGCACCTCCGAGCACGTCTGGGGACGCGTCAGCAGACAGGTGGCGGCGAAGGGGTTCGATTTCGAGGCGCTGGGGCGGGCCCACCTGCACGTGGTGAAGAGCGCCCAACCGCGGGTCACCGACGTGGAGATCATCTTCATCACGGCCGGGAAGGCCGAGGTCCAGTCGCTCACCGATCTCGCCGCACGCTCGAAGGAGACCGGGAGCGAGCTGGTGCACGAGGTCTGGAGGGAGCAGGGATACGACGCGGACTGCAGCCTCGACTGCAACGCCTGCTCTTCGAAGCCGGTCTGCGACGAGGTCCGCGACCTCCTGGCCGAGCGCCTCGCGCGCCAGCGCGAGGAGAGGGTGGCGGAGCCCACCAGGAGCAGCTGAGAGCCCCACTCACCAGAACCGAACAGGAGATCAGATGGCTGAGACAGGCAAGGGCAAGAGGATGGTGGCCGTCTCCGGCAAGGGAGGCACCGGCAAGACCGTCTCCATCGCCATGATGGCGAGGGCCTTGATCGAGACCCCGAAGACGGGTGCGCTGCTCCTCATCGACGCGGATCCGGCGTGCGGCCTGCTCAGCGCGCTCGGCGTGGAGGTCCGTCGCACGATGGGCCAGGTGCGCGAGGAGATCATCAAGACCGCACGCCGCCGCGACAACGTGGACCCCGACAGCGACGCGATGGGGAAGCTCATCAACGACAAGCTCGACTACCTCTCCTTCGAGGCGCTGACCGAGCTGGACGGTTTCGCGGTGCTCGCCATGGGCCGCACCGAGACCATGGGCTGCTACTGCCCGGTCAACTCGCTCCTGCGGGATGCCATCAAGACCCTCTCGTCGGGCTTCGACACGATCCTCATCGACGGAGAGGCGGGCCTCGAGCAGGTGAACCGCCAGGTGGTGAAGAGCCTCCAGACCCTGATGGTCATCAGCGACCCGACGTCGCGCGGCATCGAGACGGCGGAGGCAATCAAGCAGCTGGTCGAGGTGGACCGGGCCATCGAGACCGAGAGGTTCGGCCTGGTGTTCAACCGCGTCCGCGGCGCGGAGGAGGTGCTCGAGTCGAAGGCGGCCGAGATCGGGATCGATCTGTTCGGGATGATCCCCTTCGACGAGACCATCGCCGAGTACGACCTGGTCGGCAGGCCGATCACCGATCTCCCGGCGGACACCCCGAGCCTCTCCGCGTACCGGAAGGTGATCGAGGACCACGTCCTCTGATCCGGTCGGGTTCGGGCGGTGCCGACCGGTCAGCTGGCGACGGGATCGAGTTGTGCCTTCTCCGTTCGCGGCGGGCGCTGCTGGGCCAGGATCTGGTTGACCAGGTAGTTGCGGCGGGCGATGAGCGCGTCGACCGTGTAGGGGTCGGTGCCCATCAGCCTCTCCAGCAGGGGGCCGTGGCAGAAGTACGACATGATCTGGACGTGCAGGTCGTGCACGAACAGCGCGGGGTCGATGTCGGCGATCCTGCCCTCCGATGCGGCCTGGGCCTCCTCAAGCCGGCGCTTCGCGGGCTCGTAGACGGGGCTCACGAACCGCTCCAGGTAGGCGTCTCCGTACTCGCCCCCCTCGAGCAGCTCGCGGATCATCAGGCGCGGCACGGAGGGGTTCTCGGCCAGGTGGCGCTGCAGCTGGTCGAGGTGCCAGCTGAGCCGCTCGCGGTTGAACTCCCCGGCGAGGAACTCCTTGGTGAGCGTGATCACCGGCTGGAGGGCGGTGTCGAGGACGGCCTCGTGCAGCGCCTCCTTCGTGCCGAACTGGTACAGCACGGTGGTCTTGTGGACCCCGGCCAGGTCGGCGATCTCCTGGATCGCGACCCCGCCGAAGCCCCTGCGGGCGAAGAGCTCCGTGGCGGCCTCGAGGATCGCGCCGCGACGGCCCTGGATCTCCCCCGCTTCGGCCATCTGCACTCCTTTGGTCACCGGTGCTGGTGCCGGACCAGACCGACGATCGAAGCACTCCTACCAAACGGTAGCAAAACATGACCGTTCGGCTGGGGCTCTGCTCCCACCGCCGGGATCCAGGGCTGCTGACCGGGCGCTCGGTGGCCCGCGGTCCGGCGGAGCTCTTCCGGTTGGGTCCGGTGACTAGCCAAACGGTTATGCTCTGCTACCAATTGGTTAGGGACTCCGAGCACCCGTAGCGTCGTTCCTACGGGCCAGAGGAGCGCCTGGTTCGGACCGGGAGGACCTGATGGGCACGCTGTACGAGGACCGGCTCCGGCAGCACATCGGCAACGAGTCGCAGCGCATGGAGGCGGTCGACGCGGTGGGCCCCCAGATGATCCGGCACTGGGTGGAGGTCATGCACGACCGCAACCCCGCCTACACCGATCCCGAGTGGGCCGCCACCTCCCGCCACGGGGGCATCGTCGCGCCGGGCGTCATGATGCAGTGCTGGAGCATGGCTCCGCTGTGGCCCCCGCGTGACGTCCCGGACCTGCCGATCAAGCCGATCGACGACGTGCTGGGCGAGGAGGGGTACACGGAGGTCGTCGCGACCGGCCAGTCGATGACCGTCGAGGCGCTGGCCGAGGTGGGCGACACGGTCTCCTACGTGGTGCGCCTGGCGAGCGTCAGCGAGACGGACAAGAAGACGCGCCTCGGCGCCGCGTACTTCGTGACCTTCGAGTACCGCTTCTCCAACCAGGACGGGGTGGATCTGGGAACCCTGAGCTTCACCTACATGCGCTACAAGCCGGAGCCGGCACCGGCCGAGCCGGCCGGGTGAGGAGGTAGGACGATGTCGACCGAGTGGATGAAGCAGCACCTCCTGTACGAGTCGCGGGCGTGGGATTCGATCGAGGCCGGCGAGGAGCTCCCCTCCGAGGTTCGGGCGATCGACGCGACGCTCGTGGTCGCGGGGGCGATCGCTTCGCGGGACTTCTACCCGGTCCACCACGACAAGCCCTTCGCCGAGCAGGCGGGCAGCCCCGACATCTTCCTCAACATCCTCACCACCAACGGCCTGATGGCAGCTTTCGTCGGCAACTGGTGCGGTCCCGACTGGGACCTGGCGTCGATCGACCTCCGGCTCAAGATCCCGGCCTTCCCCGGCCAGGAGCTCACCATGACCGGCTCGGTGACAGGGAAGTCGGAGGAGGGTGGATCGCGCGCTGTCGAGGTGGCCTTCGCTGCGGCCACCGAGTACGGGACGCACTGCGAGGGGACCGCGACGATCCGGCAGACGGCCGGGACCTGAGCCCACGGGAGGGCAACCGGAGATGGACTTCGCGCTGACCGAGTCCCAGATCGAGCTGGTGCAGCGGGTGCGCGGGTACCTGGAGGCCCACATCACGCCCGAGCTGCGAGCCGAGGTCCGACACAGCCCCGAGGGCGGAGGGCCGGAGTGGAAGGCGTACATCCGCCAGCTCGGCGCCGACGGGATGCTGGGCGTGGGCTGGCCCGAGGAGTACGGCGGCATGGGCTACGGCCCGGTCGAGCAGTACCTGTTCTTCGAGGAGATCTGCCGCACCGGCATCCCGATCCCGGTTGTGGCGGTGCAGACCGTCGCCCCCGCGATCATGCGGGTCGGCACGGACGCACAGAAGGAGAGGTACCTGCCCGGCATCCTGAAGGGCGAGCTGGACGTGGCGATCGCCTACACGGAGCCGGATGCGGGCTCGGATCTCGCCTCTCTGCGCACCCGTGCGGTCCGCGACGGCGACGAGTGGGTGATCGACGGACAGAAGGTCTTCACCTCGGGCGCGCACATGGCCGACTACCTCTGGCTCGCGGCCCGGACCGACCCCGACGCCCCGAAGCACAAGGGGATCTCGGTCTTCATCATCGACATCGAGACCCCCGGAATCACGGTCCAGCCCACGACGGTGATGGGGGGCCTGCGCACGAACACGACCTTCTACGACCAGGTGCGGGTGCCTGCGGAGGCGCTGGTCGGGGAGCTGAACGAGGGCTGGAACTACATCACCACCCAGCTCAACTACGAGCGGCTCGCGCTCGCCACGGCGTCGCCGGTCGAGCGGGTGCTCGAGGAGACCGTCGCGTGGGCGGGCTCGCACAGGCGCAACGGCCGCCCGGTGTCGGAGGAGCCGTGGGTGCGCGACGCCCTGGCCGACATAGCGGTGCAGCTGGAGGTGCTGCAGCTGCTCAACCTCCGCACGGCGTGGATGCTCGCCGAGGGGATCGTGCCCTACCACGAGGCATCGCTGAACAAGATCTTCGGCACCGAGCTCCACCAGCGTGCGTTCGGGACCTGCCTGCGGGTGATGGGTCGAGAGGGCGGATTGGTCGCCGAGTCGGCACCCGACGGCGGCCTGCTCCCCAGGTGGTTCATGCAGGACGTGCTGCTCACCTTCGGTGGCGGCGCCAACGAGGTGCACCGGAACATCGTCGCGATGATCGGGCTCGGGATGCCGAGATCGTGATCGCGGGGATCCAGAGCCGACCCGAGGAGCCGTAGATGGACTTCGCCCTCACAGAGGACCAGGAGGAGCTCCGCAAGGTCGCGCGGTCGTACCTCGAGGACCGCTGCCCGTCGGCCGTGGTGCGGGAGATCGAGCGCGGCGACGAGGGGTACCTGCCGGGCATGTGGTCCGAGATGGCCGAGATGGGCTGGATCGGCCTAGCGCTGCCCGACGGCGGGGGAGACCTCCTGGACCTGGCCATCGTCTTCGAGGAGCTGGGCCGTGCGGTCTGCCCGACCCCTCTCTTCTCCACTGTGGCGCTCGCCGGGCTGACGCTCGCGGGGTGCGGGCACCTGCCGTCGGGCGTTGCCGAGGGTGAGGTGCTCGTCGGGACCGCGCTCGCGGACGTCCCCGACGACGCCCTGGACGCGGAGGTGCAGGGGTCGACGGCGTGCGTGAGCGGTGTGGCTCCCTTCGCCTACGACGTCGAAGGAGCCGATCTGCTGCTCGTCGCGGCCGGGCCCGTGCTGGTCCTGTGCCGGCGCGACCAGCCGGGCGTGGAGGCGGAGAAGCTCCAGACGATCTCCCACGACCGCCTGTACCGGCTCCGCCTCGACCGCGTCGACGGCGAGGTGGTCGGCGAGACCTCCGAGCTGCTGCCGGCTGCCCTGGCCCGGGCCACGGCGCTGCGGGTGGCCGAGCTGGTCGGGGTGATGGGCCGGGCGCTGGAGATGGCGGCCGAGCACGCCCGCACCCGGGTGCAGTTCGGGCAGCCGCTCGGCGCCTTCCAGGCGGTGCAGCACCGCCTCGCGGACATGCTGCTCGACTTGGAGGGGGCACGCCTCGTCGCGTACCGAGCGGCGTGGGTCCTCGCCTCCGGTTCCGGTGGCGAGCGCGAGGTCGCGGTGGCGAAGGCGTGGACCTCCGACGCCGGCCAGCGCGTCGCGTTCGGTGCCCAGCAGGTGCACGGCGGGGTGGGCGTCGACCTGGACTACGACCTCCAGTTCTACTTCCGCCGCGCCAAGGCGCTGGAGCTCGAGCTGGGCTCTGCGCCCCAGCAGCGCGCGCGGCTCGCCACCGCCATCGGTTTGCGGTGAGCTGAGACGCCAGCGGCGTGACCGAGGCGTCGGTGACCGACGTGCTGCTGACCGATGTCGAGGTCGAGGGTCGTGCGGGCATGGATGTGCTCGTCCGTGACGGCGTGCTCCGCGATGTGGCGCCGTCGGGCTCGCTGGCAGACGCGGTCGCGCCAGGCGTGACCCGGATCGCCGGCGGAGGGGCTGCGCTCCTGCCCGGTCTGCACGACCACCACCTGCACCTCTTCGCCCTGGCGGCGCGTGCGCAGTCGCTGTGGTGCGGCCCGCCCGCGGTCACGGACGCCGGATCGCTCGCGGAGCGCCTGCGCGAGGTGGCGTCGCAGGGCGCGGGGTGGATCCGTGGCGTCGGCTGGGACGACACGGTGGCGGGCTGGCCCGACCGGAGCGTGCTCGATCGCGCGGTGGCCGATCGGCCGCTGCGCCTCCAGCACCGCAGCGGAGCCATGTGGGTGCTGAACACGGAGGGGCTCTCCCGCCTCGGCCTGGGCTCGGTCGCTGATGCTCCCCCGGGTGTGGAGATCGGCGAGGACGGGAGCCCCACCGGTCGGATCGCGGGCCTCGACGACTGGATGAGGGCGCGCATCGGCGGTGAGTGGCCCTCGCTGCGAGCGGTGAGCAGCGAGCTGGCGGGTCGGGGGGTGACGGGCGTGACCGACGCGACGGCGCACAACGGAGCGGACGAGCTGGGCGCGCTGGCGGAGGCGCGGCGCTCGGGCGCGCTCGAGCAGCGGCTGTTCGCCATGACCGCCGGGCCCGGCGTGGAGGCCCCGCCGGAGGTCGGCGCGGGTCCGGTGAAGCTGGTGCTCTTCGAGCCCGAGCTACCGGCTCTCGAAGTCGTCGTGGACCGGATCGCCGCCGCCCACGAGGCCGGTCGGGCGGTGGCGATCCACGCCGCAAGCAGAGCGACGGTGCTGCTGGCCGTCGCAGCTCTCGCAGAGGTCGGAGCCACTGAGCGCGACCGGGTGGAGCACGCCAGCGTCGTGACCCCGGAGTCGCTCGACGCGCTGGCGGGCCTGGGCGTGACCGTGGTGACCCAGCCGCACTTCATCGCGGAGAGCGGCGACCGCTACCTGGCGACGGTGGAGCCCCGGGACCAGCCGTGGCTGTACCGGGCGCGCTCCTTCCTCGAGGCCGGGGTGCCGCTCGCCGCGGGCTCCGATGCACCCGTGGGCGGGCACGACCCGTGGGCGGTCATGGCGGCGGCGGTGGAGCGGCGCACGGCCTCCGGCGAGGTGATGGGGCCCGACGAGACGCTGGCTCCCGAGCAGGCCCTTGCCCTCTTCCTCGGCAAGCCCGATCACCCAGGCGGTGCCGGCCGCAGGCTGCTGCCGGGGGGGCCGGCCGACCTCTGCCTCATCGACCGACCCTGGGACACCGCCCGTCGCGACCTCGCCGGGGTCCGGGTGAGTGCCACGATCATCGGCGGCCGGGTGGTGCACCTGTCGCGGTGAGGATCTCAGGCGATCTCGTCCACCAGCCCCCAGGCCGACGCGGTCTCGACCCCGATCGTGTCGCCGGAGAGGCAGAGGTAGGCGGTGCGGTGGCGGCCGATCCGGCGCGGGAGGCTGACCGTCCCGCCGGCACCGGGTACGAGCCCCATCCCCACCTCCGGCAGCGCGATCCGGGTGTCGGGTGCTGCGACGACGCGGCTCGCGAAGGCCGGGAGCTCGATGCCGGCCCCGATGCAGGCTCCGTGGATCCGTGCCGTGATCCGGTCGGCGAGGCGGTGGATCCAGTACCCGGCGCTGCGCGTGCTGCGGATCAGGTGCGCACCCACGGGATCGGAGAAGGTCCCGAACTCTCGCAGGTCCCCTCCGCTGCAGAACGCGGGGCCCCGCCCGGAGAGGGTGATCGCCTCGATCCGGTCGTCGGCGGCCGCGAGCTGCAGCGCCTCCACGAGGGCGTCGCGCACCTCGTGGCCGAAGGCGTTGCGGATCTCGGGCCGGTTGAAGCAGAGCTTCAGCTCGCCGTCCGTGCGTTCGACGACGAGGGGCACCGGATCGAGCTCGGCGCTGCTGGTGGGCTCACGGGTCTCGAGCCAGTGCCGCAGCTCCGGGCCCGACTGGAGCGTGGAGTAGGTGAGGGACTCGGCGATGAGCCCGCGCACCACGTCGAGCCCCGCGGAGAGTCGGAGCAGCTGGGCCGCCGCGACCGACGACTGGGGGTTGGCGCGGACGCGACCGGTGATCGCCTCCACCGTCGCGTCGATGCCGGTGTCGGGTGCGGTCCAGCGCGGCACCCCTCCACCGGGGCCGTGCCGGTTTCCCCCGGAGGCCGATAGGAGGAGGTCGAACGCCGCGAGCCCGGAGCTCGGGCGCGCCGGCTCGTCGGAGAGGGCGAGGGTGACGGCGGGCAGCGCTTCGAGGGCGGCGACCTCGTCCGCACCGATCGTCGCCCCGCTGACGTCGACCGCGAAGATCGGGCTCGTGGGATCGACGAGATCGTCCGCCGCGTAGGGTGAGCGCAATGCGTCGGCGATCTCTGCGAAGGCGGCGACCTGCATCACGGTCAGGGTATGTGCTGCGGACCCGGCGCTCCGCGGGGCGGCCGCGGCGGATGAGCGCCCCGGCGTCCGGAGCCCCGCTCGCGGGGTCACGGACCCGCTACGGACCCAGGTCTCCTGCTGTGGAGCGGGCTGCCGAGCTGCTGGCGCTCCTCGGCGCGGAGCCGGCTCCCGACGACGGCCTAGACGGGCTGGCCTGGGCGGATGGTCCCGTGGTGGGCGCCGGGCGTGGGGCGAGCTGCGAGGAGGCCGAGTGGGCCCGGAGCGGTGCCATGGCGCTCACCGGCCTGCCGGAAGGACCTCCGCTCGTGGCTCCGGGTGCACCCGCCACGTCCGCGCAGGCTGCCGCGCTGGCGTTCGAGGCGCTCACCGCCGCCGGCGCGGACGCCGTCAGCGTCGACGGAGCACAGCTCCTGGGCGAGCACGCTGCTTTCTGGGGTCTCGGGCGGAGAGGTCCGGTCTCGCCCGGCGGGAGCTGCCGTCTGCTCGCGGCATCGGACGGCCTCGTCGCGGTGAACCTGGCCCGGCCGGAGGACGTGGGGCTGGTCGGGGCGTGGCTGGGGTCGGAGGTGGGCGGCGATGTCTGGGCGAGCGTCGGCGCGGTGGTCGCGTGGCGCGGGCGCGGCCGAGCTCGCGGAGCGGGCCGGGCTCCTCGGCATCCCGGTCGCTGGCGTCCCCGAGCCACTCGATGCAGCCGACGACGAGCAGAGCCGCCACCGCGGCCAGCGGTTCCCGCTGCTGCCGTGGCGCATCGCGCTCTCCCCGTCCGGACAGCCGCGACGACGGGGGCTCGTCGTGGACCTCTCCTCCATGTGGGCGGGCCCGCTCTGCGCGCAGCTGCTCGGCCTCTCGGGCTTCGAGGTCGTCAAGGTCGAGTCGCGCTCGTGGCCCGACGGTGCGCGGTGGCGGCCCAGCCGGCTTCTACGACCTGCTCCACGCCGGTCACCTCAGCGTCGCGCTCGACTTCACGGATCCCGCCGAGATCTCTCGGCTCGGGCTCCTGCTCGAGCGAGCGGACGTGGTGATAGAGGCGTCGCGGCCGCGCGCCCTCGCGCAGCTCGGTCTCGGGGCGGACGTGGTCCTGGCGCGCTCACCGGCGACGGTGTGGGTCGCGATCACCGGCTACGGCAGGGACGGGCCCTGGTGCAACCGGGCCGCGTTCGGTGACGACGCGGCGGCCGCGTCGGGGCTCGTGGCCCGCTCGGACGACGGCACAGCGGTGTTCTGCGGCGATGCGATAGCTGACCCGCTCACCGGCCTGCACGCAGCGGTCGCGGCGTCGGCGATGGTGCTCGGAGGGCGCGGAGGGATCGTGGACGTGGCGTTGCGAGACGTCGCGGGCTCGACGCTCGGTGCTCACCCGGTGAGGCCCGCGTCCTCGCCGGCGGCCCGCTCAGTCGGCGGCGACTGGTACCTCGACACCGAGGACGGGACGGTGCCGGTCCGAGGACCGGTCGCTCGACCGGTCCCGGGCGCCGCGGCGACGATCGGCGCCGAAGCGGAGGAGGTGTTGGCCGAGCTCGGGATCACCTGAGCTCTCTCGCATCTCCCAGGTCGAGGAGCCGGGGCGCGTGTCTCGCCGCGGTCACCACGGTTGGCGCGACACGTGGGTGGTGGTCAGTCGGGAGGTCGAATCTTCTGATTCCTGCTCCGTCGCCTCGTCCAGACCCAGCAGAAGCCGCGCACCATCCGGAGGACGCAGGGACGTCAAGCGGTCAGAAGATGGCGGTGGGTAGCCGGTACTAAGATGAAGTTGGTGAGAACGGCAGCGGTGATAGTGGGCCTCCTTGTAGTCGCAGCGGTAGGTGTGGCGGTTGCAGATGCGGCGACGCCCGATACGTCTGACCCGACCCCGCAGGAGCGTGAGGCGCGTCCGGCTCTTCTGGCCATGACGGATCAGGAGTACCGGGAGTCCCTCGACGCGGCTGGACCGGTGGGTCGAGCTGGGATGGAGCAGATCCGCGAGGACCTGGAGCAAGACCGCATCCCGGTCGTCTACCACGGCGAGCGGGCTGGGTACATCACCGTCGACACCATGTACTCGCCCACTCCGACGAGCAGGTCAGATCTCGGGCCTGTCGTGGATGAGGGCGGGAGCGTGGTTGCCTATTGGGGGACCGACGTCGGCGTCCTCCCCCTCCATGTAGTCGACTCAGTCGACTTCGACATCGACAAGGCGATCGCTGGTGACTACAGCAGCGAGCCGCTCACCGTCGGCTAGAGGCCGCAACCACCCTCGGGCGCTTCAGCTTCACCGCCGGGCCCGAGCGGGGACCGCTCAACAGCTCCGCCAGCTCGGGGTTCGCATGGATCTCGGCCGTGGCTCGCCAGCCGTCGATGAGGTGGGCGAGCGGCTCGAAGGTGTCGAGCTCGACGCATGCCGCCGAGGTCGAGGCGAGCGCGTCGACGAACTCGACGCGCTCGTCGTCAGGGAGGAATCCCGTCCAGGGGAGTGAGGCGGCCAGGGCGCCGGCAATCCTGGTACGTGTACCGGGATCGGCGCTCGCGGTGACGAGCAGGCGAGCGAGGATCCCGAGCGCATCTCGCACCGACTCCTCTCGGGACCAAAGTCCGAGGAAGAGGTCGTCGCCGTCACGCCGCCGCAGGACGACGTCGCGACGCTCGACCTCGGCGAGCACCTCGCCGGAGTTCCGGAGCATGTGGGTGAAGGTGTGCTCGGCCAGGCTCATCACCCCAACATACATCACTTCCTCTGATGTACACACCGGGCTCGGACTGTCTCCGCGCCCACGGCAGCCGGGGCGCAGTGAGCGCCGAGGTCGCTCGTGCGCCCGACTCGCCTCCTGGTTATACTTTGCTACCACTTGGTGAGAAGCTGCCGTAGCCGGCATCTGTCCTGGTAGGAGCCGATGCGACCCTGGGAGGAAGCCATCGCGTGGTTGCCGAGAAGTGCGACCGAGTCTCTCCTGAGGCTCCTGCCCATCTCCCGCGACGACTCCCCGCAGGGGTCCCCCGCGGAGCCCTCGGAGTCGGACGAGCCGGGTCCGGCCGGCTGGCTCTCCAGCATCGGTGCGCTCGGCTCGTCGGGACTGGGCTGGCTGGGCTCGGGCCTGGCCTGGGGCATCCGCTCGTTGCCGAGGATGCCCACGCTCCCACGGTTCGGTGTCCTGACCGGTGTGCCCGGTCTGCCGGTGCTGCCGGTGTTCGCTTCGCTCGCCGACTCGTCGCGCGACCCTTCAAGAAAGGTGAGTTCCGGGATGGCTAACTACTTCGTCGCCTGCGATGCGGGCGGAACGATGACCGACGTGATCGTCGTCGACGAGGAGGGGCGCAGCGTCATCGGCAAGGCCCCGACCTCACCGCAGGACGAGAGCATCGGCTACATGGAGTCGCTCGAGGAGGCGCTCGAGTACCTCGGCATCGACCCCAAGACCGACGGCCGCGAGTTCGGCAAGCTCATGGAGACGGCGATCTACACCGGCACCTCGATGCTGAACACGGTCATCAACATGAGCGGCCTGAAGACCGGCCTGCTCGTGACCAGGGGCTTCGAGGACATCCTCGCCCAGGGACGCGGCTCGCAGACCTTCATCGGTCAGCAGTGGAGCGAGATCACCCACATGCAGTACCGCAAGCACCGGGTCCCCCTGGTGCCGCGCGACCAGGCACGCGGCATCACGGAGCGGATCGACATGTTCGGCACCCCCGTGATCCCCATGTACGAGCACGAGGTGGAGCAGGGCGTGCGCGAGCTCCTGGTGGACGAGGAGTGCGAGGCGCTCGCCATCGTGTTCCTGCACTCCTTCACCAACCCGATGCACGAGGAGCGTGCCGGGCAGATCGCCCGTCGGGTCATGCAGGACCTCGGCAAGGAGGTCCCGCTCGAGCTCTCCAGCGAGGTCGCCCCGACCGCCCGCGAGGTCTCCAGGGCCAACGCGACCGTCATCCAGGCGTACGCGTCGAACCCGGCCCGGAAGCAGCTCCTGCGCATCGAGGAGAAGCTGGCGGGCCTGAAGTACCCCCACAGCCTCAAGACCGTGCTCGGCTACGGAGGCATCGCCAACATCCGCTACCCGAGGCTGTTCGAGGCGGCGATGTCGGGTCCGGTCGGTGGCCTGATGGGCGCCAAGTACCTCTCCAGCGTCATCGGCGAGGACAACATCGTCTGCTCCGACGTCGGCGGCACCTCGTTCGACGCCGGCGCGATCACCGCAGGCGTGCTGCCGATCGACCGGGAGCCCGGCTTCCAGGACATGTGGGTGAACGTCCCCATGCTCGGGATCATCTCGATCGGTGCGGGCACCGGCACCTACCTCCGTCTCGACCCGCAGACGAACCGGCTCAAGCTCGGCCCCGACTCGGCGGGCGGCACCCCCGGCCCCACCTTCATGGAGGCCGGCAACACGACGCCGACCATCAACGACGCCAACCTCCTGCTCGGGGTCCTGAACGAGGACAACTACCTGGGCGGGAAGGTGAAGGTGAACAAGCAGGTCTCCTACGACCTGTTCAAGGAGAAGATCGCCGACCCGCTCGGCCTCGATGTCTACGTGGCCGCCGAGACCTGCATGGAGCTGGTCAACGTCCTGATGCGTGAGCACCTCGTGCGCAGCGTCATGGTCGGCCACGACCTGCGGGACTACGTGCTGCTCGGCTACGGGGGCGGGGGCCCTCTCCACCTGCTGGGCTACGCGGCGGACGATCCCTGGAAGGCGGTCGTCACCGTGCCGCACGCCGGAGCCTTCTCGGCGTGGGGCGGCGCCTGCATGGACTACTCGTTCCGGCGGCACAAGAGCGTGGCGACGATGATCGACCCGCAGGCCGACGACGCGGTGAAGGTCGGCTACCTGCAGCCCCTGAAGATGGCGTGGGAGTCGCTGGAGAAGGAGCTCATGGACGAGCTCTCCGGCGAGGGCTTCGATCCCTCCCAGGTCTCCACGAAGCGGGTCGTGTACATGAAGTACCTCGGCCAGCTCGACGACATCGAGGTCGACTCGCCGATCGAGAGCGTCGACTCGATCGAGGACGTGGAGGCGTTGGTGAAGGCGTTCGAGGATCGCTACACCAAGCTCTACACCCTGGTCTCGAAGTCGGAGTACGTGCCGATCCAGATCACAGAGGTCTGTGTGATCGGAACGGTGGATACCGTGAAGCCGAGGCTGCGGCGTCACGAGCTGGCCGGAGCCATACCCGACGAGAAGGCGTTCAAGGGGAAGCGCCCGGTGTTCAGGGGAGGTGCCTGGCACGATGCCGACATCTGGAGGATGGAGGACCTGGTGCCCGGCAACGAGATCGACGGCCTGGCAGTGGTCGAGGCTTCGAACACGACGCTGTTCGTCCCGCCCGAGTGGCATCTGCGCATCGACGAGCACGACATCTACTGGCTCGAGAGGAAGGACTGACGGTGACGGACCTACTGGTTAGGAAGACCGGAGAGCTCGCCCAGCGACTCGAGGACAACGACAAGGCCTTCGCCAAGACCGGGCACCTCTTCGGGCTCGAGCGGCTGAAGAGGAAGGAGGAGGACCCCGGCACGTACGAGGCCCTCTGGCACATCCTCTCCAACCTCTGCAACGTCGCGTGGGAGGTCGGCTGCAAGGTCTCCTCCTCGCCGATCGCGGTGGAGGGTGGCGACGCGCTGTGGGCGCTGCACACGCCGACCGGTGAGGCGGTCTGCGTCTCGCGTGGCATCACCGCCCATCCGGGGCTGCTCGCCGACATGGTGCGCAACTTCGTGGCGCTGGGCTACGAGGACTCCCCGGGCTTCAAGCAGGGCGACATCTTCGAGAACAACGACCCGCACTACGGCGGGATCCACTCGCCGGACTTCGACATGGCGATGCCGATCTTCTACGGCGACGAGCTCGTCGCCTGGGCGACGGCTGTCACGCACGTCAGCGACTGCGGATCGGTGACGCCCGGGTCCGTCGGCTTCCTCAACCCCGACTGCTTCTCCGACGGCCTGTGCATCTCGATGGAGAAGGTCGGCGAGAACGACGCCTTCTACCCCTGGTACGAGAAGCGGATCCGCTCGCGCACCCGCACGCCGGACTTCGTGCTCGGCGATGCGCGGGGTCGGGTCGCCGGCTGCGTGACCATCCGCGAGCGCCTCATGGAGGTGATCGAGAAGTACGGGGTCGACTTCTTCAAGGACGCCACCCACGAGTACGTGGAGGACAGCCGGCGCTACGCCGTCGGGCGCGTGAGGACCCAGACCGTCCCGGGTCGTCTCCGCAAGTCGCAGTTCAAGGACCTCGCCATGAAGGGCAAGAACGTCATCCTGGGCAAGCAGGACGTCGACTGCCTGATGGCTCTCCCGATGGAGCTCGAGGTGAAGTCGGACGGAGCTGTTCACTTCTCGTTGCGCGGAGCCAGCGGCATCGTCCCGTTCGGGGAGAACATCCACCCCACCGCCCTGAAGTCAGGTCTGCTCAACGGCTACTCCCACATCGTCGGCTTCGACATGTTCAACTCCGGGCCGACCGCTGCGTGGGACGTCGAGACACCGCCCGCGGGTTCGTGGGCCAACCCCTTCGAGGTGGACCCGACCGCATCGTCCGGTGTCGCTTGGGCGCCGGCCGTGATGTGGATGAGCAACCTGTACGAGGCGTTCGGCCGGCTCTTCCAGATGAGGGGCTTCGTGGAGGAGATGGCCGCCGGCGCTGCCACCACCATGACCGCGGAGTTCGCCGGGGTGACCCAGCTCGGGTACTACCTCGCCAGCCTCACGCTCGAGCAGGCGAGCAACGGCTCGCCCGCGCGTGGCTTCGCCGACGGCGAGAACTCCGCATGGTGCATCTACACGCCGAACGCGGACTTCGGCAACGCCGAGGTCACCGAGATGTACTTCCCGATCCTGTACCTGGGCCGGAACATCGAGCCCGACTCGGGTGGCTACGGCCGCTTCCGTGGCGGTCTCGGCCACACCGCCGTGTGGATGGTGCACAACACCCCCTCGGGCATCGAGTACCAGTGCGGTGACGCGGGCATGCGCTCCAAGGTGCTCTCGAACCACGGCATGTACGGGGCGTACCCGACCTGGCCGGACGCGGCGAGCTACGCGCACAAGACCAACGTCAAGGAGCTCATCGCCAACGAGAAGCCCCTGGTGCACGAGCGGGGACCGGCCGACGACCCGACGCTGGCGAAGTTGGTCGAAGCCGAGGAGATGAAGACCCGGGCCGAGCCGCCGTTCCTCACGCCGGAGCCGCTCGTCAACTACGACATCATCATGCACCCCATCTCGGGCGCGCAGTCGATGGGCGACCCGATCGAGCGGGATCCGGAGGCCATCTGCGACGACCTGAACAAGGGCTGGACCTCCGAGCGGGTCGCCTCGCAGATCCACGGCACGGTGTTCAGCAACAACGGCAGCTACAGCATCGATGAGGCCGCCACCGAGAAGCGCCGGGCAGAGATCCGTGAAGAGCGCAAGTCGAAGGCGGTTCCCTTCAAGCAGTGGTGGGAGGAGGAGCGCAAGAAGGTAGCGGCCAAGGAGAACATGGACCCGGCCGTGCTCACCATGTGGCGTTCCTCGATGGAGCTCTCGCCCGACTACGGGGCCGAGCTCCGCTCCTTCTGGGGCCTTCCCGAAGACTTCGAGTTCTAGGAGCCCGAGATGGCAGATTTCCACAAGGCCGACATCGAGATGCTCATCGACGGGGTCCTCCCCTGGCCCACGGTCCAGGAGATGATCCGCGACGCCAAGGACCCGGATCGCTTCGACAAGTACGTCGAGATCCTCCAGTCCCGGGTGCCGTGGGACGAGAAGATCCTGCTCCCGCTGACGCCGGTGCTCTCGATCGTGGCCAAGGACGGGTCGCGGATCGTGAAGTGCCGCTGCGGCCACGAGTTCGGTGACTACCGCGTGAACTGGAAGCTCTCGGCGCTGATCAACGTCCGCGACAGCGAGGGGAGCCTCTCCGAGATCTACCACGGGCGTGAGATGCCCAGCCCGGACTGGATGCAGCTGCGTGAGTACATCTGCCCGGACTGCGGCACCCAGCTCGAGGTGGAGGCGGTCCCACGGGGCTGCCCGCCCGACTTCGACTTCCTCCCCGATCTCGACACCTTCTACCAGGACTGGTTGGGCCGGAAGCTGCCCGACGAGGCCGAGTACAGGGACATGACGCTCGAGGCGGTCGGGGAGTGGACCGGCTAGACCGGTCGCAGCCGCCCCGCGAGAGGGATACATGAAGCCGCCGCCGGTCGCCTACGAGGCCCCCACGTCCCTCGCGGAGGCGGTCTCGCTCCTGGGCGACCCCGATCGAGAGGCCGTTGTGCTCGCCGGCGGTCAGAGCCTCATGCCGATGCTGAACCTCCGCCTCGCCCGCCCGGACGTGCTGGTGGACCTCGGACGCATCGACGGTCTCGACGAGATCCGCCTCGAGGGAGAGCGGATCGTCCTGGGCGCGATGGCGACGAAGCGTGCCGTCGAGCAGTCGGAGCTGGTGAGGCAGCACCACCCCCTGCTGCACGCGGCGACCGTGCTCGTGGGACATCCTCAGATCCGCAACAGGGGCACGGTCGGTGGCTCCATGGCCCACGCGGATCCCGCCGCCGAGTACCCCGCGGCCGCCCTTCTGGCGGGCGCCGAGATGCGCGTGGTCGGCAGCGGCGGCGAGCGGAGCATCGGTGCCGACGAGTTCTTCGTCAGCTACCTGACGACCGCGATCGAGCCCGGTGAGGTGCTGGTCGAGGTCTCCTTCCCGATCTTCCCGGCGGGCACGGGGTGGTCCTTCGACGAGGTCTCGCGCCGACACGGCGACTTCGCCATGGTCGGCGCCGGTGTCACCGTCGCCGTCGGTCCGGCCGGCCGCTGCGAGGGGACGAGGATCGTGCTGTTCGGTGTCGGGCCGAAGCCGATCCGGGTGCCCGAGGCCGAAGACCTCGTGAACGGCGAGAGCCCGGCGCAGGAGCTGTTCGCGCAGGCCGGCGCGATCGTGCGCCGGGCGGTGGAGGAGCCGATGTCGGACGTCCATGCCTCTGCCGAGTACCGGCGTCAGCTCGCCGACGTGCTCACGGTCCGGGGTCTCGCGGAGGCGGTGGCGCGAGCCACCGGAGACGCATGAGCTCCCAGGCCTCGACGGATCCGGTCGTTCCCCCTGATGGGAGAAGGCAGGTCCGCCTGACGGTGAACGGGGAGTCCCGAGAGGCGACCGTCGAGCCCCGGCTCACGCTCGCGGACTTCCTCCGCGACGAGCTCCGCCTCACGGGCACCCACGTGGGTTGCGAGCACGGGGTCTGCGGCGCCTGCACGGTGCTCGTCGACGGTCGTGCGGTGAGGTCCTGCCTCATGCTCGCCGTCCAGGCCGATGGCTCCGACGTGATGACCGTGGAGGGGCTCGCCGAGCCCGAGGGGCGCTTGCACCCGATCCAGCAGGCGTTCACCGACGAGCACGGGCTGCAGTGCGGGTTCTGCACGCCCGGCTTCCTCATGGCGACCTACGAGCTGCTGGAGCAGAACCCCGATCCCGACGAGGAAGAGATCCGCGACGTCCTCGGCGGTCAGCTCTGCCGCTGCACCGGCTACCAGGGGATCCTGCGGGCGGTGCACGTAGCGGCGGCACAGATGCGCTCCGCCCGCTCGGCGGACGCGCGGGGCTAGGAGAGCCATGGCAGTGGAGATCCCCAAGCGGCTGGAGGACATGCCGACCAGCGAGCTGCGGTTCGTGGGCCGCAGGGTGAACCGCCGCGAGGACGCAGCGCTCCTCACCGGTCGCACCGAGTTCATCGGGGACGTCCTGCTGCCCGGCATGCTGCACGCTGCGATCCTCCGCAGCCCGTACGCGCACGCCCGGATCCTCACCGTCGACACCAGCGAGGCCGTGGCGATGCCAGGTGTGGTGGCGGTGGTGACCGGTCACGACGCGCTGCGCTGGGCCAACCCCGCCCGCTCGGCACCGGAGGGTTGGGGGACCTACCCCCTGGCCACCGAGAAGGTGCACTTCGTGGGCGAGCCGGTGGTGGCCGTCGCTGCGACCAGCCGGTACGTGGCAGAGGACGCGCTGGAGAGGATCGAGGTCACCTACGAACCGCTGGTGCCGGTCGTCGACCCCTTCGCGGCGATGGAGGACGGGAGCCCCCTCGTCATCGACGAGAAGGGGACCAACGTGATGATGCAGAGGGTCTTCACCTGGGGCGAGGTGGACGAGGCGTTCGCCGAGGCGGAGCACGTCTTCACCGAGAGCTTCCGCTGGAACCGGGTCGGCGCGAACCCGATGGAGACCTACGGGGTGATCTGCGAGTGGGATCCCGCCAGCCTCGAGCTGACGATCCGCGGCAGCATCCAGTCCCCGACCTCCGCGGCCCTCGGCCGGGCGGGGTCGCTGGGGCTCCCCTCGAACAAGGTGAACGTCAACAGCTATCCCCACGGGGGCAGCTTCGGCGGGAAGGGCGGCTCTCGCGCCACCGACGTCGTCGCCATGCTCTCCCGGAAGGCCGGCGGCAAGCCCGTGAAGTGGATCGAGGACCGGGTGGAGTACCTCACCTCCGGTGGGAGCCAGGCCTGGGACCGGCACTACGAGGTCTCGCTCGCCGTCGACGGGGACGCCAGGGTGACCGGGCTGAAGGTGAAGCTCGTCGACGACCTCGGCGCCACCGGTGAGGGCTTCGGCGCGATCAGCGCCGCGAAGCCGCTCGCCGCGTTCACCGGCCCCTACACGATCCCGGTCGCCCAGTACGACCTCACGCTGGTCGCGACCAACAAGCTCCCGGCGGGCCCGTACCGCGGCATGGGGCCGCCGCCGCACTTCTTCGTCCTCGAGCAGATGATGGACATCGCCGCCCGGGGCCTGGGCGTGGACCCGGCCGAGCTGCGTCGCCGCAACTTCATCGCGCCCGACCAGTTCCCCTACACGATCCCGAGCGGCAACGAGTACGACAGCGGCAGCTACGAGGAGGTGCTCGACGCCGCGCTCGAGCTGGCCGACTACCCCGGGCTGAGGCGGTGGCAGTCCGAGGCCCGGGCCGAGGGTCGCGTGGTGGGGATCGGCGTGGCGAGCGCAGTCGAGCCCGGGGTCTTCGACTGGAACGTGTACGCGATCGTGGGGATGCCGCAGACGGGCGTGCCCGAGGGCGCGACGGTGAGCGTCGACGTCATGGGGTCGATCACCGTGCGGGTCGGGTTCTCGATGGAGGGCCAGGGGCAGTACACGCTGATCTCGCAGGTCGTGGCCGACTACTTCGGCGTGGAGATGGACTCGGTGCGGGTGGTGCCCCTCGACACCCTCTCCGCTCCACCGTCCTTCGGCCCGGGCGGCAGCCGGCTCGGCGTCGCCATCACCGGTGCCGTGCTCGGCGGGTGCGAGCTGCTGGCCGAGAAGATGGGCGCCGTGGTCGCAGGGCTGATGCGCTGCGAGCGCGAGGACGTCCAGCTGAGGGACGGCAAGTTCGTCGTCAAGGGGAAGCCAGGAGCAGAGATGGGGCTCCCGCAGGTCGCCGGCACCATGCTGGCGCGCAGCGACCTGCTCCCTCCCGACATCGACCCCAACCCGTCCGCGACCTACGTCTGGACGGCCCCGGGACGCACTCCCGCCGACGAGGAGGGGCGCGCCAAGAGCTACCTCACCGCGGCCCAGGCGGTGCACGTGGTCGCCGTGGAGATCGACCCCGGGACCGGCGTCGCGAAGATCCTGAAGTACTGCCTCGCGGACGACTGCGGCACGCGCCTCAACCCGGTCGTGGTCGAGGGCCAGACCGACGGCAGCGTCGTGCAGGGGGTGGGGGCAGCGCTGTTCGAGGAGTACGTCTACGACGAGCAGGGCCAGCCCCTGGTCGGCGGCTTCGGCGACTACCTCATCCCGACCGTGAACGAGGTGCCCGCCATCGAGAAGACCGCGGTCGTGACCCCGTCGCCGTTCACACCGCTGGGCGCCAAGGGCTGCGGCGAGGGTGCGATGCACACCACCCCGGCAGCGGTGATGTGCGCCGTGAACGACGCGCTCGCCCCGACGGGTGCGTTGGCCCGCGAGGTGCCGGCGTCACCGGAGCGGATCTGGCGACTGCTCGGCGGAAGCGCCGAAGACACGTCATCGGGCAACGGAGATCGGAGTCAGTCGTGAACGGCGAAGACCACTTCGTGGCCCTCACCGAGTGCCACTTCCTCAACCCGGCCACCATGGCCGAGATGAGCGGCTACTACCCCAACATGGGGCGCTGGTGGAAGAGCGTGCAGGGGGTGCTCCGGGCATGGTCGGCCGTGGACCTCACCGCGCACCGGCCACCGCCCATCGCCGAGACGCTCATCGGCTACATGGACGAGGCGGACGTGGACGTCTGCTTCTGCCTGCGCGAGGGGATGATGGACATCAGCGGTGGCACCATCTCGCTCTCGACCAACCAGTTCATGATCGACCAGATCGCGCCGTACCCCGGGCGCATGTACCTGGAGGCGATGGTGGGCCCGATCCTCCGTCGCGGGGTGGAGAACGCGATCTGGGAGCTCGAGCACCTGGTCACCGAGTACGACGCGCGGCTGTGCAAGGTGTACCAGCCCGAGGACCTCGCACCGCTGGACGACCCACGGATGTGGCCCTTCTACGAGAAGGCCTGCGAGCTGGGCATCCCGCTCACCGTGCACACGGGGATGTCCTACGTCTACCCCCAGCCCAGCGCCTACACCCACCCCGACACGCTCGACCGGGTGCTGCTCGACTTCCCCGAGCTGAAGATCATCGCCTACCACATGGGCTGGCCCCACACCGAGGAGCTGATCGGGCTCGCCGGGAAGCACGAGAACCTCTACCTCAGCCTCTCGGGCATCATCGGCTGGTACGCGAAGTCGCCGTATCGGGGCTATCACGCGATCGGCACCGCCCTTCAGTGGGTGGAACCCCACAAGATCGTGATGGGGCTCGATCTCCCCTTCGGCGACACCAAGCGGGTTGTAGACTGGGTCCGCGGCCTGCAGATCCCAGAGGAGCTGCAGCGCAACTACGGGTATCCGGAGATCACCTCTGAGATGCGGGCGGGCATCCTGGGCAGGAACCTCGCTGCCCTCACCGACATCGAACCCAAGAGGCGCATCGACAAGCGGAGCGATCCCGAGCATCTGGAGCAGTCGTGACAGGCGAAGCGTGCATCGTCGGCATCGGAGAGACCAAGTACTGCCGGAGACCCGGCTCGGGCATGACCGAGCTGGCCCTCCAGCTACAGGCGGCGGCTAGGGCGATACAGGACGCCGGTCTGCACCCCACGGTGATCGACGGGATCATGCCGTTCCCGAACCTGGGCAGGGCAGAGGAGTTCGCGGCCAACCTCGGCTGCGCCAACCTGCGCTTCGCGGCAACGGTGAACATGGGCGGCGCGGCGCCGGTCGCCTCCCTCCAGGACGCGGCGGCGGCGGTCACCAACGGCACCGCCGACTACGTGCTGCTCCCGGCCGGCTGGAACGGCTACTCGGGGGCGAAGGCGCGCAAGACGGTGAGCGAGGACGTCCACTCGATGCCGGGCGCGGCGATCGCCCGCGACTACTACGTGCCGTACGGTCTCACCGCCCCACCCCAGTGGTACGCGCTCATCGCCCGCCGGCACATGCACGAGTTCGGCACCAAGGCGGAGCACCTCGGGACCATCGCCGTCGCGATGCGTGAGCATGCGCAGCGCAACCCCAACGCCGTGCTCAACGGCAAGCGCATCACGCTCGACGACTACATGGACTCGAAGATGCTCACGGACCCGTACCGCTTCCTCGACTGCTGCCTCGAGACCGACGGGGCGGCCGCGGTGGTGGTGACCAGCTTCGAGAGGGCGATGGACCTCCGGAACACCCCGGTCAAGATCATGGGGGCGGCCCGGGGTCAGCCGTACCCCGCCGACGAGATCATGAACCGGAAGGACATCTTCAGGACCGGCATCACGATCGCCGCTCCCGAGGCCTTCGGGCGCGCCGGCATCACCCCCCGCGACGTCGACTTCGCCATGATCTACGACTGCTTCACCTTCGAGGTGCTCCAGCAGCTCGAGGAGGCCGGGTTCTGCGCACGTGGCGAGGGCGGGCCGTTCGTGATGGACGTGGGGATCGGCCCCGACGGCGATCTCCCCGTCAACACCCACGGCGGGCTGCTCGCGGAGGCCCATGTCCTGGGGATGAGCCACATCGTCGAGGCGGTGCGACAGCTCCGTGGCACGGCCGGCGAGCGGCAGCTGGCGAAGGCGGAGCTGGGGATCGTGACCGGTTGGGGCGACTTCGGGGACGGCAGCATCGCCGTGCTCGGGCGCTGAGCGAGGAGGAGAAGGTGGCCGACTTCCACAAGGCCGACATCGAGATGCTCATCGACGGGGTCCTCCCCTGGCCCGCGGTGCAGGAGATGATGCGCGACGCCAAGGACCCGGATCGCTTCGACAAGTACGTCGAGATCCTCCAGTCCCGGGTCCCGTGGGACGAGAAGATCCTGCTGCCGCTCACCCCGGTGCTCTCGATCGTGGCCAAGGAGAAGTCGCGGATCGTGAAGTGCCGCTGCGGCCACGAGTTCGGCGACTACCGGGTGAACTGGAAGCTCTCGTCGCTCATCCACGTGCGCGACACGGCCGAGAGCATCGCCGAGGTGTACCACGGGCGTGAGATGCCGGATCCCGCCTGGATGCAGGTGCGCGAGTACATCTGCCCGGGCTGCGGCACCCAGCTCGAGGTGGAGGCGGTCCCGCGGGGCTGCCCGCCCGACTTCGACTTCCTCCCCGATCTCGACACCTTCTACGACGACTGGCTGGGTCGCAGGCTGCCCGACAAGGCCGAGTACAAGGACAAGACGCTCGACGTCATCGCGCAGTGGACGCCGGCCCCGTACAGCAAGCCGCTTCCCGAGCTCGAAGGGCTCACCAAGGACTTCTACGCCTACTGCCGGAAGGGCGAGCTCCGGTTCCAGCGCTGCTCGGACTGCGGGACCTGGCGCCACGTCCCTCGCGAGATGTGCCCCGAGTGCGGATCTTTCAACTGGAAGTGGGAGCTGTCGGGCGGCCAGGGCAGGATCTACAGCTGGACGGTCGCCGAGCGTGCGCTGCACCCGGAGTTCGTGGACGACACGCCGTACGCGCCCACCATCGTCGAGATGGACGAGGGAGTCCGTCTGCTCACGCTCATCGAGGACTGCGAGCCCGAGGACCTCGAGATCGGGCTGCCGGTGGAGGTGCACTTCAACGGCGTCACCGAGAAGGTGACGCTCCCGACCTTCCGCCTCGTGACGAGACGGCCCTCGAGCCGCCGTGTCACACCCGTCGAGTCACTGGACCTCCCGGCGACGGTCCACTTCGACAAGAGCGACCACGTCGCCGTCGTCACCATCGACCGTCCCGACGCCCTCAACGCCCTCACCAAGGAGATGCTCGGCGCGATCGACGCGGCGTTCGCCGAGTTCCAGGCCGACGACGACCTGTGGGTGGCCATCCTCACGGCAGCCGGTGACCGTGCGTTCTGCACGGGGATGGACCTGAAGGAGGCGATCCCCCTGCTCACCTCGGGTGACGAGCTGGGCTACGAGGACCACACCAAGCGGCAGTTCTCGGACGTGTTCAAGCCCATCATCGCCGCGGTGAACGGCATGTGCATCGCCGGGGGTATGGAGATGCTCGCGGGCACCGACCTGAGGGTGGCGTCGGAGAGCGCGACGTTCGGCCTCGGAGAGGTGCGTTGGGGCCTGGTCCCCGCCGGGGGCTCGCACATCCGGTTCCCGCGCCAGATCCCATGGGCTCTGGCCATGCAGCTGCTGCTCACCGGCGAGCCGATCGATGCCAAGCGGGCCTACGAGATCGGCCTGGTGAACAGGGTGGTGCCGGCCGACGAGCTGATGTCCGCCGCGATGGAGCTCGCCGAGCAGATCTGTCGCAACGGTCCCCTCGCTGTGCGCACCTCCAAGGAGATCGCAGTGCGCGCGCTCGAGCTGGAGGGCGGGTTCGTGCTCGAGAAGGCGCTGGCGGCACGGGTCTTCCAGTCGGAGGACGCCAAGGAGGGTCCGCGGGCCTTCGCCGAGAAGCGCAAGCCGAAGTTCACGGGGCAGTAGCAGACCCGACTCGGGCCCGCCCCGTCAGTAGATGATCTCGTCGGCGACGAGCTCGTCGTACCGGTCGCGCGGCATCCCCAGCAGCTCCAGGAAGACGTGCTCGTTGTCGCGCCCGATCACCGGGCCGGGCTCGACGACGGCGCTGGATCGGCTGGTCTTCACGTACGCCCCGTAGATGGTCTCCGAGAACCCGGCGGGGTGCCGGACCTCGATGAAGGTGCCCCGGGCCCGGTAGTGGGGGTCCTCCAGCAGGTCGCCGACGTCGAGGACCGGAGCGGCGGCGACCCCGTGGCGCTGGAGGAGATCGGCCAGCTCGCGGTCGTCGAAGTCCGCGGTCCACGAGGCGAGATGCCCGTGCAGCTCGTCGATGCTGCGCAGCCTGCCCTCGTGGTGGGCGAGCGCTTCTTCGGCGGCCCACCGGGCGCCGCCCGTGGCCGCCACCAGTCCCTGCCACTCCTCGTCCGAGGTGACCGCGATGCTGATCCAGCGGTCGTCGCCGGTGCACGGGAAGACCCCGTGCGGCGCGCCGGCGCCGAGGGGGTGGCGGTTCCCGATGGGTCCGCCCACCCGGCCGTTCATCACGTAGTCCATGAACGCCGGCCCGACGAGCTGCATCACCGCCTCCTGCTGGGAGTAGTCGATGTGCTGGCCCTGGCCGGTGCGGTCGCGGTGGCGGAGCGCCACCAGGATCGAGAAGGCACCCATGATCCCGTTGTAGGGGTCGGAGAAGGCGTTCTCCATGGCGATCGGGGGGCCGTCCAGGTAGCCGGTGATGCTGTCGAGGCCGGTGATGCTCGCGAGGCTGAGCCCATAGGTGCGCAGCCCCGAGAGCGGACCGTACAGACCTGCGGCGGGCATGGAGAACATGACGATGTCGGGCTTGGCCGCGACGAGGTCCTCGTAGCCGAGACCCAGCCGCTCCATCACCCCGGGCCCGAAGTTCTCGGCCACGACGTCGGAGCGCGCGATGAGCTCGAGAGCCAGCTCCACGCCCCGGGGCTCCTTGAGGTTGAGGGTGACGCTGCCGTTGCCGGCCCAGCCGGCGTGGTGGGAGAGGCTGCGGTCGTGGTCGCGGATCCCCTCTGCGAAGGGAGGGATCGTCCGCGACATGTCGATGCGTGCGCGCGCGACTCGATCTTGTACACCTCGGCTCCCAGGAAGCCGAGGGTCTGGCCGACCATCGGACCTGCCCAGACCCAGCCGAAGTTCACGACCCGGATCCCCTGCAGAGGCGTTGCGCCCGTCATGCCCGCTACCGCCGGATCCCTCACACGACCCCGGCCGCGCGGAGGCGCTCCAGGTCGCTCGCTCCCAGTCCGAGCCGCTCGCCGAGCACCACCTCGTTGTGCTGGCCGAGGAGGGGCGCGTGCTCACGCGGCCCGCCCGGGCAGGCGGGCAGCTTGAACGGGGGACCGAGGTGGCGCAGCACCCCCAGCTCGGGGTGCTCCACCTCAACGATGTACTCGCGCTCCCGGAGGTGCGGGTGCTCGGCCGCCTCCTCGATCGTGAAGACGGCCGTCACCGGGGCGCCCGCGGCCTGGCAGCACTCCATGATCTCCATCTTGTCCCGCTCCATCGTCCACTCCTGCACGAGCGGGTAGATGATGTCCTTGTTCTGCCCTCGCACCTGGAGCTCGTCGAACATCTCCAGCTGCGCCCACTCGGGGCTGCCCATCGCCCGCACCAGGGAGCGCCACTGGCCCGTCTCCAGCACCAGCATCCAGACGTATCCGTCCTTGCACGGCAGGATCGCGGCCGGAGCGGAGAGCCCCATGCCCACCCCGGTCCGGCGGTCGAAGACGTGGTCCTGTGCGTACCCGCCGATCGTCTGCCCACCGACGAAGGTGGCGGCGATCGCCTCGGCGCAGGAGACGTCCACCTGCTGGCCCCCACCGACGTTGTGGCGCCCCATCACCGCGGCGAGGCCCCAGGCCGCGGCGGTGGTGGCTCCGTAGAAGTCGGCCGAGAAGGTGCCGTGCTCGAGCGGTGCCTCACCCGGCCGGCCGCAGTAGCGGTTGCTGGCGCCCGTGAGGTGGAACGCGTTGAGGTCGTAGCCCGACCAGGTGCTGTAGGGACCGGTCTGGCCGAACGGCGTGATCGAGATCATGACCAGGTCGGGGTTCACCTCGGCGAGCGTCTCGTAGTCGAGCCGGCGCTCGCGCATCACCGGTGGCGGGTAGTTCTCGATGAGCACGTCGGCGTCGGCCACCAGATCCAGCAGCAGCCCGCGTCCCTCGTCGCTGTCGACGTCGAGCGTGACGCCGCGCTTGTTCGTGTTCAGGAGCTCGAAGAGCCCGCTGCGCTCGGGGTGGGGCTCGTCGCCGGGGAACGGCCCCCACCGGCGTGACATGTCACCGCGGCCGGGAGGCTCCACCTTCACGACCTCGGCACCGAAGTCGGCGAAGAGCCTGGCGCAGTACGGGGCCGAGACCAGCTCGCCCAGCTCGACGACGTCGATGCCCCCGAGTGCCCCCTCCGGCATTCCTCAACCTCGCTTCAGAAGTCGCTGGTGGCGGGCATCTGCACCGCCGCGATCCCGGAACTGCGAGATCCTAACCGGTTGGTCGGAAAATATCACCATCTGGCCCAATCGGGTTATGCTGAGCCCGCCCCGGACGGGGGCGAGAGATCGTACGCCGGGTGGTGGAGCGCCCGGCTCCAGCATCCTGAGGAGTGGAGATCATGAAGCAGGATCCGTTGCGGACGAAGCTCTGCGAGATGTTGGGGATCGAGTTCCCCGTCATCGCCTTCACGCACTGCAAGGACGTGGCGACAGCGGTCATCAACGCCGGTGGGTTCGCCGTCCTCGGCGAGGCGATGCACACCCCCGAGGAGATCGAGGCGGACGTCAAGTGGATCCGCGACCGGGTGGACGGCAAGCCGTTCGGGATCGACCTGGTGCTCCCGGCCTCGGTGCCCCCGTCGGGCTCGGTCGACGAGCTCATGTCCAACATCCCCGAGACCCACCGGGCCTTCGCTCAGTCGATCAAGGAGCGCTACGACGTACCCGACCCCAAGGGCCAGGTCGACCTCCACCAGTGGGGAGGCCTGAACCAGGAGCTCGCCCGCGCCCAGCTCGACGTGCTGCTGGAGGAGCGGGTGCCGGTGATCGCGTCGGGCCTCGGCAGCCCTGCGTTCATCCTCGACGCCGCCCACGAGCGCGACATGCTGGTCTTCGGCCTCGTCGGCAAGGCCCGCCAGGCCAAGCGCCAGCTGGAGGCCGGCGTGGACGCGATCATCGCCCAGGGCTACGACGCGGCGGGGCACACGGGACCGGTCGGGACCTTCTCGATCGTCGCCGAGGTCGCCGCCATGGCCGGCGACACCCCGATCATCGCCGCCGGCGGGGTGACGACGGGCCGGCACCTCGCCGCCGCGCTCTGCCTCGGTGCATCAGGGGTGTGGACCGGCACGCTCTGGCTGGCGTGCCGCGAGTCCGACGTCGACATGATCATCAAGGAGCGGCTCCTCGAGGCGACCGTCGAGGACACCTGCTTCAGCTCGTCCATCTCGGGCATGACGATGCGCGTGCTGAACTGCCCCTGGACCGACGAGTGGGCGAAGCCCGACGCCCCGCGTCCCCTCCAGGCGCCGTACCAGATGCTGCTCAGCTCCGACTACATCCAGGGCGCCAACGACAACCGTCGCGCCGACCTGATGACCGAGGCCGCAGGCCAGGGGGTGGGCTTCGTCACCTCCATGAAGCCCGCGAAGCAGATCCTCTTCGACATCGTGGAGGAGGCGCTCGACACCTTCGAGCAGGTCGTGGGCGACCTCGGCTGAGCGGGGCGAGGGCGACGTGCGACCGACTCACCCGGGCTTCGACGCCGAGGTCGCGGGCCGGCGGGCGGAGTGCGACGGGGGCCACGCGGTGATCGGCACCCACTTCGCCGGCCGCGAGGAGTTCGCCGGGACGCTGACGGGGGATTACGTGGACCACGGGGATCCCCCGTGGCGCTGGTACCGGTTGGGGGAGCTGACGCAGGCGCCCGACGGGTACGTGGACACCTGCGTGTGGTGCGAGTCCGGCAACCTGTTCATGGTCGACGAGCCGTGATCAGGGCCACCGTCGCCCGCGGCCGCACGAGAGCGAGAGGAGAGGCATGAAGACGCTGCTCGAGAGGATGGGAGGAGCCTCCGCGGTCATCGAGACGCTGGAGGGGATGCACGACCGGATGCTGGCCGACGGGTCGCTCGCGCCGTTCCTCGAAGGCGTGGACGCCGAGGTGTGGACCGCCAAGCAGTACGACTTCCTGGGCCGTATGCTGGACGCATCCGAGTACGACGCCGAGACGCTGCGCCGCGTCCACCGACGCCTGGTAGACGAGGGGCTCGGCGACGCGCACTTCGACACGACCCTCGGGTACCTGCGGGAGGCTCTGAGGCAGGCCGAGGTGCCCGAGGAGTGCCTCGAGGAGGTCGTCGCCGCCTTCGAGGAGACCCGCAGCGACGTGCTCTGCAAGCCCTGAGCCGGCGCGCTGCGCGTCGGGTCAGCCGACCTCGGCGCGAATCTGCCTTCGCAGGAGCTTCCCGGTCTCGCTGTAGGGGAGCTCGTCGCGGAACCAGACGCGTGACGGCACCCGGGAGGAGCGCAGGCGCTCCTTCACCAGGGCCTGGAGCTCCTCCTCGCTGACAGCGCTCCCCTCCTTGCGCACCACGGCCGCTGCCACCGCCTCGCCCCACTGCTCGTCGGGGACGCCGACGACCGCGCAGTCGAGCACGCCTTCGTGGGACATCAGCACGTCCTCCACCTCGCCGGGGGAGATGTTCTCGCCCCCGCGCACGATGATGTCGTCGATGCGGCCGTCGAGGAACAGGTAGCCGTCGTCGTCGACGAAGCCACCGTCGCGGGTGGGGAACCAGCCGCCCTCCATCCGGCTGCCCTGGTCGAGGTACTCGCCGGAGACCTGCTCTCCACGGACGTAGATCTCACCCCGCTCGCCGGGCCCGAGCGCATGCCCGGCCTCGTCGCGGATCTCGATCTGCACGCTGGGCAGGGGGGTGCCGAGCGAGCCGAGGCGGCGACGCACCTGGGGGTCGTCGCTGGCGGCCGCCACCCGGTGGTCGTCGGGGGTGAGCACCGTGATGGTGGAGCTGGTCTCGGTCAGCCCGTAGGCGTTCGTGAAGTCGGTGCCCGGGAGCAGCTCCATCGCCTTCTCGATGACGCCGAGGGGCATCTTCCCCCCGCCGTAGGAGACCGCCCGGAGGTCGGGGAGCTCGGGGCCGCCCTCGCGCTCCAGGGCATCGACGATCCGCACGAGCATGGTCGGCACGACCATGGCGTTGGTGATGCGCTCGGAGCGGGCCAGCTCGATCCAGCCCTCCGCGGAGAAGGCGGGGAGCTGCACGATCCTGCGCCCCGCGAAGACGGAGCTGGCGATCGAGGCCATGCCGGCTATGTGGTACGGCGGGACGCTGACCAGAGCGGCTTCCTCCGGCGCTGCGCCCCCGAACTCCACCGAGCCGAGGATGTAGGAGACCAGGTGCTTCTGGCGGAGCACGGCAGCCTTGGGGGTGCCGGTGGTGCCGCTCGTGAAGAGCAGGATCGCGATCGCCTCGGGATCCATCGACCAGTCGGGGTCTGCCGCGTCGCCCGAGCGGGCCCGGTCGAGGAACGCCTCGCGCTGCACGGCGGTGACGCCGGGCAGGGCTCCGAGGCCCTCGATCCGCTCCGAGTCGGTCACCAGGAGAGCGGGCGAGACGCGGGCGATGAGCGCCTCCAGCTCGGCTGCCGTGAGCCGGTAGTTGAGCGGGCTGAACGGCACGCCCGCCCAGGAGCTGGCGAACAGCACCACGGGGACCGCGAGGCTGTTCACGTCCACGAGCGCCGCGTACTCGGCGCCGGAAGCCCTCAGATCCGAAGCCGCGCTGCCGGCCGCGTCGAAGAGCTCGGAGTAGGTCAGCGCCTCGGAGCCGTTCTGGACCGCGGTGCGGTCCCCGAACCCCGATGCCGCCATCTCGAGCAGCATCATCAGGTTCATGGCATCAATCCGACGACGGGAGCGCCTTGGCGTCCTTCTGCACGAGCAGCTCTCCGCCCGCTGCGACCGAGCCCTCGCCCGCCTTGGTGCACAGCACCTCCAGGTCGCCGGCCTCGTTGGTGTACCGCTTGCCGAGAGCGGTCCCCTCGGCGGCGTCGGCTGAGAGGCTCGCGCCCGCGGCGGGCTCGTCGTCGATGCCGATCATCGGTGCTCCGCCGCAGGTCAGCTCCAGGTCGTCGGAGGGGGCGGCCACCACCATCACCTCGGTGGCGCACACCGCGCTGCGGAGCCGGGTTCCGACCGTCAACTGTGCCATCTGTGGTTCACGCCTTTCGTGTCTTGGTCCGGGCGGTGCCCGATCCGGCTACGACTCGGGCGGCTTCTCGCGCCGCCGGTCACGTAGGGGGAAGAACTCGCACATGTTCACCTTGCGGTGGCGGAACTTCCACTGGCCGTCGACCCTTGCGTAGCGGTCATGGTAGAAGCCCGAGCTGATGAGGTGCCGACCTCCCACGCGGGCTCTCAGGTCGACGTAGCAGGTTCCGGTGGCCACGTCGCCGTCGAGCTCGATGATGTGGTTGTGCACGAAGGGGTGGAACTCGTCCTCCTCGAACATCTTCGTGTACGCCTCCCGGAGCGCCTCCCGTCCGGAGATGAGAGGGAGCTCGGGGGTGTCCATCTCGCCGTCCTCGGTGAACAGGCCTGCGATCCCCTCGACGTCCTGCTGCCAGACGTGGTGCGCGTACAGGCAGGCGAGATCACGGATGGATTCGCGGTCGGCCAGCTCGCGTAGGAGGCTCTCTGTGGGCGAGTCTGCCCTCTCGCTCATGGGACCCGTCACTCGTCTGGTCGGTCGGCCACCTCGGCGGGCGGTCTCGGTCTCCTCGGAGCCGTGCTCCTGCTCACCGATCGTCTAGAGAATCCTACTTTCTTTCGGGATTACTAACCAACTGGTAGGATCCCCGCCTTGACGGAGCCCCGTTGAGGGGATCGGAGTGCCCGGACCGGAACGCGTGGTCCGGCACGCCGAGCAGAGGAGGGTGCGTGGGTAGCGCTCTGGAGGATGTCCTCGTTGTCGAGCTGACCACGGAGATGTGGTCGTCCCTCGGAGCAGCGATCCTCGGCGACTTCGGCGCCCGGGTGATCCGGGTCGACGACCTCTCGCGGCGGCCGCGCGATCCCGACCGCGACGGGCTGCACCCCCGCGAGGCCTTCGATGCCGAGTCCGAGCTGATCCACCGCAACAAGCGCAGCCTCGGTCTTGACCTCGGAGACGGGAAGGGTCGTGACCTCTTCTCCAGGCTCGTCGCCGAGGCGGACGTCTTCCTCACCGACCTCCCCTTCGCGACCCTGGAGGCCGAGGGCTGGGGCTACGAGGATCTGACCGGATCCAACCCCGGCCTCGTCTACGTCCGGGGCTCGGGCTTCGGGCCCCGGGGTCCCGACCGCGACCTTCCCGCGCTCGACGAGCTCGCCGCGGCACGCACCGGGGTGATGCCGACGCTCCCCCAACCGGGCCAGCCGCCCGTCTATCCGGGGGTGGGTCCGATGTACACCTCCGTGATGCTGGCCTTCGGCGCCCTGATCGCGTTGCACCACCGTGCCCGCAGCGGCGAGGGCCAGGAGGTCGACGCCTCGCTGTTCGGGGCGAACATGTACTCGGCGGCGCTCAGCCTCGACGCGTACATGGCCATGAGGGACGACCGCCTCTCCGAGCCGGTCTCCCGGCTCGACGCGGGGAACCCGATGAGCGGGGCCTCGCTGGCCTATCCCACGTCGGACGGCCGGTGGGTCACCCTCACCATGCCCGACACCGACCGCTGGTGGCCGGCGTTCTCGAAGGTGATGGGCCTCGACATCGACGACCCGCGCTTCGACACGCACGACAAGCGCTGCGGCGAGAGCCGTCACGAGATGATGCAGCTCCTCGAGGAGCTCTTCTCCAAGAAGCCCGCCGCCCACTGGAGAGGGCAGTTCGACGAGCACCAGCTCTCCGCGGACATCATGGAGAAGTACGACTACCCCGCGCAGTACCCACAGGCCTTCATCAACCGCTACATCCTGAACCTGGAGCACCCCAGCTACGGGCGCTACCAGAGCCTGGGCTTCCCGGTGCACCTCAGTGGGAGCCCCGCGCGGTACCGGAGCATGGCTCCGGTCCTGGGCCAGCACTCGGCCGAGGTCCTCGACGAGGTCCTCGGGCTCGCCGATGCCGAGATCGGTGACCTCGAGTCGGAGGGCGTCGTGGCGAGCGCTCGTTCGGAGCCTCCGAAGGCCGAGGCGGTCCCCCGCTCCTCCCACGAGAGCCCGGCACCGGCGGCCGACGGCGCGATGGCGCTCGACGGGATACGGGTGCTGGACCTGACCGTGTGGCTCCAGGGGCCGGTCTGCTCGCAGCACCTGGCGGACTTCGGTGCCGAGGTGATCCACATCGAGCGGCCCGAGTACGGCGATCCCGCACGTGGGGTGCGCAGCATCAACGCCATCCCGGTCGGCGAGTGGAACCAGTACTTCCTCGTCGTCAACCGCAACAAGAAGAGCATGGCGATCAACCTCAAGAGCGAGGCGGGGCGCGACCTGCTCCACGACCTGGTCAAGGCCTCCGACGTCTTCCTGTGGAACCAGGGCATGGCGAACCTGAAGCAGCTCGGACTCGACTACGAGACCCTCTCGGGCCTCAACCCCGGGCTCGTGTACGCGACCAACAGCGGATACGGCCACCGGGGAACCAACAAGCCTGCCTTCGACATGACGGTCCAGGCGCTGACCGGAATCATGACCCGGCTCGGCGAGCCGGAGCAGCCCCCCATCTACCTGGGCCTCGGTGCCGGTGACGTCATCGGGGGCCTGCTCTCGGCCTTCGGGATCATGGTCGCCCTCCACGAGCGCCGCCGGACCGGCGCGGGCCAGTACGTCGACGCGTCGCTCCTGGGCGCGCAGCTCTTCCTGGCGGCGCCGACGCTGCAGTCCTACCTGGCCACGAAGAGCGACTTCTACGCCGACCAGCACTCGCGCAAGGACGCCCGCAACCCGCTCTGGAACCGGTACGAGGCGGCCGACAGGTGGCTCTTCGTCTGCGTGGAGAACGGCGCCGAGGGCTGGTCGACGCTGTGCAGGGCGATCGAGCGTCCGGACCTCGCATCAGACCCCCGCTTCTCCGACACGGAGAGCCGGGTCGCGAACCGCACCGAGCTGATCGAGCTCCTCGACGAGGTGTTCGCCGGGCGCGGAGCCGCCGAGTGGGTGCAGCGGTTCCGCTCCGAGGGCCTGCCCGCAGCCCCGATAGACGCGTACCGCGACATCGCGGACGACGAGCAGGCGTGGGCCAACGACTACTTCGTCAGGGCGCACTGCGACGAGGTGAACCGCGAGGTCGAGCTCCGGGGTCTGCCCATCACCCTCAGCCGCACACCCGGCCGCGTGTCGCGCCTCGGCCCCGAGCTGGGTCAGGACACCGAGCTGGCGATAGTCGAGGTGCTCGGCAAGGAGTGGGACGAGATCGGCGAGCTCAAGGCGAAGGACGCGATCCCGTGACCTCCGGGGTGGCCGGCCGGCCCGCGGGGGTCGGCCCGCTCGGGGACCTCCGGGTCCTCGAGATCTCCACCATGATGGCGGGGCCGTACGCAGCGACCCTGCTAGGCGACCTGGGTGCCGATGTGATCAAGGTGGAGTCCCGCCGTGGTGACGACAGCCGCCACCTCGGACCGGAGCGGGACGGGGAGCACTCCGCCTTCCTCAGCCTCAACCGGAGCAAGCGGGGGATCCTCCTTGACCTCGAGCGAGGGGATGCGCGCGAGGCGTTCGGTCGGCTGGTCGCGACCGCCGACGTCGTGATCACCAACGTCCGCGAGCCGGCGCTCTCCAAGCTCGGGCTCGACTACGAAGCCGTCCGCCGCCACCGCTCCGACATCATCTGGGTCGGGGTGACAGCGTTCGGGGCGGACGGCCCGTACGCGGGCCGGCCCGGGATCGACTTCCTGGTGCAGGGCTACGGCGGCCTGCTCGCCCTCACGGGGGAGCCCGACAGCGAGCCGGTCCGGGTCACGATCCCGCTCATCGACACGCTCACGTCGGTGCTCGTGACCACAGCGGCGCTCGCCGCACTCCACTCCCGCAGCCTCACCGGCGAGGGCCAGCGGATCGACATCTCGCTGCTGGACGCGCTGATCCACGCGCAGGCCGCCGGACTGGGCAGCTACCTGGTCACCGGCGAGGAGACCCCGCGCACCGGCAACCGCAGCCTGTACTTCGCCCCGTCAGGCATCTACGGCACCCGTGACGACCGCAGGATCGTCATCACCTGCCCCTCGCAGCGATTCTTCGAGAAGCTCTGCTCCGCCTTGGAGGTCGACTGGAGCGCCGACCCCCGCTTCGCGGACATCGAGAGCCGCCTGCGCAACCAGGACGAGCTCGATCGTGTCATCGAGGAGCGCTGCCGAGAGCTCGACGCCGACGATCTGGTCGAGCGGCTTGTGGGAGCGGACGTGCTCACCGCCCCCATCCACGGGGTGCGCGAGGTGGTGGAGGACCCGCAGGTCCGCCACAGCGGGATGATCGTGACCACCGAGCACCCGACCCTCGGACCGATCGACGTCACCGGTGTGCCGATCCACTTCGGCGGGACACCGGCAGCGGTGCGCAGGCCCCCGCCCCTGCTCGGCGAGCACACGGCGGAGATCCTGGCCGAGCTCGGCTACGGACCCGAGGAGATCGCCGACCTATCGTGAACCGATCCGACCCCGGAGCACCCCCCGGCGGTGCGCCGAACGAGATGACTGGAGCTTGCTGTGGCTGACGACCTCTTCGACTTCGATGCCGACGTGCTCGTCGTGGGCACCGGGGCTGCCGGGTTCTCCGCGGCCATCACCGCGGCTGTGCAGGGTGCCTCGGTGGTCCTCTTCGAGCGGAACGACCACATCGGCGGCACGACCGGTGCATCGGGCGGGACAGCGTGGATACCCAACAACCAGTCGCTCCGGGACCAGGGCAAGGAGGACCCCCGGGAGGACGCTCTCCGCTACATGGCCCGACTGTCGTACCCGCAGTACTACTTCCCGGAGCATCCGACGCTCGGGCTGCCGCAGGAGTACTACGACCTCATCGCCGCCTTCTACGACAACGGCTTCAAGGCGGTCGACTACCTCACCGAGGCGGGTGTCTTCGACCTCATGGCCGACACCCGCGCCCCGGACCTGGAGAACCCGATGCAGATGCCGTCGGGCAACCTGCTGGCGGGCTTCCCCGACTACGGGGCGGAGCTGCCGGAGGAGAAGCTGCCCACCGGGCGGCACCTCTTCCCCCGTCCCGGCACGCCGGGCATGGTCGACCAGCTGGCGGCTGGTGCCGAGAAGTACGGCGTGCAGGTCGTGCTGAACCGCCAGGTCTCGGGGATCCTGCGCAACGACGACGGTGAGGTGACCGGCCTCGAGCTGCGCTACGGGCACCTCCCCGAGCTCGCCCGGGCGCACAAGGCGGTGGTGTTCGGCTCGGGCGGCTTCGCCCACAACCAGGAGCTGATCCGCCGCTACCTCCCCGGGAGGATCTTCGGCACCTGCGCGACGCTCGGAGCGCAGGGCGACTTCGTCCGGCTCGGGGCCGCGGTCGGTGCGCAGCTCGGGAACATGCACTCCGCGTGGGGCAAGCAGGTGTGCCTGGAGGCCGCGCTGCGCTCGCCCACCCCGCCGAGCGTGTGGCTGCCCTGGGGCGACAGCATGATCCACGTCAACCGCTACGGGCAGCGGGTGGTGGACGAGAAGATGCCGTACCACGACCGCACCAAGGCGCACCACGTGTACGACCCCTCCAAGCGGGAGTACCCGAACATGGTGCTGTTCATGATCTACGACGACTTCGTCGCCTCGTCGGAGAGCTGGGAGGGGATGCGCCAGCCGATGCCCCGGCCGGGCGAGGAGGCGAGCTTCGTGATCAAGGGCGAGACCTGGGACGACCTGGCCGACAAGATCGACGCCGAGCTGCTCCGCATCGCCGACGACATCGGCGGACTGCGCCTGCACGAGTCGTTCCGCGAGAACCTGGGTGCCACGGTGGAGCGCTTCAACGGCTTCGCGACCACCGGGGTGGACCTCGACTTCGCCCGGGGCCAGGCTCCGATCGGCCGGGCCTGGAACGGCCCGAACCGTCCGGGATCGCCCAACGCCACCATGGCGCCGTTCGCAGAGGAGGGCCCCTACTACTGCATAATCGTGGCGGCCGGCGTCCTCGACACGAACGGGGGACCGGTCATCGACACCGGGGCCCGGGTCGTCGACCACGACGGCGCACCGATCCCGGGCCTCTACGGGGCGGGCAACTGCGTGGCCTCACCGGCGGGACAGGGCTACTGGGGCCCGGGGGCGACGATCGGCCTGGGTCTCACGTACGGGCACCTCGCCGGGCTGGGTGCCGCCGCGGAGCCGGAGAAGTCCTTCGAGCTGTAGCGACGCCGTCGCTCCGCCGGCTCGATCACTCCCCCGGGTCGGCGTCCTCCTCGTAGGCCCGGAGCAGCTCGGCGCGGATCTCGCGCTCGGCGGCGCGGCAGCGCCCAGAAGCGGGGGGGACGCTTCTCGGTGAACGCGGCCCCTCCCTCCTTCCCTTCCGGCATGTCGAACCAGTCGGGGTAGAGCTGGCTGGAGATGATCCCCATCTCCGTGTAGCCGTCCATCTCCTGGTCGAACGCGGCCTTCAGGACCTCCAGGCAGCCCGGGCTCACCGCGAGCAGCTCCTCGCACCAGGCGTCGACCGCGTCATCCAGCTCCTCAAGTGGGACGACCTTGTTGACGAGCCCCATCTCGAGCGCCTCGGCGGCGGTGTAGCGGCGGCATAGCATCCACATCTCCCTCGCCTTCTTCGCGCCCACCACCTTGGTGAGGTACGGCACGAAGAAGCCGTCCGCGGGGCTGGAGACCTTCGGTCCGGCCTGGCCGAACTTCGCGTCCTCCGAGGCGATGGTGAAGTCGCAGCAGTACGCCATGTGGTTGTGACCGCCGAGGCAGTAGCCCTGCACCGCCGCGATCACGGGCTTGCGCGACATGCGGATGAGGCGGTTGTGCGGGTAGCGGTTGTAGAAGGCCTCGCGCAGCCCCCAGCGCTCCCACTCGACGTTGCCGCCGGCGCCGAAGTTGCGGCCCGCCCCGGCGACCACGATCGCCCCGATCGAGGTGTCGTGGTTGGCGTCGTAGAACGCCCGGAACATCTCGTCGGTGGTGGCCAGCGTCATCGTGTTGTACTGGTCGGGCTTGTCGATGGTGACCCGTGCCACCCCGCCCTCGAGCTCGGTGTGCGACCTCTTCTCGTAGCGGATCTCCGCGAAGTCGAAGCCCTCGCCCTCAACCCCTCTCCACTCGCTCCAGCCCATCGCCAGCTCTCTCCTCGGGATGCGTCGGGTGCTCACCACTTGGTAGCGGACACTGACCAGATGGGTAGTGTAGGTCGACCCCGCCGGCGGCCTTCCTGGCAGGACCTCACATGGGTGGATCCGCAAACGAGAGCTTCGTCGAGCGCGAGGAGGCCTTCCACGCCGAGGCGAGGGAGGCGACCGGGCTCGAGGACTTCGGTGACCAGGGCTACCGGACCGGTCTGGGTCTGCTGCTGGAGTCGCTGGATCGCGATGCCGACCTGAGTGCGACGGGAAGGATGATCTTCCGTGCTCAGATCGCCCAGGCTCTCGAGACCCGCCTGAGGGTGGAGGACCGCCTGCAGCACCTGGCGTCGGTCGGGGTGGACCCGTACGCGGCCCCGGTGGCTCGCCCCATCGTCATCACCGGTCTGGTGCGCACCGGCAGCACCGCCCTCCACTACCTGATGGGCCAGGACCCCGACCTCCAGGTGCTCGAGTACTGGCTCGCCGCGGAGCCCCAGCCCCGCCCTCCGAGGGAGGAGTGGGAGTCGCACCCGGACTTCGGCCGTGCGGTACGAGAGCTCGAGATGCTCTTCGAGCACGCTCCGTCGCTGATGACCGTGCACGAGATGCGCGCCGACTGGCCGGAGGAGTGCCGCCACGTCATGGCGCTCGACTTCACCGACGACCGCTTCGAGGTCGCCGCCACCCTCCCCACCTACACGAGCTGGTACCACTCGACCCCGCATCCCGAGACCTATCGCAACCACCGCCGCCTGGTCGGGATGATCGGGTCGAGCGACCCCGATCGACGCTGGCTGCTGAAGTACCCGGTGCACCTCCGTCAGCTCCCGGCGCTGCTCGACAACTACCCGGACGCATGCATCGTGCAGACGCACCGCGATCCCTCCGAGGTGGTCGCCTCGTACACCAGCTTCGTCTCGAGGGTCCGGGAGCTGCACGAGAACCGGGTCGACGTCGCGGCGATCGCGAGGGAGGTGACCGAGAGCTGGGCGCGTGCAGCGGAGGCGGGGATGGCGGCCCGCGACGAGTGCCCACCCGAGCAGTTCTTCGACCTGTACTTCACCGAGCTCAACAGCGACCCGATCGGCTCGGTGCGGCGCATCTACGAGCACTTCGACCAGCAGCTCGGCCCCGATGGCGAGCGTCAGCTGGAGGCCTGGCGGGCCGCCCACCCGCGTGGCGAGCACGGCGAGCACCGTTACGACGCTGCCGGGACGGGCATCACCGCCGCTGAGATCCACGAGCGCTTCGACGCGTACGCGCGCCGCTTCGGGTTCGGGTGAAGGTCCTCCGGTGAACGCTCCGGGCCGGCGACCACGCGGCGAGCAGGAGCAGCACCTGCTCGGACGTGCCGCGGCGCTGCTGCCCGCGGTGGCGCTCACCCCCACCATGTCCCTCGACACCGCCATGGTGGTGAGCCACGGCAAGGGATCGAGGCTGTACGACCTGAGCGGCAACGAGTACCTCGACCACCTGCTCGGATCCGGCGCGATGTTCGTGGGTCATGCTCACCCGCGGGTGGTAGAGGCGGTGAGGCGCCAGGTGGAGCGGGGGAGCAGCTACCTGCTGCCGAACGAGCCGGCGATCCTGCTCGCCGAGGAGCTGGTCCGCGCGGTTCCGTGCGCCGAGCGCGTCGCGTACTGCAGCACCGGCTCGGACGCGACCTTCTTCGCGCTTCGGCTCGCCCGGGCCTCGACGGGGCGGGAGAAGGTGCTGAAGTTCGAGGGCGGCTACCACGGCCAGGGCGACCACGTCTCGATGAGCAACCAGTGGACCACCGACCCTGCCCCGTACCCGACACCGGTGCCGAGCTCCGAGGGGATACCGGGATCGGTGCTCGAAGAGGTCCTCGTGGCTCCGTTCAACGACGCGGCCACGACCGCGGCGATCATCGAGGAGCACGCGGATCAGCTCGCCGCGGTCATCGTGGAGCCGTTGCAGCGGACGATCACTCCGGCTCCGGGCTTCCTCGAAGCGGTGCGGGAGGCGACCACGAGGTCGGGTGCGGTGCTGGTCTTCGACGAGGTCGTCACCGGGTTCCGCCTCGCCTACGGAGGAGCCCAGGCCCGCTACGGCGTCACGCCCGATCTCTGCGCGCTGGGCAAGAGCATCTCCGGCGGCCACCCGATCGGTGTCGTGTGCGGATCGGGCGAGATCATGCGCCACGCCGAGGGGATCCGCCGCCTCACCGGGGGCTACGTCGCGATGACCGGGACCTTCAGCGGGAACCCGGTCTCGTGCGCCGCGGCCCTCGCGGTGCTGGAGGAGCTGCGGACCGACGGCACCTACGAGCGGCTCTTCGACCGGGGGCGCCGCCTGATGGACGCGATCGACTCGGCGTGTGGGCGCGCCGGGATCCCGGTGCGGGTCACGGGAGAGCCGCCGGCGTTCGAGCCCTGGTTCACCGACCGCGACGTGGTCGACTTCCGCAGCTCGATGACGGCCGACCGGGGGCTCGGCGCGCGCTTCGCAGGGCTGCTCTTCGATGAAGGGGTGCTGAAGGCCCACGAGAAGTTCTTCCTGTCGACGGCGCACAGCGATGCGGACATCGACCGGGCGATCGAGGCCGTCGAGGCGGCCGTGGTGGGCCTGGCCGAGCGCTGAGGGCCGGCGGCCTGGCTCGGTCGCGGGCGGAGCTGTCGAGGCGACGGTGGCAGGGCCGGCCGGGCGCTGAGGGCCGGTGGCCGGGCTTGAGCCCGGTGCCGGGCGGGTCCTACCATTCGCCCAGGAATCCTCACCAAGTGGAGAAGATTTCTCACCAACTGGTAGCAAGCCAGAGCTGGCAGCAGCCCAGGGAAGCGGGCCCCAGCGGGACGAGCTCCCGCCGCCCCGGCCCGCCGGAGGTCGATGAGATGAGAATCGTCGTCTGCGTCAAGGAGGTGCTGGACCCCGACGCGGTCGGTGCCTACGCCGTCTCGGGCGGCCTCGTGATCGGTGACGACGGGAAGAGCCTCACCCAGTCGGCGATCCCCCGCCTGATGAACGCCTACGACGAGCAGGCGATCGAGGCGGCGCTCCGGCTGCGTGACGCCGGGGTCGAGTGCACGATCAGCGTGGTCTCGATCGGGACCGATCTCACCGCCGTCCTGCGGCACGCGCTGGCCCTCGGTGCCGACGAGGTGGCAGCGATCGAGCCCCCGCCTCCCGAAGGCGACCATCACGCCACCGCCGCCCTGCTGTCCGCCTACATCCGATCGATCGGAGGGGCCGACCTGGTCCTGTGCGGCCGGCAGGCCTCCGACGACGACCAGGGCGTGGTTCCCGCTCTCGTCGGAGAGGAGCTGGGGATGGCGGTGGTGACGATCGCCCGGAGCGTGGAGCTGGCCGCTGGGACGGACCCGGCGGTGGTCCGGGTGACGCGGGTGACGCCGAACGGCGACGAGACGGTCGAGGTGGACTGCCCCGCGGTGGTGACGGTGAGCAGCGAGCTGGGCGAGCCCCGGTACCCGACGATGCCGCAGAAGATGGCCGCGCGGAAGGTCGATCCGACCGTGGTCTCCGCGGAGGAGCTGGTCCCCGGAGCCTCCGGGTCCAGGGTGCTCCTCACCCGCCAGTTCGTGCCCACCCTCAAGGGCGAGTGCGAGATCATCCCGGGTGGCGGCCCGGTCGAGCTCGCGGACGAGCTGGTCCGGCGCCTCGTCGAGGACGGTCTCATCAGGAGCCGGTCATGAGCGGGCCCGTGGTGGTGTGCACCTGGAGCGGAGTGGGCGACGAGCCGCCGGAGGAGACGGCCGCCGCGCTCGACGTTGGGTAGGAAGGTGAGCGAGGCGCTCGGCACGGAGCTGCGCTGGCTCGTGGTCGGGCCGGCCCCGGAGGGGATGGCAGAGACGGCCGGCACCTGCGGTGCGGCATCCATCGACCGCATCGAGGACGCCGCGCTCGAGTCCGCCGACGCCGACGCGTTCGTCGAGGCGCTCGTCCAGTACCGCGACACGGTCGACGCGGAGCTGCTCGTCTTCAACCAGAGCTTCGAGATCCGACCGGTTGCTCCCCGCGTCGCGGCCCGCTCGGCACGCCGGTGTGGTGATGAACGGTGTCGACGTCGAGGTCTCCGGCGACCACATCGAGGTCACCGCTGCCGCGTACGGCGGTGACACCCGGGTCGTGTACGAGGTCGCTCCCGGCACGCCGGCCGTGGTGGCGCTGCTGGCCAACTCGGTCGTGGCAGAGCCCGGGGCCGCCACCCGCCCGTCGGAGACGGCGGTCTCGGTGGACCTGTCGGGTGTCACCGAGCGCGTCAGGGTCACCGAACCCGCCCGGGCGGAGGGCCCCCGGCTCGAGGACGCCGAGGTGATCGTGGCCGGCGGACGGGGCCTGGGTGCGCAGGAGAACTTCGGGTTGGTCGAGGAGCTGGCCGCCGCTCTCGGGGGGATGGCCGCGGCATCCCGCCCGCTGGTGGACGACGGTTGGATCGACTCGTCGCGCCAGGTCGGGCTCACCGGCAAGATCACGCGACCTGCGCTGTACCTGGCCGCGGGGATCTCCGGGGCCACCCAGCACATGGTGGGCTGCTCCGCGGCGAAGACGATCGTCGCGATCAACAGCGACCCCGACGCGGCTATCTTCCGGCACGCCACGCTACGGGATCGTCGGCGACTGCACCGAGGTCCTCCCGGAGCTGATCCGGGCGGTCGAGGAGGTTTCCGGGGGATCATGACCAGCGAACGAATCCCCGTGATCGAGGGGCTGTTCACCGAGAGGGCGGAGGGGGCCCGGCTGCTCGGCTCGCGCTGCGCCGGCTGCTCGACGCCGTACTTCCCGAGATCGTCGGCTGTGCCACAACCCCGACTGCGACCGCTCGGACATGTCCGACGCGACCTTCGGTCCGCACGGCACCCTGTGGAGCTACTCGATCCAGAACTATCCGCCGCCGCCGCCCGCTCGCTACGACGAGCCGTACGTGCCGTACGCGCTGGGTGTGGTGGACCTCGCCGACGGCCTGCGGGTCGTGGGGAGGATGAAGGTGGACGACCCGGCGAGCCTTCGGGTGGGCGAGCCGGTGGAGCTCGTGGTCGGCGTCCTGTACCACGACGGAGGACGGCACCGAGCCGGTGAGCTGGATGTTCCGCCCGGCATGAGCCCGACCCGCGCCGGGAGCCCGCGACGAAGGGGTGGCGTCAGCATGAGAGAGGTAGCGGTCCTCGGAGTGGGGATGCACCCCTGGGGGAAGTTCCCCGAGAGCTCGGTGACCGAGCTGTGCCGGACGGCGGTGCAGGCGGCCCTCGCCGACGCCGGGGTGTCGTGGCGTGACGATCGAGGCCGTCGCCGCGGCCAGCTCCCGGTTCTCGGGCGGCAAGGGCTGGGGCCTGAACGGCAACGACATCGTCGAGGACATGGGCTCCACCGGGATCCCCGTCTACAACATGTCGGCGGGATGCGCGGCCGGCGGCAACGCCTTCAACGTCGGCCACTCCCTCGTCGCCGGTGGGCATGCACGACATGGTCCTCGTCGTCGGCGGCGAGAAGATGCCGAAGGGCTTCATCCAGACCTCCGGCGTCGAGGAGGAGACCGATCCCGAGTACCTGCGCCAGACGCTGCGTCGGGATGCCGGGGCCTGCCTTCTGGGCGCTGCTCTGCCGTCGGCGGATGGCCGAGCTCGGGACCACCGAGGAGCAGCTCGCGCAGGTGGCGGTGAAGGCCCACGAGATCGGGAAGCACAACGAGAACGCGCGCTTCCGCCAGGAGTTCAGCCTCGACCAGGTGCTCGAGTCCGCGATGGTGAGCGACCCGCTGCGCCTGTACGAGATCTGCCCGGTGAGCGACGGGGCCGCGGCAGCCGTCATCTGCTCGGCGGAGAGGGCGCGCCAGCTCGACCTCGTCGCCGATCTGGGTGGCAGGGAGCGCGGTCGCGACGGCCCGGTTCGACGACGGGCTGCCGCGCGGTCTCGCCGGCATCGTCCCGTCGGGACCGGCCCACCACAGCGAGGCGGCCCAGGCCGTGGCGAAGGCGCTGGAACAGGCGGGCGTGGGACCGACCGAGCTCGACTTCGTGGAGCTGCAGGACAACACCGTGTACTACGAGCTCGCCTTCCCCGAGGACTGGGGCCTGTGCGAGCCGGGCGAGGCCGAGAAGCTGCTGGAGGCCGGTGAGACGCATGCCCACGGGCAGGATGCCGATCAACCCGAGCGGTGGGTTCCTCTGCTTCGGCGAGGCGACCACGGCGATGGGCGTGTTCCAGGTCTGCGAGCTGACCTGGCAGCTGCGAGGGCAGGCGGGTGCGCGCCAGGTGCCGGATGCGAGCATCGGTCTGGCCCAGACGCTGGGGTTGGGGGGCAACGGCACCGCGATGGTGTTGAAGCGCTAGCCCACCGACGGTGGGATCATCGGGAAGGACATGAAGCCGAGTCAGCCGATAGCTGGGGGAAGTCCATGAGCGGCAACTACGAGGTCATCGTCATCGGAAGCGGTCCGGGGGGTCTGTCGTGCGCAGCCCTCCTCCAGAAGAGGGGGATCCGCACCCTGCTCGTCGAGAAGAACAACATGCTCGGCGGGAAGATGATGAGCATCGAGCAGGACGGCTGGGCGTACGACCTCTTCCCCCACGGCCAGGTGCCGATGAGGGGTTCGGCGTTCGAGGCGGTCTTCGCAGAGCTGGGGGTCGCCGACGAGTTCGAGCCCGCTCTCGAGCCCGACGATCCGCGCGACGTGGCCACCCTCGCCTACCGGCGCCACGACTGGGACAAGTACAAGATCGTCTCCCAGTCGCAGACGATGTCCGATCCGGAGCCCTTCTTCAGCCTCTGGGAGGCGACCGAGGACGAGAAGGCCAAGGCCCTCACGGTGCTCACCGAGATGGCGACCATGTCCGACGAGGAGATCGCCGCCCAGGACGGGCTCACCATGAAGGAGTGGCTGGCCCAGAGGGACGTACCGGACCCGCTGTACAACTACCTCGGCTTCCACGCGAACGCGTCGCTGGCCGAGCCGCTCGACCTGGTCGCTGCCTCCGAGCAGCTCGTGATCATGAAGCAGATCATGCTCCAGGGGGGCGGGGGCCAGTACAAGGGTGGCTTCGGGGCGCTCACCAAGGTGATGGCCCGCGAGTTCGAGAAGAACGGCGGCACCATCATCAAGGAAGCCAAGGTGAGCAGGATCTGCGTCACCGACGGCGCCGTCACCGGAGTCGAGACCGAGAAGGGCAGCTTCACGGCGCCTGTGGTGGTGAGCTCCGCGGGCATCCAGCCGACGGTGCTCGGCCTGGTCGGAGAGGAGCACTTCGACAAGGGCTACACGAGCTACGTGCGTGGTCTCGTGCCCGGCTGGTCGTTCACCAGCGTGCGCTACTTCCTCTCGAGGCCGGTGATGGACACTGCGCTGTTCGCGGTGTGGTCCGACGACAGCTGGCTCGACACCGAGAGGTTCCGCAAGCAGAAGGAAGGCGGGGTGCCCGACGAGGTGATCCTCTTCATGTGCAACCACTCCTTCTACGACGAGAACGCAGCGCCCCCGGGCAAGCAGGTCCTCGTGTCCGGCACGGTCTGCTCGTCGAATCCGGAGGCGACCGAGATCGAGGGGCTGTGGAAGTGCATGGATCGCCAGATGCAGGAGCTCTTCCCCGACATCTGGGATGCCACCGAGCGCAAGGAGTACAACGGGCCCAAGGAGGTCTCGATGCTCACCCGCGACTCGGTGCTGCCCGGCCAGGGCGGCGAGTGCGTCGGGCTGGCGCAGATCGTCGGCCAGTGCGGGTCGTACAAGCCCAAGTGCGAGACCTCGATCCGGGGCCTGTACCTGGCGGGAGCCGACGCCGGCGCAGCCGGGATGGGTACCCACCAGGCCGCGCTCTCGGGGATCGAGGTTGCTCGCCTCGTGGGGCACTGCCTCAACAAGATCTACAAGGCCCAGTAGCCCTCGCTCCGCCCGCGGGCTAGTGGCCCTTGAAGTCGGGCTTGCGCTTCTCGACGAAGGAGCTGGTGCCCTCGCGGGCGTCGGCTGTGTGCGCCGACATGGTCGCGGCCACGGCCTCGTAGTCGAGCATCTCGTCGAGCGTCGAGGTGAGCGCCTTGTGGACGAAGCGCCGTGCGAGGTCCACCGCCACGCTCGGTCCCTGCGCCAGCTCTTTGGCGTAGGCCATCGCGGCCCCGAGGGCCTCGCCTTCGGCGACCAGCTCGTCGATCAGGCCCTCGCGCAGGCACTCGTCGGCTTCGATGATCCGTCCGGTCTCCACCATCATCAGAGCGGTGGACAGGCGCGTGACCCGGGGGAGCAGCCAGGTGATGCCGGTGTCGGGCGCGAATCCGAGCCGAACCATCGCCGCGCACATCCGCGTGGTGGGGTCGGCGAACCGCCGGTCGCAGGCGAGGGCGAAGGAGAGCCCCGCACCCATCACCGGCCCGTGCAGGGCGGCGATCACCGGCTTGTCCACATCGACGATCATCTTGGTGAGCTCGGCGACCGGGCCGGCCGGCGTCTTGCGCTGGTAGCGCTCGAGCGGGACCTCCGAGAGACCGGGCATGCCCCGATCATCCGAGCCGCTGAGCCACCCGGCATCCCCGCCGGAGCAGAAGCCCCGCCCGGCGCCGGTGAGGACGATGACGCGGACCTCGTCGCGCTGGCGCAGCTCGCGGAGCAGGTCGACGAGGCCCTGCGAGAGGTCCCAGGTGATCGAGTTCAGGCGTCTTGGGCCTGTTGAGGGTGATGACCCCGACACCTTCGTCCACCTCGAACAGGTACTCGGCTTCGTTGCTCATCTGGCTCGCTCCGTTTCGGGTTCCTGACCGGTCCTCAGGACTTCTGCAGCGTCCGCACCACCTCGGTGACCCAGTCCTCGTCGCGCCGGAGGGCGGAGGGCAGGTCGAGGAGGATGGTGGAGAAGAGGCCACCGCACCGCTCGACGATCGCCGACGGCAGGGTCTCTGCCGTGGCCGTGATGGCCCACTCGTCGAGCATCTCGTCGGTGATGCGCCCGGGCATCTCCTTCCACTGGCCCTCTCGGGACATCTGGTGCAGCTCCAACCCGACGTCCGTCCAGCCGTGGTGCTCGAGGACGGCGTGGTAGGTGGGGGTCGAGCAGTAGAACGCGATGTGCTGCTTCAGTTGGTTGCGGATCTGGTCCAGGCCGTCCTCGGCCTCGGCCACCGCCAGGAACGGTGCACCGATGAGCTCGACCTCGGAGACCGGGCGCCCGGAGGCGGCGGCGCCGGCCTCCACGGCGGGGAGCACGATGTCGCGCGTGTACCGGAACGTCGCGACCGGGTGGAGGCGCAGACCGTCGCCGATCTCGGCGGAGAGGCGCGCCATGTACGGGTTCACGGCAGCCAGATGGATCGGGATGTCCGGGTGCTCGATCGGACCGGGGTTGAAGAAGGGGTTCATCAACGTGAAGCGGTAGTGCTCGCCGTCGAAGCTCGGCTTCGCACCCGACTGGAAGGTCTCGAAGATCGCCTTGACGCAGAGCACGTACTCGCGCAGCCGGGGTCCGGGCGCCCCCTCCCAGCTCGACGCGTACCGCCTCTCGACGTGGCTGCGCACCTGCGTACCCAGGCCGAGCTGGAACCTCCCGCCCGATAGGTGCTGGAGGTCCCAGGCGAGCTGCGCGGTGACCATCGGGCTCCGGGGGAACGCGATCGCCACGTTCGTGCCGAGCGCTATGCGTTCGGTGTGCTCGGCGGCGATGGCGAGCGGTAGGTACGGGTCGTGGCCGGCCTCGGGCATGGTCACCCCGTCGAAGCCGAGCTCCTCGGTGCGGCGGGCAGCGGCAGCGATCGCGGCGATGTCCGGCGCGGTCTGGCCCTCACCGGCGTACTGCTCGGTCTCGGGGCCGAGCATCACGGTCTGGACTCTCAGCGCCACTCCTCACCTCGCTCCCGGGTGGGCCCTGGGCCCATGTTCACCCATGTTTCCGACTGGATCTCGGCACACACTAGCCAAATGGTTACACATTGCTACCAATTGGTGAAGAAGCCCGCTCATCTGTAGAGTTCCACCCCGACAGGTGATGGGACCTGACCGGACGGAGGAGCCCGGCGATGAGCTCTGGGGAAGCGCAGCCGATCCCGCACCCTGCCCTCTGGGGGGTGCTCTACCGAAGCAGCGGACCGTTCTGGGAGGCGGTGAAGCAGCACAGGCTCGAGCTCCAGCGGTGCGCGGAGTGCCAGCGCTGGCTCGTGCCGCCACGGCCGATGTGCCCGGGGTGCCAGTCCCGGCGATCCGAATGGGTGCCGGTGAGCGGTCGCGGCACCGTCCACAGCTGGGTGACCTACGCGGAGTCACCCCACCCGGCCTTCGCCTCACCCCACACGGTGGTGCTCGTGGAGCTCGAGGAGGGTCCGCGCCTGGTGAGCAACCCCGCCGACATGGCAGCGGAGGACCTCGAGATCGGGATGCCGGTCGAGACCGTCTTCGAGGACGTCGACGACGCTCTCACCCTCTTCAAGTTCAAGAGGGCCGCGTAGCAGCAGCTGTGCAGGCTGAAGGAGGAGTCCGTCGATGATGCAGGAGTACCTCGACAAGTCCTTCCGGAGAGACCGGAGGCCGAGCGTCGAATCCAACCTGATCCACGACAACACCGCGATCGTCGGTGTGGGCCAGACCGAGTACACGAGGAGCTCCGAGCGCGACGAGCTCGACATGGCCTGCGAGGCGATCAAGGCTGCGGTCGACGACGCCGGCCTCACGATGGCCGACATCGACGGGCTGGAGGCGTTCACGCTCGAGCGCACGGCGATCCCGACCCTGGCCGGCTCGTTGGGCATCCAGAACCTGCGCTTCGCGAACCGCATCAGCTTCGGTGGCGGGGCGAGCTGCGCCAACGTCATGCAGGCAGCTGCCGCGGTCGCGACCGGTGTGGCCAACTACGTGGTGTGCTTCCGCTCCCTGAACGAGGCGTCGGGTCACCGGTACGGCCGGGGTGACGGGTACGCGACCTACCTGAGCGAGGCACCCACCCTCCACTACGGCTACTACTTCCCCTTCGGGCTGCTCACCCCGCTGTCGTGGGCGAGCATGTACGGCCGTCGCTGGATGCACGAGTACGGCGTCGATCCGGATCACATCGGCTGGTACTCGGTCGTGCTGCGGGAGAACGCCCAGAAGAACCCGAACGCGATCTTCTACGGGCGCCCCATCACGATCGACGACTATCGAGAGTCGCAGATGATCGTCGAGCCGCTGCGGCTCTTCGACTGCTGCGTGGACACCGACGGGGCCGCGGCAGTCATCGTCACGACAGCCGAGAGAGCGAAGGACCTGAAGCAGACGCCGGCGTACATCCTCGCTGCCACCCAGGCGGGTGGGACCGAGTGCGAGATCCAGACCTTCTACAACCGTCCGGTGATCTCGGGCCTCCCCGACTCCTGGTACATGGGTCAGGAGCTGTACCGGATCGCCGGAGTCGGACCCTCCGACATCGACGTGGCCGAGCTGTACGACCCCTTCAGCATCGGCGGGATAATCCAGCTGGAGGAGCTGGGCTTCTGCGGGCGTGGTGAAGGCGCGGCGTTCTGCGAGGGAGGCGACAGGATCCGCCCCGATGGTGAGATCCCGATCAACACCTCCGGCGGCCTTCTCTCCGAGGCCTACATCCACGGCTACAACCTCATCATCGAGGGGGTCCACCAGATCAGGGGAACCTCCTCGAACCAGGTATCCGATGTCGAGCTGGCGCTCGTGACGGGGGGCCCGGGGCTCCCCACGAGCGGGATGATCCTGAGGAGGTGAGCATGGAGTACGTACCCGGTATCCCGATCCTCAAGGCCTCGATCGACGACGACAACCGTCCCTTCTGGGACGCCGTCGAGAGGCACGAGCTGCTGCTCCAGCGGTGCAGCGCCTGCGACCGGTTCCTCCAGCCCCCGAGGCCGATGTGCCCCCGGTGCCGGTCCATGGAGACCCTCGAGTGGGTGCCGTCGGAGGGGCGGGGCGAGGTCTACTCCTACGTCAACTTCACCACCGATCGCATGGCGTACCCGGCCATGAAGATGCCGTACTCGGTGGTGCTGGTGGAGCTGGAGGAAGGCGTGCGCCTCGTGTCGAACATGCTCGACTGCGAGCCCGACGAGGTGCGCATCGGGATGCCCGTCGAGGTCGCCTTCGACGACATCTCCGACGACCTGACCCTCTTCAAGTTCAAGAAGCGGGAAGCCTGAGGGAGCCAGAGGCCATGCAGAGCATCAAGGACACCACGGCCATCGTCGGTGTGGCCACGACGGAGTTCTCCACCGATTCGGGACGCACCGAGTACTCCCTCGCCTGCGAGGTGATCAAGGCGGCGCTCGACGACGCGGGCCTGCAGCCCGAGGCCGTCGACGGCATCGTCAAGGACACCGTCGACGGAATCGATGCCATGTACGTGCAGAAGGCGCTCGGCATGGAGACCGCGTACTACCTCAGCGACTCGGACTTCGGTACCAGCCCGATGATCAACGCGGTGACGGCGATCGCCGCCGGGATCGTCAACAACGTCGTGTACTTCCGGTCCGCCAACAACGGCTCGGGGAAGCGTGCCGGCTCGGACTTCCGGGCCGCGAGGGAGACCAAGGACAACTCCCTCGACATGATCCGCTACGACTTCCACCACCCGTTCGGCCTGATGGGACCGGCGGGAGCGATCGGCATGGCGGTGCGCCGCTACTACCACGAGCACGGCGTGCAGCCCGAGCAGATCGGCTGGGTGCCGGTCGTGTGCAGCGAGCACGCCTCGAAGAACCCGCATGCGGTGTTCCGCAGCGCCCCGATCTCGCTCGAGGAGTACCTCGCCTCCGAGCTCGTCGTGGACCCGCTGCGTGCGCTCGACTGCGCGCCCGAGGTCGACGGCGCCATGGCGATCGTCCTCACCTCTGCCGAGCGGGCCAAGGATCTCGCCAACCCACCCGCGTTCGTGATGAGCGTCGGGCAGGCCAGCGGCACCGATGGCGAGCTGTACTCGAGCTACAGCCGGGAAGCCATCTCAGGGCTCCCCGAGGTGAGCCTGCTCGCCGACGAGCTCTTCCGTGTGGCCGGGGTCGGAAGAGAGGACATCTCGGTCGCCCAGCTCGACGACCGTTTCGCCCCGCTGGTCCCGATGCAGCTGGAGGAGCTGGGCTTCTGCGACCGTGGCGAGGGGCCTGCGTTCTGCGACGGCGGCGGGAACATCCGGGTCGGGGGCCGGCTCGCCCTGAACACCAACGGCGGGTTCCTGGGAGAGGGCTTCTGCTACGGAGCGAACGTCGTCGAGGCCGTCCACCAGATCCGGGGAACCAGCACGAACCAGGTCGACGGAGCCGAGCTCGTCCTCGTGGCCAGCGGCGCCGGCGGCCCGGCCGACGGAGTGATCCTCAGGCGCTAGTCGAGCGCGGGCTCGCTCACCCCGAGGTTCAGGGGGATCCGGCCCAGGTTCTCGAGGAACCAGTCGATCGGCTGGGCACGCCACCAGGGGGCATCACGGCAACCGAGGTCCTCGGCGACCTCGACCGCGGCCAGGTACCCGGAGGCGAGGTGGGTCGCGCCGTAGGGGTGGATCGAGTTCGAGAGGTACAGCCCAGGGAGGAAGCTCCGGGAGGCACCGCCCTGGACGATCCCCGGTAGCGGGCGGTTCTCCGCGTACTGCTCGGGGATCGCGCTCCCGCCGATCATGTTGCCCCGCACCGCGGAGGGGTTGTTCATCTCCTGGTGCATCGGCGTCATCACATGCCTCTCCAGGACCTGGTCCCCGAAGCCCGGCGCGTACTGCGCGAAGCGCTCGGTCACCGCTTCGGCGAGCGGCTCGGCGAGCTCGGGCCAGGCATCCCAGCCGCTCAGCTCCGAGCCACGCCAGCGCTTCGGGCAGGGCGGGACGCTCGTCCAGATGTAGGCGGTGTGGCAGCCGGCGGGAGCCTGAGAGGGGTCGGCCCGGGTGGGGATGAACCAGCCGCCCATCACCTCGTCGGGGATGATGCCGCGGCCGAGGCTGGCGAAGGCATCCCGCATCTCGGCGAGGGTCTCACCCCCGAAGTAGCCGACCCAGGATCGCTGGACCGCGGGATCGTGCGCGGCCGACGCGAACTGCGGGTCGCCCTCGAGCGCGTACATGACCGACAGCAGCTGAGGGTCGTCGTAGTCGAAGCGCCCCACGAGGCGCGACATCTCGGGTCCGATCACCTCCTCACCGAGCAGGTGGAGGAAGGTGGGCACGAGCGTCAGGTTCGAGATCACCACCTCGGCGCCGATCTCCTCGCCGGGGAGAAGAGCGTCGTCGGAGAGGCGTACCCCGCAGGCCTTGCCTTCGCGGGTGAGGATGCGCTCGACGGGGCAGGTCGTCCAGATCTCGCCCCCGTGCGCGACGAGGCACTTGACCAGGGCATGGGTGAGCGCGTGCGATCCACCGACCGCTGTGTGGACCGCCATCGGCTGGAAGCCGGAGAGGCTGAGTGCCATGGGCCCGAGCCGTTGGTTGCTCGGCCACTGTCCGGTGAACTCCCCCAGGGCTGCCGGTGTGGTGCGCACCTCCTCCGAGCGGAAGAGAAGCTCCAACACCTCGAGTCCCGTCATCCCGAGCACGTCGTCCCCGCTCACCGGGAGCCCGAGTCGGCGGACGAGCCCGTCGTTGAACGCAGCCGCGCGCGCCAGCCCCTCGGCACTCGGTGCGCCGAACAGCGAGTTGCGGGTCATGTCGAGGGTCTGGTCGAGGTGCTCTCCCAGGTAGTCGGTGATCGCGGCCTGCACCGCCGCGTCCTCGGGTGATGCCGCCCGGAGGCTGGCATCGGTGACCCCGGGGTCGAGTGCCTGCAGCACGTTCGTCCCCGACGAGAAGGTCTTGGCGAAGAGGACGTCGGTGCCCATGAGCCGCAGTCCGTACTGCTCGAGCTCGAGGTCGGCCATCGCCGGGCTCATCGCGGGGACGAGCCACACCGCGTGGGTGTTGTGCATGAATCCGGGCCTACCCAGCTCCACGGTGTCGCAGTGGGCACCGCACTGACCCCGTGCCTCGAAGACCACGACCGAGCGGCCGGCCTTCGCGAGGTAGCAGGCCGCGGTGAGGCCGTTGATGCCGCCACCGATGACGACGATGTCGAAGTCGCGCATCAGCTCAGCTTAGGTATGTGCTGATGTAGCGCTCCATCTCAGGCGTCGGCTTCCACCAACGCTCCACACCCATGTCGTCGGCGACCTTGTTGGCGGCCAGGTAGCCCGGGCCGCCGATGACGAGACCACCCGGGTAGGTGGACGCCCCGCCGACGTAGAGGCCCTCGATGGGGGTGTCGGTCCCCGAGCAGTCCTGGTTCGGGCCGGAAGCAGCCGAGCTGGAGCGGGTTGTAGTCGCCGTGCTTGATCGAGCCGCGCCGCATGTTGGGCAGCCGGATCTCGATGTCCTCGGGGGTCTCCTGGGCCGTCATGAGGATGTTCTCGGGCGCCATGTTCGGCGCGGCCTTCCGCCACTTGGCCAGCATCGCCTCCTGGAGCTCGGGTCCGCGCTGCTCCCAGCCGCCCTCGATGTCGTAGGGGGCGTGCAGTCTGGAAGAACGAGACGTGCTTGCCGGGCACGCGGCTCAGGTGGGGGTCGAAGGTCGTCTGGCAGGTCGGTGTGGCCGCCGAAGGCGTCGAGGTCGAGTCGACCCGACGTGACGTTCTCCCAGTGCGCGAGGATCTGCTCCGTGCCCTCGAAGCCGACGATGGTCATGAAGCTGTCGTCGACCGAGGAGTCCCGCACCGCGTAGCTGGGGACGCTCGTTGGTCGCGACGTGCAGCGTCGCGTAGCTCCACTTGTCGAGCTCCCAGTTCGGCCACGTCGTCCTTGAGGTGACCCGGGCAGGTTCTCGGCGCCGACGAGGTCGAGGAACGTCGTCTCGGGGTCGAGGCTCGAGATGACCATCTTGGCTGTGGAGCGTGCGGCCCTCCCACAGCTCGACGCCGGTGACGGCGCCGTCGTGGGTGGTGATGCGTGTTCACCTGCGAGGAGTCGAGGATGCAGCCGCCGGCCCGCACGAACTCACGAGCCAGACGAGGCCGCCAGCTTGTGCGAACCGCCCTGGCAGTAGCACTTGTTCATCCCCCGGTCGAGCAGGAGCGGCACGAAGAAGCCGACCCCGCTCTCCTCGGGATCGAGGCCCCACATGCAGGTCGACGTAGAGCAGGAGCGCCCGGACCCGGTCGTCCTCGAAGTGCTCGTTGATGATGTCGAGCGGGCTCTTCTCGCTCAGCTCGAGCAGCTCGTGGCCGACGTCGGTGCGCTCCATCGCCTCGGTGAGGTCGAGCGGTGCCATCGGCGGGATGTAGGTGGCCGGAGCGATGACCTCGCGGGCGACCTTGCGCCAGGTCGCGCATCACCTGGCCGAACTTCACCGCGTCGTTGGTCGAGAACTTGTGGATCGAGTCGACCGTGTCCTCGAGCATGCGTGTCAGCTGCAGCGAGCGTGCCGTCCTCGAAGACCATCGCGGTCTGCAGGTTCGGCTTGATCCACACGACGCCGTGGCGCTGCAGGTCGAAGTCGCGCAGCACCGGCATGAAGTCGACCATCATGTGGTAGACGGCGTGGACGTTGGAGTAGTAGCCGGGGAAGAGGATCTCGTCGGTGGCCAGACCGCCGCCGATCTCGTAGCGGCGCTCGACCAGTGCCACCTTCAGGCCGGCCTTGGCCAGGTACGCCGCGGTCATGAGGCCGTTGGGGCCGGCCCCGATGACGACGACGTCCCACTCGCTCTCGGTCGGGAACTCCGAGAAGAAGCTCTGGGGGTGCGGCTGTCCTACCAGTTCCTTCACCATCGTGATCGTCCTTCCTCGATGGGTGCCGTGGGCGAGGTGTCGGGCTGTGATCGGGCTGCGAGCCGAGCTGCTCACGCGGCCGCGGAGCGCTTGCCCTCGTCGGGGATGTACCAGGGCGAGGCGTACCACCAGTCGCCCGGGCTCCGCGACCTCGTCCTCGATGAGGATGTGCATGAGGTTGTAGCCGACGGCCATGAGGCACAGGCCACCAGGGTGCGCTGCCGACTGGTGTGCGAGGTACAGGCCGTCGATGCCCGGCACCCGGTAGCGGGCCAGCTCGGGCAGCGGTCGCTCGTTCCACCACTGGTCGCGGTCGCAGCGGATCCCGTACCAGGAGCCGCCGAGCATGCCCGTGTTGCGCTGCTCCTGCTCGTACGGGCGTGTCGCTGATGATGCGGATCAGGTTGTCGTCGTCGAGGTTCTCGACGATGCAGGCGAGGCTCGCGCGCATGAACTCGTCCCAGCTTCTTCTTCTCCTCGCCTCTGTCCATGGCGTCCATGCCGTCGACGTTGTACTGCGGAGTCGGGACCATCATCCAGAGCGGGCCGTTGATGTGTTGGCCGGGCCGGGTGCACTGCGGGTTGGTCTCGTCGTACAGAGACGCCGGCGACCATGCCCCACATCGCCTCGTCGGGGGTGAGGGTGAGGTTCTCCTGACGGCCGAGCACGTTCTCCACGTTCTTGAAGTAGATCTCCCGCGACTCCATGTTGAAGAACGCCCCGGTGAACGCGTCCTTCGGCGGCGGGAGGCGGTACTTCTCGCGGTAGCGGAACTCCTCCTTGGTGAGGTAGTGGCTCATGTAGAGGCTGCCGCCCTTGAGGCTGAGGTCCTTGATGCGCTGCAGGAAGCCGGCATCGAGGTGCCGCGGGCCGATCATGTCGAGGAAGGTGGGCTTGATGTGCGCCGCGCTGATGACCGCCTTGCGGGCCTTGATCACCTTGGTTGCCCAGGTGGCGTCGTCGCGCAGCCGGACCCCCTGGGCGCGCCCGTTGCTGATGATGATCTCCTCGACCGGGCAGCAGGCGCGGAACACCGCGCCGTGCGCGGTCGCGCAGCGGAAGAGGGCGTGGTAGTAGCCGTGCATGTTCCCACGTGCCGCGACCGGCTTGGCGACCGCCGGGGGCATGACGGTGGCGACGCTGCACAGAGCCGGGATCGCCACGCCTTCCATGTGACCGTGGGCGCCCGAGCTGAGGGCGATGTAGGCCTGGCTCACCTTGAAGGGCTCGGTGTCGAGGTACTCGTCCATGAGGTCGAACATGGTCATCTCGAGCAGCTCACGGGTCCACACCTCGGGCTCGTACTGCTTGTAGACCTGCATGAACGGGATGGTGTTCTCGTTCAGCTCGACGTGCGACGGGTGCGGCGGGCACCAGAACGTCGCCCGCATCAGGTCACGGAAGGCGTCGAGGCCGGCGAGCATGCAGCAGATCTTCGCCCAGCCCATCTTGTCCTTCTCGGTCACCTGCGACAGCCCGTCGCGGGTGAAGATGTAGCGGTCCGTGTCGAGCTCGACCTCGACGTTGGGGTTCCAGTCCATGCGGAAGCCGTACTTCCACAGCTCGAGCTGCTCCCACCCGGGAGCCGATCCGCCGTAGTTGGCGATCGCGTGCGGCTGGATCCGCACCCCGGCCATCGGCTCGACCGTCTCCTGGGCTCCGCCGCACTCGGGGCGCTCCTCGAGCACGCACACGCTCAGCCCGCTCTTGGCCAGGTAGGCGGCGGTCGTGGTGCCGTTGTGCCCGGCACCGATGATGACGACGTCGAAGGTCTCTTCCTGGGCCATGCTTCTCCCTCTCGGCTGGGGGCAGGGCGGTCCGAAGCCCAGATCATACCCCAGGAAAGCTTTCTCGCAAGCTAACGGCGTGCTCGCGTGCTACCGGGGTTGGAGGCCGTCCTCGATGATCCTGAGCAGCTTCTGCACCGCCTCGTTGATGCTCTCGAGCTCGGAGCCGGAGGCGAGCTCCAAGAGCTCGTGGGTGTGGGAGAGGAACGCGTCGAACGCCTTCTCCTCCATCTGCTTGCCCTCCTCGGTGAGGCGCACCAGCTTCCCCCGCCTGTCCGACGGGTCCGGCTCCCGTTCGACGAGACCCATCGCCTCGAGGCGCTTCAGCATCTTGGTCATCCCGCCGGAAGACCGCTCCAGCGCGGTGTACAGCTCGTTCGGCGCGAGCTCGTATGGCGGACCCACCCGGCGGAGCGCTGCGAGCACCTCGTAGTCGCTCGGCATCAGGTCGAAGCGCTGGAGGGTGTCCTGCTGGAACGCCTCGATGAAGATGCTGAGCCGGGCCAGGCGCGCGATGAGCAGCAGGCCGGAGGTGTCGGACGCGTCGGGGTACTCCCGGGCCCATGCCTCGGAGAAGTCGTCGACCCAGCGCTTGTCTCTCATGCTCCCCTTCACCCACCTGCCGGCTCGGGACGCTAGCGGGCCGGGAGGAGGGCGCGCGTCGCTCCGTCCGCGCCATGGGTAGCGTCGGAAGCGGCTAGAGGGCTATGGTCCGAACTGGAACGTGTTTCATTCCTGACGGTCGTCTCTGACCGGGACCGGCTGTCGGGAGGACCGGGAGCAACGAGAGGACTGAGCGGTCGTGGAGACAGCCAGCGACGTGAGCAAGACCGACGGCAGTACCGGACCGGTGGTGCTCGTCACCGGTGCCGCGTCGGGGATCGGCAGGGCGACCGCAGCCAGGTTCGGTCGCGACGGGCACCGGGTCTGCTGCTTCGACCTCGACGGCTCAGGCCTGGCCGAGACAGCTGACGCGATCCGCTCGGCCGGCGGTGAGGCGATCACGATCGAGGGCGACGTCAGCGACGAGAGCGCCGTCGAGACCGCGGTCGCGCGCACGATCGAGGAGCTCGGCTCCCTGAAGGTGCTGGCCAACGTGGCCGGCATCGGGCACTTCCGCCACTCCACCGAGGAATCGGTGAGCGACTGGAGCCGCATCCTGGGGGTGAACCTCAGCGGGACCTTCCTCATGTGCAGGAGCGCTCTCCCCGAGCTCGTGAAGAGCGGCGGGGCGATCGTGAACGTGGCGTCGATCGCCGGCATGCAGGGCACCGCCTACGCAGCCGCGTACAGCGCCTCCAAGGGCGGGGTCATCGCCCTCACCAGGACCCTCGCGGCGGAGTTCGCGGCGCAGGGGGTGAGGGTGAACGCGGTCTCTCCGGGTGGAGTGGCGACTCCGATCGTCAACCAGTTCACGCCGCCGGAGGATGCCAACCCGATGCTGATGGCGCGGGCCGCACCGTTGATGGCGCGCTTCATCGAGCCCGAAGAGATCGCCAACGCGGTCGCGTTCCTCGCCTCCGACGCGATGCCGAACCTCACCGGATCGGTGCTCGTGGTGGACGGCGGGACGTCGGTCTGAGCCCCGGCGGGGTGACTGAAGATGGACCTCTCCGACTCACCTGAAGAGGCGGCGTTCAGGGCCGAAGCCCGGGCCTTCCTCGACCGCTACGGAGACCGGGCACCGAGCGACCTCTCCATGGAGGCAGGGGAGTCGGAGGAGGGGATGGCCGCACGTCATCGCTGGCAGCAGCTCCTCTTCGAGAACGGGTGGGCGGCGATCACCTGGCCGGTCGAGTACGGCGGGCGGGGCTGTGGGCCGGTCGAGCAGATCGTCTGGAACCAGGAGTGCGTCAAGGCGCACCTGCCGGCCTCGGTGAACATCGTCGGGATCGGCATGGCCGGCCCGGCCATCATCGGGCACGGAAGCGATGAGCAGAAGGAGCGCCACCTCTCGAAGATCCTCAGCGGAGAGGAGATCTGGTGCCAGCTCTTCAGCGAGCCGGACGCCGGATCCGATCTCGCCGGGCTGACGACGCGGGCTGAGCGCGACGGGGACGAGTGGGTGGTGAACGGGCAGAAGGTCTGGTCGTCGGCCGCCCACTTCGCCAAGCGAGGCATCCTCCTCGCCCGGACCGACCCGACCGTCCCCAAGCACCAGGGGATCACCTTCTTCCTGGTGGACATGGAGAGCCCGGGGGTGAGCGTCCGCCCGCTGCGCCAGTTGAACGGCGGATCGCACTTCAACGAGGTGTTCCTCGACGGTGTCCGGATCCCCGACACCGAGCGCATCGGTGAGCCGGGCGGGGGCTGGAAGGTCGCGACCACCACCCTCCTGCACGAGCGGATGACTCTCGGGGGATCGCTCGGGGTGTTCCACATCGACGAGCTGCTGAAGCTCGCAAGGGAGCAGGGCGATCTCGGCGCGCAGCACCGCGACCGGCTGGCACGCGTGTACACGTACGACAGGTGCCTCGAGTTCCTGAACGCCCGCGTGATGTCGAAGCTCGCCGCCGGCGAGATCCCGACTGCCGAGGGGGCGATCAGCAAGCTGGCGATGACCCGTACGCTCAGCGCCGCGTCCGAGGCGGCGCTCGCTCTCCTCGGGCCGCATGCGGTGACCGAGCAGGGCTCGTGGGTGGACCTCTTCCTCATCACCCAGGGGATCCGAATCGGCGGGGGAACCGACGACATCCAGCGCAACATGATCGCCGAGCGTGTGCTCGGCCTTCCTCGCGAGCCCGATCCGAGCCGCGAGCTCCCCTTCGACGAGGTCCGGCGGGCCTGACGGTCTCGGGCCAGGCGTCGGTGGCGCCCGCGGCGCGTAGGCTCCGCCCCATGAGCATCGAGCCGTACCCGATCGCCGTCCCCGACGCCGCGCTCGACGACCTGGCCGAGCGGCTGGCCCGCACCCGCTGGCCCGACCCCGAGCCGGTCGACGACTGGAGCCAGGGCATCCCGCTGGCCTACGTGCAGGAGCTCTGCGCGACGTGGCGTGACGACTACGACTGGCGGGCGACCGAGGCCCGGCTCAACGGCTTCGGGTCGTTCCGCACCGGGATCGACGGCACCGGCATCTGGTTCCTCCACACCCGCTCGCCGCATGACGACGCCGTCCCGCTGGTGATCACCCACGGCTGGCCGGGGTCGGTGCTCGAGTTCCAGAAGGTGATCGGCCCCCTCACCGATCCCACGGCCCACGGCGGCTCGGCGGAAGATGCCTTCCACGTGGTCTGCCCCGCGCTCCCCGGATATGGCTGGAGCGACCCGCCGGCCGAGACCGGCTGGGGGGTGGAGCGGATCGCCGACGTCTGGGCCGAGCTGATGACGCGTCTCGGATACGAGCGCTTCGGCGCCCAGGGCGGCGACTGGGGCGCCATGGTCACGACCGTGCTGGCGCTCCAGCACGCGGAGCGGCTGGTGGGGATCCACCTCAACATGCCGCTGGCGTTCCCCGACCCCACGGACGCCAGCGAGGAGGAGAGGGCCGCACTCGCGTCGTTCGAGCACTACCAGCGCTGGGAGTCGGGCTACTCGACCCAGCAGTCGACCCGCCCGCAGACCCTCGGCTACGGCCTGGTGGATTCACCTGCCGGCCAGGCTGCCTGGATCGTCGAGAAGTTCTGGGCGTGGACAGACTGCGACGGCCATCCCGAGAACGCGCTGACCCGCGACGAGCTGCTGGACAACGTGATGCTGTACTGGCTACCCGGAGCCGGTGCGTCTTCGGCTCGTCTGTACTGGGAGAGCTTCCACACCATCAACTTCGACCCGGTGACCGTGCCGACCGGCTGCTCGATCTTCCCGAAGGAGATCTTCCGCATGTCGGAGCGCTGGGCCCGCACCCGCTTCACCGATCTCCGCCACTACAACCAGCCTCCGAAGGGGGGCCACTTCGCTGCGTTCGAGCAGCCCGAGCGCTTCGTGGAGGAGGTGCGGGCCACCTTCCGCACCATGCGGTAGCTGCGGATGAGCGGGAGGCATCGATGACCGACGAGCCAGACCTCTACGAGGGCCTCCTCACCACCCGGGCGATCCGCCGGTACCGGCCCGACGCGATCCCCGAAGACGATCTCAACCGGATGCTCTTCGCGGCCACGCGGGCACCCTCGGGCCACAACCGCCAGCCGTTCCGGTTCGTCGTGCTGCGGCGCACACCCGAGACGACCGAGGTGCGGGAGGTGCTGACCCGGGGGTTCCAGGCCGCGTGGGCGCCGAACCGGGAGGAGCCGGCCCCGGATGACACCAGCCGGCGGGCCCGCATGGCCCGCACCATGAACCACTTCGTCGACACCGTCGCGGAGGTGCCGGTGATCGTCTTCGCCTGCCTCGACCACACGGTCGGTGGGACGGGGCTGGGGGCGGGAGCGTCGGTCTTCCCGGCCTGCCAGAACCTTCTGCTGGCCGCTCGGGCACTCGGCTACGGCGGGGTGATGACCAACTGGCACCGGCTGGTGACCGACGAGCTCGCCTCGCTGCTCGGCCTGCCCGACCACGTCTCGATCGCCGCCACCATCCCGCTGGGTCGGCCGGTCGGGGGCCACGGGCCGGTGCGCCGCCGGCCGCTCCCCGACCTGGTGTTCGAGAACCGGTGGGGTGTACCGGCCCCGTGGGCGGTCGACCCGCCCGGCACCCGGTTCACGGGAGGTTGAGGCGAGCGGGCCGATCGGGTCCGGGAGCCCGACGTGGCCCGATGCTCAGGCGGCGCCTCTCTCGCCGGCGGTCAGCCAGCTGTGCAGGATCACGTCGGCGGCCCACGGGGTCATGCGCTCGCCGGTCCCGCTGTTGCGTGGCCCGGGGGGTGGGGGATCTCCCGTCGGAGGTGGTCTTTCGATCGCGAGAGCACGATCACGGCCCTTGGGGTCGACGAAGGCCAGGTGACCGTCGGGGTCGTGGCCGACACGCCAGCCCGGGAGGTGCACGAGGCTGTGGTGGGCCTGGCACAGCAACAACATGTTGTCGAGGCTGGTGGGCCCGCCGTCGGTGTGTCGAACGAGGTGGTGGGCCTTGAGGAACCTGGCTCGACCACATCCGGGGAACCGGCACCCGCCGTCGCGCACCACGAGCGCACGTCGCTGGTCGGCGCTGGCGAAGCGTCCCGCCGTGGCCACGGTGACCGGCTTGCCGCGCTCGGTGAGCACCACCGACAGGTACGACTCGCAGAGCAACTCGTCGATCGTGTGGGCCTCTACGTGGTGCGCTCCGTGTATGTGGCCGTCCACGCCGCCCAAGGCGTCGGAGTCGACCCGCACGATCACCTGGTAGCGATCCGCGATCTCGCACCCGGCCGTCGAGCGGCGCTCGACGAACCCAGCTGCGACTCGCACGAGTGCCTCGGCGTAGGGGACCAGGGGTGTGCCCGGCTCATGATCGAGGTCCTGAGCGGCGCGAAGAGCGGCTTCGACCTGTGCACCCCACTCGGCGCGAAGCGAGCCCCTGAGCCACCACGTGCCGTCGTCGTCGTGGCCGAAGCTGACGTGCTCGTCGCGCGCGGACCCGGACTCGGCATCGTCTGACTGGACCGATCGCATCGTGCGGACCAGGCGCGAGAGCTGGTCGCCCGTGGCGACCTCGGAGGTGTCGAGCAGTGCTGCTTCGTTGTCGGGCGTGGCGACCGACACCAGCGTGGCGACGGTGCCCTCCGACAGGCGCCCCTCGGCGAAGGCCTCGCGCAGCACCGGTAGATCCCTCAGCCGACGAGCGAGGTGAACGGTTCGGCGTGCCTCGGCTGGCATGAGCCCGGCTTGCCAGCCGACCCAGCGGGCCAGGGTCATCTCGGCGTCGTACACCTCCTCGAGCTCTGCCACGAGCGCCGCCTGTCGGGCCTGCAGGCTCGAGATCTGGGCGGCCACCCCGCGCAGTCGGGCCGTCAGCTCCTCGGCGCGTCCCTCACGCTCGATCCTCACTGCGAACATACGTTCGATACTAGCGCATCAGGTGAGACACTGCAGCAGGGAACAGGTGAACCTACGCAGGGGATCACCCGACGTCGTCGGGTTGACCGGGCGGACCCGACGGTCACCGATCGGTGCGGGCCTGCGGTTGAATGGGCCGATGAAGATCTGTCTCACGCTGCCGATCCTCGATCCGCGGCAGGCACCGACCCAGTTCCGGGCCATCGAGGAGGCCGGCTACGACGCCGCCTTCTCCTTCGAGTCGAGCCACGATCCGTTCCTCCCGCTCGCGGCCGCGGCCGGGACGACGTCCACCCTGCAGCTCGGGACCGCCGTCGCCATCGGCTTCGCCCGCAACCCGATGGTGCTCGCCAACATCGGCTACGACCTCCAGCTGCTGACCGAGGGTCGGTTCGTGCTCGGCCTGGGCTCTCAGATCCGGCCGCACATCCAGAAGCGCTTCAGCGAGAGGTGGGAACGGCCCGCGGCCAAGATCCGCGAGCTCGTCCTCGCCATCCGGGCCATCTGGGAGGCGTGGGAGACCGGCGGCGAGCTCGACTTCCGCGGCGAGTTCTACACCCACACCCTCATGACGCCGGTGTTCGACCCGGGCCCCAACCCCTTCGGCCGGCCGCCGATCCTCGTCGGTGGGTTCGGCCCTCGGATGCTCGGGGTGGCCGGGGAGGTGGCCGACGGCGTGTTCGTCCACCCGTTCAACAGCCGCCGCTCGATGGAGGAGCTCACCGTCCCGGCCGTCGAAGGTCCGATGTCCGCGGCGGGACGCACCCGTGACGATGTGCGGATCGTCTGGGTCAACAGCGTCGTCACCTGGGACCGCGAGGCCGAGCGGGCGGAGGCGATCGCGCTGGCCAAGGGCCAGCTCGCCTTCTACGGCTCGACCCCCGCCTACCGACCGACGCTCGACCTGCACGGATGGGGCGACCTCCAGCCCCGACTCAACCGGCTGTCGAAGGCCGGTCGGTGGGGGGAGATGATCGATCTGGTTCCCGACGAGGCGCTGGAGGCGATCTCGGTCGTCGGACCGCGAGACGAGATCGCCGACCGGCTGCTCGAGCGCACGGCCGGCATCGACGCCGACATCGGCATCGTCAACGCCCGCAACCCCGACCCCGGCCACTTCGCCGACATGGTCGCCGAGCTGCGGGCGAAGGCTGCGTAGCGGAGGCGTCGCCGGCCCGATCGGCGGGTGGATGAGCTCTGACGCTCAGAAGATCCAGTGCTCGCAGTGGTCGGCGATCTCGTGCCGACGGACGTCGGGGGGCGGCGGCCACCGATCTCCGGCGCGTCGGTTCTCGTCGTCGGCCGCCACCCGCAGGATCACCCGGGCGTACTCGGCCTCGTAGCGGACGTAGGGCAGGCCCGTCTCCACCAGCGATCCCATGCACCCCTGGACGGCCCACGTGTCGATCCCCGGCGCCAGCGGCGGGAGGCGCACGGTGCCCCGGTACTGGCTGTGCAGGAGGGCGATGACGCGGGGCTCGCACAGAGGATGTCGCTCGACGAGCCGGCGTTCCATGTCCACGAGGAGGTCGCGCTCCGCCGTCCAGTCCAGGCCGGTGACTGCCCGGAGCAGGAAGAGTGGGCCGACGTGGGAGGACAGGAGCTCGCGGATGCGGTCGCGGCGACGAGCCAGCGCGTCCCAGGCGTCGGGGTCTTGGTAGAACTGCTCGTGGACGTGGATGAAGTCGGGGAGTCGGTAGTGCTCCCGACCGATGATGCCGCGCTCGTCGGCCTCGTCGTCGCGGTTCCAGGCGACCTCGGTGAGGTCGAAGGGCTGCGGCGGCACGTATCCGGACCGGTCGCCGAGGACGACCCGGTCCACGCCGGCCAGGCTGCTCAGCGCGAAGTCGAACGGGCCGCGCCGGCTCGGTCCGATCAGACGCTTCAGCCCGAGCGACGGACCGCACCACCCGCCGAGGGACACCCAGGTTCGGGCCGCCACCGACGCCCGGGCTCGGTCGGCGTCAGCCGGTATGAGCTCGTCCAACGTCGAGATCACCTCGACCCGGGCCACCGCCAGCTCCGACCGGACCGCCTCGACGATCGCGGCTTCGTCGGCCCGGTCCTCGTCGTCGATGACGATCATGTCGTCGTGCAGGACCGGCCCACCGCCTCGCTCGAGGTCCCAGCCCTTCGGGTAGTAGAGCGTGGCGCGGGCGGTCTCCTCCCGGATCTCCTCGAAGTGCTCCCTCGAGACGACGTGGAGCACCAGGGTGTCGGGGAACTTCGGGGTCAGCCCGGGGGTGAGGGTGGCGCTGACGCTGGACCAGTAGTCGTCGGTGTGGACGATGGCGACCCGGTCCAGGGTGCCCACCGGCGCGTCGGGGTCGGGTCGGGGCGAGGCCATCCCCGACCCTAACCCCGGCCCTCGAGGCACACGGGACATCGACCTCAACGTGTTCTGCCCATCGGAGTCTGCAGAGGAGCTGTTCGCTGTGCTACCGCCCGAGATCAGGGCCGTACCTAGGATGCCGACGGCCAGCACGTCGTCGCAGCACCAGGTCCAGGCCGTCCCGGACCGGCGCGGTGCTACGGTCCGCCAGAGGGGTCGGCACGGAGGTGAAGCGCATGAGTGGTGACGAGAAGGTCGTGACGATCGGGTCGGTCGTCATCAACGTGGTCGACATGGAGGCCGAGAAGGCGTTCTGGTCGGGGCTGCTGGGGGTGGGGGTGGCCAGGGAGTTCCCGGGCTTCTTCTGCTGGCTCGAACCCCAGCACCAGGGCGCCCCGTCGTTGGCGCTGCAGATCACCGACACGCTGAAGCAGGAACGCAATCGGGTCCACATCGACACGGGGGTGGCAGATCTCGATGTGGCGCAGGCCCGCATCGAGGAGTTGGGTGGGAGCCTCGTCGAAGAGCACGAGGCGGTCGGGTTCCGCTGGCGGATCATGGCCGACCCCGAGGGCAACGAGTTCTGCATCGCCCAGGAACCGGCCTGAGGGTCACTCGGTCAGCTCGGCATCCACACACGACTCAGCTGCCGTCACCGGGCTGCAACGGACGGTGCTGCCACCCGGCAGCTGCACCACGTAGCCGGTCCCGAACTCCTCGCGCTCACGGTAGAAGTCGGTCGAGACGTACTGCGCGCCGCTGCCCAGAGCGGCATCCCGGAGCGTGGTGTCACCCGATCGTGCCTCGGCGGTGGGTACGTCCGAGCGGGTCCGCACCAGGTAGCCCGCCTCCAGTGCCTCTGCGAGGAGGTCGGCGTCGACGATCGGGTCGTCGACGCGCACGAAGGCCGCATCGGGCGCTCCCGGGTCGGCACTCGTGAAGAAGAGCCGTCCCTCGAGCGTGGGTGCTCCCTCCCGGTATATGTCCGCGCTCGGCCCTCGATCGACCAGCGAGAACAGCACCTTGCCCCGCGCCTCTCCGAGCGTCGGCCACCCCTCGTCGGCCAACGCCTCGGGGAGCGTCTCGTGGTCGCCTCGCACGTCGTCGGGGGTGATGATGCGCTCCCGGTCGAACACCGACAGCACCTCGGTCTCCAGATCCTGGAAGAGCTCCGCTGTCATCTCGATGGGGTCGGTGAAGTCCACCCCCAGGGACGCGGTGTCGATCCCCAGACCCTCCGCCCCCTCCTCGATCGTCTCAGCCTTGGTCTCGACCATGATCATGATCGGCAGGTGGGAGGGGTTCGCGCTGCTCCACTCCTCGATCTCGCTGAGGCAGGCGACGAGCGTGAGGCAGGAGGTCCCGAAGTCGAAGTCCTGGATGTGCATCACCTTGAACCCGGGCTCTTCGAGCTCGGGGATCCCGGATTCGGCGGGAAGCCCTACCAGGGGGAGTGCGGCACGAGAGGAGTAGAGCCCACCTTCGGGGTCGGCGAAGACGTCGAGCTCGAACTGGCGGATGCCGTACTCCTCGAGCTGGGTGGCGAGCGGCTCGTGGCTGTAGTCGAGCTCCTCCCAGAACGTCGGCGCGAGCGCTGACAGCACGTCGGCGATCTCCTGCTGCGCGGCCTGGTGGTAGCTGTTGTGCGAGCCGATCACCTGGAGCTGGTTGATCGGGATCTGCTCGACCGGGTCCGCGGTGGCGGTGGTCGATGGGGGCTGCGTCGTGGCCGAGCCGTCGTCGTCCGAGGAGCTGCAGGCCGCCGGGCCGAGCGCGAGGAGAAGCGTCAGCACGAGGGGCGAGAGGCGATGTGTTGCTGAACGTTCTCGTAGGCAGGCCATCACCAGATCATCGCGTGCGGGAGCCTTCGATGCGTCGGATCTCGGTGCGCGGCGCGACGCTCAGGTCTTGGGCGTCGCGGTCAGCCCACGATGCGCGTGATGGCCACCGCCAGGCCGATGCCCGTGAGGATCGAGCCCGTGTTCCACATGACGACCTGGCGCCCGAGGTCGTGCAGCTCGGCTCGCAGGCCGCCGATCTCGTCGTGCAGCTCGGCTCGCAAGCCGCCGATCTCGTGGTGCAGCTCGGCCCGCAGGCCGCCGATCTCGCCGCGCAGCTCGGCTCGCTGATCGGCGAGCTCGGCCCGCAGGAACTGCCGTGTGACCAGCTCATCGGCATCGGTGGCCGGGAGCTCCGACATCAGGGCGTTCGCCTCCTGGTCTCCCAGGATCGGTCGGAGCTTCTCGTAGATCGACGATCGGGTGCGGGCATCGAGTGCCATCGTACGGACTCCCTCCTGAAGGGCAAGCGGAATCAGGGGGAAGGGCTGCCACCGTACCGGGGGGTTGGGACACGATGCCCGTCGTCAGCTTGGAGGAGATGCACCGAAGTTGCTCGGCAGCGGCCGGCGGTCGGGCGTCGGAGTGGCCCCGCGTGGCTCGTTAGCCTTGTGGGGTGGATGGGCGCCCTCTCGTGATAGTCGACGCCGACACCGTCGCGGGGTGGCGGAGGGCCCGGCCATCGCTCGCACAGCTCTGGCAGGCGGTGGACGACCTACGTGCGCTCCATCCGGACGCGGACGTGGCCGTCGTGGCCGACCCCTCTCTGCGGTGGGCGCTCGGTACCGAGGAGCAGGCCGCGATCGAAGAGGATGTGCGCAGCGGTCGCATGCTCTACGCCCCGGCCGGCTGCTCGGGTGGCCACGTCGGGTTCCTCGCCGAGGTCGTGCGCCGTGCGGAGCGGCAGGGGCGTACGCCGGTCGTGGTCACGGACCAGCACCTTCCAGGGATCATGCTCTGCCGGGTGAGCAGGGACGGCGAGCGCTGGATCTTCGACGTCACAGGCTCAGAGGCGGGGGTGGTGGCCCCACCTCGGCCCCCCGGCCGGCGCCGGCGGCCGGCGATTGCTCGACATCACAGCGGATGAGCTGTGTAGCGTCGAGGGTGGCGGGAAACCCCACGGGGCAGTCCACAAGTCTGCCCCATCGCGACCGATACTGAGACCGTGGCCTACGAGGCGTGCAGCGACCACCCCTTCGACGGTGCCGTAGGGCGCTGCCTCACCTGTGGCCGCCCCTGTTGTCGGGAGTGCCTCATCGTGGGCCAGGAGCGCCATCAGCCGCCGCGGTGCAAGGACTGCGCGCTGGCCGCTGCCGGGGTGCGGAAGTTCGCTGGCCGGAAGACGTCGATGAGCAAGCGGCAGCTGAAGGAGCTGAAGAAGGAGTGGAAGCGGAATCGCCGGACGCAGCCCGAGGAGGTCTTGGTCTCGGAGCACCTGGGGATCAACGCTGAGTGGAGCTTCTCGGGAGACAGCCTTCCGGCGGGCAGCTCCGGCGAGGGGACCGAGCCGGATGACGGCGAGGGCTGGTACGCGGAGGCAGAGCCGGTGGCGGTTGTCGAGGCCGGTCGGTTCGTCGACCGCGAGCTCGACCTGGTCGACCTGGTGGAGCCCGATCCGGAGCCTGTTCCGGGGTCCGACTCTTCCGTGGCGACCGGCTGGGGGTTCGAGCCCGCCGAGCCCGAGGTCGCCGAGCCCGTCCCGGAGGCCGAGCCCGTCCTGGAGGCCTGGCCCGAGCCCGAGTTCGCCGAGCCCGTCCTGGAGGCCTGGCCCGAGCGCGAGGCGCCCGTCGTCTCACCAGCGCGTGCCGAGGGCTCCTCTCTCTTCGCCCGCGGATCACAGGAAGGGCGGGAGGAGGGTCCGTCCACCAGGGTGCCCGACGTCGACGAGGCCAGAGACGCCCTCCTGGAGATGCTCCGCGACGTCCCCGTCCAGGAAGCTGGCGACCCGGCCGTGAGCGTGAGCGACCTCGCTGCGGAGGAGACCCGCAGGAGCTCCCTCTTCGCCGTGCCTTCGGAGGGATCCCGGGATGCTGCACCGCCAGACGAGGGCCAGGATCCGATCGAGCTGCTCGACCCGGAGGGCCCGCCCCCATCGGGGCCGGAGCCCGAGGTCGTGGGGAGCCACACCAGCTCGTTGTTCGGGCGACAGCCCGGAGCCGGGAGCGACGACGAACTCAGCTCGTTCGCGTTCGACCTCGGCCTGATCGTCGTCGGGGAGCCCGAGGCGGCAACGACCTCCGGGGAGGGCCCTGCTCCCGATCCGGATGGTCCGACCCCCAGTGGGCCGCCGCTCGAGGTGAGGCGGGTGCGTTCCGAAGATCCCGGGTCCTGAGGACCGCTCCTGATGCCGGCCTCCGGCGAACCTTCCGGGGGTCGCTCGAACGCAGCGGTGACGGCCGACGTCGTGGCCCTGGCCCGGCGCGACACGCGTTGGGAGGTCCTGCTGGTGGTTCGTGCCAACGATCCCTTCGAGGGCCGGTGGGCGTTGCCCGGAGGGTTCATCGAGCCGGACGAGACGTTGGAGGAGTCGGCCTGGCGTGAGCTGGGGGAGGAGACGGGTCTCGAGCGGGAGGTGCTGGAGCACCGGGGCGTGCGCCTGGAGCAGCTCCGCGCCTACGGCGACCCGGGCCGGGATCCGAGGGGTCGGACGGTGACGGTGGCCTTCGTCGCGCTGGTGCCGGATGCGCCGGAGCCGATGGCGGGGTCGGACGCCGCGGATGCCCGGTTCCGGGCGGTCGACGAGCTGGTGGCCGGAGGTGGTGCCGAGTCGCTGGCCTTCGACCACGACCGGATCCTCACCGATGCGCTGGATTGGGTCAGGGGTCGCGATCCGGAGCGCTGACCTGGTCGGGAGGTGGTGGGCCGAGACCCGACGCGTGCCCCGCGGCCGGGCCTGCCTCAACCCGACCAGGGGAGGCGCGTGGGGTCGGCGTTCCCGCCCGAGAGGATCACGCCCACTCGTCGGGCCCTGAGCTCCGACTTGAGCAACGCTGCCACGGGGACTGCGGCACTCGGTTCGATCACCAGCTTGGCCCGGGTCCACACAGCGAACATCGCCTCGGCTATCTCCTTCTCGGTCACCGTGACGATCCCCTCCAGGTGCTTGCCGAGCACCGCGAACGTCCGCTCCGAGAGGCTGGTCAACAGGCCGTCGGCGATCGTGAGGGCCGGGTCCGGTGCGGGGTGGATCCGACCGTCGCACAGCGAGCGGGCAGCGTCGTCGGCCAGCTCGGGCTCCGCGCCGACCACCCGGATCTGCGGTCGTGAGCCGTGGGCGGCGATCGCCGTTCCGCTCATCAACCCGCCTCCTCCTATAGGCCCGACGATCATCTCGAGGCCGGGCACCTCTTGAAGGAGCTCCAGAGCGGCCGTACCTGCACCGGCGATGACCAGGTCGTCGTCCGAGGGGTGGATCTCCACTGCCCCCGTCCTCTCCACGACGCCAGCGAGCGCCTCCCGTCGAGCGGCCTCGAAGGGCGCGACCGCGACGATCTCCGCCCCATAGCCTCGCACCGCGTCGATCTTCACCGGGGGTGCGCTGTTGTGCATCACGACGGTGCAGGGGATGCCCCGGCACCGGGCTGCGAGCGCCAACGCCGCGGCGTGGTTGCCCGAGGAGGTTCCGACCACACCGTTCCGGCTCTCCGACTCGCCCAGAGAGAACACCGCGTTGAACGCACCACGTGCCTTGAAGGAGCCGGTTCGCTGGAGGTTCTCGCACTTGAGGAAGAGCTCGGCACCGGCCATCTCGTCCAGCGCGTGACAGGTCATCACCGGAGTCCGGTGTGTCCACGGCGAGATCCGCACCTCTGCCTCGCGGATGTCCGCGACGGTGATGGGCATGGTCAGCGGGCGGATCCGTCGGGAGGCAAGCATCCGTCCCGGATCTGCGAGAGCCAGTCGCGGGCGGCCGCAAGGGACTCGACCGTGGACTGGTGCGCCATCTCGAGCTCGAGGAGCGTGACGGGGACCCCGTGATGTGCGAGCGATGCGGCACCGTCGCGAGCCAGCTCGACCGGGACCATCTCGTCGTCGCGTCCGTGCAGCATCAGGACGGGGACGGTGCTCGCGTGCTCCCAGTCGTACTCGAGACCCTCCGCGTCCACCACGAAGCCGGAGTGGCAGATCACAGCGGATGGTCGGGGGTGGTCGAAGCGTCCGAGCCCGACGGCAAGTGCCATCGCGCCACCCTGTGAGAAGCCCGCGACCACCACCTCGTCCCGAGCCATGAGGTGGTCACCGCAGAGACGCTCCATCGTCTGTTCGAGTGCCCGCACCGAGTCGTGGAAGGTGTCGGCATCGACGCCCTTCGGCGCGAGCTCGAACCAGGCTGCACCCTGACCCTCGACCTCGACCGGACCGCGCGCACCGGCCACCAGGAAGTGGGCGTCGGGGTCGATGAGCGGTCCCAGCGCGGTGAAGTCGTGCTCGGTGGCGCCGTAGCCGTGCAGCATCAGGAGGAGCCGGTCAGGCCTCACGGTCCCGCGCCGACCTGCCCGATCCTCGATCACGTAGGTGCGCAGAGGAGCCACCGAGCAGGCAAGCTACCAGCGACCGGATGGAGGGTCGGGTGTGGAGGAAGCCGCACCCACGACGGGCGGACTACGGAAGGCGACCGGCGCCGTGCATCTGGTCCCAGTAGTAGACGCTGTCGACCCTCACGCTCCGTCCGCGACCCGGGGCGTGGATGATCTGGCCCCCGCCCACGTACAGAGCGACGTGGTGGATGTAGCCCCAGCCGTAGAACACCAGGTCGCCCGGTTGCAGCTCCGAGTACGAGACCGGCATCGTCATCGCGGCCTGCGCCGCGGCGGAGTGGGGGAGCGAGTATCCCGCCTGGCCCCAGACGTATGCGGTGAAGCCCGAGCAGTCGAAGCCGGTGGAGGGCGAGCTCCCACCCCACACGTATGGGATGCCGATGAGCGACCACGCCAGCGACACGGCCTGCCCCGCACCTCCCGGTGGTCCGCCCGGCGAGGGTGGAGGCACCGTGGGGGGCGGCCCGCTCGGTGACTCGTTGGCCTGGTCGATGTCGTCGGCGGGAGGAGCGGCTGGTGGAGCGCCCTGGTCTTCGTCGGCCGCTTGCTGTCGCGCGGCCTCCTCCGCGCGGCGCTGTGCCGCTGCCGCGCGCGCGCCGCCTCTTCGGCCGCGAGGAGATCCGCCAGCTCGCCCTCGACCTGTGCCAGCAGCGCCTCCTCCTCGGCAACGGACGCCTGCGCGCCGTCACCGCGCGGCCTCCGCCTCCGTGGCGAGCCGCTCGGCATCGGCCTCGGCCTCCTGGAGGTCGGCGAGCTCGGCGTCGAGGCTCACCCTGGCGGCGTCGACCTCATCCAGCAGCTCCTGGCGGTCGCCGCTCGCAGCTGTGAGGTAGGCGACCTTCGTGCCCACCTCGTTGGGCGCATCGCTCTGCAGGAGGGTCTCGGTGGTCGGGACGTCGTCACCACCGATGTAGGCCGCGATCGCGTAGGAGTCGAGCTCGGCGCGGTGCAGGTCGTACTCCTCCTGCAACCCGGAGACCCGCTCCTCCGCGTCGATGATCGCCTGCTGGACCTCTTCGAGCTCCATCAGGCGCTGGGCGTACTCCTCGTCCAGCTGTGAAGCCTCGATGCGCAGCCGCTCGAGCTCGTCCGCCACCCGCTCGGCCTCGGCCCGCTTCTCCCCCGCCGACTGCGCGCCGGCCGGCGTCTCGATGAGCGGGAGCGAGAGCAGGGTGGCGGCGAGGAGACCGACCGTGAGGGCGCGGGCTGTCCGGCGGAGTCGCATATGTTGCGAAATGATTGCAGTCATCGCGCGCCTCCGGCAACGCTATCGGTCGCCGGAGGCTGAATACCTCTCTGACCTGCGCAGATGCAGGATGCCATTCGTCAGTCCGGGCCCTCCAGGGCGCTGAGGGTGAGGCTGAGCACCTCGGAGAACCGTTGCCAGCAGGCGTCCATCCAGGTGGGGTCGTCGTCGCAGTAGGCGCTCCGGACGGCGGACCTGATCACCTCGGCCTCGGGCCCGAGAGGATCGCCGTGCGAGTGGAGCCAGGCATCGGCACGAAGCGCGTCGAGGGCCTGGAGCGCATCCACGGTTCCGTACTCGATCGCGAGGGTGGTCGCCTCGGCCGGGTCGAGGAGCCGCTCCACGCGCGGCAGCCACTCGCCCGAGAGGATCGCTGACACCGAGTCGCCCTCGACCACCGAGGTGACCTCCTCTCCGTACCACGCGACCGCTCTGCGGAACGAGGGGCTGCGTCTCGGCTGGGACGACATGAGCTCGCCGTGGGCCCACGGCCCGAGTCCGGTGTGCAGGTCGATGATCGCCACGCGTTCGCGACGAGGCCAGCTCCTCGCGGCAGATCTCCTCGAGCTGGAGGCGCGACCACGACGGCCGGCAGCCGCCGTAGAACAGGCCCGAGGGATGGTCGTACTGCCCGCTCGTGACCACCTCCTGAATCGCTTCGGCCCCGATCGTGAGCGCGTGCTGGACGAGAGCCTCGGTGCTCCGCCGCCGGGACTCCCCGTCCCAGCTCGCGGGGACGAGGAGCTCCGCGATCTCGTCGTAGCCGGCGTTGGGGGGCAGTGGTCCGTCGAAGTCGACGAAGTTGCGGTTCACGTCGACGTTGTCTTCGTTCACCCTCCTGCACCACGCGAAGCCGTACGGGTTCAGGGCGTGGACGAGGAGCACGCTCCCTCGGGGCGGCAGGTCGGTGCGGGGTACCGCTCCGAGCCAGCTGGTCTGGAGAGCCGAGCCGGCGAACCCCTCGACTCCGTGCGTGCCCGACACGACCACCGTGGTGGTCTCGGCGTCGGTGGGACCGAGCCGCACCAGGTCGATCGCCAGCTCCTCTCCCTCGGGTCCGGACGCGGTGGGGTGCCGCCGATGGCTGATGTGGGCACCGGCCGCGGCGGCGGCGGTGAGGAAGCGGGAGCGGGCCTCTGCGTAGTCGGCAGCCGGTGCCTGCACCGGGCTCATCCGGTGTCGGAGCCGCCGGCCACGAGCCCCTCCTCGTGCACCAGCGTGCACGACCCGCTCGAGGATCGCCGGGTCGGTCTCGGGCAGCACTCCGTGACCGAGGTTGAAGACGTGTCCGGGGTGGCCCGCCGTTGGCGCGGAGGACGTCGCGCGCCTCAGCTTCGACGACGTCCCACGGGCGCGAGGCAGACCGCCGGGTCGAGGTTGCCCTGCAGCGCCCTCCGGGTCGCCGACGCGCCGCCGGGCTTCGTCGAGCGGCACCCGCCAGTCGACGCCGACGACGTCGGCTCCCGCCGAGGCGCAGCAGCCCGAGCAGCTCGCCGGTACCGACGCCGAAGTGGATCCGCGGAACGCCCAGGTCGGCGATGCCATCGAAGATGCGCGGCTGTGGGCTGCAACGAACCGTTCGTACGTCGGTGGGCTCAGCTGCCCCGGCCCAGCTGTCGAAGAGCTGCACCGCCTGCGCGCCTGCCTCCACCTGGGAGCGCAGCGACGCGAGGCAGATCTCGGCCAGCCGCTCCAGCAGCTCGTGCCACAGCCGCGGGTCGCCGAGCATCAGGGCCTTGGTGCGGGCGTAGGTGCGGGACGGCGCGCCTTCGATGAGGTAGCTCGCCGAGCGTGAACGGGGCACCTGCGAAGCCGATCAGCGGAACCTCGAGCTCGTCGACGAGGTTGCGGACGGTCTCGAGCACGTAAGGGGTGTCGACCTCGGGCTCGAGTGGACGCAGCCGGTCGAGGTCGGCGCGACCGGAGAACGGACGCTCGCACACCGGGCCCGTGCCTGGAGCGACGTCGACACCGAATCCGATCGCCGCGACCGGCACGACGATGTCGGAGTAGAGGATGGCGGCGTCCACCCCGTAGCGGCGCACCGGCTGGAGGGTGATCTCGGTCGCGACATCGGGTTTGCGGATCGCGTCGAGGATCGAGCCCTCGCCCCGCACTGCGTGGTACTCGGGCAGCGATCGGCCGGCCTGGCGCATGAACCACACCGGAACCCGTTCGTGTGGCTCACATCGGCATGAGCGCAGGAACGGTGCGTCGGGCGGGGCGGTCATCGGCGACACGGTAGCCCTCGTGCTCCGCGTTACGGCCGGTCCACCCTCGGCCCTGGTGCCGACAGCGCTGTACCGTGGCCGGACCCGGAGGTGCGTCGAGGGAGGGGCCGATGAAGCTCGGACTGCAGTGGGGCTACTGGGGGCAGCTACCGCCGCCGAACGTGATCGAGACCTCGAAGGAGGCGGACCGCCTCGGGTTCGACTCGATCTGGTCCGCGGAGGCCTGGGGCTCCGATGCCTTCAGCCCGCTGGCCTGGATAGCGGGCCACACCGAGAAGGTCCGCCTGGGCACCGCGATAGCGCAGATGGCTGCCCGCACCCCCGCCGCCACCGCGATGGCAGCGATGACCCTCGATCACATCTCGAACGGGAGGATGATCCTCGGTCTGGGGGTGTCAGGGCCGCAGGTGGTGGAGGGGTGGTACGGGAGGCCGGCGAGCAGGCCGCTCCGCCAGACTCGTGAGTACGTGGAGATCATGAAGAGGATCTTCGCCAGGGAGGAGCCGGTGACCTTCGACGGGGAGTTCTGGCAGCTCCCCTACCAGGGTCCGGGATCCACCGGTCTCGGCAAGCCGCTCAAGTCGATCCTGCATCCGCTCCGCAAGGATCTCCCCGTCTTCATCGCAGCCGAGGGTCCGAAGAACGTAGCCCAGACCGCGGAGATCGCCGACGGCTGGCTTCCCCTGTACTACTCCCCGTTCCGCCAGGAGGTGTACGCCGATGCGCTGGCCGGGGCCGGGGAGGGCTTCGAGGTCGTGGCGATGGCCAACATCGCGGTCACCGACGACATGGAGGCAGGGTTGGCGCCCGTGAAGGCGATGCTCGGGTTCTACATCGGAGGCATGGGTGCGAAGGGGCAGAACTACCACACCAAGTTGATGGCCAGGATGGGCTTCGAGGCCGAGGCCCTCCGCATCCAGGAGCTCTTCTTCGAGGGGAAGCGGGACGAGGCGATGATGGCCGTTCCCGACGAGTTCGCTGACGAGATCAGCCTGGTGGGCCCGCCGGAGAGGATCCGCGATCGGCTCGCGGCTTGGGAGGAGAGCCCCGTCACGACCGTGCTCATGTGGCCGAGCTCCACGGAGGCCCTCCGCACCGTGGCCGAGGTGGTCCTGGGCGCTTGACCGGTGCAGCGATGAGCGAACGGTTCGGGGGAGCGACGGTGAGGGTTGCGCGCCTGCCTCCGACGAGCGGGCGCAACCCGTACCAGGAGCTCCTGTACGAGCATCTCCGTGCCGAGGGCGTGGAGCTGGCCGGGGAGGGCTCGCTGGGCCTGGGTTGGCTGCTGCGGAACCGCACGGAGGTGGATGTCCTCCATCTCCACTGGCGCTTCGACCGGCTGGTCGGTCGTCGCGGTGAAGCCGACATGGACCTGCTGCCCGAGCCGATGCCCAGGGCCCGCCAGGCCTGGCTGTCGGGCCGAATCCTCTCCCGGCTGGCTCTCGCGCGGCTCCTCGGCTATCGGATCGCCTGGACCGTGCACGACGTCGGCATCTTCGGGCCCTCGGGCTCGGCCTTCGATCGATGGATAGGTCGGGGGATGGGCCGCCTCGCCGACGTCGTCCTCGCTCACTCAGATGCCGCGGCGAGCTTCGTCACCAGCTCCTTCGAGCCGCGAGGAGAGGTCCTCGTGACCCCGCTGCCCCACTACGCGGGCACCCATCCCGAGCCGCCGGGCGACCCGACGGCCGCAGAGGCGGCCATGCGCGACGAGCTCTCCTTGGCGCCCGGCACGAGGATCTTCCTGGCGTTCGGGTCCATTCGGCCCGACAAGGACCTCGGTCTCCTCACGAGCGCGTTCGCCGGGCTCCACCGGCCGGATGCGGTCCTCGTCGTGATGGGCCATGCCTACGACTCCGAGACGCTGGCGGGCCTCAGGCGCGCCGCCGTCTCGGATCCGCGCATCAGGCTGCGTCCGGGACATGTGCCCGACGACAAGGTGCGGGTCCTCTTCCGGATGGCGGACGTCGCGGTCGTGGCGCGCTCGCAGGAGTGGACTCCGTCCTCGCTCGTCCTCGCCCTCTCGCTCGGTGTGCCGGTCGTCGCGGCTGACCTGTCGACCAACCGGGAGTCCATCGGGCCGGGGGGCTGGTACTTCGTGCCGGGCAACCGTGACTCGCTGACCGAAGCTCTGGCCCGGGCCCTGGATCCTCGAGAGGCGCAGCGGCGGGCGTGCCTCGGCCGCGACCACGTCATGGACAGGACCTGGGAGGAGACGGCGATGCTCACGGCGAAGGGCCTGCACGCGGCCACTTCCCGGTCACGGTCGGCGACCCGCCACTGAGCACGGGCTCCGTGACCTCTCGGCTGGCCGTCGTCAGGCACCGCAGCGTGCCGGGCGGGGCCGAGCGGGCGCTCGTCGCGCTCTGCGGCAGGCTCCCCGAGGCCGGGGTGGAGCCCGTCGTGTTGCTCTGCGAGGAGGGCCCCCTGGCCGGATGGCTCGAGCACCTGGGGATCACGACCATCCTGGCCGAACCCTCCACGGTCGGCGAGGCCGTATCCACGAGCAGGCCCGATGCGGTGCTCTCGATCGGGGCGGGCGCGCACGTCCTGGCCGCGCCCACCGCGGCCGAGCTCGGCGTCCCTGCCGTGTGGTGGCAGGAGCTGACGCCGCGGGGCAGGGAGGTGGAGGAGCGCGCGGAGCAGCTGCCCACCGCGGCGATCGTGTGCTGCACCGCAGCCGCGGCCGCGGCGTCAGCGGGAGCGGACGCCCTCAATCCCGAGCTCTGTCATCGGACCGGGCATCGAGGTGGAGGCGATCGGCCGGCGTCTGGGAGAGGGTTCGCTGCTGCGGGAGGAGCTCGGCTGGGAGAGCTGCCGAATCGTGGGGATGGTGGCCAGGCTGGATCCGATCAAGGGCCAGGACCTCCTGCTCTCGGCCGCACCCGAGATCCTGGAACGGCGACCGGACGTCCGGGTTCTCCTGGTGGGAGGGGCGGTCCTCGGATCCGAGGGAGGTTTGGAGGACCGGATCCGGTCTCTGGTCGAGAGCCTGGGCGAGAGGGGGCGGATCGTCGGGCACGTCGACGATCCGATCCCGTGGCAGGCGGTGCTCGACGTGTCGGTGAACGCGTCGGCGCACGAGGCGTTCGGCCTCTCCGTGCTCGAGTCGATGGCCCTGGCGCGCCCGATCGTGGCCACCGACACGGACGGGTCCCGGGAGCTCCTCGGCGGTGGGTCGTGCGGGATCCTCACCCCGATCGACGGGTGCCGGCTGGCCGAAGACATCGGAACGGTCCTGGACGATCCGCGGCTGGCGGCCGAGCTCGGGGCGACCGCGACGGCTCGCGCTGCGCGGTTCAGCGCGGCTCGTGCGGCTCGGGCTGTGGCGCAGCTCCTCGTCTCGATCGACTCGCGGAGTGGGCCCGGCGGCTGAGGCGCCGGGCTCGGCGCGAGCCGGGGATCCTCATCAACGGCTCGTAGCGGTCACGGCTCTTCAGCCACAGCCCGAAGCTGGACGATCCGTGCCCCATCGCCTGGCGAGGCAGGTCGAGGGGGTCGCGCCACGTACCCTCGCCGCTCGTGCGACAGGCGGCGGAGATGCCGCTCTCCTCACAGCGCCGCCGGACCTGCTCGTTCGCGGCGCCGTATGGGTAGGCGAGCGATCGGACGGGGGCGTCCAGCAGCTCTTCCAGGGTCGTTCGGCTGCTCGTGATCTCGTCGCTCACCGTCTCGGGATCCAGGTCGGTGAGGGAGCGGTGGGTGGCTGTGTGGGTTCCGATCTCGATCCCGCCCGTGTGGAGCTCGCGTACCTGGGAGCTCGTCAGCATCCGCGCCCAAGGGGCGTCGGGGTGGTGCGCACCGATCCATCCGCTCACGACGAAGACCGTCGCGGTCGCGCCGAGCTCGTGCAGCAGGGGAGCCAGCGTGGTGGCGTTGTCGGAGAGGCCGTCGTCGAAGGTGAGCGCTGCGAGCGAACCACCCTCTCCTCGAGACACACGCTCGGCAAGGCACCCGAACGTGACGAGCTCGTAGCCCCATCGCCTCAGCAGCAGCACGTCGCGAACCACTCGATCCGGGGTGACGAAGAGACGGTACGGGTCGTCCGCGAATCGCAGGTTCGCCACCCCGTGGTAGGCGAGCGCCAGGGGCGGCCGGAGAGCCATCGCCGCTACGCTACCGGCCCGTGTCGTGCGCCGAGGCGGTCAGAGCAGTCGGGGTGGAGCGCGTCGACCACCACACCCAGGTCGAGCGGCTGCACGCTGTCCTGGCAGCCGCCTCGGGCAACCCGTTCCTCCATCCGGCCTGGGTCCTGGCCCACGCTCGCAGGCTCGAGACCGACGCGGACCGCTCGACGTGGCTGGTCCACGGTGAGGCCGGACCCATCGGGTTGGCCGTGCTGTGCCACCGCCCGGACGGGACGGTCCGGTTCGCTGCCGACCGCTTGAGCGATGTCACCGGAGCTGCCGGCCGGCCAGAGGACCGGGGCGCGGTGCTCGCAGCGCTCACGGCTGCGTTCGACGAGATCGTGCCGCGGGGCGGCCGGTTCCTGGCGGGCCCGCTGCCGATCAGCGAGGTGGGGTCGTTCCCCGGATGGGACCGGGGAGCCACCGACCGCAGCCCGACGGTGGTGGTCGTGGGGCTCTCCTGGGCCCAGTACCTGGACGGCCCCGGTGCGCGCCGCCGCCGTCGCATCGCTGTCCGAGTCGGATCGCCTCCTCGGTGGCGACGGAGCCGAGGTGGTGACCGCCTCCGAGCCCGGTGAGGTGGAGCGCGACCTGGAGGTCCTCGTGGCCCTGCACCGGGCTCGCTTCGGTGACCGATCACGGACCTTCACCCCCGAGCGTGTCGGGTTCTTCCGCGAGGCCGTTCCCGCCATGGCTCTGGACGGCTCGGTGGTGCTTCGCACGCTGCTGCTCGGCGGCCGACCCGCGGCCGCGATCCTGCTGCTCAGGGGGGGCGGCGACGATTGGTTCTACCAGTCCGGGTGGGATCCCGAGCTCGCCGCACTGGGTGTGGGCCGAGCCCTGTTCGCCCACTCCGTCCGGGAGGCCTTCGCCGAGGGAAGGCGCGCCTTCCGGATGTTGAAGGGCGAGGAGGACTACAAGTCGTTCTGGGCCAACGACGTCGATCCCGTCGTCACGTTCGAGCGCTCGCGCAGCTGACGATGCGGATCGCCGGGCTCTCGGCCCAGGACGACGGCGATCGCTCCGTCCTCTCGGCGGAGATCTCCTGGCGGGAGGGCCGGACCCGGGTCCGGATCGCCGCCCCCGGTGGGTGCATCCCGGATGAGCAGGACGCCTCACCGTTCCTGGCGGCAGCCGTCCTGCCCGCGATGCTCGCGGCCGAAGACCTCGAGGTCGCGTCGCCCGTCTCCCCTCGCCTCCTGGCCGCCGTCGACACCATCGCCGCGGCGTACGCGGCCTGGGACCCCCGGCTCCGGCTCCCGGAGCTGATCGCTCCAGTTCGGAGAGACCCGAGGCCCCAGGCAGACGGCACCGCCTGCTTCTTCTCCAGGGGTGCGGACTCGATGGCCAGCCGCGGCAGCTGACCGGACCCGGCCGGCACCGCTGACGCACCTGGTCTTCTGCGACGGAGTCGAGCCGAGGCACTCGTCACGGACTGCCGCGGAGGAGGTCCGGCTCGCGACCGAGGCCGCGGAGCTGTTGGGTCTACCGCTGGTGGTCGTGGAGACCGACGTGCGTTCGTTCTCCGACCGGTTCTGGGGATGGGGCAGCACCCACGGAGGAGCGCTGTCGGGTGTGGCTCTGGCGTTGGGAGGGTGGTTCGGTCGGGTGGTGATCCCGTCGACGGAGAGCTTCGCGTCGGTGGTGCCGTTCGGCTCCAGCCCGCTGCTGGATCCGCTGTACTCCAGCGAGGACGTGGAGATCCATCACGACGACCTGAGCCTGACCAGGGCCGGGAAGATCGCGGCACTGGTGGATCAGCGTCCCGACCTCCTCCCGTACCTCAAGGTCTGCTTCGAGGAGGATCGACCGGACAACTGCGGGCGGTGCGGCAAGTGCCTGGTGACCATGGCCGCGCTGGAGGCCGCGGGTGGACTCTCGATGGCGACCCGGTTCCCGTCGCGCATCGACCTGGAGCTGGTCCGCAGGCTGAGCATCGTCCCGCTCCAGTCGCGCATGCACTGGGTCGCGGTGATGCGCATGCTGGGCTCGCAAGGCCAACAGGGCGAGCTCCGGGAGGCGATGCGGTTCGCGCTGCGCCGGTCGGCGAGGCCGGGTCTCGTGACGCGGACCCGCCTCTGGTGGGACTGGCGACGAGGTCGGCGGCCGCGACCGGAGCCGTCCTGGCGTGACCGGGACCAGTCGTTCGATCGGCGGTTCAACGACGAGGTGCTCGGCCTCTTGACCCGAGGCGAGCCGGATCTGCCACTGGCCGATCGGCCCGAGGCTCCACGAGCCCGCTTTCGGCTCCGTCCGGGGCAGTCGACGCCAGAAGCCGAGTGACGGTGAGGACGCGAAGGATGGGCTCGCCTACCGATGGGCGGCTCGAGCTCCCACCGCACTCGGGCGCGCTGCTCGAGGTGGGGACGGGTGTCAGACCCCTACGGCGCCCTTTATGAACCGGATGTTGATCGGGTACTTGTAGTACTCGCCCTTGTTCGCTGCGATCGATCCCTGGATCATCCAGATCAGGCTGAGGACCCAAGCGACGAAGAAGGTCAGGATGCCGATGATGATGATCATCAGCACGAAGCTCACGACGTAGGCGATCACCAGTGTGATCTGGAAGTTCAGCGCCTCGACCCCGTTGTGGGCGACGAACGGATCCTCGTCCTTCTTCATGAGCCAGATGATGAGGGGACCGACGAAGCCGGTGAAGATGCCGAGCAGGTGGCACAGCATCCCCATCGTCGTGTCGCCGGGCGCCCCTCCCGGGTAGGCCCCACCGGGTGGCGGGGCGCCTGGTGCGGGGGCGGTCTGCTGGGGCGGGTACCACTTCCCGTCCGATGCCTGCCACCACCCGGGACCTTGTGACGTGTCGCTCATGCCTGTCTCCTGTCTTACGGCGTCGCGGATCCTAGACGGTTCCCCTAGTCGCGCAAGGGACGTCCCTCGGCATCGGTTCGGAACTGCTCCGCGCCGGCGAGGATCATGATCCCTTCGACGAGTCCCCACAGCGATCCGATGCCGCAGGTCACGATCGTGACGATGATCTGGATGACCCCGATCTGGGTGTAGCCGAGGTAGAAGCGGTGCACGCCGAAGCCACCCAGGAAGATCCCCAGCAGGCCGGCCGCGAGCTTGGACTTCGCGTTCGGGTCGAAGGGCCGGTACCCGGACTGGCCCGGCCACCCGGGCTGTGGGTATGCGGACTGCGGAGAGGCCCCGGCGCCCGGGAACTGCTCGGGCGGGTACCAGCGGCCGTCGGAGGCCTGCCACCAGCCGGGGCCCTGGGGCACGTCGCTCACGGCGTGATCGTAGGTCAGCGGGAGGGGCCGCGTGCGCGTGCCCCACCCAGCAGGCCGACGCGGCTCATCGACCCGGATCGAGACGAGCGTGCTGGCGGATCCAGGCGTGCATCGCAATCCCGGAGGCGACCCCGGCGTTGATCGAACGGGTGGAGCCGAACTGGGTGATGGAGAGCACCTCGGCGCACGCCTCGTGTGCGGCGGCGGAGAGCCCCGAGCCCTCCTGCCCGAACAGGAGCACGCAGCGCTCGGGGAGGAGGGCGGTCTCGATCGGGATGGAGCCGGGGAGGTTGTCCACCCCGAGCACCCGGAGCCCGGCTTCGTCGGCCCAGGAGACGAACCCCTCGATCGTGGCGTGGTGGTGGAGGTGCTGGTATCGATCCGTGACCATCGCACCCCGGCGGTTCCAGCGACGGCGTCCCACAACGTGCACTGCCTCGGCGAGGAACGCGTTGGCGTTGCGCACCACGGTCCCGATGTTCAGGTCGTGAGCCCAGTTCTCGATCGCCACGTGGAAGGGATGGCGACGGCGGTCGAGGTCGTCGACGATCGCCTCGCGGGTCCAGTACCGGTAGCGGTCCACCACGTTGCGGCGGTCGCCTTGACGCAGGAGATCGGGATCGAGGCGGGGGTCGTCCGGCCAGGGCGTGGGTGCCGGCCCCACCCCGACACCGAGGTCGTCCTCGGAGGGCCGCGGTCCCGGGGTGCTCATCTGCTCATCCCAGCTTGACGAAGAGCCTCTCGAGCTCGTCGGCGGTCATCCCCTCGTGGGCCGCCCTCTCGGGATCGGCGGCGCAGTGACGCATCCCTGCGACCATGAGCCTGTAGCTGACCCGGTCCAGTGCCGCCTTCGCCGCGGCGAGCTGGGTCACGACCTCCCGACACTCCCTCCCCTCGGCGAGCATCCGCTGGAGGCCGCGTACCTGGCCTTCCAGCCTGGCCAGCCTCCTCTGCACGTCCTCGTTGACCTCCTCGGGGAATCGCATCCCGCGGTCACCTCCCTCCCCCACCCGTGAGCCTTGCGAGCTCGGACCCCTTCCATCGATACCCCCTACCGTATCTTGACCACAAGAAGGTCTTTGGTCATCGCCGCCTGCGTGGATCGTGGGCCCGCTCCTCCGGCGGGCCCGACGCCGGCCTCCGGGTGCCGGGCGGGCGTGCCGCGGCGAGGCTGGACCATTCCCCCGACCGGAGGAACGACTGACGGGTGAGCGCGGTTCATCCCGATCTCGAGAGCGAGCAGGCGTACATCGATCACGCCTACGACTGCCTTGCCCAGACCCGTGAGGCGGCTTTCCGGATCGAGTCGATGGTCGAGGTGGAGCCGAGGGGGGGCACGAACCAGGCGCGCTACGAGCGTGACGTCATCTGGGACACGATGCTCGCCCGGCTGAAGCAGCTGAACCTCGGCGACGCCTCCCTCTGCTTCGGGCGCATCGACTTCGAGCTGGGTGGAGGACCTGGCAACGGCGACGGTGCGTCAAACGGCGACGAGGACGGATCCACCTTCTACATAGGACGGGTGGCTCTCTCCGACGACGAGCAGGAGCCGGTGATCGTCGACTGGCGTGCACCGGTCGCGGAGGCCTTCTACCGGGCGACGGGTCGCGAGTCCATGGGGCTGGAGAGGCGCCGGCACTTCGCCACCAGGGGCCGGCAGCTGCTCGGCATCGAGGACGAGCTCTTCGGTGAGGCCGTGGTCGCCCTCGACGCACCCGGCACGGACCTGGTCGGCCGCGGCGCGCTGATGGCAGCGCTCGAAGAGGCGCGGACGGGTCGCCTGGGCGACATCGTGGCGACCATCCAGGCAGAGCAGGACGAGATCATCCGCTCGGAGCTCCCAGGGGTGCTGGTGGTGCAGGGGGGGCCCGGCACCGGCAAGACGGTGGTCGCCCTGCACCGGGCGGCCTACCTCCTCTACACGCACCGCTTCCCTCTGGAAGGTCAGGGGGTGCTCGTGCTGGGACCGAACCGGCTCTTCCTCGGGTACATCGAGCAGGTGCTGCCTTCGCTCGGAGAGGCAGGCGTGGAGCTGGCCGTCCTCGCGGACCTGGTCGTTCCAAGGGTCCGGGTCCTCGGGAGGGACGAGGGTGTCGCCGCGCGGGTCAAGGGAGACCTGCGAATGGTCGACCTCGTGAAGCGCGCCGTGCACGACCGGGAGCGCGCTCTTCGCGCCGACCTCGAGATCGGGTATGGGCTTCAGACCCTCCGGCTCACCGCGGAGCGGTCCGGCTGGATCGTCCGCGAGGCACGCCGCCGCTTCCATCGCCACAACGCGGGTCGCCGCTTCGTCGAGGCCGCGCTGTTCGAGGGGCTTGCCAGGAGCGGTCGCGAAGAGATCGATCCCCGCGAGGTCCGTGACCGGCTGCGATGGGAGCTACCGGTTCGCGAGGCGCTCGAGTGGATGTGGCCAGTGCTGTCCCCGGCCCAGCTGCTGCACGACCTGTTCGGGTCCCGGGCACTCCTGCGCAGCGCGGGCAGGGGTCTCGAGGATCACGAGTGGGAGTCGCTCCACCGCCCCCGCTCCGGACCGGCCGATTCGGTGGTGTGGAAGGCGGACGACGTGCCTCTCCTGGACGAGGCGCTGGCCAGGTTGGGAGCCCGCCCGAGCCACAAGAAGGAGGACGAGATCCGAACCTACGGTCACATCGTGGTGGACGAGGCCCAGGACCTCTCTCCGATGCAGCTGCGGACCATCACCCGCCGCTCCCTGAACGGCTCGATGACGGTGGTGGGTGACATCGCCCAGTCCACCGGAGCCTGGCCGCACGCGGACTGGGACGAGGTGCTGAGCCAGCTCCCGCAGAAGAAGCCCGCACGCCGGGCGGAGCTCACCGTCGGCTACCGGATCCCGGCTTCACTGATGCGGCCGGCGGTGCAGGTGTTGCGGGTGGCGGCGCCGGAGCTGACCCCGCCGCGCGCGGTGCGGGAGCACGGCGAATCACCGGCAGCGGTCCGCGTCGATGATCCCGCGGAGCTCGAGGCGGCGGTGATCGGGGCCGTGCGCGACGAGATGGACGCGGTGGGTACCGGGAACGTGGCGGTGATCGTTCCCCGATCGCTCGTCGAGCTCTTGGACCGGGCGTTCCTCGAGGCCGGGCTTGAGCACGGCCGCGCTCCACGCGACGGCTTGGAGCACCAGGTCACGCTCGTCCCGGTCGGCTACGTGAAGGGTCTCGAGCTGGATGCGGCGGTGGTGGTGGAGCCGGGGGTGATCGTCGCGGAGGAGCCACAGGGGCTCCGGTCGCTCTACGTGGCTCTCACCAGGGCCACCAAGCGCATGACCATCGTGCACCTCGGAGAGCTGCCCCGACCTCTCGGCACCTGAGCTTCCGCGGCGCGGCTCTCGTAGGATGTTAGGGATGGTGAACATCACGCCCGGCGCGCCACCGACTCCTGCCCGGGTCGAGGTAGCCGGCGTGAGCAAGTCGTTCGGCCCGACCCCGGTGCTCCTGGACGTCTCCCTGGACGCCGGAGCCGGATCGATGCTCGCACTTCTCGGACCGTCGGGATGCGGCAAGACGACGTTGCTGCGGATCATCGCGGGGCTCGAGGCACCCGACACCGGTGAGGTCCGCGTCGCCGGGGAGACGCTGACGGGTCCCGGCGGGCAGGTGCCACCGGAGAAGCGCCGGGTGGGGATGGTGTTCCAGGACTGGGCCCTCTTCCCTCATCTGACGGTCGCCCGGAACGTCGGGTTCGGGCTTCCCCGGGCGGAGCGATCCGGGCACCGGGTCGACCAGGCACTCGAGATGGTCGGCCTGGGGGGCATGGGGGACCGGATGCCGGGGACCCTCTCGGGCGGGCAGCAGCAGCGGGTCGCCCTCGCGCGGGCGATCGCCCCCGAGCCGACCGTGCTCCTCCTCGACGAGCCCTTCTCGAACCTCGACACCACGCTTCGCGTCCAGGTGCGCTCCGAGGTCCACCAGCTCCTGGTCGAGCTGGGCATCACGACGATCTTCGTCACCCACGACCAGGACGAGGCGTTCGTGCTCGGCTCCGAGGTGGCGGTCATGCACCGGGGCCGGATCGTGCAGCAGGGGAGCCCCACCGCGCTGTACACCCAGCCGGTCGACGCCTGGGTGGCCGGCTTCGTGGGCGAGGCCAACCTGCTGGAGGCGCGGGCCGAGGGCGGTACGGCTGTCACGGAGGTCGGAGAGGTGGCGCTCGCCTCCGAGCGCCGGGGGGAGTGCAGGGTGCTGCTGAGGCCGGAGGACCTCGAGCTGGGAGCTCCGGCAGGGGACGGCGGGGCGAGCGGCGATCGCTCCAGCGGAGATGCAGCGGTCGAGCTGGTCGAGTACTACGGCCACGACACCCTCTACGTGCTGCGCATGCCCGGCGGTGGGAGTCTGCGGGTCCGAGCGGGGTCGGCACCGAGGTTCGCGAGAGGTGACCTCGTCCGGGCCCGGTACACGGGCGGTCCGACTGTCGCCTTCCCGTCCGGCGAGCAGGGTCGTGCTGCGTTCGCAGCCACGGCTGAGGCTGGTGACCGCGAGGCGACTCCGAAGAACACGGGGTCGATGCGATCACCGCTCGACGCGTCGCCTGTGGCGGCACCCCCTGCCTCAGGGTGAGCTCGGCCGATCTCGTCGTCGTCGGCGCGGGGCCGGCAGGGTTGGCCGCGGCCCTTGGGGCTGCGCGCAGGGGCAGGTCGGTCGTGGTGCTGGAGGCCGAGGAGGTGGTCGGAGGCCTGGCCGGGAGCTTCGAGGTCGCCGGCATCCGGGTCGACCACGGGAGCCACCGTCTCCACCAGTCCGTGGGCGCCGGGCTCAGGCGTGAGCTGGAGGAGCTGCTCGGCGACGACCTCCAGAGGAGACCGCGTCACGGCAGGCTGCGCCTCGGCGACCGGTGGGTGGAGTTCCCACTGCGCCCGGGGGATCTGGCGCGGCGGCTACCCCCCCGGTTCGCGCTGGGGGCAGCCCGGGACGTGTTGGCCGCACCCTTCCGCCGGCAGCACGGGGACTCGTTCTCGGAGGTCGTCAGGGCCGGACTCGGGCCCACCATGCTCGCCTGGTTCTACGGACCGTACGCCCGCAAGCTCTGGGGAGCAGAGGGCAGCGAGCTGGCAGGCGAGCTGGCCCGGAGGAGGATCGGCGGCCGGAGCCCGAGCAGGCTGTTGCGCCGGATCTCGACGGACCGAGAGCGCTCACGATGGTTCCTCTACCCGCGACGGGGGTTCGGACAGATCTGCGAGGCCCTGGCCGACGCGGCGGTCCAGGCCGGGGTGGAGATCCATCTCGGCTCGCGCGTCGGGTCCGTGGGCCCCGACAGCGGGCGGGTGGTGTCGAGCGACGGCAGGAGCTGGGAGGCGGGGGCGGTGTGGTCCACGCTGCCGGTGACCCAGCTCGTCCACATGGTCGATCCGCCGGCCGATCAGGCAGTGCTCCGCGTGGCCTCGTCTCTGGGGCACCGGGCGATGGTCCTGGTGTACCTGGTCCTCGGCCGTTCCCGGTACACGGACCACGACGCCCACTACTTCCCGGCGCTCGGCAACCCGGTGAGCAGGCTCTCGGAGCCGAAGAACTACAGGGAGAGCGCCGAGGATCCCGAGGACCGCACCGTGCTCTGCGCCGAGATCCCGTGCAGCGAGGGTGACGAGGTCTGGGGGGCGGACGAGGGGGAGTTGGCGAGGCTGGTGGCAGATGCTCTGACGGCGGAGGGGTTGGACGATCCCAAGCCCTCCGGGGTCGAGGTGCGGAGGATCCCCCGTGCCTATCCCGTGTATCGGATCGGGTTCGAGCAGCACCTCGAGGATGTCGAGAGCTGGATACGGGATCGTCAGCGCCTCCTGACGCTCGGCCGTCAGGGGCTGTTCGTCGCGGACAACACCCACCACGTCCTCGAGATGGGCTGGGCTGCGGCCGCTGCCCTGGGAGAGCGAGGGTCGTTCGACGAGGTTGCCTGGTCTCACGCGCGCGAGCGCTTCCGTTCTCACGTCGTGGAGGACTGATCCCCTACCTCACCTCGATCGGGGTCGTGCTCCTCCACCTCGTCGCAGTGCGCTGCTTCCGGGTCCTCGCACGGGTGGCACTCGAGTGCCAGGGTGGCGTGTCCGACCCCGCGTTCGGCGAGGGCGGCTTCGAGCCTCTGGCTCAGCTCCTGCGCACCGTGGAGGTTCGCAGGGTCGGCGACGACGTGGGCGGTGAGCGCCACGGTCTCGGAGTCGAGCGCCCAGACGTGGAGGTGATGCACGTCCTGCACCTCAGGATCGGTCCGGATCACGAGCTCCAGCTGATCCAGATCGACGGAGGGAGGGGTGCCTTCCAAGAAGATGTGGGTGGTGCGGGCGACGATGCGGACGCCGAGAGCCGCCACCGATCCGGCGATGAGGAACGAGAGCACCGGGTCCACCCAGGTGACATCCCAGGCCAGCACCGCCAAGCCGGAGACGAGCACCGCCACCGAGCCGGCGGCGTCTGCGGCGAGGTGGATCCCCGCCGACCGGAGGTTGAGGCTCGATCCGGACGCGCTGCCAGATCCACATGGCGCTCGCGCCGTTCACCGCGAGGCCCAGGAGGCCCAGTGCGACGACCCCTCCGCCGTCGATCTGGATCGGCTCGTCGAGCCGGCGTACGGCCTCGACCACGATCCAGGCCGCGGCCGCGAGGAGGAGCACCGCGTTCACGAGAGCACCGAGCACCTCGACTCGCCTGAGCCCGTACGTGTAGCTGGCGCTCCCGGGTCGACTGGCCAGCCGCAGCGCCACAATGGCCACGACGAGGGAGACGACGTCGCTGAGCTGGTGGACGGAGTCGGCGAGCAGCGCCAGCGAGCCGAACAGCAGCGCCCCGCCGATCTGGAGCACCAGCAGCACGCCGTTGGCCCCGAGCGCCACGGCCAGGGCCCGCACCCGTCGGTGACCGTCGTGCGGGGTACCGCCGGGGGCCGCATCACCGGAGTCGTGCGATGTGTGCACAGCCATCCTCCGGGACGACTGTACCGGCCCCCTGTCCCCCGGCCCCGGCTCGTCTCGGGGTACGGCGAAGGCGGCCGGGGCTCGGCCGGGTCAGGTGAGGACGGTCCCGCAGCGGAAGGAGGTGCCCGACTGTGTTAGGCACGCTTTACATCTGCTGGCTGGCTGGCTATCCTGCTCCGCATGTCCTGTCGGAGCCGGTCGATCCTCCTCGGGTTCGTCGTGCTGGTAGCGGCCTGCGCATCCGCGGGCTGCGGCGAGGGAGGCGAGCGCCTCACCGTGTACTCCGGCCGCACCGAGGACCTCATCGGACCGCTGCTGGAGGACTTCAACGAGGAGACCGGCATCGCGATCGATGTCCGCTACGGGGACTCGGCCGAGCTCGCACTGCTCCTGGCCGAGGAGGGGGAGAAGACCCCGGCCGACTTGTTCATCTCCCAGAGCCCCGGTGCGGTCGGGTTCCTCGAACAACGTGGGCTGCTCGCCGCGCTGGACGCCTCGGTCCTCGATCGGGTCGAGGAGGGGAACCGTTCGGTGGACGGCACCTGGGTCGGTCTCTCCGGCCGTCAGCGGGTGCTCGTGTACAACAGCGAGGTGGTCGACCCGGAGGACCTGCCGGGCTCCATCCTCGAGCTCACCCAACCCCGGTTCGCGGGGCAGGTGGCGTTGGCGCCTGCGAACGGCTCGTTCCAGGACTTCGTCACCGCCATGCGTCAGGAGCTGGGCGATGACGCCACCCTCGAGTGGCTCGAGGGCATGGAACGGAACGACTCCCCCTCCTACGCCAACAACACCGCCATCGTGGAGGCCGTTGGACGGGGCGAGGTCGAGATGGGGCTGGTGAACCACTACTACAACGAGAGAGCGCTGGCCGAGGATCCCGACGCCCCCAGCGTCAACCACTACTTCGAATCCGACGATCTGGGATCGCTGGTGCTGGTGACCGGCGCCGCCGTCCTAGAGTCCTCGGATCAGATCGCTGACGCCACCGCGCTGGTCGAGTACCTGTTGGGGGAGGACGCGCAGACCTTCTTCAGCGAGGAGACCTTCGAGTACCCGCTGGCCGCCGGCGTCGATCCGCCCTCCGACCTACCGCCGCTCTCGGGACCTGCCACCGCGATCGACTTCGACGCCCTCGGTGGAGACCTCACCGGAACCGTCGAGCTGATCGAGCGGAGCGGGCTCTCCGGCTGAGGGTCAGGTCGGCCGTGAGCGTCCTGGACGCGACCACCCCCTGGTCTTCCCGATCGCTCGAACAGCCCCCGCGCCCACCGATCTGCGGCTCGGGGCGACCGGCTCGTCCCCGCCGCGAGGGCTGGCCTTGGCCGGCGTCGTGATCGGAGCTGTGTTCGCAGCGCCGCTCGGCTACCTCCTGTGGAGGAACGTCTCTGCGGACGAGAGCGCCTGGTCGACGATCCTCTCTTCGTCGACGACGGTCCCCCTCGTGCGCACCGTGTGGCTGGGGGTTCTCGTATCCATCTCGGCCGCCGTGGCCGGGACGGGCCTTGCGTGGTTGACGGTGCGCAGCGACCTGCCCGGCCGGCGGGTCTGGCGGGTGGTCGCACCTTTGCCGCTCGTCTTCCCGTCCTTCGTCGGCGCCATCGCACTCATCACGGCCTTCTCTCCGGGGGGCCTGGTCGAGGAGATGACAGGCTTGACCGCTCTGCCCGCCGTCGAGGGGCTGCGCGGTTCGTGGTACGTGCTGACCCTGTTCACCTACCCGCTCGTCTACCTCCCGGTCGCGGCCCGCCTCAACACCCTGCCCCCGTCACTCGAGGAGAGCGCTCGTCTGCTCGGGAGGGGGCCGCTGTCGACCTTCCGCACCGTGGTGCTGCCCCAGACCTGGGGGGCGGTCTCGGCCGGCTCGCTCCTGGTCTTCCTGTACGTGCTCTCGGACTTCGGGGTCGTGCAGCTGATGCGCTACGACACCCTGACCCGGGTCATCTTCGAGAACCGGCTCGCCCGTCAGGAGGTCGCCTTCGCCTCGGCACTGGTGCTGGGCGTGCTGGCGTTGGCGGTGGTCGCCGCCGAGCGGGCCGTGGGTCGCCGCCGGCTGCAGCTCGCGGTCGGCGCGGGGGAGGCGTCCGTTGCGGGTCGGGTTGGGGGGCTGGCGCTGGCCCGCGTTCGCGGGTGTGGCCCTCTTCCTCGGCAACGCGCTGTTCGGGCCTCTGCTCTCGCTCGGGTACTGGGTGTGGCGTGACCTCTCCGACGCAGAGCGACCGCTCTCGGAGCTCCGCTCGGAGCTGGCGGGGCTCGCCGAGCCTGCCTTCAACACCGCGGCGGTGAGCACCGTCGCTGCCGCGGTCGCGGTCGCCGTGGTGCTGCCGGTCGCGTACCTCACGACCCGCCACCGCAGCCGTGTCGGTGACGCGGCGAACGCGCTGGTGGTGGGCGGGTACGCGCTGCCGGGCATAGCGATCGCCCTCGCGCTGGTGTTCTGGACCCTCAACACACCGGTTCTGGAGCAGCTCTACCAGACCCTTCCCGTCCTGGTCGGCGCGTACGTGCTCCACTTCGGCGCACAGGCGATGCGTGCATCGCAGATCGCGGTCGGTGGGGTGCCGGGCAACCTGGAGGAGGCCGGACGGCTGCTCGGTGCAGGGCGGATCCGGCGCCTGACCACCATCGATCTACCGCTGATGCGTGGTGGGCTCCTGGCGGGCGCGGGTCTCGTGCTGCTCTCGGCCATGAAGGAGCTGCCCGCGACGCTGCTGCTGGCCCCCACCGGATTCGAGACCCTGGCCCTCGAGATCTGGAAGGCGCAGGAGCTCCACTCCTTCGCCCAGATGGGTCTGGCCTCGCTGGTGCTGGTCGGGTTGAGCGGGGTGCTGACCTGGTGGCTGGTCGTCCGCCGCTCCGATGACCTCACCTGATCCCCCCGTCGAACCGTCGGTTCAGACGTCGGGAATCCTGGCGTCTCAGCCGGAAGTTCAGACGTCGGGCACGGTGCACCCCGAACCGTCGGTTCAGGCGTCGGGAGTCCTGTGCTCTGAACCGACGGTTCAGAGGTGGGTGCTGATCGTCGTCGGGGTGGTGGTGGCGGGATGGGCGGCGCTCGCCATCCCTGCCCGGGCCACCACCGGGGCCAGGACCACGGCCGACGAGCCCCAGTACCTCCTCACAGCGCTGAGCCTCTGGGAGGACCACGACCTCGACATCTCGGACGAGATCGACGACCGGCGCTACGAGTCGTTCCACGAGGCGCCCCTCGACCCGCAGACCCAGGTGCTCGTGGACGGACGCGAGATCAGCCCGCACGACCCGCTCCTGCCGCTGCTCCTGGCTCCGGCGATGGGTCTCGGAGGATGGGTGGCGGCGAAGGCCGCGCTCGCCGTGCTGGCCGGCTGCCTCGCGGCGTCTCTGCTCTGGGTGGCCGTCGGCCGCTTGGGGGTCTCGGTCGGTCCCGCGGCCACAGCCGTCCTCGCGTTCGGGGTGGCGGCGCCGCTCACCGCATACGGATCCCAGGTGTACCCCGAGCTGCCGGCGGCGCTGCTGCTCACCCTCGGCATCGCCTGGCTCACCGGGGGCCTCCGCCGGTGGGAGCTCGCCGGGGCGGTAGCCGTCGTGGTGGCGCTGCCGTGGCTGGGGGTGAAGTTCGCGCCCGTGGCCGCGGTGCTCTTCGGGTACATGCTGGTGCGCCTCTGGCGCGCGGGGCGTCGGAGGGAGCTCGCCATCGTCGCCGTGGTTCTCATGGCCGCCGCCGGGTCCTATCTGCTGATGCACCGCGCCACGTTCGGGGGATGGACCTCGTACGCAAGTGGCGACCACTTCCGGTCGGGCGGGGAGCTGTCGGTCGTCGGGAACGACCCCGACTACGCGGGCCGGACCGTTCGGCTGGTGGGCCTGGTGACGGACAGGGACTTCGGGTTGGCGGCGTGGGCGCCCGTCTACCTGCTGGCCGTTCCCGCGTTCGGCGCCTTCGTCCGCCGCCGGCCTCCCGGATGGGAGCTCCTGGTCCTCGTCGCGTCGGTCGGATGGGCGGTGGCCACCTGGGTCGCGCTCACCATGCACGGTTGGTGGTGGCCGGGAAGGCAGGTCGTGGTCGTGCTGCCCTGCGTCGTGCTGATCACCGCCTGGTGGGTCGGCCGGGTTCGAGCCGCGCTCCCGTGGTTGGTCGCGCTCGCTGCCGTGTCGGCGCTGTCCTGGGGATGGCTGCTGGTAGAGGTGTGGGACGAGCGCCTCACCCTCATCGTGAGCTTCGCCGAGACCTCGAACCCTCTGTCACGGTCCTGGCGGGCGATCCTGCCGGACCTGCGGTCCGACACGGCGGAGGCCGCCGCGCTCCAGGTCACCTGGGCCGTCCTCGTTCTGCTCGGCGGGTGGTGGGGTTGGCGGCGCGAGGGACGGATCGACCCCGGGGTTGCAGATGCGTCGGCCCCGGCGGTCGCCGGCCCCACCGCCGGGTCAGTCGGCTGTGACGAGGATGCGACTGCCCGCGAACTCCCCGACCCCGACGTGCTGACCGCCGACCTCGACGGTGACGGTGCCGTCAGGCGAGCTGGCGGTGACGACCCCGCTCTGTCCGGGGTGAAGGGATGAGCGCTCGAGGAAGTCGAGCAGCCCAGGGGTGAACTCGAGCTCCTCCGGGATCCGCCGGACGGTGAACCGGGTGCCGATCCCGAGCGCGTTCAGGGGGTGTGCCTCCGCGGGCGCGGAGTAGGAGGACCCGGGGATCGGGTTGCCGTGTGGGCAGGTCGTGGGGTCGCCGAGCACGCGGACCATCGCCGCCTCGACGGGTTCGGAGATCACGTGCTCCCACTTCCCCGCTTCGGCGTGCGCCTCCGCCCATGACAACCCCAGCACGTCGGTGAGGAACCTCTCGGCGAGCCGGTGCCTCCTCACCACCCGCTCGGCCAGGGTCCTGCCGTCCACGGTGAGTTGGATCGTCCCCTCGCTGATCGAGACGAGGTCGGCGCCCTCGAGGCGCCGGATCATCTCGGATACCGCCGGGCGGGAGACCTCGAGCCGCTCCGCGACACGTGCCTGGATCACCTCGACGTCGTCCTCGACCAGCTCGAAGATCGCTTCGCAGTACTCCTCGAAGGCGGGGTGGTACTCGGGTGTCCGGTACTCGGCCATCGGCGACAGTCTACGCGGATCGTCAGCAGGATGTAAGGTCGACCTAACAATCCACGTTCGGGCGCGGCCGGTGCTGACGCCGCTGACCACCGGGAGGTAGGCGATGAGGAGGATGACCACGGCGGTCCTGGTAGCGGTGGTGGTCCTGGGGCTCGCCGCCTGCGGCGACGACGACGGCGAGGGCGTGAGGGAGATCGGGGGAAGCGAGAGCTCGGCCTCCGGTTCGGGGAGCGGGTCCGCGAGCGCGCCCGCCGCCGCTTGCGCGCCGGTCGGGAACCCGGCCGAGGCCGATCGGAACGTGGCCGTCGAGCTGGACGAGTGGTCGGTCACCGCTGACCCGGATGCCGCGACGTCGGGGAGGATCCTCTTCGCGGCCAACAACGTCGGTTCCGAGGTCCATGAGCTGGTGATCGTGCGCGGTGACAGCCCCGAGGAGCTCCCGCTCGACGAGGACGAGGCCGTCGACGAGGAGGCCCTGCCCGAGGGTGGGTTCATCGGCGAGATCGAGGGCTTCCCCGCAGGTGATCTCTGCAACGGGGTGTTCGATCTCGATCCCGGGAGCTACGTCCTCTTCTGCAACATCGTCGAGGAGGAGGACGGCGAGGTCGAGAACCACTTCCAGCTCGGGATGCACACGACCTTCAGCGTCGGGGAGTGACCGGGCTCATCCCTCCAGCTCGAAGCGCACCTCGATCCGGACGGAGGTGGTGAGCTCTCCCGGCTCGATCGGGGTCTCCTCACCGACGGCAGCGTCCATCGCGAAGCCGACCGACTCGAACACAGGGACCTCGTCCACGTCCTCGGCGATCTGCACCGCGTGGCCGAGCTCCTGCTCGGATAGCTCGGCGAGCTGGTCGGCCTTCGCGCGGCGTCCTCCCAAGCCTTCTCCCTGGCCTCCGTGAGCAGCGCCTCGTTGTCCTCGAGCGAGAACGTCACGCCCTGCACCCTCACCTGGTCTCCTCCCGCCTCGGAGGCGGCGTCGATCACCTCCCCGGCACGGTCGAGCTCACGGAGCTTCACGCGCACGGTGTTGTCGACGCGGAACCCGTCGGGGATCTCCTCTCCCTGCGAGTACCGGAACTCGGGCTGGATCGAGTAGTTCTGGGTCTGGATGTCGGTCTCCTCGACGCCGGCTGCCTTCAGAGTCTCGACGAGGCGGTCGGCGAGGGTGGCGGCCTCGCTCACCGCAGCGTCGACGGTGTCGCGCTTCACCGAGACCCCGAGCGCGATGGACAGGACGTCGGGCGTGCCGGTCACCTCGCCCTCGCCGCTCACGGTGATGCCGGCCGCGTTGTCGCCGGGAGCGGAGACCGTGACCTCGCTCGGTTCGTTGGAGCAGGCGGCTGCGGTGAGCAGGACGATGGCTGCAAGGGCTGCGACTCGGCGCATCGGGGTCTCCCTTCCTCGGGCTGCCTGTTCTACGAACGAGCGACCCGCCTGGTTCCCGCGGGATCTGCGCGAACCGGTGCGCCCGCACGACTGCACCCTGGCCGGACCTCGGGCAGAACCGCTCGGTAGGCTGGGCACAGCCGACACAGCTGTCGACGAGCGTGACGGCGAAGGAGCTGCGCTGCGGTGGTCGTGGCGCCGTCCTCGTGGGTGGTGAAAGAGCAGGGGGTCGACCAGGTTGCCGAGACGGGTGATCGCACTGGCCTCGATCGCGTCCCTGGTGCTCGTCGCATCGGCCTCGTTCGCATCACCGGCAGGTGCGTGCAGCTGTGCGAGGTGGACGCGTCGATCCATTGCAGAGTCCGACGCGGCGTTCGTCGGGGTCCTGCGTGACTTCTCCTCGATCGAGGCCGAGGTGCCGATCTGGACCTTCGAGGTCGAGTCGGTGCACGCCGGCGAGCTCGGACCCGAGGTGAAGGTGGCCGCGCCGGTCGGAGGAGGAGGGTGCGGCCTTCCGCTCGATGTCGGGGATCGAGCCGCCGTCCGCCTCGAATGGGTGGAGCCAGGAGAGCCCACGCTCACCGAGACCGATGTTGCGATGTGGCACTCGAACCTCTGTCTGACCGGTGACCCGGAGCAGCTTGCATCCCTCGGCGCACCGCATCCTCCGGACCCGGGCATCGGAGCGGGCCCGGTGCCCGAGAAGCACGACGCGCCTCCGCCCTGGATCGTCTGGGGCCTCGCCGGCGCGGCGGTCGCTGCGATCGGTGCTGCCACCGTGGTGCTGCTGAGGCGCCGGCCGGGAGCGGCGCGAGGGTGACTGGAGAACGTGGGCGCCGTCGGGTCGTGATCGCGGGCGCCGGATTCGGCGGGCTCGCAGCGGCCCGCCGACTCGAGCGGGAACCGTTCGAGGTGACCATCGTCGACCGCAACAACTTCCACACCTTCCTCCCCCTCCTCTACCAGGTGGCGACAGCCGGGCTGAACGCAGCCGACGTGGCCTACGCGGTGCGTGGTGTCTTCCAGCGTCGCCAGCGGGTCGGGTTCCGGCAGGGAACCGTCACCGGCGTGGACTGGGAGTCCGGGAAGATCCAGATCGAGGGCGCGCCCGGCCTGGGATTCGACAACCTGATCATCGCATCGGGCTCCGTACCGAACTTCTTCGGCCTGCCCGGAGCCGAGGCGCACAGCTTCCCCCTCTACTCCCTGGCCGACGCCACGCGCCTTCGCAACCACGTGCTGCGTCAGTTCGAGGCGGCCGACACCGAGCCGGAGCTGGTCGAGCAGGGTGCACTCGACTTCGTCGTGGTCGGAGGAGGGCCGACCGGAGTCGAGGTGGCAGGCTCCCTCGCCGAGCTGATCGACCGCGTCCTGTCCAGGGACTTCCACACGTTGGATGTCAGGCGCGCCCGCATCGTCATCCTCGAGGCCTCCGATCGTCTGCTCCCCGCTTTCCACCCTCGGTCCCAGTCGTATGCGCAGCAGACGCTCGCGGCCCGCGGCGTCGAGGTTCGTCGGGGTGAAGCGGTTGCCTCGGTCGGGCCGACCTCGGTGGAGCTCGCGTCCGGCGAGGTGATCACGACCCGCACGGTCGTCTGGGCGGCCGGCGTACAGGCCGGCTCCCTCGCCGCGCGGCTGGGTGTCGAGCAGGGCCGTGCGGGACGCATCGCAGTGGAGCCCGACCTGTCGCTGCCCGATCACCCCGAAGCCTTCGCGGTGGGAGACGTCGCTGACATCGACGACGGCAGAGGTGGTCGCCTACCCCAACTGGCGCGTGTGGCGATCCGGGGTGGTCGCCACGCTGCCGACCAGATCATCGGTGATGTCGAAGGCCGGGTGCGCCGCCCGTTCCGTTACCGGGATCCGGGCACCATGGCGACCATCGGGCGCCGGGCAGCGGTGGCGGAGCTGCCGTGGGCACCGCCGTTGCGAGGCCTCCTGGCCTGGGTCGCGTGGCTGGTCCTGCACCTCGTCGAGCTGCTCGGCATGCGCAACCGGCTCTCGGTGCTGGTCAACTGGGCGTGGAACTACCTGACCTGGGATCGGGGTCCTCGGCTCATCTTCGCCGGTGCCGGGGAAGACTCCCCCGACGAGACGCCCTCCACCGACCGGACGGGGCCTCAGTAGGGATCTTGCTGTGACTCGTACTCGAGCAGTGCTCTCTGCGTCTCGATCGCCCGCTGGTACTTCACCACCGCGTAGGCGATGTGGAGGTTCACGAGGCGCTCCGTGACCTCGTGGTCGTGGGCGATCGAGACGGGGCTCTCACCGTCGGCGATCCTCACCAAGACCTCCCGCTCCGTCTCCGAGAGCAGCACCCTGCGCCGCGTCTGCTCCCCCAGGTCCTGCACCGCCTCCAGCAGCCCGAGCGCCCACTCGGGCGGGAGCACGCTCTCACCTCGCGCTGCACCCACCACGGCCTTCGCGAGCTCGCGGCTGCCCGGGGGAAGGCCTCCGAGCGCGCCGAGCTGGAGTGCCGGGAAGTCCTCCGGTCGCGGCTCCAGGACCAGGATCGCCACCGACGGTGCCTCCCACACGACGCGCTGGACAGCGTCGACGATCTCGTCGCCGGCGTGGATGGCCAGCACGTCGGGGACCAGATCGATGACCAGCTCCATGGCCTCGACGATGTTGCTGGAGGTTCCCACCACCTCCACCGATCGCACCCGCCTCAGCTGCCGCTCGAACAGGGCACGGCGGGTCTCGTCCGGGTGGGCCAGGACGACAGTGATCGGGGAGGCGGTGCCCTCGTCGTCCGAGCCGACCCGATCAGGGTCCGCGTCGGCGTCACGCTCCTCTGACGTCACGTCCGCAGAGTAGACGCGTGCGCTACTCGTAGGTGATGGCTTCGAGCACGTCGAGGCGGCTCGCCTTCCAGGCGGGGTAGATCGCCGCCACGACACCGAGAGCCGCGGCGAGCATCACGACGAGCACCAGCTCACCGATCGGGACCGCCACGGTGTTCACGAAGTCTTCGGGGAGCGCGGTGGCGATCGCCAGGCCGAACACCACCCCGACCGCCACCCCCAGCAGTGCACCGAACACGGCGACGATGATGGCCTCCATCGTGATCATGCCCCACACCTGACCTCGGCTCTCCCCGACCGCCCTGAGGAGGCCGAGCTCGCGGGTCCGCTCGAACACCGAGAGCGCCAGGGTGTTCATGATGCCGATGAAGGCGATGACTATCGCCAGGAAGAGGAAGACGTTGATGATGAGCAGCAGCTGGTCGAGCTGTCCCTCTTGCGACTCCTGGAACTCCTCGCGGTCCTGGACCTCGAGCTCGGGGTAGTCGGCCAGCGCTTCCTCGATGGCGCTGCGGGCTGCCGCTGGATCGATGCCGTCGGCCGTCTTCGCGCCGACCCAGAAGTCGACCGCTTCCGTGAAGTTCTCGCCGTAGGTGTCGAGGTCGATGATCCAGTTCCCCAGGACGCTGGAGTCCTCGTATATGGCCACCACGGGGAGCTCGACCTCGCCGGTGGCCTGGAAGGTCGCGGTCACGGTGTCGCCCACGCGTACACCGAGGTCTTCGGCCGGGTCGCCCTGGAGCATCACCCCGGTCACGCCAGCTCCGATCTGGCCCTCTTGGATGTCGAGCTCGAAGAGATCGTTGATGACCGCGTAGTCGACGGCGCTCACCTGGCGGGTCTTGTCGGCCACCCGCATCGAAGCGAAGCGGCCACCGGTCACCGCCGACAGCTCGGGCAGCTCGCTCATCGCGGCGGCCGCCTCCGGGCTGAAGGGCATGAACCCGCCGACACCTCCGCTGACGTACCAGTCGGCGGTTATCGAGGATCCGAGCGTCTTGGCGAAGGACTCCTTGATCGAGTGCCCTGCCACCATCGCCATGCTGACGAGCGCGAGCCCGATCATCAGGGCCGAAGCCGACGAAGCGGTCCGTCTTGGGCTGCGGGCCGCGTTTCCCCGGGCGAGGCGTCCCGTGACCCTGAACAACCTCGCGAAGGGTGCTCCCACCACTCTGGCCATGGGCGTCGCGAAGAGAGGGCTCATGAAGGCCACGCCCAGGAACACGAGCACCGCGCCCGAGGCCAACCCGCCTACGAGCTGCATCCCTCTCGCCCCTCCGAAGAGCGCCCAGCCCATGAGAACGGCCCCGAGAGCGGCCATCGCCGCCCCGATGGTTGCGCGTGTGCGGATGGAGAGGCCGTGGAGCTCGAAGCCGTCGCGCATCGCAGCCACCGGCGGTATCCGGGTCGACCGCCAGGCGGGGATCGTCGCTGACAGCACCGTCACGACCACTCCGACGGTGAGCGCGGCGAGGAACGGGGAGGCGGTGATCGCGAGCTCGGTCTCGCCCGACCCGAAGCCGCCGGCGTTCAGGATGGCGTTGAGCCCCAACGCGGTGAGGATCCCCAGCCCGAACCCGATCAGTGCCGAGAGGATCCCGATCACCACGGCCTCGCCCAGCACGGAGAGGGCGACCTGGGTTCCCGTGGCGCCGACGGCGCGGAGGAGTGCCAGCTCGCGCACCCGCTGTCCGATGACGATGGTGAACGTGTTCACGATGAGGAAGGCGGAGACGAACAGGGTCACCGCGGCGAACCCGAGCAGCACGTTGCCGAAGATGTCGATGATCGAACCGAGCTGGTCCTGCTGCTCCTCGACAGCCTCTTCGGTGTTCACGATCTCGACCCCTTCGGGAAGGAAGGAGGCGATCTCGCCCTTGACCTGCGCCAGGTCAGCGCCTTCGTCGAGGCTGATGTCGATCGTCTGGAACTCGTCTTCGAGGTTGAACAGGGCCTGGGTCTCGGCGGTGGTGAACGCCGCGAGCGTGGCGCCGCCGAGGGCGTTGTTCTCACCGAAGCTGAAGATCCCCACCAGTGCGTAGGTCTTCGGGCCCCTGGGTGTCTGGATCTGCACCTCGTCGCCGACCGAGACCCCACCGTCGTCGGCGAGGCTCTCGTCGAGCGCGACCTCGTCTCCGTCGCCCGGGGGTCGACCCTCCAGGATGTTGAGGCTCGACACCGTCTCGGACTCGATCCAGTTCACCCCGAGCGGCGGGCCCGTGGGCTCCACCGGCTCGCCGTCCGACCCCACGAGGAGGGCCGGCCAACCCGTGACGGTACCGGCGGCCTCGGCGACCCCAGGGGTCGCGTTGACCTCGTCGAGGAGGGATGCAGGGATCGGGATGGAGGTTCCCCCGAACTGCTGCTCCTCGAACTGCTGCTCACCGCGCACGGTCAGCTCGACGCCTTCGTTGATCTCCTCCAGGAGGCTGTTGAACTGGGTCCGGATGCTGTCGGTCAGCACCATCGATCCGACCACGAAGGCAACGCCCACCACCACGGCCAGCGAGGTGAGACCGAAGCGGATCTTGTGGCTGAGCAGACCCTTCAGGGTGACGCGGAGCATCCGTCACCCCCCTGGTGAGTCAGGTGCCCGTGGCCCATCTCAGCCACCGAGCTGCTTCATGGTGTCGAGGAGCTGGGCAGCTGTCGGCTCGCGGACGTCGTGGACGATCTTCCCGTCGTACAGGAAGACGACCCGGTCCGAGATCGACGCCGCGTTGGGATCGTGGGTCACGACGACGATGGTCTGGCCGAGCGTCTCCACGGCGTTGCGGAGGAAGCCGAGCACCTCCCCGCCGCTGCGTGAGTCGAGGTTCCCGGTGGGCTCGTCGGCGAAGATGACCTCTGGCCGCGCGGCCAGCGCCCGTGCCACCGCGACGCGCTGCTGCTGACCGCCGGAGAGCTCGGTCGGGCGGTGGCGGATGCGGTCGGTCAGCGCCAGCGTCCGCACCACCTCGTCGACCCAGTCCTTGTCGGACTTACGGCCGGCGAGGTCAGCGGGGAGGGTGATGTTCTCCAGGGCGGTGAGCGTGGGCACGAGGTTGAAGGTCTGGAAGACGAAGCCGATGCGGTCCCTGCGGAGGAGGGTCAGATCGCGCTGGCTCAGCTGGGTCAAGTCGACTTCGCCGAGGAGCACCTGCCCGCTCGTGAGGGAGTCGAGCCCGGCCAGGCAGTGCATCAGCGTGGACTTGCCGGAGCCGGATGGGCCCATGATGGCGCTGAACTCGCCCGCGGCGAACGAGACGTCCAGCTCGTCGAGAGCGACGACCTCCGTGTGGCCGGCTCCGTAGATCTTCGTGGCGGCGACCGCTCGGCTCGCCACGGCCGACTCTGGGCTTCCCGCCGACGGGGGTTGGGACTCGATGGTGGTCACGGCGTGCTCCCTGGATCTGGGGTCGGAGACAGGCTAGGCAGTGTTCTGCCGAAAGCCGCGAACGCTCTCGATTCGAGGCGCGAGCCCCGGGTCCGACCGGTCTCCGGTCTCCGGGCGTTGTTACCATTCTCGGAGGGGGTCCCGCTCGGTGGCGGGTTGGGAAGGTCGATGAACCACGCAGCGGACTTGGGTTCGGCGCACGACGAGCCCTCAGGTTCGACAGAGGAGGAGCCAGCCAGGCGTGGTCTTCCCGCGGAAGCGCGGGTGGAGACGCTGCTGGCTCACGTCTCCGACGTCCTGGTGCTCATCGACGAGTACGCCAACGTCGTGTGGGCCAGTCCCTCGGTCCAGACCTACTCCGGGTTCCGACCGGAGGAGCTGGGAGGGCTGGAGGGGTTCGACTTCGTCCATCCCGACGACGTCAACGTGGCGGTGGAGGGCCTGGGCACGGTCCTGCAGGGAGACGATCTCGAGGAGCCGCTCCTCATCAGGCTCCGCCACCGCGACGGTAGCTGGCGTTGGCAGGAGTTCATGGGGAGCCGGGTGACAGAGGAGGACTTCGGCCTCGACGGGGCACTCCTGAGCGTGCGTGACGTCCACGACCGGGTCGAGGCGGAGCAGGCGCTGAAGGCGAGCGAGGAGCGATGGCGCGCCCTGGTCCACCAGAGCTCGGATGTGGTGGTCGTCCTGGACCTGGAAGCCAAGCTGGTCTACGCGACGCCCTCGACGAAGAGGATCTTCGGGCGCGATCCCGAGAAGTTCGTCGGAGTCGTCGGCTTGGACTTCCTGCACCCTGACGACGTCGAGGTCATGCGCGCGGCAGCAGGGGAGCTGACGCGGGATCCCTCTGCACTGCCCCGGGTGGTGGTGCGGGCCCTGCATGCAGACGGGAGCTGGCGGTGGGTGGAGACGGTCATGGCCAACCACCTCGGGACCCCAGGGATCGGCGGCGTCGTGGTCACCTGCCGTGACGTGACCGAGCGGGTGGAGGCTCACGAGGCCCTGCGAGCGAGCGAGGCCCGCCTCTCGGCGGTGCTGGTCAACAGCGCGGATGTCCCGGTGATCGTGCTGCCGGACGGCACCATCGAGTACGTGAGTCCCGCCGTCACCTCGCTCCTCGGCTACTCGGTTGACGAGCTCATCGGCGTGGACGCCACCGAGTTCGTCCATCCGGACGATCTGGAGCAGCTGGAGGAGCGACTCGAGCAGAGCCGGGAGCGGGGAGGAGCATTCGACCCCGTCACCGTGCGCATCCGAACGAAGTTCGGAGCGTGGTTGCCGGTGGAGGCGGTCGGCTCGGACGTGATCGACCCCGACGGGACGTCCGAGGAGATAGTGGTGTCTCTCCGTGACGTGCGGTGGCGGCAGGAGGCCGAGAAGCTGCTGCGCCGGAGCGAAGAGCGCTTCAGGGCGCTGGTGCAGAACTCCTCCGATGCCGTCGTCGTGATCGACGGCGACGGCAAGGTGACCTACGCCTCCCCGGCTGTCGAGCGGGTGTTCGTTCAGCCGATCGAAGGCCTGGTCGGGGGAGCCGGCCTCGACTTCATCCATCCCGACGATCGGCTCGAGGCAAGCCGCGCCCTGGCAGATCTCATGACCCGACCGGGAGCGAGCGTGAAGCGGGAGTTCCGTCTGCTCGACGGGGAGGGCAAGCCCCGTTGGGTCGAGGTGACCGTGGTGAACCTGTTGGAGGACCCCGCGGTCGAGGGGATCGTCGGAAACGCTCGTGACATCAGCGAGCGGAAGGAGCTCGAGGCCCGTCTCATGCACGCTGCCACGCATGACTCGCTCACGGGGCTGGCGAACCGCGCGCTGCTGATGGATCGGCTGAACCTGGCGCTGGCGCGCAGCCGCCGGAGCAGAGGAGTGACAGCGGTGCTCTTCGTGGATCTCGACGGCTTCAAGCCGATCAACGACAGGCTGGGACACCGGGGCGGGGACAGGATCCTTGTAGCGCTGGCGCATCGTCTCCAGGTCGCCCTCCGGCCCGGTGACACCGTGGCGCGTTGGGGTGGAGACGAGTTCGTCGTCGTGTGCGAGGACCTCGCGGACCGCGGAGAGGTCCTCGGCATCGCAGAGCGGGTCAGGTCCGCCATCACCGGGACCCTGGAGGTCGACGGGACGGAGGTGTCGGTGGGCGCCTGCGTCGGGGTAGCCCTGGCAGCCGCCGGGAGCGATCCGGACTCGCTGATCCGGGAGGCCGACACCGCTCTGTATCGCGCCAAGGAGCAGGGCCAGGGTCGGGTGGAGATCGCCGACCGACCGACGTTGGCCGAGTTCCCCTGATCGCATCGCACGGGCCGGCGGGGCAGGGGCCCCGCCCGGGGGAGCCACGGTGTGACCGATGTCGCTAACTTTAGTTAGCGTAATGCGTTGACGTCGCGAGCGGTGCTTGGTTTACTGAGCAGTACCGCCAGTCAGTTCATCCGAGGCGAACCCCGGTGGACCGGGGGCCCCGCCGCGGCCACCTCTCCAGGAGTGCATCCATGTCAGAGATCACCGACAAGCTCAGCGAGCTCGAGGAGCAGATCCTCGAGACCCTCGAGTCCTTCCAGAAGGCGGTGCTCGACACCGTCCATCGGGTGATCGACGCCGTCGAGGGTCGGGTTCCCGAGGTCGGAGTGGGAGTGCCCGAGGGCGTCCCCCGCCCCAGCGAGCTGGTGGACAACCAGTTCGACTTCGCGGGCAGGATCCTCGAGGCGCAGCACCAGTTCACGAACGCTCTCTTCGAGGCCACGAAGCCGCTCGTCGATCGGCTGACCTCTGAGGCCCCGAAGACGGCTGCCAAGCCCAAGACCACCACGAAGGCCGCCTGACGCCGGTTCCCCCCACCGGGCGTCAGGATCCGACCTCCGGACACTCTCCCCCCGAGGTCCGAGGTCGCGCGAGCGGGAGGGTTCGTCCCTCCCGCTCGCCCAGTTTTCGGACCCGCCCGATCTGCGACGATCAGGCGTCGTCGTCCCCGGCTCGGGCCAGGTAGCTCTCGTAGACGAGCAGCAGCGCACGTCGCTGCTCCGCGGTGAGGCGGGGATCGTTCCGGATGGCTTCCGCGGTGTCGGGCCGGTCACTCGCGAAGTCTGTGTCACCCAGCATGCCCGCGCCGCGCAGGAGAGCTTCCGCGGAGAGGTTGAGCGCGCGTGCGATCGAGGTGAGGACCCGTACGGAAGGCTCGTGCAGACCGCGCTCGATCTGGCTCAGGTACGGGTTGGAGATGTCAGCCCTCCGGGCGAGCTCGCGCATGGACAGCTCGGCGCGTTCGCGCTGGTCACGGATCAGCTGACCCAGCTGCATGAGCTGGTTGGGCGCCTCGTTCTGGACTCCGTCCATCATGCTCCGAGCGTATTGCGCCTCTCCACCGAGCGCGGGGAACACGAGCGGCTAACCGTGCTCCCGATCCGTTGTGGAAGGCCCGCCGGCGGCTGTCGCCTGGGCGTCCGGTGCTGCTCCCCTGTGCAGGTCGGGCTCGAGGTAGATCACCCGCGCGATCGGAACCGCGCTTCGTATCGTCTCCTCGATCTGGTTCACCGCCTGGGCGAGCTCCTCGATGTCGAGGCCGTGCTCGAACTCGATCTTCGCGCCGACCAGCAGCTCGTCGGGGCCGAGGTGCTGGGTTCGGGTGTGTATGAGGCGTACCACCGACGGAGATGCCTCTATGGCGGAGACGACGGCGAGCCTGTCGCGAGCGGTGGCCGACTCGCCGAGTAGGAGGCTCTTCATCTCGACCGCCAGCACCAGTGCGATGCAGCACAGGAGCGCTCCGATCGCGGCGGAGCCCAGCCCGTCCCACCGACCATCCCCCGTGACCACGGCCAGCGCGACTGCCGCGAGGGCGATCACCAGACCGATGAGAGCGCCCAGGTCCTCGAGCAGCACCACCGGGAGCTCCGGTTGGCGGGAGCGCCTCACGAACTGGGGCCAGGACTCCTGCCCCTTCAGCTTGGAGGACTCTTGGATGGCCACGCGGAACGACGACGCCTCCAGCGCGACGGCGACGGCGAGCACGCCGAATGCCCATGCAGGAGACTCGACGGGATGCGGGTGACGGATCTTCTCGATCCCCTCGTACAGCGAGAACAGGCCGCCGAGGCTGAACAGCACCAGGGCGACGATGAACGACCAGAAGTAGCGCTCGCGCCCGAACCCGAACGGATGCTCTTCGGTGGGTGCACGCTTGGCCCTGTGTCCGCCCAGGAGCAGCAGCCCCTGGTTCCCCGTGTCGGCAAGCGAGTGGATGCTCTCGGCCAGCATCGCCGAGGAGCGTGTGAACAGGAACGCGACGAACTTCGCTGCCGCGATCCCGAGGTTGGCGATGAAGGCGGCGACGATCGCCCGGGTGCTTCCGCCTGTGGCCACTTGCCTCCTGTCCTCGATGGCGGGCGTGATACTAGGTGCTGCCCGGGTGGTCAGGACCGGAGCCGGCCCACCACCCGCTCCGCTACGATCCGGCCGATCTCGAGCGAGGCGGTGGCCGCCGGCGAGGGCGCGTTGAGCACGTGGATCGTGCGGTCGGTGTCCACGAACGCGAAGTCGTCGACCAGCGTGCCGTCTTCGGTCACCGCCTGCGCCCTCACGCCCGCGGTGGTGGGTACTAGGTCCTCGGTGCGGAGCTCTGGCAGCATTCGCCGGACGCTGCTGACCAGCGACCCTCGGGAGAGCGAGCGAACGACCTCGGCTGCACCGGTCCGCCAGTAGCGAAGGGCGAGCCTTCGTCCCTGAGGGCTCGTCAGCAGCTCGGTCAGGTCGGTGAGGTCGACCTCCCCCCACGAGTAGCCCTCGCGACTCAGAGCCACCACGGCGTTGGGCCCGACGTGCACGGAGCCGTCGATCCCACGGGTCAGGTGCACCCCCAGGAAGGGGAGCCTCGGGTCGGGCACCGGGTAGACGAGGTCCCGGACCAGGAAGGCGGTTTCGGGACGCAGCTCGTGGTACTCACCGCGGAACGGCATGATCCGCATCCCGCCGAGCGGAGCCCCGGCGAGACGGGCGACCCGGTCGGCGTGCAGGCCCGCACAGCTCACCAGCACCTTGGCCGTCAACGACCCGCCGGTGGTGACGACCTCGACTCGATCTTCCCGTTCGTGGATCGCCAGGGCGGCAGAACCGACCTCGACGGTCCCACCGGAGCCGGAGATGGCTTCCGCGAGCGCGCGGCAGACGTCACCGAAGTCGATGACCCCGGTCGCGGGGACGTGGAGGGCGGCCAGCCCCTCCACGTGCGGCTCGAGGTGCTGGAAGCCACGGCGACTCAGCAGCTCCGTCTCGACGCCGTTGGCCGCGCCTCGTCGCCGGAGCTCACGGAGCGATCCGACCTCGCGCGGGGAGGTGGCGACCACGATCTTCCCACAGCGCTCGAGCGCCAAACGGTGCTCCGCGGCGAACTCGACGAGGCGCGCACGACCGTTCGCGACCATTCGGGCCTTCTCGGAGCCGGGCCGGTAGTACAGCCCGGAGTGGATGACCCCGGAGTTGCGGCCGCTCTGGTGGGCGCCGACCGCCGACTCCTTCTCCAGCACCGTCACCGTCAGATCCGGGCGGGAGACGAGGAGCGAGTAGGCGCTCGCGAGGCCGACGATGCCGCCGCCGACGACGAGGACGTCGATCGTGGGAGGGCGCGAGTGCTGCACTGGGCTCCAGTCTGATCTCCCGGGCCCCGGGGCTACCATCCGGGACCGTGAGCCGCGAAGCCGTAGACGTGCTGGCCGCCGAGCGTGAGGACCTCCTCAGGGTGTGCCGCACTCTGAGGAGGGAGGAGTGGGAGGCTCCCAGTGCCTGCGATGGCTGGCGGGTGCAGGACGTGGTTGCGCACATGGCGTCGCTCTTCCACCCGAGCCTCACCGCCGTGCGGGGCCTCACTGGTGGGGAGCCGGTGGAGGAGCTGAACGATCGGCTCGTCGACCTGCGCCGCACCTGGGCACCGGAGCGTCAGCTCGCCGAGTACGAGATCTGGAGCCGTCGGGCGGTGCGGTTGATGGGTGTGGCGCAGCGCCCTCCGATCTCGCGCATCCCGGTAGCCATGGGTGAGCTCGGTCGCCACCCACTCCACTTGCTGGCCAACGCAACGGCGTTCGACCACTACGCGCACCTCCACCTCGATGTGCTCGCGCCGTCCGGTCCGATCGAGCGGAGCGATCTCGTGGCTGACCCGATCCGGCTCGGGCCGGTGGTGGAGTGGATGCTTCGCATCGTCCCGGCGCTGTGCAGCAGCCCCCTGGCCTGGCTGGACAGGCCCGTCGCTCTGAAGCTCCACGGTCCGGGTGGAGGCACCTGGACCGTGCGTCGTGGTGAGGACGGTGTCTCCGTGCAGACAGGGGTGTCCGACGTGGCGGCCACGGTGATCTCGACGAGCCCCGAGTTCGTGGTGTGGGGTACCGGACGTGTGCCCTGGAGGGACAGCGACCTCGAGCTCGACGGGGACTCCGAGCTGGCAGGGCGCTTCCTCGATTCGTTCCGGGTGTTCTGAACTGCGTCCGGCGTGAAGTGGCGCCCGCAGGCTCGGTGATCGGCGCGGCGAGGAGCCGCGTCGTGGCCCGTCTGGAGGAGAGAGGGACCTACCCCCGCTGGGTGCTCCTCACGGCGCTCACCGGGATGTTCGCGACGACCTTCCCGATCACGGTGCTCACCGTGGCGATCCCCGACATGGCGGAGGACTTCGGAGTGGCCGAGACGACCCTGATGTGGGTCGTCACGCTGCCGATCCTGCTGTCGGCGCTGGCGCTGCCGGTGCTCGGGAAGATGGGCGACCTCCACGGCCACCGCCGCGTCTTCCTCGCCGGCTTCGCGCTTGCCACGGTCTCCACCGCGCTCACCGCCGGGGCGTGGAGTGCGGTGAGCCTGATCGTGCTGCGGTCGATCACCCAGATCATCGGTGCGGCGACCCAGCCCTCGTCGCTCGCCCTGATCAACACCGAGTACCCGCCTCAGCGCAGACCGAGGGCGATGGGGTGGTGGGCGATGGTCGCCGCCGGTGCTCCGGTGGTGGGGTTGACGGTCGGAGGTCCGCTCATCCAGATCTTCGGCTGGCGTGCCCTCTTCCTCCTCCAGGCGGCGTTCATGGTGGTCCCCGCGTTGGCCTCCGCACTGGTGCTGAGGGAGACACCGCACAGACCCGCTCGATTCGACCTCGTCGGTGCGCTCGCGCTCGCGACAGCGGCAAGCGCTGCCATGGTGGTGCTCAGCCAGGGCAGCGAGCTGGGGTTTCGGAAACCCGGTGGTCATCGGGTGCCTCCTGCTCGCACCGGTGAGCATCGCGGTCTTCGTGGCAGTCGAGCGCCGGGTCGAGTCCCCGCTCCTGCCCCTGGCGTTCTTCGGCCGTCGCGACTTCAGCGCTTCGATCGTCGTGTCGTTCTTCACAAGCGCCTCGTACATGGGTGGCTACTTCCTCGCGACGCTCATGATGGTGCGGCTCTTCGGATATGCGGAGGGGGCTGCTGCGGGCATCCTGGTGATCCGACCGCTGGTCTTCAGTGCATCTTCCCCCCTCGGTGGGCAGCTGGCAGGGAAGGTCGGCAACAGGATCACGGCGGTGTCGGGTGACATCGTGCTCGCGATGGGGCTGTCGTCCCTGGCCCTCGGTGCCGCGCTCGAGTCGGTCGCGGTGGTGGTCGTCGGATTCGTGCTCCAGGGACTCGGGCACGGACTGGTGCGGCCTCCCACCAGCACGGCGCTGGCCAACTCCGTCGACGAGGCCAACCTCGGGATCGCCGCCGCGGCCGAGAGGCTGCTCGGGCAGCTGGGCACGGCGTTCGGAATCACCCTGCTCACCGTCGTGTACGCCGGGACGAACGACCCCAGCCGCTTCGCCGCGGCGTTCGCCTCCGGAGCAGTGCTCGCGGCCGCGGGGGTGGTGGCTGCCACCTTCATGCGTCCAGGTCGGCAGCAGGCCCGCGCTCGGGTGGTGGGGGATTGACAGCGGGTCGAGGTGGTCGACGGGGAGTCTGAGGGCGCAAGGACACCGGTGAGCCGGGCGCCGAGGCCGCGAGATGTCAGAATCCTCTTGTGCGCCCCCGGTCCGTCTCAGCAGGGTCTGTCAGGTGAAGGGATCCCCGTTGCGACGGATCACCGTCTGGGTTCTGATACTCGCCTCGGCCGTATCGGCCTCCGCCGCGGCGGTCGTCGGGTGGGCGCACGACACAGCACTGGACACCGACACCTACGTGGCGACGTCGACGACGATCTTCGGCGACCAGGACGTGCAGACAGCCATCACGGACTACGTGGTCGAAGAGGTGCTCGATGTCGTCGGGGTGGAGGAGCTGGCTGCCTCGGCCCTGCCGGATGGGCTCGACTTCCTGTCCGGGCCGGCGGAGGTGCTGGCCCGCCAGGCCTTGGAGGAGGTCGTGGAATCGGTGCTCAGCCGGCCGGAGGTGGCGGAGATCGTCGAGTGGGTCAACCGTGAGGTGCACGAGCGGGTCGTCGCGATCCTGCGGGACGAGTACCCCTATGCGCGCATCGAGGGGGACGACCTCGTTCTTGACCTGGACCCGGTCCTGGAGCAGGTGGCGGAGAGGCTGCAGGGCTGGGGGGTTCCCGTCTTCACGGAGGGCGTTCCCGACGGTTCGGCCGAGCTCGAGCTCGTCTCCGCGCCGGCGCTCGCAGAGGCCGAGCGCGCGGTCGACGCCCTCGATGTTCTGCGGTGGCTGCTGCCGCTGCTGGCGGTGGTCACCGCAGCGGCAGCCGTGGCGCTGTCCACCCGCCGTGTGCACGCCGTCGGATTGGTCGGGGTGGCCACGGTGGTGGCCTCGATCCTCACCCTCGGATTGGAGGCGGTCCTCCAGTGGTCGGTGGTCTCCTCGATCACGGACCCGATCGAGGCGCTGGCGGGGGAGTCGCTGTGGGAGATCGCATCCACAGGGTTGATCACCAGGCTGCTGGTGCTGGCCCTCGTCGGTGGGGTGATCGCGGCGGTGGGGCTGCTGGTCGACCGGTCACGGGCCGGCGAGGCCCCGGCGTCCTCCTGAGCAGACGTTCTGGTGGGCCCGTCTTCCCGCCGCTCTGGCTCACCATCTCCGGGTCCGTTACGGTGCCCCCGATGATGGCGCGGCGGACCCTCGGCAGGGCCGTGAGCGACGAAGTCGCATCGTGAGCCCGAGCTCCGATCGCATCCCGGTAGTCGTCGGGGTGGGTCAGTCGATGAACCGGGAGGACGTCGTCAGCCCGCGTGACCTGATGGAGGCCGCGGCCCGCGCTGCTCTCGCGGACGCTCCGGGGATCGGGGACCGGATCGGGCGGATCACCACCGTCGACTCGGTGAACGACGACTTCCCGCGGCCCGCCAGCGCCCTCGCCGTTCGCCTCGGGCTGGCGGCTGGGTGCGAGAGCACCACGATCGGCGGCAACACCCCGCAGTGGCTGGTGAACCGTGCAGCGGCCGACATCGCCGCGGGGCGTCTGCAGGCGACGCTGCTGGCCGGTGCAGAAGCGCTGGCATCGCTGAAGAGGGGCGGGGTCGTCGACGATCCCGACGTGCCGCAGCGGAAGGGCCTCCCGGACCCGAAGGTGGGTGTGGACCGCCTGGGCCTCGGTCCGGCCGAGGCCGGGATCGGCCTGATGCTGCCGATCCACGTCTATCCGATGTTCGAGAGCGCGATGGCCGCAGAGGCGGGCCGTTCCTTCGAGGAGCAGCGCCACCACGTGGCGCAGTTCATGGCGCGCAACAGCGCTGTCGCAGCGCGCCACCCGTTCGCCTGGTTCCCCGAAACGGTCCCGCCCGAGGAGCTGGCCGCCGTCACCGAGCGGAACCGGCTCACCGCCGACCCCTACACCCTTCGGCTCAACGCCATCATGGCCGTCGACCAGGGAGCAGCGGTGGTGGTCTGCTCCCTCGCGGTGGCGGAGGAGCTGGGTCTCGACTCGCAGGCGGTGTTCGTCTGGTCGGGCGCGGACACGACGGAGGTCTGGTGCCCGTCGCAGCGCCCTGAGCTCTCCCGCTCCCCCGCGATCAGCGCGGCAGGCCGTGCCGTGCTGGAGGCTGGGGGGATCGGTGTCGACGAGGTGGAGCACTTCGACCTCTACTCCTGCTTCCCTTCGGCGGTCGAGGCCGGCGCGGAGGCACTGGGGGTCTCGCTGGACGACCCGAGGGGTCTCACCGTGACCGGCGGGCTCGCCTACTTCGGCGGTCCGGGCAACAACTACTCGATGCACGCCATCGCCACCATCGCGGAGCGGCTCCGGGAGGACCGTGGCTTCGGGCTCTGCACGGCCCTCGGCTGGTACACGACGAAGCACAGCCTGGGCCTGTACGGTTCCGATCCCGCGCCGGACGGCTTCAAGCTCGCCGACACCCGGGACGCGCAGACCGCCATCGATGCCGCCGAGCTGGCGGTGAGCCTCGACGCGGAGGGGCCGGCGACGGTCGTGGCCAACACCACGACCTACGACCGTGATGGCTCCCCGTCCGGAACGCCTGTCTTCGCGGACCTGCCCGATGGCCGGAGGGTCGCAGCGACCGCGGCGGACGACCTGGTCCCGGCCCTAGCCGGGAGGCTTCTGGTGGGGGAGCAGATCACGCTCGTCGGTTCGGGTCCGCTCACGTTCCGCATCTGAGGATGACTGACGGGATCCGGCTGGACCAAGCTGTCGGCCATGCCGACGTGGCCGGGATCGACCGGGTGAGCGGAGTCGGAGGTGGAGGGCGGGTGGTGTCGACGCGGGTCGGCTGGGGCGCTCGTGCGGAGGGCATCTGGTGAAGCTCGCTGAGTTCCTCGGCGCCAGGTCCACCGACGGTGGGACCTCCTTCGAGATCACTCGCGATCTCTACGGCGCCTTCGAGGGTGCCTTCGGCGGCATCGTCGCAGTCTGTGCGCTGGCGGCGGCGCGCGCCGAGGAGCCCGATCGACGCCCGGTGGCTCTCGACTGCCGCTTCCTGCGCGGTCTCCAGGCCGGGCGGGTCGACGCGCGCCCGTCAGTGATCCGACGGGGTCGAACGATGTCGGTGCTCGATGTGCGGGTGCACGACGAGCATGGTGATCTGGCGGCCACGGCGCTCGCCAGCTTCGTCGAGCCCGGGGCGCTCCACCCGCTCAGCGATGATCACATGGTGAGGCCGGGAGCCTCGGTGACCTATGCGGAGGCCTCACCCTTCCAGCTCCGGCGCTCCGACGCGCCGATCGTCGGGACTCTCGGGCCTCGCCTCAAGCTCACGGACCCGGGGCTGCTCTCGACCGTGCTGCAGGTCCCATGGGAGGAGCCCGGTACGGGGCCGGAGGCCGCGTGCCTCGTGGCGGACATGTCGGTGGGCCCCCCCTTGGAGCGTGAGCTGGAGGACGAGTGGGTGCCGCACCCCAACCCGGACCTCTCAATTCGGTTCATCGGAGAGCGATCGGAACACGAAGTTGCCGGTGTGGCGAGGCTGGAGAGGGTGGGTGCCGGTGTCGCCGCGGTGAGGTTCGAGGTCTTCTCGGCCGCGGAGCTGATCGCGGTCGGCTGTTCCTCGTCGCTCCTGCTCGGGGAGCGTCCGCGCCTGCTTCCCCGGAGGGACCGGGAATGAACGCCGGGCGATCAGCGGATCCGGATCCGCGCGGAGGTGGTCGGGGAGCGCGATCGGCTCTCCTGTCAGTTGCACTCTCCGGTGGTCGCGTAGGAGGCCCTGAGGAGGCCGTCGCGTCGCATCTGGCCGACGCCACGTCGGCCTCCTGCCCGCGGAGCACCAGTCGGACCCCCCACTCGGTCTCTATGGAGAAGGACTCGGCGAACTCCTCGACGACGTCGATCACCACCTCGTCCTGTGAGTAGAGATCCCGGAGGAGCTCGGGAGCCAGCACCGGGACCGACGCGACCTCCCCGACGACGTCGTGGCCGGGCCCCGAGTAGTAGTCCTCGTAGAGGAAGGGAGCGGTGGACTCGCAGCAACCAGTGCCGAGGGTGATGGAGAGAGCACCCCGGCGCTCCTGCTTCGCCCGCTCGACGGTGGCGACAGCCCGTGCCGTGGCCCTGATGCGCATCTCCGCAGGCTATCGGCGAAGGCCGATGTCATCACGAGCCACCGACCGGAAGGCCTGTGAAACGAAAGCTCGGCCGCCGGTGGGGCCGAGCGACCGAGCTCTCGGGTGTTGGTGGTGTGGTGGTTGGTCTCTAGATATTGCCAGAAAGCAGGGCGTAGTGGAAGTGGTTGTCGCGCCCGCGGTCTCCGGATTCACGTGAACGTGCTTCACCTGCCGGTAGGCCTCGTACCCGAACCAGCCGAGCTCTCGGCCGATACCGGACTGCTTGTATCCGCCGAAGGGACGCTCCGGACTGATGAGGTGGTAGTCGTTGATCCACACGGTTCCGGTGCGCATGCCCGCAGCGACCGACTTCGCCCTGTCCAGGTCACCGGACTGCACCCCGCCTCCGAGTCCGTACATCGAGTCGTTGGCGATGGCCACGGCATCCTCGTCGCTCTCGAACGGGATCACGCACAGCACCGGCCCGAAGATCTCCTCCTGGGCGATCTTCGCCTTGTTGTCGACATCGGCGAAGATCGTCGGCTGGAAGAACGCGTCCCGATCGAGTCCGTCGGGCAGCCCCTCCGGCTTGCCTCCGCCGCAGATCGGCTCTCCCACCTGATCGCGCCCGGACGCCACGTAGCGCTCGACGGTCTCGACCTGGCTGCGGCTGACCAGCGGCCCCAGGTCGGTCATCGGATCGATCGGGTTGCCGAGACCGATCTTGCCGGCCTTGTCGGCGAGCATCCCGACGAACTCGTCGTAGATGCCCTTCTGCACCAGGGCCCGGGTTCCCGACTCGCACACCTGACCCCCGTGCATGAAGGTTCCCCAGAGCACGGCCGTGGACGCCGTCTCGAGGTCTGCGTCGTCGAGGACGACGTTCGCGGACTTGCCACCCAGTTCGAGGGTGACTGGCTTCACCGTCGGGGAGGCCAGCTGCATGATGCGTGCGCCGACCTCGGTCGAACCCGTGAAGGCCACCTTGTCGACCAGCGGACTGCTCACGAGCGCTTCACCGACCGAGCCACCGGGTCCCGAGACGATGTTCAGCACCCCTGGCGGAAGGAGGTCGGCTTCGGCGATGAGCTGGCCGAGACGCAGCGCCGTGAGCGAGGTGAAGGACGCCGGCTTGAGGATCGAGGTGTTCCCGGCTGCGAGAGCCGGTGCGATCTTCCACGATGCCATGATGAACGGGAAGTTCCAGGGGATCACGCCCGTGCAGACACCCAACGGCTCGTAGCGCAGGTAGTTCTCCGACATCGGGAAGGGCGATCCGGGGAGCTCCTCGGTCTCGGGGCGCTCCTCGGCCATCTTGGCGAACCACTCGAAGGCGTTCGCGGCACCCGGGATGTCCGCCATCTGAGCCTTGCGGATCGTGCCTCCCGAGTCGCGCGTTCGAGCTCGGCGAGCTCGGCGGAGTTCTCGGAGATCACCTTGGATATCGCGCTGGAGCTTCTCGGCACGTTCCGCGCCCGACAGCTTCGGCCAGGGTCCCTCGTCGAAGGCGGTGCGTGCGGCCTTCACGGCGCGCTCCACGTCCTCCTTGCCGGCCTTCGGGACGTCGGCGAGCCTCTCGGCGGTCGCCGGGTTGGTCGACTCGAAGGTCTCGCCGGAGGCAGCATCGACGAGCTCCCCCCCGATCAGCATCTTGAAGTCGGTCATGGGACCGTCCCCCTCTTCTGGCTGGTGGCTGGTACGCGCGACGGTAGCCGCAGCCCGGGAATCCGCCAATCGGTCGGCCGCCTCGCTGCACGGTGATCGGACTCGATCTATCGTTCACCTGTCGGAGGTGGCGAGCGGGAGGAAGGTTGCGTCGCAGCGCCCGACAGCAGCGAGTCGGCCCCGGCCTGATGCCGGCCGGCAGGATCGCGGCCACGGATCGCTGGGCTAGGGCGATGGCCCACCTGCTGCTGAGCAGGATCGCCGGCGCGTCGCTGACGGTCCATGACGCACGCGGTTCGGCCACGTTCGGCAGAGCCGGTCCGGGGGATCCCGTGGCGGAGCTCACGGTGTTCGATCCCGCGGCCTATGTGGCCGTGCTCAGGGAGGCCAGCGTCGGGCTCGGGAGGAGCTGGTTCGAGGGGTGGTGGGAGACAGATGACCTGGTCGGTGTGCTCCGCCGTGCTGGGGAGGAACACGGGGTTCGCCGACAGGTGGCAGGGTCGCGTCGATCGCCTGATGCCGGCCTCGCGCCGCCACCCCCGTGCTCGCGGCCCCGACCTCCGCCGGGACGAGGAGAACATCCGTGCCCACTACGACCTCGGCAACGAGTTCTTCTCGGCGTTCCTGGACGAGACGATGATGTACTCGTGCGCCCGGTTCGAGCGGGAGGGGTTGAGCCTCACCGACGCCTCGAGGGCGAAGCTGGACAGCCTGTGCACGCTGCTCGGCCTGGGCCCGGACGACCACGTCGTCGAGATCGGCACGGGATGGGGCGGGTTCGCGCTCCACGCAGCGCGCCACCACGGATGCGCCGTGACCACCACCACCATCTCCCGCGAGCAGTACGAGTTCGCCACCAAGGCGGTCGCCGAGGCCGGCCTGGCCGATCGCGTGACGGTGTTGAACCGCGACTACCGGCAGCTCGACGGCCGGTTCGACAAGCTCGTGTCGATCGAGATGATCGAGGCGGTCGACTGGCGGGAGCACGACACCTTCTTCCGGGCTTGCTCGAGGCTGCTCGAACCCGGAGGTCTGATGGCGCTGCAGGCGATCACGATCTCGGACGACCGCTTCGAGGTGCGGAAGAGCAGGCAGGACTTCGTGAAGCACTTCATCTTCCCCGGAGGCTGCCTGCCCTCGGTCGGGTCGATCCTCTCATCGGTCTCGCGCTCCACCGACCTGCGCATGTCGTACATCGAAGACATCGGTGCACACTACGTGGAGACGCTCCGGCGCTGGCGCAAGAGGTTCCTCGGCGCCGATGAGGTGCTGGAGGGCCTCGGCTTCGACCAGAGGTTCAGGCGGATGTGGGAGTTCTACCTGGCGATCTGCGAGGCCGGGTTCGCCGACCAGCGGATCTCCGACGTCCAGATGCTGCTGACCAAGCAGGGGAATATTTAGCACTAAATCAAGGCTGGACACGGTGTCGAGTCATTACGAGGAGGACACCGTGCGAATCGCCATCGTTGGAACCGGCGTGTCCGGCCTGGTCGCTGCCCATCTGCTCCATCCCCACCACGACCTCACGATCTTCGAGGCGGGAGACCACGTGGGTGGTCACACCCACACCCACCGCATCCGCATCGGGGACGAGACCCACCACGTCGATACCGGCTTCATCGTGTACAACGAGCGCAACTACCCGCACTTCACGAGGCTCCTGGGTTCGCTCGGGGTTGCCAGCTCCCCGAGCGAGATGAGCTTCAGCGTCAGGGACGAGCGCAGCGGCCTCGAGTACCGGGGCACCGACCTGAGGAGCCTCTTCGCCCAGCCGCGCAACCTGCTCCGACCCTCGTTCCACCGGATGCTCGTCGACATCGTGCGGTTCCACCGTCAGGGCAGGGCGCTCCTCGAGGGTGATCCGGAGGAGTCCCTGACCTTGAGGGAGTTCGTCGAGCGGAACCGCTTCTCCCGCCTCTTCGTGGAGGACTTCCTCCTTCCCCTCGGTGCAGCCATCTGGTCGGCCGATCCGGAGGACGTAGACCGATTCCCCATGGCCTCCCTCGCCCAGTTCTACGCCAACCACGGGCTCCTCTCCCTGGGCGATCATCCGGAGTGGCGCTTCGTGCAGGGCGGCTCGGCGCGGTACGTCGAGCGTCTCGTCGAGCCGTTCGAGCACCGCATCCGGCTGGGTGTCCCGGTCGAGAAGGTGGTGCGCCACGCGAGGGGTGTCGAGGTGCTCTCCGACCAACACGGCCCGGAGCGCTTCGACGCCATCGTGCTGGCGACCCACAGCGACCAGGCCCTGGGGGTGCTCGCGGACGCGGATCGCGATGAACGCAGCATCCTCGGAGCGATCCGGTACCAGCCCAACACGGTGACCCTGCACACCGACGAGCGGTTCCTGCCCCGCTCCCGTCGGGCCTGGGCGAGCTGGAACTACCACGTGGTCGGTGATCGACCCGGTCGAGCCACGCTCACCTACCGGATGAACAGCCTGCAGAGGCTGGAGTCCCGTCACCAGATCCTGGTGACCCTGAACCGCCACGAGGAGGTGGACCCGGCGAGAGTGCTCGGGTCGTGGGAGTACTCCCATCCGGTGTTCGATCTCGAGACCGCCGCAGCCCAGCAGAGGCGGAAGGAGATCCAGGGGCGTGGAGGCGTCTACTACTGCGGGGCCTACTGGGGGTACGGCTTCCACGAGGACGGGGTCCGCAGCGCCATCGACGTGGCCCGTCACCTCGGAGTGCAGTGGTGATCGGGCTGTCCGGCTCGGACCGGAGGACCTCGACGGCGAGTGCCATCTTCGACGGAACCGTCGTCCACCACCGGATGGCGCCCGTGGAGCACAGGTTCCGCTACCCGATCTGGATGGCATACATCGATCTCGAGGAGGTCGACAAGGTCGCGTCGACCCTGCCTGCGCGATGGTTGGGGAGGTTCGCTCCGCTGCGATTCGACCGCGAGGACCACCTCGGTGAGGCGAGTGCTCCCCTGGCCTCCGCTGTCAGGGACCTCGTGCAGGAGCGGACCGGAGAGCGACCGGCCGGACCGATCCGGCTGCTCACACAGCTCAGGACCTTCGGCTGGCTCTTCAACCCCCTCAGCGTCTATTTCCTCTTCGACCCTTCGGGCACCCGGGTCACGACGGTGGTGCTCGAGGTGACCAACACCCCGTGGCACGAGCGTCACGCCTATGTCGTGGAGGTGGATCAGGATGATCCGGAGCGGAGCCACTGGATCGAGAAGGCCCTTCACGTCTCTCCTTTCATGGCGATGGAGCAGCGGTATCGCTTCCGCTTTACGACCCCGGGTGAGAGCATGACCGTGGTGCTGGAGAACCACGAGGGAGAGAAGGTCTTCGTCGCCGGCATGGCTCTCAGGCGGCGGCTCCTCAGCCGTTCCGGCTGGCGCTCGATGCTCATCCGCTACCCCCTCATGACCTTGCGGGTCTCGGTGGGGATCTACCGCCAGGCCTGGCACCTCTGGCGCAAGGGCGTACCGGTGCAGCGCCACCCTGGCCGGGGCGGTGGGATGCCGACACCAGGCGCGCCGGGGTCGGGCACCCCGTCGTCGCGACGCCCGAACCCCGAGGTCCTGAGCCGCTCGGCGGCCTGAGGATCGCGTTGTGGCCGACTGCGGGTTGGTCTGGTTCCGGCGGGATCTCCGCATCGACGACAACCCCGCCTGGGCGGCGGCCACGTCGGCCCACTCCGAGGTGGTGGCGCTGTTCGTGGTCGACCCGGTCCTCATCGCGGCATCGGGCCCGCACAGGCTCCGCCAGCTCCTGGCCTCGGTGGTTGCGCTCGACCGAGAGCTACAGGTCAGAGGGGGTGTGCTCCGGGTGAGGAGGGGAGACCCGGCTCGCATCGTGGTGGAGGAGGCGGCTTCGGCGGGGGCGGAGGGCGTGCACTGGAACGAGGACGTCACCCCGTACGCGGCTGCGCGCGATCGAGCGGTGAGAGCTGCGTTGGTGGTGCCCGTGCACAGCTGGTGGGGAGGCCTCGTACATCCGCCAGGCTCGGTGCTGACGCGGCGAGGGACGCTGTCCCGGGTCTTCAAGGCCTTCCACCGGAGCTGGTCGGAGCGCGAGTGGGATCCGTGGCCCGAGCAGGGAGTCGCACGCGTCGCCGACGAGCCGGCCGAAGAGTGCCCGAGGCCTGACGGCGATCCGCCGATCCCCGCGGGCCCGGCGGCGGCAGAGCAGCGTCTGCGCGAGTTCCTCCGGCGTCTCGACAGCTATGGAGAGGACCGCGAGAGACTCGACGGTGCCGCATCCGGCCTGTCGATCGATCTGAAGCTGGGCACGCTCTCACCTCGACACGTCCTCCAGGTCGTTGGTGACACCGACGAGGCGTCCGCCGCCTTCGGGCGCCAGCTGGCGTGGAGGGACTGGTTCGCGCACCTGCTCGTGGAGTCCCCGCAGATGGTGGAGCGGGCGGCCCGCGTGGAGTACGAGGCGATCCCTTGGGAGCCCGACGAAGCGGGGTTCCGGGCCTGGTGCGAAGGCCGCACCGGCTACCCCGTGGTGGATGCTGCGATGCGCGAGCTCGTCCAGACCGGGTCGATCGCGAACAGGACGCGCATGATCGCTGCGTCCTTCCTGGTGAAGCACCTGCTCGTGGACTGGAGGCGCGGCGAGCGCTGGTTCAGGTGCTGGCTCACCGATGCAGACGTGGCCCAGAACGTGGGGAACTGGCAGTGGGTGGCCGGTATGGGCCCCGACGCCGCCCCCTACTTCAGGGTCTTCAACCCGGTCGCCCAGGCCCGGCGCTTCGACCCGGACGGCACCTACGTCAGGAGCTGGGTTCCGGAGCTGTCGCGACTGCCGGGGCGCTCGGTCCACGCGCCCTGGGAGCTGGGTGAGGAGGAGCTGAGGGCGGCCGGCGTCGTGCTCGGGAGCTCCTACCCCTGGCCGATCGTCGACCACACCTCTGCCCGTGAGAGGGCGCTCGCCGTCTACAGAGCCGTGGCGGCCGAGACCCGAGGGGGGAGCTGACACAGAGGCGGCCGGACGCGATAGGAGGGGACCCGTGGGGTCCCCTCCTATCTTCTTCCGGGTGTGGTCAGCTGGGGGGCAGGAGCACACCGTCGATGACGTGGATGACTCCGTTGGAGGCCTCGACGTCGGTGGTGACCACGTTGACGCTGTTGCCCTGACCGTCGATCAGGGAGACGCCGCCGGCCTCGTCCACCTCAACGGTGAGGCTCTCTCCGAGTGCGGTCTCGACCTGCTGGCCATCCAGGGTGACCACGTCCTCGGCGAACACAGCGCCTTCCACGACGTGGTACAGGAGGATGTTCTTCAGGTCTCCCTCGGGGTCTGCGAGGAGGGCGTCCACGGTTCCGTCCTCGACCAGGGGCTGGAACGCCTCGTCGCTCGGAGCGAAGACGGTCCACTCACCTTCGCTGAGCGTCTCCGTCAGGCCGGCGGCCTCGACAGCGGCGACCAGGGTCTCGAAGTCACCTGCGGCGACAGCGGTCTCCACGATGTTGCCCATCTCTTCCTCGGGCTCCGTCGTCGCTGGCTCGGTGACGCTGGTCGCCGGCTCGGTGCTGGGCGGCGCGGACGTGTTGCTGGACGAGTCCTCGTCGTCGGAGCAGGCGGCTGCAGTGAGCCCTACAGCCAACACCAGGGCGATTATTCCTCTTGCGGGCTTCTTCGACATCTCGAATTCCTTTCTGGGCGGATTTAGCACTAAGTGACTGATCAGTTGAACCGCCTCGGCTCCCAGCGTGTTCCCGCTCCGGGGGATTTCTCTTCAGTCGCCGGCCTGCGGGAGGGCTCCGGTCCTGTCGACGACCCAATCCCAGAGCCGTTCGGCCTCCCCCTCAGCGGCCCTGGTCCATGGGAGGTAGACGGTGGAGCGGCGACGTCGGTCGAGCCAGAAGTCACCGTTGCTGCCCAAGTCCGGCGAGGAAGCCAGCCACACGATGGTGTCGGCACCCTCCTCGGGAGTGCGTAGGAGGGGGGCCATGATCCGGTCGAACCGCGGGAGCGCGGCCGCGACGCCGGGTGTGGCGGCCCAACCGGGATGCATCGCGTGGAAGCTCGGCGGGGAGGGGACGCGGCGCGCCCACTCTCGGGTCAGCTCCACCTGGGCACGCTTGGCACGCGCGTACGCCTTCGTCCCCTCGTACTCGTGAGGGTGCATCTGCAAACGGTCGACGACCAGCCGCTCTGAGTACATGCCGCCGGACGAGACGGTCACCACCCTCGAGCCGCTCGTTCGGGAGAGCGCGGGCAGCAGGAGACCGGTGAGGAGGAACGGGCCCAGCACTTGGGTCGCGACGGTCGTCTCGAACCCCTCGGAGGTGAGCTCTCGGCGTGGGAGCAGGGCACCCGCGTTGTGTACGAGGCAGTGGAGCTCGGCGATCTCGGCGCCGGCACGGGAGCCGAGGTCGCGCACCTGCTCGAGGTTCGAGATGTCCGCCACCCAGACCCGTAGGTCGTCGTTGCCGCTCAGCTCGGCGATGCGTGAGGCCGCGGCGGAGGTCCTGTCCGCGTCGCGACCCACCAGGTGCACCCGGGCTCCCAGCCCGGCGAATGCGGTGGCGGCGGCGAACCCGAGACCCGAGGTGGGGCCCGTGATCATCACCTGCCGGCCGTCGAGCCGGTGTGGGGGTCGCCACCGCCAGATCCGGCGCCTCGCCAGGTGGCCGATCCGCGAGAAGCTGAGCACGACCGTGGCCTCGAGGGCGCTGTCGGCGGCTCGCTTGAGCAGAGGGTCGCTCATGTCGCGGCCGACGCCGGTATCTCGCCGGTCCTGCCCAGGACGTCGAAGACCTCGACCAGGTCCGGCGCCGAGCGCGGCGAAGGCGTCCCCCCCGAGTCGCCTGGCGTGCTCCAGGTCTCCGATCGCCCGTCCTCCGAGCACCACGGGCGCGTCGACCCGGTCCTTCACGGCCCTGACCGCTGTTCGGATCTGGCGGTCGGTGCCCGACGCGGTGGCCCCGATCCCGACGCCGAGGAGTCGCTCGGCGTTCGACGCGGTCTCCGCGAGCGACTGGGCAGGGACGTCCCCGCCGAGGTCGTAGACGCGGAACCCGCGCTGGCGAAGCAGGTCGCTGGCGAAGGCGATGGGGAGGCTGTGCGCATCGGTCGGGGGCGCACCGAGCACGACCGACCCACGGGTTCGGCCTCGGCGACGTAGACGGGGACCGAGCCTGCCGATGATGCGGAGCATCAGCGCAGAGGCCTGGTGCTCCTCGGCCACGTCGACGTCGCCTGCCTCCCAGCGATCCCCGATCAGCTGCATCGCGGGTATGAGCAGGTCGAGGTACACCTCCGCGGGGTCGAGCCCGGCGGTGAGGGCGCTCTCGACCACGGTCCAGGCGCCTGCCTCGTCACCCTTCACCAACCGGTCAGCCAGACGGGCGGTGTAGTCGGCGCTCCCCCTGAGCCTCCGGGGCGGCTTCCTGGCCGAGGGTGCTGCCATCTTCTCGACGTCCGCCGCCCGGACTCGCCACTCGGCCCCGTGCTTGGTCGCGGGAAGTCGACCGGTCCTGATGTAGCGGTACGCGGTCATGTAGTGCACGCCGAGGCGATCAGCGGCCTGTTGGAGGGTCAGCATCTGGACCGGTGAGGCCATGTATCACTCCTCCCGATGGGTCATCCCTGATGGGATCCCCATCGGGGATCGGAGCTCGCGGATACCGAGCTGTCGTTCTCGGGCCCCGCCGCACACTTGTCGGCGAGTCGGGCCAGGGAGCGCTGCAGTCCGTCCCGGGCGCGATCCCCGATCCGGCGGAAGGCAACTCGCATGATCGGCTCGACCAGCTTTGCCAGCCCTCTCGTCTCCAGGCGGGCGTCGTAGGTCACGGAGGTGCCCGATCCGGAGGAGGTGAAGCTCATCGTGTCGATGGAGCGGATCGAGCTGTTCTCGGCGGTGAGCACCACCCGGTCCGGAGCGGAGAGCTCGCTGATCTCGTATCGCAGCGGGAACACCCTGCTGCCGGCCACGGCATGTACGAGGAACCTGGAACCGACCCGGAGCGGACCATCATCGATGCGGGAGGCCTCGGTCACGCCCGGGTCCCACTCCCTCACGTTGGAGAAGTCCGCCAGGTACTGGAAGGTGGCGTCGACTGGGGCATCGGTCTGGACTGTCGTCGTGTATCTGGCCATGGCTCTCTCCGGGAAGGTAATTATCAGTAAACGATACAACCGGAGAACCGGTGTGGCTCTTCCCGTCCGGGTGAAGATCTACTGCCTGAGACCGCAGAGGTCGGCGATCTCGGGCTCGAGCTGTTCGAAGGGCAGTGCTCTCACCGTCTGCTGCAGCACCGTTCCCAGCACGTAGCTCACCAGCGCATGCGCCCGGTCGTCGGCGTGTTCGATGTCGAGGTTGTCGAGGAGCTCCGAGAACAGTTCGGCGATCCGCCCATGGATCCGCTCGACCGTGCCCAGGTCTCCCCGGCGCGCCGCGTGGGTCCAGTAGTCGAACCACAGCAGGGTCATGGGCCGCGACTGCTCGAAGGGGCTGAGGTACTCCCGCAGCACCGTCCAGAAACGTGCGACCGGGTCCTCGACGCCGGCGCCGAGTGAGCGCACGTGCGAGAAGAAAGCGGTGGAGAGCTCCTCGACCGCCAGGTCGACGATCTCGTCCATGTCCGAGAAGTAGTAGTGGAGAGCGCTCTTGGTGAGCGGCGAGGCGTCGGCCACCGCGCGGGCGGTGCAGCCTGCCAGGCCGTCGCGGAGCAGCACCGCGCGGGCAGCGGCGACGATGGCCTCACGTCGCTGCGTCTGGCCCGGAGGCTCCCGGCGTGCGATCCCCGGGCCGCCGCTGGCGTCCGTCGCCCTCACGACCGTCAGTCTGACCCGGCGTCATGATCAGGACAAGCGTCCCAATACTGGGCACCCGGGCCGGATGAGCGAAGGAGAGCGGTCGACCGGGGGCTCGGCTGCTCGGGGGCCGGCCGTCACCGTCCGAGCTGTGCGCTCACGAAGTCCGCGTACAGCCGGGCACCGGCAGGGTTGAGGTGGGTCTGGTCCGGTCCGAAGACGTCGGTCCCCTGGGCAGCCGCGGCCTCGCTCACGCCCTTCCAGTCGGCCAGACGGGCGTTGGGCCACCGCTCGACCCCGGCGGCGACGCGCGAGTTGACCTCGGCCTCGTAGCGCTGGTTCACCTTCACGGTGAGGAAGACGACGAGCGTGCGGTCAGAGAGCTCCTCCATCAGCTGGTCGAACTGCTCGTCCGTGAAGTAGGCGTCGTTGTTGCCGAGGTGGACGACCACCACGTCGGGGAGCGTCCCGATCTGGCGGTGGTACTGGAGCGACCAGATGCCCGCATCCCCGCGCGCCACGACGGCGTCGACCAGCACGTCCTCACCCAGTCTCTCGGAGAGCGCACCGGCGGCACCGAGCATCACCGAGTCGCCGAGGCAGAGCACCTGACCCGAGGGCGGGAGAGGTGGGGTGGTCGTCGCCGGTGCGGCCGCCGTTCCGGGCTCGGAGGCAGGTGTGGTCCGATGAGTGCTCGTCTGGTTTGCAGGCGATGTCGAGGTGGCGTCGTTCCCCGAGCCCGTGGCGGCCGGGCGGGCGCTGTCGCCACTGGGGGTCTCTGGTCCCCCCGCCATCTCCAGGACGTACTCGGACCGGTCGGATGGCTCCGCCGCAGCCATCATCCCGCCCAGGAGGATCACCACGGCCATGCTGCCCGCGCCGGCGAGGGCCCAGCGGCGCCTCATGAGGCGATCTCCCGAGCCGACGTCGGTCCGCACCCCGGCCCACCAGCGCGCGACCCGTCCGTCCCGGAAGGGCTGCTCGACGAAGCGGTAGGAGAGGGCGGCCAGGGCGAGGCTGAGGGCCAGCCGGAGTGCGAGCAGGGGGACGCCCTCGAGGGGCACGTCCTGGCCCGGTCGGGTCAGGACGAACACCGGCCAGTGCCAGAGGTAGAGGGAGTAGCTGCGCAGACCCACCCAGAGCAGGGGGCGCATGCCGAGCACCCGGCCGAGCCGGGCAGCCGGGTGGGCCACGACCGCGATCACAACGGCCGTCAGCACGGCGAGTCTGGCGAACCCTCCCCTGTAGAGGGAGGGGTCGTACTCGCTCACCACGAGGAACTGGCGGATGAGCATCAGCAGAGCGGCCGCACCGACGAGGTCGAGCAGGAGAGGAGCGTTCCGCCCCCCAGAGCGGTGGAGGCTGCGCGGGTGCCAGACGAGGGCCAGCGCGACGCCCGCGAGCAGCCCCGCGGCCCGGGTGTCGGTTCCGTAGTAGACGCGGGAGGGATCGGTGCCGGGTTCGTACAGCACCCACATCAGAGCGGTGGAGGCGGCCACGCCCCCGAGGACGGCCCACAGCAGGCCGCGCCTGCCCAGGAGCTTCATCCCGGCACTGAACGCCAACGGCCAGAAGAGGTAGAACTGCTCCTCGACCGCGAGGGACCAGAGGTGCTGGAGCATCGACGGGCGGCCGAAGGTCTCGAAGTAGGAGCGCTCGCTGAAGATCAGGTACCAGTTGGTCGCGTAGCCCAGCGCCGCCGCCACGTCGCCACGTAGCCGAGCGAGCTCCTCGGGAAGGAACAGCACCGCGGCCACCACTGAGACGACGAGGAGCGCGAAGAGGGCAGGCAGGAGCCGGCGGGCCCGACGCAGCCAGAACCGACCCAGGTCCAGGCTGCCGGAGCCCTTCCACTCGGTGAGCAGCAGCGAGGTGATCAGGTAGCCGCTGATCACCAGGAAGACCTCGACCCCGAGGAACCCCCCCGGCATCCACGAGACCTCGCCGTGGTACAGCAGGACGGCGAGGACCGAGATGGCGCGCAGGCCATCGATCCCCCGCCGGTAGGGGAGCACCCGCCGTTGAGCGTGGGTCGATTCGGGGGGCATGGGGTCCTGGTGCATCGGTCGTCTCTGGTCGGCGCACGCGCGAGCAGCCACGTGCATCGGACCCCCAGCGAAACCCCTGGTCACGTCCTGAGCCGCGACCGCCCGCAGACCGTGGGACCGGCCTCACAGTTTCGCCTGTTTCGCGGCCGGTTTCCAGTGGTGAGCTGCTACACCATTCGGGTCATGGACCCCGCAGTGCCCGATCCGTACGACCGAACCGGCGATCCCGGCATGCCGGGATCGCCACCCGATGCAGGGCAGTGGGTGGTGACGGATGGCCGGAGCCCCCTTCCCTGGGTGCTCGCGGTGGCCGGAATCCTCGCCGTTCTGGGCGTGGGGGCCCTGTTCCTGCTGCGCGGGGACGGCGAAGCGGAGGATCGAGTCGAGACGGACGCACCGAGCGGGTTCGAACAGGGGCCCGAGCGCGCGGGAGGGCTGGCCCCGGCTCCGACAGGTGAGCTCTCCGGCGAGCCAACTGGTGAGCCTTCCGAGGCCTCGACTCCCTCACCGGAGATGCCCCCGGTCGGGAACCTCATTCTCGAGAGCGCCCTGCCTGCCTTCAGGTCGCTCGAGGAGGCCGTCGGCCAGCCCTACAGGACGCGTTCGTTCGCCATCTACCCGACGTACGCCTTCCTCGAGTTCCGGGACCCCGAGAACGCTGCCCACATCGATGAGCTCACCTGGCGCGACGGCCGCGTCGAGGGCCCCGAGCCGGTGGCTCTCAGCGGATCCGAGGACATCGAGTCCGAGCTGTTCACGCTCGGCGACGTGAACCTGGACGCGATCCCCGCACTCGCGCGTCGAGCGCTCGACGAGTTCGCGCTCGAGGACGGCGAGGTGACGCATGTGATCGTGGACAGGTTCTTCGGAGCCGATGGACGGGTGACGATGCGGGTGTACGTCTCGGACCCGGAGAGGGGTGGTGGGGGATACCTCCTCGCCGGCGCGGACGGCACCTACATGCGGACCACGGGCTGACGCACCGCCGGGGGCACCGCGCCGCCGACTACGGATCAGAAGGTCGGGGGTTCGAATCCCTCCCGAGCGCGCTGAAGTCCCTGGTCACAGGACTGTGACCTCGGCCTCCGGAAGTTCTCGCAGCTTTCTGGCACTCCCTTGGCACTCCGACGGGCGTAGTTGCTCGAGGAGGCAGCCATGCGAGGAACGATCCAGGAGCGCGGGAAGCAGAGTTGGCGGATCCGGGCGTACGTCGGCCGGGACGGCACCGGGACGAAGCGCTACGTGTCCCGGACCGTGCGGGGAACGCGCCGGGACGCCGAGCGGGAGCTGTCCCGGTTGCTCGTCGAGGTCGACGAGGGACGCTTCGTGGCCAGCCCAGCCACGACGCTCGACGAGCTGCTCGACCGGTGGCTGGAGGTGAAGCGCCAGCACGTGCAGCCCAGTCACGTGGCTCAGCTACGAGTGGGTCGCCCGCACGTACGTGCGTCCCGCGCTCGGTGACCGCAAGATCGGTGCGCTGCGGCCGATCGATCTCGACCTGCTCTACGCCGAGCTCGGCGGACGGGGGCTGTCGGTCCGGACGGTGCGGATCTGCCACACCGTGCTGCGCCAGTCCCTGGAGCAGGCCCGGAAGTGGGGGCTGATCGCCCGGTCGCCGGCGGTCGACGCATCGCCGCCGGCCGCAGCACCGTGAGGAGGTGGACCCTCCGACGCTGGACCAGGTCCTCGATCTGCTCGACGCCGCCTACGACAAGGAGCCCGCCTTCGGGGTGTACCTGTGGGTGAAGTCGGCGACGGGCTGTCGCCGGGGCGAGATGTGCGCGTTGCGGTGGATCGACATCGACCTCGACCGCCGCGAGATGCGGTTCCGCCGGGCGATCGCCAAGGACTACGACGGGGGCCTACGGGAGAAGGACATCAAGACCCACGCCTCCCGCCGACTCGCGATCGACGAGGGAACCGTGGCGCTGCTGCGCCAGCACCGGCTCCGCCAGCGTGAGCAGGCCCTGGCCCTCGGCGTACCGCTCGCTGACGACGCGCTGCTGTTCGCCAACCCCGAGGGCAAGCCGTGGCGGCCCGACGTGTGCACCAACCGGTTCGGCCGCCTGCGAGCCAAGCTCGACCTCGAGCACGTCCGCCTGCACGACCTCCGCCACTTCGTGGCGTCGGTGCTCATCGACGGCGGTATCCCGATCTCGACGGTGAGCAAGAGGCTCGGCCACAGCCAGATGTCGACGACGCTGAACATCTACACGCACGCCATGCCGGCCACCGACCAGAAGGCCGCCGACTACCTCGGCGATCTCCTGAGCAAACGCAAGTCGCCCCGAGCCCACGAAGCCTGAACCACGCAGAGCGACAACTCACGAACGGGATCCGGCGCGCACACCTTTGCAGGTTCCCCTCCGGGAACCTGACCGGGACACGTCCCGGTGACTGAGCGTGGTGGACGCCCTGTACGAGTCCAGGAAGTGATGAGAGATCCGGTGCACCTGTCGGCGTAGTGGAGCATGGACAACAACATCGATCACCCGCTCACGCTCACCGTCGAGCAGGCGGCCAAGCTCCTCGGCATCGGCCGGTCCACCGCCTACGAGCTCGTCCAAACGGGCGACATCCCCAGCCTCCGACTCGGCCGCCGCATCGTGGTGCCGGTCGCTCGCCTCGCCGAGATGCTTGCTGTGGACCCGTTGGCTGTCGCCGACGATGAGTTCGTTGGGTCGCGCCACGGCCAAGGGACCCTCGCGGCGCGAGGATGTGCTGCGGCCGAAACACAGACGCTCTTCTGACCGCGCCGTCATAGGGTGCACGCTATGGAGGCAGAGCCGGTCGAAGAGCCGCCATCGAAGCGACTCAGACAACTGGCGGATCGGCTCGAGCGCTCGCTGGGCGAGGCGGCCGCTATCGAGAACGACACTTCTACCGTTCCGGGTTCGCTCGTGCGGATCACACCAACACGGAACGACGCTCTCGGACTTGTCTGGATCGAACTGCGATACGGGGTCGTCCTCGAGACGTCCGGTGGACCTGGCGGCAGGTGGGAGCTTTCCCGGTCGGAGGAGGACATCGACTTCCTCGAGGACATCGTCGAGTCCGTGATCGCGGGCCGAGTCGTGGAGGTCTTCGGTCCTGCCCGATCGCGAGTGACCGTGACCCTGGCGGATGGTCGTACGTTCTCCGAGCGTGGGGCCGTTGCATCGGAGGGTTGCCTGCCGATGCCTCTCTGGACCAAGTGGGGTCGCAAGGTCCATTACGCGCCCTACGCCGTCAGCCACACCCGGTAGTCGCCAAGATCACGACGCCACGCGCTCGCCACGAGGGAGGACGGTCGGGACCGGTCGGCCGTGGAGGGACGGCGGGAGGCTTGATGCCGGTCGGCGGGGCTACGGAAGGCTGGCTTTCACTGGTCGGGCCTTAAGTAAAGGAAATGGCCATTTGCTTTAGCTATGCTGGGACGACGGTAAGCCCACCTTCCTTGGAGCCCCCCGGTGCGACCTGACGCCTTCTCATCCAGCGCGCGAGGCGAAGTGCGCAAGACCCAGACCGGGTACTGGGCGTTCTTCCCGGCGGAAGTACCCCGGCGTGTGCCGCTCTCCGACGAGGTGGTCAAGCTCCTCGACGAGGCCACCGGCGCCGTGCACCGCCTCGGCGGTGTGGGACGCCTCGTCCCGAACCCGCACCTGCTCATCGGCCCCCACCTCCGCCTGGAGGCGGTGCTCAGCTCGCGGATCGAGGGCACCAAGACCGACGTCGGCCAGCTCCTCCTCTTCGAGGTCGGTCAGGTCCCGTCCCGCGACGCCGAGGACGACGCCGCAGAGGTCAACAACTACGTGCTCGCGATGGAGCACGGACTCGACCGTGTCCGAGGGGGCTTCCCCGTCTCTGTCCGGCTCCTCCGTGAGATGCACGAGCAGCTCCTCCGGGGCGTGCGCGGCCAGCACCGCCGACCCGGTGAGTTGCGGTCGAGCCCGGTGTGGATCGGCGGCAGCAGTCTCGAGGACGCGGTGTTCGTCCCTCCACCTCCTGACGAGATGAAGGCGGCGCTGAGCGACCTCGAGCGGTTCCTCCACGAGACCGACCTGCCGCTGCTCATCCAGCTCGCCATCGCCCACTACCAGTTCGAGGTCATCCACCCCTTCCTCGATGGCAACGGCCGGATCGGGCGGCTCTTGATCCCGCTGATGCTCGTCCTGCGCGACGCGCTTCCGCAGCCGCTCCTCTACCTCTCGGCCTACTTCGAGCAGCACCGCAGCGAGTACTACGACCACCTGCTGATCACGAGCCAGAGCGGCGACCTCATGCCCTGGATCGCGTTCTTCCTGCGCGGTGTCCGACAACAGGCTCGCGAGTCCGAGGAGCGAACCGTCCGGCTCGTCGAGCTACAGCACCAACTGCGCAACGAGCTCCTCGACGAAGGGCGTCCCAACTCGGTGATCCGGCTGGCGGAGCAGCTCTTCGCGTCGCCGGTCGTCACCGCCGCCCGGGTCGAAGCATCGCTCGGTGTCAGCCGCCCCACCGCACACGCAGCCATCGACGCACTCGTCGAGCGCGGTGACCTCATCGAGGTCACCGGGCGCGAGCGACGACGGATCTACGAGGCCCCCCGGATCTTCGAAGCGGTGTATGGCTCGGTCGATGTCGAGGACCCGAGACGAGTGACCGGGACGATTTCGGGAACTCGATCGGGAACTGATCCGGGACGCTGGGCACCGACCGGGACCGTCCCGGTCGCGGCGACGACGGCCACGACTTGGCACTCCGATTGGCACTCCACGGGGCAACATCAGGCCGGATTCGGCAGCACTCGCCGGAACGCGCACCGCACCTGACCTGGTACAACGGGATTCGACACCATCAGACGGACCCGTCGGGACCGCCTACGGATCAGGAGGTGGAGTACTCGGATCCCTTGTGCTCAGATCCGAAGAGCCTCGAACGTGGCGAAGATCGCGTCGACGGGATCGCTGAACACCGCGAAGCGTCCCTCGTCGATCACATGGGTCGGTTCGAGCACGCGTCCACCGAGCTGTGGTACCCGTGCGAAGCACTTCTCGACGTCGTCGACCGATCGGACGGTACGGGGGATCCTTTGCAGATCAGAACACCGTGTAGCCGCCGTCCACGACGACCGTGTCGCCGGTGTGGAAGGTGAGGGAGGGGTCTGAGAGGAAGACCGCGGCGGCTCCCATGTCCTCGGGGGTGCCCCAGCGCCGTACCGGTGTACGCCTGGTCGTGTTCTCCACGAACCTCTCCCACCCGCGCAGCGGCGCGGTCATGTCGGTCTCGGTCCAGCCCGGCATGAGCACGTTGCAGCGGACCCGGTGACGGGCCAGCTCGACCGCCAGACCCCTGATGAGCGCGCCGAGCGCAGCCTTGGACGCGGCGTAGGCCTCGTTGCCCGGCGCGCCGTGGATCGCCGAGGTCGAGGAGACCGCGATCATCGCCCCTCCGTCGCCCCGCTCGATCATGTGGCGCGCCGCCTCCCTGAAGCAGAGGAACGCCCCGTCCAGGTTCACGGCCATCACGGCGCGCCACTGCTCGAGGGGCAGATCCTGGATCGGGGCGGGCAGCCCCATCCCAGCGTTCGCCACCATCACGTCCACCCGGCCGAAGTGCTCGAGGGTGGCAGCCATCGCCCCGGTCACGTCAGCCTCGTCGGCCACGTCGCAGCGGACAGCGTGGGCGCGTCGACCGATCTCGGCCAGCTCGGCTTCGGCCGCGACGTTCTTCTCCTCGTTCCGGGCCCAGATCGCCACGTCCGCCCCCGCCCCGGCCAACGCCCTTCCGATGCCCAGACCGATGCCGCCGTTCCCACCGGTCACAACGGCCACCCGTCCTCTCAGGTCGTACATGCGTCGCTCGCTCCGTGATCGGGTTCGGGTTCCGGGCGACCAGTTCAGCACGTCACCGGCGCACCTGCGGGTGAGAGGTTCGGGTCAGCGGGAACCGAAGATGTCCTGGATGATGTCGGCGCGGCGCTCGAGCACGACCTGGCGCTTCACCTTGAGGGTGGGGGTGAGCTCTCCGGACTCGGCGGTGAGGTCGCGGGGGAGGATGCGGAACTCCCGGACGCTCTCGGCACGTGACACCGCCTGGTTGGCGTCGTCGATCGCGCGCTGGATCTCGGCTCTCAGGTCGGGGTCGTCGATGAGCTCTGCGGTCAGGTCGTCGCCAGGCCCGACCCGCCTTCCGTGATGCTCGGCCCAGATCGGGAGCTCCTCCGGATCGAGGGTGACCAGTGCGGCGATGAACGGTTGCCCGTCGCCGATCACGACGGCCTGCGACACGAGCGGGTGGGCACGGATGCGATCCTCAAGCACCGCGGGGGCGACGTTCTTCCCCGCCGCGGTGACGATGAGGTCCTTCTTACGGCCGGTGATGGTGACGAAGCCGTCCACGTCGATGTCGCCGAGGTCGCCCGTGTGGAACCATCCATCGGGTTCGAGCGCCTCCGCGGTCGCCTCGGCGTTCTTCCAGTAGCCGCGGAAGACGTGCCCACCACGGAGGAGGATCTCGCCGTCCTCGGCGATGCGGGCTCCGACCCCCGGTATCGGCTGGCCCACCGAGCCGATCCGGACGGCCTCGGGGTGGTTCAGGGTGGCGGCAGCCGAGGTCTCTGTGAGCCCGTACCCCTCGAGGACGAGCACGCCCACCCCGTCGAAGAAGTGGCCGAGCCGATCCCCGAGCGGCGCCCCCCCGGAGATCGCGAAGCGCAGCCTGCCCCCGAACACCGCTCGGAGCTTCCCGTAGACGAGCCGATCGAATAGCAGGTGCTGGAGGCGTAGGGGGAGCGAGACCTCGCCGCTCTGGCGCAGGCGCGAGTAGCGGATCGCCACCTCGACCGCACGGTCGAAGATCCTGGTCTTGATCCCGCCGCCGGCCTCGGCCTGGGCACGGGCCGTGTTGAAGACCTTCTCGAAGACCCGCGGCACCGAGACCACGAACGTGGGGGAGAAGAGGCCCATCTCTTCGACGAGGTTCTTGATGCCGGTCGAGTACCCGATGGTGACCCCGCGCGTCAGGGAGGCGAACTGCACGAGCCGTGCCAGCACGTGGGCCAGCGGGAGGAACATGAGGGTCGAGTCGCCGGGGCGGAAGAGCTCGTCGAGGATCACGAGGACCTGGCGCACCTCCCAGACGAGGTTGCCGTGGGTCAGCTCGCAGCCCTTGGGCAGTCCGGTGGTCCCCGAGGTGTAGACGAGCGTCGCGAGGCTGTCGTGGGTGATGTCACGGACCCGCGCATCGACCTCGTCATCGGTGATCCGGCTCCCGAGCTCCTCCAGATCCTCGAGGGCGCCCGCGTCGATCACGAAGACGTGCTCGCAGGCCGGCAGGTTCGGTGCCACGGACTCGAACGTCTTCCTCAACGACTCGTCTGAGCAGATCAGCGCCACCGAGTCGCTGTTGCCGAGGATCCACTCGACCTGCTCCGCAGAGGACGACTCGTAGATGGTCACCGTGGCGCAGCCTGCGGCCCAGATCGCGTAGTCGAGCAGGGTGAACTCGATGCGGCTGGGTGAGAAGATCGCTATTCGGGATCCGGGAGCGATCCCCAGGGCGATGAGCCCGGCCGCGAGGCGCCGGATGCTGGCGACCGCCTCGGCGGTGGAGATGGGCTGGAACGAGTCACCTTGCCGGATGGCGAGGGCAGGCATCCCACCCTCGGTCTCGGCCCTGGCGAACAACGCGGCCACGACGTTGTCTTCCGGGTCGACGGTCACCGCACCCGGGGTCGTGTACTCCTGCATCCTGCTGCTCTCCTGCGCGGCTGTCGCCTGTGCGGGCGTGACCACGCTACCGGCGTGAGCGCCGGCCGAGAGGGGCCGAAGGTCAGGTTGCGGTGGGGCCGCCGGCTCCGCCGGCCTCACCGGGTCCACCGGCCGGTGGCGGGGATGCCGGTGGCGGGGATGGTGCTGCGGGCGGGGGCGGGACCGGCGCGGCGGGGGGCGGGGTGAACGCCGCAGCTGGAGGTTGCTGGATGACCGGCTGCCCACCCTTGGGGCCCTTGGCAGGCGCGAAGAGGCCCCAGAGGACCCCGGCCACGAGGCACCCGAGAGCGATCACCCACGGCGTGAGGGTGCCCAGCGCGATCACCGCACGGTCGACCAGAACGAGCGAGAGCCCGATGCCGAAGAAGAAGCCCCAGATCGCACCACGGATCGGATGGCGCTTGACGGTGGGGACGCTTGTGGTGGTGGCCATGGTTCTCTCCTTGCGCCTACCAGGTGCGGGCCGGACGAGCGTTGAACAGGGCACCCAGACCCGTGGCGAGCATCAGCACCACGCCTGCCGCCCCGAGCACGGGAGTGCCACCGACCGTGCGGAAGAAGCCGCTCCCCACGCAGTGGAACCCCCCGTCGGCCACCATCTCGCCGTCGATCGCGAAGAGGGCGTTGATCTTGGCCGGAGCCGGGAGGTCGTCGGCGAGGTTCACCGTGCCCGCGTTGTGGCTCTCGGCGTCGGGGTTGTCGTCACCACCGCTGTCGAAGCTGAGGCCCTGGGTGCGGATCTTCCATGTGTGGTTGATGGGAGCCGGCTCAGCCCTGCCGGCATATGCCACGTAGCCGTTCACGTGGACCTCGAAGGGGTTGTCGGCGGTGAAGGCCTGGGCCCCGTCGTACACGTCGTAGGGGGGCGCCGGGTCGTCGAAGTCGACGGCCATGTCGATCGCCTCACCCTGGTCGTCGAAGCTGATCGCCACCCCCTGGCAGGGGCCGGCCAGCTCGGAGCCGGATCCGGTGGGCGGCTCCGGTGCGACGGCCACGATCCCCGTGAGCGTCAGCTCGCCCGGGGGGAGGTCGAGGTCGCCCGGCTCCCCTATGAGGCTCTGGGGGTCGGCGTCCTGGATCCCCGACTCCGCGAGCAGCTCCTGGAGCTCCGCTTCGAAGTCCTCCGCCCACTGCTGGTCGGCGCCGGCGTTCGAACCTTCGTCCTCGCCGTCGCCGTCACCGCCCTGCGCTGCAGCCACCGGTGCCCAGAGCAGGATTCCCAGGACGACCAGCGCGGCCGTCCGTCGGAGAGCCGACTTCATCGGGATCGCCGAGATCGCCCTGCTCCCGACCGTTCGCCTGCTGGCCATGGCCCGCCTCCTTCGCTCGGTTCCCCGACCCTATCGCCCGCGCATGCGCAGGGCATGGGATCCACCTCGTCCCCGGGTGCGCTTCCCAGGCCGATGTATGCGCCACAATGGTTGGGCCGGCGGGAGGGCCCGACAGTTGGAGAGCCGAACGAGGGGCGCTTCCGCCGCCCGTAGCCGGCCGCGGAGAAGGAGCGGGACCATCGACGGATTCGTGCACCCGGACTTCGACGGCGTAGCGAGGGTCTTCCGGCGCCACCTGCGTGTCACCACCGGAGGCGCGGCGGTCGCGGTGTACCACCGTGGTGAGCCGGTGCTCGACGTTTGGGGAGGCCGTCGTACCGACGAAGGCGACGCCTGGGAGCGGGACACGGTGGCCATGTGCTTCAGCACGACGAAGGGCGTCGCCAGCGCAGCCCTGCACCTGCTCGCCGACCGGGGGCTGATCGAGTACGAGGCGCCGGTGGCCACCTACTGGCCGGAGTTCGCCCAGGGGGGTAAGGAGAGCGTGCTCGTGCGCCACGTGCTCACCCACTCCTCGGGCCTCCACCGGTTGCGGAGCATCATCGACCAGGCAGATCGGATGCTCGACTGGGATCACATGGTCGATGCCCTGGCACGTGCAGAGCCCGCGTACGAGCCGGGGACCAGGGCCGGGTACCACGCCCTCACCTACGGGTGGCTCGTCGGCGAGATCGTCCGCCGGGTCTCCGGCCGGCCGATCGGCCGGTTCGTGGCCGAGGAGCTGGCCGCTCCTCTCGGCGCCGACGGCCTGTATGTGGGCTTGCCGGCCGACCAGCGTGACCGAGAGGCCCCGTTGGGGACGTTCGGGGTGCCCCGGGTACCGAACCGGAGGCTGCACGCGATCGAGAAGAGGATCGGGGAGGCCTTCGCCAAGGCCGCCTCGTTCGTGAGAGCGCCGATCAACCCGAGGAGGATGATCAACGCCCTCGCCCCCCGGGGCATCGAGGACACCCTGTGGGGCAACGGCGTGCTCGACGCCGAGATCCCGGCCGCGAACGGCTTCTTCACGGCCCGCTCCCTCGCCAAGCTGTACGCCGCGTACGCAGGGGGTGGTGAGGTGGAAGGAGTCCGCCTCTGGTCACCTGGGACGGTGGAGCAGGTATCCGAGGTGCAGCACCGCATGCGCGACCTCGTGCTCATCCTGCCGATGGACTGGCGGCTCGGGTACCACAAGGTGTTCAGCACCTGCGGGACGGTGACCGGCGCCTTCGGACACTTCGGCTTCGGTGGGTCCGGGGCATGGGCGAGTCCCGACGACGAGCTCTCCCTGGGCTTCGTCTGCAACCGCGGTGCCGGATCGCCGATAGGGGACTTCCGGATACTCGAGCTGGGTGCCGCCGCCGTCGGCGCGGCCAGGCGTCGCGAGCCGGCCCGGCCCAGCCTGCCGCGCAGTGGCCTGACGCGGCACCCTCGGCACGAGGGAGGGCTGCGACATGTGACTCGGGGGTCCCTGGGTGCGCACCGGCCGGATCCCCCGGCGCCGCGGCGCCCGTCGAGGGAGTAGCGTGGCGCCTCCGGAGCCGGCCCACGAAAGGAGCACCGGGATGGGTGAGACCACGAAGTACCTGCTGGACGAGTCGGAGATCCCGACCCACTGGTACAACCTGCTCCCCGATCTGCCGGAGCCCCCGCCTCCGCCCCTGCATCCCGCCACGGGGCAGCCGGTCGGCCCGGATGACCTCGCCCCGCTCTTCCCGATGGCGCTCATCCTCCAGGAGGTCTCGACCGACTCCTACATCGAGATCCCGGAGGCGGTGCGCGATGTGTACCGGCTGTGGCGTCCGGCCCCCCTGTACAGGGCCCGGCGCCTCGAGCGTGCGCTCGGCACGCCCGCACGCATCTACTACAAGTACGAGGGGGTGAGCCCGGCCGGCTCGCACAAGCCCAACACCTCCGTCCCGCAGGCGTACTACAACGCCCAGGACGGGATCCGGCGCCTGACGACCGAGACCGGCGCCGGCCAGTGGGGCACCGCGCTGGCGTTCGCGTGCTCCCTCTACGGGATCGACTGCGAGGTGTGGCAGGTGCGGGCTTCCTACGACCAGAAGCCGTACCGCAGGTCGATGATGCAGGTCTTCGGAGCGACCGTGCACCCGAGCCCGTCGGACGTCACGGAGGCGGGGCGCAAGATCCTCGCCGACGACCCCGACAGCCCGGGCAGCCTCGGGATCGCCATCAGCGAGGCGGTCGAGGTGGCGGCGACCAACGACGACACCCGGTACTGCCTCGGCAGCGTCCTCAACCACGTGTTGATGCACCAGACGGTCATCGGCGAGGAGGCCATCAAGCAGATGGAGATGGCCGGTGACGTGCCCGACCTCGTGGTCGGGTGCATCGGAGGGGGCTCGAACTTCGCAGGGCTGAGCTTCCCGTTCATCCGCGAGAAGCTGGCGGGGAAGATGAACCCCACCATCCGGGCGGTGGAGCCGGCGGCGTGCCCCACGGTGACGAGGGGCGTGTACGCATACGACTTCGGCGACACCGCGGGGATGACGCCGCTGCTCAAGATGCACACCCTCGGCCACGACTTCGTCCCCGACCCCATCCACGCGGGCGGACTCCGCTACCACGGGATGTCACCGGTGATCAGCCACCTGCACGAGCTGGGGCTGATGGAGGCCGAGTCGCGCCCCCAGACCGAGTGCTTCGAGGCGGGGATGCTCTTCGCCCGCACCGAGGGGATCCTCCCGGCCCCCGAGCCGACCCACGCGTTGGCCTCGGCGATCGACGAGGCCCGCAGGTGCGCTGAGACCGGGGAGGAGAAGGTCATCCTCACCGCCATGTGCGGTCACGGACTCCTCGACCTCGGCGCGTACGACAAGTTCCTGGCCGGCGAGGTGGTCGACTACGAGTACCCGCAGGAGCGGATCGAGGCGGCACTCACCAGGCTGCCCAACCCCGACCTCTGATCAGCGGAGAGGCCGGAGCGGCTCAGCCCGTCAGAGGCTCGGCTGTCGCCTCCACCTCGGCGGGGAGGATCACCCCTGCCGGCGTCGTCGCATCCGTCGGTTCGCCGACGGGAAGGGGCTCGCCGGCCACTTCGGCACGACGGGCGCGCACCCGGTCGCTGATCCCGACGGCCATGATCCCGACGGCGATGGCCAGCACGGCTCCTCTGGGGCCCAGGGCAGTCGCCAGCACGGTCGCCACGAGCATCGCCGTGATGTGACCCACGCCCTCCATCGTCCGGTCGAGCGCGAGCACCCGACCGTGCGCCTCCTCCGGCGCGTTGCGGTGCAGCAGCGTGCGGGATGGTCCCGCCACGAACGCCGTGGCAGCACCCCAGAACGTCACCCCTGCGAACGCCATGACCACCGAGGTCGTGCCCAGGTACCACAGCGCCCCGAGCCCTGAGCCGGCGACGGCGAGCGCGAGCACCTCGCGGGTCGCGACCTTGTTGCCCTGCCGGGCAACGGCGACGCCGAAGCCCACCAGCGCCACCCCGAACGCAGTCTGCAGCAGGGCGAAGGTGCGCATCGGCTCGTCGAGGACGTCTCGGACGTAGATCGGTTCGATGAGCAGGGCCGCACCGTAGAGGAAGTAGACGGACCCGGTGAGCAGGATGGTCGCCCTCAGCATCGGCCGGGAGACCGCCAGCCGGAACCCCTCCAGGGCCTCGTGCCAGACCCGCGGCCTGTCGGTGGATCTGCGCCGGGTCGGTCGCATCGGGACCACCAGGGTGGCCGCGATGCCGACGACGTAGGTGGCCGCGTCGGCGATGAAGGCACCATCGAAGCCCCACAGCTCGATCGTCACGGCGGCGAGCGCGGGGCCGAGCACCAACGAGAGGTCGCTCGCGATGCGCAGCAGGGCGTTGGCGGAGGCCAGGTCCTCGTCGTCCACGATCCTCGGGGGAAACGAGTCGAGCGCGGGCTGCCCGAACGCGTACGCGACGCCGTGCCCGATCGAGAAGAGGACCAGCTGGCCGTAGCTGTCAGCGAAGATCAGGGCGACGGAGGCAACGGCGCCCAGGGCCTTGGCGGAGACGAGCACGATGCGGGGCCCGTAGCGGTCGATCGGGACTCCGGCGATCGGGCCGAAGAGCACAGGGGGGAGCAGCCACGCGAGGCCGACGAGCCCGATGTCGGCGGGGTCGGCGTCGAAGCGGAACGCGGCGAACCCCCAGATCGCCACGAGCGTGGCCCACGAGCCGATGCCGCTGGTGGCCTGGCCCGCCAGGAAGATCCAGAACCGGGAGCCGAGGCCGCGCACCCGCCCACGCTATCGGCGAAGGTGGATCTGACTGGCAGCGGTTTCGGGCCCGAACAAGACTCCCGCCCCGTGACCGACGGCGTGCCTCACGAGCCCGATACCGGATCGGATGAGGTCGCGGGTCCGGACGAGGGGGTGGCTCGTCGGTCAGAGGGCAGCGGATCCGCGGAGTCGATCCGGGAGTGGGACGAGCAGCAGCGCGCCCGCGATCTCCTGGCCGCTGCCATGAGGCGGCTCGGTCATGCTGTGGCCGGCCACGAGCTGCCTGAAGACGAGGCCGAGGAGCTGCGCACCCTGCTCGAAGAGCGCGCTACGGCGATCGAGTCCAGGCCACGACGCGACAAGCTGCGCGACCCCCGTTGGGTCGAGCTGTACCGGGCCGTCTACGACGGCGAGACCGACAAGCTCGTCGACGACGACGGTTACATGCGCATCTGGCGCAACTCGCCGGTCTCGGGAGCCTCGAACCCGCTCGGGGTGGCAATCGACATCGCGGTCGAGGGCAAGGACGCGGTCGCGATCGCCCACCTCGGCTCTGCGTGGGAGGGCGCTCCGGACCGGGCCCACGGTGGAGTGCTGGCGGCGATCTGCGACGAGCTGATGGGCGCCGCGCTGCCGTTGAGCGGGGAGCTCGGCTACACGGGGAAGCTCGAGGTGCGCTACATCGCCCCTACCCCGGTGGAGTCCGACGTGGAGTTCAGGGCTCGGGTCCTGGACCGGAAGGGCCGTCGGATCCGTGCCGAGGCCGTCGGCTTCCACCAGGGTCGGAAGGTGATCGAGGCCAAGGGCCTCTTCGTCTCGGTCTCGGCCGAGCGACGCGCATCACTCACGGCGTCCGATCCGGAGGAAGGTGCGGACGACGGTGGGGCGGAGCCCTGATCCGTTCCGTCGCCGGCCGTTCGGGTGGTCGTGCGTCAGGCCCGCTCGACGGCGAAGACCGAGACCGGCGCGCTGACACCGCGAAGGCGCCGCGCACCGAGCGGCACCAGCCTGAACCGGCCGGACCCGCCGACCGCTTCGGCGATGGCCTCGGTGCCCAGGACCTCGCCCGGGCTGGCCAGCTCGACCAGGCGCGAGGCCACGTTGACCACAGGGCCGTAGCAGTCGCCGTCCTGCCAGACGACGGGCCCGACGTTGAGGCCGGCACGCGCCGAGGACAGGCGGTCATGGGACTCGGCGTGCTCGACGAGATCGAGCGCGATCTCGCATGTGGCCACAGGGTCGACCGTGTAGTACATGACCTCGTCTCCGATCGCCTTCACGATCCTTCCGCCCTCCGCGGTGACCAGGTCGGTGGCGACCTGCTCGAACTCGCCAACGAGGGTGGAGATCCCGTGGTGGTCGAGGCCTTCGGTGAGCGGGGTGGAGCCGACCAGGTCGACGAAGCCGAGGCAGTGGACGGCCGTCGGTCGCACCCTCTCCCACGAGCTCAACGCCCGCCTGATCGCCGCTTCCACGTGGTGACGGAAGAGCGTGTCGAAGGCCAGGGGGAGGGTGTCGACCTTCTCGATCCCCTCCCTCGAGGCCTGCGCCAGGTCCATCTCCCGGGACTCGCCGGTGACGAGGGGCAGCTCGACGTTGGTGAGGAAGAGGGCCACGGTGGCGTCCGCGATGCGGGCGAGCGACGTGCCGATCACCCGGGTGAACTGGCCGATCGCCTCAGGGTTGATGAACTCGGCACCGGCTTCGAAGAGCCGGAACGTCTCGGCGTCCTCGGGCCAGAACGGACGGGCGTCGGGAGGTGGGTCGGGGAAGCCGGACGCGCGCCACATGGATCGGATCCGCTCCTCGGGTATGCCCGAGACCTCAGCGACCTCGGCGAGCGTGAGGCGGGGCTGTCCTCGACGCAGCAGGCGGTCCCCGGCCGATGCCGCGAGCCTTCCCTCGGCGTCGCAGCTGATCATCTCCTCCAGCGTCACCCCGGCATCGCCGAGGTAGCCGAGCAGTTCGAGCCTCTCGGGCGCCGAGGCAGATCTCGGGTCGTACAGCCCGGCGGCCTCGAGATCGTGGATCCCCGGGAGGTCGACCCCACTCTCACCGGCAGGGTCGGAATCGGGTCGGGTCATCGCTCCACCGTGCTCCCGGTCCCCCGAGGCTCAGCCTCGTGCGTTCGCATCCACGGCACGGATCTGCTCGGCCGGCCACAGATCCCTCTTCGTGCACTGCGAGAAGAGGGGGATGCGGGTCAGGTGTGCGATACGGTCGGCGACCTTCGACATCGGGACCGAGGGTACTGCCCGGCACGGCTCTCGGACCGGCCTGGCGTGCACCAGCTCCCGGTTTTTGACCGGGGCGACGGGTGTCCTAGCGTCCGTCGCGTGACCTCGACGGCTTCTCCCAGGGAGGATGCCGCCCGGCGCAGCGAAGACGGTTCCCCGGCCAGAGATCAGCGCCGCGGGGACGAGACCTCCAGGGGCGATGGGGGCGGGCAGGCCCGTTCGCGCCAGGTGGTGCAGTCCTCCCCCATGTTCCGGCTGGGCAGCACGATGCATCGCCGACGGGGATGGGTGGTGATCGCCTGGCTCGTGCTCCTCGTCGTGCTCGGAGGTGCCTCGCGGAAGATCGGTTCGGAGTTCCGGTCGGACTTCGACATCGACTCCGAGAGCGCGAGCGGCTTCGACCTCCTGCGGGAGCACTTCGAGGGCCTCGGGACCGGTCTCGAGGGCCAGATCGTCTTCAAGGCTGAGCAGGGGGTGGACGACCCCGAGGTCCGGGAGGTGATGAGCGAGTACTTCGCCGAGGTGCAGCAGCTCGACGACCGCCTCAACGTGCGCAGCCCCTACAGCATCGAGGGCACCGGTCAGATCTCCACCGAGGGGGAGCAGGCGGGGCTGATCGCGTTCGCGCAGCTCGACGCACCGCTGAGGACCTCGGTACAGGACACCACCGAGCTCGGGAGGGAGATCCTGGAGCGCGCGCCGGAGATGGAGGGTCTCCAGGTCGAGCTCGGTGGCTCGGTCTTCTCCCGTCAGGAGCCTCCCGAGTCCGAGATGCTGGGTGTCGCGGCCGCGATCATCATCCTGATCGTGGCCTTCGGCTCGGTCCTGGCCATGGGGTTGCCCATAGCCACCGCCATGGCGGGCATCGGCGCAGGCGCCGCCCTGACGGTGATGGCCTCCAACTTCATGAGCACGCCCGACTTCGCACCGACCATGGCGCTGATGATCGGCCTCGGCGTAGGCATCGACTACGCGCTCTTCATCGTCACCCGCTATCGCGAGGAGCTCCACCGGGGCCACGGCGACGCCAACGCGGCCGGCATCGCCCTGGACACCGCCGGTCGGGCAGTGCTCTTCGCTGGCACGACCGTCGTGATCTCGCTCTCGGGGATGCTCGTGATGGGTCTCCCGTTCGTGACCGGTCTGGGAATCGCTGCCGCGACGACGGTGGCGGTGACCATGCTGGCCTCGGTGACCCTCCTGCCGGCGCTGCTCGGCTTCGCGGGTCACCGACTGGAGATAACCAGGTTGCGGGGCCTCGTGGCGGCGGTCCTGGTCTCGGTGGGGCTGGTCGGGCTCGGCATCAACATCGATGCGCTGCTCGTCGCCGTCCCTGTCGCCGCGGTCGTGCTCGTCGCCGGGTTCTTCATCCCCGGGCTCCGGCGGGAGCTGCCGAGGCGACCGCCCAAGCCACTCGAGCATCAGTGGGCCTGGCGGTGGAGCCGCTTCGTGCAACGCCATCCCGTGATCATGTCCGCGGCCGGCTTCGCGTTCCTGGGAGTGCTCACGATCCCCGTGTTCTCGATGCGGATGGGCTTCGCGGACGAGGGGAACTACCCGGAGGAGACGACGACCCGAAGGGCCTATGACCTCATATCGGAGGGGTTCGGGCCCGGCTTCAACGGGCCGTTGATCGTCGTGAGCGAGCTGCCGGAGGGAGCCGGCCCGGAGGTGCAGGAGAGGCTCGCGTCGGTCACCGCTGCGATCACGGCCGACGAGGCCGTCGGCATGGTGAACGGTCCCATCCCCAACGACTTCGACATCTCGACCGGCCAGATGCCGGACGACCTGGACGAGTCGACCGCGGTCCTGTGGCGCGTCGTCCCGGCAGACGCGCCGCAGTCGCTGGAGACCGAGCAGCTCGTGCAGAGGCTGAGGGACGAGCTGCTACCGGAGCAGTTGGAGGGACTCGAGATGGAGCCCGCGGTGACCGGTTTCACCGCCCTCGGGGTCGACTTCTCGGTGTACCTGGAGAAGCGGATCCCCTACTTCTTCGGGCTCGTGCTGATGCTCTCGTTCGTGCTCCTGCTGATGGTGTTCCGCTCGATACTGGTTCCGCTGAAGGCGGTGCTGATGAACCTGCTGTCCGTCGCCGCCTGCTACGGCGTGGTCGTGGCGGTGTTCCAGTGGGCGTGGGGAGGGGACGTGCTGAAGCTCGAGCCAGCTCCGATCGAGCCGTTCCTGCCGATGATCCTCTTCGCCATCATCTTCGGGCTGTCGATGGACTACGAGGTCTTCCTGCTGTCGCGGGTCAAGGAGGAGTACGACCGCCACGGGGAGAACGCGAAGGCCGTGGCGGACGGCCTGGCAGCCACTGCCCGGCTCATCACCGCGGCGGCAGCCATCATGGTCTGCGTCTTCGCCGCGTTCATGCTGGACAACGACCGGGCGGTGAAGCTCTTCGGGATGGGGCTCGCCGTGGCCATCGCGCTGGATGCGACGGTGGTGAGGATCCTGCTGGTGCCGGCGACCATGGAGCTCCTCGGTGACAGCAACTGGTGGATCCCGCGATGGATCGATCGGGTCATGCCGAAGCTCGACGTCGAGGGCGGCCACGACGTGCTGTTGGATCCCGTGGACGAGGCGGAGGCGCTCGAGTGGGCCCAGGAGCATCCGGGCCACGACACTCCGACGGACGCGAGCGAGCTCAGGGATGGGGATCAGGTGGACTGAGCCGGTCGACCGCCAGACCTCAGCCCGCGACCGAGACCACCAACCCCGCTGCTGCGATGATCGTGGCGACGAGCCACAGGATCGTGCGATTGGCCGCCGCTGTGATCTCGGTGCGGACACCCGCGATCTCCGCGTGCAGCTCACCTCTGAGCTCGGCGACGCGGCGGTCGAGGTGCTCCCGGGTGACGGGCTCCTCGACATCACGGGCTGGGAAGTGGGCCAGCATCTCCGCGACCGCCTCCTCTTCGACCGTCCGTGAGAGCGCCTGGTACAGCGCACTCCGTGATCTCTCCGACAGGGCCATCGTGACGACCTTCCTCTTCTCACGCAAGGAACTGAGGGGGAAGGAGCCCCGACGCAGCCCGCCGGCAGGGGGACACGCTGCCGGGCTTCCGGGTCTGCTGCAGGGTTGGTTGACATCCCATGCGTTGATTGCCCCACGGGAGTCGGTGGGACTCTGTGCGTGGAAGATCCCCTTCTCCCTGGCGTCGTCAGGCTTGGAGCGGGGGAATGCCGACGATGTGCTCGGCGCGCACGACGTCTATCAGGTGCGCGAGGACGTGGCGTTCGGCATCGACCTGGTTGGGGTCAGCCCGCAGGTCGGGGGTCACGAGACATCCTCCCTGGCTATGCCGACGGCAGGAGGTGGCGGTGTTCCTCGACGGTGCCGTCGAGGACATGCAGGGTGATGCCTCGCTCGATGTCGACCGAGATGATCTGAGCAACCGCGGGCTCGGCGTCCTCGCAGCCGACCACCGCGTACTGCCCGGCGACCGGGACGAAGCCCCTGCGGACATCGCTGAGGCGCGTCCACAGCCGACCGTCGTTGGTCATGTCCATGAAGTCGACGGCGATGTCGTAGTTGGTCGTGTCCATGGCTCCTCCGCTCATCCAGGCTACCGCGGGTGGTCGAGCCCGGGGTTCGGAATGGGCTCGTCGAAGCAGCGAAGGAGCCGAGCGAGCGTGACCTCGGAGAGATCGGAGAGAGCGACCGTGTAGTGAGGTGCGTCAAAGGTGGCGATGACCGGGAAGCCTGCTGCTCGCAGTCGGCCGAACGTCGACAGTCGGACCTGGCGGTACCTCCGCAGCCTCGGACTGGTTCTGCACGCCTCGGGGACCGAGAGATCGATCGCCCCTTCGACAGAGATCCCGAGAAGCCCGTAGCCCTCCAGGCACCGGTTGGCAGCGTCCCCGACACTCTGCTCGCTCAACACGCCAGCCCGGATCATGACGACGGCGTCGTCCGGAGGCTGTTCGTTCCGTGTCGGCAGGCGGTGTTCCACGTCGCGACCGTAGGCGGGTGGTATGACACTTCCCGCCCTCCGCCCAAGACCGTCCGAGGATCAAGGGTTCTGACGGTCGCCGGCGGACAAGCGTTCAAGCGGCTGACCAGGGATGTCGCCATGGTCAGCCGCTGATTCTGGTGGCGCCCCCGGCAGGATTCGAACCTGCGGCACACGGTTTAGGAAACCGCTGCTCTATCCCCTGAGCTACGAGGGCGAGGTCGGTCGCCTGGCCTGGCAGACCCGACCGTCGAAGTGTAGAGGCGAGGATCGATCGGTCCTGAAGCCCAGCGCGCCAGGCTTGCCGATGCGCGTGGCCCGAGCTGTTGCCGAGTGCGCTCTAGCCGATGAGGCGTGCCAGCGTGGCTGCGAGGCCGAGGCCGGCCATCATCGACCCGGCGAACCACACGGTCTGGGACCGGAGGTGGTCGTGCATCTCGGCACGGAGTGTCCCGAACCGCTCGTTCATCTCGGCATGGAGTGTCCCGAACCGCTCGTTCATCTCGGCATGGAGTGTCCCGAACCGATCGTTCATCTCGGCATGGAGTGTCCCGAACCGATCGTTCATCCCGGCATGGAGTGTCCCGAACCGCTCGTTCATCTCCGAGCGCAGGCCCTCGATCTCGGCGTGCACGAACTCGCGGGTGACGGGTTCGTCGATCTCGCGTGCGGGGAACTGTGCGAGCAAGGCCTCGGTCTCCTCCTCGCCGAGCAGGGGTTCGAGACGGGTGTAGATGGTGCTGCGGTGTCGCTGGCTGAGAGCCATGGTGACGGACTTCCTCCCACGGTGCAACGGTTCGAGGGGGAAGCTGCGCCGTCCGGTCCGGTCGACGGCGTCGACGCTACCAGCGGGGCTCGTGGGGCCCCCGGGCCGGGGCTTCAGCTGGCCGACCGTCTGGCGATCGCCCGGGCCGACCAGCCGAAGCCATCGGGGAGCTGTCGGTCAGTCCCCCACCGGTCCGTCGCCGCCCTCGTCGACCTCTCCGTCTTCGCCCTCCTCGCCGTCTTCGAAGAAGCCGCCCGAGTGGGGCTGACCCGAGCGAGTGCGCATGCGCCGGCCCATGAGCCGGCCCGAGGTCGCCGCGAGGGACTCGGCAATGCTCGCCCCATGGGAGTAGAACTGGTGTGAGCTGGTCGCCCCGATGCCGATCGAGCTGGCCTCGGCGAAGGCGTCCTGGTTGGCCCCGAGGTAGGCGAAGGCCCAGCCCCGGGTCGTCTGCTGGGTCTCGACCAGGTCGAGCACCTGCTGCCTGGTGAACTCGGTCGAGCAGTTCTCTTCACCGTCGGTGAAGATCGCCACCACGACGTCCTCCGTCGGTTCTCCGGTCTTCTCGCGCTCGGAGGCCCGGGCGACAGCTCGGCCGATCAGCTTCCCGAGGGAGTCGAGGAGTGGAGTGGAGTCCCTCGGCCCGAAGGTGGCGGCGTCGAGCGGGAGCACCTCGCGGATAGGGCAGGCGTCGCTCAGCAGCTCGAACGGCTCGTAGCTGTCGAACTGCACGAGGGTCATCACCGCGTCCTCGCCGTCGGCCTGCTGGTCGGCCAGGAACCGGTTGAAGCCGTTGATCACATCGTCGGCGATGCTCGCCATCGAACCGGATCGGTCGAGCAGGAAGTAGACGTGGGTCACGGGCACGGCAGGGGTGGGGGTGGTCATGGGTTCCTCCTTGGTTGTCTTCAGTGTCACCACCCGGTGTGACAATGCAGTCATGAGCTCGGGTTGGAGCCTCTGGGGGATCGTCAGCGGTGGGGCTCCGCGGTCCCGGGGGCCTGTCGTGGCGCGGCCCGAGCGGGTCGGCGGATCGTCGGGCAGCGCCAGGAAGGCGTGCCGGCAGGCACGGGCCCGGCACGGGGGGAACCAGATCGAGATGGCCAGGATCCGCCACCAGGCCCGCCGGGCCGAGCGCGATCGCTCGCGGGAAGGAGAAGCCGATGGGTGACATCGGACCGCCCGTGCGGGAGGAGCCGCTCCAGGTCCCCGCGCCCCACTCCGGGAGGCTCCACGAGAGCTCCCATCTGGAGCACCGACCGAGCTGCCCGTGGGGCCTCCGAACGGGCCCCCCGAGGTGCCGCCGGACGAGCCGCCCGTCCCGCGTCCCCGGGAGCCCTCACCCGCACCCGAGCGGGTACCCGAGGGGGTCTGACGTGGTGGAGCAGAGCCTGGTGGTGCCCGACCTGCCCGCCCCGATCGTCGGGTACCGGCTCTGGGCGGCCAGCGATCACGGGCTGCTCCTGTCGGGAGCGATCGACCCGCGCGTGTGGCCTACCGAGCGTCCGCTCGAGGCCCGCTGCGCCTGCTGTGACACCCCGCCGTGCCCACCCCGCATCGACGACTGGTGCCGACACGGGGGCTACGGGAGCGGCTGCGGCATCTACGCCTTCGCGGAGCCCGAGCAGGCCGGCGGCACCATCGGGTATCCCGGGTCGCTGGGCTGGGTGATCGGGCGGGTCGAGCTGTGGGGTCGGGTCTTCGAGCACGAGCGTGGGTACCGGGCCCAGTACGCGTGCGTCTCCGGGGTGCTGCGGGCATCGGGGCCCGAGGTGGTTGAGAAGGTCGCGGCCCTCTACGGCGTCCCCGTGCTCACCGCCGAGCTCGTCCCCGAAGCCGGCCGCATGGCGTACCGGGTCCGCGAGGCGGCTTCGTCCGAGTCCGCCGGCGATGGTGCCGGATCGGTGGCCGCGCAAGGCGGGCTCGACCGGGGCCGGCTCGCCGAGCTCGAGTCCGCGTCTCCTGACTGGGACGGCCCACCCCGACCGGTGTTCTGGCAGTGCCAGCTCTGCGGCTACTGGGAGTCCGTCCTGGAGGAGGTGCTCCCTTCCCGGCTCTACCGCCACGTCAGCGGAGCGTGCGGACAACCCCGGGCGCGGGTGCTCGTCGGCGGCGGGGGGAGGTCCGAGGCGGTGGTGCACCCGGCCGCCGCCCTGGCCGATCGCTTGGCGCTGATCGAGCGGGCCGGCGCGGTGCTCCCGCCGATCCTGCAGGCCCGATGAGCCCCGACGCTCTGCGTGCATGTCCGCGCCCTGGGAAGGGTTCGGGGGGTCAGCCGCGAGCCGGGACCGAGAGCGACACCGCGACACCGGCGACCGCGGCGGCGGAGAGCCTTCCTCCGGTGCTGCAAGGGATCGAGGGGGAGGGTGCTCCGACCGGCCCGGTCGGCATGGCCCGGGCCACCACGGGGGCGCTGGAGAGACCCGAGTGGGCGGATGCCGAGCGCGCTCTATGCGACGAGGCGTGCGAGCGTGGCTGCGAGACCGAGGCCGGCCATCATCGACCCGGCGAACCAGACGGTCTGGGCGCGCAGCCGATCGTTCATCTCGGCATGGAGAGTGCCGAACCGCTCGTTCATCCCGGCATGGAGAGTGCCGAACCGCTCGTTCATCTCTGCGCGCAGGCCCTCGATCTCGGCGTGCACGAACTCGCGGGTGACTGGTTCGTCGATCTCGCGTGCGGGGAACTGTGCGAGCAAGGCCTCGGTCTCCTCCTCGCCGAGCAGGGGTTCGAGACGGGTGTAGATGGTGCTGCGGTGTCGCTGGCTGAGAGCCATGGTGACGGACTTCCTCCTACGGTGCAACGGTTCGAGGGGGAAGCTGCGCCGAACGGTCCAGTCGACGTCGTCAACGCTACCAGCGGGGCTCGCAGGGGTCGTGGGCTCGCCAGGGACTCAGCTGGCGGCCCGGAACTGCTCGTAGCGCTCCTCGAGGTGGTCGGGGTTCGGCCGGTCGGTGTGGCGGCGGGGGAGGAGGATGCGCTGGCCGTGTCTCTCCTGGAGGCCGTGGCGCAGCATCGGTCCGTCGACCTCCTCGAGGACGTCGGCGCGGATCTCGATCACGTGGTCGGGGCGGATGCCGAGGATGTGCCGGTCGAAGGCCGCGTGGTGGATCTTGCACAGCGCGAGGCCGTTGGAGACCTCGGGCAGGCCACGGGGATCGGTGTCGGGGATTATGTGGGCGGCGTCGAGCAGCTCGGAGTGGCGGAGCCGGCAGACGGTGCAGGTCTCCTGGTAGGCGCGGAGCACTCGCTCCCGGAACGCCGGCTGGTGCAGTCGCTGGAGGGTGAGACGGCGGGCGTAGGCCCGGTCGGGTTCGCGATCGGCGAGGCCGGATGTGGCCAGATCCACGCCGGCTGCCGCACCTTCGTACAGCGCCACCGCGACGTGCAGCTTGGCGGGGTCGTCCTCGATGATGACTGCTGGCCAGAAGGGACGGTATCGGCCCTTCTGGACGCCGTGGAAGTAGATGAGGGGGCGCTGTTCGGCGGCACAGCGGCGCAGCCGGACGTTGTCGGGATGCTGGGGGTCAGTGCCGCGGTAGCGGTAGAGCAGTAGGCCGTCGTCACGCACCTCGTCCGCGTAGGGCGGTGGCTTCCCAGGCTTCGGAGGGGAGGTGGTGATGCTGATCGGTAGGTCGAGCATCGCCGGCTTCCAGATGCCCGCCGCGCCGAGCAGCGGGACGACCGTGCCGCCTAGGTGGAAGCCCTTGGTCAGGGTCTGCCAGTCGAGGACCTCACCGTGATGCAGGGTCAGCCCCTCGAGGAAGCGGAAGGCGGCCTGACGGACCCGCCAATCGTCGTCGATCATGAGCCCACCGTCAGCGCTCGTATCACGTGGTCATCGTGCCAGGGTTCCGGTCAGTGTGGGCCGATGACGCTGACGACCATGGGGTGAGGCTGGTGGGAGGGGTCTGCTCCCAGAGGGGCAGACCGGGAGGCCGTGGCTCGACTTGGTGGCCGTCCTCAGGGCCCAGTCCGTGCCGGTTGTCGGAAGACGTGTTCGGCGTGCCAGTCGATGTGCTCGGGCTCTACGGGCTGATCGCCTGGTTGCGGATCGACTGCAGGGCGCCCGAGGAGGTCCAGGACGACCCGGTCGGCCGCTTCCCCCCGGCCCACGAAGTGGCGCGAGACCGTGATGCGGTGATCGTGGTCCAGCCCGAGAACACCACGGTCGAGGAGTGCGTGGTGGATGCTGCAGAGGCAGAGGCCGTTGCCGACCTCGTCGGGTCCGTCGTGGCGCCACCAGCGTAGGTGTGCCGCCTCTAGGGCGGTGGACTCGGTTCCGAGCCGCCCGTCGAACTCGCAGAAGGCGCAGCGGTACTCGTAGGCCATCAGCACCCGTGTACGGAAGTGGACATCCCGACGTCGGCTGGCGGAAGTGAGCTCGCGTGCGCGGGTCCGGGCCGCTTCGAGCTCGGCACTCTCGAGGTCGAGCGCGACAGCGGCAGCCAAGACGGGCTGGAGCGACTCGGGCCACTCGTCCAGGAAGGCGTGTGCCGCCAGCACTGTGAACGCAGGATCCGAGCGCAGCAGCTCTTCCAGCTCGGGATCGAGTCGCCCTGAGGCCTGTTGGCTCCGCAAGCGGCGTGGGCTCGGTTTCGAGGGTCCGCCGTCGTCAGTGGTCACCGACCAGAAGCCATCGGTCTCGAGATGGTGGAAGGGGTAGGCGGTGGTCGATCTCGACTTCTGGTTGTACGGCCCGAACTCGACGAGCAGGTGATCCACCACCGACTCGGCCTCTGCGTACGCGGTCTCCGAAGATCCGGTCTGCTGTACCCGAGCGAGCAGGTAGAGGAGGAGCAGCGGCTTGTGGGGCGCGAGCCTGCCATGCCAGGGGGCCCGCTTCACCCCCGCCAACCGCTCCAGCCATTCCTCCCGACCGCCCACGTCACCAATCTACGAGCAGGCTCCCGGCCAGGCCCGGAGGCCGGTGGAGCCCATGACCGACTCCACCCGGTGAGCGGTCGCGAGTCGTGCGGCAGCCGGTTTGCGACAGACTGGGCGGGTGACCCAGCTCTTCGAGCCCGCCCAGCTCGGTCCCCTCACCCTGCGCAACCGCGTGGTGAAGGCAGCGACGTTCGAGGGGATGAGCCCCGGTGGCCTGGTCAGCGACGACCTGATCGACTTCCATCGCCGTGTGGCCGCCGGTGGCACCGCCCTGACGACGGTGGCGTATCTCTCGGTCGCCCCGGAAGGTCGCACGGACTGCCGGCTGCATCCTGGTCAGGCCCGAGGCGGTGCCGGGCCTGCGGAGCCTCACGGACGCTGTGCACGCAGAAGGTGCGCTGGCGGCCGCCCAGATCGGCCACGCCGGACCGGTCGCCAACGCCGCCTCGAACGGAGCGACCTCCATCTCTCCCTCCCGGCGCTTCAACCCACTCGGCATGCGGTTGACCCGCGCCGCCACCGAGGACGACATCATCCGCATCACCCGCGACTACGAGAGCGCCGCGCGGCTCTGCGTCGAGGCGGGGTTCGACTCGCTCGAGATCCACCTCGGCCACAACTACCTGCTCAGCTCGTTCCTCAGCCCCAAGCTCAACCCGCGCACGGACCGGTGGGGTGGCTCGCTGGAGAACCGTGCCCGCTTCGCACGCCAGGTGGTGCTGGCTGTGCGCCGAGCTGTCGGCCAGGGGGTGGCGGTCACCGCCAAGCTCAACATGGTCGACGGGTACCGGGGCGGGCTCAACATCGAGGAGAGCGTGCAGGTGGCCCGCTGGCTCGAGGAGGACGGCGGCCTCGACGCGATCGAGCTCACCGGTGGCAGCTCGCTGATGAACCCGATGTACCTCTTCAAGGGCGATCCTCCGCTGAAGGAGTTCGGTGCGGCCCTTCCCTGGTACCTCCGGGGAGGCGTCCGACTGGTCGGCTCGAAGTTCCTGCGCGCCTACCCGTACGAGGAGGCCTACTTCCTCGAGCAGGCCAAGCAGTTCCGTGAGGCGCTGGGGATGTCTCTGATGCTCCTGGGAGGCGTCAGCCGGTTGGACACGGCAGAGCGGGCGCTCGCCGAGGGGTTCCAGTTCGTGGTGATGGGAAGGGCCCTGCTGCACGACCCCGACATCATCAGGGGATGGGAGTCCGGCACGATGCTCGAGTCGGGCTGCATCCACTGCAACCGCTGCATGCCGACGATCTACACCGGAACGCGGTGTCCGCTCGTCGATCCGCGTGCCGGCGATCTCCCGATCGAGGTGGCAGCGCTGACAGGCGCCTGAGGCACGTCATCCGGTGAGGAGCTGGGGGGCTCCGAACTCCTGTTCAGATGAGGTGGTCGCGGCGCATCAACCGGTTGAGGATCCTCGAGGCCGGCGGTAGTCGCGGACGTAGGTAGGAACGGCCGGGCCGTCCTCGGACACCTCCGACTCCGCCAACGCAGGACCGGGCATCAGCGAGAGCGGTACCACCCCCGCCCAGACATCAGCGCTGAGATCCTCGGGCTCGTCGGTGGGCCCACCGGTGCGGACCTTCGCAGACACCTCGTCCAGCGGGATCCGCAGCACGCTGGTACCCCGCACCTCGATGGCGTGGTGGGGCCGGAGATCGGCTGAACGACCGGGCACAACATGTTCGACGAAGCGATCCAGCACCCTCGAGCGCTCGGCCATGTCTTCCACGGGTACAGCCCGTCCGAAGACCATCACCGAGCGGTAGTTCATCGAGTGGTGAAGCGCCGAGCGCGCGAGCACGAGCCCGTCGAGCAGCGTCACCGTCACGCAGATCTCGGTGCCGGAGGCCATCTCTCGCAGGTGGCGGCTGGCCGGAGAGCCGTGGATGTAGAGGTCGTCACCGATCCGGCAGTGGATGGTAGGGATGACCAGCGGCCCTGCATCGGTGCAGATCCCGACATGGCAGATGAGCGCCTCGTCGAGGATCTGGTGCACGAGGGTCCGGTCGAACGACCCTCGCTCAGCGGCGCGCCGCAGGGTGGTGCGTTCGGTCCGGCTGTACTGCTCTGCGGCTGTGCTGGGCTCGTTCATGGCCACAGCCTGCCCGCAGCGCCGCGGGCGGCCCAGCCATTTCCACGCTCCTGCCGGGAGCAGACCGCCACTGGACGCCGCAAGGCGATCCAGACCTGAGCTCACCTCTGCTCTCGACCAGGGTGGAGGTGCGGTGAGGGACGGTCGCTGCCGCACTCCGCACCGTTCCCGGTCAGCCGGCCGGGTGGGGGCGGTAGCATCCCGGCGTGGTCGCCTTCCCCGAGCTCGGCTTCTACACCCCCGCCGGTGCACCCGAGTCGCCGCGCGAGATCCTCGAAGAGGTGCGCCAGGGCGAAGCGCTCGGGTTCGGCACCGCGTTCATCTCCGAGCGCTACAACATCAAGGAGGCGGGGGCCCTGTGCGGGGCCGCGGGCGCGGTGAGCGAGCAGATGCGGATCGCGACCGGGGTGACCAACCACAACACCCGTCACGCGATGGTCACCGCCTCGTTCGCCACGACCATGCACTACCTCACAGGAGGGCGATTCGTGCTCGGCCTCGGCCGGGGCATCCCCATGCTCCAGGACCTCTACGGCATCCCGCACATCACCACCGCGGAGCTGGAGGACATGGCCGGCCTTCTCCGGAGGCTGTGGCACGGTGAGTACGTCTTCGGCCATGAGGGGGCGGCGGGCTCTCACCGGTTCCTCCACCTCGATGCCTCGTTCGACGCGGAGATCCCGCTGCTGGTCAGCGCGTTCGGTCCGGTGACCCTCGCCCTCGGCGGCCGGTGCTTCGACGAGGTGCTTCTCCACACCTACTTCACCGACGAGACGACCGCTCGGGCGGTGCGGACGGTGAAGGAGGCGGCCGAGAAGGCCGGCCGGGATCCCGGAGACGTAGCGGTGTGGTCGTGCTTCGCCACGATCGGCGATCACCTTCCCGAGGAGGCCCGCCTCCGCAAGTCGGTCGGTCGGCTCGCCACCTACCTCCAGGGCTACGGAGACCTGATGGTGCGCACCAACGGGTGGGACCCTGCAGTGCTCGATCAGTTCCGCGCCGATCCTGTCGTGGGGAGCATCGCGGGCGGGATCGACCAGAAGGCGACCACTGAGCAGCTCGAGCACATAGAGGGCCTTCTCCCCGAGGAGTGGCTGGCACCGTCGGCGACGGGTACGACTGCCGAGTGCGTCGACGCGATCGAGAACCAGCTCGCTCTCGGCTGCGACCGGGTCATCCTGCACGGCGCCAGCCCGGCCGAGCTCGCACCGATCGTCGCTGAGTACGCACGACGCCGAGAGCCGGCAGGTGCGTCGTGAGGAGGTCCGGATCGCTCGGGTCCGATGACCGACTCCGGTGGCCGGACCGCCTCGTCGCCTTGCTGGTGCTCGTGGCCTTCGCGGCAGCCGCCTGCTCCGATGCCGGGACCACCTCGACCGCCGACACCACCGCCACCACGACATCTGCGAGGACCACCGGGGTCGAGAGCACGACCACGACCAGCGGCGAGCCGGAGCTCACGAGCGAGCTGTACTCGGAGCTGGGGTCGTGGGTCTGCCACCCGGATCTCTCGGAGAACCCGTGCACGAGCGATCTCGATCTCACGATCCTTCGCGAGGACGGCAGCACCGAGGTGGTGCCTCACGAGGTGGCCGGGGACCCGTCGTTCGACTGCTTCTACCTCTACCCGACCGTGAACGTCACACCGGAGGGTGTGGCGGGCTTCGACGGCGACTACGGGATCGAGATCGGCATCACCCGCACCCAGGCGGGCCGCTTCTCGAGCGTCTGTCGGGTCTTCGCCCCGTTGTACCGGCAGGCGACCTTCGGCGTCGGAGCGGACGTCGACGTCGAGGCCATCAGGGAGCAGGCGTACGCGGATGCCGAGGAGGCGTTCCTCCACTACCTCGCCAACGACAACGGTGGCCGACCCTTCGTGCTCATGGGCCACTCGCAGGGCTCGGGTCTCGCCACGCGCCTCCTTCAGGACCACGTCGACGGCGATGCAGAGCTCCGGTCACAGCTCGTCTCGGCGCTGCTCATCGGCACCGTCATCACGGCCCCAGCAGGCGAGGACGTCGGTGGGGACTTCGAGAACCTCCCGGCCTGCCGCGACGAGACCCAGACCGCCTGCGTCGTGACCTACGCGAGCTTCGATGTCGCCGCGCCACCGGCACCCGGCCAGGGGTTCGGCAGTCCCCGCGACGAGGCCCGGGAGGGAGAGGTCGCTCTGTGCACGAACCCAGCGGCCCTCCGCGGTGGCGAGGCGGAGCTGCAGATGATCGACCCGACCGGGATCGACCCGGTGGGTGAGCTCGGGGTTCAGGTGGACACCCCGTACGTTTCCCTCCCCGACTTCGTCACCGGCGAGTGCGTCGAGGGGGACGGTGTGGTCTACCTGGCCATCACTGTGCAGGCCGGGCCGGGACCGCGGACGGATGTGTTGCGCAGCGACACGTCGGTGCCGTGGGGGCTGCACCCGATCGACTACAACCTCGCGCTGGGTGACCTGATCGAGCTCGTCGCTGCCCAGGCCGAGGCTCTCCTCGCCTCGGAGTGAGACCTGGGTGACGGCCAGGTGCCGTCACCCCGAGGGTGGTGGATACCGGCAGGCGCTCCTACTTCTTCTTCCGCTTCCTGCGGTCGCCGCGCACCAGCCATCCGACGGCGAACCCGATGAAGAGGGCGGCCAGCAGCCCGAACCAGAGCGACACCTCCGTGGAGAAGAAGAGGAACTCGATGTTGGCGTCCTCGGTGTTCTGGAAGAGGAAGGTCAGGGCGAGGACGATCAGCACGCCCGCGGCGACCAGCTTCGGAGGTACGCCCTTGCCTTGCTCGTTCTCCTCTTCGGCCATGGGACATCCTCCCCGTGTCGAGATCGACGACGAGACGCTACCGGGAGGATCGGGCCTCGGGGAGCGTCACCACGAACTTCGCTCCCGGGCCGTTGTCCTCGACGCGTATCTCGCCCTCGTGGGCTTCGACGATCGCCCGGGTGATCGCGAGGCCGAGGCCCGTGCCGCCGGCGTCGCGGCTGCGAGCCTGATCCAGGCGGGAGAACCGCTCGAAGACGCGTCGCGTTGGTCGGAGGGGATCCCGGGGCCGTCGTCGGCCACGGTGAGCAGGACACCGTCGTTCACCTCCCCCAGGCTGACCGTGACGACGGAGCGCGCATGGCCGACAGCGTTCTCGACGAGGTTGCGTACGGCGCGGGTCAGCTGGTCGGTATCCCCGGTGACCGCCGCTGGCGAGACCGATTCGCTCCGGATCTCGACTCCACCCGGGTCGCCGACCCGGGCCAGCTCCCGGCGCACGACGTCTTCGAGGTCGACGGGCGCGGAGCGCGTGGGAGTGGCGCCAGCGTCGAGCCGGGCCAGGGCGAGGAGGTCCTCGACCAGGTGTTGGAGGCCGATGGTCTCCTCCAGGAGGCTTCGATGCGTCGCAGCAGGGTCGGACTCATCCGGATGGGCGAGGTCGACCTCGAGCTCGGTGCGCATCCGCGTGCAGCGGGCTGCGGAGCTCGTGGGAGGCGTCATCCACGAAGCGTCGCTGCTGTTCGGATGCCTCCTCGAGCCGCAACAGCATCTCGTTCATCGTGCGGGCCAGCCGGTCGATCTCGTCGCCGGTACCTGCCTCGGGCACCCGGCGGTGGAGGTCCGCTCCACCGATCGACGCGACGTCACGTCGGATGGCCTCGACGGGTGCGAGGGTTCGGCCCACCAGCCACCAGACGACGGCGGCCAGGAGCACCACCGCGGCAGGGACCGCGACCACCAGGGAACGGGTGAGGGCGTTGGTGCTCTCGCTCACGTCGTCGAGCGTGGCGGCGGCGTGCACCACCACGGGACCCTCGGGTCCGTCGACCCTGCCGCGATAGCAGGCGGAACAGAGCTTCGTCGTGGGGAGCCGAACCTGTTCGGATGACGGTCCGAGCTTCTCCGAGCGGGGGCTCGGCCAGCGGGCCGGCGCCCTCGATGTTGGGCGTGGCCGCCAGGACGTCGCCGTCGGGGGATACCACCTGGAGCGCCGAGTCGTCATCACCGAACGCGGCGACCGGTTCCCGGGGAACCCCCCCGGCGAGAGCTTCGGCCACCTCGTCGACGGCGACCGAGAGCTGCTCGTCGAGGTTCTCGACGAGCAGCCGACGTTGGCTGACCACGAGGGCCACGCTGGTCGTGACCAGCACCACGACCGCTGCGAGGGTCGCCAGGAAGGTGATGCGGAAGCGCACCGATGACCAGAGCCGACGTGGGCCGCTGCGTTCAGGCATGGGCAGCGACGAGGCGGTAGCCCGCGCCCCGCACGGTCTCGATGGTCCGGGTCCCGAAGGGCTCGTCGAGCTTGCGCCGGAGACGTCGGACGTACACCTCGACGATGTTCGGGTCTCCGTCGAAGTCGTACTCCCACACCCCGTGACAGGATCTCCGCCTTCGAGAGCACCTGACCCGTCCGGCGCATCAGGAACTCGAGCACGTCGAACTCGCGGGCGGTCAGCGTGATCTCGGTGTCGCGTCGCCACGCCTTCCGGCCCGCCGGGATCGATCCGGAGGTCGCCCACCTCGACCGGCGCAGGTGGGCGACCTCCGGATCGTCGGAGGAGGGCCCTGATCCGGGCCACCAGAACCGGGAACGAGAACGGCTTGGTGAGGTAGTCGTCGGCACCGGTGTCGAGCGCCTCGGCCTCGTCGAGCTCGCCGTCCTTTGCGGTGAGCATGAGGATCGGGGTCCAGTCGCCGGCCTCCCGGAGCGTCTGCGCAGACCTGGTAGCCGTTGCGCCCCGGCAGCATGATGTCGAGGACGATGAGGTCGTAGCTGCCCTCGGTGGCCATCCACAGGCCGTCGATGCCGTCGAAGGCGACGTCGACGGTGAAGCCCTCGGCCTCGAGGCCTCGCTTCACCGCGGTGGCGATCTTCTTGTCGTCCTCGACGAGGAGCAGCTTCAAGGGATCCTCCTATCGCACCATGGTGGCCGACAGACCTGAACGTTCGCTGAACGCGAGGAGCTTCCTGGTCAGCTGCTGTTCAGGTCGCTTCCACCACGATCGAGCGATCCACAACAGATCAAGGAGCTGCCATGTCTCGCATCCACACGTCGATCGAGCGTCCGAGCCGAGCCCTTGGGCTGGCTCTCGCCATCACCCTGGGGCTGTCCGGTTGTGGTGACGACTCCTCGCCCACCGCCGACTCGGCACCGGCCGATGAGAGCACCACGTCGAGCTCGGGGGACGGGCCGACCAGCACGACCGCCCTCGAGCCCGTCGTCGACCCCGGTGACGGAGGGGACTACCAGCCGGAGATCGACCCGGCGAGCTTCGTGGAGACCATCGACAACCCCTACATGCCGTTCACACCCGGCTCCCGGTGGGTGTACGAGGGAACATCCGAAGGCGAGGAGGAGCGCATCGAGGTCGTGGTCACCGAGGAGCGGCGCGACGTGATGGGCGTCTCGGCAGTCGTGGTGCGCGACACGGTCACCGTCGGCGGCGAGCTCGTCGAGGACACCTACGACTGGTTCGCCCAGGACGCCGAGGGCAACGTCTGGTACTTCGGCGAGGAGGTGAAGGACTACGAGAACGGCGAGGTCGTCAGCACTGCGGGCTCATGGGAGGCCGGTGTCGACGGAGCTCTCCCGGGGATCGTGATGCCCGCCCATCCGGCTGCCGGAGATGCCTTCCGCCAGGAGTACCTGCCCGGGGAGGCCGAGGACATGTTCGAGGTCCTCGCCACCGACGAGAGCGCTGAGGTCCCCTTCGGCAGCTTCACCGACGTCGTGGCGACGGAGGACTGGAACCCCCTCGAGCCGGAGGTGATCGAGGTGAAGTACTACGCCTCGGGTGTGGGTCTCGTGGCGGAGGAGCACACGGCAGGCGGGGACGGCCGGGCGGAGCTGGTGAGCTTCACCCCCGGCAGCTGAGAGCCCGACCAAGCACGGAGGGGTGGCCGAGCGCCCCGTCGTCGGGGGTGGACGGAGGGCGAGGAGCAGGTGTCCACGACGCCTGCTCCTCGGCGCGTCGCTGGGTGCTCTCCGGGCCAGAGGCCGGAGTGATGGGGCCACGTGGCCGAAGAGACCGTGCCGCCCTACGATCGCCGGCAGTCGGGCAGAGGTCGTCCGACACTCAGTTCGCATCAGGAGGAACCGTGGCTGACGTGACTCTCGACGGGAAGGTGGCGATCGTGACCGGGGCCGGTGGCGGTCTCGGTCGGTGCCACGCACTGCTCATGGCAGCGCGCGGCGCGCGGGTGGTGGTGAACGACCTCGGTGGTTCCTCGGCCGGTGAGGGAGCCAGCGACACACCCGCGGAGAGGGTCGTGAACGAGATCCGCGCAGCAGGTGGCGAGGCGGTAGCGAACTACGACTCGGTGTCGACCCCGGAAGGCGGCGAGGCGATCGTGCAGACCGCCCTCGATGCCTACGGCACAGTCGACATCGTCGTCAACAACGCCGGCTTCCTCCGTGACAAGTCCTTCGCCAAGCTCGAGCCCGGAGACCTCGGCGCCATCATCGACGTGCACCTCAAGGGCGCGTTCTTCGTCTCCCAGCCGGCCTTCCGCGTGATGAAGGAGAAGGGCTACGGCCGATTCGTGCACACGACCTCCGCCGCCGGCCTCTTCGGCAACTTCGGCCAGGCGAACTACGCGGCCGCCAAGATGGGCCTGGTCGGGCTGTCGAGCGTCATCGCGATCGAGGGCGCGAAGTCCGACATCAAGTCCAACGTGATCGCTCCTCTCGCCAAGACCCGCCTCACCGAGGACCTAATGGGGCCGATGGCCGAAGCGATCCAGCCCGAGCAGGTCTCCGGCCTGGTCACCTATCTCTGCAGCGAGCGATGCGATCTCACGCACGAGGTCTTCAGCGTGGGAGGGGGCAGGGTCGCCAGGGTCTTCGTGGGTCTGAACAAGGGCTGGGTGGGAGGGAAGGGCTACGTGCCCACCCCCGAGGACGTCGTCACCCACCTCGAGGAGATCCGGTCGACGGACGACTTCATCGTCCCCGGTGCCGCCACCGACGAGCTGATGCAGCTCAGCGAGATCTTCGCCGGCTGACGGTGCGTCATCGGCGCACGCGGTCGATCGCTTCGCGGAGCCGTTCGGCGACGACCTTGGGCCTGCGGTCTGCCGTCAGCAGGCCGTTGACCTCCTGCTCGACGTCGGCGAGCTGGGTCCAGCACCACCCACAGATCTCGGGGATCGACTCGACAGCCCCGATCAGCGTCGAGAAGCGCGCCAGGAGATCTTCCGGATCCGTGGCACCCGCGTAGTCGAACCTGTCACCCACCTCCCTGCCATCGAGGGCCAGGCCCACACCACCGAGCTCGGAGAGGAGCAACGGAAGGCGGGATCCTGGGCGCGGTGCGCAGCCATCGGCCCAGACATCGACCACGGGGAGCTGCATGCGCAGCTCTTCCGGATCGGCCGTGGCGGGATCATCGATGCCCACGTGGCGGAGGTACGTCGCCAGATCGAAGCCGGCTCCGACATCACCGCCGAGATCGAGCGGGCCGCGGTCCCAACCTCGCTCGGCTATGCCGCGCCAGCGATGAAGCAACGCCTCGGGGTCCTGGTCGTAGTCGTGCACATCGACCACGTCGGTGTCGACGTGGCACCACCCGCTGTTGTCGCAGACGGGGCGGGTGGGATCGGCGCTCCGGGTCTCGGTGACGACCGTGCGGACGATGTCCTGCAGCTCACCGGAGTCCCGTACACCCTGGATCCCCCAGGACTCGTTGAACGTCACCCAGCAGACGACGGAGGGGTGGTTGCGGTCGCGCACGACCGCCTCGGCCCACTCGGCGCGGAAGTCGTCGGCCAGGTGGCCCCGGATGCGGGCCAGGCCGAACGGCGACGGCATCTCCTCCCACACGAGCACCCCCAGGCGGTCCGCCCACCACAGCCACCGGGGGTCCTCGATCTTCTGGTGCTTGCGCACCCCGTTGAAGCCGGCTGCCCGGACGAACTCGAGGTCCGCCCGCATGGCTTCGTCCGAGGGAGGGGTGAGGAGCGACTCGGGCCAGTAGCCCTGGTCGAGAAGGAGGCGCTGGTACAGGGGCTCACCGTTCAGCACCCAGCGGTCGCCGTCCAGAGTCAGCGTGCGGAACCCCACCCACGACCGGACCCGGTCCGAGCACGGTGGAGTCAGGCGCGACGAGCTCCACCTCGAGGTCGTACAGCGTCGGGGAGTCGGGAGACCAGGGACGTGCACCCGCGATGCCCAGCTCCAGAGGGCCGGTGCCCGCAGCCGTCGCGAGGATCTCACCTTCGTCGCGCACGGTGGCCCGGAGCTGGTCGCCGAGACCGGGTCGGGACACGAGGGCGTCGAGCCGGAGGAGCCCGTCCGCCTCAGCTACGACCTGGAGCTCGTCGATCCAACGTTCTCCGGTCACCTCCACCCAGACCGGCTGCCAGATCCCCGACGTAGGGGTGTAGTGGACGAGGTAGGGGAAGGTGGCGGTCTGCTTCCCCGCACCTGGTCGCTCCGGAACTCGTCCACTGCTCGCACCGTGACCTCTGCGGATGAGCCTGTCTCGATCGATGGCCGGTGTGGCATCGCAGGTGAAGGAGGTGTGCCCTCCGCGGTGGCGTCCGACCTCCACGTCGTTCACCCAGACCTCGGCCTCGAAGTCGACAGCACCGAAGTGCAGGAGCAGCCGCTCGTGGGGTGCGAGAGTCGGAGCCTCGAACGAGCGTCGGTACCAGAGCACGGGGTGGTGTCCCGTGTCGGCGATGCCGCTGGCCCGTGCCTGGTACGGGAAGGGAACCGCGATCCGCCGGTCGAAGGTGGGCTCGCCGAAGGAGAAGTCCCACTCGCCGTTCAGCGTCCACCACCGCTCACGTCGCCGATCCGGGCGGGGATGCTCGGGGCGGGGTACAGGCACGCTCACCACCGCAGCAGGATCGCAGGGACGGCTACCCTCCGGCGAACGGGACCCGGGGACGACCGACCCGACGGTCGACCGGCCGGCAGCGCGAGACCGGAGGACGGCGTGAGCTACGAACCGAACTGGCGGTCGGTGCGGACCCACGAGCTGCCGGCCTGGTTCGACGACGCGAAGCTGGGCGTGTTCCTGCACTGGGGGTTGTACTCGGTGCCCGCGTGGGCGCCGCAGGTCCCCGACATCCAGACGATCCTCCTCCGGAACGGACCAGCGTTCCTGCTCCGCAACAACCCCTACGCCGAGTGGTACCTGAACAGCCTGCGGATCCCGGGCAGCCCTACCCAGCGTCACCATGCGGAGACCTACGGAACAGACTTCCCCTACGACGGGTTCGTGTCCCGGTTCGACGACGCCGCCGAAGGTGCCGATCTGGACGCGCTGGCAGGTGTCTGCCGGCGCAGCGGGGCGCGCTACGTGGTGCTGACCACGAAGCATCACGACGGGTTCTGCCTCTGGCCGAGCTCCACCCTCCACCCGACCAAGGGCCACTACAACTCTCGCCGGGACCTGGTCGGCGGTCTCACCGAGGCGGTGCGCGCCGAGGGGATGCGCATGGGTCTGTACTACTCGGGCGGCTACGACTGGCCCGTGAACGGGGCCGTGCTGCGCAGCGCGGCCGACGTCGTGCTCGCGGTCCCACAGAGCCCCGAGTACGTGGCCTACGTGGACGCGCACCTGCGCGAGCTCATCGACCGCTACCGGCCGTCGGTTCTCTGGAACGACATCGCCTACCCGGCCGGCTCGGACCTCGCGGCGATCATCGCCCACTACTACGACACCGTCGAGGACGGGGTCGTGAACGACCGCTGGACCCAGGGCAGGATCCCGGGCGGAGCCGTCGGGAGGGGGATGGTGCGGATCGCGGGAGCGGCCCTCCAGGGCGCGTGGCGGTTCATCCCCGAGAGGCGAAAGCAGCTCGCTCTGGCCGCGCCTCGCCACGCCGACTTCACCACCCCGGAGTACGCCAGCCACGAGGAGATCGTCCCGAAGAAGTGGGAGTCGACGAGGGGTGTGGGTCACAGCTTCGGCGCGAACCGACACGAGCGTCCCGAGGACATCATCACGACGACCGAGCTGGTGCGCTCCTTCGTCGACATCGTGAGCAAGAACGGGAACCTCCTCATCGGAATCGGTCCCGCTCCGGACGGCACCGTGCCCGATTGGCAGGCCGCCCCTCTGATCGGGCTGGGCTCCTGGCTGGAGACCAACGGCGAAGCGATCTTCGGGAGTCGGCCCTGGTCCATCCCCTCGGCCCGCACCTCGGAGGGCACCGAGGTCCGCTTCACCAGAGGCGGCGAGAGCCTGTACGCGGTGCTGCTCGAGACGCCCCCGACCGCCCGGGTCGAGCTGTGGGGTGTGAGGGTCGAGGGCCTGGCGGGCCTCGAGGTACTCGGCGTGGGTGGGGTCGAGTGGGTGGAGGAGGCGGGGCGGCTCACGGTGCGACTTCCCGAGCGGATGCCGAGCTCGCCGGCGGTGACGTTGCGCCTCACGCCCGCTTCCGCGCTGAGGCCGGCGGAGGGATCCTGAGAGACCGGAGTCAGCCCGGCGGCAGGTTCGAGGCTCGGGCCACCGGGAAGTATCGGTGGTGGTGGGCACCGGTGACCTCGTAGATCGCTGTACCGGTCCGTCCGTCGTCGGTGCGCACCGCCATCTCGCTGAGGCCACCTCCGAGGGGGCCGTAGGGGGCCGCCCAGCGGCCCTCGGCATCGATCCCGATCTGCTCCCCACCCTCGAGGGTGAGCTCGACACGGCCGGCGAGCCCCCGCACACCCTCGCCGTCTCGTCCGTAGTCGACCGGCTCGCCGTCCTCGCCGGTCCAGTGCAGCTCGTGGTGGAAGTCGACGACCGGGATCGGCCGGTCGCGGCCGGCCGGAGCGAAGCAGCCGTCGGTGTACACGCGCGCCCCGTTGGCGTACTCCCAGTGCCAGACCCCGAGCATCCCGTCGGGGAGCTGGATGGCCAGCCAGATCCAGAGCGGGCAGCGGCGGTGGTCGCGGATGCCCCAGGAGTGGTCGCGCTGGCCCCACCAGTCCTCGATCTCGTGGGTCCGGTCTCCGACCGTGTAGGTGCCGCGGTAGGTGCCCGACTGGATCATGTGGCTCTGGTCCCAGACGATCTCGTGGCCGGCCTTCATGGTGCCGCGACGGAGGCCGTGGGCCGCGGTGCGGGCTGTGAAGGTGAGGTCGAGCCCGATCGCCGCGGCCGGGTCCGACCCGTCGACGTGCAAGCGGAGGGTCTCGTAGGGCTCGACGACCTCGATGGTCACCGGGCCGGCCGCCGGAGTGTGGGGATCACCGTCATAGGGACGGGCATGGAGGGCGAAGATGTGTCCGTCATCGACACGACCCATCTGGAAGGAGTCGACTCGCTGTTGCGAGGGGTAGGTGGCCATCGTGAGGATGAGCACGTCCCCGAACTGATCGGGCTGGTGGGCGATGAAGAAGTAGCTCTCGCGCCAGTGCTCGTGGAAGGTGGCCACGTGCCCGAACGGCTCCGGGATCTGGTGGGCCAGCAGCTCGTCGGCCTCGGTCAGCTCTGGCATGAGCCGAGAGCGTAGGTCCAGGACCCGCCGGGCTCCAGGGAGCGGAACGTCCTGAGAGGTGCCGGGGTCGAAGGGCGACCGCTCGGGCGAACCTCGAGGTCTCTTCACCGGAGACAGCGTTTGCGGCATGCTGCGGTGGTGCGTGATCGGGCTCAGCGGTGCGTCCAGGTGGACGTCGAACTCGCGGACCTCGACCGGGTCATCGGTCTGCTCTGGTCCGGTGGCGTGACCGCGATCCAGGAGCTGGATCTCGGCACCGGCCGGGCACGGCTCATCGCGGGCCTGCCGCCGTCGGCCGAGCCGGAACTGGCCCGGACCCTGGCAGGCCATTGGACTCCTGACTTCTTCGATGCAGAGTTCGAGGGCTGGCTCGATGCCTGGCGACCTTTCGCCCGGTCGGTGCGGGTGGGTCGGCTGGTGGTCACCCCGCCGTGGGAGAGGGTCGAGCCCGCGGAGGGAGAGATCGTCGTGGAGGTGGACCCGGGTCGTTCGTTCGGCGCGGGCAACCATCCGACCACCCGCCTGATGCTCGGACTGATGCAGGACGTGCTCCGACCGGACGCGACCGTTCTCGACGTCGGGTCGGGCAGCGGGGTGCTCTCGGTTGCTGCCGCTGCGCTCGGTGCTGCGCGCGTCACGGCGGTGGACCTCGAGGAGGAAGCTCTGAGGGCGACCCGTGAGAACGCCTCGCGCAACGGCTTCGAAGACCGCATCGAGGTCTCGGACGAACCGATCGGCGAGCTGCGCGTGGAGTTCGATGTAGTCCTCGCCAACGTCCTGGCACCGGTGCTCATCGAGCTCGCCTCCGACGTGTCGGCCGCGGTGGCCGTGGGAGGCTCGCTGCTCCTGAGCGGGATCCTCTCCGGGCAGGTCGACGAGGTCGCCGCCGCCTACCGAGGCTGGGAAGCCGTCGAGGAGGTGGCCGAGGAGGACTGGCGGGCGCTGCGACTCCTGCACCGCTGAGGCCGCCCGGAGCGCCAGGGAGTCGGTGGATCCCCGGGCAGCGCCCTCAGGGGAGGGGCCTCAGCGCAGGGTCTCGTCGATCCAGATCTGAGTGATCCGGTGGGTGCCGGTGACGAAGGGCTTGGATGGGCTCCCGTCGGGCAGGGATCCGCTGGGGATCTGCTGCACCCAGGGCCGGGCGACGATGGCCCACTCGCTGTGGTTGGTCCAGATGTATGGGAGCAGCTCGGCGAAGCGCTGTTGCAGCGATGTGTAGGCAGCGGCCCTGGCATCGGGATCGGGATCCGAGCGGCCTCGATCGAGTGCGTCGTCGATCTCCGGGTCGGCGATGTTGGCGAAGTTGAGCCCCGAGTCCGAGTACCACCACTGGGCATCGCTGTCGGGATCTGGCTGGCCGAACTGGCGCCAGACGACGGCCTGGTAGTCGCCGGCGAGCGTCTCCACTATGTACTGGCCCTGCTCGGTGAACGAGAGCTCCACGTCGAATCCGACCTCCTCCCACATCCCTTCGAGGAGGGCTGACTGCTCGCGGTCGAGGGTGTTGGGTGTGTTCCCGAGGGCGAACGAGACCGGTTCGCCCGTCTGCGCTTCGATCTCCTCCAGGATCCGACGGGCTTCGTCGGGGTCGAAGGCGGGGTAGTCGGCGCATGGCTCATCGTCCTCCGCCTCGAAGCAGGCGGGGATGGCGAAGGGGTTCTCGGGTACGAACGGACCTGTCGCCATCCGCGTGGCGCCTTCGTTGATGACCTCGTTGTAGGTCGCGGCATCGGTGGCGAGGGCCAACGCGTGGCGCACCTGTGGGTCGTCGAATGGAGGTGCCTCGAGGTTGAGCATGACGAAGTTCTCCTCGTTCTCAGCCCTGTCCGCGAAGAACTGCACCTCGTCGCCCGTCTCGGCCTGCTGTTCGAACTCCACCGAGTCCTTCGGGTCACCGCTGACGAGGATGTCGAGCTCCCCGGCCTCGAAGGACGAACGGCGGGTCTGGGGGTCGTTGATCGGCCGGAACTCGACCCGGTCCAGGTACGGGAGGGGATTCCCGTACTCGTCGGACCGCCAGTACGAGGGGTTGCGCTCGGCGATGAAGTGCCTGTCGGGCACCCACTCGACGAATGTGAACGGCCCGGTTCCGATGGGTTCGTCGTTGACCTCGTCCTCGATGATGCTCGGATGGGGTACCACCCCCATCTGAGCGGTGAGCATCTGTGGGAACGCCACCCAGGGCGTGTTCATCTTCACGACCGCGGTGAGGGGATCCACGACGTCGACGCTCTCCAGAGGAGCGACAGCCGGAGCACTCAGCGCCGAGTCCCGGTGGGCCTCCAGGATCGTCTTCACCGCGTCGGCGGTGAGCGGGTCACCGTTGTGGAAGGTGATGCCCTCGCGGAGGGTGATCGTCCACTCCGTGAAGTCTTCGTTCGGCTCGACCGACTCGGCGAGGTACGGCTGTGGCTCACCGTCGGCGTCGTATGCGGTGAGCGGGTCGTACACCGTGAGCGCGACCTGCACTCCCTCGGGGGCCCACGCGTTGACGGTGGGGTTCCACCCGTCGGTCTCGTTCCCGATCGTGTAGACGAGGATGCCGCCGGGCTGGGGTTCTCGGTCACTCAGGACCGTGTCCTGGACGACTCCGGTGTCGGCGGTGGGTCTCCCCTCACCTTCGTCCTGGTCGCTGCCGCAGGCCGCGGCCAGCATCAGCGCCAGGCCGGCGAGCACGAGCCGGCACCGGGAGCTTCTGACCCGGGGAGGACTGGGCATCGTCGTCTCCTTGGGACCGGTGAGCGGGCGCCGCTCACCGTAGTCCCGTGCCGGGCGCCCTGTTCCCCTCGTTGCGTAGGTGACCGAATATATATAGAGTGACCGATATTGTCTGGCTGCTCCATCCGGAGGATCGCGTGGCTCGTTCTCAGGAGGATCGAAAGACCGAGACCCGCTCCCGCCTGCTTGCCGCGGCCGCGGAGCAGTTCGCGTCCCGGGGCTTCCACGCGGTCTCCGTCGACGCTGTCGCCGATGCTGCGGAACGCACCTCGGGGTCCGTGTACGCGCACTTCGGCGGCAAGGAGGGGCTGCTCTTCGCGCTGCTGTCGGCGTGGGAGAGCGAGACCGCCGAGCGCATGGCCGCAGCGCTGGACTCCTCCACACCCGGGGAGCGTCCTGCTGCGCTCTGGAGCACCTTCGCCGAGAGCGACGGCTCCTGGATGCTCCTGGAGCACGAGCTCTGGCTGTATGCGGCACGAAATCCCGAGGCCGCGGATGAGATCGCCCGCCGCTACCGGTCGGGTCGCCGGGGGATGGCCGATGCGTTCGAGAGGTGGGCGGCCGAGTCGGATGCCGCGCCCACGGCACCGGCCGAGCAACGGGCAGCGGTCGTGCTCGCGCTGCTGTTCGGTCTGGAGATGCAGAGGAGGGTCGATCCCGGGAGCGTCCCCGACGACCTGGCGATCGCCGCGTTGTCCATGCTCGTCGGGGCCAACTGGGCCAGCGACGAAGTCGGAGAGAAGCCGAGGAAGAGAGAGAAGAGGTAGAGATGCACACCGAGATCTGCGACCGGCTGGGAATCGAGTTCCCCATCTTCGCCTTCACCCACTGCCGGGACGTCGTCGCCGCGGTGAGCAACGCCGGGGGGTTCGGCGTGCTCGGCGCGGTCGGGTTCTCACCGGAGCAGCTCGAGGTCGAGCTCGAGTGGATCGACGAGCACGTCGGGGATCATCCCTACGGCGTCGACATCGTCATCCCCGGCAAGTACGAGGGGATGGAAGAGCTCGACGCCCACAAGCTCGAGTCGGATCTCCAGAGCATGATCCCCGACGAGACTCGAGCGTTCGCCCGTGACCTGTACGACCGGGCGGGCGTCCCCGAGCTCCCGGACGACACGGCAGCTCCGTCCCTGCTCGGGTGGACGCTGGCCACCGCCACGCCTCAGGTCGAGACCGCGCTGAGGCACGACGGGGTCCGGCTGATCGCCAACGCCCTCGGCACCCCACCGCCCGAGGTGATCGAGCAGATACACGATGCAGGTCGTCTGGTGGCGGCGCTGTGCGGCTCGGCCCACCAGGCACGCAAGCACAGGGACGCGGGTGTCGACATCGTCATCGCGCAGGGCACGGAGGGAGGAGGTCATACCGGTGAGGTCGGTTCGATGGTGCTATGGCCCGAGGTGATCGACGCGGTCGCGCCCACTCCGGTGCTCGCTGCCGGCGGCATCGGCAGCGGTCGGCAGATGGCAGCGGCGCTGGCCATGGGAGCACAGGGGGTGTGGACGGGCTCGCTCTGGCTCACCGTCGAGGAGGCGGACATCCCACCCGCACAGATGCAGGCGTACCTCGACGCGGAGACCAGAGGGACGGTGCGTTCCCGCTCGTGGACCGGGAAGCCCTGCCGGATGCTCCGGAACGACTGGACCGAGGCCTGGGAGCAGGAGGACACCCCCGACCCTCTGGGGATGCCTCTCCAGTTCATGGTCACCGGAGAGATGGTCGCCCGCCACGCCCGCTACGCGGAGAAGGCACAGTCGGTCGGCTTCAACCCCGTGGGACAGATCGTGGGTCACCTCGACCGTGTGAGGAAGGTGAGGGACGTCATCTACGAGCTCGTCGAGGGCTGCATCGATGCCACTGGGCGGCTCAACGAGCTGATGGAGCGGTCGGAATAGGCGGGTCCCGAATTCGGGCGGGGGGCGAGGCCGTCGCCTCGCCCCCACTCCGCGTCGCTCAGTTCGCGGTCCCTATCGCGTAGGTGAGGAGGATGGCGATCCCGAGCACCATCACCAGCACAGCGACGAGCAGCACCCAGCGCCGGCCGATCTCGGTGTCGAGTGGGTCCAAGGTCTCGAGGCGCGTCCGGGTCTCCTCGAGCTCGCGGTGCAGCCGGTCAGACTCTGCCAGGAGTTGGGCGCGTGCCTGCTCGGCCTCGGCCAACTCGTCGCGGATCCGACTCGTGTCGGCTGTCTCGTCCGGATCCGACCGGTCTGCTTCCTCGAGGCGATCCTGCAGCTGTCGGTAGCGAGCGCTCAGTCCGGCCACGGCCGCGTACTGCGCCTGCAGCTCGGCCAACTGGCGGGCCGTCGCCCGCTGGCGCCCCGCAGCGGTCTGTGCGGCCTCCTGTGCTTCGTTGAGTCGGTCCGACAGCTCCTCCCGTTCGCTGCGGAGGGAGGTGAGCTGGCGAACGAGCACCTCCGACTCGCTGATCCCTTCCTCCCTTGCGAGGTCGCGGGCAGCGGTCCGCTCGAGCTCTTCGCCGAGCTGGATGACGCGGTCCAGCATCGTCGAGTCGATCTCGTTCAAGAGGTCCTCGGCCATCGCGTGGATCCGGCGCGCGTAGGCGAGGTCGATGGGGTGGCTCTCGTCTATGTGGGCCCAGTCGTTGCGTGACTGCCTCAACTCCTGGACGGTCTCGCGGACGCTGCGGGGCAGGATCGGTGCGAACACCGGCCCCCACCACCTGATCATCACCTCGAGCTGGAACTGCGGGTCGGTGGGGGAGGCGAGCACAGGCTCGCGCCTGCCGAGCTTGGTGGCGGCCACCACGATCCAGTCATCGTCCGGGTACTGCAGCCGCATCCGGCGGTCGACGAACGGCGCGAGGCCCTCGGCGAGAGCCTCGAGCACGCTTCCGACCTGGGCGCGGTAGCTCGTGCTCATGGGTGGCAGGGCCTAGGTGCGCGACTCGGGCGGCCCGACATCCCGCTCTCGGCGCTCCTCGCCGGTACGCCGCTCATGGGTGACCTTCGTCCAGTCCTGCTGTTGACGGCGGTCCCCGCCGGCGCGGCGTTCGAAGGGTTGGCGGGTCTCGGGGTTGGTGAGCCACCTGTGGGCACGGTTGAGCGTGCCGTCGAGCTCTGTCAGCTGCTTGCGGTAGACGACACCGAGTACGCCGGTCTCGTGAGCTCGCTCACGGATGCCCGGGTCGTTGGCGATGAGGATGATCGCGGCGTCAGGTACGAGCTCGCGGAACTCCGGTATCCATTCGATCCCCGGCTGAGTCGGGAGCGCGTTGTCGATCACCAGCAGGTCCGGGTGGGTCATGGAGGTGAGCTGGAGGGCGTCGAGTGCGGAGGCGGCCGAGCCGACGAGCTCGTATCCGCAGCGCTCCACCCCCGACGAGAGCGTCTCTCGGATGAGATGGTCCGACGCACATACGAGCCCCTTCAGCCGTTGCTCGCCGGAGCCAGGCTTGCCATCCCCGCTCGTCGACGGTGCTCGGTCGGTCGTCAATCCGCTCACCCTTCCCAGAAATGTCGCCGCCTGCCGACGGCGCCTCCACGGTTGGCCAACCTCCCTGAGGGAGCGAGCCATTCTCCCACGGTGCAGCGGTGGGGTCACACCAAGTGTCGGAGAGGGTCGAGCTTGCCCAGGATCAGACGAGGGCCAGGAGCTCTCCGATGCCGAACACGAATGCCACCACGATGAACAGCACGCCCAGCATGACCCGGACAGAAGTGTCGGAGCTTCCGATGGTGATCGTCGATCCCACGCGGGCCCCGGGCACCGTACCGACGACGAGGAGGAGAGCGAAGCGCCAGTCGATGTGGCCCAACCAGGCGTGGCTGAGCATGGCGGGTACGGAGAACATGGCCACGGCTACGAGGCTCGAAGCGACGGCCTGCTTGGGTGGCATGCGGAGCACGATCGTGAAGAGGGGCAGCATCACGATCCCGCCACCGACTCCGAGCAGCCCTGCGATGAAGCCGGCGGCGGATCCGACGATGGCGAGCACCGGAACCGGAGTGGCGGCCCTCGTGAGAGGATCCCGCGCTTCGGGTGGATCCGCGGTATCGATCGGATCCCCGGACTCCTCTGTCGACCGGTCCTGGATCGCGGCCGCCGGCGGTGCGCCCAGTCCTTGACGGAGCGTCGCCCCTCCGCTCCAGGCGAGGAGCACCGCTGTGCACAGCATGAGCCAGTGAGCGTCGACGAGGTCGGAGACCCAGGCTCCGACGACGGCGGTGACCGTGCCGGTGAGTCCGCAGAGGATGCCGACCCTCCAGTCGACCAGCCGTTCACACGAGTACCGGATCGCTCCGGTGACGGCGGCAGGGAGGATCGCCGGGATCGTGGACCCGACCGCCTCGATGGGTGTCGCGCCGAGGACACGGATGCCCGGGGTCGTCAGCACCGCCCCCCCGACCCCCAACATCCCCGACAGCACACCCGCCGCGAAGCCGATCGCGACGATTCCGAGCGACGTCCCGTCCAGGAGCTCCGACACGGCGTCAGTATCGACCGTGCAGGGGACTGCGATCCACGGAGCCCGATGTCAGGAGCAGGACAGGTTCAGAACCGCGGGCTGCGCTGCTCGAGGAGTGAGCGCTTCTCCTCGAGCTCGGCGGTGGAGAGCACCCCGGCGGAGTGCAGCTCCTCCAACATCCCGATGAGCACCGAGGGATGAGGTGCGGACGGCCTGGACGGCGGGGGCGGAGCGGGCGGCTCCGGGGCCTCCATGGCCGGGGAGTCCTCGGGCGCTCCCGGGGGCGGCACGGTGGACCCAGGCGGCTCCATGGCTTCCGTCGCGGCGTCGAGGGAGGACTCCTCCTCGGGCGTCGTCGCAGTCGCTGTCCCGCCCCCCTCGGCCGGTTGACCTGGGCCTCCACCCCTGAGGAAGCGCTCGGCGTGCTTCTCGATCATGGCCTTCGCACCGCTGGCCAGCTCGGGGCGGAGCGCCTTGGCGGTGATCGACTGTCCGGAGGCCCCGCGGACCTGGAGCGTCGGGCCCATGATCTTCTTCTGGACCTCCACCCCTGCGAGCTCGTCGTAGCGGATGACCTGCTTCGGTTGGTTGGTCCTGTCCCGAAGCTCCACCCTGTCGGCGAAGATCAGCACCTTCTCGCCGATGCGGTCTATGTCGGCGCCGAGGGCCGAGCCCTTCACCTCCATGAACGGCACGTCGGTTCCCATCGGGGCCGAGGTGTGCGCAGGTCCCTTGGTCGGCTGGTGTGTGCCGACGGAGGGCGCAGGGGCTGCGTCCGGGGTCGCCTGCGCTTCAGGTGGAGGAGCATCGGCCGTGGCCGCCGGTGGGGCTTCCGGAGGAGCGGGTGCCGTCTTCGCAGCGAGCGGGGTCTCCGGGGCGGCGTTCGCCGCATCGGCGGAGGGCGTCGCTTCGCCTTCGGCGTCTTCGCCTGGAGCGGCCTCCTCGATGGTCTCCGGAGCCAGGGCGGGCGGACCGGCAGCTTGCTGTGCCGTCCGGGACACGGTGGGGAGATCTTCGAGGTGGGTCCCGGAATCTGGTTCGGCGGTCGTCTCGGCGGGGGTGACGACGACGTCCTCGGCCGTCCTGTCTATGACGGCGATGCCCTCCCGGCTCCCCGAGCGGGCGTCGAGTGATCTCGAACCCACACCCAGGAGCTGCGGACCCTCGTCGCCGCCGAGCGAGGCGAGGGCGCGGAGCGCGGCCTGTTGACGAGCCCCGGCGAGGAGCGTCACCTGCTGCTGTGCCTGGTTGCGGCGGCGTTCGATCTGGTCGTCAGCTGTCGCAGGGCTGACCCGCTGGGGGATGGCCTTTCCTGATCCGTTGGGCCGGCCGGTCCCGCCGCGCTGCCCGGACGCCGATCCGGACTTCTCGGCGGCGGTGTCCTTCTTCGGAGGCGCGCTCTTGGCGGTGACCTTCTTCTTCGGCGCAGCCTTCTTCGGCGCAGCGTCAGGGGCGAGCTCGGGCGGGTAGTAGCGCCCGTCGGAGGCCTTCCACCAACCGGGGCCCCGGGGCTCGTCAGCACCGTGCACGGCCGCGTTGCTCAACGGTGCTGACCTCCCGTCCCTCGGCCTTCCCTCCTGCGCACGTTCGTGATCCCTCGATCCTGTCCCTGTCCGGGTTCGGTTCCGGGGGCCTCCATCTTGTCATGTACCCGACCGGCGAGTCGCCGGCGGGGGATGGAGAACATGGCGAAGGAAGCAGGATCGGGGGAGGAGATCCCGCGCAACGCCACATCGCCCCTATCGATCACCAATCGGTAGATGAAGGGGTGAACTGAAGCCTTTCGTGCCGCTCGTCGAACCGCGTTCACCCCGCCACAGGCGAAGGACGACCAGCCAGGGCGGGCGTCTCCCGAGTCCGGACCCGGATGGCGCTCGCCTGAAGATCTGGTGACCTACCCGCGAATCCCGTGCAGGAAGGTGACCTGGCCGATGTCGGCGCGCGCCCGTCCTTTGTCTCGAAGAACCGATCGAGCTCTCCGGCCTCGTCGAGGGTCCTCAAGGTGGTCTCCGCCCACTCGAGCTCCTCTTCGGAGATCAGGGCCCACGTCGAGTCACCCGCACGCCACTCCGGCGAGAGGGGCGCGCGAGGGTCGAAGTAGGCGGAGCCCTGGATGGTCTCGTGTATCGGGACGAACTGGCCCGCGAAGCGGAGGTCCTTCGCTGCCATGATCTCCCTCAGCACCTCGATGGGTGCGTAGCGGGCCGCGATCTCGTCGGCCGCCCGGGAGATCAGGGAGTAGTACCAGTAGCCGTCACGAAGCTGGGCGCGTGAGGAGGTGCCGATGACCAGCACCCCGCCCGGCCGGAGCACTCGGCTCAGCTCGCCGATCACACGGTCGTGGGCGGCCCACCCCTCGCCACCCGAGTCCTCGAGGTGGTGGAGCACCTGGATGGCCAGCGCGCTGTCGAACGACCCGTCCGGGTACGGCAGCTCTTCCATCATCCCTTCGTCGAGGTGGAAGCGATCCGGCGCCACGGCAGAGAGCTTCTCGTTCGCGACGACCAGCATCTGCTCGTTGGCGTCGATCCCGGTCACCCGGGAGCAGAGCGGAAGGAGCGCCGCCGCGTAGTTCCCGGTGCCGCACCCGGCATCGAGGACGTGCTGGTCGGCCAGAGGGATCGTGGACTCCGCGAGGCAGCCGATCACGATCTCGATGCCGACGGCTCGGCGGGTCTGGTCGTACAGGGCTGCCTTCGCAGCGTAATCCTCGTAGCCGCTCACGGTCTCGACGCCCGATCAGGTTGGAGTGCTGGCTGGTCGCTCGCACGATATCCCACCGCCTTCCACCCGGATCCCCCGGCGCGGGTTCGCCGTCGGCATCAGAGCTCGGCGGTGCCCCGGCCTCGACTGCGCCGCTGTCGCGCCTCGCGCTGCGCGCGGTGCTTGACCCCGAGGAGCATCTTCCGCTCCATGAGCAGGTCTATGGGCAGCATCATCCGCCAGCCCAGGACGGTGAGGGTGCTCTCGGCTGATGCCCTCAGGCGCACGACGAGCCGGGTGTGCTCCTCGTCGAGCGGGACCAGCACGAACGACCAGGACGCCTGGCTCCCGTGGGGCGGCTCCCCCTCCCCCTCTTCGTCCTCGGACCGGCCCTGCAGCACCAGGAAGTGCTCGGGATCGAGGCTGTGCACCTCGAGGTGAGCCTGGCTCTCGGGGTGGAGCCTGATCACATCACCGACCCCGAGGTCCTGCAGCACGGGAACGAGCTCGTCGGTGCTGTGGATGTCGAGCCCGAAGAGGTTCTCCAGCCAGTCGTAGCTGTAGAAGCCCCCGCGGCCCTGACCGATCTGGACCAGCCAAGGCCAGATCTCGGCCGGCGTGGCGTGGACGGTCGTGGCGCGGGTGGTCTCGACGGTGGGGTGGGGGATCAGATCGTCGCCTGGAAGGCGGCGGAGCATCTCGTCCTCGGTCGCACCCCAGTCGAACAGGACCATGCCCTCTCCTCTCTTCGTCCTCAGCGCCCGGCCCCTGGGCCGGCTGCGGCCGGGACCTTCGCCCCCGGCTCCCCGGTACGGCAGCATGGTGGCATGTCCGACGGCTCCACCGCAGGCCGCCTGCTCGTCTCATCTCCCAGCATGACCGACCTGAACTTCGACCGGTCGGTCGTGTTCATGTTGGAGCACGCAGACGAGGGGGCACTCGGCGTGGTCATCAACCGCCCGAGCCCGATCGGGCTCGAGGAGGCGGTACCGCAGTGGGCTCCCCTCGCGGTGGATCCTCCGGTCGTCTTCATCGGTGGGCCGGTGGGCCGAGGTTCGGTCATAGTCCTCGCGGAAGCCGGCACGGACCGGGAGACGGAGGAGTTCACGCCGGTGCTCGGGGCGCTCGGAGTCCTCGACGTCGCCAAGGACCCCGGCGACGTCCTGACGCCGATCCACAGGATCCGCCTCTTCACCGGCTACTCGGGATGGGGGCCCGGCCAGCTGGACGGCGAGCTGAGGTCAGGTGCCTGGTTCGTGGTGGACGCGGACCCCGCCGACCCGCTCTCGACGGCCCCGGAGGGTCTCTGGACCGAGGTGCTGAACAGGAGCGAGGGCGCGGAGGCGATGCGCTCCCAGGATCCGCGACGCCACTGGCTGAACTGAGACCGCGGCCCGAGCCGGGGCATCTCCGGCGCACGGTTCGCCACCGTGGAGCAGACTGGTGGAGTGACCCGGGTGCTCCTGCTCGGGTGGCCCGATCCCCGACAGCTGCGCCGCTTCTCGGAGGCGGCCGAGAAGCGCTCCGTGGAAGCGGTGTGGGTGGGCCACCGGGGTCCCCACGACCCATCGGCGCGCTGTCCCCCGTCGGCCGACGATCAGGGGGATCTCCCACCGGCCCTGGGCCATCTCGACCTGACCCAACCGGTTCTGGTGGCGGACGAGCTGGTCACCCTTCTGGAGGGCGTCGGGGTCGATGGCGTCATCGCGCTGGACCCCTCCTCATCGGTTTCGGCCGCCTTCGTGGCGCAGAGGCTCGGGATCGGCGCGAACCCCCCTCCAGCGGTCGCGACCAGCCGGGACAGGGAAGCTTCGCGCCGTCGATGGTTCCAGACCGGCGTGCCCCATCCGGAGTACCGGGCGGTCCATCTGGACGACGACGCGGATCACCTCGCACGGCTGGTCGGCCTCCCGTGCTACGTGATGCCGGTGGCCTCGGCGGGTCGTCGGCACCGGGTCGTCGCCACCGAGGGAGACGCGGCCGCCGACGCGGTGTCGTGGCTCGCCGCTCTGGCCGAGACCGAAGGTCTCGGTGACTTGCCGCTGATGGTCGAGCGCGACGTGGGGGGCCGACTCTTCGTGGTGTGGGGTCTGGTGGACGGGGGTCGGCTCCGCGTCCACCACGCGGTCGAGTGGCCGGGCTTCGGCGAGGAGCCGTACGGGGACGAGCTGTGGGTCGCTCCGGCGCGCCTGACCGTGGCGGAGCGCGCGGAGCTCGAGCGGGTCGCGAGCGACGCGGTGCGAGCGCTCGGGCTGAGCAGCGGCCCGGCCAGAGCGGAGTTGCGCCTCACCGGTCGGTTCGTGCGGGTCGTGGACGTCGCCGTCGCGCCACCGGGCCCGATCGAGGCTCTTGCGTTGGATCGACTGGAAGGGAGCACGGTGGCCGACCTGGTGCTCGGCGAGGCGCTGGGCGAGCACGCAGCTCCCGCTGCCACCCACGGGGCTGCCGTCGGAGCGCTGGGGATCGTGGCGCCGAAGGCGGGGCGGCTCGCGGACGTCTCCGCGGTGCTCGAGGAGGCTGCCGACGGCGTCTCGGTCACGCTCGCCTCATCGGGGGGGGAGGTCCGCCCTCTCCCTGTCGACGAGTGCCACCTGGGGTGGCTCAGCGCGGTCGGCGAGAGCTGCACAGAGGTGGAGAGGCGCCTCAGGGAGGCGCGGTGCATGGTCCACCTGGTCATCGAGTGAGCGCCGCCCGGCAAGAATGGGTCGGACGACCCCAGGAGGATTGACGAGTGACCGGCATCCGGCAGCCATTCGGGAACCGCGCCGAGACGGCCGAGGTCTTCGCGGAGCACGTCAACCGCGGCAAGGTCCGTGCCTTCGAGGCGCTGGGGGTGGACCTCCAGATGGGTGAGCGTGCGGGTTCGTGGTTCGCGGACGCGTTCGATCCCGAGCGCCGATACCTGAACTGCCACTGCAACGGCGGTGTCTTCAACCTCGGCCACCGGAACCCCCGGGTGCTGGGAGCGCTGCGCCGGGCTCTCGACGAGCTGGACATAGGGAACCACCACCTGGTCTCCGGCTGGCGGGCGGAGCTGGCCAGACGTCTGGCGGAGACGACCGACGGCCTGCTCCCCGGGGTGGTGTTCGGGGTCGGCGGCGGTGAGTCGATCGACCTGGCCCTGAAGCTCGCCCGTGCCCACACCGGCAGGACCCGGATCGTCTCGGCGGTCGGTGGCTACCACGGTCACACGGGACTGGCGATGGCGGCGGGCGACCCGGAGTACCGAGACCCGTTCGGTCCCAACCTCCCGGGGTTCGACCAGGCTCCGTTCGGCGACCTCGAGGCGCTCGCCCGCGTCGTCGACGACGAGACGGCTGCGGTGATCCTCGAGCCGATCCCGGCGACCCTCGGGATGCCCGTACCCCCCGAGGGATACCTGTACGAGGTGCAGGCTCTCTGTCGGGACCTCGGCGCGGTCTTCGTCCTGGACGAGGTCCAGACAGGTCTCGGGCGCACCGGCACGGTGTGGTGTTGGCAGCAGGAGGGTCTCGAGCCCGACATCGTGGTGACGGGGAAGGGCCTCTCGGGAGGCGTGTACCCGATCACGGCCGCCCTGATGACCGACGACCTGCACCGGTTCTTCGACGATCACCCGTTCGTGCACATCTCGACCTTCGGTGGTGCCGAGCCGGGCTGCCTCGCCGCGCTGGAGGTGCTCGCGATCGTGACCGAGCCGGGCTTCCTCGAGCGGGTCCGCGAGCTCGGAGAGCGCTTCGAGGCGGCCTTCGTGGACATGCCTTTCGAGCTGCGCAGGCGCGGGATGTTCATGGGGTTGAAGTTCGCGGATCCGATCGGGGGCATCACCGCCGCGGGACGGCTCATCTCCGCAGGTGTCTTCGCCGTCTTCGCCAACAACGACCAGTCGGTCCTCCAGTTCCTCCCACCCCTCACGCTCTCGGACGAGGAGGCGGAGCTGCTGATCGAGATCGTCCGCCGGGAGCTCGGTGGTCTGTGAGCGGTCCCGCCGGCCCGCCTGACCTGCGCCCGCTCGAGGAAGCAGTCGACCGCGCCCTCCGCTCAGGTGTGGATCGGGCGCTGCCCGTCCTGGGCTACGGGGAGATCACGGTCGTGCTGAGCTGGCCGGCCGACGAGCCACGGTGGGCGTGCAAGCGCCTACCCGTCTTCGACTCGTCCGAACGCGCGGATCGATACGGACAGGCCATCGAACGCTATGTGGCCCTGCTCCGCGAGCGGGGCGTGGATGTGCAGCCGACCACGTTCCACAAGCTGGATCTGGGCGGCCGACTGACGGTCTGCTACGCGGTCCAGCCGTTGGCAGCGCCCGAGGCCTTCGGGCCGTCGGTGCTCCGGGCTGCCGATCCCGATCCCGATCACCCCTTCCTGGTGTCGGTCCTGGATGCGATCTGTTCGGTCGCCGACGAGAGGGTGGCGATCGACGGCCAGGTCTCCAACTGGGCCTGGATCGACGGAGGCCTGCGGTACTTCGACATCACGACCCCGCTGATGCGCGACGCCGAGGGGGGGACCGAGCTCGACCTGGACGTCCTGCTGGCGGCCCAGCCGTGGGCGCTCCGTGGCCTGGTGCGCCGCTTCGTGGCACCCGGCGTGCTCGCCCGCTTCCACGTTCCGCGTCACGTGGTGCTCGATCTCGCAGGCAACCTCCTGAAGGAGCGGCTCCACCCCTGGCTCCCCAGCGTGCTCAGCTCGGCGAACAGCAGGGTCTCCCCACCGATCACCACCGACGAGGTGCAGGCCTTCTACAGGAGCGACGCCCGCATCTGGGAGATGATGCTGAGGCTGCGCAGGATCGACCGGTTCTGGCAGCGGAAGGTGAGGAGGCGGCCCTACCCGTACCTGCTCCCGGGTCGGATCGAGCGCTGAGACGATGCGCCTGCAGGAGCAGGCTCGCGGTCCCCTTCTCGAAGCGGTTCGCGCTGACCGACGGATCGGTGTGCGTTGTAGGGTTGACTCCCGCTCCGATCGCCCGACCGGAGCGGAGGCACACCTCCACCGGGGTTTCTCGATGCGCATCGGCTTCGTGGTGAACGACGTCCAGACCGAGTCCCCCACCTTCACGACGGTGCGGCTCGGCCTGGCGGCGACGAACCGCGGCCACGAAGCGTGGTTCACCGGGGTCGGGGATCTCGCCTACGACCCCGAGGGTCGGGCCATGGGACGGGCGCGCCGGGCGATCCCGGGCAAGTACAAGGGCAACGACTCGTACCTGAGGGCGGTGAAGGGCGGCCGGGCCATCTGCGACCGCATCACGCTCGACGAGCTCGACGTCCTGCTCCTGCGCAACGACCCATCCGTGGAGAAGGGCACCCGCAGCTGGGCCCAGACTGCTGGGATCGACTTCGGGCGTCTGGCGGCAAGAGCAGGGGTCGTGGTGCTCAACGACCCGAACGGCCTCGCGAAGGCGCTGAACAAGATGTACTTCCAGGCCTTCCCGGAGGAGGTGCGACCCCGAACCCTCATCACCCGCGATCGTGACGAGATCCGTCACTTCGTGAAGGAGGAGGAGGGCTGGTGCGTCCTCAAGCCGCTGCAGGGGTCGGGAGGGTCGAGCGTCTTCCTGGTGACCCCGGAGGTGCAGGCCAACCTGACCCAGATGATCGACGCGGTGAGTCGTGACGGATACGTGATCGCCCAGGAGTACCTGCCTCGCGCTGCCGAGGGAGACACCCGGCTGTTCCTCATGAACGGGCTCCCCCTGCGTCACCGGGGGCGCTACGCGGCGTTCCGTCGGGTGCGACAGGGAGGGGACATGCGCTCGAACATCCACGCTGGAGGGGTGATCGCGCGGTCAACGCTCGATGACGACGCCTTCCGCCTCGCCGAGATGGTGCGCCCCAAGCTCGTGCGCGACGGCATGTTCCTGGTCGGCCTGGACATCGTCGGCGACAAGCTGATGGAGATCAACGTCTTCAGCCCGGGCGGGCTCGGATCGGCCCAGCGGATGGAAGGCGTGAACTTCAACGTAGCGGTGCTCGACGCGCTGGAGCGGAAGGTGGAGTACGCCCGCTACTACCGGCGCCGGTTCGACAACGTCGACATGGCGACACTGTGAGGGGCCTGGGTACGCGGCGCGCATGACCGACGAGCTCTGGGAGGTCCACCGGGGTGAGCAGCCCGTGCTGGCCACGGCCATCCACGCCGGTCACGAGCTGCGCGCAGACGTCGCGGAGCTCGTCGCTCTCTCCGAAGCCGAGCGGCTCCGGGAGGAGGACCCGGGCACCGACGCTTGGACCCGTGCGGCCGCCAACCGGATCTCGGTACGGCGCTCACGGTTCGAGGTGGACCTGAACCGGCCACCGCAGCGCGCCGTCTACCGCGTGCCCGAGGATGCGTGGGGACTCGAGGTGTGGCGGAGCCCGCCGCCCGAGGCGCTGGTGGAGCGGTCCCTGGGCCAGCATCACGCCTTCTACGACCTCTCCCGGGCGATCATGGCGGACATCGAGCAGAAGTTCGGACCGTTCGTGGTGCTGGACCTCCACGCCTACAACCACCGTCGCGCCGGGCCCGGATCCGCTCCCTCCGATCCCCGGGCGAACCCGGTCGTGAACGTGGGGACCGGGAGCTTGGACAGGCACCGGTGGGCGTCGCTCGTCGATCGCTTCATCGCGGACCTCTCCCGGCAGGTCGTCGCGGGGGAGCGCCTGGAGGTCCGTGAGAACGTCCGGTTCCAGGGCGGCCACTTCCCCCGCTGGGCCAACGCCACCTTCGGACGGAGCGGCTGCGCGATCGCGATCGAGGTGAAGAAGACCTACATGGACGAGTGGACGGGGATCGTCGACCGGACCATTTCGGGTGAGATCGAGTCTGCTCTCGAGGCGACCGTTCCGGGGCTGGTCGAGTGCCTCGGCGAGATGTGAGCCACCGATGCCGGCTGTGAAGAAGCGCCCTGCGAGGAGACCGGTGATCGACGAGAACCTCGTCGGCACCGTGAGGCGACGCTTGGAGCGCAACGAACGTGTGAGGCGCACCTTGCCCGACGGAGGGCGGATCAACATCGAGCGCCAGCTGCCGTTCCTGATCGTCTACCGACCGCCGCCGGATCGTCCCGACGCGGGGACGAGGGACTTCGTCAGGAGCGAGGCCTCATACCTGATGGCCCCCTCGCGCCGATCCCCCGCTGCCGTCCGGCGGCTCGGCCGCGCCGTCGTCGAGACGCTCTCACCGGTCTTCGGGGGGTTCCTCCTGGTCGAGGTGTGGGCAGGCCCGGCGACAGGGACCCGACCGGAGGACGACGGGACTCCTCAGCCTCCCGGGTTCAGGGTCGTGGCACCCAGGAGGTTCGCTGATTCGGGAACCGTGAGCACGCTCGTGCGCGCGCTCCGGCGGATCCAGCTGTTCAAGCGTCCTGCGGAGGTGGAGCTCGTCGTGGGAGGACGGGTGGGGGCGAGAGGGATGGGTCCCCTGGTGCAGGCCAAGGATCTGGCGGAGCTCGGCGCGAACGTGATCGGGATCGAGGTGCGGCCCGTGTACCGCAACGCCGAGACCGGAGAGCCCTACCCGATCGCCGAGCGACACCTGGCACGGCAGCTCTCGCGTGCGATGAGGGAGGCCTGCTTCGAGTTCGCCCGCAAGGAGACCAGCCACCGGCCCAGGCACTACCAGGCACTGGGTCAGCGAGCCTTCACGAAGGCGGCATGGGAGATCGACGCCGAGCTCGCATCGATTTCGCAGGCCTTCGACCTCCTGCTGTACGTGACGCCCACGAACACCGAGCAGGCGTGGCGGGGCTTCCGCCGGTCCGGGTACGAGCGGGTGCCGCCCTTCCTGTACCGGCCGCGCGACTTCGACCCCGACGTCCTGAAGCGCCGGCTCCACGCTGTGGACGTCGATCGCGTGGAGGATCCGACCCTGGCGTTCGTCTTCCGGGAGAAGCGCGGGGACCTGGATCTGAAGCTCTCTCTCCTGGGCGCCCGTGAGCACCCCCGCTTCCTGCCGATCTCTGTCGCCCTGTACGGCAGCATCGGGGAGGAGCTCAGGAGCACCGCGCGCGGTCTGCTGGAGCAGCTCCCGCCGGGCGGTCGGACGCGGGTTCGTGCCGTCCCCCCGCCACAGGTCGCCGCCAGGGCCCGGGAGGAGCTCGAGCGCTACAGGCGCGCCTACCCACCGTTGGACAGCGAGGTCCAGGTGCGGGACGACGTCTCCTCGCTCATGGTCTCGCAGGGCGATCTCCTCGTGCCGAGGCTGCTGTCGGTGCCGTCGAACCGGCTGGACTCTCTGCTGCAACACGAAGTCGGGACCCATGTGGTCACCCACTGGAACGGCCGGGCCCAGCCGTTCCGGCTGCTCTCGGTCGGCCTTGCCCGCTACGACGAGCTCCAGGAGGGCCTCGCCGTCTTCGCCGAGCACCTCTCCGGCGGCCTCACCCCGGCACGGATGAGGACCCTCGCCGCCCGAGTGCTCTCAGCCGACCACGTCGCCCAGGGAGCGGAGCTGGTCGATGTCTGGCGCGACCTTCACAGGACGTGGGGGTTCGGGGAGCGCCCGGCCTTCCAGATCGCGATGCGGGTTCTGCGTGGTGGTGGCTTCGTCAAGGACTCCGTCTACCTGCGCGGGCTGCAGGCCGTGCTCGACTACCTGGCGGACGGGGGCCACCTGGAGACCTTGCTCGTCGGGAAGATCGCCACCGAGCACGCGCCGATCGTCGAGGAGCTCCAACGTAGGGGAGTGCTGAACCCGTCCCCTCTGCGGCCCGTGTACCTCGACGACCCGGACGGTCGGCTTCGTGTCGGGCACGCGCGATCCGGCACCGAGCTCCTGGAGCTGGTGGAGCGGTAGCACCGCCTCGCTGGATCCAGTCCCTCGGGTGCCGGCCATGGCGCTGGGGTGCCGGGACTCACACCAGCACAGCGGTGCTCCCTCCGCGACGTGCGTCACCCGCAGCCTCTCCCGCGGTGGAGACCGCGTGCGCGCCACCGAAGTAGAGGTTGCGTCCTTCCCACACGTTCACCGCCATCGACGAGGCGAGAGCCGAGACCGACGGCTCGGCGTAGCCGCCCTCCACCTGGAGCGTGCCCCGCTCCCAGTGGAGGCGGGGGGCCTCGACGGCCTGCTCGAGCGAGAACCCGTGGTCGAGGATGTTGACCACCACCTGGGTGAGCGTCGATCGGATCCGTTCGCTTCCTCCCGAGCCGAGCGCGATCACCCGGCCGTCGGGCGAGTGGATGATCGTGGGGGCCATCATCGACCCCACCCTCACCCCGGCCGGTGCCGAGTGGAACCCGTCCGGGTGGAGGTCCTCCTCCCCCATGATGTTGTTCAGCTGCACACCCGTTCCCGGAGCGAAGACGCCGGAGCAGCTCCCGTTCGAGGTGGTCATCGCGGCGACGTTCCCCTCGCTGTCGGCGATGCTGATGTGGGTCGTTCCCTTGGAGCTGCGAGCGCGGCGCTCGACCCCCGGGGGCGTCTCGACGCCGGCCGGTGGGTGCCCCCCTGCGTGGTCCTCGCTGATGCTGCGTAGGGCGGTGGCGATCCTGCCCACCTGCCCGGGATCGGCGAAGGAACCCGGTGCTCCTTCCTCGAGCAGTCCCAGCGCGCGCGCCACCAGCCCCCCTCCGAAGGACGGAGGTGGGTTCGTCACGACACGGGCACCGCGGTAGCTGGCCACCAGCGGCTCGCGCTCGACCACCCGGTATGCGACGAGGTCTGCCTTCGTGAGGAGGCCGGAGTTGCCGGCCATGTCGTCGTCGATCGCATCACCCACCGGGGGATCGGCGAACCCGCGGATCCGACCGGAGCCCACCCCGGCGAAGAGCTGCGCGAGCTCGGGGTTGCGGAACGTGTCGCCCTCCCCGAGGAGGCGACCGTCGCGGCAGAAGACCCGGCGCCCCTCGTCGGTGAGGGTGAAGATGCCGGCGAGGAGGCCGAAGATCTCGGCCTGCAGCGGGCTCACCACGACGCCTTCGTCCGCCAGGCGGAGGGCGGGGGCCACCACCCGATCCAACGGCAGACACCCGAGTCGGCGGTGGATGTGCAGGTACCCGACGAGGCAGCCCGGCACCGCAACTGAGCCGTACCCCGCGTGGAAGACCTGGTCCGCCCCCTTGAAGCTCACCGTGACCGGGGTGAAGTGGGGCTCGATCTCCCCGGAAGGGAGCTCGCGACCGGGTGTGTCGACGAAGAAGTCGAAGACGACCTCCTCTCCCGCAACGGTGGAGGCCAGGAGGAACCCGCCTCCGCCCAGGCTCGTGAGGCCGGGTTCGGCCACCGAGGCCGCCATCCCGGCGGCGACCACCGCGTCATAGGCGTTGCCCCCGGCCTCGAGGGTTTCGACCGCGGCGCGGACGGTCTCGGGATGCCCCGCTGCGACTACTCCCCGGTGTTGCACGACCGGCGATGCTACGCCGCGGAGGGCACCGTGCTCCGCACGGGGATCGGGAGCGCTCCGTGTACCGGAGCTCCGGGGGTCAGCTCTGGGCGAGCACCGCGAGGGTGGAAGCCACAAGGAGACGCACACCGACGGGGATGCACCGCTCGTCCACGTCGAAGCAGCTCGCGTGGAGGTCCATTGGTGGATCGGCGGTGCTCGGATCCCCGACCCCGAGCCTCACGTAGCACCCGGGCGCGTGCTCCAGGTACCAGCTGAAGTCGTCCCCGCCCACGCTCTGCCCCGTGGGGCGGACTGCCCCGTCGTCGAGCACCTCCTGCGCTGCCTGCTCGACGAGCGAGGTGGCCCACAGGTCGTTCACGACGGGAGGGTGACCCCTCACGTAGTCGAGGTCGAAGGTGGCTCCGCGTGGCTCGACGAGGGCGGCGAGCGCTTCGGAGACCATCCCGGGCACCTCCTCCCACACCTCCGAGTCGGGTGTTCGCACCGTGCCCTGCAGCTCTGCGCGCGAGGGGATCACGTTGGGCGCGTGACCTGCGTGGACAGAACCGAAGACGATGTTGATCGGACGACCACCGAGCCTGCGCTCGACCTCGTCCTCGAGGTCTCGCACGACCGATGCCGTGATCGCCACCACGTCAGCGGTGCGCTCGGGTCGGGCGGTGTGCCCTCCCGGTCCCTTCACCCGGACCGATACGACGTCCGTCGCCGACGTGATCGGGCCGACCCGGAGGCCGATGCGGCCGGCGTCCAGCTTCGGGTCGCAGTGCACGGCGAAGATCGCCCGCGCGTCCTGCATCGCCCCGTCCGCGATGGCGGTGAGGGCACCGCCGGGCAGGCGCTCCTCGGCGGGTTGGAAGAGCAGGCGGACGTTGACCTGCTGGCCGCCCGCGAGCGCTCGCAGGGCGAGGCCGGCTCCGAGCACAACCGCGGTGTGGACGTCGTGGCCGCAGGCGTGGGCCACGCCGGGACGGGTGGACCGGTAGGGGACGTCCTTCTCGTCTTCCATGGCCAGCGCATCGATGTCGGCCCGCAGGACCACGGTGGGTCGGGTGCCGGGAGCGAGATCGCAGATGAGTCCGGTGCCGGAGGAGAGTCGACGTGACTCGATTCCGGCGACGGCCAGCCTCTCCGCGAGGTGATCGGTGGTCTCGTGCTCCTGGCCGCTCAGCTCGGGATGGGCGTGGAGGTGTCGGCGGAAGGCCGTCAGCTCCTCCCCGTGCGCCAAGAGCCAGTCGTCGAGTCCTGCCAGGCCGGGGACGGTCATGGGGTCTGCGGCTCGTCGGTCTCGAGCTCGCGGATGAGGGCGTCGACGATGTCGGAAGCGCTTCCTCCCGCATCCCGGATCGCCCGCTGGCGGAGGTAGCTGGGCCCGTGGTCGAGGATGCGGAGCACATCCTGCAGCTCCTCGGCGCAGCCCAGCCGTTCCGCCACCGGGCCCAGCTCCCCGACCAGCTCGGCGATGAGCTCACGGGCAGGCTTCCTCACTCCCTCGGGATCCGCGATGAGCGAGGCGTCGATGCCGTGACGGGTGGCCAGCCACTTGTTCTCCCGCACCGTCCACTCGGTCGGGGGGTCGGGGAGTTCTCCCGTCTCGATGCGCTCGTCGAGATGCACGACGAGCGACTGGGAGAGCGCTGCGAGCGCGGCAACCTCGCGGAGCGTGGGGGGTGCATCGCACATGCGGAGCTCGACCGTGCCGAAGTCGGGATGGGGTCGGATGTCCCACCAGATCTCACGGATCGAGCGGATGCACTCCGCGGCGCAGCAGGGTGCCCATCAGCTTCCCGAACTCCTCCCAGTCGGCGATGTACGGGTTCAGTCCTGCTGTGGGTAGCGACTCGAACACCTTGATGCGGCTCGAGGCCAGTCCGCTGTCCTCCTCCTCCCAGTACGGGCTCGAGGCGGAGAGCGCGAGGAGGTGCGGGAGGTAGCTCCGGAGGGCGTTGGCGATGGCGACGGCCTTCTCGCCCGAGCGGACCGCGACGTGGTAGTGGACCCCGTAGATGGCCAGCCGACGGGCGGTCCACTGCAGCTCCTGCACCAGCTCCCGGTACCGGTCGGACGGGCTCACCTGCTGGTCCCGCCAGCGCGAACAGGGGGTGGGTTCCCACCGATATCGGAGCGAGGCCCCGCCCGGCCGCCGCCGCTCGCACCTCCTCGAGGGTCGCGGCCAGGTCCGCGCGAGCCTCGGCCACGGTGTGGCAGACGTCGGTGATGATCTCCACGGTGCACTCGAAGAGCTCGTGTTTGGCCTTGGGGTGCCCTCCCGGATGGCCGTCAGCCAGCTCTCCGAGGATCACCGACGCCGCGTTCACCAGCTGACGTGAGACCGGATCCACGATCGTGAGCTCGAGCTCGATGCCGAGCGTGGGTGCGTCGTTCTTGGCGAATGTGATGTCCATGTGCCTCTCCGGCCGCGGGGATGATACCGGCGCGGGCCCCTCCACCCCCTGGCAGCACGGTCGCGGCCTCAGAGGTAGGTGCCGTCGCCCTCCTCGGTGGGGGTGCAGGTCACCGTCTTCCCCACCTGCCCGGAGAGTGCGAGCAGGTCCACCGTCTGCCCGGACGCGGCCACCGAGGCCGCCATCCGGCGAAGCTCGACGAGGGCTCCGTGCGACCAGTGCTGGGTACGTCGCAGCAGCGCCTCGAGAAGTGCCCGATCACCGGAAGCGTGCTCCTCCACCAGCTCGGCGAGGACCGACTCGCGATCGGAGCGTGACACGGCGCCGAGCTGCAGACGCCGGGTGAGACGCGCGGTGAGGACCTCGTCCAGCGGATCTGGCGAGAGAGCGGTGGCGAGCGTGAACACGCGCTGCCGGCCGATCAGGTCGTCGAGCTGGGACACGAGCTCGGCGAGCGACTCGGGGTATCGCATCGAGTAGCGGTCGCCCAGCACCAGGTCGAGGTGGTCGAGGATGACCACCGAGGGAGCGTCGTCTTCGGCCATCTCGAACGCGAGGTGCAGCAGATCGGCGTTGGCCAGGACCCGTGGTGGGAGGACGACGACGGTGGCGGTCCCGGCCAGCTCTCCGCTCAGCCAGCGGACGAGGGATGACTTCCCGGATCCGGTCGGTCCTGTGACGAGGATCGAGCAACCGCCGCCCTCCCCTCCACTCCGGATCCGCGCGATCGGGTCGAGCAGCGACCGCCGCAGCTCGGCCTCGGCTCGTGCCGGGGGTGGCGGTGGCGCGGATGGGACGCTGAGCGGCCTGAACAAGGCCGCGGGTGTCGGATCCAGCACCACGGCGCGGCGCCGCCAGGTCGACGCCTCACCCCGGATCATCTCGGTGATGCGGCGCACGCCGGCGGCGGCAGCATCGGGCGTGGCGGCGTACAGCACCAGACGGGGCTCGTCCGTGTGGAGCGTGGGGTCGCGCTCCAGGCGGGCCACCACTGGGCTCTCGGCCACCCGGAACGCCACCGATGCCTCGGAGCTCTCGACGATCCTGATGTCGTCGCCGTCGGGCACCTCGGCCAGCCGGGTGTTGGTCGCGAAGCCCTGGTTGAAGAAGGCGACGTCGAGGCGCGGCGTGATCCCCGCCATGGCCAGGAGCAGCGACGGCACCTCGTAAGGGGGGACTCTCCTGGTCAGCGAGCAGATCGCGGACCAGTCACCGGCCGACACCCCGAGCACCGAGGCCAGCCACGCGGCCTCCTCCCCAACGGGGGGTTGGACGACGGCCTCATCCGTCGAGGCCGTCTCGTCGTCTTCATCGGGGGGGATCTCGCTCACCGGGACTTGATAGCACGGGCGCTCCCGGTGGAGGTCGCCCCGTCCACAACCTGAAGCCATCGATGGGAGCGATTCCCGTATCCTCGTGGAGACGAGTCCTACGGCGGAGATGACCATGTCCGAACAGCGAGAGAGTCTTCCGAAGTCCTCCGATCCGGAGCCGGGCGGTGCCCGAGGAGCACCGCTCCCACCGGCGAACGGGGTGGAGGCCCCATCGGGGTCGGGGAAGGGCACCGGCAGATGGGTGCTCGTCCTGGGTGGGACGCTGCTGGTGCTCCTCCTTCTCGCCACGCTCGGCCTCGCCTATCGCGTCCGCCAGCTCGACGACGACATCGAGGGCCTGGAGGCGCATCTCCGCGGCGGGGCTCGCCAGCTCGAGGACGACGGTCAGCTGTCCCGAGATGTGCCTGCGCCGTTCGGGCCCGGGTACGGGGGTCCCGGGAGATTCGGCGAAGGCCCGGGCGGGGGTGAGATGCCGATGCCGCCGGGCCATCACGACCAGCCCGGATCGACTGGCCCGCCCTGGGAGGGACCACCGGAAGGCTCACCTGCTCCCGGCGATCACCCGGACGGCGACGACCGCGAGGAAGACCGGGACGAGGGATCCGACTCCGAGCGCGAGGATCGACCCGGCTGGTGGAACCCCGACGAAGGAGATCGCGAAGAGGACCGATAGTCAGGCTCGGAACCGCGTCCTCGACGCGGTCGACCCGGATCGCCGGTGCCATTACGGTTCAGGGATGGCTGCCTACGTGATCGCCAACTACACAGTCACCGACCCCGAGGGCTACGAGCACTACCCCCAGGCGGTGCTGCCGACGCTCATGCAGCACCGGGCCGAGGTGCTGGTCTCCGACTACGAGCTCGACGTGCTCGAGGGAGAGCCGGCCAGGATCCTGACGGTGTTGAAGTTCGGCTCGAAAGCGGAGGCACGCTCCTGGTACGAGTCGGAGGAGTACCAGGCGGTCAGGAGCATGCGCGCCGACAACAGCGACGGCTACGTGGTGCTGGCAGACGAGTTCGAGCTCCCGATCCCCGGCTGAGCCGGGGCCCTGCCGATCCCGTGCTGCAGTTCCTCGGTGCCACCGGCACCGTCACCGGGAGTCGATTCCTCGTATCGACCGGTCGTTCCAAGGTGCTGGTCGACTGCGGCCTCTACCAGGGGCTGAAGGATCTGCGGCTGCGCAACTGGGAGCCGTTCCCGGTGGAGCCGTCGTCGATCGACGCTGTCGTGCTCACCCACGCCCACGTCGACCACGTCGGCTACCTCCCGGCTCTGTGCCGGGACGGCTTCGGTGGCCCGGTGTACGTCACAGAAGGCACTTCGGATCTCTGTCGCATCGTGCTGCCCGATGCCGGCCACCTCCAGGAGGAGGAGGCCGAGTACGCGAACAGGCGAGGCTTCTCCAAGCATGATCCGGCGCTCCCTCTCTTCACGGAGGCGGACGCCTGGGCATCGCTGGAAGGGATGCGGGGGATCCCGTTCCACGAGGAGGTCGAGCTCACCGATGACGTGAGCTTGGTGCTGCGCCCAGCCGGCCACATCCTCGGGTCGTCGACGGTGACGATGAGCGTCCAGGGTCGGCACGGTCCTCGGAGAGTGCTCTTCAGCGGCGACCTGGGACGACCGTCGCACCCACTTCTCCGTGCGCCCGAGCCACCGGACTCACCCGACATCGTGGTGATGGAGTCGACGTACGGGGACCGCAGGCACGACGACGATGGAGTGGTGCAGCGGCTCGGAGAGCTGATCTCGCGGACGGTTGCCCGCGGAGGCACCGTGATCATCCCGGCGTTCGCCGTCGACCGGACCGAGGTGGTGCTCTTCCACCTGCGGGAGCTGATGGAGGGGGGGGCGGTACCGGAGGTGCCGGTGTACGTGAACAGCCCGATGGCGCTCTCCGCGCTCGGCGTCTACCGCGACGCGATCTCCGAACGATCGCCGGAGCTCCGTCCCGAGGTGCTCGACGGTTCGGATCCCTTCGACACCGGGACGCTCGTCGAGGTCCGCGAGGTGAAGGAGTCGATGGCGCTGGATCATCAGCGCTTCCCCTCGATCATCGTCTCGGCATCGGGGATGGCGAGTGGCGGCCGTGTGGTGCACCACCTGGCGGCCCGTCTCCCCGATCGTCGCAACGCGGTGGCACTCGTCGGCTTCCAGGCCGAGGGTACGAGGGGGCGGTTGCTCGCGGAGGGGGCCGGCCAGGTGAAGATGCTGGGGCGCTACGTTCCCGTGAGGGCTGAGGTCGAGGTGTTCGACGGCCTGTCGGTGCACGCGGACGCCGACGAGCTGGTGTCGTGGCTCGGTTCTTCAACCGGTCGGCCGGAGTGCACCTATCTGGTGCACGGCGAGCCCGAGGCCGCTCGGACCCTCGCGGGTCGCATCGGCGACGAGCTCGACCTGCTCGCGGTCGTGCCCAGACACCTCGAGAACGTGCGTGTCGATTGACGATGCCCTTCTGCGGACGACGAGACGGGATCGAGGAGAGGTAGGCGGCATGCGGGAGCTGGCTGGGAAGGCTGCGGTCGTCACGGGGGGTGCGAGCGGGATCGGCTACGCCCTCGGAGCTCGACTCGGTGCCGCAGGCATGAAGCTCGTGGTGGCCGACGTGGAGGAGGCTGCGCTCGACCGGGCGGTGGAGAGACTCACCGACACCGGGATCGAGGTCGTGGGGGTCTGTACCGACGTCTCGGAGGCAGGGTCGGTGGAGGACCTCCGGGACCTGGCGCTCGAACGGTTCGGATCGGTTCAGGTGCTCTGCAACAACGCGGGTGTCGGGGGAGTCGGCCCGGCTTGGGATCTCCCGTTGTGGAGGTGGGTCGTGGGCGTGAACCTCTGGGGTGTGGTGCACGGCATCCACGCGTTCCTGCCCCACCTGCTCGAGCAGGGGGAGGGCCACATCGTGAACACCGCCTCGGCGGCGGGGGTGGTCACCTCACCCGTCGGTCCCGCCTACATCGCAACCAAGCATGCCGTCGTCGGCCTCTCGGAACGGCTGTACCTGGAGGTCCACCAGCAGGGTGTCGGTGTCTCGGTGTTGTGCCCTGGAGTCGTGTCCACGAACATCCTCCACGCGGATCGCAACTGGCCCGGTGGGCTCGGACCGAATCCCCAGGACGCCCTGAGCCCCGAGGAGACGGCCCTGCTCGACGCGTTCAGCGAGCGGCTCCAGGTCGACGGCCTTCCGCCTGACGAGGTGGCCCGTTGCGTGATCGAGGCGATCGTGGCGGATCGCTTCTGGGTCTTCACCCATCCCGAGACCGCACTGGCCGCGGTGCAGCGGATGAGCCGGGCCGCGGAGGGCCACCCTCCGGCGTTCTGAGGCACTCCCGGTCTTTGGGCTCTCCCGGCACAAGGTCTTCCGGCATACGTTGGGTCCGATACTGCCTGTCGGAGAACCGAGATGGCCACGACACGGTTGAGGGGGCGCCTCTGGCGCCACGTCCCCGGGCTCGTGCTGGCGCGACGCTATCCGGGCGCCTGGTGGCGCCCGGACCTGGTGGCCGGTGCGACGGTCGGGGCGATGCTCGTACCCCAGGCGATGGCCTACGCGGAGCTGGCCGGACTGCCGGCGGTGGCCGGCCTGTACGCGGCCCTGGCCCCCCTCGGTGCCTACGCGGTGTTCGGGTCGTCCCGCCAGGTCGTCGTGGGGCCGGAGTCCACGACGGCGATCATGGTCTCGGTCTCGATAGCGCCCCTGGCCGGTGGCGACGTCACCACCTTCGTGGAGCTCGCCGGTGCGAGCGCCCTGCTCATGGGGGCGGTCTTCCTCGTCGCCGGCATCGCGCGCCTGGGCTTCCTGGCGGACCTCCTCTCGCACCCCGTGCTCCTCGGATACATGACGGGTCTCGGATTCGTGATGATCGGGAGCCAGTTCGAGAGGTTCACCGGGGTGCCCGTGCCCGCTGACGAGTTCGTCCAGCAGGTTGCCGACCTCTTCACGAACCTCGACGAGGTGCACGGTCCCACCTTCGCGCTCGCGCTGGCCGTGCTGACCTTCATCGTCCTCGTGCACCACCGCTGGAAGCGGGCTCCCGCGTACCTGATCGCTGTGCTGGCGTCGACAGCGGCGGTAGCGATCCTCGACCTCGAGGAGGAGGGAGTCCGGGTGGTGGGGGCTGTTCCGGCCGGACTCCCGGAGCTCTCACTTCCGTCCGTGACGGCAGCGCAGCTCCTGGACCTCGTTCCCTCGGTGCTCGCGATCGCGCTCGTCGCCTTCGCCGACACGATCCTCACAGCGCGATCCTTCGCGTCGAAGAGCGGGTATCCGATCGACCCGAACCAGGAGCTGGTTGCCCTTTCGACCGCGAACCTCGCATCGGGTGTCACCCAGGGGTTCGCAGTCAGCTCCAGTGCGAGCAGGACCGCCGTCGGCGACGCGGCAGGGTCCCGATCGCAGTTGACCGGTCTGGTGGCCGCGGCCTGCGTCCTGGTCGTGCTGCTGTTCGGCAACGACCTGCTGGCCCGGTTCCCGCAGGCCGCGCTCGCCGCGATCGTGGTCGAGGCCGCGTTGAGGCTCCTCGACTTCCGCGGGATCTGGCATCTGAAGCGGGTGAGGGTGTCGGAGCTGGTCATCGCGCTGGCCGCCGTCGTCGGGGTTCTGGTCCTCGGGATCTTCGGCGGAGTGGTGGTCGCGGTCGTGCTCTCCGTGTTGAACGTGCTGCGCCGGACCGCCCGCCCCCACGACGCAGTGCTCGGCCGCGTGGATCGGATGGACAGCTTCCACAACGTGGAGCGCTGGCGGGAGGCACAGGTCATACCGGGACTCGTGGTGTACAGGTTCGACGCGCCGCTGTACTTCGCCAACAGCGCCTGGTTCAAGCGACGGGTGCTCTTCCTCGTCGACACGGAACCGGAGCGGGTGCTCTGGCTCCTGCTCGATGCCGAGGGGGTGACCGATCTGGACTCGACCGCGGTGCGGATGCTGGAGGAGCTGTTGGACGAGCTCGACCGCCGCGATGTCACCCTCGCGGTGTGCCGCAGCAGGCTGCGGCTCCGTCGGCTGCTCGAGCGCACCGGGCTCGCGCTCCGGATCGGACCGGAACGGTTCTTCCCGACGACCGACACCGCGGTCGCGGCATACCGCGAGGCCGTGGGAAGGCGGGGGTGAGCTCGACGTCCGGTGGGGTGCCCCGCCCGGGTCTCAGCCCGCTTCCGAGAGGAGTCCGCCGCTCTCGCCGAGCCGGATGAGGTCGCTGATCGCCTCGCTCACCTGCGACCAGTGGACGGGCCTGACCAGTCGAGCCGTGAGCGGGTCGCCGGAGCCGATCGGCTGGACCACCTCGTCCTCCGCCAGCGCCAGCACAGGGATGCTGCTGCTGTCGGGCCGGCTTCGCACCGCGGCCACCAGCTCGATCGTGCCGTCGCGGGGGAGCGGCTCCGCCGCGAGGACCAGATCCACCGTGTGCCGACTCATCTCAGCGGCCATCTCGCTGGCCGATCCTGCCCCGACCACCCGGTACCCCACCTGGCGGCAGGCGGAGGAGAGGAGCTCGCGGCAGCGATGGGTCGTCACCCACGACGAGGATCAGGTGGGCGCCGTCTTCCACGAACGAGATCGTAGACCCGCCGCCGCCCGGTCCCGCGGGACCCCCCATCGAACCGTCGGTTCAGGCGCCAGGATCTCCGTGCTCTGAGCCGGACGTTCGCGTCGGTGGGTCGTGTGGGAGGAGAGGGTCGGCCTTCTCAGCGCATGCAGCGGCTCAGCGCATCCATCGGCTCAGCGACTCCACGACGCAGGCGGGACGCTCCTCACCCTCGATCTCGACCGTGATCGTCACGGTCGTCTGGACCCCGCCCTTCACCTCCTCCGCCGCGACGATCTCAGCGCTCCCCCTGACCCGCGTGCCCACAGGGACCGCCGACGGGAAGCGGACCCGGTTGGCCCCGTAGTTCACCCCCATGGAGGTGCCCCGGACCTCGAGCAGCTGAGGGAGGAAGAGGTTGGTCAGCGCGAGCGTGAGGTAGCCGTGAGCGATGGTCGTCCCGTACGGGCTCTCCGTTGCCGCCCTCTCGGGGTCGACGTGGATCCACTGGTGGTCGCCGGTGGCGTCCGCGAATCGGTCCACCTGCTCCTGCGTCACGTCCACCCACTGAGTGGTACCCAGGTGCTTCCCCACGGCGGACAGCAGATCGTCTGGGGTCTCGAAGACGGTGGGCACCGGTTGGCTCCCTCTGGTGGTGGATGCGAGCGCGGAGCCTACCTGTCGTGGTAGACGGTAAGCCGTGCGGAACGTTCGGGCGATGCTCGCTTTGCTCCTCGCGCTCGTATCTGCGTGCCTCACGTGCATCCTGTTGCCCGGCACGGCAGCGGCGGCCGAGGCCGAGGACGTCATCTGCGACGGCGCGACCGAGCCCGACGCGGCCGCCGCCACTCCTCCGGTCGAGCTCGAGGCCCTGACCGGGGAGCTGAACGAGGCAGGGGTCGAGCTCGACTTCTCGGGCACGGAGCACGTCGAGGAGTACCGCATCGAGATATCCATCGATGACAGCGGGGGAGCGACCTTCGTCGAGACGATCGACTACGACTTCGGCGACTTCGCGGTGAACCGGCACGGCATATACCGCGACCTGATCACCATCCAGCGCTGCAACGACCGATACGACCGGGTCTACCCGCTCACGGTGATCTCGGTGGAGAGCGAGACCGCGCCTGACGGATATGTGCTCGAGACCTGGGAGCACGGCGACCGGATCAAGATCGGCGACGCGAACCGGACGGTGACCGGTCGACACAAGTACGTGATCACCTACCGCCTGGACGGCATCCTGAACGGGTTCCCGACCCATGACGAGCTGTACTGGAACGTGGTCGGTGACGGCTGGTCTGTTCCGATCGGCAACCTGAGGGTGATCGTGCGGGCCCCCGAGTCCCCCGAGCAGGTGGCCTGCTTCTCCGGGTACTCGGGCTCGCGGAGCTCCTGCTCCGATGCCTCGATCAGGGAGGGCAGGCCCGACGACCGGGCACGGTTCGACCAGAACGTCCTGTGGCCGCAGCAGATGCTCACCGTCGTCGTGGCCCTTCCCAAGGGCGCCGTAGCCGAGCCCGAGATGATCCTCGACGAGCGCTTCTCGTTGGCACGCGCCTTCGAGGTGACGCCGGCGACCGTCGCAGCGACCGGCGCCCTCACGATCGCGATCCTGGGGATCTGGGGGCTGATCGCGTTTCGCGTCGGTCGGGACCGTCAGGTGTCGGGTTCGCACGTCGATGTCGCCTTCGCCCCGGTCGGTTCGGTCGGTGGACCCGTGGGCCTCTTCGAGGACCAGCACTCCCCCGTGGAGTTCGTGCCGCCGGACGAGCTCCGTCCCGGCCAGGTCGGGGTGCTCGTCGACGAGGTCGCCCACCCGGTGGACGTGACCGCCACGATCGTCGACCTCGCCGTGCGCGGGTACATCAGGATCGAGGAGATCCCCGAGGGCCGCCGACCCGACTACCGGATCGTCCGCCTCGACAAGGACTTCTCGGAGCTGCTGGGCTACGAGCGCATGCTCCTCGAGCGGCTGGTGACCGTCGCCGAGGGGTCGGTGAAGCTGAGCGACCTGAAGTACTCCTTCGCGACGGACTTCCGCAACGTCGTCGATGCCATGTACGACGAGGTCGTGCAACGGGGTTGGTACGCGAGGCGCCCCGACTCGACCCGGCACCGGTGGCTGGGCCTCGGGATCTTGGCGGTCCTGGTGTCGATCGCAGTGCTCGTCGTGCTGGTCGTCTTCACCCACTACGCGCTGCTGGGGATCCCACTGGTCATCGGATCCACGCTGCTGCTGATCTCATCTCGGTGGATGCCCCGGCGAACTCCGGCTGGAACCGGACTCCTCAGGAGGGCGAGGGGGTTCGAGGTCTTCATCCGGGACTCGGAGGCACCTCGCGCCCGATGGGCGGAGCAGAAGAACATCTTCAGCGAGTACCTCCCCTACGCGATCGTCTTCCGATGCGCTGACCGGTGGGCCCGCACCTTCGAGGACCTCGGGGCAGAGGCGATCGCGGAGAGCGGGGGATGGTATGTGGGGAGCCACCCGTTCTCGTCCTTCGCGCTCACCTCGGCGATGGACGACTTCACGTCGAGCGCGGGAAGCACCCTCTCGACGCCCGCTCCCAGCACCTCGGGGAGCTCGGGATCCTCGGGCTTCTCCGGCGGGTCCTCCGGCGGAGGCGGTGGTGGTGGGGGAGGAGGCTCGTGGTGAGCCGCGACCTGGACTGATCCGGCGCGCAGCGCCCAGGGCGGTCCTCTCACCCGGCCCGGTGGTCCCGGGCCGGCGCTCAGCCCGGAGCAGCTCCGCCGAGGTGCTCGTCCTCGCTCCCTGAGTCGTACACGACCCATGTGCGGGCGATCTTGTCGTGCCAGGCCATGCGGCGGTCGTCGACGAGCACCCACAGGAATCCGAGGAAGAGGATCATGGAGATGCCGTAGGCCAGCACTCGGAGCACCGATCGGGCGAAGCCCAACCGCTCTCCCTCGAGTGTGAGGACGTGGACCCCCATCACCGCCTTGCCCGGTGTCCTACCTGCCAGCGACCAGAAGGCGGCCTGGTACAGCACGAAGACCGTGGGCACGAAGAGCTCGGCGACCAGCGGGGCCACCGAGAACTCCTCACGCCGGAAGCTCTCGCTCAGCAAGTCGAGGGTGATCGCGATCGCGGCGACCGCCACGGTCAGCCCCGCGGTGATGATCAATGCGTCGATGACGGTGGCGACGGCCCGAGACGCAAATCCGGCAGGCAGGTGCTCGGACTCGGTCACGATTCCGGGGATGCGGGAGGGAGCTCCGCCCGGGGCCTACGGAAGGTGAGGCGGCGGGCGATTCGTTCGAGCGAGGAGTCAGCCGTGGCCGCTCCGGAGCGGACGGTCTCGGCCACCTCCCCGGCGATCGTCACGGACTGGTCTCTCACCAGCTCCTTGATGGGCTCGGGGTTCTCGCGGAGCCGCTCGACCACCAACGGGAGGACGTTGTCGAGCAGCGGCCCGAGGACTCGACCCACCACGTCGTTCATGGTCTCCACGAGCCAGGGCCCGCCAGTCCCCTGCTCGACGAGCAGGTTGACCGCGGCGCCGGCCTCCTGCCGGCTGAGGACCTCCTCTGCGCCGCCCCGCGCGGTCAGCTGCTCGAGACCCTCCTCCAAGCGCTGCCGGAGGAGTCCGGGCGTGATCACCCGGCCGGTGCGCCAGGCGAGGTCGAACACACTGGCGCCCGCCCGGCTGCTCCGCTCGGTGGCGGCCAGGGCGCGGTCCTCGAGCTCGAAGACGGCACCTAGGACGATCGCACGTCTCCTCGATCGAGCATGCACGTTCGACGCGTCGAGCTCGGTCGTCGGCGCAGCTCCGACAGCCGACGTCGGCGTGGTCGACTCGTGAGGTGGTCTCGCCGAGCCGCCGGGGTCGGATCCGGGAAGGAGGGCCGCCAGCTCGGCCCTGTTGGCCACGACGTCGAGCAGCTCGCCGGCCTTCTCCAGGCCGTACAGAGCCGTACCGACCGCGATCCGGGTCGTCGTGCGGGCCCGGCGGGCCGTGAGGGTTCGATGCGGGACGCCCATGGGGTGGGGTCACCCTACCGGAGGTGCGTGGCGACGACCCGGGAGCATCAGGGGCGCGGCGACGCGCCGCGAGGATGTGGAGAGCTCACAGGTACCGGTGGAGCGCGTCGAGAACCTGACCGGTGTAGCCCGCACCGAACAGGGCGACGTGGACCAGCAGCGGGTAGAGCTGATAGAGGTGCACGCGCTCGAGGTGTCCATCGGCCAGAGGGAACACCTCGTCGTAGGCCGCGAACGCTCTCGACCCGAAGCCTCCGAACAGCCGCATCATGGCCAGGTCGACCTCGCGGTGACCTCCATAGGGAGCCGGATCGACGAGCCAGGGGGCTCCGTCCCGCCCGACGACCAGGTTGCCTCCCCACAGATCACCGTGGAGGCGCGCAGGGGGTTCGGGGGGTCCGACCAGCCCCGGCAGCCGCGCGAAGAGGAGCTCGAACTCCGCCATCCCGTCGGCCGGCAGAAGCCCTGCCTCGACCGCTCTGCGTGCCAGGGGCTCGAGCCTTCGCACGCGGTACAGCTCGGTCCAGCTCTCGCACGCGCCGTTCGGCTGGGGCAGCTCGCCCACGTAGCCGTCTCGGTCCCATCCGAAGTGGGGTGCGCCGCTGCGGTGAAGGGCAGCGAGCTCGCGGCCCAACGTCTCGTCGGCCTCAGGGGTGTGGGGCCCGGGCTCGATCCACTCCATGGCCAGGAAGTGGACCTCCTGGTCGCCCGCCGCCAGCACGCGCGGCACGCGCACGGTCCCGGTCTCGGCGAGCCATCCGAGGCCCGCGGCCTCGACCTCGAAGAACCCCGGAGGCGCGTGGGGGTTGGCCTTGGCGAACACCCTCCTTCCGTCCGAGAGGTGGACGTCGTACGACTCGTTGATGTCGCCGCCCCCGACGCGGACAATCCCCACGACCTCTGAGCCGAGGGCGGTCTCCAGGGCGGGACGGAGTCGTCCGATCATCGATCCGCGGTCAGACCGTGGCTGACGACGAGGTGGCCGAGCAGGCCCCGGCACGAGGCTTCGACGAGGTCGAACACCTCGTCGAAGCGGTCGTCGAAGTAGGGGTCGGGGATGATCCCGCCCTCCGGACCGGAGGGATCGAAGTCGCGAAGCAGACGCAGCTCGGCTCGCCGCCGCCGGCGACCTCGGAGGCGCAGGAGGTCCGCCAGGTTCTCGCGGTCCATGGCCAGCACCATGTCGAACCGGTCGAAGTCCTCGGCCTCGAACTGGCGGGCGACGTCGTCCAGTTCGACACCGCGTCGCCGCGCGACGCTGCGAGCGCGGGCGTCCGGGGGTTCACCGACGTGCCACCCCCCGATGCCGGCGGAGTCGATCTCGATGTGCGACTCGAGGCCCGCCTGGTTCACCAGGTGGCGCATCATCCCCGCTGCCGTGGGGGATCGGCAGATGTTGCCCAGGCAGACGAAGCAGACCCGGATGCTGCTCGCGACCTCCCGGCTGCCGGACTTCACCGTCGGAGCTGCTCGAGATCGTCGAAGTACCCGGGGTAGGTCTTCCTCACGCAGGCAGGCCCGACGATCTCGATCCCGGGGGTGAGGAGGCCCAGCAGGCTGAACGCCATGGCGAGGCGGTGGTCGTCGTGCGCGTCGAGGCGCGCGGCGTGCGGCCGACCCGGTCGGACGAGGAAGCCGTCGGGCTCCTCGGTGGCGTCCACCCCGGCCAGCCGCAGACCGCTCACCACGTTCGCGATCCTGTCCGACTCCTTCTCTCTGATGAATCCGATCCCGGTCACCCGCGTCGGCTCCGAGGCGAACGGTGCGATCGCCGCGAGCGTCATCGCGGTGTCGGAGAGGTCCCGGAGGTCGGCCTCCAGGCCGCGGAGTCGGGTCGGGCCCTCGACCGCGATCGAGTCCTCACATCGCTCGACGGTGGCTCCCATCCGCTCGAGCAGGTCCACGAAGCGCGCGTCGCCCTGCAGCGAACCGGGTCCGAGCCCCTCGATCCTCACCCTTCCGCCGGTGATCGCGGCGGCGGCCCAGAAGTAGGAGGCCGATGAGGCATCTGGTTCGATCCCGTAGGTCCGAGGTGAGTACCGCTGTCCCGCCTCGACGTGGAAGCGGTCGGGGGCCGAGTTGGAGACAGCCACCCCGAAGGCGTGCATCACCGCGACCGTGAGCTCGACGTACGGTCTCGAGACCAGCTCCGTCGTGATCTCTATCTCGAGACCTCGGGGATGGAGCGGGCCGCTCATCAGCAGCCCCGAGAGGAACTGGCTCGAGGTGTCACCTCTCAGCTCGACGCGGTGGGGTCCGGTCCCGGCGCTGGGTCGGAGCAGCAAGGGCAGCGTCCCGTCCGCGCCCTCCGAGCGGACCTCCACCCCCAGCTCCCGGAGCACCTCGACCAGGTCGAGCATCGGTCGCCGACGCATCTGGGGGTCGCCGTCGATCCGGACGTCGGCACCGCCGAAGGCGACGATCGCCGTGAGGAAGCGAGCGGTGGTGCCGGATTGGCGAACGTCGATCTCGGCCAGCCCGGGGGTGAGGCTTCCACCGTCGAGCGTTACAGATGCGTCCCGGCGTTCGATCTGCATCTTCGCACCCAGACGCTGCAGGGAGTCGAGCATGGCCTCGGTGTCCTCGCCGAAGCCGACGCCGACCAGTTGCGAGCGGCCGTGGGCGAGTGCAGCGCACGGCAGGGCGCGGTTCGTGATGCTCTTGGACCCTGGTACCCGGATGGTGGCATCGGGCGGCGCCTCGAGTGGGGCGATGCGCAGCACCGCCGGATGCTCCGGGTCCGTTCGACCTGCGCTGGTCATCGCTTGATCCTAGGCAGGAGGCCTCACGGCGGGGCCCGGCGGCTGCGAAGTAGTGTCTGCCCAGCTACGGGCGTCGGCGCCCGCCGGCAGGGAGAGCGGAGGTAGGCGATGGCGTCCGAAGGTCCATCCGACCCGACCCAGGCGATGACCCCATCCGAGCCGCCACAGGACAGCCAGAGCTTCGCGCCGGAGAGCGGCGGCGAGCCCACCACCGTTCAGCCGGCGATGGCCGCCGGCGCGCCACCGGGAGGTGGAGAGCCTCCCGTCCCCGAGGGCGGTGGACCCGATGGAACCGAGGAGCCACCGTCACGGTCGCGGAGGAACCTCGCGATCGCCCTGGCGGCCGGCATCATCCTCCTCTTGCTGGCGCTGTTCTTCCTCCTGCGCGACGACTCAGGTGACGAGGTCGAGACAGCCGACACCTCGACCACCACCGAGAGCACCTCTACGACGGCCACCTCGACCACCACCGAGACGACCTCCACCACCAACACGACGGCCACCACCACGACCACGGCAAGTACGACGACCACCACCACAGCCCCGACCCCGGCGGCGCTGGTGCTCTCGTCGAGCGGCTTGGGTGCTGTCTCCTTCGGCCAGGGCCAGGCGTCCGTCGTGAGCACCGTGAGCAGCGCACTCGGCACCCCGACCAGCGAGGGCCCCCAGACATCCTGCCCAGCCGGCAACGACTACCGGGTCAGGTGGGGATCGCTCTTCCTCGACTTCCGGGGCGGCTCCTTCGTCGGCTGGGAGTACAGGGGCGGCTCACCAGCGCTCTCGACAGCCGAGGGGGTGTCGGTCGGATCGACCGTCGGTCAGGCGTCCGCGGCGTTCCCGGGGTTCAGCATCTCGGTGACCTCGCTGGGGCCCGAGTTCACCTCCGACTTCGGGGGCGGGGCCCACATCAGCGGCCTGGCCACGGATACCTCGGCTTCGGGCTCCATCTCCTCGATGTGGGCCGGCGACATCTGCATCTTCCGCTGAGGCCCCGAGGGGATCCTCCCCGGGCGCAGACGTGGTACCGAGCGAGGTGAGGTGAGGTCGCCCCGTCCGGCGCGGTTCCGGCGCTGTCGCACTCCCCCATCTGGGAGAGATCCGGGGTTCCCGCCTGGGAGAGATCTGGCGTGGGCCCACACGCAGCTGCGATACGGCAGGGAGGGAGGGCGGTTGCGCACGGGCCCACGCCGTTGTGCGCAGTATAGCCCCTGTCTAAGACAATTAGTTAATGGATCGCGGTGATTTCTCGGAACCTGCCTGGATCCCCCGGACCCCGCGGGTTGGGGAGCGGTCCTGGCTCGGGGCGCCCACCCCTTCTACGCTCCGGCCTCGTGCCGAACCCCAGCTCCGATCCGTGACCCAGGGACGCGTCCTGCGCAGGGCACGCGTGGCCCCGCTGGCCGCGGCGGCTCTGGTGGCGACGCTCGCTCCGCTGATGATCGCCACCACGGGCGGGCTCGCTGCCGCGGAGGCGGGCACGACCGATACCTCTGCAGGTGAGGGTCCAGGCGAGCGGCAGGAGAACGAGGTGGAGGAGTTCCCTTCCCCGTTGGTCGTACCGGTGCTCACGGAGGGGTCGGTGCCTCCCCACCTCGCGGTCACCTCGTTCTTCATCTCCCCGGACGCCGTCGATGAAGAGACCTTCTCCGAGGTCGCCTCTGCCACCGGCAACGAGCTCGTCGTCCGGTTCGCGGAGCCCTTCAGGCTTCCCGACGAAGGCCGCTACCGCGTCGCCGCCCACATCGGGGACCCGACCACAGACCACATCCGGGTCTCGCTGGTCGTGGTGGCCGGTGTGTCGACGGGCGTCGTGGAGATCGGGAGCGGCGACGACTGGGAGCGGGAGGGAAGGGCAGAGGTGGTCTTCGACGCGGACGAGGTGAGTCTCACGCTCCCGCCCGATCTCGACCCGGCGCAGGACATGATCTGGATCGAGGCATCACGCGGCGACGGGGGCGATGCCTCGGCGGTCGTCTCTCCGTTGGTCATGCTGGCAGAGCTGCTCGGAGCTGGCCCGGCGGCCTCGACGCTCACCGCCTCCGACCTCGCCTGGGGGTCGGTCTCCCAACCGCCACGGCCACCGGTCGAGGTTCAGGATCCACCGACCGTCACGGTCGCCGACGGGGAGATCCTGGTCACCTACCCGGGACCGCCCCCTGCGACGGTCGACGGTCGCGAGGTGGAGACGATCCTGGACGTCGTGCGGCTGGCCCCCGACTTCGAAGGCGGCGGCGCTGCACCGTGGCTGGTGGCCATCGACCATCAGCGGGGTGAGGTAGCCCTGCTCGATGGGACCATGCCCATCCCGGCCGCGATCCCGAACGACGGCGCCTGGATCCTGGAGGGGTACCCGGAGGGTGGTATCGAAGCGGGGACCGAGCTGGTCTTCGATCTGGAAGCGGTGCTCGACGAGTTCGGCTTCGCGGATCAGGCAGCCACGGCTGCGCTCGGGATCGCGCGATCGCTCACCCTGGCAGACGGGACCCGGGTGCGCCCGGACGGCGTCCTCGCCACTCTCGAGTGGTTCGAGGGAGGAGCGCCCTCCCCCGGCGGGACCATCGTTCCGACGACCGAGTCGGCCGCCGGCCCGAGTGCCCGGGAGGCGTCCACCGACTCGGGATCGGACAGCTTCCCCGTCGCAGCTGTGGCGGCCGGGTGCGTGGCAGCGCTGCTGATGGTTGCCGGCTGGCTCGCCTGGCGCTGGTGGCGATATCGGGTGGAGGCCCCCTATCAGGTACCGGAATCCCCGCACGAGGCCCGGCCCGTCCCACCGAAGGACGAGGGGCTCGACGAGCTCACCGAACAGCTCTTCGGCCCGTAGGAGCAGGCCGACCACGGGGTCTGGCACGCCGCTCCTGGCCCCTTCGTCCGGTCGCTCGGGTCGACGCTCGCGTCGGGTGGTGAGCAGTCGGCCCCGTACTGACAGGTGAAGTAGCGTTCCGAGTTCGTGGGCGATGGGCCGGAGGGTACGACGATGAGCGCGCGCCTGGGTTGGGTCGGGGTGAGCTCCGTTCTGGCTGTGGTGGTGGCGCTGGGGTCGTCCTGGTTCGTGGCCACAGGGCAAGCGGCTGCGCAGGCAGCAGCCTTCCCCGCTCCGGTCGTCGGGGTGGTCGAGATCGATGCGGAGGACCCCGCGTCGGCGATCGTCGCCGTCTACGCGACCGGCCAGCGGCCGTCGACGGAGGTGGTCGTCGAGGTCTCCTCGGGGGTGTCGGGCCTGCCGAGCGGGTCACGCGTCTCGGTGCTCTTCGGTGAGCCCGACGGTGAGCGGGTCCGCGTGTCGCTCGTCCGGGACGGAGAGGAGGTCGTCGGCCTTCGCGAGCGGGGAGACGGGTCCATCTGGACGGCGGACGGCTCTGCCGACGTGGGTGTCACCGAGGCGGACCGGGCCCTGCTGCCCCTCGGAGAGATCGGTGATGCCACGGTCCTCTGGGGGGAGCTCGCGCTGCCTGACGCCGACGCCCGGTTGACGCCCTTCTTCTCCGTGGGGCCCCTGCTCGGGACGGAGTCGTCCGTGGGCCGGCTCACCCCGTCGGCGGCAGCTGGAGCGGTGGGACCCGACGGGTCCGCTACCGGTGAGCTCGTGCAGCTCGACTCTGTTCCGTCGGTCGAGCTGCTGGGTGAGCTGGTCACGGTGAGCGATCCGGCGCCCTCGCCCGTCGAGATCGCCGGTGTCGGTGTGACAGAGGTTCGCGACTACCTGAGGGTGGTGCCTGACTTCTCGTCGAGCGGGCGGACGCCGTACTTCGTGTCGATCGACCACGCCACCAAGGCCGTCGTGTACTGGGACGGCACGCCAACGCTACCGATACCGGTGACAGCTGCCGAGGGAGCCTGGCTCTCGGAACCACTCGAGGTGGTGGAGGGCGGTGGGTACTCGGTCTCGTTCGGGCGCGCTGGCCTCTTCGAGGTCGTAGGCGCGGATGCCGGCTCGGGTGCACTCGGGATCACCCGGGTCATGATGCTGGAGGACGGCCGCCAACTCGTGGCCGAAGGCGGCGTGGCCACCTTGGAGTGGTTCGAAGTGGGTGACGTCTCCGCGGAGCCCGTCGGCACGACCACCGTCACCGAGGTCACGACCACCGAGGCGGTGGAGGATCGATCGGCAGCCGCGGCAACAGACGACGACAGTTCGGTCCGGGGTGTGGTTCTGGCCGCCGCAGCGCTCGCGATGGTGCTGGGTGCGGCGGCCATCTGGGCCGGAGTGCGGGCGAGGAGAAATGGGGCCGACTCCGATCCGGCCGACGAGGAAGAGGTGGAGGAGGCGGTGGACATCGAGGACCGGCTCCGGAGATCGACCCGTCCGCCCCCCGCTGAGCCACCGCTGCCACCGGGCGAGCCCGGACCACCCCGGGGCCCCGGACCGTCTGTGTCCGCACCCGGAGTCGAGCAGAGCACGGTCGCGACCCGAGGAGATCGTCAGCGGCGGCCGAACGAGGCGCTCGACGCGCTGAACAGGCTCATCGACGACCTGCGCCTGCCGGGTGAGGACTGACTCCGAAGGGAGCACGGGCTGCCGTGCCAGGAGCGGTGCGGAGGCTCAGAGCACGCCGTCCCAAGCCGCCCGCTCCTCGGGAGCCGGGTCGTGCTGGACCGAGCAGCTCTCTCCGAAGTGCATCGTGGCGCGTCGATCGAGGTCGTAGGCAGGCCACTCCCGTGGGTCGTCACGGCCGGGATCACCTGTCCGAGCGAAGCTCAGCCAGGACCCGTGCATCGCGTCCGCGAGGGCCTGGGGCGGGTTCTCGCCGGTGAAGATCTCGACGCCTCCCTTGTCGAGGTTGTCGAAGACGAAGGGGATCTCGAGTGCGTGACACGATCCGAGACGGCCATCGAACGCGGTCGACGCCCACTCGAAGAGGTACATGGAGACCCTCCCGGGGGCGTGGGGAAGCTGGGCCTCGGCCAGCCGTATCGCCGGGATGCGAAAGATCCGATCGGTCATGATCGCCGACCAGATCTCGTCGTGGGTGCGCTCGGCTCGGCTCTGGCGGTATGCCGCAGCGATCTGGTGTGGGTCCTCGACCATGCGTCCGAGCCGTCGGAGGATGGTCTCCTCGTCTTCGACGCTGCGGAGCATCAAGCCGAACAGCTTCCACTCGTCGCGCGTGGTCCCGACCAGTAGGGGCACACCCGCGCTCATCCCTCCTGCCACGGAGTCGAGCGGTGGCTGTGGCAGCACGAGATCGTCGACCACAGGACCGAAGGGCAGGCCGAGCCCCGAGCCGGAACGCCGACTTGCCCGGTCGGAGGTGATCTCGGCCGCGACCTCCTGCTGGACCTCGAGGATCCGGCGGGCTGGTGAAGCCCGTAGCCCGGCGAGGTCGCTCACCTCGAGAGCTCGGAGCATCCGATCGGTCACCTCTGCCGCGTTCGAGACGGACCAGACGTTGTGGGCGGCCCCGCTCTGGGGGATTGCCCGGTGGAACAGGCCTTTCGCCCGCGGGGTGCCCATCAGGGTCGCCACGCTCATGCCGCCCGCTGATTCGCCGAAGATCGTGACCTGCCCAGGGTCACCGCCGAACGCTGCGATGTTGTCGCGGACCCACTCCAACGCCGCGCACTGGTCGAGGAGGCCGTGGTTCCCGGAGGCCCGGTGGTCGGGATCCACCTCGCCCAGATGCAGCCATCCCAGGGCGCCGAGTCGGTAGTTGATGGTGACCACCACCACGTCGCCGTGTTGCACGAACCGGGCGCCGTCGTACCAAGGGATCGAGCCGGCACCGCTGGTGAAGCCGCCACCGTGGATCCACACCATCACCGGTCGTCGTCCATCGTCGAGGGCGGGGGTCTGCACGTTGAGGTAGAGGCAGTCCTCGTCCCAGTCGGGCTCGCCACCCCCGGCCAGCGTCTCGAGTGAGCCCGCAGACTGCACGGAGACCGGTCCGAAGCGCGTGGCGTCACGAACGCCCGACCAGCCGGGATGAGGCTCGGGGGGCCGGAAGCGCAGGTCCCCGACCGGCGGCGCGGCGAAGGGGATCCCGGCGAAGAGCAGGACGCCGTCCTTCGGTCGACCCTCCACTCGGCCGGTGGTCGTGCTGGCTATGAGTGCCTGATCGTCGCTCACCGGCCGCTCCTCTCTCGTAGGTGCCGCGCAGGCTATCGCTGCACCGCTTCCGAGAACGACAGCGACGGATCCGTGGCAGACTTCGGGGGATGGCGCCCTCGGCCCCACGAACGGCATGACGGAGATCACGGATCGGTTCGGTGAGGCGGTGCAGTGGGCGGCGGAGCTGCACCAAGGGCAGGTGCGGAAGGCCACCGGGGTTCCGTACATCTCGCACCTGCTAGCTGTGAGCTGCATCGTCCTGGAGCACGGTGGCGACGAGTCGGAGGCGATCGCCGGGGTGCTGCACGACGCCATCGAGGACACCACCGCCACGAGGGCGGACATCGAGGAGCGCTTCGGCCCGGTTGTGGCCTCGATCGTCGATGCCTGCTCCGACTCGGAGTGCAAGCCCAAGCCGCCATGGCGCGAGCGGAAGCAGGCTCACCTCGATGATCTCCGTCTGCTGGGAGAGGATCGCAGCACCCTCCTCGTCGTGGCGGCGGACAAGCTCCACAACGCCCGCTCGGTGATCGAGGATCATCGTCACGTCGGGGATGCCCTCTGGGGTCGGTTCAACGCCGGCCCCGAGGAGCAGCTCTGGTACTACCGGTCGGTGAGCGAGATCATCGCGGCACAGCTGGGAGGCGCCATCGCCGATGACCTGAGCACGGCGATCGACCAACTCACCGAGGTCGTCAGGGCCCAGGTGCCTGATCAGGGGGGAGGTGCACCAGGAGGCGTGCACCTCCGAGCGGGCTGTCCCTGATCTCGACCCCTCCTCCGTGGAGGGTGGCTTGCTGGACGACCAGGGCCAACCCGAGCCCCGATCCCGTCGCGGTTGCACCTCGCCCACGGCCGAAGCGCTCCAGGACGTGCTCGCGCTCGTCAGGAGGGATCCCGGGCCCGTGATCTTCCACAGCGAGCTCGATGCCGTCGTCGTCGCGGCGCAGCAGCACGCTCACCGCCGCCGGTTCGGTACCGGTGCTGCCGTGCAGGGCCGCGTTGTCGAGGAGGTTGTCGACCATCACCTGGAGCCCCTCCTCCCAGCCACCCATCGCGAACGGACCGCCTTCCACCCGGAGAGCGAACGAGGCTTCGGGGTGACGGACCCGTGCCCGGGACACGGATACGTCGACGAGCTCGGCCAGATCCACGGCACCTGTCGGCGGGGCGGTGTGCAGGTCGCCGCGGGCCAGAAGTCGCAGGGTGGCGAGCAGGCGGAGGAGGCGCCGCTGCTGCTCCTGGATGTCACGGATGATCTCCGCGCGCTGCGACGGATCGAGTGAGGGGTTGCGCTCCAGCACGTCCAGGTTCGCCTGCATGCTCGTGAGCGGCGTCCGCAGCTCGTGTGCGGCGTTGCCGGCGAAGGTCCTCGAGGCCTCCAGCGCCGCCTCGGTCTCTGCTGTGGCCCGGCGGATGCGGTCGAGCATCATGTTCAGGCTCCGACCCAGGTCGTCGACCTCGCGCAGACCCTGCTGGTCCGCCACGCGCAGCTCCTGATCCTCGGTGCCCGAGACCTTCTCGGCATCGCGGCGCAGCCGGGCGAGGGGGCGAAGGGCCGCACCTCCGAGGAACCATCCGAGCAGCCCTGCCAGCGCGACGGCGACGACTCCCACCCTGAGCACCTGGGAGCCGATGCCGACGACCCGCGCGTTCATCTCGGCGGTGGGTATGGCGACCTCGATCACCGTGCTCTCGACGGCGCGGTCGAGCCGGGGAGCGTCCTCCCGGAGCTGGGGAAACACCTCGGGGGCGGAGATCGAGAGGATCCGCCAACGTTCACCGTCGATGGAGCGGTTGCTGTAGCCGGGTGGCGGGTGATCGTCGTCGTCGAGCGGGAAGTCACCGAAGGAGCGGGTCACCTCGCCATCGGTGACGATGCGTGCCACGAGGTTGAGGTCGGGTACGACCCTGCCCTGCCGGGGGGTGCCGATGCCGGCACCCAGGCTCTCGCGCACGGCCTGTTGACCGGCGGCCTCTGCCTGCTCCACGAGGTTCTCGTCGAGCTGGTCCCTCTGATCGCGGGCCACCAGCGCGACCAACGCGCCGCCCGCGAGGGCGACCACGGCGAGGGTGGTGAGAGCCGTGACCAGCGCGACGCGGGCCCTGAGGCTCAAGGAGAGGTCCCTTCGGGAGCACAGCGCGGCGCGGGTGCTTCGGTGGCCCGTGGTGGACCGGCGGATCTCATCGGGCCGCGCCTCAGACCGCCAGCTTGAAGCCGATTCCCCTCACCGTCTCGAGGATTCGGGGCTCACCTCCGGCCTCCAGCTTGCGACGTAGGTATCCGACGAAGACGTCGACGACGTTGCTCTCCACCTCGAAGTCGTAGCCCCACACCAGCTCCAGGAGCTGGGAGCGCGAGAGGACCAGCCCAGGGTTCCGCGCGAACGTCTCGAGAAGGTCGAACTCCCGGCGGGTGAGCCCGAGCTCGCGCTCGCCGCGGTGGGCGCTGCGCCGGGCAGGGTCGACGGTCAGGTCTCCCCTCCGCAGCGGTCCCTCCCCGCTGTCGGTCTTCCGCCGGAGCAGTGCCCGAAGGCGCGCGACCAGCTCCGGGAGGGCGAAGGGCTTCACGAGGTAGTCGTCGGCCCCGGCTTCGAGGCCGGCGACCCGGTCGGGGATCTCGTCCCTCGCCGAGAGGATGCAGATCGGTATCTCGTGGCCGTCTCGGCGCAGCCTCCTGGTGACCGTGACCCCGTCGAGGTCGGGCATGTTCACGTCGAGGACCATCACATCGGGAGGCACCGCCGTGACCGCCTCGATCGCAGCCAGGCCCCCACCGGCCGATCGCACCCGGAAGCCCTCCAGCTGCAGCCCGCGCTCGAGCGCGGTGGTGATCGCCGGATCGTCGTCGACGACCAGGACCTCGGGTTCGCGCATCCGAACCATTCTGGCCCGGGAGTGTGAGAGAAGCCTGAGAGCCTCGTGGGGAACAGCTCCTCCCGACTCGTTGTTGGGGAGCGTGTGGGCCGTTCCATGCACTCGGTGGCTTCGCTGGTCCCCCCGTCGTGTCCTGCGAGAGAGCTGGCTTCGGGGTGCAAGCTGCACCACCCGGCCCGTTCGTGAGGAAGACGAACGCCGAGATCCGCCAGGCGATCAACGCCCACCGCTCCGGTCGGATGGGCCGGCTCGAGGTCCGATCCAGGAGGTCTCCATGTCCCTTCATCCGTACCTGTTCTTCACCAACACGACGCGCGAAGCCATGACCCGCTACCAGGAGATCCTCGGTGGGCAGCTCGACATCATGTACGCGGCCGACCTTCCGGCCGGTGAGGAGACGCCGTTCGAGGCACCCGACGACTTCGTCATCCACGCAGCCCTCAGCTTCGGAGACGGTGACCTCCTGATGGCGTCTGACGACCCGACCGGCGACGGCTCCGGGGTCAAGGGTGCTGCGGTGAACCTGACCCTCACCGATCAGGACGAGGCCCGCCTGGTCTTCGAGTCGCTCGTCGAACGCGGGGAGGTCCAGATGCCGCTGGGTGAGACCTTCTGGTCGCCGATGTTCGGATCGTGCGTCGACCGCTTCGGGGTGGCCTGGATGGTCAACGTGGCGGCCGAGGAGCAGGGCTGATGCGACCCGTCGTCGGCGAGCTCGCCTGCCGGTCCGCCGGGAAGCCGTCGGCGGGAGTCAGGGAGCTCTGAGCCTTGCCGCGGATCATCACCAACCTGTGGTTCGACGCCGAGCCGCTGGAGGCGGCGGAGCACTACTGCTCGATCTTCCCCAACTCGGAGATCACACGCGTATTGGAGGCGGCAGGGGTCCGCGGAACCACGGGGCTGCGGCGGTAGCGTCTTCCGTGGAGTAGGGGCCTGACCTGGCCGTTACGAGGGGCGCCCCGAGGTGACCTTGTCCCTGCTCCGCACACGATCACTTCTCACCGCTGCCTCTCTCGCCACGCTGCTCCTCGGAGCCTGTGCCGGCCCGGGAGACGAGTCCTCGAGCCCCACGACGTCTCGTGCAGGTCCGGCCCGCGAGCAGCCCACACCCGACGGACTTCGCGCACTCGAGGAGCTGGAGCCCGTGGACACGCGCGGGGTGGCGCTGGCGCCGGTGTCGGGCGCGCTCTCCGGCGGGCCGGCTGTGACGATCCAGGGTGGCGAGGCCGGTCTCGACGGCAGCGTCTCCCGAGACGGGGAGCCGGTGGAGGGAGCGACGGTGCAGCTCCAGCGCTGGGTGGATGGGGCGTCCACGTCGGTGGAGGTCCTGACCGGGCCCGGCGGGTACTGGACGGTCCCCGAGATCATGGGTGGGAGGTACATGGTTCGGGCCTGGAAGGAGCCGAAGTTCGCGCTCCCCGGGCCGAGGTGCTCTTCCTCGAAGAGGAAGAGCAGCGGGAGCTCCATCTGGCGCTCGTCGAGGTCGCCCCGGCCGAGGATCCCCAGGAGGACGGGGAGGAGGATCGCGAGGACGAGGAGGACGAGGACCAGGTCGAACCGGTCAGGATCAGGGTCGGCGATGCCGTCAGCGTTCCCTTCGAGGGCCCGGTACCTGCCGGCACCTACGAGTCCGACGACCCCCAGTTCTGCGAGACGGTGTACGAGCGACGGGTGGCCGGTGACTGGGAGTCGTCCCCACAGGTGACACGCGGCTGGACCCTGAACACGTCCACCGCGATCCGGAACCTGCGTCCTGCACCGGGGTCCGAGCCGTGCACATACGAGAGGACCGCGTGATGACTGCCTCGACCGCCGTGCGGCCGCGTCCACGCAGCACCCGCCGAACCCCGACCTCGCGATCGCGAGGTACGAGCTCCGGAGTGCGGCCCGGACCCGGGCGGACGCGACGTGCCCTGCGCCGCCTCATCCGGCTCAGCACGGTCCTGATCATCGGCCTCCCCCTGTTCGCGTTGGGCGCGACCGCAGCCGGAGTCGCTGCACTGCTCTACGGAGATCTCCCGGGCACGGTCCCGGAGGCGAACGATCGGGTGGTAGCCATGCCTTCCGTCGTCACCGACTCCGCGGGCAACCCGATCGGCACCTTCCAGGAGTTCGAGCTGACCGTGCCCATCCGACCGGACGACATCCCCCAGGTCCTCGAGGACGCAGTGGTGGCCGCGGAGGACCAGAACTTCTGGGAGCACTCCGGCGTCGACTTCGAGGGCCTGGCGCGTGCTGCCGCGGCCAACTTCCGTGAGAGGGAGATCGTCCAGGGTGGATCGACCATCACGCAGCAGCTCGTCAAGAACCGGTACCTGTCGAACGAGCGGAGCTTCGGGCGCAAGCTGAACGAGGCCGTGCTGGCTGCCCGCATCGAGCGGGATATGTCGAAGGACGAGATCCTCTTCGAGTACCTCGACACGACCTACTTCGGGAGCGGGGCCTACGGGGTCGGCGCAGCCGCGGAGACCTACTTCCGCAAGCCGGTGAGCGAGCTGACGACCTCGGAGGCGGCGATCCTGGCCGGGATCATCCCGTCTCCCTCCGAGACCAACCCTCGCACCGATCCCTGGGCGGCCGAGGAGCGACGGTCCGAGGTCCTCCGGTTGATGGAGGAGCAGGGGTACCTCACCATAGAAGAGCGTGACGCGGCCCTCGCCGAGCAGCTCTGGTTCGCGGGGTTGGGTGAGCCCGACCGGCCGGCGACGGTGTACTACCCACCGATGGAGGCGGATGACGGCCCCTACCCGTTCTTCCTCGACTACGTCCGTCGCTACCTGGTCGATCGCTACGGCGACGAGCTGGTGTACAGGGGTGGGCTGCGGATCCAGACGACGATCGATCCAGGGCTCCAGGCGGAGGCCGAAGCGGCGGTTGCCGCGGAGCTCGAGGGAACCGCGGCGCCCCTCGAGATGGCGCTGGTGAGCATCGACCCGGGAACGGGCCATGTGAGAGCCCTGGTGGGTGGGCGCGACTGGGAGGCCAGCCAGGTCAACCTCGCGCTCGGAGGCTCGCTCGGGATGCAGCCGGGCTCCTCGTTCAAGCCCTTCGTGCTGGCCACCGCGTTCGAGCGCGGCTTCGGTCCCGACACCGTGTACCCCGCGCCTGGTAGCTGGTCGGTGCCGGGCTGCGCGGGTGAGCAGTGCACGGTCTCCAACTACGACGGATCCGGATACGGGGCCCTGACGCTGGACTCTGCAACTCGGTCGTCGGTCAACACCGTGTATGCGGAGCTGATCTTCGACCTCGGCCCGTCCGCCGTGGCGGAGACGGCGCGCCGTCTGGGCATCTCCACCCTGGATCCGGATCGGGAGTACGGCGTCTCCCTGGCGCTCGGGTCGGCGGAGGTCTCGCCCCTCGACATGGCCTCCGCGTACGGAGTGTTCGCGAACCACGGGGAGCGGGTTGCACCGACGCCGGTGCTGCGGGTGGTGGATGCCGACGGCGCCGTCCTGGAGGACAACACCGAGACGGCAGGTGAGCAGGTGATGAACGCGGCCGTGGCCGACACGGTCACCGACGTGCTCACGGGCGTCATCACCTCCGGCACGGGGACTTCAGCCGAGGTCGGTCGCCCGGCGGCCGGCAAGACCGGAACTGCAGAGGAGTACCGGGCCGCCTGGTTCGTGGGATACACCCCACAGCTCTCGACAGCGGTGTGGCTCGGCTACTCGGACGAGCCGAGGGAGCTGCGCGACATCGGCGGCTACGGCGTGGTCACGGGTGGGACGCTTCCGGCCCACGCGTGGGCCACCTTCATGGCGGCGGCCCACGAGAGCTGGCCGGTCGTCGAGTTCCTCGAACCGGGACCGCTCCCCGTACCGCCGGGCACGCTCAGCATCGAGCCGGGGGCGAGGCGCTACGCGGAGGGCCTGCCCACGGGCTGCGGGGGACTCTGCGACCGTCCGGCACCGTCGACCGACGCCGACGAGCCGGACGACGAGGACGATGACGACGAAGCGGATGGCGGCGGAGACGGCCGTGCCGAGGAAGCAAGTGAAGACGGAGACACCACGACGACCACCAGCACAGGAGCCGACGATGACTGACATCGACGATCTCTTCCGGACCTCGATCCACTCAGAGGAGCAGCAGTGGAGGGATGTCGTCCCGCAGGATCCCTCGCCGCATCCCGCGGCCGACGATGCGGTGATCGATCTCGATCTGCTCGTCTCCGACTGGAACGCACAGCGGGAGAGGCTCCGCCGACCCGGAGCGGAGGAGCAGCACGAGGGATCACGGGGCCGGCTCGACGTGGCACGTGCCCGGGTGGCGGAGCGGATCGGCTCGCATCCGGAGGCCGACCTCCCCGTGCCGGGTCCAGTCGTGACGGAGATCCCCGACTGGAGCGAAGGGCACACGGCGCGTCTCGAACAGGATCCTGACGTCGTCGTCAAGCAGTCGTGGCGGGCGAGGCGAAGGGCGCGGCGCGAGGTCGACCGACTGCAGAAGCAGTATGCGAAGGAGGCACCGCCTGCGCCGGACGACGACCCCGTCGAGCTGACGCGACGGATCGAGGCGATGCCACCCGATCCGGAGCCGGTCGAGAGCAGGCGCGCGCCGCGGGCCCTGTCCGCTTCCCGATCGTCACCCGCTCGATCATGGTGTGGCTGTTCATCTTCATGCTCGCCGGGCTCGCCTTCGGGGCCAGCGCCGCCTTCTGGTGGTCGCACTTCAGCAGCGAGGTCGACTCGATCCGGGCCGAGACCTCGAGCGTCACGGATCGGGTGGACGAGGCTGCAGACGTCATCGACACGCAGCGCCAGGAGGCACTCGTCGAGATCGACGAGGCCCTCGGGGTCTTCGACCGGATCGCCGGTGCACCTGAGGCGGTTGCCACTGCCGGCGAGTATGCGGGATCGGTCTGGATGGTGGAGACGCTGGACGAGGATGGGGCGGCTTCGGTGGGCTCGGCGTTCGTCGTGGCCAACGTGGAAGAGCAGTCGCTGCTGGTCACGGCCCTCGACGTGGTCGAGGCCGCAACCACGAGCCCCGGTCCCACGGTCACGCTCCGAAGCGGCGAGAGGACCCTCCCCGCCGAGCTGTGGAGCTGGGACACGGAGCTGGATCTTGCGGTGCTCCTGGTGGACGATCCCGAGCTCGAACCCCTGGATTGGGCTTCCGAGGAGGATGCGTCCCGCGCGCTCGGATCGGGCGTGGTGGTCGTCGGTGGGTTGGGGGGCGCCGGGGCCTCCGCCGTCCCGGGCCTCGTCGTGGACCAATCGCTCGCCGGGCTCCAGCACACCGCTCCGGTCGGAGCGGCGTATCGGGGGGGCCCCGTGCTGACCGGGTCCGGGAAGGTCCTGGGCGTCGCCTCTCTCGCCTACCAGCCGCTCGGGTTCGATCCGGGCGAGGTGCGCTTCGCGGTCACCATGGACCAGGCTTGCCAGAGCGTGCTCGTGTGCGCGGTCGGCGCTCCACCGGGTCCCGGGGCTGCTGGCGGACCCCCGCCGGAGGATCCCCAGGCCGGCGCGGAAGAAGCCGGAACCTGATCCTCAGGCCGGAGTCTGGGGGGCTACGTAGCGCAGCGTCATGAGCCAGTGGCACAGGCTGCCGCCGATGACGAGCACGTGCATGAACTCGTGGTACGAGAACACCCTCGGCCAGAGGCGCGGTCGCTCGGTCACCAGGAAGATCATCCCCACCGTGTAGAGAACCCCACCCATCAGCGCCAACCCGAGAGCGGGCCAGGGGAGAACCTGCGAGAGCGGGACGAGCAGCAGCAGGGCGAGCCACCCCTGGGTCGTCGACATGGTCACCGTGAACCAGGTCGGCACCCTCGGCAGGAGCAGCTTCTGCCCGATGCCCACGATCGTGATACCCCAGATCACGACGAAGGTGGCCGAGCGAAGCCACCCCTCGAGGGCGACCACCGCCAGCGGCGTGTAGGTGCCGGCCACCAAGAGGAAGATCATGGAGTGGTCGAGGCGCTGCATCCGCGCCTTCCACGTCTGGCGCCACGGGACGGAGTGGTACAGGGCGCTCACCGTGTACAGGCCCACCATCGTTCCGGCGTACACCAACAGTGAGAGCCGCCGGGGCAGGTCCCCGGCACCTGCCACCCAGAGGGCCACGGCCCCGAGCAGGGCGGCGAGCGCGGCCGATGCGTCGAGGAAGCCGCGGACGGGGTTCAGCATCTTCCCCAACCTCACCCGGTCGTAGGCCCGCAAGTGGAGGTCCATCGAGGGCCGATCGTACTCTGCTCTGATGCCACAGACCTCCGCGCCCGGGCGACGGCGGGTGCCCTTGGCGCTGACCGCCGCCGTGGGTGCTGCCGCCGTCTTCGCACTCGTCCTCTTGGTCATCTCGGCCCGGCGGGGTCGGAGGGGAGGCGTCGGCGTCGTCGAGCGAACCACCAGGCGGAGTCGCAACCTTCACCTGGCCGGTCTGGGCACGAGTGCCGGGGGACGGTACGCGGTGCACAGGGCTCGCCGGGTGTTCGCCTCGGCCGCCAGGCGCGACGAGCTGGACCGCCGGTTCGAGATGAGGACCGCGGAGCAGGTGACTGCCACGCTCGGTCACATGAAGGGCGCTCTGATGAAGCTGGGTCAGATGGCCAGCTACCTCGACCAGGGCCTGCCGGAGGCGACCCGCGACGCGCTCGCCCAGCTGCAGCAGGACGCGCCGCCGATGAGCCCCGAGCTGGCTGCCGAACAGGTCCGCGGTGAGCTCGGTGCGTCGCCTTCGGAGCTGTTCGCCGAATGGGACCCGCTTCCGATCGCCTCGGCGTCGATCGGCCAGGTCCACAGGGCCATCACCCGGGAGGGACGGGCCGTCGCCGTGAAGGTCCAGTACCCGGGTGTGGACGAGGCCATCCGTGCCGACCTGGGCAACGTCGACTTCCTCTTCACCGCTCTCGGGATGCTCTTCCCGGGGATGGATCCGGCTCCGATCATCGAGGAGCTCCGGGAACGGCTCCTGGAGGAGCTGGACTACCGAGTCGAGGCCTGCAACCAGGCGCTGTTCGTCGACTACTACGAAGGGCATCCCCACGTCCACGTCCCGCGGGTGATCGAGGAGTACTCGTCGAGACGGGTGCTGACCACGGAGCTCGCAGAAGGTGCGCGCTTCCAGGACGTGAAGGCCTGGCCTGCAGAAGAGCGCGATCTCGCCGCGGAGACGATGTACAGGTTCGTGTTCGGATCCATCTATCGAATGGGGGCGTTCAACGGCGATCCGCACCCGGGCAACTACCTCTTCCGACCGGGAGGTCATGTCGTGTTCCTCGACTTCGGCCTGGTGAAGCACTTCGAGGAGGAGGTCCCTGTGTTCACCGAGATGATCGACGCGATGGTGATCGATCACGACCCGGCGCGATTCCGACGGATCATGGAGGACGCAGGCCTGCTCAAGCTCGGCATGCCGTTCAGCGACGCGCAGGTCGTCGACTACTTCCGGCACTTCTACGAGTTCGTCTTCGAGGACGGCGTCCGGACGATCGGCCGCGAGTATGCCTCGGAGTCCGTGCGGCGGTACTTCGATCTGTCCGGCCCTCACGCGGAGGTGATGAGGGCCGCCAACCTCCCCCCGGGCTTCGTGATCGTCCAGCGCATCAACCTCGGGCTGTATGCGATCTTCGCCGACATGGAGGCGAGCGGGAACTGGCGCCGCCTGGCAGAGGAGATCTGGCCGTCGGTCAGCGCGCCGCCGACCACAGAGCTCGGAGCTGCGCACGCAGCATGGTTCGCCGAGCGGCACCTCGGTGACGGCCCGGTCGCACGGCCCGCGAGTTCTGGCTAGGTTCAGGCCATGCCTGTCATCGCGCTGGTGAACCAGAAGGGCGGGGTGGGGAAGACCACCGTGGGGCTGGGGCTGGCTGCAGCCGCCGCAGAGGCGGGCCACAAGGTGCTCGTCATCGACCTCGATCCACAGACGAACGCCACCACGGGCCTGGGGGTCTGGGAGGCAGACCTCACGATGGACGACGTGCTCGCAGGTGACAACCCGGGGATGGTGGCTCGGGTGCTGCGCCGCGCAGGGTGGCCCGGGGACGCCGTACCGGACGTCGCCCCGAGCTCACCGAGGCTGGCCCAGCGCGAGCCGCAGCTCGCGACCGACCCGATCGGTGCACAGGACCGCCTCCGCATCGCTATCGAGGGCCTCGACTACGACCTCGTCCTCATCGACTGCCCCCCTTCGCTGGGCCTGCTCACCGTCAACGGCCTCTTCGCGGCCGACCAGGCCCTGGTGGTGACGGAGCCCGCCGCATGGTCCCGCGACGGGGTGGAGCAGGTGCTGCGGACCATCTCCCGTGTGAGCTCCCGTCGAGCGGTGCCGCTCGTGGTGACGGGTGTGGTCGTGAACCGGCTCGGCCGTACCCGCGACGCCCGGTACTGGTACGAGCAGCTCGGCCGCGACTACCCCGATCTCATGCTGCCGCCTGTCCAGCTGCGTGCCGCGATCGCCGAGGCGTCCGCGCAGGGGCTGCCCCTCTCGGCCCTCGGCTCCCGGCCGGGAGCACGTGAGGCAGCCGAGGAGTTCGAACGGCTGGCCAGACAGGTCCTCGGCGAGCTCGACACACCCACCGCGTTGCGAGGAGAGCTCCTCGCCGATCCATCTCCCGACGGAGCCCACGATGGCGCAGTACGACCCACAACGATCACGGTCCCGACAGCGGGCGGCTGACGAGGAGGGCCCGGCGCCCGTCGACGCCCTGTTGGGGTCGGTCGAGGCCTCGGGGAACGGCTCGGGCGGAGAGGGGGCCGGCGGCACCGGTGCTGATCCGGTCCCCGGCTCGCCGGACGACGCTACCGGCGTCAGCTCGCAGGAGGCCGCCGGAGAGCGACGGGGGCCCGTCGTCGTCGATGTCGGTCCCACCTCGTCGACGGAGCTCCCGGACACCACGCGCCGGGTCACCGCGGTGCGGATCGCGATGCTCCTGGGAGCCCTGCTCGGAGTCGCAGCTCTCATCGGGTGGTGGCGCCGTCGCCGAGGTCGCGCCGGAGCCTGATGGAGGCGATGCAGCTGGTCCGGCCACGCCCCGCCCCGGACCGTCCGCTCGAGCCCCGCAGCCTCGACGATCCCGTGCCGGGCGCCGGCGAGATCGCGGTCCGGGTCGAGGCCTGCGCTGTCTGCCGCACCGATCTGCAGCTCGCCGAGGGGCAGTTGGGAGCGCGGAGGCTGCCGGTGATCCCCGGCCACCAGGTGGTGGGTCGGGTGGTGGCCCTGGGACCCGGCGTCGGGGACGTGGTGCCGGGCAGCCGGGTGGGGATCACCTGGATCGCGGACACCTGCGGCAGCTGCCGGTTCTGTGCGACTGGTCGGGAGAACCTCTGCGAGCAAGCCCGCTTCACGGGATGGGACCGTGACGGGGGGTTCGCCGAGCAGGTCACGGCGAGAGCGGACTTCGTGCACCCGCTTCCCGAGGACGCCGATCCGACGGACCTCGCGCCGCTGCTCTGCGGGGGCGCGATCGGCTATCGATCGCTCGGGGTCTCGGGGATCCGACCCGGCGGTCGCCTCGGGCTCTTCGGCTTCGGCGCCTCGGCCACCTGCGTGATCCAGGTGGCCCTTCACCGGGGCTGCGAGGTGTACGTGGCCACCCGGTCTCCGGCCGAGCAGCAGCGGGCCCGTGGGCTCGGTGCCGCTTGGGCCGGCTCCTACGGCGATCCTCTGCCCGTGCCTCTCGACGCTGCGATCACGTTCGCCCCGAGCGGGGCAGTGGTGGTGGACGCGCTACGGGCCGTCGACCGGGGTGGCACGGTGGCGGTGAACGCCATCCATCTCGACAGGGTGCCGGAGCTGCCGTACTCGCTGCTGTGGTGGGAGCGGTCCTTGCGCAGCGTCGCCAACGTCACGCGCGCCGATGTGCGGGAGATGCTGAAGCTGGCGGTGGAGATCCCGGTGGTGACCCGAACAGAGGTGCTTCCGCTGGCCGCAGCCAACGAGGCCCTCGTGCGGCTCCGCGATGGTCGGATGTCAGGTGCGGCGGTGCTGGTTCCGTGACCCGCTCTCGCTGACCCGGGCGGGGCTCTTTCCTGGCAGCTGCCCGAGCGGTCGCTGGCGCGCCGGCCCGGATCGTCGGTCGGCCCTGGGTCACCAACCGGCCCGTCCGATCAGGGGGACGAAGGCGACGCCCCCGAGGTACTCCTCGACGAAGTGATCCGGTGCCGTCTTGCGCAACCTCACCAGGCGTTGATCCCAGTGGCGACCCCCGACGGGCATGATGAGGACTCCACCCACGCGGAGCTGATCCTTCAGCGGGGTGGGCACCTCGGGGCCGGACGTGGAGGCCAGGATGGCGTCGTAGGGAGCGTGCTCGGGCCACCCGAGGGTCCCGTCGCCGGTGAGGACGTGGACGTTGTCGTACCCCAGGGCGCTGCACCTCTCGGCTGCCTCGAGGGCCAGCTCCTCGATGCGCTCCACGGTGTAGACCTCGCCGACCATCCGGCTCAGCACCGCCGCTGCGTACCCCGAGCCGGTACCGACCTCCAGCACCCGGTCGGCGGGGCCTGCCTCGATGGCCTGAGCCATCAGGGCGACGATGTAGGGCTGGGAGATGGTCTGGCCCCCACCGATGGGGAGTGGGCCGTCCTCGTATGCCGATCCCCGGCGGCCGGGAGGCACGAACTCCTCGCGTGGCACCTCGCCCATGGCACGCAGCACCCCGGGATCGCGTATGTCACGGCGGGTGAGCTGTGTCTCGACCATCCAACGGCGTTCCGTGGCGAAGTCGTTCGACCGGGTGGATCTCGGCACCTCTCAAGCCTATGAGCGGGCGTCCGGTCCCACGAGTGGGTGCCCTCGACCGGTGTCCCGCACGCCGGCCACGTGGTACCACGCCACCGCGGGGATCGGGGAGTGATGCCGGGCTGTGCCGACGGGCCCTGGAGCACGTATCCTTCCGGGCAGGCGGAGGGAGCGGCGAATACTCGCGTGCGGCGGGTTCTGGCGCGTCGGCATCTGGCGCCCTCAACGTGCTGAACCATCCAGCCGATAGTCGAGAAGCGGTGAAGGGCCGCAGTCGGAGGTGATGCGAACGTGGCGACCTGGGCGCGGCGTCTGTCCGCGGCACAGCAGAAGAGCCCCGGGGTTGCACGCCGCGCTGCGACCGATCTGCCCGAGACCCTGCCCGAGGGGATCGTCCCGGACGACCAGGCCGCCTTGCGCTCCCTCGCACATCTCGCTCGTGAGCGCCCGGGATTCAACACCAGGATCGCTGTGAGGGTGGACGGTCCCTCGGGTCCGCAGGTGTTGGAGGTCGAGGTGACCCACACCGACGAGGGTCCTGTCTTCACCGCCCTCGGGCCGCTCGTCTCCGGCTCGGCCACCGCCGTCGCAGCTGTCGCCGACGTCGAGGAGCACGGGGGAGAGATCGAAGAGGCGTTCACGGGTGAGCGTGTGAGCGAGATGCTCACCGACGCCATGGTCATCTCCTCCGACATGGTTGCGATCTTCACCTCGGTCGGGGCGGAGGCTCTCTGGGCGAATGACGCGTTCGTGACAGCCATCCCCATCCACGAGACCGACCGGATCTGGCTGATCGAGCTCCTGGACGAATGGTCGAAGGGACACTTCGAGGTGAGTGTGCTCCCTTCGCTCGTCCAGCACGGACGCTGGCACGGACGACTGACCCTGAAGCCGGGTGACGACGAGGAGATCCCGGCTCTTGTCTCGATAGCCGCCCACCGCGATGCGACAGGGGAGATAGAGGCGATCACCTTCCTGGCACGTGATCTCCGTGAGGCCCGTGCGGCCGAGGAGAGGGAGAACGTCGCCGGCACGCGACTCGCTGCTCTCGTCGAACGGTCCTCGGACCTGATCATCGTCATCGCAGGCGACGAGACCGTCCGCTACGCCAGTCCTGCGGCGACGCGGTCGCTCGGTATGCCCGACGCAGGCCTCGACGGCACCAGGCTGCTGGACCGGATCCACGACGAGGATCGGGCCAAGGTCGACTGGCAGCTGCTTGCCGAACCCGACGAGGAAGGAGTCCCCCAGGCGGTCGACCTCCGCCTCAGGGGCGAGCACGGTGAGTGGCGGATCTTCGAGGTGGTCGTCACCGATCTGACCGAGAACCCGGCGATCGATGGTGTGGTGCTCAGCGCGAGGGATGTCACGGATCGGGTCGAGGCCGTCCAGCGGCTTGCGGACCGGGCCTACACCGATCCTCTGACGCTCCTGCCGAACAGGATGCGTCTCCTCGATCGCATGGGTCGACTCCTGGAGGAGGCGGAGGAACGAGAGGTGATCACTCTTCTCCTCGACATCGATGGCTTCGCGCTGTTGAACGAGCGACATGGCTCCGATGTGGGCGACGAGCTCCTCCGCCAGGTGGCACATCGCCTTTCCGACGAGGTTCGACCTCAGGATCTCGTGGCACGGCTGGGTGGCAACTCGTTCGCACTGGTGATGAAGGCGACGGGGGACCTCGATGACTCGCTCCACACCGCCGATCGGATCAGGACCAGGCTCTCGGAGGGGTACCGGGTCGGCGGAGAGACGATCGAGCTCACTCTCAGTGCCGGGCTGGCGGTCTCCCATCGAGGTCAGCGCCCCGAAGAGCTGATAGCCGACGCGGATGCCGCGGTGGGCGTGGCCAAGGGCAAGGGGGGCGACCGGATCGAGCTCATGACAGCCGAGCTTCGTAGCTCCACCTCGCGCCGAAGGGGTGTCGAGCAGCTCCTGCAGAGGGCGATCACCGAGGGCGATGGGATCGAGGTCCACTTCCAGCCGATAGTCGAGCTCGAGTCGGGTGCGGTGGTTGCCGCGGAGGCTCTCCTGCGGGTCCACGACGAGGAGGGAGCCCTGCTCTCTCCCGCCTCCTTCCTCGAGGCAGCGGAGTCGAGCGGGATGATCGGTCCGCTCGGTGGTGAGGTCCTCCGCTTGACCTGCCAACAGCTGGCCACATGGGCCCGGGAGGGTGATGAGGTCGTCCCTCGAGAGCTGAGCGTGAACGTCTCGCCGCGACAGCTCTCCGATCCCCACTTCCCCGCGACCGTCGCCGAGGCGATCGAGGATGCCGGAGTGGAGCCTTCCCAGCTCTGCCTGGAGATCACGGAGAGCGTGATGCTGGGGGAGCGCGGCATCATCGACGACACGGTGAGCGCCGTGCGCGGGATGGGCGTCAGTCTCGGGCTCGACGACTTCGGGGCAGGTCAGAGCTCGTTGGGCTACCTGAAGAGGTTCCCTATCGACTTCGTCAAGATCGATCGCACCCTCGTGAGCTCGGTCGGACAGGACGAGAGCGACACGGCGATCGTGCGGGCCACGGTGGAGCTCTCCCACACCCTCGGGTTGCAGGTCGTCGCCGTCGGGGTGGAGACGGAGGAGCAGCTCCAGATCCTCGAGCTGCTCGGCGTGGATCGGGCGCAGGGCTTCTACTACTTGCCCGCAGTGCCGGGCAGGGAGCTCGCGGAGCGCATCCGCACTTCGATGAGCGCCTGAGACGGAGCCTCTCCACACCTTCGGGAGACCGAATCGTCACCCTCCGTTCACGTCGTCTGCAACCAGGTCTGATATCGATGAGTCGGACGCCAGGGAATCGGTAATCCGCTGCCGATGCTCGAGGACCTGACGGTAGGGTGAGAGCGCATCCTGTGGGAGGCTGCCATGAGATCGACCGGGCTGTTCAACATCCGCCAGCTATGGCGTGACCAACCACCGACCCACCCGGCCTCGGAGTGTGCTGCGTCCCGGATCGGAACCGGTACCGAGCCGCCGGTGGCCGGTGCCTCTCGGCCCGCGAACCACCTCGAACGTTCCTTCGCCTTCATCGACATCTGCGGCTTCACCGCTCACACGGCCCGGCACGGCGAGCATGCGGCCATCGAGGTGCTCACCCGCTTCCGAACCGAGGTTCGGGACGTCTCTGCTCGGCGCGGGGTGCGCGTGGGCAAGTGGCTCGGCGACGGTGTGATGCTCGTCGGCACCGATGTTGCCGTGGTCGCGGCCTCGGCGGCGGAGATCCTGTTCCGCTTCGAAGGGCATGACTTCATGATCCACGGAGGGCTCGCCAGCGGGCCCGTCCTCCTGTACGAGGGAGATGACTACATCGGCCGGCCGGTCAACCTGGCCGCGCGCCTCTGTGACACAGCGGCGCCGTGTGAGCTCCTCGCTGTCCTGGACGACGAGCAGCTCCCTTCTTGGCTTCACAGCGAGGGAAGGCTCGTCGTGCACCTTCCCGGTCTCGGCGATGTGGAAGGGGTGCACCGGCTGGGTGTGGACCCCCCGGTCCGGAGCCAGTTCCGCGACGCCCCCGCCGCCTGAGGACCGTCAGGTCGGTGACGAGTCAGGACTTCCAGAGGTTCGCCGTGGAGGGGATAGGTGGCTCGGGATGCAGACCCAGCTCCTGCCGGTCGGCGGCGTCGAGCCGCCCCTTGACCAGGAGCCGGGTGATGACCTCGGCGGGCTGAGGACCCGAGAAGTAGTACCCCTGCGCGGCGTCACATCCGAGGCTCCGCAGGACCTCGAGCTGGCCCGCATCCTCGACGCCCTCGGCCAGTGCGCGGCATCCCGAGAGCGTGAGCCAGCCCGATCATCTGCTGGACCACGGCTTCGTCTTCGCGAGCGCTGGTGAGGTTGCCGACGAAGCTCCGGTCGATCTTCAGCGCATCGGCCCGGAGGTGGCGCAGGTGTCGGACGGAGGCGTGTCCTGCACCGAAGTCATCGAGTGTCAGTCCTACTCCGAGGGCCCTGATCTCATCCAGCATCCGCGAGGTGTCATCGAGGTCGGCGACCGAGTCATCTCCCGTCAGCTCCATGCTGAGACGTTCGGGATCGACACCGCTCTCCCTGATCGTCGCGAGCACCCGCTGCGCGAAGTCGGCTTGGTCCAACTGGCGGGGAGAGATGTTGACGGTGACGTCGATCTCCCGATGGGGGAACCGCTCCTGCCAGATGCGGGCTTGGCGGCATGCCTCGTCGATCGCCCACTGGCCCACATCGTTGATGAGCCCGGTCGCATCGAGAGTGGGCAGGAAGCGGGCGGGGTCGACGAGCCCCGTGGCGGGATCGTCCCATCGGAGCAGTGCCTCCACACCGATCAGGTGATGGTCGGGATCGAGCTCGACCACGGGAAGGAACAGAAGGGTGAACTCCCCATCCTCGAGTGCTCGTCCGAGGCGCAGCTCTGCGACCTCCGGTGAGAAGGCGTCCCTCATGCCGGGGTCGAAGAGCGATATCGCTCCCTTCCCACCGGACATGGCGTGCTGGAGGGCCACCCGGGCATCTGCCAGCAACGTCTCCGCGTCGGTCTTCGCATCGTCGCTGAGGACGCAACCGATCGCCGCCGTGACTCCCACGCGATCGGCCCCCACCTCGTAGCGCTGCTGCACTGCATCGAGGAGCCGGCCTGCCCTCTCCCGGACACGCTCGGCATCTCCCGGGTCGGCGCAGGCGATCACGAACTGAGGGCCGCGATAGCGGACGAGGAGCTCCTTCGGATCGACCGAGGCCTTCAGCGATCGGGCAGCATCAGCGATCAGCGCGTCGGCGGTCTCGTGGCCGTAGGTGGAATCGACGGATTCGAGACGGCGGAGCTCCACGAGGAAGAGCGCGAGTCGGCCTGCGCGGTGGGGCTCCTCTGCCAGCGCGGCCTCGATCCAGTCACGAAGCTGACTCCGATCGGGAAGACCGGTCAGGCGGTCCGTGTCGCGGAGCCGCTCCAGGGCTCTGCGGGCCACGGTCGCCCTTCGGTTCATGAGCAGCGCAGCGATGATCGCGATGCAGGCGACGCTCAGGGCAAGGGCCGCCGCCTCCATCGCGGCAAGGGTACTTCCGAGCGCTCGCCGAAAGTCGCCTGGTCAGCTCCGAAGCTTCTCGAGCACCTCCTGCATCCCGGATCGGAGATCGCTCAACGCCTTCTGGACGGCTTCGCGGGCGGCCTTCACCGCATCGCCCGCATTGCCTCGTAGTTGTTCGGCCTCGGTCCGGGCGGAGGAGAGACGTTCCTGGAGCCGCTCGAGGGCGGGCGTGAGGTCGTCGCGGACGTCCATCCGGCCGAGGTGCAGCTGGATGTCGAGCTCGTCGAGGCGAGCACCCCAGGCCTCGAGCTGCTCCTCCAGGAAGCGTCGGTTGAGGTCGGTGAGCTCCTCACGGAGCTCTGCCACCTGGTCCTTCAGGCTCTCGAGGGTGATGTCGGGGCTCATGTTGCTCCTCCTGGTCGTGTGACCGGCCGTCTCGGGACACATCGCGGTGGCTCGTGACGCCTCTGGTCGCAAGCTACCGGTACCGGGTCCTCCGGGGCATGGCCGAAGGTCCCAACACAACTGCGACCGCCTGACTCGGCGTGTCGGCTGTTCGGGGGAGGGAGTAGGGTCGGAACGCACCTCCGGGGCGGGGGTGGGAACCGGCAACCTCCAGGAGCGACGAGCAGAAGATGACCGCGCAATCCCCCGAGGACCCCGTCGGCACGCTGGTCACAAGGGGCGCGGTTAGCGTGCACCCTGACGACACCCTGGAGGCGGTGGCGCAGGTCCTCGACCGCGAGGGTGTCGGTGCCGTCTTGGTGAGGGGCAACGAGTCGGTCGTGGGAATCGTCTCCGAGCGGGACATCGTCCGTTCGATGGCGGACCCGGATCTCGAGGCCGACCGGGCGGAGGACGTCATGACGTACGAGCCCGAGACCGTCGCGGCGGACACACCGGTGCTGAGCGTGGCACGGTTGATGATCGAGGGCCAGATCCGCCATCTCCCTGTGGTCGACGAGGGCGGGATCTTCGGTGTCGTGTCGATCCGCGACGTGCTGGCGGCGCTCACGGAACAGCAGTGACCGACTCGCCAAGGTGCCTGTGACCGAGACCCCGGTCCGCATCATCGTCTGCGCCATCGACGGCAAGGCCCGCTCGTCGGCGGCTCTGGCCACGGCCGAGGAGCTGGGTGCCAGGTTCGGAGCCGGTGTCGTGGCGGTCCATGCGGGCGGGCGCTTCTCCGAAGAAGAGCTGGAACGACTCGATCAGGTGCGGAGTCGGGCGCCGCGCGGGCGCGAGCTGGTCGAGGTCGTCGATGAGGGTCCGGTGCGAGCGGTGCTCGATGTGGTGCGGTCGCGCCCGGGATCGATCGTCTGCATGGCGACACGGGCTCGGCGGGGGCTGCGCCGGACCGTGCTCGGCAGCGTGGCCGAGGAGCTCACGGCTGGTTGTGGTGTCCCGGTCGTCCTGGTCGGTCCACGCAGCCGGCAGGGCCCGGGAACGGGATCCGGTGGACTCGTGGTTTGCCTCGACGGGTCGTCCAGCAGCGAGGCGACACTGCCGACCGCCGCGTCCTGGGCCGAGGAGTATGGGATGAGCTTGCGCCTGGTGTCGGTGGTCAGGGCTGAGAACCGGGTGCTGCTCGAGAACGGCTACCTGGAGCAGGTGGCAGCATCGCTGACACCGGTCGCAGAGGTCGAGCTCCTCAGGGGAGCACCGGTTCGGGCTCTCACCGGATACCTGAGACGGCTCACCCATCCCTTGGTGATGATGTCCGTCCGCGGCAGCAGGGGCCTCGAGCACCTCGCCGTGGGGAGCGTCACAGCGGGTGTGGTGGCGCGGTCACCCCACCCGGTCGTGGTGCTGGAACCCCGAAGTGCACCCTGACCGGTTCTCGGGGAGGTAGGGGGCGCGGCCCGCTCAGCGGCGCCGGTTGCGCCGGCGTCGCTCGGTGTCGATCGACCGGGCGAGCTTCACGATCTCGGTGCCCTTGCCCCAGTCGGACTCCGACTCGACGTCCTTGACGCAGAGTGCGATGGCCTCGAGCATCGCCGACACGCTCACCCCGTATGCCGCCGCCCGATCGTGCCAGACGTCGTGAGCCTCGTCGCTGAGGTAGGCGTGAAGCGCCTTGCGGGGCTCTGACTTGCTCATCTTCGGCATGCTCTGACTCTCCTCCACTCGGGGAACGTGGGGTTGGACGTGGCTCGAACGATCAGCCGGCACCAGCAGCATCGCACAAGATCGGAGCGCTGTTCCACAATCGTTCCCGCCATGGTCGGTGGCGTCAGATCATGAAGTTCATGCTCCGGACGACCCTCTCGCCCAGCTCCTCGTCACCGGTGATCGTCACCCGCCCGGACGAGAGCGCCTCGCCGGGATCCCACCTTCCGGCTCCCAGACACCAGTAGGTCTCCTGGTCCATGGTGATCCGGACGGTGGGGGTGGCTGGAACCTCTTCGACCACCCTGGCCCGGCCCTCGACCACGACCGGGATGCTGCGTGCCATGGAACCGGTCACCTCGAAGACGACAGAGGTGCCCTCGGCAGCTCCGGCCTTCTTGCCCACGACGAACCCCATCGCCAATTGACATCTCTCCATGGCGTGCTCGGCGACAGCACCCTCCTGGTGGCCGGGCCGCCCGAGCGCCCGACGGACGTCCTGTTCGTGCAACCAGCAGTCGAACGCCCGGATGTTCATGAACTCCCGGTACGGACCCTCGCCCGCCGGTGTGAAGCCGATCGCCTCCCACCCCTCGGCCGGAAGTGCCCTCAGCTCCTCGATGCGGGAGGCGGTGATCGATCTGAGCTCACCGAGCACCTCCGATCCGCTCCGGTTCCGTCGGATCGCCACAGGTGGCTCGGTGAACATCGACGACGGTGCCGTCAGGTGGTCGAGCCCGCTCAGGTCCACATCGGGTGCCGGCTCCCCCCGCACCATCTCCTCCGTGCCGATCACGTGGGAGTAGCAGTCCTTCACCGACCATCCCGGGAGCTCGGTGGGTGTCTCCCACTCGCTCTCTCCGAAGTCCTCCGCCAGGTCGCACATGGCGCGCCACTCGGCCTCCAGCACATCGATGATCGGTTCGTCCATGAGTACATTTGCTAGCAGCCGAGAAGGAGAAGATCACATGACGGGGACCCCGGCCTGGGTCGAGTTCTTCTTCGATCCGATGTGCCCGTGGGCCTACCAGGCGTCGAGGTGGATGCGGGTGGTGCGTGAGCGCGAGGGCGTCGAGATCCGCTGGCGCTTCTTCTCGCTCGAGGAGATCAACCGGGAGGAGGGCAAGAAGCACCCCTGGGAGCGCGAGTGGTCCTTCGGCTGGTCTCAGATGCGGATCGCCGCGCTCCTCCGCCGGGAGAGCCAGGACTCGGTGGATCGGTGGTACGAAGCCGTGGGCCGGGCGTTCTTCGAGGATGGAGTCCCGACACAGCATCCCGAGGCCCAGAGGAAGATCCTCGCCGACCTCGGCTTCCCGACCGACACGGTGGAGCGAGCCCTCGCCGACACGTCGACCCGAGACGAGGTGATGGCAGACCACGAGTACGCCGTCCGCAGCCTCGGCGTGTTCGGCGTGCCGACCCTGGCGTTCCCCGACGGCTTCACCATCTTCGGTCCGGTGGTCGTGCCGGCGCCGGAGCGAGAGCAGGCCAGCCTCCTGTGGGAGCACGTACAGGCCTTCCGGACCTTCCCCGACCTGTACGAGCTGAAGCGACCCAAGACCTCCGGAGATCTCGCCGACATCGCGAGGAGGTTCGAGCCCTACCTGCGCGCCCGGACCTGGCGGACGATCGAGAAGCCTGCGCCCTGAGCTCCCGGGCCCAGGGCCCTGGCCGGGCTGCGATGGCGACGCGTGGTCAACCGCCGACGAAGAACGTCGCGAGATCCTGTTCGAGTCCGGCCCTGATCGCCTCAACCGTCGTCGCTCGGGTCGTGGCACGGGTGGCGCGGAAGGCGGCGGGATCGAGGCTCGCGGCGAGATGGCGGGCCCGGTACCGGGCGAGGTCGTGGATGGTTCCCGGGGTGGTGAGCTCGTCGAGGAAGCCGGTGGCCACAGCTTCCGAAGGCGTGTGGATCTGGGCGAGGTTCACCGCTCGCGTGTAGTGCTGTCTGGCCAGCCGGTCGCGGGCGAGCTCGGCTGCGAAGACGGGTACGGGCATGCCGGCCGCCACCTCGTTGAGACCGATCTTGTACTCGCCTTCCGCACCGATCCTCACATCGGTGGCCATCAGCAGGATCGCGCCCATGGCCAGGGCGTGGCCGGTGCATCCAACGATCGTGGGGCGGGGGAACTCGTACAGCCGCAGAGCCAGCTCCGCTCCCGCGCGCACGAGCTCGCGGGCCGTGTCCACGCCCTCCCTCATCACGGTGAGGTCGAACCCCGCGGAGAAGCAGCCGGGTCGACCTTCGATCTGGACCGCTTTGGCCGAGTGCTCGGCACGACTCAAGGCCTCGTGCAGCTGGTCGATCGCCGAGCGGTTGAGCGCGTTCGCCTTTCCGTCGTCGAATCGGATGAAAGCCACGTCGTGGTCCGTGGGGGCGTACGTGACGACCCGGGCTGGATGCGTTCTCATGGAGCGAACGCTACTGCTCTGTCCGGAGCCGGGGCCGCAGCTGCTGACGAGCGAGCCGGCCGACGATCAGCCCTCGTATGGGAACCAGGGGCAACAGCGCGTCGTCCAAACCCCACCGGATCGGACTCGAGAGGGGTGAGGGGATGTCGGCACGGAGGATCTCGTGGGCCGTGGTTCTCGTCATGGTCGCAGTGCTCGGCGCATGCAGCGGGCCATCGTCGACGAGCGACGAGCGCCAGGCGGACTCGAGCTCGGGCTCGGACTCGCACTCTCGGGAGCTCGGAGCGACCTCCGGTGCAACCAGCGGTCCCGAGGATGATGACGAAGACGGTGATGAGAGCGAATCGATGTCCGTATCGATCGCCGATGTCGCGCTCGCGGAGTCGGGTCCGAAGGTGGTCTCCACCGCCAACCTCGCTGTGGAGGTGGAGAACGTCATCGAGGCGGCCGAGGAGGCGCGGCTGGCCACAGAGGCAGAGGGCGGAGCGCTCTTCGCTGAGAGCAGCAGCTTCCGTGACGAGCTCCGGTCGGTGCTGACCCTGAAGGTGCCTCCCGAGGGATTCCGCCCCCTCCTGAACCGGCTCGGTGAGCTCGGGTCCGCTACGAGTCAGGAGATCACCACCGATGATGTCACAGAGCGAGCAGTCGACCTCGAGAGCCGCATCAGGACGACCGAGGCGAGCGTCACCCGGCTGCGCGACTTCCTGGAAGGGGTGGGCTCGGTCGAGGAGGTCGCCCGGCTGGAAGGGGAGCTGCTGGCGCGTGAGACCGAGCTCGAGACCCTCGTGGGCCAGCTCCGCGCCCTCGAGAACCGGGTCGACTTCGCCACCGTCGTGCTGACCCTCGTCGAGGTGCACGAGGTCGAGACGGTCGACGAACCTCGCGCCGAGGATGAAGCGGCCGCGCTTCCGGGGTTCTTCGATGGGTTGAGGGGAGGCTGGGACGCGTTCATCTCCTTCGGTTCCGTGGCTCTGGCCGTGGTGGGGGCCGTGATCCCGTGGGTGCCCGTGCTGCTCGCCGCGCTTCTCGCGTGGCGTCTGGTCCGCCGGTTCGGTGGCCCCGCGGGGGTGGAGTCCAGCCGGGCATGATCTCGCTCGGCGGTGGGATCGGGGCTCGGATGCCTTCGGTCGGTACCCCTGATGCCTCGTGGAGGTCTCGCGGCGTGACGAGGCACCTCCTCCACCCTTAGCATCGGCGCTCCGAGCCACCACGAGGAGGATCCGTGAGCGACGAATGGGGTTTCGAGACCCGCCAGATCCACGCAGGGCAGGAGCCCGATCCGACAACCGGATCAAGGGCTGCCCCGATCTACCAGACGACCGCCTACTCGTTCCGCGACACGGAGCACGCAGCCAACCTCTTCGCTCTCTCCGAGGTCGGCAACATCTACACCCGCATCATGAACCCGACGCAGGCGGTGTTCGAGGCGAGGATGCAGAGCCTCGAGGGGGGATGCACCACTGCGGTGGGGATACCGGGAGCGCTGGCGCTGGCCAGCGGCCAGGCGGCCGAGACGCTCGCGATCCTGACCCTGGCCGAATGCGGCGACCACGTCGTCTCGTCTGCCTCGCTGTACGGCGGGACCTACAACCTCTTCCACTACACCCTGCCCAAGATGGGCATCGAGGTGAGCTTCATCGACGATCCCGACGATCTCGACCAGTGGCGCGAGGCCGTGCGTCCCAACACGAAGGCGTTCTACGGCGAGACGATCGGGAACCCCAAGAACGACATCTTCGACTTCGCAGGGGTGTCCGAGATCGCTCGCGACAACGGCATCCCTCTCATGATCGACAACACGATCGCGAGCCCGTACCTCTGCCGCCCGCTCGAGCACGGTGCAGACATCGTGGTGCACTCGGCCACCAAGTTCATCGGCGGGCACGGCACGGCGATCGGGGGTGTGATCGTGGACGGTGGCTCGTTCGACTTCGGTGCCAGCGATCGGTTCCCCAACTTCACCGAGCCCGACCCCAGCTACCACGGCCTCGTGTACTGGGATGCCCTCGGCCCCGGCTCCTACATCATCAAGGCTCGGGTCCAGTACCTCCGCGACATCGGCGCGGCGGTCGCACCCTTCAACGCCTGGCTCTTCCTCCAGGGGCTCGAGACGCTCAGCCTCCGGATGGATCGCCACATCGCGAACGCACAGGCCGTGGCGGAGTTCCTCGAGGCACATGACCAGGTCGAGTCGGTGGCGTACGCCGGGCTGCCGTCGAGTCGCTGGCACGAGCGGGTGGCGCTGTACACGCCCAAGGGGGCCGGCTCGGTCCCGGCCTTCATCATCAAGGGCGGTGTCGAGGCCGGTAGGCGTTTCGTCGAGGCCCTCGAGCTGCACAGCCACGTCGCGAACCTCGGTGATGTGAGGAGCTTGGTCATCCACCCCGCCACGACGACCCACTCCCAGCTCACGCCCGAGGAGCAGGCCGACACAGGGGTGGATCCGGGGCTCGTGCGGCTATCGGTGGGGATCGAGACGTTGGACGACATCATCGCCGACCTGGAGCGGGGGTTCGCCGCGGTGAGGTGAGCCGGGTTCCCGGTCGGCTCACCTTCTCTTTCGTCATGTCGTTGGTTCTTCGCCCCGAGGGGCTCCTCACAGTGCGGTCGAGGCCCCTGCCCCGACCGCCGAGGCTGCGCCTGCCCGCGCACCCTCTTGGGCCGGAGGAGCTGCCGGGGCCGGGTGGAGCCCAGACCCCTGCGGTCTGCCGGCGACTCAGGCCAACTGCTCGACCACGTGGTCGATGCACGCCGTCAGTGCCTGCACGTCCTCGGGCTCGACTGCGGGGAACAGCGCGACGCGGATCTGGTTGCGCCCGAGCTTCCGGTAGCTCTCCGTGTCGACGATCCCGTTGCTCCTGAGGACGGCAGAGAGGGTCGACGCCGGGACGGCGTCCACGAAGTCGATCGTGGCCACGACGTGGCTGCGGTCGGCGGGATCCGCGACGAACGGTGTCGCCACCTGGGAGCGCTCGGCCCACGAGTAGATGATCTCGGCCGAGCGGTCGCAGCGTGCTGCGGCCCACTCGAGGCCGCCGTTCCGGTTGATCCACTCGATCTGCCTCGTGGCCAGGAAGATCGTCGCCAGGGCCGGAGTGTTGTATGTCTGGTCCTGGCGGGAGTTGTCGAGTGCGATCTTGAGGTCCAACGACGGAGGGATCCAGCGGTCACCGGAGGCGATGTGCTCGATGCGTTCGATCGCGGGGGCGAACAAGCCGCGAGCCAGAGGCCACCGTCGGAGCCGAGTCCCTTCTGGGGTGCGAGGTAGTAGACGTCCACTTGGGTGGGATCGAAGCGAAGACCCCCGGCCGCGGAGGTGGCGTCGACCAGCACCAGTGATTCGGCACCCGGATCGGGGCGGACGAGCTCCATCGACACCCCGGTCGAGGTCTCGTTCTGGGTGAGGGCGTAGCAGTCGACGTCGCTGCCGGTCACCGGATCCGGATGGGTGCCGTACTCGGAGTCGACCAGCTCCGGTGCGTCGAGGTGGGGTGCGGCCGAGACGGCGGCGGCGAACTTGGCCGAGAACTCTCCGAACCGGAGGTGCTGGCTCCGGCGTTCCACGAGTCCGAAGGTCGCCGCGTCCCAGAACGTCGTCGTGCCGCCGTTGCCCAGCAGCACCTCGTAGCCGTCCGGGAGCGAGAACAGCTCGGCCAGTCCGTTGCGCAGCGCTGCCACCATGAACCGGGCAGCCGCCTGCCTGTGGCTCGTGCCCAGGTACTCGCCGGCGGCTCTGGCCAGCTCGTCGACGGCCTCGGAACGGACCTTCGAGGGGCCGGAACCGAATCGGCCGTCGCGGGGCAGGATCGCCGGTGGGATGTGGATGTCGGGGACTTCGACCATCGCCGGTCATGCTGCCCCAGCCCTCCACCGGAGGCGAATCCGAATCCATCGAACCGTCGGTTCAGACGCCAGGAATCCCGGCGTCTCAGCCGGAAGTTCAACCGCGGCGCCGCCCTCCATCGAACCGTCGGTTCAGACGCCAGGAATCCCGGCGTCTCAGCCGGAAGTTCCCGGTTCCATGCGCTCCAGGCGCAGACGGAGTCTTTGGCGAAGGACAGCAATCACGAATTCGACTTCGCTCTTCACCTGTTCGAAGGTGAATCGCTGAAGCTGCCACCCGCGGATGGATGCTTCGGCCTCTCGGCGCACATCCTCACCCCAAGCTTGGTCGCGAGCATGCCAGCGCCGGCCGTCCACCTCGATGATCAACCTCTGCTCGATCCAGGCGAAGTCGACATGCCCATCAGGCGTGTCTCGCCAGGGCAGATGGAACTGTCGGGTCGGTGCTTCGATCCCGGCCGACTCGACCAGTCTGAGGAAGGTCGCCTCGAGCTCGCTCATCGGCGCCACGTATCCGGGCCCCATGCTGGCGAGAACCTCGCCGAGTCGTACCACGCCCCGCTTTCCCCGCCGTCCGAGCTGCGCTTGCGTGTCGACGAGCCTCTCCCACCTGGTCAGTCGCCTGGCGAGCACGTCCTCGACGACTCGCTTGAGGCGTGCGGCGCTCAGACAACTTGCCAGGTCGAACACCGTGCGTTCGAGTGTGGTTACGGGCAGGTCTCGGAGAACCATCCGGAACTGGTTCGTGAGGTCGGTGGACTCATGGACCGCGACGTCGTGGAACCTGTGGGTGGAGCGGACCGGAACCGTCACTGACAGGCGAGTGGAGCCGACGTACTCGAGCTGGTGCAGCCAAGCAGCGGCTTCGTGTGAGACCACCGCGTCCTTGAGACCGAGCACCGCCGCCATGAGCCTCTGCTCGCGCTCCGGGGACATGACAGGCAGTGTGTACACGCCCGATCCAGCCACCTTCCACCTGCCTGTCCGGAGTCGCTCTCGGATCGTGCTAGGAGGGAAGCCGAACTGGTGGGCCTGCTGCGCGGAGAAGAGGTTGTACTGGCGGCTGGCCAGGTCGAGAAGCCTTCGGTCGCGATCCTGCATTGCGACCACTCCCTTCGCTGATCGAGGAGCGGAGAGGCGATCGCACCTGGATCGCGAGGAGGGGTCGACTGGCGAAACCGGTCGGCTCCTCGGCAACGACAAGTCTGCGCCAAAGGCGAGCAATTGCCAAGGGGCGGATCCCGCACGGGAACTTCCGACTCAGACGCCGGGATTCCTGGCGCCTGAACCGACGGTTCGATGGACGACGCGCCCTGCGGTTGAACTTCCGACTCAGACGCCGGAGATCCTGGCGCCTGAACCGACGGTTCGATGGACGACGCGCCCTGCACTGAACTTCCGACTCAGACGCCGGAAATCCTGGTGTCTGAACCGACGGTTCGATGGGGTGTGGGATGCTCGGGGGGTGTCGAGAGAGGTGCTGCCGTACGGTTCATGGCCGTCGCCGATCACGGCCGATCTCATCGTGTCCTCGGCCGTGCGGCTGGGTGAGGTCCAGGTCGACGGGGAGGATGTCTGGTGGGACGAGGGGCGGCCCGCCGAGGGCGGACGCGTACAGGTGGTGCGCCGGAGACGAGACGGCGCTGCGGAGGACGTGCTGCCGGCCGGCTTCTCGGCACGCACACGGGTCCACGAGTACGGCGGCGGCGCCTGGTGGGTGCACCACGGCGCCGTCTACTTCGCGAACTGGGATGACCAGCGCATGTACCGCTTCGACCCCGACGCCGACAGCGAGCCGCGCCCCCTGACTCGGGACCCGGTCGGACCCCACGGGCTCCGCTACGCCGACGGCCGGGTGAGCGGGAGCTGGATCGTCTGCGTCCGGGAGTCCCACGAGACGGAGGGAGAGGCTCGCAACGAGGTGGTCGCGGTCCGCTCGTCGGGAGGAGATCCGTTGGCTCTGGTCAGCGGACCGGACTTCGTGTCGAACCCTCGACCGAGTCCGGACGGCAGCCACCTCTGCTGGCTCCAGTGGAACCACCCGGCCATGCCGTGGGACGGCACCGAGCTCTGGGTGGCGCAGCTTCACGCCGACGACGACGACATCGAGATGCTCGGGGCCCGACGGGTCGCCGGAGGCCCGTCCGAGTCCATCTTCCAGCCGGAGTGGAGCCCACATGGCGTCCTGCACTTCGTGAGCGACCGGACGGGCTGGTGGGCCCTGCATCGCTTCTCCCGGTCCGGGCTCCCCGAGCCGTCCGACGAGGGCCACTGCATCTGGGACGTCGAGCGGGAGGTCGGTGTGGCCCAGTGGGTCTTCGGCCTGTCGCGCTACGCGTTCGTCGGGCCTGACGGGGGTGAGATCGTCGCCTCCGCCGGCTCGAACGGAGTCGACGAGCTCTGGCTGCTGGACCCCGGACGGCCGGCCGAGGGTACCCCCGGAGCCTTGGCGGGAGACGAGACGGTGGCCGAACGGTTCGACTCGGGGTTCACCAGCGTCAGCGGGCTGGCCTCGACCGGGGACTCGGTGGCCTTCGTCGGCGCGAGCTTCGCCTCCGAGCCGGCGGTGGTGGAGATCCGCATCGGTGAGGCACGTCAGCATCGGGTGCTCCCTCGGGTGCTCTCGAACCCCCGGGACCTGCCCGTGGGATCCGAGTGGTACTCGGTCCCGGTTCCAGTGGCCTTCCCCACTGTCGGCGAATCGGCGGTGGCGCACGCGCTCTTCTATCCGCCGCGCAGTCCCGCTGCATCGGGGCCACACGACGAGCTGCCGCCGCTCATCGTCCAGATCCACGGCGGACCGACCTCGTGCGCTCGACCTCAGCTGCAGCTCGGTGTGCAGTACTGGACCAGCCGGGGCTTCGGGGTCGTAGACGTCAACTACAGGGGCAGCACCGGCTACGGGCGCGTCTTCCGCCGGATGCTCGACGGCGCGTGGGGAGTGGCCGATGTCCAGGACTGCGCCGAAGCTGCGGGGTGGCTAGCCGAGCGGGGAGAGGTCGACGGAGACCGGCTGGTGATCCACGGAGGATCGGCCGGCGGGTACACGACGCTGTGCGCGCTGGCCTTCACAGATCGCTTCAGCGCAGGGACCAGCTCGTACGGGGTGGCCGACCTCGAGGCGCTGGCCCGTGACACGCACAAGTTCGAGTCCCGTTACCTCGACGCGCTCGTCGGTCCCTACCCGTCACGCCGCGACCTCTACATCGAACGGTCACCGATCCACCACGTCGACGCGCTGGACCGGCCCCTCCTGGTGCTTCAGGGCCTCGAGGACGAGGTCGTGCCGCCGAACCAGTCGGAGATGATCGTGGACGCGCTCCGGCAGAGGGGAGTTCCTGTCGCGTACCTGGCCTTCGCTGGGGAGCAGCACGGCTTCCGGCAAGCGGAGACGATCAAGCGCGCGCTGGAGGCGGAGCTCTTCTTCTACGCTCGCGTGCTGGGGTTCGACCCACCAGCTGAGATCGGACCCGTCGAGATCCAGAACCTCTGACCACCGGAGGTGCAGATGAGCGGGGCTGGCAACGACTTGGCGCGTGTGGTCGGCTTCCCGTCCGAGGACGAGGCCCGGGAAGCTGCCACGACCCTGCTCGAGCACGGAATCGGACCGGAGATCGTGCGGGAGGAGGGCCTCGGCTCGAACCTCCTGACCGGTTCAGGAGCGGTGCATGCGCTCCACGTCCTCGCACCGGACCTGGACCGGGCCCGGGAGGTGCTCGGCCTGGTCCCCGCCGGCCATGATGCGGGCCCGGGGGATGAGGGAGTCGAGCCCGCCTCACCCTGGGATCCCGGAGCCGCAGCACCGGGCGACACGTCGGTCGGCGTCGGTCCCGAGTGGGCCGGTGGGGCGGCTGCCGATGGGGAGGAGGTCGAGAAGGCCGAGGTCGTCCACTCGTTCTTCGGTGGAAGGCTGCAGCTCACCACCCGCCAGGTCTGGAGGATCGCCCTCCTCTACCTCGCCGCGTTCATCCTCATCCCCGCGCTCTTCTACTTCGGCACACAGTGGGTCGTCGAACCCGAGGTCGAGTCTCCCGACGTGACGGTGCAGCGGTCGCCGGTGTTCACCATCGACTAGCTGGGTCTCGCGCCCGGCCCGATGCGCGCGTTGGGCCGGGGGGAGTCGGTGGGCGGTGGCCGTCCGAGTCCAGGCTGTGGCCTGTGGACATCTGCTCCGCTGCGGAGCTGCACCGGCGAATTAGCCGACCCGGACCCCGGAGACCGCGTCGAGGGGCACGAGGTCGAAACCTCGAACCGGCTCGACCCCCCATGGCGCTACACGTTGGCGGGAGATGGCAGCACCAGACAGGATGAGAGCATGGCACGCATCCTGGTGACCGAGGAGATCTCGGAGGCGGGACTGCGGCGTCTCCGCGACGAGGGCCACGATGTCGACGTCCAGCTCACCCCCTCGCCAGACGAGCTCCTCGACCAGGTCCGGAGCGCTGATGCACTGATAATCCGTTCGGCTACACACGTGACCGCCGAGGTGCTGGAGGCCGGTAGCGAACTCGTGGTGGTGGGTCGCGCGGGAATCGGGCTGGACAACGTCGACGTCGAGGCGGCCACCGAGCGGGGTGTCATGGTGGCCAACGCGCCGCAGTCGAACACGCTGTCGGCTGCAGAGCACACGATGGCGCTCCTGCTGGCCATGGCCCGCAACGTCCCCCAGGCCGACGCCGCGCTGCGCCAGGGGCGCTGGGAGCGATCGAAGTGGACCGGTGTCGAGCTCAGCGACAAGACGCTCGGGATCGTCGGCCTCGGCCGGATCGGGAAGCTCGTGGCTCAGCGCGCCCTCGCCTTCGGGATGAGGCTCATCGCCTTCGACCCCTTCGTATCCGAGGACAGGGCCCGCCAGATGTCGGTCACCCTCGTCGACCTCGACACACTGATCAGCCGAGCCGACTTCGTCACCCTTCACGTGGCTCGCACGCCGGAGACCGTGGGGCTGGTGAACGAGGATCTTCTCGCCCGGGCCAGGCCCGGCATCCGGTTCGTCAACGTCGCGCGCGGCGGGATCATCGACGAGGCGGCTCTCGCAGAGGCGATCCGGAGGGGGCAGGTGGCCGCGGCAGCCCTGGACGTGTTCGACGAGGAGCCGTGCACCGACTCACCCCTGTTCGGTCTCGACAACGTGGTCGTCACCCCGCACCTCGGTGCGAGCACGGTCGAGGCGCAGGACAAGGCCGGCGAGACGATCGCGGAGCAGGTCCTGCTGGCCCTCCGTGGGGAGTTCGTCCCGTTCGCCGTGAACGTGAGCGCCGCCGAGGCTTCCGAGACGGTACGGCCCTTCCTCCCGCTGGCCGAGAGGCTGGGACGGATCTTCGCCGGGCTCCACGAGGGTGTCGGTGCGGAGCTCGAGGTCGGGTACCTGGGTGAGCTCGCCGCCTATGACACGCGGATCCTCACCCTGGCGGTGTTGAAGGGGTACTTCAGCCAGTCGACCGATCAGCCCGTCTCGTATGTGAACGCGCCGCAGATCGCGCGTGAGCGTGGCATCGAGGTGCGCGAGAGCTCGACTGCCACGTCCCACGACTACGTGAACCTGCTGACGCTGAGCGGCGGTGAGCACGCCGTGGGTGCGACCCTGGTCGGGCTCCGCCAGGAGCCCCGTCTCGTCATGGTGGACCACCACACGGTCGATGTCCCTCCCGCCCAGAACATGCTCGTCATCCGAAACGACGACAGGCCGGGAGTCATCGGTCGGGTCGGCACGATCCTCGGAGACGCAGGCTTGAACATCGCCGACATGGACGTGGGTCGCTCCCCGGCAGGCGAGTCCGCACTCATGGTGCTGGCGACCGGCGCCCCGGTCCCGCCCCCAGTGGTGGATCAGCTCACGACCGCGGACGGGGTAGTCTCGGTCCACGCCATCGACGCGGGCTGAGCGGTCGCCTCAGGCTCTGGAGCGGCGGAACCCGTCGGCCTCGGCCCCGGCAGGATCCAGGTAGCAGCGGTCGGCCTTGGTTCGCTGGTAGTTGGCACCACCGGGGACGTGGAAGATCTTCGAGGAGAGCTTCGCCTTCACCGGATGGGAGTCGGGGCAGGCCCCGCCGGTCGGCTCGACCCAGGGGGTGACGACAGCGGCTCGCGCAGCGCTCGCTGGCTCGATCTCGACGGAGGGTGCGTGCGCGACCTCCACTGACGGAGCGACCTCCAACGCACGCGACGCGGCACGCTCGACCTGGGCCCCGGGCCCGCCGGATATGGATCCTTCGAGATCGAGCGGCGGCCACTCGGCCGGCGCGGCGGAGTCCCCATCGCCTCTCTGCCGACGTCTCAGGATCCCGATGGCCACGGCCAACAGGGCGGCGACCACGACCAGCCGGAGGAGGCAGCGCAGCGATCGGGGCATGGGTCTCGGTCCTCCAGTCCGGAATAGTCGAAACCGTAGCGTGTTGATTGCACTTGACGCCTCGGTGTCAGCCTGGAACCCTGAACGAACCCATGAGAACAGCACACACCACCGGCCGGCCCGTCCGGCAGACCCTGGAGCTGCTCCTTAGGTAGGGCGAGCGTCCCCATACCGGCGCTCGCCGAACCTCCTGTGCCACCCGGCCAGGGGGTTTTTTCTTTGCCCGAGAGAGGTGAGAACCATGGCCGCACAAGACATGGCCGATCGAGTGGTGATCTTCGACACGACCCTGCGCGACGGAGAGCAGTCGCCCGGGATCTCCCTCGACGAAGGGGAGAAGCTCGAGATCGCCGAGCAGCTCGCTCGCCTCGGCGTGGACGTGATCGAGGCAGGGTTCCCCGTCGCCAGCCAGGGCGACTTCGAGTCGGTGCAGGCAATCGCGAGGGCCGTGCACGGACCCGTGGTCTGCGGTCTGTCGCGGACGGCACGCAGTGACATCGACCGATGTTGGGAGGCGATCGAGCCGGCGGAGCGCAATCGGATCCACGTCTTCATCGCCACGAGCGAGACCCACATGCGCCACAAGCTCAAGATGACCCCCGAGCAGGTGAAGGCAGAGGCCGCGGCGGCTGTGGCACATGCACGCTCGTACACCGACGACGTGGAGTTCTCCCCCGAGGACGCCTCACGCTCGGACTTCGACTTCATGTGCGAGGTGCTGCAGGTGGCGGTCGACAGCGGGGCCACGACCCTGAACATCCCCGACACGGTCGGCTACGCGATCCCCGAGGAGTTCGGTCGTCGTATCCGCGACATCCGTGATCGCGTGAGCGGCGAGTACGTGATCTCCGCACACTGCCACGACGACCTGGGCCTCGCGGTGGCGAACTCGCTGGCTGCGGTGGCTGCTGGTGCCCGTCAGGTCGAGTGCACCATCAACGGCCTGGGGGAGCGAGCGGGGAACGCCGCCATGGAGGAGATCGTCATGGCATTGCGCACCCGTCCCGAGGTCTTCGGGGGCCTCGACACGGGGGTGCGGGCAGAGGAGCTGGCGCGCGCGAGCCGCCTGGTGAGCCGGCTCACCGGCTATCCGGTGCAGTACAACAAGGCGGTCGTGGGCCGCAACGCCTTCGCCCACGAGTCGGGCATCCACCAGCACGGCGTCCTGGAGGAGCGGACCACCTACGAGATCATGGATCCCGCGGCGGTCGGCCAGGGGGAGAGCCAGATCGTGCTGGGCAAGCACTCGGGCCGGCACGCCTTCTCCGACACCCTCGAGAAGATGGGCATCCACATCCACGGCGACGCCCTGAACGCGGCATTCAGCCGCTTCAAGGAGCTCGCCGATCGGAAGGTCCAGATCACCGACGCGGACCTGGAGGCGATCGTCGCCGAAGAGCTGGGTGGCGGGGTGGCGAAGGCCTTCGACCTCAGCTCGCTGCGGGTGCACGGTGGCACCGAGGGCACGCCGACCGCGACGGTGGTGCTGGTTCGCGAGGGCGAGAAGATCGAGGTGACCGCCGAGGGCGACGGGATGATCGACGCCGCCTGCAAGGCCATCAAGCAGGCGACCGGCGTCGAAGGGACCCTCACGGGGTTCAACGTGTCCTCGGTGACGGAGGGTGTCGATGCCCTGGGTGACGTCGTCATCCAGTTCGAGTCTTCCGACGGGATCAAGGTCTCCGGTCGGGGGCTCTCGACCGACGTCGTCGAGGCCTCGGCCCGGGCGTTCCTGCACGCCGTGAACCGGGTCGTGAGGCTCCGGGGCATCACCGAGCAGCGGCACTCCGAGACCGGACCGTGATCACCCGAACGGCGGCCTTCGCGGGCCGCCGTTCGGACACCCACCCCCCGCCTCAGCCCCAGGCGATGAACCCCTCGTTCGCCAGCGTCTCGAGAGCGTTGATCCCGAGTCCACCGGCGGAGATTGTCAGCAGCTCCTCGCCGACGACGACGGAGCGCAGGATCGGGTCTTCGTACACGTCGCAGGGCACGAGGGATTCCGCGAAGAGCTCTTCCACCTGGTAGTCGGGTGGCGGCTCTCCGACGGGCCCGCATCCGTCGTCCGCAGCGGGCCGGTGCTCCATCCGCCCTCGTTCGCCGATGCCCCCGTCGGAGATCTCCAGACCTACGGCAACGGAGGACCAGCGGCCCTGCACGGACGAGCTGACCGGCAGAACGGCGAGGTCCTGTTGCGGCCACCAGAGGAACGCGTGATGGTCCCACTCGGCCTCGGAGGAGGCTCCGTCCCCGAGGCTGTGCTGCTGGATCCTGGTCGGATCCGCGGGGTCGGAGACATCGAAGAGCGACACCTGCAACCCGAGGATCTGCCCATCCTCGGTGCCGGCCTGACCTACCCCTATGAGCCTGCCGTCACCGGCTGGGTGGAGGTAGGCGGAGTACCCCGGCATCTCCAGCTCGCCGGCGAGGGTCGGGTCGGCCGGATCGGAGAGATCGATCACGTAGAGGGGATCCGTTTGCCGGAAGGTCACCACGTAGCCCTGGTCACCGATGAAGCGGACGGCGTGGATCTGCTCCCCGCGTCCGAGGTCACCCACCTGGCCGAGATGTGCAAGCACCCCGTCCCGCTCCTCGAAGGTGGCGACGAAGCTCTCCGAGGCTTCGGGTGAGCCCCAGGGAGAGCCGCTCGTGGCCGCCACCCTGAGGAAGCCGTCCTGCTCGGACATGGAGAACTGGTTCAGAAGGTGTCCTTCGACGGTTCCTGATGCTGCGTATCGGGCCGGGCCCGGCTCGCTGATGTCGAACTTGTGGATCGAGCTCGTGTAGCCGCTGTCCACCTGCTGGAGGTCGACGTCGCTCTCCGGCTCGAAGACGACGGGCTCGGACCACGCGTTCGTGGCTACGTACAGCGAGCTGTCGCTGGCGTACACGGTCTCCCCGTCGGCCATCACGCTCACCGCGTCGGTGAGGTCGAGCGGCTCACCCAGGTCGAGCGAGATGACGGTGAGGGTCCCGGGACCCGAGAACTCGTCCGGGCGGCTCACCTGGTCGCACCCGACCAGGGGCTCGGCATCCCACCCGCCGTTCCCGTCAGAGGAGAGCACCCGGGGCAGCCACTCCTGTGGCGACGAGTCCAGGATGATCTCCCGGTTCGCTTCCGTGGCCGCGTCCTCTGCTCCAACGCCGGAGGGGTAGACGAAGTCGAGGGGCGGCGCGACGGTGCTCACCACCAGACGGGCGACGCCGTCGACGACCCGGGCCGTCAGGTAGCGCCCCTCGACGTAGCGGGTGGATAGGATCTGGGGGTCGTCGACGTCGGACACGTCGACCTCCACGACCATCGTGGTCGGGCTGGCGCCCATGAACGGATCCTCGGCGGACTGCGCGTCGTCGTCGAGCGCCGCTGCGTCGTCCCCCTGGCCCAGCACGAAGAGGCGGTCGCCCTCCAGGAGGAGCTCGTGCTCCCAGCCGCCCTCGAGGGCGGTGGACCCGGCCAGCCGGGGCTCGGGGCCGGTGAGGTCCACCACCTGGACGGTTCCGTTGACGACCGCGAACAGACTCCGACCGTCGGTCTTCACGACGTCCGGTTCGTCGATGCCCGCTTCCTGGAGGTTGGTGCCCGAGTGGTCGGTGCCCTCCTCGCTGCCTCCCGCCGACGAGGCCGCGCCGATTGTTCCCGCTTCCGCAGGTGCTGCCGAATCGACGGCCCGGAGCATCACGTCGCCCTCCCAGGACCCGCCGATCGAGTAGGTGGAGGAGGAGAGGCGCTGTGGCAGCTCGGCGGCGGCGTACTCGAGCATCGCGTCGCAGTCGTCGAAGCCTACGAGCGATCCGCGGGTCACCCGTCCAACCGGTGGGTTCGGCCTTCCGGGGTCCTCCACCTCTGGTGGGGACCCGTGCTCTCCAGACGAGCAGGCACCTGCGATGAGGGTCAACGTGATCATGGTGATCGCGATCCGGCGCATGGCGAACCTCCCTGGTCTGCATCCGCGCTGTCGGGAGGTTGGACGAAGAGCTCGCCGGCGTGGTTCCCGGGAGTGCTCCCCGCTCAGCGGATCAGGGCGAACCAGACGCTGCCGGCCGTCGCGAGCACCGCACCGACGACCATGAAGGCGATGACGGGCAGAGGTATGCGGCCGGCCTCGTCCTGGGGAAGCCTGGCCTTCACCCGATCGAGCATCCGATGGGCGAAGGGGACATCTCGGGAGAGGATGGTGAGCCCGATGGCGATGACCAGCCAGCCGGGCCCGGGAAGGGGGAGCAGGACGACGCCCGCCAGCAGCACCAGCGTGCCTGCGAGGATCCGGGCGAAGCGCCAGATGACATGGACCTTCGCCTTGTGGACGGTCTCCTCGCGCCGGCCGGTCTCGAGCTCGGCCTCGATGGCGGCCTGCTCGAGCTCGTGGAGCCGCTCCTGTCGCCGCAGATGCGGCGCCTCGTACCCGCTCACCGCATCGACGGTACCCCGCTGTCGAGGGGAAGCGCGGGGCGGGCGGTGGCCTTCAGGAGGTGACGACTGGCAGCCAGGAGGGCCGGCGCTCCTCGAACTCCGTGATCTGCCGGGAGTGCTGGAGGGTGATCCCGATGTCATCCAGGCCGAGCAGGAAGCGCTCACGGGTGGCCCCGTCCAGGGGGAAGACCGACTCGATCCCGGCTTCGGGTGCCGAGATGGTCCTGTTCTCCACGTCGACGGTGATGACGAGGCCCGGCTCCGCCTGCACGGCGCGCATCAGGGCTGCACCGGTCTCGGCGTCGACCTGGACCGGGACCAGGCCGCACTTGGTGCAGTTGTTGCGGAAGATGTCCGCGAACCGCGGCGAGACGACCGCCTCGAAGCCGTAGTCCTGGATCGCCCAGACCGCGTGCTCACGCGAGGATCCGGTGCCGAAGTTGGGTCCGGCGATGAGGATCTTCGCCCCCTCGTGGTGTGGGTGGTTCAGCACGAAGTCGGGGTCGTCGCGCCACTCGGCGAAGAGGCCGCGTCCGAAGCCGGTGCGTTCCACCCGCTTCAGCCAGTCGCTGGGGATGATCTGGTCGGTGTCCACGTCGGAGCGGTCGAGCGGTACGGCGGTGCCGTGGATGATGTGCACGGGTTCCATGGTGCGGTCTCCTTGTGCTGGCTTCAGTCGAGGTCTCCGGGCGAGGCGAACGTGCCCGCGACGGCGGTGGCGGCCGCCACCGCCGGCGACACGAGATGGGTGCGGCCGCCGCGTCCCTGGCGACCCTCGAAGTTGCGGTTGCTCGTGGAGGCGCAGCGCTCTCCCTGCGCCAGCTTGTCGGGGTTCATCGCGAGGCACATCGAGCAGCCGGGCTCGCGCCACTCGAAGCCCGCCGATGTGAAGATCCTGTCGAGCCCTTCGGCCTCGGCCTGGGCTTTCACCGGGCCCGAACCGGGCACCACCAGGGCTCGGAGACCGGCCTTCACGGAGCGTCCTTCGAGCACCTCTGCGGCGGCCCGCAGGTCCTCGATGCGGCTGTTCGTGCACGAGCCGATGAAGACGGTGTCGACCGCGATGTCGCAGATCCGGGTGCCGGGCTCCAGGCCCATGTAGGCGAGCGCTCTGTGGGCGGCCTCCCGCTGACCGGAGTCGACGAACTGGTCCGGGTCGGGCACGTGGCCGTCGATAGTGACCACCTGAGAGGGGTTCGTGCCCCAGGACACGTGCGGCTTCAGCGTGGACCCGTCGATGTCGACCTCGTGGTCGAAGTGGGCCCCGGGATCGCTGCGGAGCGATCTCCAGTCGTCGAGGGCGGCCTCCCAGTCAGCCGCCTCAGGAGCGTGCGGACGTCCCTCGAGGTAGGCGAAGGTGGTCTCGTCGGGAGCGATCATCCCAGCGCGGGCCCCGGCTTCGATCGACATGTTGCAGACGGTCATTCGTCCTTCCATGCTCAACGCCTCGATTGCGGAACCGCGGTACTCGATCACCGATCCGATGCCCCCGCCGGTGCCGAGCCGCCCGATGACGGCCAGGATCACGTCCTTGGCGGTGACGCCGGCCTCCAGCTCCCCCTCCACGGTCACAGCCATGGTGGTGGGACGCTGCTGGGGAAGCGTCTGGGTGGCGAGGACGTGCTCCACCTCGCTGGTGCCGATGCCGAACGCAAGCGCGCCGAACGCGCCGTGAGTCGACGTGTGGCTGTCGCCGCACACGATCGTCATCCCGGGCTGGGTCAGCCCCTGCTCCGGACCGATCACGTGCACGATGCCCTGTCCGGGATCACCCATGGCGTGGTGCCGGATGCCGAACTCCTCGCAGTTCCTGCGGAGAGTCTCGACCTGCAGGGCCGAGGTGGGGTCCGCGATCGGAAGATGTGTGGCGATGGTGGGGACGTTGTGGTCCTCGGTGGCGACGGTGAGATCGGGCCTTCTCACGCGGCGGTTGGTGAGTCGGAGCCCGTCGAAGGCCTGGGGAGAGGTCACCTCGTGCACGAGGTGGAGGTCGATGTACAGGATGTCGCTCTCGCCCGGTGCCGCATGCACCACGTGGCGCTCCCAAACCTTCTCGCTCAGCGTCTGGTCACCCATGGATCCTCCAGGCTCTCGGTCCAGACCGTTGTCCGGGGGCACCTCCGGCTCTCGAGCACTCAGCTCGTCTCGATCGGCGTCCCGGTTGTGTCTCAAATAGTGAGATGATAATCTCATCTCGTGAAACACAGTGTAAGCAATGTCGGAGTCGTCGACAAGGTGGTTGCCATCCTGGGCGTCCTCGAGGGAGCGCCGTCCACGCTCGGCGAGCTCGTGGCGGGCTCCGGGCTCCCCAGGGCCACGGCGCACCGCCTGGCGTCCGCACTGGAGGATCACGGGCTCGTTCGACGCGACGACGAGGGACGTTTCGCCCTTGGCATCCGGCTGGTGGCGTTGGGAAGGGCGGCGACCGACGAGCTCGCTCTCGGTGAAGCCGCGGGTCCGGCGCTGGCCCACCTGCGCTCGGCCACCGGTGAGAGCGTGCAGCTGTACGTTCGGGACGGCGATCAGAGGATCTGCGTCGCGGCCCTCGAGTCCCCGCACGGCCTGCGCACCATCGTCCCGCTCGGCGCGGCTCTGCCGATGGAAGCGGGATCCGCAGGCCGGGTGTTGGGTGGTGACGAACGGGCGCTGCGACGGGGGTGGGCAGAGAGCGTGGGTGAGCGCGAGACCGGCGTGGCATCGGTGAGCGCCCCGGTGCTGGATGCCTCCGGGCGCGTCGTGGCCGCTGTGAGCGTCTCCGGTCCCGTCGAGCGCACGACACGGAGCCCCGGCAGGCGCTACGCAGAAGCCGTGGTTGCAGCCGCCCGCCGGATCGAGCAGGAGGCCGGGCTGCTGTGACCCTCCTCATGCCGGAGGTGGACACCCTGGCCGCGATCGACATCGGCACGAACTCGATACACATGGTGATCGCCCGGGTTGGCGAGGGGCACTCCTTCGAGATCATCGATCGTGAGAAGGAGATGGTGCGGTTGGGGTCGGGCGGCGGGGACATGAAGGAGCTCGAGACAGCGGCCATGGACCGGGGCGTGGCCGCGCTGGGCCGGTTCCGCCAGATCGCGGACAGCCACGGAGCGGCTGTCGTCGCTGTCGCGACCAGCGCGGTGCGCGAGGCCGCGAACGCCGGAGCGTTCCTCGAGAGGGCGCGTGACGAGGCCGGCATCGAGGTGGAGGTCGTCTCCGGCTTCGAGGAGGCCCGGCTCATCCACCTGGGCGTGCTCCAGGCCCTTCCGGTGGTGGGTCGCAGGCACCTGGTCGTGGACATCGGGGGAGGCAGCACCGAGATCGTCGTCGCAGAGGGCGTCGAGCCGGAGCTGACCCGGAGCCTGAAGCTGGGGGCCATCCGCCTCACCCGTCGCTTCTTCCGGCGGTCGAGGGTGTCGGACGAGGAGGTGGAGGAGTGCCGCCGGTTCGTCAGGGCCACGTTCGCTCCGGTGCTCCGCGAGGCGGACGGTGCCCGGATCGAGGTGGCAGTGGGCAGCAGCGGGACCATCGAGTCCGTCGCGGCGATGATCCAGGCCGCGAGGGGAGGCGATCCGCCGCGCACCTTCAACGGGTTCGAGCTGAGCCGCAAGGAGCTGCGGAGGACCGTGCGCACGCTCGTGGAGGTCCGCACCGTCGACGACCGGAAAGCGATCCCCGGGCTCGACCCCAAGCGGGCGGACATCATCCTCGCCGGGACCGTCATCCTCGAGGAGGTCATGCGGGGGTTCTCGCTACCCACCCTCGTGCTCTCGGAGTACGCGCTGCGCGAAGGCGTGCTCCTCGACGCCATCGAGCGTGCGCGTGGTTCGGCCTCGCACCACCTCCACGACCTGAGACGGCGAAGCGTCCTCCACCTGGCCGAGCTGTGCGACGACGACCCGGCCCACTCGGCGCATGTGGCGCGGCTGGCTCTGGAGCTGTTCGACGGTGTCGCGGGTGCGCTCGACCTCGACGAGCACCATCGGGAGCTGCTCGAAGCCGCCGCTCTCCTGGCCAACGTAGGGATCTTCATCTCCCACGCGCAGCACCACCATCACAGCTACTACGTGATCCGCAGCTCGGAGCACCTGCTCGGGTTCACCGACCACGAGATCGAGCTCATCGCCCAGGTCGCCCGATACCACCGCAAGAGCCCGCCGCGGGACACGCACCCCGCCTTCGAGGCGCTCGACCCGGGCGACCGCGAGCTGGTGCGGAGGCTGGCGGGCATCCTGCGTGTGGCCCTGGCGCTCGACCGGGGCCACACGGGATCGGTGGAGGCGGTCTCGGTCGGGGTCGGTGGGGAGCGCGTCCAGCTGACGATCACCCCTGCCCGTGGAGACGGTCTCGAGCTCGAGCTGTACACCGCCCGGGAGCGATCGGGACTCCTGAGGGAGGTGCTGGGTCGGGAGGTCCACATCGAGGTGGTGGCACCTGAGGGGAGTTGAGCGAAGGTCGGCGCGGATCGGACCTGGACCCGGATCGGATCGCTCAGAAGTGGATCTCGACGACGGTGACCTTCAAGTCGCCGCCCGGGGCCTCGAAGGTGACGACGTCGCCGACAGAGGCGCCGATGAGGGCCCGGCCGAGCGGGGAGGACGGCGATATCACCTCGTGCTCGTCATGGCGTTCTTCGATCGAGCCGATCAGGTAGGTCTCGTGCTCGTCATCGCCCTCGTAGTGCACGGAGACGATCGAGCCGTGCTGCACCGTCTCGTCCTCGTTGCCGGGCCCGACGATCTCGGCGTTGTCCAGCAGGTGCGCGAGGTGGGCGATCCGGCCCTCCATCTTCCCCTGCTCCTCCTTGGCGGCCTGGTAGTCGCCGTTCTCGGAGAGGTCGCCGAGCTCGCGCGCGGCCTGGATCTTGCGGGCGATATCGATGCGTCCCCGGGTGGTGAGGTCTTCGTGCTCGGCCTTCAGGCGATCGAAGGCAGCCTGGGAGAGATGTACCGGATCGGCCACGGCGTCATGCTACCCGGGTGATCCCCGGGGCGGCAGCGGCTGAACCACCTTCTCCGGGCCGCAACCAGGTTGACGATCCGATGGGCGCCCAGCACACTTGACGTGGCATGCAAGCACCAGCCGGATCGACCGTAGTCATCATTCCCTAGCGCGCATCTCTGCGGTGCGCGCGCAAGACCGTCCACCCAGGTGGGCGGTTTTCTCGTTCTGGGAGAGGAGAGAGGAAGCATCGGCCCATGGCTCACCGGATCGGAGTGATTCCCGGCGACGGGATCGGACCCGAGGTCATCGCGGAGGCCCTGAAGGTGGTGCGCGCAGCCGGTGTCGATCTCGAGACGGTCGAGTACGACCTGGGCGGCGGCCGCTACCTGAGGGACGGCACAGTCCTCCCCGACGAGGTGCTGGAGGAGTGGCGCGGCCTGGACGCGTTGCTGCTCGGAGCGGTCGGCACACCCGAGGTCCCACCGGGGGTGATCGAGAGGGGCCTGCTGCTCCGCATGCGGTTCGAGCTCGACCTGTACATCAACCAGCGTCCGTTCGTGAATCCAGACGGTGCTCACGACTTCGTCGTGGTTCGGGAGAACACCGAAGGGAGCTACGCGGGTGAGGGAGGGTTCCTCCGCAAGGGAACTCCCTACGAGGTGGCGACCCAGGGTTCGGTGAACACCCGCCACGGGGTGGAGCGATGTGTGCGATACGCGTTCGAGCTCGCCACCCGACGCGAGAGGCAACACCTGACGCTGGTCCACAAGACGAACGTGCTCACCTTCGCCGGGGAGCTCTGGGAGCGGACCTTCGCCGAGGTGTCCCGTGGGTTCCCCGGAGTGGAGGTCGCCTACAACCACGTGGATGCCGCCTGCATCCACTTCGTGCAGTCCCCGGAGCGCTATGAGGTCATCGTCACGGACAACCTGTTCGGGGACATCCTCACCGACCTGGGCGGTGCGGTCTCGGGCGGCATCGGGCTGGCGGCATCGGCGAACCTCAACCCGGCCCGAACGGGTCCGTCGATGTTCGAGCCGGTGCACGGCTCGGCCCCCGACATCGAAGGGACCGGCAGGGCCAACCCGACGGCTGCCATCCTGTCTGCAGCCATGATGTTGGAGTTCCTGGGCGAGTCCGCTGCGGCCACCCGGGTCAGGGAGGCGTGCGCCGGCGCATCGCCGTCAACAGGGAGCACCGCCGAGATCGGCGATGCGATCGCGGAAAGGGTCTGACCGATGCCGATCGAGAAGGTCGAGAAGATCTGGATGGACGGGGAGCTCGTCGAATGGGATGACGCGAAGGTGCACGTCCTCACCCACACCCTGCACTACGGGTGCGGGGTCTTCGAGGGGATCAGGGCGTACGCGACAGATCGCGGTCCCGCCGTCTTCAGGCTCACGGACCACATGGTGCGGCTGTTCAACAGCGCCAGGATCTTCATGATCGACATCCCGTTCTCGGTCGAGGAGCTGGTCGAGGCAACGAAGGAGACCATTCGGGTCAACGGCGTCGAGTCCTGCTACATCCGCCCGCTCGTGTACCTCGGCTACGGCGAGATGGGCCTCAACCCGCTCCCCTGCCCGGTGAACGTCTCGATCGCCATCTGGCCCTGGGGAACGTATCTGGGCGACGAGGGGGTGAAGCACGGCGTTCGGATGAAGATCTCCTCGTGGAAGCGCCACGACCCCAACATCATGCCGCCGGCCGCCAAGGGCACCGGGATGTACCTCAACTCCTCGATGGCCAAGGTCGAGGCGCTGAAGGCCGGATACGACGAGGCGATAATGCTCTCGCCGCACGGCCACGTCTCGGAGTGCACGGGCGAGAACATCTTCGTCGTCAAGAACGGGCTGATCACCACCCCGCCGGCGAGTGCCGGCGCGCTCCAGGGCATCACGCAGGACTCGATATTCACGATCGCACGCGACCTCGACATACCGATGGTTCGGGACAACATCCTCAGGAGCGATCTCTACACGGCAGACGAGGCGTTCCTCTCCGGCACGGCCGCCGAGGTGGTGCCGATCCGGGAGATCGACGACCGGTTGGTCGGTGAGCCCGGGCCGATCACCCGGCAGATCCAGGAGACCTACTTCAACACCGTGAACGGCAAGGTCGACCGCTACAAGGACTGGCTGGAGCATGTCGACGAGTGAGGACGGCGCGACGCGGGAGGTCGTGACCCGGGGGCCCCGCACCCCGGATGCGGTCGAGATCTACGACACCACCTTGCGTGACGGTGCCCAGCTCGAGGGGATAGCCCTGACCGTCGACGACAAGCTGCGAATAGCCGAGCAGCTCGACTGGCTCGGCGTCCGCTACGTCGAGGGCGGATGGCCGGGCGCCAACCCGAAGGACGACGAGTTCTTCCGTCGCGCGGCCAAGGAGCTCGACCTGGAGACGGCCGAGCTGGTGGCGTTCGGATCCACCCGGCGCGCGAAGGGCCGGACCGACGACGACCCGACCCTGCGTCACCTGGTCGAGGGGGGCACGGCGACGGTCTGCATAGTGGGGAAGTGCTGGGACTACCACGTGACCGAGGCGCTGCGCACGAGCCTCGACGAAGGTGTGGCGATGGTCGCGGACTCGGTCGCCTTCCTCTGCCGCCAGGGCCTCCGAGTCTTCTTCGACGCAGAGCACGCGTTCGACGGCTACAAGCAGAACCCCGAGTTCGCGCTTCGGGTCCTGGAAGCGGCAGCTCTCGCCGGGGCCGACACCCTCGTGCTGTGCGACACCAACGGGGGATCGCTTCCGTTCGAGGTGGAAGAGATCGTGGGTGCGGTGGTCGAGTACCTGGATGTTGCGGTCGGCGTGCACCTGCACGACGACTCGGGATGCGGTGTCGCGAGTGCTCTCGCCGGTGTGCGAGCGGGCGCCACCCAGGTGCAGGGCACCGTCAACGGCATCGGGGAGCGGACCGGCAACTCCAACCTCTCCACGATCATCCCCGACCTCCAGCTGAAGATGGGTGTCAGGGTGCTCCCCGAGGGCCGGCTGGAGAGGCTCACCCCCGTGTCGCACCACATCGCCGAGCTGGTGAACATGGCGCCGAACCCCCAGCAACCCTTCGTGGGAGCGTCGGCGTTCGCCCACAAGGCCGGGCTCCACGTCAGCGCGATCGCACGTCGCAAGGACGCTTACGAGCACGTCGATCCCGAGCTGGTGGGCAACGGAACCCGCTTCGTCGTCTCGGAGCTGGCCGGCAAGTCGACCATCGAGATGAAGGCGCGGGAGATCGGGCTCGACCTCGACGGCCCGGCCCTGTCGTCGGTCATCGACAAGCTGAAGGAGCTCGAGCACGGGGGCTACCACTTCGAGGCGGCGGACGGCTCGTTGGAGCTGCTGATGCGGGAGGCTGCCGGTTGGAGGCAGGACTTCTTCCAGCTGGAGTCGTTCCGGGTCATCGTCGAGCGCATCCCCGAGCCGGCCCAGGCCCCGCAGTCGAACGTGGGCCTGGGTGAGGTCCTCACCGAGGCGACGATCAAGATCCAGGTCGACGGTGAGAGGATCATCGCCACCGGGGAGGGGAACGGTCCGGTCAACGCGCTCGACCAGGCACTCCGCAAGGCGATCGGTCGCGGCTACCCCCAGCTTGCAAGGATCCATCTGACGGACTTCAAGGTCCGGGTGCTCGACACCGAGAAGGGCACCGCCGCAGTCACGCGGGTGTTGATCGACACCACGGACGGTGAGCGAACATGGACGACGATCGGTGTGGGCGAGAACATCATCGAGGCGTCGTGGGAGGCACTCGTCGACTCGATCGTCTTCGGGCTCCTCCACACTCGGGCACCGGAGACCGAGTCCGACTGAGCTCGCGCCGAGGAAGCGGTCGCTCGGGTCCCGGGCGCGCGACGCTCAGGCCGAGGTGGTTCGAACCTGGGGAGCTCCGGGACCTACGCTTCCAGGCGTGAGCGCCCCGAGGTACGTCCCGAGATCGAAGACGGGAGCGCTGCGAGCCTACGAATCGCCGCCGCTCCGGCCCGGTCCCTGGACAGGGACCCGTCCCGGTGAGCTCGGTGGCGCAGGGCAGCCCGTCGGGTCGCAGCTCGGCCACCAGGGCCCCGACCAGGGCTATGTGCTGAGGTTGTGCCACCAGTTCGAGGGTCGCCTCACGCTCGAGCCCGGGGAGTGGGAGGACGACGCACTGGCGGGCGCGTCCGCGGTGGCTCTGAAGCGAGCGTCGCTCTTCGGGCGGGCCCCGGTGGTGCACGATCTGCGGCTCGCCCTGGCCCTGTTCGGGTTCCTCGGCGATGCCCCCGAGGACCTGGTGGAGCTGCGCCGGCACCTCTTCGAAGGGGTGGCCCACCCGCATCACTACGTCGAGCAGCGACGGATCGCGGACCTCGTCCCCGACGAGACCCTCAGGATGAGCCCCGAAGAGGTCGCCGAACGCGTGCAGGGCGTTTGGCGCGAGCTGCTCGCCGATCATCCTGACGACGCGTCGGCAGCCCATGAGGCCCGGCCATCCGCGAAGAAGGCCGTCAAGAGGACCGAGCAGTCGACGACCGCGGGTCCCGAGGTGTCGGAGACCACCGAGCCCTCGAGCCCCAACTCGGGTGAGAGCGCCGCTCCAGGCACCGAGAGGCCGTCCCAGGCCGAGGCCGGCTCGATCTTCGGCCGTTCGTCCGACGTCGGTGAGCGCAAGAAGAAGTCTCCGAGCCAGGCCTGGCTCAAGCTGCGCAAGGACGTCTGAGCCGTACCGGAGGCGCCCGCCGGGGTTCCCTGCGACGGGCCCTGAGCCTCGTCAGGAGATCACGTCGACCGGAGTGCCCACGGGGAGCGTCGCGGCCATCCACTCGATCACCGGGTTGGGGATGCGGATGCAGCCGTTGGAGATGTCGCTCCCGATGCTCCCCTCGTAGGCGGTGCCGTGTATGGCGAAGATGGGCACCTCGCCACCGAACCGCTCGAGGGTGTCGCTGAAGCCGTTGGTGCTTAGGATGAACGATCCGTACGCCGATGCCGGGTACTTCTCCTGCATCTCGTTGATGTAGAAGCGTCCCAGGGGAGTCGGTGTCGACGGCTTGCCGTCGACGGTCCCGGTCTCGCGGATCAGCTCGTCGCCGTTCCACACCTGCAGTTGGTTGTCGGTGACGTCCACGGTGACGTGCCAGCGGTGACGGGTGATGGTCACCTCGTCCGCCCTGATCCAGCCCTCCTGGTGGTTGGGCCTGACCGGGGCCCTCACCTTGAGCCACTCGCCACGGTTCTCGACGACCAGGAAGACGAGAGGGCTGCCGATGAGGGTGGGGTTGTCGAAGACCCAGTTGCCGTCCACGAGGGCGGAGCCCCATGAGAGACCCGGGCTCGGTATCGGGGTGAGGCCGGATCCCTGGGATTCCGCGTTCTCCCCCGGTGAGAGCGCAAGGTCGGGTCCCGAGCCGCCCCGAGAGGAGTGCAGCACCACGGGCTCGAGGACAGCGCCCGTGGGCAGCCGCCGATGGACGGTGATCTCCTCCGTGTCGGGCTCGACGCGGGCGACCTCGACGGTCCAGGGGTCGGGATCGGGGTGGCCCCCCGCGGCGATCGGCGGCGGGACCAGCTCGGTTGCCGGGATGGCGAAGCCCTCTCCGGGCGTGCCGCCCCCGGGTTCACCCGAGCAGGCGAGTGTGCCGCTCAGGAGGACCAGAGCGATGAGGCCCTGGCATGCCCGTCCTCTCCATCGCACCCGACCCAAGATAGGGGCTCACCCGGTCTCGGTGTCGGGCGAGGGCAGGGGTCAGGCCACCACCTCGACGGGAGTCCCCATCGGGACCCTCTCGGCCATCAGCTCGATGGCCCGGTTCGGCACCCGGACGCAGCCGTTGGAGATGTCGCTCCCGATCTGGTCGTCGTAGGGGGTGCCGTGGACCGCGAAGGCCGGCAGACCGTCGTTGAAGGTCTCGAGCGTGTCGGAGTACCCGTTGGTGCTGAAGACCCAGGAGCCGTAGTCGGAGCTGGGCCACTTCTCGATCTTCTCGTTGAAGTAGAACCGGCCGAGCGGGGTGGGGCTGGTCTCCCTACCGTCGACGATGCCCGTGTCGATCACGACCTGGTCACCGTTCCAGACCTTGAGGGTGTTGTGGGTCACGTCGATCTGCGCGTGCCAGCGGATGGTGGAGAGCTCGACGTCGCTGGCCCTGATCCAGCCCACCTGTTGGTTGGGACGGGTCGGGACCATCACCTCCAGCCACTCCCCGTGGTTCTCGAGGACGAGGAAGACCAACGGGTTCCCGAAGTAGGTGGGGTTGTTGAAGCTCCACCCGCCTAGCACCTGGGCCGATCCCACGTTCGGCGTGGTGCCCGGGATCGCGCTGAGCTCGGGCTTGCCATCGGGAGGCTCGGGTACGGTGCAGCCGTTGGCTGCGGTGGGCGTGGTCGTCGTGGTGGTGGCGTCCGTCGTGGTCGTCGTGTCGTCCGAACCGTCGGTCTCCCCGCTCCCGTCCTCGGCCTCCTGTTCGAGCTCCTCGGGAGGCTGGCATGCCGCCAGCACCACGTCGGTCTTGGCCGTGGCGACCTCGACATCCCACCGAGCCTCGTCGGGCACGACGGAGGTGGAGGTGGTGGTCGCCGGCGCGAGCTGGTCGGCCGAGAGGTGGAAGCCCGACTCCTGGGCAGATGGGCCACAGGCCACGACCACCAGTCCGAGCGCCAGGAGGAGGACGAGAGCTCGGCGCATCCGGACCACGATACAGAGGCTGCGACCGCCTATTCACTCACCCGGTCGAACGGGCGGAGCAGGCCGGCCGACCGGCTCGGGCCCGAACGAGGTGCGCCGGGCGGGTCGCGCCTCGCCGCTACCGTGGGGGAGTGACCTCGAGCGATCCTCTCTGCGTGCGGGTGCGCTTCGCGCCGGCGCCCACCGGGTATCTCCACATCGGTGGGGCCCGTACCGCTCTGTTCAACTGGATCTTCGCCCGTCAGCAAGGCGGGGAGCTCCTGCTCAGGGTCGAGGACACCGATGTCGAGCGGTCGAGACCCGAGCTCATCGATGCCATCTACGACTCGCTGCGGTGGCTGGGCATCGACTGGGACGGCGAGCCCGTGCACCAGTCGGCGCGCACCGGCCTCTACCACGACACGGTCGAGCGGCTGCTCCACTCCGGGCACGCCTACCGGTGCGACTGCACCCCCGAGGAGGCGCAGCGGAGGGCCAAGGAGCGTGGTGGGCCGCCGGGATACGACGGTCGCTGTCGGGACAGGGACGTAGGACCCGGAACGGGGGTCGTGGTCAGGTTCCGGACACCGGATGAGGGGGTCACCGCCTTCGACGACGTCGTGAGGGGCAGGGTCGAGTTCGAGAACCACAACCTCGAGGACTTCGTGATCCTCCGCTCCAACGGCCGACCGATGTTCCTCGTGGCAAACGCCGTCGACGATGCGGGGCTTGGCATCACCCACGTCATCAGGGGGGAGGACCTGCTCAACGTCACCCCCAAGGTGCTGCTGATGTGGGAGGCGCTTGGAGAGACGAGCCGGCCGGTGTTCTGCCATCTCCCGCTCATCGTGAACGAGAAGCGCCAGAAGCTCTCAAAGCGCAGGGACGACGTCGCGGTCGGTGACTACCGCGACCCGGGGGTATCTGCCTGAGGCGATGGCCAACTACCTGGCCCTCCTCGGTTGGGGTGCGCCGGACGGCGGCGAGATCCGTCCGATGAGCCAGATCATCGAGGACTTCCGTCTCGAGCACATCAACAAGGCGTCGGCGTTCTTCGACACCAAGAAGCTCGACCACTTCAACGGCGAGTACATCCGTGCGCTCGGCGTCGAGGAGTTCGTCTCCCGGAGCCGGCCCTGGCTTGACTCGCGGGGCTGGGGCGAGCGGGGGCTCGAGGCGCTGAGAGCGATCGGGCCCCTCGTCCAGGAACGGGTGCAGCGGCTCGACGAGGTGCCGGAGCACATCGGCTTCCTCGTGAGCGACGAGGTCGAGATCGATACGCGTGCATGGGCCAAGGTCGTCGACAAGCTGGAGGTCGCGGGGGTGATCCTCGAGGCTGCGGCGAAGGAGTTCGCCGAGTGCGAATGGAGCTCCGCAACCTTGTACGAGTTGACGAAGCAGATAGGTGAGCGGCACGGGCTGAAGCTAGGGAAGGCCAGCGGTCCCGTACGGGTGGCGACCACGGGGTCCGATGTGGGCCCGCCCCTCTTCGAGGCGCTGGAGTTCCTGGGCAGGGAGCGGACCGTCGAGCGGTTGAAGGCGGCCCGGGCGAGGTTGTGATGGAACGGGTCGCCTGGGCGCGCTGGGCGTTCCGGCTGGGCTTCCTGGCGCTGTGCCTCTGCGTGCTGTACGTGGGAGTGACGTTCGTCCAGGTGTGGCGCACCTCCGGTGACGATCAGACGCGACCCGTGGACGTGATCGTGGTTCTCGGGGCTGCCCAGTACGACGGTCGGCCCTCGCCCGTGCTCGAGGCGCGGCTGGACAAGGCCCTCGAGCTGTACGAGGACGGGATCGCACCCGTCGTCATCGTCACCGGTGGGAAGCAGGAGGGCGACCGATTCACCGAGGCCTTCAGCGGCTACGACTACCTGCGTGACCACGGGATCCCGGAGGATGCGCTGTTCCTGGAGGTGGACGGCCGGAACACCTACGAGCAGCTCTCCGCGTCGAAGCTCATCATGGACCAGCAGGGGAGCGAGTCGGCGCTCCTGGTCAGCTCCCCCTACCACTCGGAGCGGCTCCTGGGGATCGCTGCCGAGGTCGGGATACCTGCCGCCCACGTCGCGCCCGCCGACACCGGGAGCTCCCTGCCTTCACTGATCCGGGAGACCGCTGCGGTCGCGGCGGGCCGGCTCGTCGGGTACCGCCGGCTCGGGAACTGGATGTGAGCGCGCCCGGTTCGAGCTTTAACGGTCGTCGCGTGAGCCGATAGGCTGCTTCTCTGCCCGGTCGGGGGTGGTGTAATCGGCAACACGACTGGTTCTGGTCCAGTAATTGGGGGTTCGAGTCCTCCCCCCCGAGCCATCGGGAGCCGGTGGCCCCCGCTGCAACGAAGTTCGAGCCCCCATCGTCTAGTGGCCGAGGACACCACCCTCTCAAGGTGGAGACACGGGTTCAAATCCCGTTGGGGGTACCAGACCTGGGTCGTCGGCGGGCGCGCAACCGAGGTGGCCACCCACCGAGGTGTCCGGATGCCCCCAACTGCGCTCTCACGACGGAACGGGGTCGCTCGGATGCGACCACCCGGGATGCGCACCCCACGTCGTGAGCCACAGCAAGGCGAGACCGAGCAGGACCTGTGTCCCGAGCGTGGACCATGCGGCACCCACCGTTCCGAACGCTGGGATGACGACCAGGTTCATCAAGGTGTTCGCGCCGGCTGCGCCGAGCATGACCAACGTGTAGGCGCGGTCGTTCACCAGGGCGACGGCCAGTGGGCTGAGCGGGGCGAAGAGCGTGAGAACGGCATGGGCAACCATGAGGACGGCGACCGGTCCGACACCGTCCCGGTAGTCGTCTCCGTAGACGACCGGAACCGCAAGCGCCGCCACCGGCGCCAACAGGAGCACGCAGAGTGAGACGGGAGCGCTGACCCGAAGCCAGGAACGACGCAGGGCAGCGAACGTCTCCTGGCCGGCCACCGCCGCCCGTGAGGCTCGGGGGATCAGAACCGCGAGCACGACGGTGAGGACCGCGTACCAGGCGTTCGGTATTCGGTACACAGCGGCATAGATCCCGGCCTCCTCCGGGGACCGCAGCACCGAGAGGAGCACCGTGTCGAAGCTCGTGGTCACCTGCACGGACAAGACCGCGACCAGGATCCAGCCGTCGGGTCGGGGAGCGGGGGACGCGCCCCCCGCCCCGCCCAGTCGATTCAGAGCGAGTGAGAGGCCCAGTCCTGCGGCGTACGCAGCACCGACGACCGCAGCGGCTCCAGGCAATGCTGAGACGAACAGCGATCCGCCCAGGAGCACGAAGCCCTGCAGCAGGACCGGCGACCCCGCTCGCAGCGGTTGCTCCTGGCCCAGAGCGACCCAGTCACGCGACAGCCCCAGCGCCGCCGCGACAGCGGCGACGGGTAGCAGCTCGGCCGTTCCGGTCGCCAGGAGCCCGAGGCTGATGACGATGAGGAGCGCGACCGTCACCTTGCGACGCCAGTCGGCCAGGGCACGCAACGCTGCGCCATCCGCGACGCCGGCGGCGTCTCGAGGCCCACGGATCGATGCACCCCAGTCTGCGACGAGTCCGCCGTAGCGGCACAGGAGGAACACCACCGCGAGCTCGCCGAAGGCCTCCGGCTCGAGGCGGCGAGCAAGGACGACCCAGCCCGCATACTCCATGGCCTGACCGGCGAGCCGCGACGCCGCGTAGGGTCCGATCAATCGCCCCCAGCCGTCGTTGCTCACCCTGCGACGACCACCCGACGCATCGAGCCGACGCGTGCGAGACGAGACCTGCCGAGCCCAGCGACAGTGAGCGCCACCTCTATCTCCATCGACCCGGTACCACCTCTACCTTCGTCGAAGGTAGGCACCGGGCCAGTGCGTGACTCGCTCGGCGATGCTGCCTTCGTTGAAGGAGATGGGCGGTGGATCCTCGAGCGTGAACTCCGGATGGTTCCGCAGCCACACCTCGACAGCGGCCTTCGGGTTGTCGGTGGCCCATCCGGGGGATGCTCCGGGGACCCCCTCGAGCCATTCCATGACCCCGTCGGTCGCGACGATGTACGAGTCGGCGGTCACCAGCGGCGCGTAGGCCTCGAGCTCGGCGAGCACGTGCTGACGGGAGTGGTCGGAGTCGAGGATCACAAGGACGGTGGCCCCCGTCGGAATCGCCGAGCGCACCTGTTCGACCACCTCGGGAGCGGTCGAGGAGCCCTCTATCAGGGTGATCCGGTGGAACAGCTCGTGGGCTTCGATTTTGGCGCGGTTGTGGGGCCGGATCTCTATGTCGACTCCGATCACCATGCCTCGCCCCATCGCCTCCAGGAGAGTGGCGTGGAACACCAGTGACCCACCGTGCGCGACGCCGGTTTCGATGATGACATCAGGCTTCACCCGGTAGATGACCTCCTGGAGCACCACGAGATCCTCGGGCAGCTGGATGATCGGTATCCCGAACCAGGTGAAGCCGTAGGTGTAGCGCAGCCCCCACCCGGTCGTGACCCACAGCCGGGACAGTGCACTGAAGGCCTCGGGCGAGTACAGGTCGAGCGTCTCCTCACGGGTTCCGTCGCTCACCACGAAGGATCGTGCGGCAGTGTCGATGGAGATCTTCACGGTGTCAGGTCCTCGCGTCGTTCCCAGTCGTGCAACAGCCGGTCGACGGTGCTCTCCAAGCTGTGGGAGGGCGCCCATCCCGTCGCCGCGACCAGCCGCTCATTGTTGCCCACTGCGACGGGCGGGTCGTGCTCGCTGTAGGAGCGTTCCCCGAATCGGAGCAGGTCGGTTGCACCAAGTCGCTCTCCTATGGCTCCGATGACGTCCCGGAGCGGCACGCCGACACCGGAGGACACGTTGAACGTCCCGTGCGCGCGGGCGTCGGCGAGCGCCGTCAACGCCGCGGCGGCGTCGCTGACGTCGAGGAAGTCGCGTAGTTGGTGTCCAGGAGAGAGCCCAACTTCCCGCCCGGCACGCAGGGAGCGGACGACCCAGGGGAGGAGGCGATCCGGATGCTCACCCGGACCAGTCAGGTTGAACAATCGGGCCCAGGAGACGGTCATGGTGGTGGGCCGCATGCTGCTGGCCAGGAGGTACCGGAGCGCCACCTTGGATGCCCCGTAGACCGACCACGGCGCAGGGCATTCGTCTTCGGTGTGCGGCTGATCGCCATGCCCATACTCAGCGCTCGTGCCAGCGACAACCAGATGCCCCACCTGTCGGTGCCCGAGCCAGTCGATCAGCACGGTTGAGGATCGGAGGCTTCGGAGGTTCGCATCTGCGTTGACCAGATAGTCATGAGGCTCGGCATACCACCCGAGGTGCAGACACGTATCGATCGCTCTTTCGCCGACGACGACATCGAGCTCGTCGGCACGTTCCCACGCATGGCTCATCTCCACCACGTGGCGCCCCCGGCTCCTGAGGAGCTCGACCACATTGCGACCCACGAACCCTGCAGCACCGGTGACGAGAAGAGAGCCGGTGTCAGTGATGGCGGAGACCCCAGTCGTACGGGATGTCGTTGTCGAACGGGTCGAGCCGCTCGGATCGGCCTGGGTCGTGGGGAAGGGTGGCGCAGTTCGCGACCACAGAGACCTCGTCCATCCCCTTGAACCCGTTCCAGACCCCCGGGGGGACGATCACCAACGAGTAGTCATCCGGGCCGAGGAAGACCTCCTGCACCTCGCCTCTGGTCGGCGACGCCGGGCGGTCGTCGTAGAGCGCGACCTTCACCCTCCCCCAGATGCACGCGTAGTTCAGGGTCATGTCCCGGTGCCGGTGCCAGCCCTTGACGACCCCCGTGTAGACGCTGCTGAAGTAGATCTCCCCGAACTGCTGGAAGTGCGCATCGCTCACCCTCAGCATGTGGAAGATCGTGCCCCGCTCGTCGGGGATCCGCCGGAGAGGTATGACACTCACACCGTCGATCACGAAGGCACCATCCTCAAGTCCGGTACCGGCACGATGAACCGACCGCCCCTGTTCGACGTAGGCGCGCCTGCTGATCGATGATCTCGTCCGAGAAGTTCCAGGCGAGCAGCAGCACGTCATCGGGGCGCCGCTCCAGGAGTGCTTCCACGGGGAGGATCGGCAACTGGACACCCGGCATGAGCAGACCGTGCTTGTGCGGGTTGCGATCGACCACGAAGTCCACGATGGATGTGTCTATCCCGAAATGATTGCACAGCACGGTTCCCTTGGCGGCCGCACCGTAGGCGGCGATGCGACGACCGCTGCCGTGCAGGTCGCTCAGCAACGCGAGCGTCGATTCCCTCATCCTTGCGACGCGAGACGCGAACCCTGCGTAGAGATCTGGCGTCGCTCACACCGAGCTCGGCTTCACGAGCGAGGACCTTGGCCACGGCTCCTGCGGGTTGGGCCACGCCGTGCCCGATGAACAGGCGGAGCGACCCTCCGTGGATGGACAGCTCCTCCACATCGAGCGACCGCGAGGCCGTGGCGGCAGAACAGCTCCCACAGGGACGTCAGCGAGTAGTAGAAGACGTGTTCGTGGTAGATGGTGTCGAACTCAGCGTTGTCGACGAGAGAGACGACGTACGGGCATTCGACGACGGCAACGCCGTCGGGCCCGAGCAGTGTCGCGATACCTCGCGCGAAGTCGTTCACGTCCGGCACGTGGGCGAGGACGTTGTTCGCGTGGAGGACATCAGCACGAGAGCCCCGCTCGACCAGTTCCGACGCCAGGGACGCGCCGAAGTACTCCACCAGCGTGGGTACGCCGTTCTCGATTGCGCACTGCCGCGACGTTGCGAGCGGGATCGATCCCGAGCGCCGGCACTCCTCGATCGAGGTAGTGCTTCAACAGGTACCCGTCGTTGCTCGCCACCTCGATGACCAGGCTGTCCGGCCCCAGCCGATCGCTCGTCCACCAGACGGCTCGGCAAGGCCGGCCATCGAATCGCTCATCGTCGTGGAGAACGAGGAGAAGTAGCTGTACGAGTCGAACATCTCCGCGGGCGGACAGTACCGGTGAGCTGCACGAGCGAGCACCGCGAACATCCGACGACAGCGAGCGGATAGAGGCGCTCGGGCGACTCGTCACCTGGATGGCGCAGCGCGTTGGCCAGTGGCTGAACGCCGAGATCGAGCACCGGGAAGAGCGACCGACCGGCACACGATCGACAGGATTCGATGGCTCGAAACCCCACCGTCATGTCGCGTCGAGCCACGTCCGGTACCACGCGACCGTTCGCTGCAATCCCTCCTCGAGGCCGATAGCCGGCTGCCAGCCGAGCTCGCTTCGCGCTTTCGAGGAGTCGAGGTACTGCTCGCGAATCTCGTCGACCGCTTGGCCCTCGATCTCGGGTTCGAGACTCGGAACCCATGATCCTGAGGATCAGATCGACCATGGCCAGCACCGTGAGCGGCCGCTCCAACGAGAAGTTGTAGGCCTCGCCCGCCAGCGCGGATCTTCAGCGATGGCCTCCGCTGTGTGGAGGTAGGCCGAAGCTCCGTCCTCGACATAGATGTAGTCGCGGACGAATCTGCCATCAGACCGGATCAGGGGGCGGCGACCGTGGATCACGTCGCGGATCGTGCCGGGCACCAATCGGTTGAAGTTCAGGTCTCCACCACCGAAGAAGTTGCCGCACCTCGTCACGCACACCGGTGAACCCCACGTCGCAGCGTAGGCCTGGGTGATCAGATCTGCGCACGACTTGCTCACGTCGTAGGGATGGCGTCCCTGAAGGGGAGTCTGCTCGGAATACGGGAGTACCCCTTGGTCGCCGTAGGCCTTGTCCGACGAGGCCACGACGATCTCCGACACCAGGGGACTCCGGCGACACGCCTCGAGCAATGACCACGTTCCCGCGATGTTCGTCTCGAACGTCGAGACGGGGTTGCGGTTCGCGATCGTGACGATGGTCTGCGCCGCGAGATGGAACACCGTGCGGATCTCACGCTCGCCCAGCACACGCTCCAACAGCGCGCTGGTCACACACGTCTCCCTCCGCGGTGATCACTCTGTTCGCGAGCCCCTCGGTCTCGAATCGACTCCGGGGAACCCGGTCCCGCACGAGGCACACGACCTGGGCCCCGCGTTCGATCAACTGTCCGACCAGCCAACTCCCGAGCAGCCCGGTCGCTCCCGTGACCAGTACCGGTCGATCGCGCCACTCCATCGCCATCACGCCCACGTCCGCCAAGGTGGAGCTCCGGTGGCCCAGAGCGCTTGCAGCGTCCGCACGTCGCGCAACGTATCCATCGACTGCCAGAAGCCATCGTGGCGGAACGCCATCAGCTCACCGTCCGCTGCCAGCGCTTCGAGCACGTCGGCCTCGAAGCTGGTGTCGTCGCCCTCGATCCGTTCGACCACCGACCGGTCCAACACCATGAACCCACCGTTGATCCAGCCCTCGCCGATCTGCGGCTTCTCGGTGAACTCACGGACGGCATCGCCGTCGAGCACGAGCCCACCGAAGCGAGACGGTGGCCTGATGGCGGTGATCGTCGCCAACTTCTCGTGCGACGAATGGAACCCGAGGAGCGTCCGCAGGTCCACGTCGCAGACCCCGTCGCCATAGGTGAGGCAGAAGGGCCCCTCCGTCAGGCGATGCGCAACGCGGCGCACCCGTCCACCTGTGTTCGTCGACAGGCCGGTGTCCACGAGATCCACCGTCCAGTCATCGAGCGGCGGGTGATGCACCTCGACATCCCCCGACGAGGTCGCCACCGTGAGATCCGAACCGAGGAGCCGGTACCGCAGGAAGAAGTCCTTCACGATCTCCGCCTTGTACCCCAACGCCACCACGAAATCCGACAGACCTGCAGCAGAGTAGAGCTTCATGATGTGCCACAGCATCGGACGGCCGCCGATCTCCACCATCGGCTTCGGCACCCGATCCGTCTCCTCGGACAGTCGAGTGCCGAAGCCACCAGCCAGGATCAACGTCTTCACGATCGGCCACCCCCAAGCTCTCTTGCACTGGTTGCGTCGTCTGCGCACGACGGGACCATCAGCCGCTCCTCCGTGCCAGGGCACTTCCATGCTGCGATCCGGTGCGGCCACGAAGCTCCCCGAGCAGTCGGCCCACCTTCTTTCGTGTCGTGCCCGGGACGAACCGAAGGAAGACGATCGCAGCGGCACGACTCCCCAGGCCGATCCGTGCAGGGTGCGAGAGCTCGGAATAGACGTTCGAACGCCATCCGATGTCTGCCAGCACGCGCCAGGTGATCACGACCTGCGGAGCGTTCTCGGAGAGCCACCCGAGCTCGAGTTGCCGGGCGACCTCCGCAAGATTGCGCGTGGCGCCCCCGACGGAACGGTGGACCTCTGTGCCCCGGACGGTCCGCACCCCCCCCAAGTACGAAAGGGCAGCCAGGTGCAGCCAATCACCGCCCATGCAGTTCTGCAGCGGCGGCACCTGGCGCAGGGCCGACGTTCGGATCACGCCGTAGAAGACCCCGTTGGCCCTCACCTGGCGGAAGTAGTCCAGGACCCGGCGAGCGGGATCACCACCGGTCGCGCACACCTGGTCGACCCCCAGCCAGCTCTCGTTCCCATCGTGATAGCGGGCACGTCCGGCTACCAGCACGAGCGTGTCGTCGGCCTCGAGCTCGGCGACACATCGCTCGAGGTAGTCCGGGTCGATCCAGTCGTCATCGCCGAGCCACATGAAGAACTCATCGGCCGACTCGTCGGCAACAGCGCGGAAGTTGGCCGTCGGCCCCAGGTTGCTGTCGTGTCGACGCCAGACGAGTTTCGGGTGCTCGTGTGCAAGCGCTTCGAGCACGACGGGGGTGTCATCGGTGGATGCGTTGTCCGACACCACGATCCTCGCCGGGGCTCGACTCTGCTCCAGCACCGAACGGACAGCCCGAAGGAGACCCTCCGCTCTGTTGAAGGTCGGCACCCCGACCGTCACGCCGCCCGGCGCTGCTGTCGTTGCCACTTCGATTCCGCCACCCACGGTCGACCACCGGCTTGCGGATCGGACGACCCCCTGACGGCAATCGCCACCGCGGTCACAATAGTGGAAGGGGCTCGTGCGAACCCGTGGTGGGTCCGAGCACGGTGAGGACCACGCCGTCTGCGGCCATCGGCGGCACTGTAGACCGCCTCGATGTCCGCCGAGGACCGGCGTTGGCTCGTGGCATCGCGCATCGGGGTGTGGTGTGCTGATGTACTCATGGAACCCGAGCAGGTGACGGCGACAGGTGTGGACGGGGCCAGCCTGAGATCTCTCCGCGGCTGGAACATCGCGCTCACGCTGTTGCACGCCGGTCAGGTGCTGTTGGTGCTCGCGTTGGCCACCGACTTCTCCATCACGGTGACCCGGACCTTGCCCACGGGACCCCCGGGCACACCGCCCGGTGCTCCTGAAGCACTCCTCGACCTACGGGTCGGCTCCGCGATCGCGGTGTTCCTCGGGCTTGCAGCTCTCGACCACCTGCTCGCAGGGACAGCCCTCCGCGGTACCTACGAGTCCGACCTGCGCAGCGGGATCAGCCGATTCCGTTGGGTGGAGTACTCGCTCAGCGCGACGGTGATGGTGATCCTGATCGCACTGTACACGGGCATAACGGAGCTCTCGGCGCTCATAGGGATCGCAGGCGCGAACGTGGCCATGATCCTGTTCGGCTGGTTGCAGGAGCTTGCCAACCCCCCGGGACGCACACGACTCACGATGAGGCCGTTCTGGTTCGGATGCGTAGCCGGCGCCGCACCTTGGGTGGCGATCGGCTACAACCTCGTCGCGGCCGAGGAGGTTCCCGGCTTCGTCGTCGTCATCTTCGTCTCGCTGTTCCTGTTCTTCAACAGCTTCGCGCTGAACCAGTGGCTGCAGTACAGGGAGATCGGGCCGTGGCGCAGCTACGCGTTCGGTGAGAAGTCGTATCTGGTGCTGAGCCTGGTCGCGAAGTCGGCTCTCGCCTGGCAGATCTTCGCCGGTTCGCTCGCCTCCTAGCGGGAGCCCCGCTCGTCCCCGGCAGGTACCGAGAACCCCTCTGGCGGGTGAGCCTCGTCCCGGGGAGCAGGTGCGCAGGTGGCGCCGCAAGGCCGCCAGCCGGTTGACGGGAAGGCTGAGCGGGGTAGCCTCGGAGCAGGCTCGTAGGTGGCCCGGACGCCTTCCTCGAATTCGTCGACCCTGCAGAGGTGATGTCCGATGGCGACCGAGGAGGCCCGCAGAGCACGGCTCCACCGGGAGGCAAGCGAAGCGATGAGTCCGGAATCGGCGGATCTGATGCTGGGGAACTTCCCGCCGGCCGGTGACCGGGTGGCGACCAAGACCGACCTCGACGTGCTGGCTCGACTGCTCGAGCACAAGATCGACGGGGAGGTTGCAGAGCTGCGCGGTGAGCTCCGGGCAGAGGTGGCGGGTCTACGGGCAGAGGTGAAGGACGACCTGCGCCGGCTTCAGGGCTCGCTGATCACCACGATGCTGGCGGTGAACAGCGTCACGGTGGCCGTGGTCTTCGGCCTGGTGAAGCTCGTCTAGCTCAGCGAGAGGCGTGCCCGCACGGAGGCGGATGGTGCGGGACAGCATCAGGTGGGCTCGCGAGGGTCGGCGACGGGACTCGGCAGCACCGATGCCTCCGGAGCACCGGTAGCTCGAAGACGAAGGAGCAATCCGGGGCCTCGCTCCACGCGAACCATACCCCCGCCGATCGCGGGGGTGAAGGGCCGGCCTGGAGCGCTCAGCCGCCGGGTCGATGCAGGTCGGTTCGCCAGGTCAGCCACGCCACCCAGCAGGTGAGGGTGCAGGTCGTCACCATCACCCAGAGCGGGACGGATCCGACCCCGGTGAGAGAGGTCCACCCCACCAGGTACACGGTCGGGTACGCGACGGCACCCGCGGTGAAGGCCACGACCGGGACCGACCATCGGGCCCGCGACCAGACGCCCCATGCACCGAAGGCCGATCCCACCACGATCACGCCGAGATCGCCGAAGAAGAAGGCATCGGTCACCTCGGGTACCTCCGGGACGAGCTCGAACCAGGACCAGACGGTCTCCGATGCGGTCAAGGCCACCCACAGCACGACGCCGAGCACCGCCTGCGCGAGCAGGTATCCGGCGCAGACGGTGGTCACCGGGCTCCGTCCGGCCCGCTTGACGCTCGGTTGTTCGGCGACGACACCCATGAGGGCCAAGTCTGACACCCGCGGTCCGCTGCAGGCTCACGCCCGATGTGGAGGTTCAGCTCCCGCGGGCCGAGCGCTTCGTCGAGCCCAGAGCGGCGAGCTCGGCGACAGCGAACTCGTCGAGGAGCTCCACGGAGGCTCGGTAGAGCGGCGTCGGTTCGAGCAGCGGCATCCGGGCCCGGATCATGCCCGTCCAGGTCGCCAGGTACCTGTCCAGGAGGTCGGCCTGCGCCGCTCTGTAGGAGACGGCTTCGTCCGCCCCCGCATCGGCCTCACGGAAGGTGAGGTAGCAGCAGAACTCGAGCACCGTGGGGATCGAGTCCGGCAGATCCCTGAACTGCGCCTCGGCCGTGCTCAGCCCGAAGTGGCGATACAGGCGGAGGAGATCCTCCATCACCGTGCGGCGGTCACCGCCGAGCACACCTCCGTACAGCGGGCAGGTGGGCGACCCTGCTCCGACCTCGAAGAGCCGGATGTACTCGCTCCCGATCTCGGCGGAGTCACCCTGCAAGGGAGCGGGATCGAAGGCGAGGGTGTACGGGAGCTGATCCAGGGTCCGGGTCATCTCGGTCGCGAGGCTGCCTTCCGAATAGGCCTGGCACAGCTCCGGAGTCGGGTAGCTGAGCAGCTCGGCGAGCCGGCCGTACAGCACCTGGCGGGCAGGAGCAGCGGCCCGGTGGGCCTCGGGTGCGACGCCGAGATGGACCGTGGACACGGCTACTTCCTTCTCGGCTTGACCTGAGGTCGCTCCAGCTCGCCCGGATCCACCGGGTACGGGCCCAGCAGCTCCTGCCAGTCGCGGGCGATGAGGAGGTCCATCAGCTCCGACTTCCCACCGGCGGCGACCTTCTCGCGCTCCTCCTGGATGGTGGCGAGCGCCTGGTCGACCTCGGGACCGAACCAGCTCCTCAGCTCCTCCAGCGGGATCCGCGACGCGTCCTCGTCGAACTCGCCGTCCTCGTCGAAGGCGGTCGGCATGGTGGGAGGCACGTAGAAGACGTTCGGCTCGACCTCGAAGTCGGGCCGCAACGGGAGGGCCACCTTCCACTTCTTGACGAGCTTGTAGATGTGGCTCTTGCGGTCGTCGAGGAAGCCGACGTGGCGGATCCGGCCCGGGCACTGGCGCACGCACGCCGGAGCGACCCCGGCCTCGAGCCGTGGGTAGCAGGAGATGCACTTCTGGGCGATGGCGCGCTGCTCGTTGAAGTAGATGCGCTTGTACGGGCACGCCTCCATGCAGAAGCGGTAGCCGTGGCAGCGCTCCTCGTCGATGAGGATGACGCCGTCCTCCTCGCGCCGGTAGATCGAATCACGGGGGCATGCCTCGAGGCAGGCGGGGTTGGAGCAGTTCATGCAGAGCAGCGGCAGGTAGAAGAAGTACGAGTTGGGGTACTCACCCCCACCGATGTCCTCGTCCCAGTTGGGACCCCAGGTCGGTGCCGAGCCGTCGTGCTCGTGCGGGCGCAGGGGGACTCCCTCCGCGCCGCCCGCGAAGACGCCGTCGTAGTCGAAGTCCCAGGCTTCGCCCCAGTCGGCCTTCGGTGGGATCGTGCCGGGAACCGGAGCTCCCGTCGTGGTACCCGCCGCCGAGGTCGAACGCGTCACGGGGGGTTCCCCGGCCCGGCATGGTGTTGACGATGTTCCACCACATCGCGTCCATGCCGCCGCCCCGGGTCCACTGGGTCTTGCAGGCCACCGTGCAGGTCTGACAACCGAGGCACTTGTTCAGGTCGAAGACCATCGCGAACTGGTGGGTTGGTCTTGCGGTCTTGGGCATCCTGATCCTCCTCAGCCCACGTGGAGCTGGTGGGGCTGGGGTGAGTACGACTTCAGTCCGGCTCGTTCACGCGCCGAGCCGGACCATATGGCGAATCCGACGGGGAGCTTGGCACCGTGGGCGAGCGGTACGCCGTCCTCCTTGAACGGACGGGTCAGCACGACCTGCCAGCTGTTGTCGGTCCAGCGTGCCCGTGCCTCCACGGCATGGTCGGGGGCTCGCTCTACCGTGCCCAGCCCCCGGGCGGTGATCACGAACGGATCGTCGGTGCCCGCCCGCCAGTGCCAGCCCTGCACGGGCTGGCGGGCGGTGCCCATGGTGGATAGGTCGGCCTTCTTGCCGTCAGCCGGGAAGAGGGCGGCGCAGGCGTCGGGATAGATGTTGACGTCCGAGATCCTCCGCTGCGGCCTGGCCGTCGCCCACTCGAGTCGCAGAGCCAGCCCGTTGGCGTTGGAGAGAGCCCGAACCCGAAGCTGTCGCAGGGTGGCGCGGGGGCGATCCTGCCAGGCGACCTGGACGTATGCGGAGGGCTGCCGGTCGAGTGGCGTTGGCTCGAGCGCCACCGCCACCTCGTCGGCACGGTCCCACTCGGCCGCATCGGGGGCGATCAGCGTGTCGAGCGATGCCCGCACACGGCGGGCATCGATGACGGTCGGCTTGGCGGGGCTCATACCGACTCCCTCACGCGCTCGACCTCGATCGCGACTTCCTTCGGAACGTGGTTCATGGTCATGTACGCACCCCTGTACTGGAGGTGTCCGTATCCCCCGATCATGTTGGTCGGCTTGAGCGGGCTCGCGGCGACGTCGTTCTGGGTGCCGCCTCCCGGGAACTGGTAGCCCTCCCACGCGTGGTAGCAGATCACCTCGCCGGGCTGGAGGGCGGGTGATACCGCGGCGTGCAGCACGAACTCGCCGATGTCGTTGTAGACGCGGATGAGGTCGTGGTCGGAGATTCCCCGGTCACGTGCGTCGGGGACGCTGAGGAACGCGATCGGCTCGCCGCGCTGCAGGCGGAGGAGCTGCGGGTTCGCCCGGAAGATCGCGTGCATGCTCAACCGGTTGTGCCCCCCGGTGAGGCGGAGCGGGTAGGGGCCTCCGGCTGCCAACGGCTCCTTGTGGACCGCCAGCTCCTCGCCGACCTCCTGGAACCAGTCGTGGTCGATGTAGAACTGCTGCCTGCCGGTGAGCGTGGGCCATGGCTCTTTGCGCTTGATGAACCATCCGAACTGGTTCATGGGCTCGCTGTAGTCGAAGTCGCTCATCATGGTGCTCAGGCCGATCGCGAGGTCGATCGGGTCGACCGCCTCGATCTTGACCATGCCATCGGTGGTCGCCTTCTTCCAAGGCTGCTCACCGAGGTCGCTGGCTCGAGTGATCTGCGAGTGGCGCATGATGTAGTCGAGAGCCCGGGTCTCGCCCTTCTCGCCCTCCACGTACCAGCCGTCGGCGGTCATCTCGTCGTACAGGTTGTCCAGGCGGTGGTAGCCGCCGCCGATGTCCCTGTAGCCCTCGATGCCGCGCTCGTGGGCACGCTCCTGGATCTTCTTGGCGAGACCCAGCATCACGTCCCACTCGTGCTTCGACTCGTACAAGGGGGGTACCGCCCGGTCGCCGACGACGACATAGGGGATGTACGACTGCACGTACTTGATGCCCGGCTTCTCGTAGTACCCACAGGACGGAAGGATGTAGTCGGACCACATCCCCGAGGTCGACATCCGGAAGTCGGTGGTGACGATCGTCTCCATCTCCTTCCACAGGCTGTCGCGGATGGTCTTGGGGTTCGGCCAGCGTCGCAGGGGGTTCGGCCCCGAGTAGTAGAAGAACCTCGGCTTGCGCGGCGGCTTCGGCAGGATCGGCTGCCAGCCGTTCTCGAAGATCTCCTCCATGTACTCGGCCACCGGCCTCTTCAGGGCGGGATCCGCGTACTCGTCCCGACCAGCGATCTTCGCCCACTCGGGGTCGTGCGCGTACAGCCAGGGGATGAGCGGTGTTGAGCGCATCGCCGCCGTCATCATCTCGAACATCATCTTCGAGACGTCCTGCATCTGGGCCCGCTCCATCGGCATCGGTGCCGGGGGCTCGGTTGCCAGGCGCGGGCCGAAGGTCGAGAGGACGAACCCCGGCATCGGCCACCAGGTGGAGACCTTGATCCCGGATCCCGGCTTGCCTCCCGTGTTGCCGGTGAGCGCCATCAGGTAGGCCATGCCCCGCTGGAAGAGGTCGGAGTGGTAGTGCTTGCAGGCGCCCCAGGAGGAGAAGATCATCGCCGACTTCGCAGCGGCCAGCTCGCGGGCGACGCGGCGGATGTTGCCGGCGGGGACATCGGTCACCTCGGCCGCGTACTCGGGTGTGTAGGTCGCCACGTGGGCCCGGAGCAGCTCGAAGACCGGACGCACCTTCACCTTCGTGCCGTCGACGAGGGTGACCGTGTGGGCCCCCTCCAGCGCCGGGTCCTCGTCGTCGGCCAGCTCGAGGGTCATGACGTCCGAGCCCCACGTGCCCGAGGCGAGCTGCTTCTGCTTCTTGGCCGAGTTCCAGTAGTAGAACTCCTCGTCGCCGCCGCCCTCGACCACGTCGCTCTCGCGGAGGAACTTCCCGTTGTCGTCGCGCACGAGGAAGGGCAGATCGGTCTGCTCCTTGAGGTACGCCTCGTCGTACAGGCCCTCGGTGAGGATCACGTTCGCCATGCCGAGCGCGAGGGCGGCGTCGGTGCCGAACCTCACGTTCATCCACCGGTCGGCGTGCACGGTCGACGGGCTGAAGTCGGGTGCGATCGAGACCACCTTCGCGCCGCGGTAGCGGGCCTCCCAGATGAAGTGGGCCTCGGGGACGCGGGTGTAGTTCGGGTTGCCGATCCAGATCAGGATGTAGTCGGAGAGGAACCAGTCGTCCGCGGTTCCCTCGCTCATGTAGGTGCCCCAGGTCTGGATCAGCCCGACCGGGAGGTCGCCGACGCCGGCCCACGAGTCGATGGTGCTCGCCCCGATGCCACCACCGAAGAAGTGCATCTCCATCATCGAGCCGAGCCCGTTGTCGATGTTGGTGGTGCCTTGGTCGTACACGACGCAGTCAGGGCCGTCCTCGACCAGCACATCCATGAGCCTGTCCGCGATCTCGGTGAACGCCTGGTCCCACGAGAGGCGCTCCCACTTGCCGGAGCCACGCTCTCCCACCCGCTTCATCGGGTAGCGGATGCGGGTGGGGTCGTACATCTGGATGCTGTACGCACAGCCCGCGGGGCATCCCCGGGGGTTGAAGTCGGGGATGTGCTCGAACTCCTGCGGGTAGTTGGCGTTCTGCTCCTCACGCCAGACGATGCCGTCCTTCACGTAGGCATCGAGAGAGCACGCGGAGATGCAGTTGGTGCGGAGGTGGGAGACGTGGACGACGTCGTCCCAGGTCCACTGCTCGCGGTAGACGTCCTCCCAGTCGCGGTACTGGTAGGGACGGGCGAGCACCTCGTCGAGGCGCTTGCCGGCGTCGATCGGCGCGAGACGTACGAGCCCGGGAAGCCCCGGGGTGGAGGTATCGGCCACGGCGGAGCCTCCCTGGCGGTGGCTAGTGGTCCGTCGCGGGAGCAGCGAAATGAGCTCGCCGGATGATCGGCTTCGCGGGCCGCCGAGACCCTTCGATCACCTCTGCGACGTACCGGTGCGGCGGGGGTTGGTTACGGATCGGGTGTTCGGTGGATGACCGCGGGGTCAGTCCTTCTCCTTGGCCTCTGACTTCGCCTTGCCCTTGGCCTTGTCCTTGGCCTCAGCCTTCTTGGCCGCGCCCTTCTCCTCGTTCTCCTTCAGCTTGTCGAAGTCGAGGTTCATGCTGACTGCGAACACTGCGTCCCCCTTGGGTCCGGGCGGAACAGCCGGGCTTCGACCATTCCTAGATACTCTTGCTAGACTATACAAGATATAGCCGGGGGAGGGAACAGCCAAGCGGTGCCGGCCGGTGGTCCTCTCCCGGGTTCCTGAAAGGTACCGCCCGAGACGGAGGCACCGCCACGGACGAACAGCCCAACCTCGGATTCGACCGCCTCGAGATCCAGGACTTCCGCATCACCGAGGAGCCCTACTACCTGCCCATCGGCGACGAGGTGGAGCTCTTCGAGACCGCCTACGAGCAGCAGGTTCCCGTGCTCCTCAAGGGGCCCACCGGCTGCGGCAAGACGCGCTTCGTCGAGTACATGTCGTGGCACCTCCACCGTCATCTAGCGGACCGCGACGAGGAGGGCGTGCCGCTCATAACGGTCGCCTGCCACGAGGACCTCACCGCTTCCGACCTGGTCGGCCGGTACCTGCTCGAGGGCGACGAGACGCGATGGATCGACGGACCCCTCACCCGGGCCGTGAAGTTCGGTGCCATCTGCTACCTGGACGAGATCGTCGAGGCCCGCAAGGACACGACGGTCCTCATCCACCCGTTGGCCGACTACCGAAGGCTGCTCCCGATCGAGAAGCGCGGTGAGCTCCTCATCGCGGCGGACGGGTTCCTCCTGGTGCTCTCCTACAACCCCGGCTACCAGTCTGCGTTGAAGGATCTGAAGCACTCCACACGGCAGCGCTTCATCTCGATCGAGTTCGACTACCCCGCCCTCGAGCTCGAGGAACAGATCATCGAGCGAGAGTCCGGCTGCTCTCCCGACGTCGCGTCGGGTCTGGCCCGGCTCGGGGCGAAGGTGCGCAACCTCCGCGAGCACGGCCTCGAGGAAGGGGTCTCGACCCGCCTGCTCGTGTACGCGGGCAAGCTCTGCTCCCAGGGCATCGCGCCGCGGCGGGCCTGCGAGACGGCGGTCGTGTGGTCCCTCACCGATGATCGGGAGGTGCAGGCTTCGATCGCGGAGGTGGTCACCTCGATCTTCGAGGAGTGACCGCATGGGCAGCAGCTGTGTGATCGTGGGGGGCACAGGGTCGTGACCCTCGCGGAGGACGTGATCAGGCGCCTCTCCGCCGAGACGCGGCCCCGCTCACGCGAAGTCGCCGACGCCCTGGCCGCCGCCGCACCCGAGTTGGCCGGACGTCTCGAGGGACGCGAGCTCACTCGCTGGACCGACCTCGTCGGCATGGTGGCCGACCAATCGGCCCAGGCGGCGGCCGCGTTCGTCGGCGCGACAGCGGACGCACTGGATCACCTGGAGCCCGCCGAGCTGGAGGCCTGGGCCTCACAGGGAAGGCGGCTGATGAGCGGGGGCTGGCGCTCAGCCCGGCTGGCGTCGCAGTACTTCTCGCTCGCCCGGGAGCTGCTCTGCGAGGTACCCGTGGGCGAGCTCGACGGGCTGGTGGAGGCAGTCGCCGCGGTGGCTGTCGACGAGCCCGACATCGCCTCTGCGTGCCTCACCGAGACGCCGACGATCCTCTGCACCCTCGAGTCGTCGGGTCGTGGACCCTTCCTGAGGCTGTTGGGCGAGGTCGTGCACCGATCCCGCGTGGAGACCTACGACTGCCTGCGGCGCTTCCCCGGGCTCATCGGAGGGGTGGAGCCGTCCGTGCGCGTCGCTCTCGTCGAGCTGGCCGTGCTGGTCGTGGAGGAGGTCGGCAGCGGAGGCTTCCAGCGGTTCGCCGGCGCTGCCGAGGCGCTGGCGGTCGCTTCGCCCGACGAGCAGGACGAGCTGGTCGCGCTGGCTGTGGAGATGGCCCGATCCAACGCCTCGGCGGCGAGCACGTTCCTGACCTCCGCTCCTGAGGTGTGGGCGAAGGTCGGTGCCGAGGAGGGTCGGTGCTGGGCCGCGGCCGGTGCCGATCTGCTCACCGACCCCCACGGAGGCGAGAGGGCAGCGAGCTGGTTCCGGCTCGAGTCGGCGCAGGCCCAGGAGCTGCTCACCGCGCTCACGGGTCGAGTCGAGCTCGCGGAGGCATCCGGGGTGCTCGGGCGCTACGCCCAGGCGCTCTGCGGTCGTACGATCGGCCTCCACCCGCGATCGCTGCTCGGCCAGCGACGCATCGGGTGGGCCGCAGGCGGAGCGGCCACCACCGACGGGCTGGCGATCTTCCTCCCGTCGGCGATGGAGGTGTTCGACGATCACGCGTCGAACTTCTCCGTGTACAAGGTCGCGGTCACCCAGCAGGCCGCACGCCTCGAGTTCGGGTCGTTCGACTTCCGCTTCGGGGTCGACGGGCAGCACCTCGTCGCCACCTATCCGGCCCGTGAGCGGGGAGCCCCGGATCGCACAGCGACACCGATGACCCGCTTCTTCGAGGTCTTCGATGACCGTGCGCTGATAGTGGCGCTCTTCGGCCTGGCGGAGGGCCTGCGGATCGACTCGCTGGTCATCAGGCGCTACCCGGGGATCCGCAGCGCGCTGCGGCGCATCCAGGACCTCGAGGCAGAGCGACGCCCATCGCCTCGCGAGCTCCCCCAGCGCGAGCTGCTCGTGGAGAACCTGATCCGCTTCTCGCTCGGTCGTCCGGACCTGATGGAGGTCCCCGAAGAGATCGGTGAAGCGCAGACCCGAGCCACCTCGGTGCTGGAGGTCGCGTTCGCGCCCGGAGGTCACGGTGCAGGACTCCGCCGAGATCGCCGCCGCCCTGTACGAGGCGGCCGAGGCGATCCCCAACGTGGTGCCGCAGGGCCGGTCTGCCGCCGGTGGTGGCACCGAGCGACCGTTCGCAGCACCCGCTCCGCCCGAGGTGAGGGGCGACTTCAAGCCGGAGATCGTCCAGGTCCTGTCGGAGCTGACGGAGCAGGAGGCTGCCGAGGGCGAGGCCCCGACCATCGGTGCCGACGAGCTCGAATCGCTGCTCGAGGCGACGACCGAGATCGACGCCGAGGGTGACGGAGCCGACGAGGCCGAAGAGCTGCTCGCAGCGATGGAGGACGAGGCGAAGCGCCGGGTCGTCCGTAGGGCCCTCTCGCCGGACGAGGACGAATCCGACGGCGAGGTGGAGTGGTTCCGCTACGACGAGTGGGACTTCCATGCCCGCGACTACAGGCCGGCCTGGTGCCGTGTCGGCGAGATGGCGGGCGAGGAGGGAGAGCTCGACTTCTACCTCGACACCCTCGCCCGACGACACGCCCTGGTGGTCGCCACCCGGAGGCAGTTCGAGAAGATGCGTCCGGAGGCGTTCCGGCGCCTGAAGCGCCTCGAGGACGGTCACGAGATCGACCTCGACGAAGCGATCCAGTTCCACGCCGACAAGCTGGCCGGCGTCGGCCCGTTGGCCCGCTTCTACAGCCGCCGCGACAAGGTGACCAGGGACGTCGCGGTCGCGCTCCTCCTCGACATGTCCGCCTCCACCAACGAGGCGATCGCACCGGTCGAGGGTCGCGGGGAGCCGGACACCGGTCGGATCATCGACGTGGAGAAGGAGGCAGCGGTCGTCATGGTCGAGGCGCTGGAGGCGATCGGCGACCGGTACGGGATCTTCGGCTTCTCGGGCGAGGGACGCGAGAGCGTCGAGTTCAGGGTCATCAAGGAGATCGACGAGGAGCTCGACGATCGGGTCCGCCGGCGGATCGGCCGGATCGAACCCGTGAGCGCGACCAGGATGGGTCCGGCGATAAGGCACGCGGTCGCCAAGCTCGATGCCTGCGACGCGAAGGTGAAGATCCTCGTGCTCGTCTCCGACGGCCGGCCCATGGACATGGACTACGGGTCGGGGGAGTCGGAGCGCGAGTACGCGGTGCAGGACACGAGGCAGGCGCTGACCGAGGCGCGACGGAGGCGCATCGAGCCGTTCCTGATCACGGTGGACCGAGAAGGCCACGAGTACCTGGGCCAGCTCTGCGGCGACCTCGGCTACGAGGTCGTGGCCGACGTGGAGGCGCTTCCCAAGCGGTTGCCGAGGCTCTACCAGCGGGTGGCGATCCGATAGGAGGTCGGGATGCGGGGGACGAGGCGATGACGCGCGACGATGACCCGGTGGACGAGACGCCGGAGCTGGTCGGAGAGACAGGTGACGTCACCCCGGAGTGGCTCACCCGGGTGCTGAGGCACTCGGGTGCGGCACCCGAAGGGGCGAGTGTGACCGCCTTCGACTCCCAGGCGATCGGCACAGGGAAGTTGGGTGAGAACGTGCGCTTCACGCTCAGCTGGAGCGGCGCCGACCCGGAGGCGGTGCCCGCCAGCGTCGTGGGCAAGTTCGCCTCAGCGGACCCGACCTCTCGACAGGCCGGGATCATGACGGGCATCTACGTGCGCGAGATCGCCTTCTACCAGGAGCTGGCGTCGCAGTGCGCGATGAGGATCCCCACCTGTCATCTCGCCGAGATCGATCTCTCCACCGCCGAGTTCGTCCTGATGTTCGAGGACATCACGCCCGCCCAGCAGGGCGACCAGGTCACGGGGTGCTCGGTGGACCAGGCGGCCCTCGCGATGGAGCAGCTCGCTCTCCTGCACTCGAGCTTCTGGGCCAACCGGGTGCTGGACGGCCGGGAGTGGCTCACGCCGCGCAGCGCCGAGGGGGGCCAGGGGCTCGCAACGATCTACGTGGCGCTGCTGCCCCAGTTCCTGGAGCAGTACGACGACCGCCTCAGCGACCGGGCACGGGAGACAGCGATTGCCTTCGCTCCCGACGTCGGCACCTGGCTGAGCGCGGATCGCAAGCCCTTCACCCTGCTGCACGGTGACTACCGGCTGGAGAACATGCTCTTCGGAACCGGACCGGACGCACCGCCGCTCACCACCGTCGACTGGCAGACGGTGTCGATCGGTCCGGGTCCGAGCGACGCCGCCTACTTCCTCGGCGCGGGGCTGCACACCGAGGAGCGTCGCAGCCACGAGCGCGAGCTCCTCGAGACCTACCGCACGGGTCTGGTGGCGAACGGCGTCGAGCTCGGGGCGTCGGAGTGCTGGGACCTGTACCGGGCCAACACGTTCGCGGGACTGCACATGGCGGTGGTGGCCTCGGTGCTGGTGGGACGGGATCCGCGAGCCGACGAGATGTTCCTCGCCATGGCGGAGCGGCACGCCGCTCACGTGGTCGATCTGGAAGCCCTCTCGCTCTTCGACTGACGGTGCACCCGGGGAGCCCCTGATCGCTGACCCGAAGAGGCGCGTCCAGGGCGCGCTGCTGCGGGGTGGTCACTCCCCGGACAGCCCGCCCGGGAGAGGTGCTCCTTCGGAGTAGTCGAGGGGTTGGAGGAACAGCGAGCGCGCCCCGCCGTCGTCGTAGCCGACGGCGTCGGTGACCCATGCGTGGTACACGACCCACTGGTCGCCGCGCGGGTGGACGAACGCCTCCGCACCACCGGGCCCGGTCGCCGATCCGTGACCGTCGAGCCAGCGGTCGCCGACCTTGGTGCAGGGACCGCTGGGCGACTCGCAACGCGCGATCCCGACCGCGTAGTCCGCGGTGTCCCAGCGGTTGGCGGAGTACAGCAGCCAGTAGCTGTCGTCGTGTCCGAACATGCTCGGCGCCTCCACCAGAGGGCCCTCCCAGTCCTCGCTCGTGGTGAGGAGCTCGACCGGCGATCCCTCGAGTCTCAGGCCGTCATCGCTGAGCCGCTGGCTCCAGATGCGCGTCGGGATGTCGCAGCAGTTGCCGTCGCTCTTCCAAGTCAGCCAGGTGCTGCCGTCGTCGTCCACGAACGGGCTCGGATCGATCGAGCCACCGAGCTCGAGCTGGCACACGAGCGGTTGGGACGAGTCGTCCGCGAAAGGGCCCTCGGGGCTGCCGGAGGTGGCGACCGAGATGCACATGCGTCCGCTGGGGTTGTGCACCGTCGTGTAGTAGAGGACGTAGCCGCCTTCCCGGCGGAGCACCGAGGGCGCCCAGACGAGTCCGGGCTCGGACCACTCCGGCAGCTCCGGGAGGGCGTCGCCCAGCTGCTGTCCCACGACTGCGCCCACCGATCGCAGCACCGGGACGTTCGCGTCCCGGGTGTTGGTCGTGTACAGGTAGAAGGTGGGGCCGACGGCGAGCACGAACGGGTCTGCGTAGTCGCCCTCGAAGACCGGTGCGTCGGGGACAGGTTCGAGTCCGTTGCGAAGGCGGTCCCGCAACCGCTGAGAGCTGATGACGAAGCTCTCCTCGCCCAGGGTGGGCAGACGGGGTCCGGGAGCATCGGGGTCCTGGCCCTCCGTCGAGGGCGCGGCCGCGCTGGTCGTGGCCGCCGGGGAGCTCGTCGTCGGTCGTGCTCTGCTCGGTGCCGCTCGAGGTCGCACTCGGTCGTATCGCCGCCCGACCCACACGCTGCCAGGAGAGCGACGAGCACGGCCGCGATGCCCGGACGCCACCGGAGGCGGTGCGTCGGGTCTTGCCTTCGGGGCGTGGAGGGTCTCATGGCGTGGTCGTGCCCGGGTCGGGTCTTCCCAGTCTGGTGCACCGGCCGGTACGGCACGTTCCCGCCCGGCAGCTCGGCGATCCGAGCGGCGGTGAGCAGCCCGGTGCAGGGGCTCGATCGGCTCCGGGGCAGGTCGGGTGGCGGGACGGTGGGGGTCGTACACTCGTGGGAGCCGTCGAGCGGGAGTGTGCGAGTGTCGATCAATGCCAAGGCCGTGGTGCGGGTCATCATCGAGGGAGAGTGGATCTGGGTCGAGCGCGGCACGTTCACGGTGATGCCGTTCGAGTTCGTCGATGACGACGGGAACCAGGTGGGCAACGCCAAAGAGCCGGCGTACTTCTTCATCAGCACGAACGGCGACCCCTACTTCGGCCCCCTGAACAAGATCTCGCTGATGAAGCTGGACACCCAGCTGCTCGCCGAGACCGAGGCGGTTCCCGAGCAGGCGAGGCGCATGCTGGCGTTGGGCCCGGCCTCCTCGGACGAGGCGCCCGAGTACGAGGGCGACTTCGGCGACGACGGAGGGGCGAGGCCGAAGAAGGAGAAGCCCAAGGTCGCGCTGTTCGTCGGTGATGCCGACGACGACGAGCCCGACGAAGCGCCGGAACGCCACCCGGCCGATGACCTCTTCGTCACCTCGGGCACAGAGGAGGACGAGCCGGCACCGACGCGCCGGAGCGGGCTGTTCTGAACTGCGCCTCGGCCGCGGGCTCGGCGTGGCCGGCTCGACCTCAGGCGCCTTCACCGCGGACGGGCTGACCCGGTAGGCGGTCGCGCTTCAGCCCGTCCGGGTCCTTCACGACCTGCCCCGAGACGAGCACGTACTCGATCCCCACCGATTCCTGCGCGGGGTTCTCGAGCGTGCTGCGGTCGGCCACGGTGTCGGGATCGAACACGGTGATGTCGGCGTGGGCGCCACGCTGGAGCCGGCCCTTCCTCCTCATCGCGGGGGCTCCTGGCTCGAGGCGACGGGCCGGGAGGATCGTCATCTTGGCCAGGGCCTGCTGGAGGGTGATCGTCTTCTTCTCGCGCACGTACACGCCGAGGGTCCGGGAGAAGCAGCCCGTGGAGCGGGGGTGGTTGTTGTCGCCGGGCTCGAGGATCGCGTCGCTGCCGATCATCACGAACTCCGCCCGCAGGGCCGCCTCCACGTCGGCCTCGGGGATGGCACCGACGGCGGCGACCAGGGGGTTCTCGGTGCCGCCCCTCAGCTCGTTGAACCGGGCCTCCGTCAGGCGCTCGGTGGTGCCGACGATCTGGAGGTCGCTGTAGTCGATGCCGAACCTCTCCACCGCGGTCTGCCCGGTCTCGGGGTCGACCCCGTAGCGCGCGGCTCCGATGTAGGTGGCCCACGAGGTGTAGGGGTACGCGCATGCGGTGACGTCGACACCTTCGTCGCGGGCCGCCGCGAGCGTCTCGAGCGTCTGGTCCATGGTGAACGTACCGCCGGTGCTGGTGATGTGGTCGACGTGGACGCCGGCGCCCGTCTGGCGCGCCACGTCGAGCACCTCTGCGATCGCCTCGTCGTTGCGGTCCGCGTCGGAGTAGCGGACGTGGAAGAACAGCGGCATGTCTCTCTCGGCTGCCACGTTCCCGATCGCGACCATCTCCGCCATGTCGACCCCGGGCGTGTACTCGGGCTCGAAGTTGACGCCGATCCAGCCCTCGTCGAAGCCGGTGTGCGCGGCCTGAACGAGCTGGTCGACCTGCGAGGGGGCCGCTGTGTCGTACACCCCCAGCCCCGCCAGGTTGGTCCGCATGTGGGAGTCGTCGTAGGCGCCGCCGAAGTGGCAGGGGCTCCGGCCCTCGTAGACGGCGAAGAACTCGGCCGCACTGGAGCTGTTGATCCCGTGCATGCCGAGGTTGGTGGTGACCCCGTCGGCGATCTTGTACCAGATCCCGTACTCGTTGGGTTCGTACGAGAGCACGTCGATGAAGCCCGGGGAGACGACGAGCCCGCTCACGTCGATCGACGTCGAGCCCTGGAGCGGATCGAGGGAGAGGCCCGTGATGGTGTCGCCGTCGATGCCGACGAAGGCGACCTGGTCGAAGCCCGTCTGCGGATCGATCACGCTGTCCGCCGGCGAGCACCAGCTCGTAGACGTGATCGTCACCCGGGGCGGGACCGGCCCCGTCGAGCACCGGAGGATCGATCGACGGTGAGGTGGTGGTCGTGCTCGAGGACGAGTCGGGACGGCGGAACCCGGTGCCCGCGGGGCGGGCGGGATCGCCCTCGGGAGCCCTCCGGAGCACGACCCAGGTCACCGCGCCGAGCCCGCCGGCCAGGAGGAGCCGTCGCCGGCCGCGGTTGACGCGCGGCGGACCCGCTCGTCTCGTCGTCGGACATCCCGCGAAGGCTACCGGCGGGTGCCGCTTCGTCAGTGGCAGTGCCCGGCCGGCTTCAGCGGTCGGGCCTCACGACCGCGCCCCGTCGCCGACGTCGAGCCCCCAGCTGCGCAGGCAGGTCACGACACGCGCCCCCACCGCTCTCGACAGCTGCTCGAGAGCGACCTCGAGGAGGTCACGGAGCTCGGCGAAGCCGGAGAGCACCATCCGAGAGAACATCCCCTCATCCATCCAGGCGGCCTGGGCGGGCGAGACCGAGATGGTGGAGGGTCCACCCGCCGCACAGCGGAGTCGCAGCTCCTCCCACGACCAGGTCTCGGCCATCACGCGCCCGGCGAGCTCCAGGTCTCCCGCGGCGATGAGGGCCAGCTCGGGGTCGGCCCGGCGGACCTGCTGGACAGCCGGGTGGAGCGCTGCGACCGCCGACCACTCGGGTGCGCCCGGTGCGGGCGGGACGGCGACCACCGCTTCGAGCCAGAGCCGTGCCCAGAGCGCGGCCGGGGTGCCGTCGGGAGGTGTGGTGCAGAGGCCGAGCACGCGGCGGCACACGTCATCGACCAGGCCCACGACGCCGGACGGGGAGGGCTCGAGGACCTCACCGCTCTCGGTGGACACGAGCGAGTGGGACGCCTCCGTGCGACCCACGAGGTGGACCAGGCGCACGGGCGTCCGGGCCGGGATCAGGGGCTCCGCGCAGCCGTCACCGGGGAGAGGGAGGCAGCTTCCGGTGGCGGCGACACCGAAGCCGCACCACGCGTCGGGCGCGGTGAAGCCGATGAGCTCCTCGACGGGGTGGCCGTCGAGGGGCCTGGTCGCCAGCTCGAGCTCGTCGCCGTGGTCGATCACACCGACGGCCAGGGCACGACCTGACTCGACCAGCATGAGATCCACGGCTTTGGCCACCGAGGCGAGGAGACCGGTTCTGGCGTTGGAGTGGTTGTCGGACATGGCGATCCCTTCGCGTCGGCGTGGAAGGCGAAGGCTTCCCGCCTGTGCGGAGGGGATCGCGAGCCCGTGGTGCCATCCTTCCACCGCCCTGTGACACCCATGGTGAGAGGCCGTCGGCCGGGCCGTCAGGTCGTGGTCCGGTTGACGACCTCGGGCCGGGGCCGGTCGTCTCCGGTGGCGGGCGCCTGCCGCTCAGGTCATCGGGTCGTAGCCCGGGAGGTCGGCCAGGTCGGTCGTGACCTGCACCTTGCACTCGGGGCTGCCCTGCAGCTTGCCGTGCGACCAGCGCACCTCGCAGTACCCCTCGACTGTGCGAGCTGCGCGGCCCTCCACCTCGACGACGTCGGCCCGCCAGTCCACCTGGGGTTGGCCGGCGGACGCAGGTTCGGCATCGAACGCCCGCAGATCGAAGCGCCGGCGCCAGCTCCGGCTATCGCCGACCTCGAGGCGGATCGGCTCGGTGCCCTTGGTGCCCAGCAGCCAGTACGGCCCGCCTGCCACCCGCAGGATGCGGAGCAGCATGCGGGTGCGCTGCCCCGGTGTTGCCTTGTTGAGCCGGGCCACCCACTCGTGGGCGGAGCGGCGCGACACCGCCTCGCACAGGTCGCGGTACCGGGTCTCCTCGTCGGGGCTCGGGCCGGGGCGGTCTCGCATCGCCCGCTTGAGCAGGGCCTTGTGCTCGCGGTCGAGCTCGGTGACGAGCAGGGGCAGCTCACCGGGGAGCGTGGCCTGCCTGGCAGCGTCGTAGTACGCCTGCAGCTCGAGCGGCGCCACGTGCTGGTACCACGAGTCGTGGCTCACGGTGTCGATCTCTGCCAGGAGGTGCTCGAAGGCGGAGAAGGGAGAGGTGTTCAGCACACAGGTCGAGTCGTGCTTCGCCTGAATGAACCAGACCCGGTCGATCGTGAGATCCCGGGGGATCTCGGAGCTCCACACCGTCTTGTCGGCGCCGGTCCATTCGACGAGGCGCGGGCGGGCGCCTCCGAGCACCGCCTGGCGGAAGGCACGCCCGTTCCCCATGGCAGCGAGCAGGAGCTCACGATCGCGTGCCCCCGGTCGGGTGGCGGGCAGGACGAACGGATGCCACACCTCGGACCCGATCCCCGGGACGTCGAGGCGCTCCACCGACTCGGGCCACGGCTCGCTCGGCTCGTAGCAGAGGCCGACCGCGGTGCCGAGCTCGGTGAGGGCGGTCTTCGCTGACGGCACGGAGCCATCCTGCCCGACCCGGCCGCGCGATGTTGTGAGGACGGACAGAGCGCGCCCGGCCGCGAGGTCGGGTGCTCCGCGGGGGTCGGCGCTCGCCGGTCGAGTCGGGAGGCGTGGGCCGGCGAGCGCTGTTCTCGAGGTCGCGCTGCGCGGCGACCGACAGGGACGTCGAGAGGTCAGGAGCTGCGGGCCAGCGCGCGCAGCTCCGTCGGGGTCTCGGGGCCGAGAAGATCGAGGACCGCCGGTATGAGCGGAGCGGCTCGGCGGAGGGCCTGATCCCCCCGGCTCCGGGCCTGGGGAAGCACCGTGGTCAGCACGATCACCCCTCGGGCCGACGGGTCGGCCCCGTCGAGCAGGGTCGCCTTCCCGATCACCCGCCACACCGCGTCGAGGCTGCGGAGCCCGGGACCGGGTGTGCCCAGTCCCCCCACCACCTCCACGTACCAGGTGCCGCCCGACCGGTCGGTGGCGACCAGCGAGAGGTCGACCCCGTGCACCGGTCGCGTCGGCGCCACGACCGGGTCGAAGCCCGCATCGCGGAGGAGGGCCTCGGCGACGAGGCGTGCCTGCTCTCCGAGCTCGGCGGCCTCTGCGGCGCTGGTGGGCTCGGGCTGAGCACCTGCGGGCACCGCCACCTCCCGGCGTGAGGGCCCTGCCGCGAGCCGTCGGTGCTCTTCCTCCACCCGCTGCTTCGCCTGCTGCACGTAGCTGCGGTCGGTGTCGAAGCCCACGAAGTGGCGGCCGGTGCGGACCGCCGCCACGGCGGTCGAACCCGAGCCCATGAACGGATCGAGCACCAGGTCTCCCTGGTAGGTGTACAGCTCGATGAGCCGTTGGGGGAGCTCGACGGGGAACGGAGCGGGATGGCCGACCCGGGTGGCGCTCTCGGGGGGGATGTCCCAGATGTCGAGCGTCGCCTCCATGAACTCGTCCTTCGAGATGGTGGCCGTTGCGGGCAGGCCACGGCGGGCCCTGTCGATTCGCGAGACGGCCCGGTCGAAGCGTCCCTTGCTGGCGACCACCACGCGCTCGGTGAGGTCGCGCAGCACCGGGTTGGCCGGGCTCTGGAACGACCCCCAGGCACAGGAACCGCTCGCGCCCCGACCCTTCTGCCAGATGATCTCGCCGCGCAGCAGGAGCCCGAGGTCGTCCTGGAGGATGCGGATCACGTCGGCGGAGAGCGACCGCCACGGCTTGCGACCGAGGTTGGCGACGTTCACCGCGATCCGGCCACCGGGCTCGAGCTTCTCGACGCATCGGGCGAAGACGTCGTGCAGCATCTGGAGGTACTCGAGGTAGTCGCCGGGGATGTGCCCCTGGCCCAGCTCGCGCTCGTACTCCTTGCCGGCGAAGTACGGGGGGGAGGTGACCATGAGCGCTACGGAGTCGGGCTGGAGGCGCTCCTTGCCCTCGTCCATCTGGCGGGCATCGAGGCAGTAGACCTCGTCGACCACCCCGAAGGGGTTGACCGTGGAGTCGTCGGAGATCTGCGGCGGGGTGAAGCGGGCGTAGAAGTCGCTGGCGTCGTGCGCCTCACGACGGCCCACGCCGAAGCTCGAGGTCGACGTCGGCCGGCGCTCGTCGCTCACCCGCCTCATCCTACGGGGGACCGGATCGGTGCTGGGGGTTGCCATGTCCCCCAGTCTGTTCAGGGGCTGTGACACGGGTGGCCTCTGGCGTCGCACGGCGAGTCGATGGCGTCGGCTGCCGGCCTCGACGCCGATCGCCAGCACATGGCAACCGCATTCGCGCTGGGGGGGGGTTGGGCGCGATGGGTTGACAAGCAACGTGGTCCGTAGCAGGGTACCGCTCGACTGATCGCTGTCGTTGCAGTTGGGTGAGGCGGGGAGGCTGTCGCCATGCGGGTCTTGAGAGCGCTGGGTGTCGGGGTGGTGCTGTGTCTGCTGGCCGGCCTGTTGGCGGTGGCGCCGGTCGGAGCCCCGCGACTGCCGGTGGAGCCGGCGGCCGCGCAGGTCTCGCTCCCGGAGGGCCTCTCCACGGTCGCGGGGAACGGCGCCCCCGGCCTTGCCGACGGCACCGGAGGGCCGACGGGTACCGCGACCTTCGCGCACGTGAGCGACATCGAGGCCGACCCGTCCGGGATGTATCTGTACGCGCTCGACGGAGGAGGAGCGACGGGTCCGAACGTGTTGCGCCGGGTGACGGTGGGGGTGGCGCCAGGTGATCCCGACTACGGGAAGGTGGAGACACTGCTCTCGGGTGGCGTGCTGGGGGCCGCTCCGACCGAATTGTCGGACATCGAGGTCGATGAGGAATCGATCTATGTCGTACGAGGTGAGGCGGCCACATGGAGCACCAACAAGGACGTGATCCGTTTGGATCGGGCGAATCCCGCCGGGTCCTCGGAGGTGCTCCTATCGAACGTGAACGACGCCATCTCGGTGCACGACGGGTTCATGTACTACGCGGCCCCACCTGACACGAGCGGGGACAAGTGGTTCATCCATGAGCTGTACCGGATCCCGCTGTCGCAGCTTCCGGCCTCACCCCGGGATGGGACACGGCTCGGGGCTCCACCGGGCTGGCCCTGGGGAGCGGCAGTCAGGGACTGGGTCTGGCTCGACGGCGACGTGGCCATGCTGAAGACCCCTTCTTCCAACGGAGGGAACGACCACCTGCTGCTGTTCGAAGAGACCTCTCAATCGTTCACCTGGCTCGGGCCGCTCCCCCACAAGGGCGGCCTGGCGGTCGGCCCAGGTGGCGTGCCGGTGAGTTCCCCAGCCGAGACGCTTCAGATCCTGCTGGGCTCGGGCCTGGGTGCGGTCACCGTCGCCGGTGACGGGACCCGGGGCTGGGCTGACGGCATACCGGGGCGCATCGACTGGTCGGAGGGGCTCGCATCAGCCCCGGACGGGTCGGTGATCTGGATCGCCGACACGGGGAACAACCGCATCCGGGCGTTCAACGCCGGAGCCCTGGGTCTCGAGGAGTGGATCGGTTCGGCGGTGAGCGTCATGGAGATGCTGGGTGAGAACCCGTCCATCCCACAGCTCTGCACCTGCTACAGGACCGCGGCGGATCCGGTGAACACCGCGTCGGGCAACCTCCACGAGACGTGGTGGGACCTGGAGGTCCCCGGCCGGGGGTTCGGTCTGGGGTGGTCGCGGTCGTACAACTCGTTGGTCTCGGACGTCGACGGACCTCTCGGCCACGGGTGGACGCACCGGTTCAACCTGCGCCTGGAGAGCCTGGCCGACGGAGCGATCGTCCGGGTCCATCAGGAGTCGGGCTCCCAGGTCGCCTTCTACCGCCAGGGGAGCTCCTCGTCGCGGCGCCGTATGTCGAGGCCTCGCTGGTGGACAACGGCGACGGCACGTTCACGTTCGAACGTCGGGGCGGAAGGGACATCTTCACGTTCTCTGATGTCGACGGCCGCCTGCTCACCCACACGGACCTGAACGGCTATGTCACGAGCCTCTCCTACAGTCTGAGCGGGGAGCTGACATCGATCACCGACGAGGCGGGCCGGCAGCTGACGCTCACCTGGCAAGCCGGCCGGGTGCGCAACGTCACGGATCCGGCGGGCCGGGTCGTGACATACGACTATGACGCCAACGGGGATCTGTGGAAGGTGACCCTCGACGTGCGCCTGGGAAGGTCTGGATGTTCGGCTACGACGCGCACCGCCTGACGTCGATTCGCGAGCCGGGGTCGGCGGCGCCGATCACCAACGTCTACGACGCCGAGGACCGGGTGGTCTCCCAGACCGACGCGATCGGCCGCACCACCATCTTCGACTACACGTCGATCCCCGGTTCGACGAAGGTGACCTTCCCCGACGGCGACGTGCGGGTGGACGGATACGACGGGAACCTGCTGGTGTCGTCCACCGAGGGTTGGGGCAGCTCCGATGCTGCGACCACGACCTACGTGCACGACCCGGACTCGTTGGGCATCACGACGCTGACCGACCCGTTGAACCACGTCTGGACGTTCGGCTACGACGCCAACTCGATGCAGACCCTGGCGACCGATCCGCTGGGCCGCCAGACCGTGACCGCCTACCACCCGACGTGGACGGATCTGCCGACATCGGTGACCCGCAGCTGGGGTGGCCAGAGCGAGGCCACCACCTTCGCCTATGACACGAGGGCGAACCTCCAGGCGGTCTCGACGCCGCTGGCCGGCACCTCCGAGGTCCAGACGGTGCAGTACCTTCGCGAAGACGACGACCATCCCGGCGATGTCACCACGGTGGTCGACCCCAACGGCAAGGGCTGGGACTACGACTACGACGCTCGGGGATACCCCGAGTCGGCGACCGATCCCGAGGGCAACGAGACGACGTTCCTCCACAACAGCATCGGCTGGATGACCCAGACCGTGGCGCCGCTGGGGAACATCCCCGGCGGGAACCCGGCCGACAACCGCACGACGTTCTCGAACCACACGATGCACGGCGACGCCCGTCAGGTGACCAACCCCGAGGATGAGATCACCCACTACGCGTTCGACGACATGCGCCGGCTGGTGTCGGTCACCGACGCCGAGCAACGGACGACGACCTACGAGTACGACGACGCCGGTCAGCTGCGGTGGGTGCGGCGCGCCGACACCACCTGGCTCCAGAACGAGTACTGGCCCGACGGGACGCTGAAGCGCCAGTACCAGGGCGTCGCCGACAAGGTAGACACCGCCCTGTTCACGGAGTATGCGTATGACCATCTGGATCGGCTGGAGACTGTGACCGATCCCCTGGGCCGCATCACGACCTTCCGATACGACGCGGCATCTCGGCTGGCCAACCGCTGGGGTCCCGGAGGGAACTGCGAGGGGACCCCTGTCGATTGCATCACGTACGGCTACGACGACGCCGACCAGCTCACGTCGATCTACTACTCCGATTCGGCCACGCCTGACGTGAGCGACGTCGACTACGACCTCGCGGGCCGCCGGACGCAGATGATCCAGGGCACGGACACCTACAGCTGGGCGTGGGACTCGCTGGGCCGACTCACGTCCCATTCGGCCGACACGGGCGGTGGGGCCGAGACGGTCGGTTACGGCTACGACGGCCTCACGGGGCGGGTGGGCACGATCACCTACCCCGACGTGGGGACGGTGACCCGCGACTACGACGACGCCGGGCGGTGGATCTCGGTGACCGACTGGGACGGCAACCGGGTCGACTTCCCGCCGGATCCCAACGGGCGCATCCCCGAGGTCGTCTTCCCTGCCACGACCGGGAATCGGGACGTGGTGGGCCACGACCGCGTGGGTCGGGTCACCTCCGTCGACTACATGCGCGACACCACGGTGCTCGGGTCGTTCGACTACACCCGTGACGACACCGGCCTGCTCGAGACGACAACGCCGTCGAGCATGCCCGGCGATACGAGCCGCACCTACACCTACAGCGCGCTCACCCAGCTCGAGGGCGTCAGCGGTGAAGCGACGGCCTACGACCACGACCTCGCCGACAACCTGGTGACCCTCGGCGACGGCACCATCCAGGCCTTCGACCCTGCCAACCAGCTGTGCTGGAGCTCACCGACCGCCACGAGCGGGACCTGTGGGTCTCCGCCTCCGGATGCCACCGAGCTCGGATACGACGACTCGGGCAACCGCACCGCCGAGGTGGACCCCAACGGCCTCGTCACCTCCTACGCCTACGACGGAGCCGACCGACTGGTGTCGGCGACGGTGCCCCAGGTGGAGCGCTTCGAGGGCCAGTACACGCCGCTTGCCAACGCGAGGATCCTCGACACCCGCAACACGCTGGGCACGTGCGACCCCTCGCCGTGCGACCGCCTCGCCGCGGGCGAGTCGGTGCGCTTCGACGTTCTCGGCCAAGGCGGCATCCCCGCCACCGGCGTCGAGGCGGTCGTGGTGAACCTGACCGTGTGGAACCCGGGAGCGGCCGGGTGGGCGAAGGTGAACCGCGACGACGACTCCTACGCGTCGGCAGCGCTGTTGCACTACCGCTCGGGGGAGGAGACCTCGACGATGGCCGTGGCCATGCCCGATGGCTCCGGATACCTGGAGCTGTGGACGAAGGAGGCCACCGATGCGATCGTGGAGGTGGTGGGCTACTACTCCACGCCCGACGGCGACTCCGCCACGGTCTTCGAGCCCATCACCCCTGCCCGGCTCACCGACACCCGCTCGGGCATCGGCACATGTGTCCCCGCCCCCTGTGACCGCCTGGCGGCCCAAGAGACGGTGCAGGTGCAGGTCTCGGGCCAGGTGGGCCTTCCCGCACAGGGCGTGGAGGCCGTCACGGTGAACATCACAGCGGACTCTCCTTCGGGCACGGGGTTCGTGAAGGTGAACCGCCAGGGCGGTGGCGAGGGCACCGCGGTGATGGGGTTCACCTCGGGCCAGACGACCAACCTCACCACCGTCGCCGCGCTCGATGCCAACGGGCGCATCTCGATCTACAGCTCCAAGGCCACCGACGTGGTGATCGACGTCGTCGGCTACCACACCTCACCCGAGGGCACCTCGGGAACCGTGTTCGTACCCCTCGAACCCGCCCGGGTCGCCAAGACCGCCACGGGCGAGGGCACATGCGACCCGTCGCCGTGCGACCGCCTGGGTGCCGGTGAGACCGTCGCCTTCCAGGTCGCGGGGCTGGGAGGGGTTCCCACCGACGGCGCAGCCGCGGTCGTGGTCTCGGTCACGATCGAGAACCCCTCGGGCGCGGGCTGGGCGAAGGTGAACCCAAACCCGGGCGACTGGTCCGCTGCGGCGACGCTTCACTACCAGTCCGCACAGAGCGTCAACGACGTGGTGGTGGCCCGCCTCGACGACACAGGCGCCATCGACGTGTGGACCCAGGACCCCGCGGATGTGACCATCGACGTCGCCGGCTACTACAGCCCGCTGTCTGCCACCTGGTCCTACGCCTACGACGGCGACGGGCTGCGACGCAGCCGCACCGCACCCTCGGGCGAGGTCACCTCCTTCACCTGGGACCCGACCGCAGGGCTCCCGGCGCTTCTCACCGAGACGACAGGTGCCGAGACCACCGCCTGGGTGTACGGACCCGGCGGGAGCCCCCTCATCCAGCACGGCCCCGACGGCACCGTGACGTTCCTGCACGCCGACCAGCTCGGATCGGTGCGGGTGCTCACCGACGAGGGCGGAGACGTCGTGGGCTCCCAGGCCTTCGACCCCTACGGCAACCCGACCGAGCGCTCGGGCATCGCCACGCCGTTCGGCTACGCCGGTGAGTACACCGACGACGAGACGGGCTTGCAGTACCTGAGGGCCCGGTTCTACGACCCCACCACCGGCCAATTCCTCACCAGAGACCCGATCTCTGCGTTGACGCGTGAGCCGTACGGGTACGTCCACGGCAACCCGCTCAACGCCACCGACCCCAGCGGGCTGTGGTCGATTGACTTACCGGTCGACCTTCCCGGCGGTATCAACTGCATCGGGTCGGACTGTGTGAGCATCGCCGAGCAGCACCCCGAGGTGACCCAGGGTGTCGTCGACTTCGCGAGCGGCGTGCTCGACGTCAACCCGATCACCGCGACCACCAACGCGCTCGGGCTGAGTGACACCAGCCAGTACGCGAACGAGTGCTCCGGCTGGTACCGAGGTGGCCAGGCGTCGATGATCGCCGCGGAGCTGGCCATGGGGGTGGGCTTCGCCCGGCAGTCGACGCGGCTGGGGGATGCCGCCTACCGGAGTCGCTTCTTGGGCGCTGACAGTTACCTCTTCGGGAACCCCTCTCTGGGGACGCATACGAGGATTGGCGGGGGTTTGCTCAATCCCATCACTCGGGGGTCGTGGCGCCTCGGCTGGGGCGTGCATGGGGTACCGGTGTTCCGGATGAAGGTCGCTGGTAGGTATGTCGATCTGCTCGTGACCAGTGGGTTCTGAACCATGGTGGCGGACTGGATCCGCGCTGCTCGCACTCTGGCGGCGTCGGTCGGCGATTTCACGATGGTTGTTCCTCATGAGCGGTGGCTGAATGACCGACTCTTGGAGTTCAGGTTCGAACCGAGCGACCAGTTGGCGGCGACGATGATTGTGGTGGCGTCACCCGACCAGCTGATGTTCTTCGCTGGTCGTGGCACTCGTTTCGAACTTGATGCCCCGGAGCGCGCCTGCTGGCGAGGCTGAGGACCTCGCTCGGGCTGTGTCTGCGGGTGGCCTGACTGAGAGGGTGGGTCGCCATCGGGTCCGGTTCGTAGTTGATCTCGGCGACGGGAACGAGGCATCGGGCTCGTCGACGATCCGGAGGGACCAGCGCGATGTGGAGCGGGGGACCTATCGGTATGCGCCATATCCCGACGGCAAGAGTGAGCAGCACTGATGTCGGCGTACGGCGCGGGTCAGATCGTCGGGGTGTTGATCTTGGTGTTGATCGGGGTGGGGGTGGTCCGCGAGATCATCAAGAAGCGCGGCGGGGGCGACGGCTCCTGACAGGACTGGGCCGCGTCGGCGGCACGGGCCCGGCACGGGCGCTACTGCTGGTCGACGACGCGTAGGGCGTTGCGGACGCGGTTCTTGGCGATGAGGCCGTCGAGGATGTGGAGGATGGCGTCGCGGTCGTCGGGGTCGAGGTTGGCGAGGTCGGCGACGCGGTCGGCGAGTTCGTGGTCGGGGCCGGTGAGGGGTCGGCGGGGTGCGGTGTCGATGACGAGGTAGTCGACGGACACGTCGAGGGTTTGGGCGAGGCGGACGAGCATGTCGATGCTGGGGGTGATGCGCTCGTTCTCGTAGCGGCTGACGCGTTGGCTGTCGGTGCCGAGACGCTCGCCGAGTTCGGCTTGGGACCAGCCGTGTTCTTTGCGGAGCTGCTTGATGCGTTCGCCGAGGGGCATCTCGGGGCCTCCGGGGGTGTCTTGGAGAGCCCATTGTGTGCCGAGGTCGATGACGTTGTCGTCACTGGGTGTGTTCACCATGCCCCCCAGATGTGTTCTACTAGGCACTAGTCCTGTGCTAAGGATGGCACAGAACATTTTTCTTGGCGACAGCCGGGAGGAGGTGCCGAGTGCGAGGAGTGACCGGAGCGGTCGTGGCCCGGCTGCGCGACGAGGTGTCGGTGCAGCGCCTGGTGGAGGGCGCGGGTATCGCGTTGGCGACGCGCCGGGGGAAGTTGGCGGGGGCCTGCCCGTGGTGCGGGGCGGTGAAGGCGTTGGCGGTGGAGCCGGCGGCGAACACGTGGGCGTGTTCGGGCTGTGACGCCAAGGGCGGTCCGGTGGAGTGGGTGATGCGGGCCGAGGGGGTGTCGGAGCGTCACGCAGTCGAGCTGTTGCGGGAAGGCCTGCCGGTGTCGAGCAACGTCAACGGTCGGCGGCCGAAGCGGTCGACGGTCCCGAAGCTTCAGGCGCCGTTCGATGTGGGCATGTCCGATGCGGTGCTCCTTGATGCGGTGGTCGGCTTCTACCACCGGGCGCTGCTGGAGGAGTCCGAGGCGTTGGCGTGGCTGGCGCGGCGCCGCATCAACGAAGAAGCCACTCGCCAGTTCCGTCTGGGGTTGTCGAACCGGACGTTGTGCTTCCGTCTCCCGCACGCGAACCGGGTGGAGGGCCGGGAGCTGCGCGAGCGCTTGCAGGACCTGGGGGTGTATCGCAAGTCGTCGGGGCATGAGGCGTTCCGGGGGTCGGTCACCTTCCCGGTCTGCGACACCAACGATCAGGTCGTGCAGTTGTATGGGCGCAAGATCGGTGGGGCGTTGCGCAAGGGCACGCCGCTGCACACCTGGCTGGCGTCGATCGAGCGCCCGTTGTTCAACGTGGCGGCGGTGGAGAGCTTCGACGAGGTGATCGTGTGCGCCTCGATCATCGACGCCCTCACCCTGTGGTCGGCCGGGCTGCGCCACGTCGTGGCCGTCGCCGGCCCCGAAGGGGTGGATCCGTCCCACCTGGCGCTGTTTGCCGAGCACGAGGTTCGTCGCGTGCTGATCGCCTTCCGACGCGACAGCACGGGTGATCGGCAGGCCCGGTGGTTGGCGGACCGGCTGGCGCTGACCGGCGTGGAGTGCCTGCGGGTCGAGCTACCGCAGGGTGCGGACGTGAACGACTACGCGTGCTCGCTCGATCGGCCAGGCGACGGTCTGGCGCGAGTGGTGCGCGCCGCGACCTGGATGGCCGGCAAGACCACTATCAACGCGAAGCCTGCCCCGCCGGCACCGACCGAACACGCCACCCCGGCCGGCGAGGACGACGTCGCAGGCGACGAACGCGTGCCGGTCGATCACCAGCCGTCCGCCAACATCGACGCACCCGAGCCGAACGCCGGCGAACCCGAGCCTGACGTCGACGAGCTCGGCGAGGACGACGCCGACGACGGGGACGAGGGTGATGGGTGGTTGGTGTCGCCGGTGCCGTTCTCGCCACCGCCGGGCGCGGAGCCGACCTTCGATGAGCAGGGGTCGTTGTGGTTGCGGTTCGCGGATCGCCGGTGGCGGGTGCGCGGGTTGGAGCGCAACACGTCCTTCGATGTGTTGCGGGTGCAGGTGATGGTGACCCGGCAGACCTCGGGTCCGGGGGCGGGGTTCCACATGGACACCTTCGACCTGTGCGCGGCGCGGGCCCGCGCTGGGTTCTGCAAGGAAGCGGCCGGCGAGGTCGCCGTCGATGAGGCGGTGCTCCGCAAGGACTTGGGCCAGGTGTTGGGCGCGGCGGAGGGCTTCGTCGAGGAAGCGATCCGCCGGGCCCAAGAACCGGTCGACAAGACCGTGCGACTGGATGCCGACGAGCGGGCGACGGCGCTCGAGCTGCTCCAGGATCCGCGCTTGGTTGACCGGATCGTCGCCGACTTCGCCCGGGCCGGGATGGTGGGCGAGGCCACGAACTGTCTGGTGGGCTACCTCGCTGCGGTCAGCCGGAAGTTGGCGAAGCCGTTGGCGGTGGTCGTGCAGTCCACGTCGGCGGCGGGCAAGTCGGCGTTGATGGAGGCGGTGTTGGAGTTCGTGCCGCCCGAGGAACGGGTGTCCTACAGCGCGATGACGGGGCAGTCGCTCTACTACATGGGCGAAGGCGACCTGGCCCACAAGGTGTTGGCGGTCGCCGAGGAAGAAGGCGCCGAGCGGGCCGCGTACGCGTTGAAGCTCCTGCAGTCCGAAGGGTCGCTGTCGATCGCGTCGACGGGGAAGGACAACTCGACGGGTCGGCTGGTCACGCACGACTACACGGTGAAGGGGCCGGCGGCGATCTTCTTGACGACCACGGCGATCGACATCGACGAGGAGCTGTTGAACCGCTGCGTGGTGCTGACGGTCGACGAGGACCGAGAACAGACCCGGGCGATCCATGACCGGCAACGCCGAGCGCACACCCTCGCCGGCCTGCTCGCCGGCTCCGAGCGGGACGGGGTGATCAAGCAGCATCGTGACGCCCAGCGGCTGCTGGAACCGGTGGCGGTGGTGAACCCGTTCGCCGACCGGCTCGGCTTCGACGACACCGCCACGCGGACACGGCGTGACCATGTGAAGTACTTGACGTTGATCTCGGCGGTCGCCCTGTTGCATCAACACCAGCGTCAACGCCACACGGCCCGCACCGCCGACGGCAGCGACCTGATCTACATCGAGGCGACGCTCGACGACATCGCCATCGCCAACCGCCTCGCCCACGAGGTCCTCGGCCGCAGCCTCGATGAGCTGCCCCCGCAGACCCGGCGGCTGCTCGGCATCATCGACACCCTCGTCGCGCAGCGCGCCGAAGCCGACGGGTTGACCAGGGATCGGGTGCGGTTCACCCGCCGCGATGTGCGGGGCGCGTGCGGGTTGTCCGACGTGCAGTGCCGCAAGCACCTCGACCGCCTCGTCGAGCTCGAATACCTGTTGGTCCACAAGGGCAGCCGTGGGTCGAGCTTCGTCTACGAGCTGGTCTTCGGCGGTGACATCGACGACCCGACCCCGCGCCTCGCCGGGCTCGTCGACGTCGACGCGCTCACGTCTACGACACCAACCTCGCCCCCCGAGCCTGCGAAGTTCGCCCCCCGCGACGGCGAGTTCGCCCCGCCAACGCCCCCGCAACGCCCGCCGGTCGACCCCACCTCGCCTCCCGCCACCAGCGGAGAGAACGGGCAGGTCAACGGCACGAAACGGGCCGACTCGCCGGGCGACGGCGCGAAGAACACGTCACGGGGGCACCGTGTCGGCGAGCAACCACCGTCGCAGCCCGCCATAGCCGCACCCGCCGCCAACGGGTCACGGCGGTCCTCGAACGGGAGCGCGGCCTGATGCCGGCCCGGGGCACGAAGGTGCCACGCACGGCGATTGGCGATGCCGGGGATCGGCATTCGATCGAGGCGCACCTGGTCGAGTTCGCCGAGTGGATGGGGGTGCGCGGCTACTCGCCTCGGACGATCGACGACCGGATCTGGGCTTCCCCCCGTTTCGTGGAGACCCGGTGATTGATGCTGAAGCCTCCCATCTGGCCGCAGATGATGCCATCAGATCGGCCCGGAAGCCTCTGCGGGGGTCTGCGAGGACGGTGTCACGCCGCCTTCGTCTGGACCTCGCACTCTGCCGCGCGGGCGGCGAGTACCTGCTCGTAGCGCACCGGCGGCAACATCTCCGCCGAGCTGTGACGTCGACGGGTGTTGTAGGCGTCGATGAACGCTGCGACCGCCCGGCGCGCCTCGGCTTTGGTCGCGAAGCGCCGACGCGACAGCAGCTCGTGCTCGAGGGTCGAGTTGAAGCTCTCGGACGCCGCGTTGTCCAGTGCCGAGCCGACCCGGCCCATCGACTGGGTGATCTCGAGCGCCTCGCACGCGAGAGCGAAGACGTGCCCGGTGTACTCGCCGCCCTTGTCCGAATGGAACACCACCCCGGCCACGTTCCCGCCCCGCACTGCGGCGGCCATGCACAGGGCGGCGCGGGCGAGCGGGGCGTCGTGGTGCTCGTCGAGAGCGAACCCCGGCACCCGACGCGACGCCAGGTCCAACACCGCCGCCAGGTGGAGCTTGCCCTCGTCGGTGGGGATCTCGGTGAGGTCCCCGCACCAGCGCTGGTTGATCGCCTCGGCGGTGAAGTCCCTTCTCAGCAGGTCCGGGAACGGCCGTGCCGCCTTGTCCGGGCGGGTCAGCGAGCGGCGCTTTCGCTTCGGGCACCGGCCCTGGAGGCCCTGGCGGGCCATCGAGGCCGCCACCGCCTTCTTGGTCACCTTCCAGCCCGCCTCACGCAGGTCCTCCCACACCCTGGGCGACCCGTAGGTCCCGGGGTTGCCACCGGAGTCGTCGAAGCTGGCGCGCACCGCGGCGTCGAGAGCGGCCCGGCGCCTCGCACGCTGCGTCGGCGGCCGATCCCGCCACTTGTAGAACGTCGAGGCGGGCACATCGAGAGCCCGACACGAGACCGCGTGGGGAACACCGTGCTCGGTCCTCTGGGCGGCGATGAACGATGCCACGGTCATCGAGTCGCCTCCTTCACCCACAGGACCACGGATCGCTTGAGGACATCACGCTCCATCCGCAGCTCGGTGTTCTCCCGCTCGAGCTGGGTGAGCCGAGCTCGCTCGTCCACGGTCAGGCCCTCGGCCTCGCCCCGTTCGATCTTGTCCTTGTTCACCCAGTTCGCCAGCGTGCCGGCGTTGATGTCGAGATCCCGGGCCACCGCAGCGATGGGCTTGCCGGTCTCTCGAACGATCCGCACCGCGCCCTCGCGGAACTCAGGGTCGTACTGTCGTCGTGTCTCTGGCATGGGTCCTCCTCATAGTGGAGGTCTCCACGGTCTGGGGGGATGCCCTATCCGCCGTCTCCGCTACGTCCAGCAGTGGTTGGCCAATCGGGGCGTGACGAGGACGGCGGAGGTGACCAAGCCGATGCTGGACCGCTATCAGCGGCACCTGTTCCACTACCGCCAACCCAACGGCAAACCCCTCACGTTCCTGACGCAGAAGGGCCGGCTCACTCCGATCCGGGCGTTCTTCCGGTGGGCGACGAAGACGAACCGGATCCTGTTCAACCCCGCCTCCGAGCTCGAGCTGCCCCGCGTCGAGCACAGGTTGCCGAAGCATGTGCTGACCGTGGCCGAGGTCGAAGCGATCATGTGCCAGCCGGACCTGACGGACCCGTTGGGGGTGCGGGACCGGGCCATCCTCGAGATCCTCTACTCGTGCGGGATCCGCCGCTCCGAGCTGGTGTCGTTGCGGCTCTACGACCTCGACGCCGACCGGCGGTCGTTGTTCATCAACCAGGGCAAAGGCAAGCGCGACCGTGTCGTGCCGATCGGTGAACGGGCGCTGGTGTGGACCGAGCGTTACCTGGCCGAGGTGCGGCCGCACTTCGTGGTCGAGCCTGACGACGGCTGGTTGTTGTTGGGCCAGGACGGGTTCCCGCTCAGCCCCGCCTGGGCCACGGCGCGGGTGCGTCGCTACCTCGACGCCGCCGGCGTCGCCAAGACCGGATCGTGCCATCTCTACCGGCACACGATGGCCACGCTCATGCTCGAAGGCGGCGCCGACATCCGGTTCATCCAAGCCATCTTGGGGCACGCCGAGCTGTCCACCACCCAGATCTACACGCGGGTCTCGGTTGAACAACTCCGCGCCATCCACGACGCCACCCACCCCGGATCCCGCAACGAAGCAGCCCGTGACCGCGGCCTGACCGGCGACGAACTGGCCGACGACGAGGCGCGGCGGGCGGCGTTGTTCGACGTCCTCGATGCCGAAGCCGACGCCGAGGACGACCACGCCATCGACGATCTCGACGACGAGGAGGACCCCTCATGACCGCCCCTGACCCCGCCTCGAACCCGACCCGGGCCATCGTCTACGTGAGCGCCGAGGGCCTCCCGGACGCCTGGGTGGCGAACGAGAAGGAGGTCGAGGTGCGGGTGACGCAGCCCGATTCAATGGTCGAGGCGGTGATCGTCGTGCCCCTCGCCGAGGCCCGAAGTTGGGCGGCGGATGTGTATGCGGCGGTGACGATCGCCTACCGAGAACACTCCGGTGACCCCCAAGCGCTGTCCGATTACGAGCTGGCGGCGATGCCCGATCCGGGCCGGGTCGTGTTCGAATCGTTGGCCGGTCGGTGGCACGAACCGGACCCTGAAGTGCTTCGGCTCCGGGCCGAGCTGGGCCTCGACGACGGCGCGAACGGTTCTTCTTCTTTGGGTTCTTCTGGTTGATCTAGAGAACCGCACGACCCACCGGCCCACCGCGCGCGCACCCTGCATCGGGGTGCGCGCGTTGTCGCGTCCAGCGCCGGCCACCGTGTCGCACATCCCGGCCACGGCCATCACCGCCCCCACATCCCGACCGCCAGCGCACCCACGATCACGCGTCCCAGTCACCGCCCCCGACCGACGCCACCACTCGCGCGCACGCCTACGACCTCCCCGCCACCCCGGCCCTACCGGGACACCCCAATGCAGAGGTCACAGACTGGCTCGCGGCCGAGCAGGGCGTCCGCCGGGACCGGACCGGGAACGCGACCGGGAACGAGCCGTGCCATCCCGTGCCGTCCCGTCCGGGTGTGCCAACGATGCTCCCGCCTTCGCTTCGCTCAGTTGGGCTCCCGCCCCTCCGGTCGCTTCGCTCCCTGCGGGTTGGGGGCGAGGCGGGCTGGGCCAGCGCGCTGGCCACCGGGACGGCCGGGACCGTGTCCGGGATGTGCGACACGGCCCGGGACCGATGCCGGGACTGATCGCGGGACCGAAGCCGGGACCGTGATGCGCGACGAAGTCACTCCCACTGGCCGGTTCGAGTGACCTGGGCGGCGACTCGGCGAGTGACCTCACCCGGGGTTCTCGGATTTCTTCGCGAGATCGGGGTGACCGAGCGGCTTAGTTCCCACCTGTTGTCCACCGGTCAGCCCTACGACGACCTCGGCGGCGACTACTTCGACAAGCGACGTAACAGCGCCGGCCGAGGCGCACAACGAGCCGCGGTCGCGGTCGGTCACTCCATCCTGGTCATCGCCTGGCACGACGCCTCGTTGCCCAACTCGAAGCCATGGGCCACACCGTCACCCTCGAACCCGCAGCCTGACCAGCCCAACCACAGGTCGGGGCTCCGCCCCGAGCGGGGGCTGCCGCCCCCACACCCCCGCGCGCCCACACACCCTCCTGCCACCCACGGGTGATTCACATCTCAGGGGGGTGGGGACGTGAAGGGGAGGCATCTCGTCGTGTTGAACATCGGGTTGATGGCCGCCGGCCAGCAGACCTACTACCTGTCGATCGCCAAGGGCGTCGAGGACTACTACACCGGCAAGGGCGAAGCCCCCGGCCGTTGGATGGGCGCGGGCGCCGAGCTGTTGGACCTCGCCGGGATGGTCGACGAGGCCGACCTCACCGCGGTCCTCGAAGGCCGGGCGCCGGGCAGCGACGAGCGGCTGACGCGGGCGAAGCTGCCGGGTCTGGACTTCACGTTCCGGGCCCCTAAGGCGATCTCGTTGCTCTACGGGTTGGGTGAGGCCGGGACGGTGACCGGTGAGGTCGTCGCCGCGCACGAGGCCGCCGTCGACGCGGCCATCGGCTACCTCGAGCGCCAGGTCTGCCTGTCGCGCCGCCGCACCGACGGCGTCCAGCACCAGGTTCCCGGCGACGGGTTCGTCGCCGCCGGGTTCCGGCACCAGACGTCGCGGGCGGGGGACCCGACGCTGCACACCCACGTGCTCATCGCCAACATGTCGTCGGATGCCCGACGGGCGTTGGGGGGCGCTGCACTCCCCGCCGATGTTCCATCACGCCAAGACCGCCGGGTTCCTCTACCAAGCCCAGCTGCGCGCCGAGCTCACCCGCCGCCTCGGCGTCGAATGGGAGCCCGTGACCAACGGCTACGCGGATGTCGCCGGCATCCCGCGTGGACTCATCGACGAGTTCTCGACGAGGCGGGCCGAGATCCTCGACGCGATGGAAGCCCGCGCCGAGCACTCGGCGAAAGCCGCCCAGAACGCCGCCTTGGACACCCGCCGGGCGAAGGTCTACGACGTCGATGCCACCACGCTGCGCGCCGACTGGGCCCAGCGCGCCGAGGCGATCGGGTTCGGCCCCGTCGAGGTCGCCGAGCTCCTCGGCCGGGGCGTGACCCGCGAGCCGCAGCTGTGGTCGGTCGCCGCGCTGTTCGACGACCTCGCCTCACCCGAAGGTGTCACCGAGCACGCGTCGACGTTCGGGCGCCGGGATGTCGTGCGGGCGGTCGCCGAGCGGATGCCCGACGGCGCGGACGTGACCGCCATCGAGGACCTCGCCGATGGGTTCCTCGCCGAGCACCGGATCGTCGAGGTCGGCGACGTCGCCGGCGAACCCCGCTGGACGACCATCGAGCTGTTGTTGACCGAGAACCGCGTCGTCGAACGCGCCCGTTCCCAGCGCGACGCCGGGGCCGCCATCGCGCAACCCGACAAGGTCGAGGCAGCGATCGCAGCCCGCCCGTCGATCTCCGACGAGCAGGCCGCGATGGTCCGCCACCTCACCGGATCGGGCGCCGGGATCGACGTCGCCGTCGGCGCGGCGGGCACGGGGAAGACCTTCACGTTCGACGCGGCCCGCGAAGGATGGGAAGCGTCGGGCTACTCGCGTGTTCGGCGCGGCGCTGTCAGCACGAGCGGCCGCCGAGCTGTCGGCGGGGTCCGGGATCCCCGTCGATGACGATCACCCGGCTGCTCAACCAGCTCGACGAGGGCCGCCTGGTCCTCGACCCGGGCTGCGTTGTGGTGATCGACGAGAGCGGCATGGTTGGCACCCGCACCCTCGATCGCCTGTCGCGCCACACCACCGACGCGGGAGCGAAGCTCGTGTTGGCCGGTGACACCGCGCAGCTCCCCGAGATCGACGCCGGTGGTTCGTTCCGGGCCATGTCGATCTACGCGCCGTCGACGACGCTGGTCGAGAACCGCCGCCAGATCCACGAGTGGGAGATCGGCGCCCTCGACGACCTGCGCGACGGCCGCATCTCCGAAGCGGTCGCCGCCTACGGGAACAACGGCCGCATCATCACCGCCGACAACGCCGACGCGCTCCGACAGCGACTCGTCGACGACTGGTTCGCTGCGCCGGGTGTCGACAAGGTCATGATCGCCACCCGCCGCGCCGATGTCGCCGACCTCAACGACCGGGCACGGGCGCTGCTCGACGCGGCGGGGCGGTTCGGGAACCACGAGCTGCACACCGACTTCAGGCTGACCGTCGCCGGCCGGGAGTTCGCCGTCGGCGACCAGGTCCTCGCCGTCGGCCGCAACCACTGGGACCTCGACATCCTCAACGGCGACATCGGCACCGTCACCCGCATCAACGAGCACCCGCAAGACCGTGACCTTCCACTGCGAACGCGTCGACGAGGAACGCACCATGCCGACCGACCGACTCGAGGCCGGGTTCCTCGACCACGGCTACGCCCGCACCAACTACAAGACCCAGGGCGCCACCGCCGACCGGATCTTCACGTTGGGCGGCGACGGTGACCTCGACCGTCAGGCCGCCTACACCGCGCTGAGCCGGGGTCGGGTCGAGAACCGCCTCTACATGTGCACCCCCGACGAGGACGTGTGGGACATCCTCGCCCCCAACCCGCAGCGAGCGCAGCGAGTGGAGGGGCGGGAGCTGTTGTTCGAGCACGCCGAACGCGAGCTGTCACGCGACCGCTCCCAGCACCTCGCCTCCGAGCTGCTCGCCAACCTCCCCGAACCCGACGGGACACCCGTCGGCCACGGCCGGGACGCGCTGCTCGCCGAGCTCCCCGACCCGATCGACCTTCGACGCGAGCCCAGCACGCTGGCCGACGACCTCCTCGCCGACGCTACCCGAACCGGTCGGCGTCGACGAGGACCTCGCCGAACAGGTCGCCAACATCACCGCCCGCCTCGACCGGCTACAGGAGCCGCCCGCCGTCGACGACGGCCTCGGCATCGACCTGTGGTGAGCGCCGGCAACGCCGGCACCTTCCACCCATCCCGATGGCCACGAGGCCCGCTGCGGGCCACACAGCGGCCGTGTCCGGGCCCGATCGGATTGCCGACGCGATGGCCGACCTCCGACCGCCGCCGGGTGCGAGAATGCTCGGGTGACCGTCCTGGCCATCGACACCGCGCCTCGCGCTGCACGCCATGTCGGCGGTGTGTGCCGTCGCGGCGAACACCGGTCGGGCCAGAAACACGCGTCCGCGCCGTCGCGGGTCGTGTCTGGACCGTCGTCGGGCTGTCCTACCCGGGAATCCGCAGGTGGTGTCGGGTGCGAGGCCGGGTTCGCAGCGGCGGATCGTTGGACTGTTGAGTTTCTACGACCCCACCACAGGCCAGTTCCTCACCCGCGATCCCATCGAAGCCATCACGAGGGAGGCCTACGGCTACACGTACGGCAACCCCCTCAACGCCACCGACCCATCGGGTCTGTGGTCGGTCGACCTCCCTGGCGACTGGTGCTTCGGGACCGACGACGATTGCGAGAACCCCCACAACGGTCACGCCACCCCCGTGTCGCAGCCGATCGTGAACTTCGCGGGCGGGGCGCTTGATCTCAATCCGATGTTCATGATCGCCCAGGCTGTTGATGAGCCACTGACTGGCCGCGACATCGATCTGGCGGCGAATGGGGTTGATGAGTGTTCGGGTTGGTACACGGCTGGTCAGTGGTCGATGGCGATTGTCGATGTCGCGATCCCGGGGCATGCTGGCTGGACGGCGCTCAATTCGGGGCGCGGCGCGGGCATCGGCAATTTCGCTCGTGTGGCTCGCCACCAGGCTCATCGTGCGATGCCGTCCACCTTCAAGGGCGGTCCTGAACGCGTGGCGAGGTGGCTGGCTGAGCATCCTGACTTCCGAACTCATTGGCATTGGACGTGGCGAGGGATCCGCTCGGGTGGGAAGTAGACGGCGTGCTCTTCCTGATTTCGATCCAGGCTGCTCGATCCGGGGTGAAACCCCTCTGGTCTGCTGTGCTTGAAATCGCCATTGGCCTTGAGGGTGCCGACGCTTTCACGATTGACTCAACCACCCAGGCGGGGCGCAGCGGCTCAGAGTCCAGTGAGGATCTTGTCTTTCTCCGGTCGCTCGGGATGGCGGTGGACGACCGTCGCCGGGATCTGCGCCCAATCGACGGCCATCTCGAGATACTCAAGGTTCTAGGCGACCGTGTTCTGAGCATCGATCTATACGCGCAGCGCCAGTGGGTTGCGGGGATCTCCGATTGGGGTGACGACATCGCTGCGCTCTTTGAGGAGGCGCATTGGCGGAAGCTCCGCGATGTAGTTGGACGACTTGAGCCGCCACCAAAGGTCGATGTCGCCGAGGTGACTGGGAGACCGGAGTACTCGGCATGATCCGGATCCGATACGGGGGGTTGTGAGGTATCGGCGTACGGCGCGGGTCAGATCGTCGGGGTGTTGATCTTGGTGTTGATCGTGGTGGGGGTGGTCCGCGAGATCATCAAGAAGGGGTCTGCTGCACGATCGGGTTCCTGTCGAGCGGCGATGACTCGTGCCGCGGTGCCGGCGTCGTGTCGAACCCTCTCGTTCAGACGGCGTTCGTCGCGGGAACCTGCACCTTCACTGGCCCCGAGTTCCGCAGTTGATGGGCACATGAGGGGGTTGGCAGACGCGAAGGTGCTGGTCAGGGGGTTGCGGGTTCGTTGACGGGCCCGAAAACGTGGGCACACGACTTGGGATGTGGTGCTTGCTATCGCGTGGGGTGGACGCGATGGTGTGGGCATGTACCTGCGGACCACACAGCGCCGGAACCGGGACGGGTCGGTGGTGCGCTACGTGCAGCTCGCCCACAACCGCCGTGTGGAGGGGGTGACCCAGGCCGAGGTGTTGGTGAACCTGGGCCGCGAGGACCGCCTCGACGCCGACGGGCTGCGCCGGCTGGTCGGCTCGATCAACCGGTACCTCGGTGAGCCAGACGCCGTCGTCGGCCCCGACGTCGGCGAGCAGGCCGGCGACGCGCTGGCTGTCGTGGAGTCCCGCCCGGCGGGGACGGCATGGCTGCTCGATGGTCTGTGGCGCCAGCTCGGCGTCGACACGGCGCTTCGCAAGGTGCTCGGTGGCCGCCGGTTCAGCACCGATGTGGAGCGGGTGCTGTTCGCGTTGGTCGCCAACCGGGCGATCGACCCGATGTCGAAGCTGGCGACCGCGGAGTGGGCCACCAACGACGTGGCTGTGCCGGGGCTCGAGTCGATGGACGAGGACCAGGCGTATCGGGCGATGGACCTGTTGGTCGAGGCCGACACCGACGCCGAGGTGCAAGAAGCGGTGTTCTTCGCCGTCGCCGACCTGTTGAACCTCGAGGTCGACCTGTTGTTCTTCGACACGACCTCGACCTACTTCGAACGTGACACCGACGAGGGCGACGACGGGTTCCGTCGCTACGGGCACTCCAAGGACCACCGCCCCGACCTGCCCCAGATCGTCATCGGTCTGGCGGTCACCCGCGAGGGGATCCCGGTGCGGTGCTGGTGCTGGCCGGGCAACACGCGACGCCACCGTGCTGCCCGAGGTCAAAGACGGTCTGCGGGGTTGGCGGCTCGGCCGGGTCGTGACCGTGGTGGACCGCGGGTTCTCCTCGGACGCGAACCTGGCGTATCTGACACGCGCCGGTGGGCACTGGATCGCCGGCGAGCGGATGCGTGACGGCTCGCCGGACGCGCTCGAAGCACTGGGTCCGCCAGGGCCGCTACCAGGCAGGTGCGTGACAACCTGCGGGTCAAGGAGGTGCGGCTCGGCGTTCGACGCCGGACAAGCGGTGGATCATCTGCCACAACCCCGCTCGAGGCCGAACGCGACAGGGCTCAGCGCGACGCGGCGGTCGCCCGACTCGAAGCCGAGCTCGACGCCATCGCCATCGCCCGGGCCCGCGACAAGGCGCGTGCGAAGAAGACGGGCAAGAAGATCTCCGACGACGCCCACCGCAAGGCGGAGTGCGCGCTGCGGGACCACAAGGCGCTCGGCCGCTACCTGCGCCAGACGCGCGACCGGTCGCCTCCGGATCGACCGGGCAGCGATCCGCGCCGAGGAACGCCTCGACGGCAAGTACCTGCTGTCCACTTCGGACCCCGACCTGCCCGCCGAGGACGTGGCGCTGGGCTACAAGAACCTGCTCGAAGCCGAGCGAGGGTTCCGCGACCTCAAGTCCACCCTCGAGCTGCGGCCCGTGTTCCACCGCATCGAGCCTCGCATCCGCGCCCACGTCCTGTTGTGCTGGCTGGCCCTGCTGTTGATCCGAGTCGCCGAACGGCGTTGTGACACCACCTGGCGGCGCATCGCCACCGAGCTCGGCCGTGTCCATGCCGTCACCCTCCGAGGGTCCGTCGGCACCGTCGTGCAGACAACCCCGCCGAGCGACGCCGCCTTGGGCTTTCTCGGCGCCTGTGGGATCGATCCGCCACCCCGGATCACCCACCTGCACCCCGCCTGAGCTGCCCAAACACCCCCAGCAGGCACCCCGACGCTCGTGGACACACGCGGCACAAGCGCACAAGCCGCGTTCCCCCAGGTCAACCCCCACTTTCAGGCACTCGTGTCACCACCAACTGCGGAACCCGGGCTGGCGGTCTCGGCTGTTTCGCTGCGAACGGCATCGTCGTGGCGATCAATGCCAGCAACCGCTACGACGCGTGCGAGGGGTTCTCGACCGATTTCCTGGTCAACACGGGGATCGACGTCGCCGCGGGAGCGGTGAACATGAGGTCGCTCCGCGGCGTCTCTGGAACGTTGTCGATGGTGGACGACATGGGTGGTGCTCTTCTCAGGACGACGATCACGGATGGGGCTGGGCTCCCAGCGTCGATGGTGGTCAGGAACTTCCTCGGACCGAACCTCCGACGGGCATCGCTGGCGACGGGTGGCGCTTACCGGCTCTACGCGATCAACGCTGGTTGGCGGCCGCGCATTGATGCGACTCGCCGAGGCTTCCACGACACGCCACAGTGGAGCAACAGGCGCAGCCGGTAGTTCTCGAAGTTGCGAAAGCCGTGTCCGACACGCTTGATCTTCTTGATGAGCAGGTTCTCGCCTTCGGTGGCGGCGTTGGTGAGCCCGGTGTCGTGGTAGGCCAACACTTCGGCCTCCCAAGAGCGGATCGTCTTGGTGAGCCGGGCGAGCTCGGGGACCTCGGCGCTGTGGCAGTGCCGGTAGAAGCGGCGCAGGCGCCGACGCGCCACCTTGGGCGATCGCGTCGCATACACCTCGCGCAGAAGCTCCTTGGCGAGGTACGCAGCGCCGACCTCCCCGTCAGGGTCACCGAGGCGCAGCCCTTGCTCGATGCGATCCCAGCCACGGTCGCCGAGCCGCTCGTGGGCGACGAGCAGCAGGCGTCGGATCCGATACAGCGGGTCACCCTTGCGGCCACGATGGCCCAGCGTGTCTTGTTGCACTCGCCGACGCACGTCGTCGAGCGCGGCGTTGGCGAGGCGGATCACGTGGAAGTGATCCACCACCTGGCGCGCCTGGGGCAGCCCGGTGCGGATGCCCGTCGCATAGCCCCGGAACGGGTCGAGTGCCGCGAGGGCGATTCCCGCCCTCCACGGCCCGGGCTTGGCCTCGAGCCACTCGACCACCGCGGAACCGCTGTGACCAGGAACAACGTCGACGAGGCGGGCTCGGTCCAAGTCGACGAAGCCCGTCACCAGAAGGGTCGGGTGGGTGGCAGTCGCGCGCGAGGAAGGAGGTCTCATCGAGGCCCAGCGCGCTCGGTGCACCGAGGCGAGAGAGGTGATCCACCCTCGCTCGGCCGTGGTCGACAACGGCAGCCCATGCGGTGTGCCAGCCCACCCCGAACGCCGCAGCGACCTGTGCGACCGAGTGGCCGTCGGCTCCCACGCGCCGGCAGATCTCGGAGCGGGCGCGCTCGGTGAGCGCGGCGCGCGGAGCGATCTCGTCGACCTCCTCGGAGAACGAGCCCACCTCGCACTCCGGGGCCGGACAGCGCCAGGTGCGCTTGCGCCATACCAGCACCACGGGCCGATCGCCTGCTGGCAGGTCCCGCACGCGCACGGTGCGCCGACCGTTGCCGACGGCCCGCGTGCCACAGCCCGGACATCCTGCGACGTCAGCGGTCGTCTCGACCACGATCCACACCTCCCCCTCGTGTTCGAGCTGTGCGCCTGCCACGAAGCCGTGCAGTCCCAACAGCGCGGTCGCTCCATCGCTAGGTTGCATGTTCACCAGGGGCCTCCTCTTGTTGTCGACCTTCGAGCAGTCGCAACAATGGCGAGGCCTCTGGTGCGGCAGGCGGACCCCTAGCCACGATCTTTCGTAGCGGGCCTTTGGTGGGCTCGCGAAAAGCCCCCCGACCTGGGATGATGTAAGTCGCTGAACCAACATCAAACCCCCAGATTCGGGAGGGCTTTCGTGACGAAATCTACCAGGCTCGCTTCGCCACGCACGGTGACCGGCAACGGGGAAGGTCTGACCTCTCGTGGCGGTCTCGTATGGCTGGCCGAGACCGCTGATCTGTGTGGTCTGACCGCCGGGTTCGACGACGCGTTCGCCCGCCTGCCGGGCCGGATCCATCGACCGGGTCGCACCATGGCCCAGATGGTGTTGGCCCTCGCCGATGGCGCCACCGCCCTGTCGGACATCGCCGTGTTGCGCAACCAGCCGACGATCGCGGGGCGGGTGGCGTCGGACCCGACGGTGTGGCGCACCTTCCAAGCCGTCGGCCCGCCCGAACTGCGCGGCATCACACGAGCTCGGGCTGTCGCCCGTGAACGGGCGTGGGCGGCTGGCGCGGGTCCTGACGGTGAGCTGTTGGTAATCGACATCGACGCCACGATCATCACGACCAAGGCCGACAAGCAGGACGCGGCGCCGACCTACAAGCGCACCTACGGGCACCACCCGCTGTTGGCCATGGCCGGCGACTGCGACGAGGTCTTCGCCGGAATCATGCGCCCCGGCAACGCCGGCGCGAACACCGCGGTCGACCACATCGTCGTGTTGGACCAGGCCATCGCCGCGCTCCCACCAGAATGGCGAGCCGGTCACAACCAGGGTGATCACCCCGACGACGCCGGCAAAGAACTGGTCGTCCGGTGCTGATTCTGCTGGCGCTTCGCACTGGTTCGCCGAGGACTGCCGGGACCGCAACATCGAGTTCTCGATCGGCTACCAGATCGACGAACGAGTCCGCGACGGACTGCTCCACATCGACGACGACACCTGGGTACCCGCCACCGACGGCAACGGCGCCGACCGCCCCGGCGCCGAGGTCGTCGAGCTCACCGACGTCGTCGACCTCGACCGGGTGGCCCACCGGGACCCGGCTGATCGTGCGCCGCGAGACCCCACACCCCGGCGCCCAGCTCACCTTGTTCGACACCATCGAAGGCAAACGCCACACCGCGTTCATCACCGACCAGACCGACGACGACATCGCCGCCCTCGAGTTGTTCCAACGACGCCGAGCACGAGCCGAGAACGTCATCCGCGACACCAAAGCATGTGGGCTCGCGAACCTCCCCTTCGACGACATCGTCAACAACGAGACCTGGATGCAGCTGTGCTTCGCCGCTCACGACCTCCTCACCTGGGCCCGCCACATCAGCCTCCCCGGCCAGCTCCGAAACGCGACACCCAAGACCATCCGTCACCGGCTCCTCCACATCGCCGGACGCACCACCCCCACCGGCCGACGCGTCGACCTCGACCGCACCTGGCCATGGACCACCACACTCCTCGACGCCCTCACCCGGCTCCGCAACGCCTTCGCCTCACTCACCGTGACCAACACCAGCCCCGTTCACGCCGCCCTATGAAAGATCGTGGCTAGAGAGCGACGGTGTTGCTCACCGCGCCCCAGCGTTCATCGCGAAGAGCCCGCTTACCTGTCGCACTGGCTCTGGGATCGTCAGCGATGACGACGGCCTCGGCGGAACAACTCGTCCTTCGCCCTCCGGCCGTGGTGCGCGGCTCGCGCCCGTGTGTTGCCGCGGTCGCTTTCGTGGCCACCGTCATCACGCAGTCGTTTGGCGGTCTGGTACTTACGGCGCTACTTGCCGCTGTGGCATCCCGTGAGCTGCGAATCTCCACAATGGCGGACGAGAGGGGCATCACGGTCAGGGGCTTTCTGAGCACGAAGCACCTGCCCTGGCCTGATGTTGCCGGGTTCGCTACCAAGGGGTCGTCGCTGTTGGCCGTCACCCAATCGAAGACCTTCGTGCTCCTCGAGGGAGCCGACATCAAGAGCGTAAGCCGAGCGGCGCGCGAGAGGCGGCTCGTGGCTCCGTTGGCTGATCTGAACGCACTTCGCCCGGCCTGAGATCGCTCTCGCCGTCAGCCGGGGTTGTCGGCCTGGGCGCGAAGAGTCACGCGGCGACGCGGTCGTCGAGATCTTCGGACACCTGGAGCTGTGGACGAAGGAGGCTACCGATGCGATCGTGGAGTCGTGGGCTACTACTCCACGCCCGACGGCGACTCCGCCACGGTCTTCGTACCCCTCACCCCCGCCCGGGTCGCCAAGACCGCCACGGGCGAGGGAACGTGCGACCCGTCTCCGTGCGACCGCCTGGGCGCGGATGAGACCGTCGCCTTCCAGGTGGCGGGGCTGGGAGGGGTTCCCACCGACGGCGCAGCCGCGGTGGTGGTCTCGGTCACGATCGAGAACCCCTCGGGTGGGCTGGGCGAAGGTGAACCCAAACCCGGGCGACTGGTCCGCTGCGGCGACGCTTCACTACCAGTCCGCACAGAGCGTCAACGACGTGGTGGTGGCCCGCCTCGACGAAGCGGGCGCGATCAACATCTGGACCCAGGACCCCGCGGATGTGACCATCGACGTCGCCGGCTACTACAGCCCGCTGTCTGCCACCTGGTCCTACGCCTATGACGGTGACGGGCTGCGGCGCAGCCGCACCGCACCCTCGGGAGAGGTCACCTCCTTCACCTGGGACCCGACCGCAGGGGTCCCGGCGCTTCTCACCGAGACGACAGGTGCCGAGACCACCGCCTGGGTGTACGGACCCGGCGGTAGCCCCCTCATCCAGCACGGCCCCGACGGCACCGTGACGTTCCTGCACGCCGACCAGCTCGGCTCGGTGCGGGTGCTCACCGACGAGGGCGGTGACGTCGTGGGCTCCCAGGCCTTCGACCCCTACGGCAACCCGACCGAGCGCTCGGGCATCGCCACGCCGTTCGGCTACGCCGGTGAGTACACCGACGACGAGACGGGCTTGCAGTACCTGAGGGCCCGGTTCTACGACCCCACCACAGGCCAGTTCCTCCCCGGGATCCGATCGAGCCGCTCACCCGCTCGGCGTACGCGTACGTCGGGGGCAACCCTCTCAATCTCGTCGACCCCAGGGGGCTCGCGCCGTGGGATGGTGTCGTGGACTGGGTCTAGTGACCATCGGCACGAGATCATCGATGTCGCGACGACGGTCGGCACTGGGATTGCCGTGGCAGCCGCTTGCTCAACGGGCGTTGGCTGTGTCCTCACGATGGCCGCTGGTGCAACGGTGGGGGCCGGAGCTCACATTGGGTCTGATGCACTCATCGACGACGGCAACGACATCTCCGTCTTGTCAGCTCTCGGCCATGGTGGCTTGAGCGCAGCTGCTGGGGCGGGATGTGCCCTGCTATTCGGTCAGGGCTGTGGTGTTGCCACCGCAGGGAGAACTTCAGCCGCGGGGGTAGGACGCGTAGTCGCTCCCCTTGGCCGTTCAGTGGATGTACCGGACCGACCGTGCAGTGAACGCGGGTCGTGGGCTCACGGCGTTTCTGTCCTTCGAGTTGTGGAGCTGGAAGACGCTGCTCGGCGCAGGGTTTCGTGATGACAACTGCTAACGACCGATCGCTCGAGGAGATCCATCAGTCGAGGGTCGACGGGCACACGTTGGTGGAGACCAGCTCCGGCAGACTGATTGCGACGCTCGACGAATCCGCCAGGACGATGTGGGTGCAATCCGAGGCTGGGCGTTTCGGGGCTCGGAGCCATGCTCGACTGCCGGAGTTCCGTAGAGGTGTGCCGATCTTCCGCGATCGAGAGCAGTGGGGCGAAGTGAGGACGTCGAGCCTCAGTCTGTTCCCCCCCAGGTGCGCTGCTGATGCTGATGGCTGATGATGGTCCCACCCGCTTGGCGCTTCGGCGTCGATTCGGGTGGTCGGAGGTGGTCGATGAGGACGGGCTTGCGCTTCTCCGCAGAAACGAGCTCTCGGGACGGACGCTGCTCATGCTCGGGTGCTCTCTCGAGAAGGCGTCGCTGTGCGTGCTCTGTTGGCTCTCGGGAATCCTCAACGCGGCCTCGCCAATTGCGTTCCTCTTGGCGCGCGGTGTAGCAGGCGCCCGGGACCTGAGCTGGTTCATCAGTCTTCTCTCTGGCGTTCCCGCTGATGGCTGCTAGCGGTCTCGCCATCGCAGGGGTGTTCTGTCTCTTCGCGGCGGCAAGTTGGCGGAGCCACTACGGGATAGAGAAGGAGTTCGGCGAGCCGGATGCGGGACTTCGTGCAACACTCCGGTTCGTCCGAGTGCTGGTGTTGGCGGGCCTGCTCTTCCTTGGCACCGCCGCAGCTCTGGCGGCGTGGGGGTTGCTGAGTGGATAGAGGAGAGGGGAGGGCGTTGGCGCGTCGGCATGCAGCCTGGGTCAGCTGGTGGGGCTTCTGATCCTGGCCGGATTTCGTGGTGGCGGCCGTCCGTGAGATCAGCCGCCCGCGACAGGAAATGAGCGAACTCGGGCGTTGACGATCAAGCTGTGACCCGTCCCCCTGCGACCGCCTCGCCGCAGGCGAGTCGGTGCGCTTCGACGTTCTCGGCCAGGGCGGCATCCCCGCCACCGGCGTCGAGGCGGTCGTGGTGAACCTGACCGTGTGGAACCCGGGAGCGGCCGGGTGGGCGAAGGTGAACCGCGACGACGACTCCTACGCGTCGGCAGCGCTCTTGCACTACCGCTCGGGGGAGTAGACCTCGACGATGGCAGTGGCCATGCCGGACGGCTCGGGACACCTGGAGCTGTGGACGAAGGAGGCCACCGATGCGATCGTGGAGGTGGTGGGCTACTACTCCACGCCCGACGGCGACTCCGCCACGGTCTTCGAGCCCGTCACCCCTGCCCGGCTCACCGACACCCGCTCGAGCATCGGCACATGTGTCCCCGCCCCCTGTGACCGCCTGGCGGCCCAAGAGACGGTGCAGGTGCAGGTCTCGGGCCAGGTGGGCCTTCCCGCACAGGGCGTGGAGGCCGTCACGGTGAACATCACAGCGGACTCTCCTTCGGGCACGGGGTTCGTGAAGGTGAACCGCCAGGGCGGTGGCGAGGGCACCGCGGTGATGGGGTTCACCTCGGGCCAGACGACCAACCTCACCACCGTCGCCGCGCTCGATGCCAACGGGCGCATCTCGATCTACAGCTCCAAGGCCACCGACGTGGTGATCGACGTCGTCGGCTACCACACCTCACCCGAGGGCACCTCGGGAACCGTGTTCGTACCCCTCACCCCCGCCCGGGTCGCCAAGACCGCCACGGGCGAGGGAACGTGCGACCCGTCTCCGTGCGACCGCCTGGGCGCGGATGAGACCGTCGCCTTCCAGGTGGCGGGGCTGGGAGGGGTTCCCACCGACGGCGCAGCCGCGGTCGTGGTCTCGGTCACGATCGAGAACCCCTCGGGCGCGGGCTGGGCGAAGGTGAACCCAAACCCGGGCGACTGGTCCGCTGCGGCGACGCTTCACTACCAGTCCGCACAGAGCGTCAACGACGTGGTGGTGGCCCGCCTCGACGAAGCGGGTGCGATCAACATCTGGACCCAGGACCCCGCGGATGTGACCATCGACGTCGCCGGCTACTACAGCCCGCTGTCTGCCACCTGGTCCTACGCCTATGACGGCGACGGGCTGCGGCGCTCGAAGACCGGCCCCGATGCTGAGACCACCTACTTCACCTGGGACCGCTCCGGTCCGGTGCCGCTGCTGTTCGCCGAGACCACAGGGCCGAGACCACCCGCTACCTCTACGGCCCCGGCGCCGCCCCCATCGCCCAGGTCAACCCCGACGGCAGCGTCACGTACCTGCACCACGACCAGCTCGGATCGGTGCGGGTGCTCACCGACGCCGCAGGTGACGTCGTCGGCACCTACACCTACGATCCCTACGGCAACGTCGCCTCCCACACCGGTGCGGACACCCCTCTCGGCTACGCCGGCCAGTACACCGACGACGAGACGGGCTTCCAGTACCTGAGGGCCCGGTTCTACGACCCCACAACAGGCCAGTTCCTCACCCGCGATCCCATCGAGCCGCTCACCCGCTCGGCGTACGCGTACGTCGGGGGCAACCCGTTGAACTCGACAGACCCAACGGGGCTGCTCCCGCACCTGGTGCTCGCAGGAGCAATCGGTGGTGTGGTTGGCGGAGCCTCGGGCGCTGTCGCCCACCTGGCCGAGCATGGATTCTCGGACCCGAGGGGGTTCGGTGCAGCCGTCGTCGGTGGGGCCGTGGGCGGGGCGGTCGTTGGTGCGTGTTCGGTCGGCACCGGTCACGTCTGGGCCTGCGGTGCAGCTGGCTCGGTCGCGGGCGGATGGCTCACGTCGGCGATTGCGGGCGACGATTACAGCTGGGGCGATGCCGGCTTCGATGTCGTGACAGGGGCGGCTCTGAACAAGCTCGTCGACGTACGTTCGCCGTGGCGACCGAAGCGGAACTGGATCCGGCCCTACAGGCTCGAGAACCTATGGAGGCCAAAGCCCTACGCCCAGCGGATCTACTTCAACGAGATGCTGAACTCGCTCGGGAGCTGGGTGTGCGACGAAGGGGAAGACCTTGGTGGAGGGGGTCTCGGTTGACCGTTGTGGGCTCGCCGAGAATGCCCTGGCTGCTGGCCAGCACGATTCTGGCGGCCCTCCTTGCCTCAGGGTGCCTCTGTCTAGTGGTCCGGGCGGTTGCGACGCAGGAATGGCTCCTGCTGATCCAAGCTGGCGTGCTCGCTCTCGTCGTCGCGTATCTCCTATCAACCGCCATGAGCCGGATTGCCGTTGCCCCTGAGTCCTTGATCCTGAGGCGATGGCCATATCGAGAGCGCTTGGTTTCGGCAGCACAGCTCGACCGGATCTCTCTGGATCTCCCGGATCAGTGGACCATCCACTACAAGCACAGACATCCACCCATCAGAGTCCGGCTATTCTCGCTCAGGAACGCGGATGCCATGCGTGAAGCCCTCACCGAGTTCGCCAACAGCAACGGGGTTGCCGTGGTCGAGGGTGACACGGGGGACCCGTGAAGCCTGCTGGAACGGGCCAAGCAGCTGTGCTGGGCCGCCCCGCGGGCGCCTCGGTGACTGTGGGTCGCCGCCTCCGGATGCCACCAAGCTCGGATACGACGCCTCGGGGAACCGCAGCAGCGAGGAGGACCCCGACGGCCTCGTCGCCTCCTACGCGTACGACGGAGCCGACCGACTGGTGTCGGCGACGGTGCCCCAGGTGGAGCGCTTCGAGGGCCAGTACACGCCGCTTGCCAACGCGAGGATCCTCGACACCCGAAACACGCTGGGCACCTGTGACCCGTCCCCCTGCGACCGCCTCGCCGCAGGCGACTCGGTGCGCTTCGACGTTCTCGGCCAAGGCGGCATCCCCGCCACCGGCGTCGAGGCGGTGGTGGTGAACCTGACCGTGTGGAACCCGGGAGCAGCCGGGTGGGCGAAGGTGAACCGCGACGACGACTCCTACGTGTCGGCAGCGCTCTTGCACTACCGCTCGGGGGAGGAGACCTCGACGATGGCAGTGGCCATGCCGGATGGCTCCGGATACCTGGAGCTGTGGACGAAGGAGGCCACCGATGCGATCGTGGAGGTGGTGGGCTACTACTCCACGCCCGACGGCGACTCCGCCACGGTCTTCGCCCATCACCCCTGCCCGGGTCGCCAAGACCGCCACCGGCGAGGGGAGCTGTGACCCGTCGCCGTGCGACCGCCTGGGTGCGGGTGAGACCGTCGCCTTCCAGGTGGCGGGGCTGGGAGGGGTTCCCACCGACGGCGCAGCCGCGGTCGTGGTCTCGGTCACGATCGAGAACCCCTCGGGCGCGGGCTGGGCGAAGGTGAACCCAAACCCGGGCGACTGGTCCGCCGCGGCGACGCTCCACTACCAGTCCGCACAGAGCGTCAACGACGTGGTGGTGGCCCGCCTCGACGAAGCGGGTGCGATCAACATCTGGACCCAGGACCCCGCGGATGTGACCATCGACGTCGCCGGCTACTACAGCCCGCTGTCTGCCACCTGGTCCTACGCCTACGACGGCGACGGGCTGCGGCGCAGCCGCACCGCACCCTCGGGAGAGGTCACCTCCTTCACCTGGGACCCGACCGCAGGGGTCCCGGCGCTTCTCACCGAGACGACAGGTGCCGACACCACCGCCTGGGTGTACGGACCCGGCGGTAGCCCCCTCATCCAGCACGGCCCCGACGGCACCGTGACGTACCTGCACCACGACCAGCTCGGATCGGTGCGGGTGCTCACCGACGCCGCAGGCGACGTCGTCGGCACCTACACCTACGATCCCTACGGCAACGTCGCCTCCCACACCGGTGCGGACACCCCTCTCGGCTACGCCGGCCAGTACACCGACGACGAGACGGGCTTCCAGTACCTGAGGGCCCGGTTCTACGACCCCACCACCGGCCAATTCCTCACCCGCGACCCCATCGAAGCCATCACGAGGGAGGCCTACGGCTACACGTACGGCAACCCCCTCAACGCCACCGACCCATCGGGTCTGTGGTCGGTCGACCTCCCTGGCGACTGGTGCTTCGGGACCGACGACGATTGCGAGAACCCCCACAACGGTCACGCCACCCCCGTGTCGCAGCCGATCGTGAACTTCGCGGGCGGGGCGCTTGATCTCAATCCGATGTTCATGATCGCCCAGGCTGTTGATGAGCCACTGACTGGCCGCGACATCGATCTGGCGGCGAATGGGGTTGATGAGTGTTCGGGTTGGTACACGGCTGGTCAGTGGTCGATGGCGATTGTCGATGTCGCGATCCCGGGGCATGCTGGCTGGACGGCGCTCAATTCGGGGCGCGGCGCGGGCATCGGCAATTTCGCTCGTGTGGCTCGCCACCAGGCTCATCGTGCGATGCCGTCCACCTTCAAGGGCGGTCCTGAACGCGTGGCGAGGTGGCTGGCTGAGCATCCTGACTTCCGAACTCATTGGCATTGGACGTGGCGAGGGATCCGCTCGGGTGGGAAGTAGACGGCGTGCTCTTCCTGATTTCGATCCAGGCTGCTCGATCCGGGGTGAAACCCCTCTGGTCTGCTGTGCTTGAAATCGCCATTGGCCTTGAGGGTGCCGACGCTTTCACGATTGACTCAACCACCCAGGCGGGGCGCAGCGGCTCAGAGTCCAGTGAGGATCTTGTCTTTCTCCGGTCGCTCGGGATGGCGGTGGACGACCGTCGCCGGGATCTGCGCCCAATCGACGGCCATCTCGAGATACTCAAGGTTCTAGGCGACCGTGTTCTGAGCATCGATCTATACGCGCAGCGCCAGTGGGTTGCGGGGATCTCCGATTGGGGTGACGACATCGCTGCGCTCTTTGAGGAGGCGCATTGGCGGAAGCTCCGCGATGTAGTTGGACGACTTGAGCCGCCACCAAAGGTCGATGTCGCCGAGGTGACTGGGAGACCGGAGTACTCGGCATGATCCGGATCCGATACGGGGGGTTGTGAGGTGTCGGCGTACGGCGCGGGTCAGATCGTCGGGGTGTTGATCTTGGTGTTGATCGTGGTGGGGGTGGTCCGCGAGATCTGGGCTTCCCCTCGTTTCGTGGAGACCCGGTCATTGATGTTGAAGCCTCCCATCTGCTCACAGATGATGCCATCAGATCGGCCCGGGAGCCTCCGCGGGGTCCGCGAGGCCGGTTTCACGCCGCCTTCGTCTGGACCTCGCACTCTGCCGCGCGGGCGGCGAGTACCTGCTCGTAGCGCACCGGCGGCAACATCTCCGCCGAGCTGTGACGTCGACGGGTGTTGTAGGCGTCGATGAACGCTGCGACCGCCCGGCGCGCCTCGGCTTTGGTCGCGAAGCGCCGACGCGACAGCAGCTCGTGCTCGAGGGTCGAGTTGAAGCTCTCGGACGCCGCGTTGTCCAGTGCCGAGCCGACCCGGCCCATCGACTGGGTGATCTCGAGTGCCTCGCACGCGAGAGCGAAGACGTGTCCGGTGTACTCGCCGCCCTTGTCCGAATGGAACACCACCCCGGCCACGTTCCCGCCTCGCACTGCAGCGGCCATGCACAGGGCGGCGCGGGCGAGCGGGGCGTCGTGGTGCTCGTCGAGAGCGAACCCCGGCACCCGACGCGACGCCAGGTCCAACACCGCCGCCAGGTGGAGCTTGCCCTCGTCGGTGGGGATCTCGGTGAGATCCCCGCACCAGCGCTGGTTGATCGCCTCGGCGGTGAAGTCCCTTCTCAGCAGGTCCGGGAACGGCCGTGCCGCCTTGTCCGGGCGGGTCAGCGAGCGGCGCTTTCGCTTCGGGAACCGGCCCCGGAGGCCCTGGCGGGCCATCGAGGCCGCCACCGCCTTCTTGGTCACCTTCCAGCCCGCCTCACGCAGGTCCTCCCACACCCTGGGCGACCCGTAGGTCCCGGGATTGCCACCGGAGTCGTCGAAGCTGGCGCGCACCGCGGCGTCGAGAGCGGCCCGGCGCCTCGCACGCGGCGTCGGCGGGCGGTTGTGCCACTTGTAGAACGTCGAGGCGGGCACATCGAGAGCCCGACACGAGACCGCGTGGGGAAGCCCACACCGTGCTCGGTCCTCTGGGCGGCGATGAACGATGCCACGGTCATCGAGTGTCGAGTCGGACCAGGGCGCCCTGCCGGCCTTTCGGTGGTGGGTTTCCCTGGCCCGCTCGCCGAACCGGACGTGCGACTTCCACCGCATCCGGCTCTCCACGTGCTTACGCCGCAGGTGCGGTCGGTCCTGTCGTAGTGCTCGTCCACGGCGTCGGGATCTTGGCACCCCGATACCGATACCGCACCACGGGCACGTTCTCGGTTCGGAACAACTCGATCCCGTCGTCGCTCACCTTCCAATCAGGGAGGTGGCGGCGAACCACGGTGTGCTTGTTCGACCCGACGTGTCGTTTACGGAGCCAGCCGAAGATCCGCCAGAAGACGAAGTAGTCGACATAGCTGAAGGTCCGCTTGGACACGCCGTGACGGAAGTAGTTGCACCAGCCCCGCAGCACCGGGTTCAGCCGGCGCAGCAGGTCAGCGAGCGTTCGATGTTGGTTCCGGCGGGTGAGCGACCGCACCTTGCCGATGATCGACGCGAGCGCCTTCTTCGACGGGTAGGTGTAGACCGCTGTCTTGCCGGATCGACCGGTCCAGGGCTGGCGCTGGATGCGCCAGCCGAGGAAGTCGAACCCCTCGTCGATGTGGCAGACCCTCGTCTTGGCTTCCGACAGGCGCAAGCCCATCGGAGCGAGCACCGAGCCGACCTCATCCCACAACGCTTCGGCGTCGGCGCGTTGGCCGGCGATCATGACCACGAAATCGTCCGCGTAGCGGACGAGCCTCATGACCGGAACACCGGCACGGCGCTTGTTGGCCTCGCGTTGACCGTGGGCCGAGCGCTTCCCACCTCGTGCGAAGTGCTCGTCCAGCACAGAAAGGGCGATGTTGGCCAGCAGCGGCGAGAGGATCCCACCCTGGGGTGTGCCGGTGGTCGTCTCTGCGGTTGAGGCCCTCTTCGGTGAGGACCCCTGCCCGCAAGAACGCCTTCACCAAGCGCAGATCCGTTTGTCTCCGATCCGACGTCGCACCCGGTCCATGAGGGCGGTGTGGTCGATCTCGTCGAAGCACGCCGTGATGTCCGCCTCGAACACCCACTCGTAGTTCCGAGAGGGCGACCCGAGGTAGTGGATCTCGGCGATCGCATCCTGGGCTCGGCGCTTCGGCCGGAAGCCGTAGCTGCACGGCTTGAAGTCCGCCTCGAAGATCGGCTCGAGCACCAGCTTCAACGAGGCCTGCACGACCCGGTCCGCGGTCGTCGGGATCCCGAGCTTGCGGACCTTGCCGCTCGCTTTAGGGATCGCCTTCTCCCGCACCCGCTGAGGAACGAACCGGCGAGTCTTGAGATCTTCTCGCAGCTCGGCCGAGCAGCTGCCTCGGCACCGACGCCGACCGAGCGCGGAGCGACCCCGTCGACACCGGCGGTTCGTGCGCCTTTGTTGCCCCGCACCCGACTCCACGCCACGACGAGGAACGCCGGGTCATACACGAGGTTGAACACATCATCGAAGCGACGGTCAGGATCGTCCGTCGCCCATCGGTGCAGCTTCGTTTGCATCACGAGTACTCGCTGCTCGGCCTCCAAGGGGTCGGGCCACGAAGCGCCGGTGTTCACCAGCGACCTCCCCGATCAGCGTCGATGCTGCGCACACGCTGGACCCCTTCGCCATGTGACCGGCTTTCCCGGCCTCGGACTACTACGGGTCCTCCGCCCCATCCCGGTGGCATCGACCGGCGACGGGTCTTCCCTCCGACCAGCAGGTCGCTGGCCGGGGACGGGGACCGCCGGGATGGTTCCCACGTTCACTCTCGAACCGCTCGACGGGGTCGGTGCCCAGCTATGCCCCTGCAACATCGCCATGGCTACGCCGCAGGCCTTCACCATGGCCTCCCGGTCGGCGAAGCGAACCGACCGAAGAGTTCCCCGCACCGACATCGTGCGGGTGCGCGTTGCTTGCCAGCCCCGATCCGTCAGGTTCGAGCTGGTGGGTCTCTTGAGAGGCGTTCGGTCGCTGGTTCCTCACGTACACCCTTCCGTCTTGCTTGCCGGGCCCGGACCGTCTGGCGGTGCCGGCCCGTCCCGTCGTTGTCAGGGCTGCTTGCCACCCTCCCCCTCGTCCCAGGGATCAGGCTGCCCTCAGCTTCTGTCGATCCGCTGCGACGGACCGACGGCCGTGTCCTTTCACCACCGCACGGTTCGAGAACGCCTCGTGGCGCTCCGCCTCCTTGACCCACAGGACCACGGATCGCTTGAGGACATCACGCTCCATCCGCAGCTCGGTGTTCTCCCGCTCGAGCTGGGTGAGCCGAGCTCGCTCGTCCACGGTCAGGCCCTCGGCCTCGCCCCGTTCGATCTTGTCCTTGTTCACCCAGTTCGCCAGCGTGCCGGCGTTGATGTCGAGATCCCGGGCCACCGCAGCGATGGGCTTGCCGGTCTCTCGAACGATCCGCACCGCGCCCTCGCGGAACTCAGGGTCGTACTGTCGTCTTGTCTCTGGCATGGATCCTCCTCATAGTGGAGGTCTCCACGGTTTGGGGGGATGCCCGATCATCAAGAAGGGGTCTGCTGCACGATCGGGTTCCTGTCGAGCGGCGATGACTCGTGCCGCGGTGCCGGCGTCGTGTCGAACCCTCTCGTTCAGACGGCGTTCGTCGCGGGAACCTGCACCTTCACTGGCGGTCTCGGCTGTTTCGCTGCGAACGGCATCGTCGTGGCGATCAATGCCAGCAACCGCTACGACGCGTGCGAGGGGTTCTCGACCGATTTCCTGGTCAACACGGGGATCGACGTCGCCGCGGGAGCGGTGAACATGAGGTCGCTCCGCGGCGTCTCTGGAACGTTGTCGATGGTGGACGACATGGGTGGTGCTCTTCTCAGGACGACGATCACGGATGGGGCTGGGCTCCCAGCGTCGATGGTGGTCAGGAACTTCCTCGGACCGAACCTCCGGCGGGCATCGCTGGCGACGGGTGGCGCTTACCTGTCGCACTGGCTCTGGGATCGTCAGCGATGACGACGGCCTCGGCGGAACAACTCGTCCTTCGCCCTCCGGCCGTGGTGCGCTGGCTCGCGCCGTGTGTTGCCGCGCTCGCTTTCGTGGCCACCGTCATCACGCAGTCGATTGGCGGTCTGGTACTTACGGCGCTACTTGCCGCTGTGGCATCCCGTGAGCTGCGAATCTCCACAATGGCGGACGAGAGGGGCATCACGGTCAGGGGCTTTCTGAGCACGAAGCACCTGCCCTGGCCTGATGTTGCCGGGTTCGCTACCAAGGGGTCGTCGCTGTTGGCCGTCACCCAATCGAAGACCTTCGTGCTCCTCGAGGGAGCCGACATCAAGAGCGTAAGCCGAGCGGCGCGCGAGAGGCGGCTCGCGGCTCTGTTGGCTGATCTGAACGCACTTCGCCCGGCCTGAGATCGCTCTCGCCGTCAGCCGGGGTTGTCGGCCTGGGCGCGAAGAGTCACGCGGCGACGCGGTCGTCGAGATCTTCGGACACCTGGAGCTGTGGACGAAGGAGGCTACCGATGCGATCGTGGAGTCGTGGGCTACTACTCCACGCCCGACGGCGACTCCGCCACGGTCTTCGAGCCCGTCACCCCTGCCCGGGTCGCCAAGACCGCCACGGGCGAGGGAACGTGCGACCCGTCGCCGTGCGACCGCCTGGGCGCGGGTGAGACCGTCGCCTTCCAGGTGGCGGGGCTGGGAGGGGTTCCCACCGACGGCGCAGCCGCGGTGGTGGTCTCGGTCACGATCGAGAACCCCTCGGGCGTGGGCTGGGCGAAGGTGAACCCCAACGCGGGCGACTGGTCCGCCGCGGCGACGCTCCACTACCAGTCCGCACAGAGCGTCAACGACGTGGTGGTGGCCCGCCTCGACGAAGCGGGCGCGATCAACATCTGGACCCAGGACCCCGCGGATGTGACCATCGACGTCGCCGGCTACTACAGCCCGCTGTCTGCCACCTGGTCCTACGCCTATGACGGTGACGGGCTGCGGCGCAGCCGCACCGCACCCTCGGGAGAGGTCACCTCCTTCACCTGGGACCCGACCGCAGGGCTCCCAGCGCTTCTCACCGAGACGACAGGTGCCGAGACCACCGCCTGGGTGTACGGACCCGGCGGGAGCCCCCTCATCCAGCACGGCCCCGACGGCACCGTGACGTTCCTGCACGCCGACCAGCTCGGCTCGGTGCGGGTGCTCACCGACGAGGGTGGAGACGTCGTGGGCTCCCAGGCCTTCGACCCCTACGGCAACCCGACCGAGCGCTCGGGGGCCGCCACGCCGTTCGGCTTCGCCGGTGAGTACACCGACGACGAGACGGGCTTGCAGTACCTCAGGGCCCGGTTCTACGACCCCTCCACAGGCCAGTTCCTCACCCGGGATCCGATCGAAGCGATCACCCGCTCGGCGTACGCCTACGTCGGGGGCAACCCTCTAAACGCGGTGGATCCGAGTGGGCTCGAATGGTGGGATCCGACGGACTGGGATGGCGAGGCGATCGTGGAGTTTGTCCACGATGCTTCGGGCGTGATCGCTGGTGGAGCTGGGGTGTGCGCCGTGGTGCTGTTCGCTACCCCAGCCGGCCCGATATGCGGCGCGATTGCTGCGGGCGCAGGCACAGTCAACCTTGGCTCGAGCATTGCCCTCGCTGCCACCGGTCGCGAAGGTCCTGGAGAACTGGCGATTGACGCCGCCAGCTTCGGACTGACCTTGGTGGGAGGGAGCTGGCTGGGGAGGGGCGCGAGGTATGGCCAGATGGCGAACGCCGAGCGGTTGTTGGCTGCCGAGGCCCGGGCCGCGGCCAGTGGCCGACACCTGATGAACCCCGCCGGCTTGTTCTATCGGGGGAGTGCCCGCTGCCATGGCCTGAGGGCCGGATGGCATGGTCTTCGCTCCGTGATCTTTGACTCAGCAGGGGTCGGCGCGAGCGGCGTGAGTATCGGGCTGGGAGCCGGCAGCTACCTCTACGGGTCGAGAGGCTGAGGATGCGCCTGCAGCGCCCGGATAGGGAGAAGGCCTACGAGAACATGGGGCGGGTGGGCGTTCTCTACCTCCTCATGGGGCTCGGCTTCAGTGCAGTCGCGGCCGTGTTCGGGCCACAAGCGATCGTGGTGGCTCTCCTTGTCCTGATCGTCGTTCTCGGGGCTGTCGAGTGGAAGGTCCTGCAGGGGCGTCGCTCTAGGAATGAACATGGACCGTGAAGGTGAACCGCCACGGCGGCGGCGAGGGCACCGCGGTGATGGGGTTCACCTCGGGCCAGTCGACCAACCTCACCACCGTCGCGGCGCTCGATGACAACGGGCGCATCTCGATCTTCAGCTCCAAGGCCACCGACGTGGTGATCGACGTGGTCGACTACCACACCTCACCCGAGGGCACCTCGGGAACCGTGTTCGTGCCCGTCACCCCCGCCCGGGTCGCCAAGACCGCCACCGGCGAGGGCACATGTGACCCCGCGCCCTGCGACCGGCTGGCGGCCGGTGAGACCGTCGCCTTCCAGGTGGCGGGCGTGGGAGGGGTTCCCACCGACGGCGCAGCCGCGGTGGTGGTCTCGGTCACGATCGAGAACCCCTCGGGCGCGGGCTGGGCGAAGGTGAACCCCAACGCGGGCGACTGGTCCGCTGCGGCGATCCTTCACTACCAGTCCGCACAGAGCGTCAACGACGTGGTGGTGGCCCGCCTCGACGAAGCGGGCGCCATCGACGTGTGGACCCAGGACCCGGCGGATGTGACCATCGACGTCGCCGGCTACTACAGCCCGCTGTCTGCCACCTGGTCCTACGCCTACGACGGCGACGGGCTGCGGCGGGCCCGCACCGCACCCTCGGGCGAGGTCACCTCCTTCACCTGGGACCCGACCGAAGGGGTCCCCGCGCTTCTCACCGAGACGACAGGTGCCGAGACCACCGCCTGGGTGTACGGACCCGGCGGTAGCCCCCTCATCCAGCACGGCCCCGACGGCACCGTGACGTTCCTGCACGCCGACCAGCTCGGCTCGGTGCGGGTGCTCACCGACGAGGGCGGTGACGTCGTGGGCTCCCAGGCCTTCGACCCCTACGGCAACCCGACCGAGCGCTCGGGCATCGCCACGCCGTTCGGCTACGCCGGTGAGTACACCGACGACGAGACGGGCTTGCAGTACCTGAGGGCCCGGTTCTACGACCCCACCACCGGCCAATTCCTGTCGAGGGATCCGATCGAGCCGCTCACCCGCTCGGCGTACGCCTACGTCGGGGGCAACCCTCTCAATCTCGTCGACCCCAGGGGGCTCGCGCCGTGGGATGGTGTCGTGGACTGGGTCAGTGACCATCGGCACGAGATCATCGATGTCGCGACGACGGTCGGCACTGGGATTGCCGTGGCAGCCGCTTGCTCAACGGGCGTTGGCTGTGTCCTCACGATGGCCGCTGGTGCAACGGTGGGGGCCGGAGCTCACATTGGGTCTGATGCACTCATCGACGACGGCAACGACATCTCCGTCTTGTCAGCTCTCGGCCATGGTGGCTTGAGCGCAGCTGCTGGGGCGGGATGTGCCCTGCTATTCGGTCAGGGCTGTGGTGTTGCCACCGCAGGGAGAACTTCAGCCGCGGGGGTAGGACGCGAGTCGCTCCCCTTGGCCGTTCAGTGGATGTACCGGACCGACCGTGCAGTGAACGCGGGTCGTGGGCTCACGGCGTTTCTGTCCTTCGAGTTGTGGAGCTGGAAGACGCTGCTCGGCGCAGGGTTTCGTGATGACAACTGCTAACGACCGATCGCTCGAGGAGATCCATCAGTCGAGGGTCGACGGGCACACGTTGGTGGAGACCAGCTCCGGCAGACTGATTGCGACGCTCGACGAATCCGCCAGGACGATGTGGGTGCAATCCGAGGCTGGGCGTTTCGGGGCTCGGAGCCATGCTCGACTGCCGGAGTTCCGTAGAGGTGTGCCGATCTTCCGCGATCGAGAGCAGTGGGGCGAAGTGAGGACGTCGAGCCTCAGTCTGTTCCCCCCCAGGCGCGCGCTGATGCTGATGGCTGATGATGGTCCCACCCGCTTGGCGCTTCGGCGTCGATTCGGGTGGTCGGAGGTGGTCGATGAGGACGGGCTTGCGCTTCTCCGCAGAAACGAGCTCTCGGGACGGACGCTGCTCATGCTCGGGTGCTCTCTCGAGAAGGCGTCGCTGTGCGTGCTCTGTTGGCTCTCGGGAATCCTCAACGCGGCCTCGCCAATTGCGTTCCTCTTGGCGCGCGTGTAGCAGGCGCCCGGGACCTGAGCTGGTTCATCAGTCTTCTCTCTGGCGTTCCCGCTGATGGCTGCTAGCGGTCTCGCCATCGCAGGGGTGTTCTGTCTCTTCGCGGCGGCAAGTTGGCGGAGCCACTACGGGATAGAGAAGGAGTTCGGCGAGCCGGATGCGGGACTTCGTGCAACACTCCGGTTCGTCCGAGTGCTGGTGTTGGCGGGCCTGCTCTTCCTTGGCACCGCCGCAGCTCTGGCGGCGTGGGGGTTGCTGAGTGGATAGAGGAGAGGGGAGGGCGTTGGCGCGTCGGCATGCAGCCTGGGTCAGCTGGTGGGGCTTCTGATCCTGGCCGGATTTCGTGGTGGCGGCCGTCCGTGAGATCAGCCGCCCGCGACAGGAAATGAGCGAACTCGGGCGTTGACGATCAAGCTGTGACCCGTCCCCCTGCGACCGCCTCGCCGCAGGCGAGTCGGTGCGCTTCGACGTTCTCGGCCAAGGCGGCATCCCCGCCACCGGCGTCGAGGCGGTCGTGGTGAACCTGACCGTGTGGAACCCGGGAGCGGCCGGGTGGGCGAAGGTGAACCGCGACGACGACTCCTATGCGTCGGCAGCGCTCTTGCACTACCGCTCGGGGGAGGAGACCTCGACGATGGCAGTGGCCATGCCCGACGGCTCCGGACACCTGGAGCTGTGGACGAAGGAGGCCACCGATGCGATCGTGGAGGTCGTGGGCTACTACTCCACGCCCGACGGCGACTCCGCCACGGTCTTCGAGCCCGTCACCCCTGCCCGGCTCACCGACACCCGCTCGGGCATCGGCACATGTGTCCCCGCCCCCTGTGACCGCCTGGCGGCCCAAGAGACGGTGCAGGTGCAGGTCTCGGGCCAGGTGGGCCTTCCCGCACAGGGCGTGGAGGCCGTCACGGTGAACATCACAGCGGACTCTCCTTCGGGCACGGGGTTCGTGAAGGTGAACCGCCAGGGCGGTGGCGAGGGCACCGCGGTGATGGGGTTCACCTCGGGCCAGACGACCAACCTCACCACCGTCGCCGCGCTCGATGCCAACGGGCGCATCTCGATCTACAGCTCCAAGGCCACCGACGTGGTGATCGACGTCGTCGGCTACCACACCTCACCCGAGGGCACCTCGGGAACCGTGTTCGTGCCCCTCGAACCCGCCCGGGTCGCCAAGACCGCCACCGGCGAGGGCACATGTGACCCCGCGCCCTGCGACCGGCTGGCGGCCGGTGAGACCGTCGCCTTCCAGGTGGCGGGCGCCGGAGGGGTTCCCACCGACGGCGCAGCCGCGGTCGTGGTCTCGGTCACGATCGAGAACCCCTCGGGCGCGGGCTGGGCGAAGGTGAACCCCAACGTGGGCGACTGGTCCGCTGCGGCGACGCTCCACTACCAGTCCGCACAGAGCGTCAACGACGTGGTGGTGGCCCGCCTCGACGAAGCGGGCGCGATCAACATCTGGACCCAGGACCCCGCGGATGTGACCATCGACGTCGCCGGCTACTACAGCCCGCTGTCTGCCACCTGGTCCTACGCCTACGACGGCGACGGGCTGCGGCGGGCCCGCACCGCACCCTCGGGCGAGGTCACCTCCTTCACCTGGGACCCGACCGAAGGGGTCCCCGCGCCTCTCACCGAGACGACAGGTGCCGAGACCACCGCCTGGGTGTACGGACCCGGCGGTAGCCCCCTCATCCAGCACGGCCCCGACGGCACCGTGACGTTCCTGCACGCCGACCAGCTCGGCTCGGTGCGGGTGCTCACCGACGAGGGCGGTGACGTCGTGGGCTCCCAGGCCTTCGACCCCTACGGCAACCCGACCGAGCGCTCGGGGGCCGCCACGCCGTTCGGCTACGCCGGTGAGTACACCGACGACGAGACGGGCTTCCAGTACCTGAGGGCCCGGTACTACGACCCCGCCACCGGCCAGTTCCTCACCCGGGATCCGATCGAGCCGCTCACCCGCTCGGCGTACGCCTACGTCGGGGGCAACCCGCTGAACGCGACAGACCCAACGGGGTTGTGGTGCCTCCTGGGTGAGAACCCAGATGGTTCCTGCCGGGGAAGCGGTGTTGGCAGCGCCCTGCTGGAGGCCGCCGACGATTCGGCTGAGTTCGTGGTCCGTAACCGTGGCACGATCGCGACTGTTGTCGCAGCCGGGACGTGCATCTCAGGAGTGGCAACTGCACTTTGCGGAGTCGCCACAGCGGCCGCATTCAGCCTTCGAGCAGAGCAGCGCGTTAGCGAAGACGGGTTCATGGATTCTCTCGGCTACAACACGGCAGATCTGGTTCTCACCGGCGCCACCTTTGGTTTCGTATCGTGGCCGTCAGGCCTGGCACTCAAAGGTGGCACGGTGGCGGTCTCGGGGGCAGATGACGTGCTGGTGCAGGGCCTCGGGGCCGTCCCATCATGGCAGCGCGTACTTCTCATGCTGGGGTCGGGCAGTCCCGATCTGGCCGCACTGCTGGGAAGCTTCGTCGACGCGGTCCAGGACTGCTGACCTTGGCGCGGCCGGCCCCGATGGACCGGGTGACCCTAGTGATGTGGCGCAACCGACTGTCCTCAATGGTGGGGGCCACGCTGTTCGGGTTGGTCGCGCTGTCCATGGTTCTCGCCGGGAATGGATCATCGACGCGAATCCTCGGGCTTGTCCTCTTCGTGGGAGCGGTGGTACTGGGCGCGAGGTGGATGCGTTCGTTCTCCGTTGAGTTCGCGGGTGAAGAGCTCGTTGTCCGTCAGACCTTCCGCTCCTACGCGTTCGACATCAGGGCAGTTGATGGAGTGACTGCAGTGCCCCAGCTGGTGTTGGCCCGAAATCGGTATGTCTTGTGTCTCAGCGCCGATGGACGCCGCCGCTGCTTCCGGGACATCTCTCAGCATCACCCGGACGACGGCGTGGTCACGGCAGTAGCCTTGGAGCACGCGGATCGTCTCCGGCGTTCGCGTGGGGCGACGCAGGCCGGATGATCTGCTGAACGGTGTGGACCACCCTGGGCTCGTCGGAGGCGCCTGACCTTGGAGACGAGGCCGAGGAGCTCTGCCCCCTCCACCGATCGGGAGCGAATGTTGTCTGAACCATTGTGATAACGCTAGGGTTTGGACAACATGGCTGTCCTTTCCGTCCGCGAGTCTGCTGAGGTGCTCGGCCTGCACGAGGCGGGGGTCCGCCGACTGGTGGCGGCTGGCGATCTGCCGGCCCGCAAGGTGGGTGGACGGTGGCTGATCGAGGCGGGGGACCTCGATCGGTTTCGCCGCGCGCCCCGGGTGGGCGGCCGTCCCTACAGCCCGCGGATGGCTTGGGGGATTCTCGACCTTGCTTGCGGCGGGGAGGCCCGGTGGCTCGACCGCTTCGAGCGGTCCAAGGCACGGCGTCGGCTGGAGGAGGGCTCCCTGGTCGAACTGGTGCCCCGTCTCCGTCGGCGTGCCGAGCTGTATCGTTTCTACGCTCACCCCGGCGTGTTGGATCGGCTGGCCGGGCAGGTGGTGCGGTCGGGTGCGAGTGCCGCGGCCGAGCACGACTTCGACATCGTGGCTCGTGACGAGGTCGAGGGCTACGTACATGCCAGCGAACTTGCCGAGCTGGTGGGGCGCTACAAGCTTCGAGTCCCCGATGGTGACCACAACGTCGTGCTGCGAGCGGTGGGCGAGCCGTGGCCGTTCGGCAACGCCGAAGTAGCACCCCGCGTCGTTGCTGCGCTCGATCTCTGCGAGGCCGATGACGACCGGTCTCGACGGGCCGGACAGCGAGCCCTTCGAGTGAGTCAGCGGTGACCCGCCAGTTCCCACACGTGCAACGACAGCCGATCGAGCTTCCAATGCTCGATGAGCGATCGTCAGGGTTGTGGCACGCGCTCTGTGACCTCGCGGGGCTCCGGTCTGGTGGATGGACCCTGGTCGGCGCCCAGATGGTGTTGCTGCACGGCCTCGAGCACCGACAGAGCCCACCTCGAGCCAGCGGCGATCTCGATGCCCTCATCGACGCCCGCGTGGTGGCTGGTGCCGTGCGCAGCTTCGTGCTGGAACTCGATCGCCTCGGGTTCGAACTCGAAGGAGCAGATCCTCACGGCATCGCGCATCGGTACTGGCGCGACGATGTCGCGGTCGATGTCCTGGCACCCGAGGGCCTCGGCTCTCGGGTCGACCTCACGACGACTCCTCCCGGGCGGACCATCGAAGTCCCTGGTGGAACGCAGGCACTCCACCGCACCGAGCTCGTCCCCGTCCGCCACGAGGGCCGCGGTGCTCTCGTCCCCAGACCGAGCCTCCTCGGCGCAATCATCGCCAAGGCATGCGCCGTCGACGTCGACGATCTGCCCGACGACCAGCGTCTCGATCTCGCTTTCCTGCTCGGGCTCGTGAAGGACCCGGTCGCTCTCCGTGACCTGACCGACAAGAAGGACCAGCAGCGGCTTGGCAAGCGGGCCGAGATGCTCGACCCCACCCACCGGGCATGGAGGGCATCAGGCGCAGGGGAACGCGGCTGCGCGGCACTCGAGCTCCTCGTCGGCTGAGCCACGATGACAGCGAATGGTCGATCGGTCCCAGATCCCCAGTCGAGCCACCCCGCTTGCCAACGCGAGGATCCTCGACACCCGAAACACCCTGGGCACCTGCAACCCCTCGCCGTGCGACCGCCTCGCCGCGGGCGAGTCGGTGCGCTTCGACGTTCTCGGCCAGGGGGGCATCCCCGCCACCGGCGTCGAGGCGGTCGTGGTGAACCTGACCGTGTGGAACCCGGGAGCAGCCGGGTGGGCGAAGGTGAACCGCGACGACGACTCCTACGCGTCGGCAGCGCTGCTGCACTACCGCTCGGGGGAGGAGACCTCGACCATGGCGGTGGCCATGCCGGACGCCTCGGGATACCTGGAGCTGTGGACGAAGGAGGCCACCGATGCGATCGTGGAGGTCGTGGGCTACTACTCCACGCCCGACGGCGACTCCGCCACGGTCTTCGAGCCCGTCACGCCCGCCCGGCTCACCGACACCCGCTCGGGCATCGGCACATGTGACCCCGCCCCCTGTGACCGCCTGGCGGCCCAAGAGACGGTGCAGGTGCAGGTCGCAGGCCAGGTGGGCCTTCCCGCACAGGGCGTGGAGGCCGTCACGGTGAACATCACAGCGGACTCTCCTTCGGGCACGGGGTTCGTGAAGGTGAACCGCCACGGCGGTGGCGAGGGCACCGCGGTGATGGGGTTCACCTCGGGCCAGTCGACCAACCTCACCACCGTCGCCGAGCTCGACTCCAACGGGCGCATCTCGGTCTTCAGCTCCAAGGCCACCGACGTGGTGATCGACGTCGTCGGCTACCACACCTCACCCGAGGGCACCTCGGGAACCGTGTTCGTACCCGTCACCCCCGCCCGGGTCGCCAAGACCGCCACCGGCGAGGGCACATGTGACCCGTCGCCGTGCGACCGCCTGGGTGCGGATGAGACCGTCGCCTTCCAGGTGGCGGGGCTGGGAGGGGTTCCCACCGACGGCGCAGCCGCGGTGGTGGTCTCGGTCACGATCGAGAACCCCTCGGGCGCGGGCTGGGCGAAGGTGAACCGCAACCCCTCTGACGGGTCTGCTGCACGGTTTGGTGACATCTGAGCTGTGGTGCCGTGAGGCGCCGCTGGAAGGATGTTCACCATGCCCAAGCCCTATCCCCGTGAGTTCCGTGAGGACGTGATCCGGGTCGCCCGCAGCCGCGAGCCCGGCGTCCACCTGAAGGATGTCGCCGCCGATTTCGGGATCTCGGAGTCGTGTTTGAACAACTGGCTCAAGCGGGCCGATGTCGAGGACGGCATCCGCCCCGGTGTGACCGAGGCCGAGCACGCCGAGAACCGTGAGCTGCGCAAGCGGTTGCGGCTCCTCGAGCAGGAGAACGAGGTGCTGCGCCGGGCAACGGCGTATCTGTCCCAGGCGAACCTGCCGGGAAAAGGCTCTACCCGCTCGTGAGCGAGCTCGCCGCCGACGGGATCCCCGTCACGGTGACGTGCCGGGTCCTCAAGCTCGCCCGCCAGCCCTACTACCGGTGGTTGGCCAACCGGGTGACCGACGCCGAGTGGGATGAGGCGCATCTCGCGAACGCGATCTTCGACGCGCACCGCGACGATCCCGAGTTCGGATGTTCCTCGCCGACGAAGTCCGCGCCGAGGGCCATGCCGTGTGTGACCGCACCGTGTGGAAGCACTGTCGTGACATGGGCTGGTGGTCGAGCTTCGGCAAGCCCCGCAACCGCAAGCGCTCCAAGCCAGGCACCCCCGCCCACGACGACCTGGTGCGCCGCGACTTCACCGCGAACGCCCCGAACCGGCTGTGGCTCGCCGACATCACCGAGCACCGCACGACCGAAGGCAAGCTCTACCTGTGCGCCATCAAGGACGTGTCCTCGAACCGGATCGTCGGCTGGTCGATCGACAGTCGCATGAAGGCCCGCCTCGTCGTCGCTGCGATCGAGATGGCCGCCGCCCGCCGCGGTGACGTCGCCGGCTGCATCCTTCACAGCGATAGGGGCAGCCAATTTCGCGCTCGGACGGTGCAGCGGGCCCTGACCCATCACCGCATGGTCGGATCGATGGGCCAGGTCGGCTCCGCCGGCGACAACGCCGCGATGGAGTCGTTCTTCTCGCTCCTGCAGAAGAACGTGCTCAACCGCCGCCGCTGGGCCACCCGCGACGAGCTGCGCATCGCCATCGTCACCTGGATCGAACGCACCTACCACCGACGCCGACGCCAAGACGCCCTCGGCCGATTGACGCCCATCGAATACGAAGCCACCATCACCCCACCCGCGGCTCAGGCCGCCTGACCCAACCTGTCACCGGATCGTGCAGCAGACCCCGGCCATGCGCGCCGATCCTGGGTTCTGGTTGCGTGTTCTCGCCGTCGTGTTCTTCGCTGGCTCGCTCGCGACAACCAAGGGGATCAGGACGGCGATCGAGGCTGTCCTGATCGGTGTCGTCGTGCTCGTGGGCGTCGGCTATCCCTTGTTTCGAAGGCGAGGACGGCTGCCCTGAGGTCAATCACCGTGGATCCGGCCAACTTCGGGACCGTCCGAAGTTGTCTAGTTCCCTTGACGTATCATCGTCTAGTGGAATAGACAAGCGGGGTGACCGCCCGGAATCTCGTCCAGGTCCTCCGCCGATTCGGCTGTGCTCCGGTGCGGCAGAAGGGCAGCCATCAGATCTGGCGGTGCGGCGAGTGCCAGACAGTCATCCCCGTCCATGGTGGGGACATCCCCACCGGAACGCTGCGTAGCATCGAACGAGACCTCGAGCCCTGTCTCGGAAAGAGGTGGCTCCCACCGTGAAGACCTACACCGCTCGATACGAACGAGGTGACGACGGCAACTGGCTCGTCGAGGTCGTCGAAGAGCCCCGGATCCACACGTGGGGGCGCAGCCTCCACTCGGCGCGGGGCCATATCCGAGAAGCTGCCGAGCTGTGGTTCGAGGCCGAGGACTTCGAGCTGGTCGACGAGCTCCCGGCGTGGGTGCGCCGGCCGTTGGCCCGGGCGGTACCTGCTCGGGCGGAGGCGGAGCGGGCAGCTGAGGCGGCCGCCGAAGCAACGATCGACGCGGTGCGCACCCTCACCGATCAGGGGATGTCGCGCCGAGACGTAGCCGGTCTCCTGGGCATCTCGTACCAGCGGGTCCAACAGCTCGTCGCCGAGGCATCATGACACCCTCGACCATGCCGGCCTTGCAGCGGGTCGACGGCCCCTGGGTCTTCTGATGGTCGACACGGACCCGGGAGCATCGGTCGCCCTTGCGGTAGTAGGGGAGCTCCATCGTGTACTCGTCGCGAGGTCGCGTGATCGAAGCGGGGCCGCCAGAGAAATAGTCGATCGCACCGAGTACGAGGTGATCGCCGTCGGCAGCCACTGAGTGGGCAGTGGCATCGGCATTCACATCGTTGTCCGTCCGCGCAGTGCTGCTGAAGGAGAGGCCTTGGTCTGGCGCGATCTTGTCCCCTTCCATCACCTGGATCAGTCTCCCGAGCACGAGTTGTCCAGCGACGTCAACAACTGGATCGAGATGGTGCTTCTGGAGCTTGTCGAAGAGCTGCTGGCCCGGCATGGCCCCAGGCGACTGCTGCCGGTGAGCTGGCCACCTGACTTCATCGGGTTGTGACCGAGTTGGGTCGACTACAGCTGGCTCTGGGGTGGCGGGTCTGAGCCTCTCAGGTGAGGGCTGGGCCAAGGTGAACCGCGACGACGACTCCTATGCGTCGGCAGCGCTCTTGCACTACCGCTCGGGGGAGGAGACCTCGACCATGGCAGTGGCCATGCCGGACGGCTCGGGACACCTGGAGCTGTGGACGAAGGAGGCCACCGATGCGATCGTGGAGGTCGTGGGCTACTACTCCACGCCCGACGGCGACTCCGCCACGGTCTTCGAGCCCATCACCCCTGCCCGGGTCGCCAAGACCGCCACCGGCGAGGGCAGCATGTGACCCGTCGCCGTGCGACCGCCTGGGTGCGGGTGAGACCGTCGCCTTCCAGGTGGCGGGGCTGGGAGGGGTTCCCACCGACGGCGCAGCCGCGGTGGTGGTCTCGGTCACGATCGACAACCCCTCGGGCGCGGGCTGGGCGAAGGTGAACCCAAACCCGGGCGACTGGTCCGCTGCGGCGACGCTCCACTACCAGTCCGCACGGAGCGTCAACGACATGGAGCGGTCGAGCTGATCCAGCTCGACATCGATGTCGGAGGGCGGCCGTGACCGGCCCTGAACCGGGCTGGCCGCGATCAGCCAGAGGTCGAGGCTGGCGCAACTACAACCGGAACAGGACATCTCCGATCCACCGCGGTTGTCGACAAGATGGTGCGCACCAGCTGCGGCGCAGCCGCCGCCGATGGGTGCAGGGCCCCGACTGGCCGACCGTCCAGCTGAGCAGCCTCACGCCACGTCCTGGCGCCGGAAGCGGTGGGAGGCGTAGGCGAGGGCGACGAGGACGATCGCGATCGGAACGAGCACGGCGGCCGCCGTGATCACCGTCGTCGTGCCGCGCCACTCGGTCTCCGACAAGGCCGCGAGCAGGCTGCCCGCGTAGGTGCGGATGGCCAGGCGAGCCGGGGTGACGCCGACCTCGGCCACGAAGCCCTCCCACAGCAGGATGTAGGCGAGGCCCCAGACCAGGGCCCGCTGCAACCGCAGCCCCAGGCAGAGGAAGAGCGCCCCGTAGGCGAGCACCGCCAGCGAAGCCGATGCGGCCGTCGCCGCGATCACCGCACCGCCGGCGCCGGTGCATGCGGCCGCGATCATGAGGGGCACCACCACCACGGGCAGCACGACCGAGACAGCGGAGAGGTAGCCGGCGAGCACGACCAGACGGGGCGAGACCGGTCGCAACCAGAGGTACACCATCGACCCGTCCTCGCGGAGGTCCCCGAAAGCCGCGGACGCGAACACGAGGGTCGTGATGGGGACGAAGAGCGCCAGGCCGAACCCGGCCACGAGGTCGGCACCCGACTCGGCGGCGTCGAACGGATCGGAGGAGCCGATCGCGATGCCGATGACCACTCCCACGGCGCCGAGGGCGAGCAGGGAGGCGAGGCGGGCGCGGGTGACCTGAGAACGGACGAAGAGGTCGAAGCACACGCCGAACGGTGTGGTGGGACCGGTTCGCGGCGTGCGTGTAGGCGCGGTCATCGGTCGCCCACCACGTAGCGGAAGACGCTCTCCAGGTCCTCGTCGAGCGGTTGCACCTCCGTGAGCGCCAGCCCGGCCCGGTGGGCCAGACCGGCCAGCCGGCGCCGGAACGCGTGCACCTCGGTCGTGTCGACGACGACGGTGTCGGCCCCGTCGAGCCGCAGCCCGCTCACCAGCCTCGCCTCGAGCAGGGCGGAGGCCAGGGCGTGAGGATCGGTGGAACGCAGGCGGATCTGATGAGGGCGGTCGTCGATCAGGTCGCGGATGGCCCGGAAATCCCCCTCGGCGGCCAGCCGGCCCTGCGCCATCACGAGCACCCGGGAGCCGAAGCGCTGCACCTCGTCGAGCACGTGGCTGGACACCAGCACGGTGCGACCGGCCTCGCCCAGCCCGTGCACCAGCTCGACCATGCGCATGCGCTGGCGCGGGTCGAGCCCGGTGAGCGGCTCGTCGAGGAGGAGCACCGCCGGGTCGTGGACCATCGCCTGAGCCAGCTTCACCCGCTGGCGCATGCCCTTCGAGTAGGTGCCGATCCGGCGCGGGTCGTCCACGTCGAGCTCTACGGTCGCGATGGCAGCTCGGGCCGCGGCGTCGGCGTGCTGCACACCGCTGAGCACAGCAGCGGCTCGCACGAACTCGAGGGCGGTGTGCACCTCGAACACGCTCTCCTGCTGGGGCGCGACGCCGATCTGGCGTGTGACCTCCAGGTCTGTCCGGGGGTCGACACCCAGCACCCGCACCGTGCCTCGCGACGGTGCAGTCAGCCCGCAGAGCAGCCGCAGCACGCTCGACTTCCCGGCCCCGTTCGGGCCCAGGAGCGCCGTGACGCCGGGCCGCACTGCGAAGGTCACCCCGTTCACGGCAACGACATCGCCGAACCACTTGGCGATGTCGTGCACGACGATGGTCGCGTCGGGAGGAGGCACGAACACCGGCGGAGGAGGCGGCGGAGGCGGCGGCGGTGGCGGAGACCCCGGCGGGCCCGGGTGGTGCGGCGGCGGAGGAGGAGGCGGCGGCGCCGGCGGGAGCGTCGTCATCGCGTCACGTCCAGATGCTGGTACCGATAGCGGACGAACGCGGAGAGGCCCAGCACCCACGCGGAGTAGGCGCCGACGACGGCTGCCGTCGAGAGCTCGGCGAGGTGCGACTCGTCGGTCGGCGACTGGTGTCCGTAGACGCGGTACACGACTTCGAACGGCAGCTCGAAGAGGCTGAGCAGCATCACATGGGCGTCGGTCCCCGCCTCCTCGACGAGGACGTTGGCGACGATCGTGCTGGCCAGCAGGATGATGATGATCGTCGCGGTGGCGACGGCGTGCCGGGTGGTCACGGAGGAGACGGCCAGGCTCAGGCACGCGTAGAGGGCGGCAACGGCCGCACCGCTGGCCACGATCCGCAGCAGCAGGGTGGCGAAGTCGAGCACGCTGTCCGGGCCCTGGTCGACCAGGGTGAAGCCCACCAGCTGGAGGAGCAGCGGGCCGACGGTCACGATCATGAGCACCGAGCCCACGGCAGCGACCTTGGCGAGCAGATAGGTGTCGCGATCGAGCGGCGACGCCAGGTACAGGCCCAGCATGCCCGTCCGTCGGTCCGGGCAGAGCACCTCGGGTCCCACGAAGGCGGTGAACAGGAAGATGGCGATCGTGATGTTCCCGTAGTACTCGGGGTAGTCGGTGCGTCCGATCTCGTCGAGGAGCTCCTCGGGGACCAGCACGGCCAGCCCGACGAGCACGATCGCGGGCACGAATGCGATGAACGCGGTGAGGGTGGGGACCACCTTGGCCCACACGGAGCGCCGGAGACCCAGCACACGTTGGATGCTCTGCACGGTCACGCTGCGCATCGCGCCCCGTACATCGCCTCGCTCGCCCTCGTAGCGTCGGTAGCCGCGATCGATGATGCGGGCGTCGGTCGGCTGGCTCACCGCGCCGCCACCCCGAAGAAGAGGTCCTCCAACGATCGCCGACCGGCGTGGAGGCGCCGGAGGGGGACAGCGAGGGACGCCAGGACCTCGATCACCAGGGCCGAGAGGTCATCGGCCTCGTCGGCGGAGCCCGGTGCGCCCGGCTCGACGCGCAGCGTGTGGGCGTCGACCGACACGGACGCCCCACGAGCCCGGAGGGCAGCGGCCACCTGCTCCACCCCCTCGTCGATCTCGACCACGATGCCGGTCGTGTCGCCGGTGAGGTCGTCGATGCGACCGGCTGCTACCAGCGCGCCGTCCGCCAGGATCACCGCGCTGTCGCAGACCCGCTCGACCTCGTCGAGCAGGTGGGACGAGAGAAGCACGTCGATGCCGAACTCGGTTCCGATGCGGCGGATGAGCCGCAGCATCTCGTCGCGCTGCACGGGGTCGAGGCCGTCGGTCGGCTCGTCGAGCAGCACCAGCGCGGGGTCGTGCACGATCGCCTGGGCGAGCTTCACCCGCTGGCGCTGTCCCGTGGACATGGTGCCGAGCGGCCGGAACCGCTCCTCGCCCAGCCCAACCTGCCAGAGGGCGTCACTCGTCCGCGCCTTGGCCTCCCGGCGGGGGATGCCGTGCACCTCCGCGAGGTGTCGTACGAAGTCGGCCGCCTTGATGTCGGGTGGCAGCGTGTGGTGCTCCGGCGCGTAGCCCAGCCGCGCCCGAACCATCGCGCCCGCGGTAGACGGATCGAGGTCGAGCACGCGCAGCTCTCCCGCGTCGGCGCGGTGCAGCCCGAGGATCATCCCGAGGAGCGTCGTCTTGCCGGCCCCGTTGGCCCCGAGCAGGCCGGTCACCCCCCGCTCGACCCGGAAGCTCAGGTCGCTGAGCGCGGTGGTGGTTCCCCACCGCTTCACCAGGGCGCGACCCTCGACGACCACCTGTGCGCTGCTCAGGGTCGCCAGCGTAGGCGTCCGGGCAGCGGCGGCCTACAGGCGCAGGGCGGCGAGCGAGGCCACCTCGGAGCGCTCGCATGTCACCAGACCCACGTGGCCGAAGACCTCTTCTCCGTCGAACGCGTCGATGAGCACCGCGACCGCGTTGGTGTGCTCCGACAGGTAGGGCGCGTCGATCTGGCTGGTGTCGCCGGTGAACACGATCTTCGTGCCTTCCCCGACCCGGGTGAGGATGGTCTTCAGCGTCGTGGGCTCCAGGTTCTGGGCCTCGTCCACCACCACGTACGTCCCCTGGAGGGTGCGACCCCGCAGGTAGGTGACCGCCTCGAGCGAGAGCTTGTCGCGGACCGTCATCTCGTCCAGGAGCGCCCGGGCATCTGCGTGGCTGCGCCGGTCGGTGAGCGCCACCAGCGCATCGGTGACAGCGGTCATCCACGGGTCCAGCTTCTCGTCGAGGCTGCCGGGCAGGTACCCGAGCTCGGCCTTGCCGACCGGGACGACGGGGCGGTACACCGCGAGCTTGTCGTAGCGCCCGGCCTCCATGACCTGCTCGAGCCCCGCGGCGAGCGCCAGGATCGTCTTGCCGGTGCCTGCCATACCGTCGAGCGCCACCACCCGCACCGCCGGGTCCAGCAGCAGGTCGAGGGCGAACTGCTGCTCCTTGGATCGGGGACGGAGGCCCCACGACTCGGACTGGCGGAGCAGCAGCAGGCGCCCGTCACCCGCGCGGCGCACCAGGGCGGACTGGCTCCCTGCACGCAGCACGCCGAACTGGTTCACCCCCAGCGCGTCGAGCTGCCGGCGGTCCGGCGGGGCGAGGTCGTCGAGGCGCGGGCTGCTCGAGCCGTAGAGCTGGTCGACGAGGCCCGGGCGCACCTCGAGGGTGGTCCACCCGGACGGTCGGGAGTCGTCGATCCGGCCGCGCAGGCGTTGGTGCTCGCGGGCCTCCAGCCCCACCTGGGCCGCCTTGATCCGCAGCGCAGCGTCGTTCGAGACCACGACGCTCGGCCCCAGGAGCTGCTGGCCGAGGGCTGCGGCGAGGATGCGGTTGTCGGCCTTCGACGGGTCGAGACCGTGGCCGGCGACCTCCTCGAGCATGAGGCCGTTGGTCTCGATCCGGAGCGAGCCGCCGCCTGGAAGGGGGACAGCGCGACGGATGTCCCCACCGTTGGCCACGCGCAGCTCCTCGATGCGCCGGAGCACCTGGCGGGCGGCGCGCCCCACGTCGTCCATCCGACCCTTGTGCCCGTCCAGCTCCTCCACGACCACCAGGGGGATGACGGCTTCGGCGTCGGTGAAGGCGAAGAGGCAGTCGGGGTCGGAGATGAGGGCCGAGGTGTCGAGGATCACCCTGAGCGCCGGTGAGACAAGGTCCGAGGTCGTGCGCGCCCGGTCAGCGACGACGTCGGTCACGGGGCTCCCGATGGCGGACAGGCACCCCACCGGCCACCGGAGGCTCGACCGTGGGGGGTGTGAGCATCACCGACCGCCATGGTGGCCGCTGTGCCGAGGCGGGTGGGGGATGCTTCGGTCAGCCGGGCGACCCGGATCTCAGTAGTCGCAGCCGTAGGCGATCGAGCCGGAGATGTTCATGGTCGAGCCATCGGCGCTGACCTCGACGTCGTCGAGGGTCATCCGGCCCTGCATGTCGATGCTGCCCTCCACCTCGAGCGATCCGCCCGTCCCTGTCAAGACGCCGGCCAGCTCGCCGCTCGTGAACGTCACCGTCCCGTCCTGATCCACCGAGAGCGCACCGAAGATCTCCTCGTCCTCCATCTTCAGCGTCACCGAGGGGGGGATCGTGCACTGGACGGCGAGGTCCTCACCCGGCGTCCAGGTGCCCTCCAGGGCACCGGTCGTCGTGATCTCGCCCTCGGCCCCCTTCTCGGGCAGCTCCAAGCCCGTCCCCGAGGTGTCCCCGGCCGCGGCGGTGGTGTCGGAGCCCTCACCGCTCTGCTCGTCACCGTCGTCGTCGCTGCAGCCCACGAGTGCCAGCTGAGCGGCGAGGAGTGTTGCCAGGAGCCTGCGTGCCGTCCTGCTCTTCATCCCCGACCTCCCCATAGGTCCTGCGACAGGAGCCGGGGGGAAGCTAGCACTGTCATCCTGGGCCTGTCAGCATCGGGATCCGACCATGAGAACCATGATCGGACCGGTGGGACTGGATACAGTCCTGGCGGAACGGCGGCCACGGGGCCGGCCCGACGAGGGAGGATCCATGCTCAGGAAGATGTCTCTGCTGCCCCTGGTTGCGGTCTCGGCGCTGCTCGCCTCCACGCTGCCCGCCGGCGCCCAGGGCTTCGTGCTAGGTGGCACCGCCCAGTGCGACGACGGCACCTACACCATCACATGGGAGCTCGAGAACTACTTCGTGAGCCTCTCGGGCGACATCACCGGAGCAGACCTCGGCGGTGAGGCGAGCGGGTCGGTGACCTTCAGCCCCGATCCGCTCCCGGGCGATGGCACCTCGACCGGTACCAGCACCCACCCCGGTACGACCTCGGGCGCCGTCACCCTCGACGTGACGGTCGACTTCGGTCAGGGGGGGATCATCTCCGAATCGTCCTCGGTGGACCTGGCGGGCAGCTGCCTGGCGCCGACCACTACGACGACCTCCACGACCCAGGCGCCCACGACGACGCCACCACCGCCGGTGGTCGTCGAACCGACCTTCACCGGATAGGGCGCCGGCGAGCCGAGGGTCTCCGGTCACCGGGGCCCGCCCACGGGGCGGGTCGGTGACCGCCGCCTACACGCCGGCTGCCTTCTTGTACAGCTCGAGGGCCTCGCCGATGCCGTGCGCCAGGCCCCGGACGTCGGAGAGCAGGTCCGGGCAGGCCAGCAGCCCGAAGTCCATCCTGTCGAGGTAGCTCATCACGGTGATGTTCAGCCCGCCGCCGTCGAAGATCGGCCCCATCGGGTAGGTGGCCACGACCTTGGCGCCGGCGAAGTAGAGGGGGAACGGCGGCCCGGGGACGTTCGAGATGGTCACGTTGAACAGAGGCCGGTGGAGGTCGGCCATGCGGGTGCTCGAGTAGAGCCGGGCCGCTCTGCCGAGCACCGCGGGCGCCGCGAACTCGACCCAGTCCTGGAGCGTGTCGGCGCCGATCAGCTCCTGCTGCTCCTTGGCGCGCCTGGTGCCCTCGTTGATGACCCGTAGTCGCTCTGCGGGGTCCTCGACGTCGGTGGCGAGGGTGGTGAGCATGGACGACACCCGGTTGCCGTGCCGACCCTCCTCTTCGGAGGTGCGCACCGAGATCGGGACCATCGCCACCAGCGAGCTCTCCAGCTGCTCGCCGCGCTCGGTGAGGTAGCGGCCGAGCGCGGAGCCGCACAGCGCCAGCACGACGTCGTTCACCGTGCACCCGAACGCGTTCTTCACCTGCTTGACGTCGTCGAGCGAGACCGTCTCGACGGCGAAGGAGCGCCGGGCGGTGAGGGCGTGGTTGAACGAGGTGCGCGGCGCGCGTGAACGGGGAGGGCGGCGGCTCGACGTCCGGGAGCCTGTTCTGGTGGCGGATGCTCAGCGCCGCTTCGGCGGTACGGCGCAGCGCCTTGACCAACCTGAGAGGAGTCCGGGCGAGGCTGCCCGCCGCGTGGCCGAACAGCTCCAGGTCGGTGGGAACCGGGTCGGGCCGCCAGGGCGGATCGGGTGGCTCGACCTCGCGGGGCTCGGGCTCGAGGTCGAGCAGGTTCACCATGATCTCCTCACCGGCCCCGCCGTCGATGGCCGAGTGGTGCACCTTGGTGACGACGCCGACGTTGCCGTCGTCGAGGCCCTCGATGATCCACGCCTCCCACAGCGGCCGGCTGCGGTCGAGCGGGATAGCCATCAGGTGCGAGGCCAGCTCCTCGAGCTGCTCGCGGGCCCCGGGCGGAGGGACGGCGATGTGACGCACGTGCCAGTCGAGGTCGAACCCGGGGTCCTCGATCCAGAGCGGGTGGTGGAGGCGGAGGGGGATCTCCACGAGTCGCCGGCGGAACGGAGGGGCCAGGTGCAGGCGCTGGCGGTAGATCGCCTTCACGCTCTCGACCAGCCAGCCCCCGGACATCGTCGACGGGTCCATCACGATGAGGTTCGCTACGTGCATGGGGGCCGTCGGCGTCTCCATGTAGAGGAAGGAGGCGTCGAGTCCGGTCAATCGCTGCATCGGTGGTCTCCGGTCGGGCAGTTGGCCATGATCATGCCACCCCGGCGCGATCGCCACTCAGGGCTCGATCGCCTTGAAGATCTCGGCGTAGGCGACGCCGTGCGGTCGGCCGGCGGAGGCCATCGCATCGAGCACCTTGCGGTGGAACGCCCGGACCTGCTCGGGATCGGCGGGATCGCGGATCCCCATCGTGCTCTCGTACTGGCTGCGGTGGGCGGCGAGCGCGTCGAGCTTCCGATCGGTGAAGCCGGTGACGTCCTCGAGGTGGTCGGGTTCGTCGGCCTCGAAGAGCAGCAGCATCGTCGGGCGGTGCGGGTCGAGGCCGTGCTCCGGGAAGAAGTGCGGGTCGCGGGCGGCGACCACCGCGTCGAGTGCGATCCACCCCACGTTCCGGTGGTCGGGGTGCAGCCGGTAGCGCTTCCAGGGGTCGTGGGTGAACACGACATCGGGTCGGAGGCGGCGGATCTCACGGGCCAGCTCCTCGACTCGGTCCGGGGTGGCCTCGACCTCACCGTCGACCCAGCCGAGGAAGACGATCTCACCTCGCAGACCGAGGGCGGCGGCCGCGGCCGCGCTGCTCGTCCTGGCGGTTGGCCACCAGCGAGCCGAGGTCGGCCTCCGGGTCCCAGCTCCCCTTGGACCCGTCGGTGCAGACGACCAGGTGCGCCTCGGTCCCCGCCGCGGACCACTTCGCGAGGGTCGCTCCGCAGCGGAACTCGTTGTCGTCGGCGTGGGCGACGATCGCCAGGGCTCGCCCGGGGGTGGGGAGGTCGCGCTGCACCGGCTCAGGTTCGCCCCACGAAGCCGGGTGGAGCCAGGTCGGCCGGGAGGTCGACGTCCCACCCCAGCCGTTCGTCGCGCTCGGTTCGCACCGGCAGGTGGAGGCGGTCGGCCTCGGCGAGGTGGCGCGTGAAGGACCCCGGTCCGTAGGCGAACCGGAAGCCCGCGGCCGCGGGGACGCAGGCCACGTTGGTCCCGTCGTCGTGGCGGTCGGGGACGAGGGTGACGCCCTCGAAGTCCGCCACCCACCTCAAGTCCTCGGCGTGCGGGAGATCGGCGTGAGCGACGATCACCTTCTCGAAGCCCTCGGTCGCCACGTGGGCGACGCCGTCGGTGACCGCCCCGTTCAGGCCCTTCCCCGGGCTCCAGATCACGTCGGCCGCTCGGTCGCGTGCCCAGGAGGCCACCTCCTCGTCGTCGCAGACGACGAAGACCGGCAGGTCGTGGGCGGCCTCGGCGACCGCTTCGGCCATGGAACGTGCGAGCTCGGCGCGGCTCCGGTCGTCGAGCACGGAGGCGAGGCGCCTCTTGGCCGTGACGAAGGCCTTCACCGGCAGGAGGACCGCACAGCTCACGACGGCCGGGCCGCCTCTCCGACTGCTGCGGAGGAGCTGCGATGCACGGCGCCGAGTCTACGGCCGGGTTCTCAGCGCCGGGAGAGCCGCTCGAGACCGGGGCAAGGCCGAGCTCACGCCTCATGCGACAGGGGCTATGTGTATAGTTGCGCCCATGCGAGTGCACATAAGCCTGGATGACGAGCTGGTCGCGGAGCTGGACCGCCGGGCTGGACCGCGCCGCCGGAGCCTCTTCATCGAGGAGCTCGTGAAGCGGGGGCTCGAGGACGAGCGGCGCTGGGACGACGTCGAGGCCGCTCTCGGGTCGCTCGTCCGCGAGCACGCATGGGACGAGGACCCCGCCGAGTGGGTGCGTCAGCAGCGGCACGCCGACGCGCGGCGAGCCGGCTGAGCGGTGGCGCGCATCCTGCTCGACTCGACGGTGGTCATCGACGCGCTGCGGGGAGCGCCGGCCGGGGATCGGTTGCGGGGGATGCGGCGAAGCGGCGACGAGCCATGGGTCTGCGCCGTCTCCGTCGAGGAGATCTGGAGGGGGAGCCTCCCCGGGGAGGAGGAGCAGATCGGAAGGCTGTTCCGCGGGCTACGTGTTGCCCCCCTCGGAGCACGTGAGGGGGAGCAGGCGGGGAGGTGGCGTCGCGACCCACGTGGCCATGGGGATCACGCTGCATCAAGCGGACTGCCTCATCGCTGCTGCTGCCCTCGGGATCGGGGCCGCTCTCGCGACAGGGAACCCTGGTGACTTCCCCATGGAAGAGCTGGCAGTGCAGCACTGGCCCGTAGGCGAGTAGGCAGACCGGGGCTGCCGCCGGAAGGCGGAGCGATGAGGGCGATCGTTCAGCGCCGGGAGAGCCGCTCGAGGTAGCGGCCGGCCGCCTTGGCGAGACGGGCCGCACTCCCGCGTCAGGAGTCGATCCGGCAGACCTCGCTCAAGCCACCCTGGTTCTCGATCGAGTCGATGTCCTGCTGCGCGACGTCGACCGGATACTCCTCCCTCGGGAAGTTCTCGCGGGCCAGAGCCCGCCAGTTGAAGTCCTCGGACTCGAACGTCTCCAGATCGGCGTAGCCGACCGACGCGATGTAGTAGCCGATGACCTCCCCGTCGCCGTCGGCGACCTCGCCCACCGAGCCGGGTCGCTGGGCCTGCCAGCACTCGAGGGTCATCCACCCGATGAGATCGGGCGTCAGCTGGACGGCCGTCCAGCCAGTCTCGCGCTGGCGCCTGAACGCCTCGGCCAAGGCCTGGCCCTCCGGGTCCTCGGTGTACCACTCCTCCTGGGGATGTCCTTCCAGAGAGGCATCGGGGAACGATGCACGCGGAGGGGGCCTGTCCAGGGTTGACGTGGTCGCTCCCTCTTCGCTCGTCTCGTCGGTCGCCGCAGCCACCACGACTGCCTCGGATTCGTCATCCGGGTCATGAGCAGCCAGGAGGAAGGCCCCGACGGCACCGAGGACCAGCGCCACGATTGCGGCCAGGGTGATGAGCCGTCGGGCGCCACGTCGGGTCGGTGTAGTGGGCTGGGGTGTGCAGGAATCCATGACCTGTCTCCTCACGACCAATAGTGGCCCGGGCTCACGAGCGGGTAGAGATCGAGGGGCTCACACGTGAATTCGGGTGGATCTGGGTCGCTGCAGGTGGGGCCTGAGTTCTTGCATACCCCCACGATGCAGGCTCCCATTGTCGAGAGTGTGTAGAAGGTGTGCCCTCCCGAGCAGGGCCCGTTGACCGTGGTGGCAATCCGGACCGTCGTCGAGTACCAGTCCGATTCCGCGAACTCGCACGGAACCCATTCACCCCCGGAGACGTAGCCAAGTTCGTTCTGCACCTCTTGCACCGCAGTGACCTTGGAGGAGTCGCAGTCCGACCCGTTGGTCACCCACGACCAACCTCGCCCCGAGGCCTGTGAGTATCCCGGGGCATGTGTGGAGCCCTTGCCACAGGCGTTGTACGAGCCGAAGTCCCACCAGTTCCAGTCAGCAGAGACGATCTCGTCTGCAGTGCCGACCCCGCGGTGAGCGACATCAAGGCGACGACCACGACGAAGACAAGGGACCGGAGAACCCGTCGTCGGACTGGACCGAAGCATCCAGAACTAGGATCATCAAGTCTGCTGGGCAAATCTCACCCGCCTTGTCGAAGCAGTTTCAGGCTACACACACACAGACAACCGGTCAACGGGGCTGCCGCCGGAAGGCGGAGCGATGAGGGCGATCGTTCAGCGCCGGGAGAGCCGCTCGAGGTAGCTCGCCCAACCCTGGCAGAGCACTCGGGGT